>CAVWHV010000001.1:0-117622 GCA_963754725.1 uncultured Planctomycetaceae bacterium
GACCGCGAAAATGACGACCGCATACAGGGCAATGACCGCCCAATCCCAAGTTGCCAGTCGCACAGAACGGTCCTTTCGTTAGCCGACTGGGCGGAACTCTTTCACCGCCTCGACATAGGCCTCGATATTCTCCCACGGTACCTCCGGTTCCAGCATGTGCGTGGGACAACACAACAGGCCACCCTGCGGACCGGCAATCTGAAGGTTGCGGCGGACTTCCGCCTTGATTTGCTCCGGCGTGCCGAAAGGCATGAGCTTCTGCGTGCCCAGCGTGCCGTTGAAGGAAATCCTTGTTCCATACTTTGCGTACACTTCCGCAAAGTCCATGCACTCCGGCTGCACAGGGTTGAGAATGTCCACGCCGATGTCGATCAGATCGTCGATGAACGGCAGAACGTAACCGCACGAGTGGTAGCTGATGAGGATGTCGGGCTTGATTGCCTTGGCTGCGGCAATGACCTTGGCCAGTCGAGGCTTGAGCCACTTGCGATACATGTCCACCGACATCATGATCGTGCTTTGCATACCGATGTCGTCGCCGAGCCCGAGAATATCTATGCCCGCCTCGGCGAACTTCTCCGCGCGGAAACAGGCTAGGTCGGTGATCTTATCCAACAGGAACGCACCCATGGGATCGTCCGTAGCCATGTCCACGAAAAGGCTGTCCATGCGGCGGAGATACCAGGCCGTTTCCCAAATCGTACACTCGGCCCAGACGAAGACTGCCAACTTGCGGGCGTGAATAGCCGCGACCGCCGGCTCGAGGTAAGAGAAGTCGAGGTGCTCGAAGTCCGGCCAGGGATAGGCTTCCAATTCAGCCACCGAAACGGCGCGGACCAACGGATGGTGCATCTGTGTCATGTGGTGCGAATTGGGGTTATGCTCGTGGGCCACGCCCCAACCGTCGAACTGCACGGCGTATTGGAAGCCCTCCGGATAGAACTCGTGCCAGTCGATGCGGTCGCGGCCCGGAATCCGCCAGACCTCGTCGAAGTTCCAAGCAAAGCCCGGATCGTAGAGGATGCGGTAGGGGGCCTCGAAGAAATCGAGGTAATCGCCTTTGAACTCCGGATACCGCCGGCCAAACTCCTCGACCAGGAAAGGACACAGGTTCATACCAACCATCGCCCGTTGGTGACCTTGGCGTCGATAGACCCGCAGCAGATCTTCTTGCGGACTGTATTCGGTCATCGTCTTCAGGATTCCATTTGGTTTCATGGGTGTTTATTGGTTGGGATTTTCCTTTTCGGGATTGTTCTTCTTGGCGTTCGCGATGAAGTCCTTCAAACTGATAAGTTTCGGCTCATCGGTGGACGCTTCGATTTGAGCGATGGCCTTGTTGATGTTTGCCGCCTGTTCCGCACTTTCCGGCGCTTCTTGCGCAACTGAGGCAGGACCTCTTGGGCGTTCTTGCCGTAGCGCATGAGGAATTCCAGCCGCTTCTGGTAGTCATTTCCCCACCGCCACTCGATGGTGGAAACACAGAGGTCCATGCCCTCGCGGATGTGGTGGCGCGAGAGGATGTCCAGGCCGGCCTGCCGGATGTCGTCTCCCCACATTTCGTTGGTTGGTGCGAGGGTTTCGATGGCGCTGATGATGTCCGGCAGCAGCAAGGCGAGTTCGCGGTCATTGAGTCTATTGAGCACAGGGATGATGGAGGCGCGGACGACGCTGTCGTCGTTTTGCAGGAATGACTTCATGACCTGATGGAGTTGTGCGCGGTCTACGCCATCGAGCGAATCGGAGAGGATGCTGCGAGGCTCGCGGTTTCCGGGGTAGGGGGCAAACAAGGCGCGGGAAGCGGCGCGTTGGTGCATGCGGCGCGGGTCTGCGGGCGTTGGGCGGAGGGACATAGCAAAGAGGTCGCCGATGCTTTCCTTGTCATCGACGCGAGTGAGGGCTTCGGCGGCGAGACATGTGGAGCCATGTGTCCGGATCCTTGAGGGCGCGGCGCAATTGCGGCAAGGCGGATGCGGCACCCTTGCCGAGCCTTCCGAGTGCCTCCGCAGCACCATAGCGGGCGTAGCGCTCCTTGCCATCGAGCATCGCGATCAGCGTGGGGGCGAAGTCGCCGCCGCGCTTGCCGATGGCTTCCGCCGAATGATAGCGCACGACCGGCGACCAGCTCTTGAGTCCCTCGATGAGTTCCTCGTCGTTTCTCTTGTAGTAGCCGTTTCTTTCGCCTTTGGGGAACCAGTCGCGTCCGGCCGCGATGACTTTCTTCACGGCTTCGGTGTTGAGCGCGGGTGCTGCTGAAGGCTTCTTACCGAGGAGGTAGAGGCTTTTGTGGTAAAGTCCAAACGAGAGCAGATAGCCGCCGGTGAGATCCCAGTCGGTGTAGTTGTCGTTTTCGTCGCCGGCCTCGATTTTCTGATAGACGAAGCCGCCTTTCCAATTGCGCGAAAGGTCGTAATACCAGGCTTGTTCCTTGAGGTAGGCACCGGTGGCGAGCGGACCGCTGCGCGATGCGCCGGGGATGGCCCAGAGCATGTTCCAAAAATTCCCGCAATGACCCTGCTCCCTGTGATCGTAGGCGGCGGTGGCCATCCAGGAGTTGAACGCGGTCGCTTCGCGGTCACCGAGCAGGTCGAATAACACGGCGGCACACGAGGATTTGCCGTTGTCGTCATGCGCGTTTCCCCATGCCGGATGGTCACCATAGGGGATGGCCCCCTTGTCGACATAGTAGCGGAGAAACTTCGCCGACTTGTCGATGGCCTTGTCCAAAGCCGGATCGCTGACACCGGCCTGGCGGGCGAGCACGAGTGAGATGGTCATGGGCAGGGCGATCACATTCATGCCGCCGTAGCCTTCGGAATGGCCGTCCGCCAGGGATGGAGCGTGGCCCCACATGCCGTTCATGCACTGGTTCTTCACGCCACGCAGGGTGGTTTGTTTCAGTTCGGAGAAGGCCGTCTTGTTGCCGGTGGCGAGTGTGTATTCACTGAGAAAGAGGTTCGCATAGGCGATGTACCAATTCCAAGTGTCCTTGGGTCGCACGGATTCCGCGGCTTTCGTGGCATACTTGGCGAGGGTGGGGTGGTGTTTCTCATCGCCGCTGGCCAGCAAGGCGAGGGCGTTGAGATGATCGGGGATGTCCGCGTTTTCAAAGCCTTTTTCGGCGATCAGGCGGCAGCCTTGTTCGAAGATGGCCTTCGACTTGGGGCAATCGTAAGGAGCCGTTGCGCTGTAGGCTCCGAGCACTTGCAGCTTGAGTTCTACGTCAGAGGATTTTCCATCCCGCCAGATGGTTAGCGGGAGGATGCCGGTCTTCTCCTCGGCGGCGACGATCGCGTGGCCGAAACTCCTGCGGGCGTCGTCAGCGAACGGCTTGCCGAAGACCCCGAGGATCACGTCATTGACCTGCACAATGCCATCGGCGGGCGATCCTTTGTCCACTGCGGTGACGAGGATTTGCCGGGATGTGGCGGTGAGGTCTTCATGGCGGAGAAACATCCAGCCGCGGAGTCCGGTGGGGCCGAGCAGCCAGTCGTGGGAATCATCCTTCTTTCCGCCAGCGGTGAAATCCGGCGGCACCGCACCTTCCGGTTCTCCAGCGAATGAAGGGGAAAAGGCCAGCGTGGCTGCGGCGAGCAGCAGGGAGACGGTGATAATCATGTTTTTCATGATTGAACTCGGGTTGCCTATTTGGTTCAAGGTGCCGGGGTGTCTCGACGGTTGCTTGGCCGCCGTGGGCTATTTCAGATTGATGAGTTCCGGTGTGTCCGTCGAAGCCTCGATCGCACGGATCGTTTCGCGGACGCACTTGGCCTTCATGAGCATGAGCTCCTTGGGAAAGTCCTTTTCGTCCTTTTCAAAGTAGTTGGCGATCTTGGTCAGCTCCGGAATGACCGACTTGGCGTGGGTCCCGTAGCTGAGGAGGATCTTCATCAACTCCGGTGTCCGATGCTCGCTGGCCCAGGGATTCTGGTCGCGGGTGTATTCCACGCAGGCGCTGATTCCTTCCTCGATACGATGTTTGGCCAGCAGGCGCAGCCCCTCCACGCGAATCGAATCGGCAAACATCTCGCCGCTCGGAGCCGGTTCGATGATCGCCTGATAGATGGCGGGCAATAACGGCTTGATGTCTTCGAAGGAGAGATTCCGATAGACCGAGCCGAGGCTGCCCCGGGCGCGACCGTCCTGGTTATTCAGCCCGGCCCGCACGGCCTCGTAAAGCGCCTCGCGATCCACGCCTTCAAGCGACCGGCTCAGCATCCCGCCGCTATCGAAGAGGGCGAAGGACAGATACCGCTGCTGCATGCCGCGCGGATCGCTCTGCGGGTTCACCTGAGCCAGCAGCTTGAGGAGTTGCGGAACCGTCTGCATGGCGGGGGCGCCGATAGCTGCTAGCGCTTCGGCGGCCTTGATGCGCAGCCAGAGATCTTGTTCCGCCAATGTTTTCCGCAGTGCTTCAATGGCCGGCGCTCCACGCCCGTGCAGTGCGATCAGGGCCTGGCAGGCACCGTAGCGGGAATTCAGCGTGGGAGACTCCAGCATGTTCAGCAGAGGTGGAATGGAGACCTCCTGGCGGCGGCCCAGCGCCATCGCGGCCCGCTCACGAACCACTGGCGACCAACTGCCGAGGCGCTCCAAGAGCTGCTCCGCGCTGAGTTTATCGTAGGCGCTGTGGCGGTCCTTGTTGTCCCAGCCACGGCCATCGAGGATGAGTGTTTGCGCCGCAGCGGCGTCCAACTGCGGGGTGACGCCCGGGCGTTTGCCGGTCAGGTTGATCTTCTGCAGCGGCATCGCGTAGGCCAGCAGGTAGCCGCCGGTGCAGTCCCAACCGCCGTAGCTGTCGTGACCCGGCTCGGGCGGACCCTGATGGGAATACGTGCCGTCCCAGCGCCGTGCGAGGTCGAAATACCAGGCGCCGAACTCCTGCATCCACGCCCCCGTCGCATGCGGTCCGGACTGGGCGACGCCGGGCATCGCCCAGAGGATGTTGAAGAAATTACCGGTGTGTCCCGTGTCGCGCTCCGGTCCGTGGGAGGCGACGCTCATGCGGGAGAAGAACTCCGCGCCGTTGGCTTCGCCGAGCAGGTTGAACAGGACGGCGGTCATCCCGCACTTACCGTTGTCTTCGTGGGTCTCAATCCACGGGTGATGGTCGCCATAGGGAATCGCCCCTTTGCCAATGTAGAACCGCAACAGCCGGGCGCTGAGTTCGATGGCGCGGGCCAACTCGGGGTCTTTCACACCGGCCTCCCGAGCCAGCACCAAGGAAATGGTCAGCGGCACTCCCGGAGAATTCATCATCCCGTAGCCGCCGAGGCGGCCGTCGGGTCTCGCGAATCCGTGGCCCCACGAACCGACCGCGCTCTGGCCATTCGCCGCCTCGAGCGCGAGACGCCGCAGGCCCGGCACGACTGACTGATCGCCGGTCGCCAGCGCGTACTCGGCGAGCAGGATCATGACGTAGCCGTAGTGCCACGTCTGCATCGAGCGGGACGAGTAGCCCGCCGCCCACTGGGCTTCCTTCTTGACCAGCGGAAGATAGGCGGGATCTCCGCTGGCCAGCAACGCAAGCGCATTGAGGGAACGCACAATGGGATCCTCTGGATGCGAGGATTTCGCCACTTTTTCGGCCAGCGCCTTGCACCCCTGCTCGAGAATGCGTGTGGATTTCGGGCAGTCAAATGGCGCCGTGGCGCTGTAGCTGCCGAGAACCGGGAGTTTGACGACGACCTCTTCTGCCTTGCCCGCCCGCCAGCGGGTCACCGTCAGCTTCCCTCCGCCCGCCTCCGATTCGGCGGCGGTGATTGCCTTACCAAACTCGGTGCGCGGGTCGTACGAAAACGGCTTGCCGCCGACTCCAAGAATGACGTCGCCGACGAGGAAAACGCCATCGGCGGGAGAACCCTTCTCCACCTGGGTAATGGAAATCTGCCGCGCATCGGTGGTCACCATCTTGTCGCAAAACATCCAGCCGCGCAGCCCCGTGGGGCCGAGGTTCCAGTCGTGCTCTGCGTTCGCAGGAATGGCATCGCCCTTGGTGAAGTCGGGTATCGTCAATGGCTGGTTCTTGCCGGCGGCCAAAGCCGGAAGCGGCGCGGAGAAGAGGGTCACAAGGGCGACAGTAAGAAGAGAGGTTTTCATCATGCTTTGTCTCGTGTCATTCTCTCAGTTTGTGGGTGTGATAATCCTGACCGGACCGAAAAGGCCCGACTTCATCAGCGGGGGTAATTCGGTGTAAACGGGCCGGGTCTTGCCGTGCGGAACACGGCCAAAACTGCTATCGGAGGTTGGATCGGTTTGAATCCGGTCGAGGTTGCTGCGCGTGAAACGGCGCGACTCGGGCAGCAGCGAATCGGCGTTCAACCGGTTGGCCCAGAGATTGGCGACGCGAACCTCCAACTGATTCGCGCCGGCACGGGCGACCCCGGAAATCTCGATCCGATAGGGCGGCAGCCACGCCAGCCCCATCCGCTTGCCATTGAGCGTGACCTCGGCGATTTCGGCCAGGTCGCCCAGTTGAAGGAACAACCTGTCCTTGTCAGCCAGCGAGCCGGGCAACTCGAACGACTTCCGATAGGTGGCGATGCCCGAGAAGGACCGAATCCCTTCATGGTCGGACTCGGTCCAGCTTTGCAGTTTCTCAAAGCTCGCCGCGCGCGGCGCGCCCCAGCCTTCGGGAAACTCGACTTGCCATGGCCCGTCGAGAGTCAAGGCCGCGGGAGTTTCGGCCGCAGGAAAGGTGTCGCGAGCGAGTGCGTCGAGATCATTGCCCGTGCCACCGCCCTTGCGGAACACCACAAACACCGACCCCAGGGGACCAAGCTCCACGGGTAGCTCGGTGTGACCGCCGGCGACGGCTTTCCAACCGCGGCAAACACTGCGGCGGCCTGAATCGGGCCACCAGAATTCGGGCGTCTGCCCGGTGGTTTCCGCCACGACCCGGAAACGGCAGGTCAGTGCTTGCGGCTCCTTGGTCTTGTTGCGGATGAAATAGAACTCGTCATCGCCCGTCTTGCGATGGACGAAATCCAGCGGACCGAGATCCGGTTCGCCGCGCCCGGCGATTTCGAAATCCGGGCCGACGCCAATTTCCCGGAGCGCCTTGGTGCGATCACGGGCGATCACAAACCGGCCGCGGCCCATGGACCGGACTTGAACCGCTGGCCCGCCCGGTTCGTCCGCACCCCAAAGCGCTTTGACTAACTGCTCCACTTGTTGGTTCTCCTGTTCGGAACTTCGCCGACCCGGGGCGCGGGTCGGCCGCCGGTGGCCGATCACCGTTGCCCCGTCGGCCACGAGCGCGTGGATTTTCCTGATGACTTCCGGCGGAATGTGATCCTGTTCCGGCAGCACCAGCGCGGCATAGCTCATCCCATCCGGCAGCACGAGCCGGCCGTTTTCCACGCGCATGCGCTGGAGAACCGCCTCCGATGAACAGACATCAAAATCGTTCTGCGGGGCGAGGCCGTCCAATAGCGGTTTTTCCTCCACATTGCACAAAGGCGGGAAGAAATTCGGCGCCTGGTCGCCGTAGTAATAACAAACGTCGGCCACAAACCAGCCCTGGCGAAGCATGTAAGAGCACCGCGCGAGGTAGTCCATTAACCCGCGGGCCATCGGCCACCAGGTCGCCGCCGGATTGATATCCGTGCCGGCATGATAGGCCCAGCCGGGAAGCCCAGCCTCGGGTGGCGAACTGGCAAAGGTGTGTCCCGAAAAACAATTCAAACCCTCGCACAGGGCACGGTCGGCCAGTTCCTTGTGATTCAACGGCCCGTCCACCCAACGCCGCCAGGTGGTAAAGGACTCGGCATCCACCAGCCGCTTGTCATAGACATGCGCCGCGGCGGCGATTTCCTTGACCAGGAAAATCCCGCGATGCCGGATCCAAAACTCGCCGCGCGGAATGTCCACGGCGCCGAGCCGCCTTGATGCCGTCCACGGGATTGGAATCCCAGATCGGCGGCCCCGGTCCGCCGGCTTCGGCGATGAGCTTCACGCCGTAGAATTGAAGAACCTTGCGACCCGTCGCGTAGTGCGACTCGATCAACCGGTCGCTCACGAACTTCTTCCAATCATAGAAAAACCGCTCCTGGGCTGCGGGATCGGCCAGTTTCCAACCGGTTAGGAAAGGCAGGAAGCCGATCACCGGGTAACCCACCTGCCGTTGAAACCCATCGGCCATGGTTTCCGTCCAGGGCGTGAAGCCGTCGAGTTCCATGCTGTCAAATTCCATCGTCTGGAAGCTGGTCCCTGCGAACGACTCGCGTCCCAGTTCCTTGAGAATCGTGCCGGCGATGTGGCGGAGATGAAACTCGGTGGCACGCGGATCGAAGAAATCAATCATGGGGCCGCCGGAATTCGGACTTGGCACGATCAACTGTTGCCCGTGATTCAAACAGACGAAGCGCAAGATGGCCCAGTCCCCCGCAGGCACCTCCCAACGCAACTTGCCGTCGGCTTCGACCTTCGTTGTCAGGTCCATGACCTGGTTCCCGCCGGCGATGGTCTTGGTTGGATTGTCAGGCACCGCCAGCACCGCCACTTCGCGAAGGTAGCTTGGCCGACCCTGCTCATCACGCGGACAATTCTTCGGCAGTTCGGGCAATGGCAGCGCGTCGTGAAAACCCGTGGGTCCCTTCACCGTGGTGGTTGAATGATAGAGTCCCTTGCCGGCGTGCTCCGGCTTGATCCAGTTCCCGCCCGCATTCCAACCGCTCGACGCGACCAAGCCGAGTTCCAGCCCGAGCCGGTCGGCCTCGCGGATCGCATGGGCAATCAACCGCGTGGATTCCGGCCCGAGGAACGGAGGTCCGGCCGGCACCCGGTGGTCCGGGTCGGCGTACGCGGCCACGTCCCAAATCTCGCCGCCCCGCATGCCCCCTTGTTTCATCGCCTCAAGGTCGCGGGTGATTTGTTCCGCGGTAATGGAACCATTGAGCCAAGCCCAGAAACAGCCCGGCCGGTTCTGGAGCGGCGGATCGGCGAAGGCGGCGGGCGACAGCCGATCATCGGCCCTGGCTGGTTCCGCCAGTTTTCCGGCAGGGTTCGCCGCCACGGAAGCAGCGGAACCAATTTCATTGCCCGGCAAGAGACCACTTGGTAATGCAAGAGCAACGAGCAAGACGGCCAGAGCCCGCCGGCCCACTCGTGAACATTGGTTAGGTTGATGGTCCTGCATGGATTTGTGGTTGTCGTATTACGAGGTGCGTGGGTATCGATTCGTTCAAACGCCCAGATCAGGAATTACCGACCGGATCAGGGCGCGGTCGTCTTCGGGCAAGGCCGTCAGGACGCAGGGTTGGTCTTGCGGACGGGTTTGCTTTTGATTGATCTGCCCCAGCAGGCTCCAGTTGCGGCCCAGGTCCTGCGGTTCGCGGGCAGGCCGATCATAGCGGGTGAAGTCGATCACGGTTTCCGGCGATGACTGCTCGCAATCGCGCAGCAGCGCCAGACGGAACTGGCGATTCATGAACCAGCGGATTTCGAGGTTGGCATCGCTGCAACCAACGCCGGTGCCGCGCTGCACGAAGCGGTAGTCCAGTTGGGCGTTGTCGGGATAGTGCCGGCGCCAGAGGTTCCCGAAATCGCCCTGGGTGAGGCATTCCGCGTTGGGCCAACGGGTGCGAATGCCCTCAAGCCACCGCGTGAGCACCGGCAGGTTCTCGACTTGCGGCACGAGGGAGACTTCCCAGCAATTGGTCACCCACGCCCACTGGTTGAGGTTGTAGCCGGCGTCGAAGTGCGCCGCCGTGCAGGCCAGCATCTGCTGCAGACCTTTCTCCGGCCCATACCAACCGATGGTCTCAATGGGCCCGACACCGAACCGGCTGTTGTAGCCCTGCTCTTTCTCGCCCACCTTGTACTTGCCCAGGCCAAGCCGGCGCGCGGAGATGAAGTCCACGGTCCAGCCGTCCAGACTCACGCAATCAATGAAATCCTCTCGGCCTTGGGCCGGTTTGCAGAAGTGTTCCGTGGACGGGTAATAGGGATAACTGATGGAGCCGTCGCCGTCGCCGTTATCAATGCCGAACTGGCTCCAGATATTGCCTTGGCAGACGTGAATATTCTCCTGCTCGGCCAGGTATTTCTGGTTGGCCGCCGAGAGGAAACCAGCCAGCAAACTCTTCGGGCGGAAACCGCCGCCCATGAGCTCGCTCACCTTGGCCAGCGCCTCGTGGATGTCGCGGTTCACTTGTTCGCGCGAATTGTACATGTTGGCGAAATAGGCGCCGGGGATGAACGTCACATCGTCGCCATACTGATCGTGGAACTCGCGCACCAGCCGGCGGGCAGCCTGGTAGTTGGGCCGCGGGTCTTCCAAGGCCCGCCAGCTCAATGCCCAAGTCATCGGCGCCCCCGGCCAGCCCGCTGCAAACGCCGCCCGCAGCGCCTGGATGTTTTCCGGCGAGTGGCGGTCATACTCATCAAAACCTTCGTTTTGGGTGCGCGTGACCTCGATCTGGTTCACGCGAATGACCGAGTTGAACGTAAGCACCCGCCGACCCGAGAGCGGTCCGTTGGCCGAGAGGCGGGATTCCGCGGCCTGGGCGGGAAGGACTTGGCCAATGGGACCGGGCAGGCAGGCGCTGAGTGTTGTCAGCCCCGCAGTCTTAACGAAGGTTCGTCGTTTCATGGTGAAGATCGATCCTCAATTCGTTTTCTGTTATTGGCCGCGCGGTTGTGTCACCGAGTTGCCCCATTCCTGACGCGTGGCGATGGGTACGTAGCCGGTCTCCAGGCCCTTGGGCGGAATCACGAGCAGGGCCGGGTCCAGAGCGACCAGCTTGCCGCGGGTGGGGGGCGCCATGTAGTCGCGGTCAATCGGCCAGCTGGCATGGAGTTTCTCGACGAAGGATTGCAGCTTGGCCTTTTTCTCGTCGCTCCAGTCGTATTGCCGGAATGACGGCTGGTCCACGAAGCGATACCACGAGTAGGTCACGACGGAGCCATCCACGAGCGTCACGGTGAACGGCCCGAGTTTCGGGCCGGGCTTCGTCCAGGCGCCTTGGGTTGGCGACGTGTAGGGAACGCCGGGCTCGGCCAGCTTGAACTGCTGGGCCTGCAGTTTGGTTTCCGCCGGCACATCTGTTTCGGCGACAGCGATGCGTTCTTCACCGACGTGCTTGTAGTATTGCGGGAAGTGGCCGCTGGCGGCCAAGTCGTTGGCGGACCATTGCAAGCCCCACACGTTGCCCTCGAAGATGCGCGTGTCGAAGGCGCGCTCGACGCCGACTAACTTCTTGCCGGCCTGGTCGTAACGCGTCGTGCGCGTGTTGAGCTTGGGCTGGAAAGCGCCTTTCGCGTCGAAACGTCCGGAGCAGTCGATACCGCCGTCGCGCCAGACCTTGAAGGCGTCGTAGATCGCGGCTTTCGAGTAGTAGGTGACATCTTGCACAAGATACGCGCGGCCCTCTTTGTCCACAGGCCACTGGAGCTTCGGCAGCTTCGAGTAGGTCGTGCCTTGCGCGTCCTTCGCATCGAAGCGGGGCACAGTGTTGATCTCCATCGCGCCGCCGCCCATGATGCCGGGGCGAGCGTCGAGGCCGCGGCCGTAAATGAATGGGTAGTTGAAGAGCTTGCCGATCTTGCTCCACGTCTCGGGGATGTAATAGGCGATGGGGCCTTTGAAGTTGGCGGCGCTGAGGAAACAGGTCCAACTCTGATCGCCCGTGGGCGGATCGCCCGTGGTCGGATCGGTGAACGGCAGCGCCATCCACGAGTAGCCGAGGAATTCGCCGTTGGGATTGCCTTGGAACGGCAGCGCGTCGGGAGGAATCAGAAGCCGATTGCTTAGTTGCGCGATGCCGAGCCGATTGTCCGGCAGCGCCTCGTTGTCGTAGAAAAACGACCAACCTGGCGAACCGACTTCGTAGTCGTAGCACTGCGGCGTGGCGTTCATGCTGAACTTGGGCGGGCCATACCGGAAGTGGTTGCCGGCCCAGTAGCCGAGACCGCCTTCCACCGTCTGAAAAACGCTATCCCACGTCGGACCGCGCTCCTTCCAGGTCCGCGCGAGCGTGCCTTCTGGCGCCAGCGGCTTGTCCTTGTTGTCGGAATTGTCCGGCTGGATCCATGCACTCGGGAGTCCAATCTGAAAATCCGCCAGCGGCTGATCCACCAGCGGCCAGACCGCCGCATAAAAGCCCATGCCAGCGGTGTAGCCGCCGTCGGCCGGCAGCGGTTCGTGGCCGAAGCCGATGTAGCCGTGCAGCCCTTGGGAGTGCGAAGTGATGGTGCCGGCCTTGTCCTCCGCGTTTGAAGTCGCAACTCCGATTGCTGTTGCGACGAGCAGCCAGCCGAGCCTCATGTGTGTTTTACTTTTCATCGTCGTGCCTTTTCTTAATCGTTCGAATGACTTGCTGCACCAGCCCACTTCTGTCGTGTCGCGATGGGTACGTCGTAAAACGTCAGCGCGGCGATACCGTTTTCTCCGCGGAGTACGTTCTTCGGGTCCCACGACTTGCTGTCGAGATACGTGATGCCCGTCGCGGTCGAGGCGGCGGTCAATTGGATCGTGACTGTGTTGCCGGATACGGTGCCGGACGCGACCCGGCCCGGTTCGCCGTCCAAATAGAATTGGCTCGCCAGGGCATCGTCCCACGTGACGGGCTGGTCGAACTCCAACGCGACCTGGTCCCGCTTGTCACTCGCATAGTAAGCCTGCCGGAGATCGGGCGGGGTGATGCTGGTCGCGAACGACTTGCCGTAGTGGTCGCGCTGGATCAGCGGGCAGATCAGCCTGGCGAACTCGGCGTAACCGGCGGCCGGGTAGTGACAGCCGCCAGGCGGGTCGATGCCCACCGTGGACATGATGCTCATCCGGGAGAACGCAGTGGGCAACTGCCGCTGCACCTCCCGCAAGCGGTTGTCCGAGCCGTCGACACCCATCGCGCAAGCTTTCGGCCAGATCTGGAACATGTAGTAGTGCTGGACATTGGGATAGTCGTGCTTCCATCCCGCCGACATGTCGATGAAGTACTGGCGGTAGGTCTCCCAACCGAAGCCGCCGGTCGGCCCGTCAGCGCCCTGGTCGTTCTCACCCTGGTGCCAGAGGATGCCACGGATGCCGTGCGTAAGCCTTGCTTGTTGCACGCGCCACAGCAACCGCCCGTAGATCGTCTGGGTGTCGGCAGGTTTCTCGGGGTTCCGCTGATGCTGATCGACGCGTGTGCCTCCGACGGCGCCGTTGATGATGCAGATGGGAATCTGCTGGTCTTCCACCAGGCGGCGGGCCAGTTCCATGCCCCAATAGCCGATCTGCAGCTTCTCGCCATCGCGGCTGCGATGGACGGCTTCGCCCCACAGCCGGATGCCGTCTGGGTTTCCGGACATACTGCCGTAGCTGCGGATCCACGGGCTGTGGAACGTGGGTTCCTCTTCGCCCCAATCCGTGGCCACGGCGTTGGACTGGCCGTTGATGATGAAGGCATCGCCACAGACCAGGTTGGTCGCGGCATGCAGAACCGTGTCTTTGCCGCCGACGGTCGTTCCGAACTCGGTGCGGTACCTGACGAGTCCCGGCTTCAGCTTCACGGCCAGGGCGTAAGTCATGTCCGCGCCGGGCTTGGCTGTCTCCGTTTCGATGAGCTTGTCGTCGGCATAGAGCTTCACAAAGACACTGTCGGCGGCAGCGTCAAGCTTGCCGGTGTAATGCAGCGTGCCTTGGTTCTTGTCGTCTCGTGCAAAGCACTGCCCGTCTTCCGGTTTCTCATCCTTGGCGGGCACCCGCGCCACCCAGGCATCACTCTTCGGCTCGGTGACCTCGACGGAGACGCTCTGCGTGACGGCCTGGCCGCCGTTGCTCACCGTGGCCGAGACCGTGAGGTGGCCGCTGTTCTGCGCGCGAGCAGTCGCAGCTTGCCGGGCACCACTTCCTTGATAACCGCGAACGGTCCGGCGTTCCACTCGAACTTCAATTCACCTGCGTTCCTGGCCTGCATCGCTCGGAGATTCGCGATCTGCACCTCCACCTCGATGGTCGCACGTCCATCCCACGTTGCCGGTGCCTTGAGCGTGAAGACCGGCTCAGGAATGGCTTCTTTGACGGCGATGGCGATGTCCTTGGTCTTCACCCCGTCGGCGTAAACGGCTTTCAACTGAAGTGTGGCCGTCGCATCACCGCTCACACGACCGGCAGGGAAGGCGAAGCGAAAGCGGTCGGTCGCGACGACCTCTTCACGGCCATTGCGCTTCAACACCCAGTAAACCTTCTCCGCGGCACCCGCTTTGGCGATGAACTCAGCACTTTGGCCTTCCTCTACGACGGCTCTTTCCGGTGACACGCTGAACTCGTTGCCGGGCTGCACGAGCGGTCCCACAAGCGTCTGCATGGGTTTTTGGTTCTCGTATTGCAGGCGGATCCACTCGGCGGAACGCGTCACCTTGGAGATGCGCACCTCGTCGATTTCGCCGACAAAGGTGTAGTTGTCATACCAGCCGCCGATCCAGAATCGCGCCGGAGTCTTGATGGCCAGTGGGGGACCGTCCTCCGTGTTCGAACCAGCCAGCCGGCCATTCACATACACGAGCGACTCGTTCTCCCGATACGCGTGGACCACCTGTACCCATTCCCCACGCGGAATGCTTCCCTCGCTGGCCACGCTGCCGCGGGAAAAATAGCAGTCCATGTGCATGTGAGGCGGACTGAAGAACTGCATCACCCTGAAGCAGCGTGTCCGGTTCCCAGCCCAGGATCTTCTGAATCATCGTATTGTCGCTGTTGCGACCAGCGACTCCCTGGGGTGCATCCAGGTTGTATGTGCGTTTCAGCTGGACACCGGCGATCTCTTCGGCAACGATCGCCAGCTCATTGATCGACACCAACTGGCTGGAGCCCAGGTTGATCGGCGTCGCGATCAGTTCATCGCGATGCATGATCATGTCAATGCCCCGGGTACAGCCATCGATGTACATGAAGCTCCGAGTCTGGTGGCCATCGCCCCAGATCTCGAGTGCATCGGCGCCCGGTCCTTGGCCTCGATGACCTTGCGGCAAATCGCTGCCGGCGACTTTTTCACGGCCGCCATCCCATGTACCGTAAGGGCCGTAGACATTGTGGAAGCGGGCGATCGCGGTCTTCAGCCCCCGTTCGTGCCAGTATTCCTGGCAGAACATCTCCGACATCAGCTTCTCCCAGCCGTAACCGCGCTCGGCCATCGCTGGATACGCATCGGATTCCTTCAAAGCCTGTACCCGCGGGTCTTGTTGCAGATCCGTGTTGTAGACGCAGGCCGACGAGGAAAAGAAATAACGCTGGGCTCCGGCTTGATAGGCCGCTTCGAGCATATGCGTGTTGATCAGGATACTGCGCAGGCACTCGATACGGAATCGTTCGATGAACCCCATTCCGCCCATGTCGGCGGCCAGGTTGTAGACCTCGATCGCATCCTCACAGGCCCTTCGGCAGTTACCCTCGTCGCGTAAGTCAAGGCACAGACACTCCACCCCCGGGCTGCGCTGATACCACTCGGGGAGCGGATTCTTGTCGACGGTTCGAATGCACATGAACCCCCGCTCAGCAAGATAGCGGACCAGAGCTCCCCCGATGAATCCCCCGGCTCCAGCAACGACGATCAGATCATCTTTCCGCGTGCTGCTCATCTGTTTCTCCTGCCTGGGTTGGAACCGTGCATCGTCCGGTCAGTTTACGACAGATAGCTGGAAATGCACCGCCGTTTCTGGCAAAATTACCGCCATCTTTGGCAGCTAGGCAACCCGCGGAGGCGCCGCTGCGGAACTCGCCCCGAATCATCCTGTTACCCGCAGCGACCCGCAGGTTCGATCGGGGACTGCTGTCCGGAATTGCGAGATACTCTGCGCTGAACGGCCCGTAGACTTTCTATCGCCAGCCGCACGGCTACATGAACTCGAAACGCCAACTCGATTTGAAGGAACTCGAAGCCTGGCAGCCGGACGGGGTGGTCTGTCCCGTGGCCCAGCTCGATGGCCTATCGAAGTGACCGATTGCCAGGTCGTGCCGATCTTCAGCTCATCGATTCCGTACGCCCCCTCCGCGCCGACAGAGAAGCGAATATGCGACACACTGGAATCGACTTGACCCGTGCTGCCTGTGCATGTCACCTGCTCATGCAAGACAACAACAACCACGACATCGCCGCGATGATCTTGCAGAGCCTCGGAGACTAGTCGGTTGCCCTCCGCTGGGTATCAAGCGTCCAGCTTCTCAGTGTCGATTTTAGAGCTGACCGCATCTTGTGCCGTCGATGCCGAATCCGCTCGTGACTCAGGTAGACGACTGCTGCGGCAATCGCGTTTCAACCGCTGCGTTCGTCGGGCTGACCGACCGGGGCCAGTGAACTGAACCTCGTCCCTTCGCGTTAAACCCACCCACTAGCAGGGATCTCGCAACTCGCTTGGGTGAAGCCCACCTCGGCAAGAAACGGGGCGTGGCCAGTGCATACAAATGGGGCAAATGCGAGCCGTTTCCTCCGTGGGCCTATCCCACCCAGGTCTGACAGACCTGTGGCAGTTCGGGGAAGTCTCTAGTCCGGTTCTCGCCTCCCAGGAATTGTTCGCAAAGTGCAGTCGAGGAGACGACACACACGGTTCGTGGGATGTGACGCACCGAAAACCGTTGAATCTGCGCTGAGCCAAAATCAGGGTGTCTGCTTCTTGTTCTCGTCCGGATCGACGCCGATGGGCGGGACTTTGAGGACCCGCCGCGCCCACGCTGCCGCACCTGGTACCCCCCGCCATGCCGGCAAGAACAGGCGGGCACAACCCAATGCCCGCCCGGCGGGACCCGCGTCGAATTGCACCTCGCGACGGGCGTCGACAATTTCGTCCTGCAACAGGTAGCGTTCAAATCCCGGCTCCCGATGGTCGGCCTCGACCAGCATGCGCTGGGCGTCCTCGGTGTCGCCGTGCTGGCGGAACGCATGCAGCGCCCGAGCAAACCGCCAGATTCCGGAATTGTCGTCGTGCTGTTGTAGCAGTTCGTCCAGCTCGTCGGACGATCCCAACTGGAACAAACATGACGCCAGCCAGTAGCGGGAAAAATGCGGATCATCGTGGTCCAGCTCCAACACCTCGCGAAACGAGGCTGCTGCCCGCTCGAACTCGCCGATTACCCAACATCCGCACGCCGTTCGAAACCGCAGAATCCGATCGTCTTGCTTCGCCGCTTCGTCCGGATCGACGCGAACGTTTTGGGACACGAATGAGTCGCGGTCTTTCAGGCCATCCAATGAGGTTGAGGTTAAGCCGATGGGAGCAATAGTCGGTTGAGACGCGGTGCGTCCGCGCTTGCGAGCACGCGCTTTCAGCAAACGGATCTCGTCTGTTTTCTTCTTCGATCTTCGTGCCATAGTGACCTCCGTGAACTTCAGCGGTTCAAATACTCGTTAGCCGGATTCGTGCGGCGTAAGCGGGGACGCAACCTGGAAATTATCCGTTGAACCATGCGGCGCAACGCGGCTATTGCCGAGCCTTGCGATAGCGTTTCAGCTTCGCGGTAAGTTCCTCCCGCACCCTTCGAGAGCTGTCGCCTATAGGACCCCCAAGACGTCGCGGGCGCCGCAACTGATACACCTGAATTCGCGCGGCGAGTGGATGATTACGGTCAATGCGCAGGGGATTAAGCGTGGATTATATGGCAAGGCCTGGATTTTGAAAGCGCGATCACGGGCCCGAACGCTGGACTTGCGTTTAAGATCGCAGGCCTGAGGCCTACATTGTCTCTCGCATGACGAGAATCCGGGCGGAGCGAGACACAGAATGCCGAGCAACAGGGGACATCGTCTCCCGCTCCCCCCGAGACTGTTCTGGGGTGAGTCCATTCTCGGTGCGCGGGACCATTCGGCCCGTCGGGGATCGGCCGTTAGGCGTCTCGGCGCTCCCAGTAACCGGGCTCTCGACTTGCATGCGCCACGGCGATGACGAGCGTTTCGTCTGCCCGCACGTCGTAGACAACGAAGTAAGGAAATCGCCCTACTGCAGCACGTCGGAAGCTGCGTGGGCAACGCTTCCCCTCATAGACTGGGTGCCGCAGTGGATCTTGAGCAATTCCCGCCATCGTGCTGGCTACCCGCTCGTAGAAGTCCTGCCCGAGCCCGCGCTGACGGTCTTCGTAATAGAGCGTGGCGGAGAGCAATTCGGCCTCCGCTTCTGCGAGTACGCGCGGTCTCACGAGGAAGTTCTTTGCCGTAGAGTCCTGCGGAGGCGTGCCGCAACCTCGTCCCAATCGCAAGCCTCCGTCTTCCCCGCGTCATAGTCCGCGACACGCCGTTCCAGCTCGGCTTCGAACCCGGCGTCGCCGTCGCTGATACCGCCTGGAGGTCTCAGGCTTTGAAGTAACCGGTACGCCAGACTCGCCCGATCTGCATCGGGCAAGTTTAAAGCCGCATCAAAGATGTCTGGAGAGTCGGTGCTCATACGGACATTATGGCGATAGCTTTGGCAAACGGCAACAGACACACGGAGTTAGTCTGTCATTCACAGGACATAGTGCACCTTGTGTCGTTGTTCTGCAGCATATGCACCCGTCACTTGGATGACGAAGTCTCGGGCGGAACGAGGCGCAGAATGCCGAGCGACAAGGGACATCGACTGAAGCAGTTGAAGGCGTTCGTCGAATCTCCGAGTCGCAGTGATATGGGCCCAGGGAAACGGATCGTTGGTACGTAGCCCTTCCAGCAGTGAAACCTTGATACAGAACCTGATCTAGAATGCCTGGGTACGCAACGAACGCCAAAGAACTCATGGAGAATTTGGAAAGCGGCCGGCCAAGACAGAATTCGTCGCAAGCGATTGCCGGAAAAGAGATTAAGGCGACGGGCGGAGGAGGTGGAGCATCGACGCTAACTGTATACTGGCCAATTCCGCCATACCCCCCCGTGCTCATCACAGACAGATAGTAATCACCCGACGTCAAGCCTGTGACAATTTCTGCGTCGCGTGTTTCCTTAAAACGTAAACGACATTGGGGAGTGAATTGGTGAACGAATTGTACTGAGCTATCCCGCCGTAGCCGTCGCCGAGCCAACCGGCACCGATGGCCACCCGCATGGCGACCTTGTTGGCGTTGTCACTCGGCACACCAGGCGCAGCACCGACGGTTCCAAGGTCGTAACGTTGATATTGAACGGAGAGTAATCCTCCGCAACGGTCTCCCATATGGTTTGGATGTTTGCCAGTTCCTCGTCACTGAACGTCGTGGCATCGCCATCGACATCGTACGCTGGCGTCGTGATATTGGTGTAAGAACTCCAGACCGCCTGGAAGTGGCCGTCGAAATCCAGATAGAGTGAAGCCGTAGCACCCGGATTGCTATTGAGTGCCGGGATGCTGTCAAGCGGGCTCAGGCTCAACAATCGGCGGTCTTCCAAACGTTCGGCTCATGTTGGTCAGCCGGCTTCAGCCGGACTTGCTCGTCGTCCTTTAGGCATCGGGCATTCACCACAGGCACCGGCGCCTGAAGGCAGTTCGAGAAGCCTCGCTGAAGCGAGCTGAGAAGAGTGTCTGGGTACCTCACACCACCACGTGAACGTGGTGGCAAACAGGATGCCGGCTGGAAGCCGGCACGTATTGCTGGTCCGAGGCTTGGCTTCACTTCGGTGGCTCCTCTTCTTTCGCCGCCTCCGGTGCGGCGCGGACTGTGGCAATTCCTGCGCCTCCTCCATTTTCCCCGCGGGCTCGGGTGCTCGCTCGGTGGTGGGGGATGTTACGCCCAGCAGGGTCGTGGCTTCGTCACGCAACAGTTTGAGCGTCAGGCGGCGGTTCCAGGGAAGGTCCGTGGTGCCTTGGTCGGCGTCGGCGAGAGCCTTGTCCGTCCACGTCACGGCCTTATCGAGCCACTGCTTCGCCTCCTCGGCATGGCCGAGGCGATGCTGGGTCATGGCCAGGAAGAACCAAGGGTAGGCGGGCGACAAGTTGCTCGCCGCGCCTGTTTGCTCGACCAGGGCGGCGGCCTCTGACAACCGCACGAGCGCCTCGTCGAACCGCCCGGCGCGATAGAGCACTGCGCCCAAAGCGTTCAAGCACATCGCTGACTGAGGATCGCCCTGGACAGACTTTTCAGCGAGTGCGACAGCCGTCGCCCAATCCGTGGTCGCGTCCGGTGCCAGGACACACGCCCAGGCCACAAAGAAATGGTCACCGGCGTTGTCGGTTTGGCCGACCCGTTGGAGCATTTCGCCGCAGTCCTGGCGGTACTCGTCCACTTGCCCGCCGCTCAACCGCGCCAGGCATCGCTTATACCAGCAGTCCATTCGCTCGGGCTGCAACTCGATTAATTTGGTGAGATCGGCAAGCGTCTCGTTCCAGCGTGCATGTTCGGCATGGAATCCCCCAGTGGATGCCAATATGCCGCCGTGAGAACCGATGGGATTTGCCATTCACCTGGATGAAGTTGTTACACACGCCATGGCGATGTCATGTCCGGCTTCTGACGATTCGCTCGTGTCCGCCGCCAATTCTCGATCGCCACGCTCACTGCGAGCCTCACTGCTCGTTCCATCAGCAAGAGCCCGATGACCGCATCGACGGACATCCGGATCTTATCCCAAGCTGCGACACGCTCAACTTGATTCGCCAGCGGTGGCGTGAAGACTGAGTGCCAATGGAGATACTCAAAGTATGCCCAAGACGGGCCAAGGGTCACGGTTAACAGCACCGCGAGCATCCAAAGGCCTGGATCGGTTCGCCACTTCTGTAACGCAATCCCATAGATCCCCAGGGAAAAAAGCATGAATCCGGAAAGAACACCGCATCCCCAGCCGCGTGGCAATACGAATACTTGGCCCACGAGTACCAAACCACCAAGGACTAGGACACGTCGATGGCGAACGATGCTGTCGATTTTGGGTTCGGCCAAGAGCAGCATGGCAGCTTCTCGCTCGGCATCATCGTTCTGAGCAGTCAATACACCGCGTACTAAGAGCTTGGCCTCCAAGTGAATCACTTATTGGGACCGATCCCGAACGGGCGCAATCGTTCCATTGCTGAACACGTCCGACGGCTCCATTTTACCCGCCGCCGCCCGGCCATCCAACATCGACCGCCGGGTGCCTCAACGGAGTTAGGTCGAATCGATTCGGAATACACTCCTTTGTTACCGGGCTTGGACGGCCCCATTTCGACCGCTCCCGCCCCGGCACCGCCCCTCGCTCTCAATATGCCCCGACCGGGTTGGCCGGTCAATTCGTTTATCGGTCCTTTTCCACTCTGTCCCAGAGACTATGACCGTTCCCAAGGTTTAATGAAAGGCCTGCCGCCATTTCCCCGCTTACCGCGTGTTTGCCAGCCCCACATGTCACGCGTGCACTGTCCCGTTATGCTCGCCCCGGTTTATCCGGTCGCAGATCTCCTGCGCCTGTTCGTTCGATGTGCAGGGAATCAGTACCTTGTTCTTTCCAGTCTTGTCGTTTGTCACCAGCGGATTACCTGCCCGAGCGGTTATCACACGGCATGTCCCGCATTCCTTGGGGATTTGATACGTAGCCATCCTGATCCGCCTCTGAACAACGCGTTCCGTCTGGAGAAGTCCGACAGCCGTCACCACCCGACCATGTGCAACAATGGGTCGATTCTGGCGGTTCCCAAGAATCGTTTGACTCTCTGAATCAAGCCACAATCACAACGCCCGCCGCCGCATCACGGACTCTTCCCCGCCTCCCCCAGGGCCGCAGGAGCCGAGTCTGCTCCGCTGCCGTCCCTTTTTCCGGGTTCCATCGTATCAAGGAGGTCGAGTGACGCCCATCTTCGCTGTGGTAAACGTGCCACGCACCGTTTCGCTTCCCGCTCAGTAAGTCCCGTTCACATGTGCCACGGTGGTCGCATCACTCGGAGGAGAAAGCAGACACTTGACTCCCGATGGACTTTGGATGTCACCCCGCAATACTGCGCCCCGCATGGCCGGTTCTTCGCACTCCGCGAGGTGCATGACCGCTGTTATCGACCGCCCCGGCACGCTGGTACAGATGTGTCTCAAGCTAGTTTCCACGGGCTACGCATGGGCGCGGAGAGCAAGCCATTCGCCTCGGCATCTTCGAGAAACGTTTCCGTCTGCGGATCCCACCGCAGCGTGTCGCCCAACTTGATGGAGATTTCGGCTATCATTCCGAGATAACTGGCTTGGTGGCCCGCCTCGACAGGAGCAATCGGATCCCTGCGATTGCGCACGCACTGGATAAAGTTCTCATAATGGCTTCCCGTGGCACCGTTGACCAGATCGACCGCATCGGGACCGAACTTGACGTCCCGCAAGGACCGGGGCTCGGTGAGGATGTGGCCGCGATCGACCTGCACCCACCCCTCGTCGCCCCGGAACGTACAGCCCTGCGCGTTCGGATGATCGGTGTCACTGAACGTCATGCGCAGCCCGCTTTCATAGCGGAACTCGCCGGTCCAGTCGTTGATGTTGTCCGTCAGGCCGTCATGGCGATAACTCCCCGTAAAGGCACATTCGCAGCGTTCTGCAGTGACGGTCGGACATCCCCAGTTGGCAATGTCGAGATGATGAACACCCCAGTTCACAATGAAGCCGACACAAAAGTCGCGGATCAGATACCAGTCGGGCCAGGCCCAGAGGCCTCCGTTGTAAGGACGCTCCGGGGCAGGGCCCAGATACCTGTCGAAATCGAAACCCGCAGGAATGGGTTCCGGGGTCGTCGGCTGCTGATACGTGCGTTTGTACATCGGCCCGGGGGCGGCTACCTCAACCGTGTGGAGCTTGCCCAGATAACCATTGCGCACCAACTGGCAGGCCAAACGGAATTCGGAATCGGACCGCTGCTGGGTACCTGTCTGAAACACTCGCCCGTGACGCCGCACGGCGTCGCGGATAGCCTGGCACTGCTGAACGGTCACACCGAGTGGTTTCTGGCAGTAGATATCCTTCCCCGCTTTCGCAGCCGCAGTGGCGATCAACGCGTGCCAATGGTCCTGAGTCGTGATCGAAACCGCGTCGATATCGCTCCGGGCAAGCACGTCGCGAAAGTCACCATAGGTTGTGCAGTCCGCGTTGCCCTGACGGGCATCGACGATCTTCTTTGCGTCCGCACGACGCTGTTCGAACACGTCGCACACGGCGACGACCTGCACACCGTCGACCTGCATCAGGCCCTTCACGTCGGCCTGTCCCATCGATCCGACACCGATCGCGCCGAGCGTGATGCGTTCGCTCGGCGCCGTCCGACCATCTCTTCCCAACGTCGCTGCGGGCACAACCTGGGGAAACGCTATTCCCGCGGCGGTCGCGAGAGCGGAGCGTACGAGGAACTGGCGCCGATTGGTCTTCATCTTGTTCATTTGCACCCCCAATGTTGGCGACCTGTTGACGGCCGCAACGACCTGATATGGAACCACTGCGGCGGCGTAGCGAGAAAACGCCACAAACGCGCGCCGAAATCGAGCCCGTTCCAATCATATGACATCGGGCGCGACCGGCACAACAACCCGGAGCGTGACTCTTTCCGTTGCGCTTCAAGATAACCCGGAGAGGTTGCAGCGAACACTCCGGGTGTTTTCCCTTGACCGCTGGCGCTCGAGGTGGGCCGACGCTGGCAATGCGTTGTTTTTCGGCAGCCGGCAACGCATCAAACGCAGCTTGGCTGATGAGTAGTTCGGTGTGGAGTTCCTTGTTGGCCGACTCGATGCGCACTGCCGTGTTGACCGTGTCGCCAATCGCCGTGTAGTCGAGTCGCCGGGGGCTGCCGACCGTGCCCACTACCGCCTGGCCCGTGTGCATGCCGATGCCGATGCGGAACTCGTCAGCCTCTGGGGAGTAGCGCCAAGCCCGCTCCCGAAAAAAGAGAGAGCGGCGGCAAGTCGCCGCACTCCAAGATGCGTGCGGCCGGACCGTCGTCCGGGGTGCCGGTTACACTTGGAAGCCGTGCATGCTCGTAACGAGAGTCAACTCGCTCGTAATGTGACGGGCTGGGTGCAGGCGACTAGGCTAGTGACTTGTTTCTTCACATCGCCTAAGCTCGTGTTGGTATCGGCAGCCCCGACCGAACCTGCCGAATCGAGGAGCCCCGCCCTATGCACGCTCTCGCTCTTTGCCTGGCCAACGACCTGCGCCCTGGCCGCTGCGGACGACGCTCCGTTCATCCTGGGCGTCAATGGCCATCCGCATCAACAGGAGGACTACCGCGCGGTGTCGCTCGACCAGCAGATGGATCTCCTCCGTGAACTCGGCGTCCGCTGGTATCGAACGGACTGGGGCCCCGGGTACAGTTTCTCCCAACACGACGTTCTCGTCGCCGCCGCCTCACGGGCTCTTCTCAGCGGGGTTCTTCCCTGCATCCTCGAGGACCGACGAAGCCGGAGTCTCCTCCGCTGCCTTCTCTCTGTCCGTTTACAAGCATATTTCGGAGGTGAACTACTCCGCAGTCTTACTCCTGAAAGCCTCGACTTGTCGCAATGCCGCTGCAGCCTCGTCAGAGACCGTCCTGTCTTTGTCGTTTGACAATTGCCTCAGGTCTTTGCACAGTTGTTCCGTGTCCCGCGCACCTACGGATGGTCGGAATGCCTTGCCAACTGCATACGCCGCACGGCAGCGTACGCTTGTGCTTTTCGCCAGAAGTAATTCACTCAACTTGCGAATCACACTCGCAGATCCAATTGCCCTTTGATTGCGACGAAGCGTCTGATCGATATCAGGATATTCCAAGACGAAGTCATGCCCATTTGAAAAAACAATCAAGTCGACGCCATCAAGTTGGTTAACTATCGATTCGACTTCCAGTGCCGCCTTCTCGTTTAACACACTCTCCATACATACCCCGCCCAAAGCAACTAGTAATCCGACGACACCTGCAAAGACGTAGGCTGACATTTGTGCGCAACTCCATTTTCTTTCAGGTAGCTCCAGATCATCGCGTTTGGCTCTGCCCCTTCCCAGGCAACTGGGAATTCCGTTCCATCTGCACGTGTGACAACGCGGAGCTTACCCTTCTTCCAATCCTATGCAGCAATCGCTTGTACATTTGCGTGCCAGACGACTGCCACCCTACCTCGCAGGTCGCCATAGAACATACCACCCTTACCATCGCTTCCCCTGAGGTGCCTTCCGTGTTCCTCGACGGTTGCCGTCGCGGAAAGCAGTTCCTCCCAGGAGCGAGGCCATTGGCTATCATGCGCCTCAAGATACTCAATGGTGAGCGTCCCGGCACAAGTTTCGGAGCGACTGTTGAGAAAGCTGGAGGCCCAGCTCGCGCCGACTACCGCCCTCATCCCCTGGTGCCCCACGCGGGTGAAGCGCGGAACGGTTGATCGCCGCTGGGGAGTGTTGTTCAATGCCTGATCGGCCGATCGGTTATCACGAGGACGCCGAGCTGTTTCGCGACGCGCTGCGATTCACGGCTGCGGAGACGTCGTTCAGCGAACGGCTCATCGAGAAGGACTACTTCTGCTCCGTCGCATTGGCCGACCTGGCAGCGGCTCAGCTCGCTCTGGCGTTCAAGGGCGGCACCTGGCTCAGCGAGGTTCAAGGTTCGTTCTATCGGTTGAGCGAGGATCTTGATTTCGGCATCTCCACACCAGTGGGTGAGAGTCGCAGCGAGCGCAGCCGGCTGATCGCACCCCTGAAGTCCCATCTGAGTGGGATTGAGCGGCGGTCCGGAGTGTTGCGGGTCTCTGAGCCGCTGCGCGGCTTCAACAACACGCCGCGCCGCCGCGATCCGTGATTTCTTCGATCTCGAACATGCGTTCCACCAGGGACGTATCGACGGCAGGCGCAGCGACCTTGCTCAACTGCAACCGAGGTCATCGGGGCATCGAACACCGTTCGCACTACGTGCGCGATGTGACGCTCGGCGAAGATGCGAGTCAAATCCATACCGGGCATGCCCCTCGCACACTGGCCGGCCTCCGCAATGGTCTACTGACCTACCTCCGGGCTGAAGGTGTCACCAATGTCGCCGCCGCGGTGCGAAGAAGTGCGTACCAAGTCCGCCGATTGCTTGCTAGACTTGGCATTCTGAAAAAATGAATGGCCCTGACGTTTGCGTGGATGGTTTGGGGGGCGGCGTGGCGGTTGGAGCGTGAAGTGACGGCAGAAATGCGGTACAATTCGCTTCCCGGATGGCTGCGATCACCTGCTGGCCGGCGGTGTGCAGATAACCGGCCGCCCGACGGGCGGCTGGCCCGATCGCGCCATTCTCGTCCCCGGCGAAGCGGGCATCCGTGCTGCCGCGCAAACATCGAGCCATTGGTTCGCGCTGCCTCGGGTGGGGACACAACGGGGAGCGGATCGATTGACCGGCCGCCGGGATGGGAGGTACTGCGGGGTGACCGTTTTTATCATCAGTGTTGCTGTCGCGCTTTGTGTGTCCTTCGTCTGCTCGGTGATGGAAGCGGCGCTGCTGAGCCTGACGCCCAGCCAGGTCGCCGACTTGTCGACGCATTATCCCCTGGTCGGCACGATCTGGCGAGGGTTCAAGGCCAACATCGAACGTCCGATTGCGGTGATCCTGATCCTGAACACTGCGGCTCACACGATCGGCGCATCGGTGGCTGGTGCGCAGTTTGATGAATTGTTTGGGGACCGGTGGATCTGGCTGTTCTCGCTCCTCTTCACTTTCGCCATGCTCCAGTATACGGAGATCCTTGCGAAGACTCTGGGTGTGCACTTCAATCGAACTCTCGCGCTGTGGATTGCCCGGCCACTGTTCTTGGCGATCCGGATCTTCACGCCCCTCATCCATGTCTTACACCTGCTCAATCGGCCGTTCGAGGGCCGCCGCACGGAGATGCGACCTCCCGCCACGTTAGAGGAGATCACCTCGCTGGCGGCGATGGCTCGGCTGTCCAAGCACATCGGAGCGCACGAGGAACGCATCATTAACCGTGCTGCCAAGCTCTCCCAAACCAGCGCACGGCAGGTCATGATACCGATCGAGCAGGTATCGATGCTTTCCACTGCGCAGACTCTGGCCCAATCGCTTGTGGCAGCCCACATCGACGCCCACACGCGATTCCCCGTTTGCCAGGACGGCGACCAGAATCGCGTGATCGGCTACGTGAACTTTAAGGAGATGATCTACTTCATGAGCACCAACCCGAGCGATCCGAGTCTGAAGGGGATTATCCGCCCAGTACATTTCGTGGAACCCGACAGCTCCGCATCAGATCTGCTCGAGACCTTTATCGACCAGCACGAACACATCGCCATCGTGCAAGGTGGTGAGGGGCGGTGCCTGGGCCTGATCACCCTGGAGGACCTGATTGAGGAATTAGTGGGCGAGTTACAGGATGAGTTTGACCGGCTCCCTCGCCACGTTCATTCGCTCAGTGGCGGCACCTGGATGTTTGGGGGCGGCGTGCCGATGAGTGACGTCACCGCCAAAATCGGCGGGCGACCATCTGACATCGGCGGGACCGTGGCTGCCTGGTTGGAAAAGGAGTTGGGCCAACCGCTCAAACCCGGCCAGGTGCTGCGGCACGATGGTGTCGAGTTCACCGTGCGACGCGTGCGGCGTGGAAGGGTCTTCGAGGTATCGGCCAGAGCGGCGGGTCCAGCATGAAGCCGACGACCAACTGGTTCCAGACTCTGGTCCGACTCATAGCCAATGGCGCTGTGTACCAGCGCGGGGTGGAATTGCGCTGGAAAGCGAAGCCAGATGCCCGGTCTGCTGTGTTGGCGAACGCTGGAACTGTACTGCACCGAGTAAGAATGGCCGATGCGCGGACACACGGTCTCGTGATGGGCCAGTTCGTTCCCCATCCGGGCCACTGCCCCCTGCCGGTTGCCTGTTCCCCCGTGACCCCAACCGAAACACTCGACCTCGACGCGAGTGACGCCTGTTAACCATCGATACTTGCCGCGTCGGTGCCTTCGACTCTTCGCACGTATGCTTCCTGAACGAGAATGTGCCGGATTTTGCGGACCAGAACGCGACAAGAGTCCCCTTCGACTTCATCACCGCCGCGCGGCGGACGGCCCAGACGTTCCACGATCCAGTCGTTGAGCGTGTAGATGGGCTTCTCGCTCAGCGGCCTGAACTCGATTCCCGTCGTTTCGCGGAGGTGGCTCAGCGAGACGAATCCGCCCGCGATCCATCCCTGTCCGGCCGGATTCAGGTGCGCGGGTATGCGGTCAAACTCATCATGAATCTCGCCCACCAACTCTTCGACGATGTCCTCCAGCGTGATCATTCCGATCGTCCTGCCGCCAGGCTCCCGCACCAGCGCGATATGACCGCGCTCACGCATCAGGTGTTCCAGGCAGTCAGCCACAGACATATTGGCGTCGAAAGTATGGAGGCGTCGCACGAGGTTGCGGACGGAGGGGTCGCGCGGCGAAAGTCGGAGGGCCGCCACAATGTCCTTGAAGTTCGCGTAACCGATGATCCGCTGTGGATTTCCCGGCTCTTCGGTCACGGGAAACCGCGTATGCATTTCCTGATGCGCCGCGACCAGTGCCTCCGCAAGTGATTGGTCGGCGACCAACATGCCGATGTACTCGGACGGTAGCATGATCTTCCGCAAAGGTGTGGCAGCCAATCGCGATGCGCTGACGATAATGCCCTCTTCGCGATGTCCAATGAAACGTGACATACGAGCCAGGGCAGCCGCTCCGCGCAGCTCTTGCATGGCAACCTCTCCCGGACCGCCGTCGCTGCGCGATTTCCAGCCCCGCTCGCCCCATTTCATGATCCACATGACGGCGGCCTCCAGAAACCAGACGGCCGGCCAGACGCTGTAGGCGAACCATTGCATGGCTGGGGATAGATGCAAGCAGACCCACTCCTTGTTCCGCAGGGCGAACACCTTGGGGACCAGCTCACCAAGGACGATGGTGATCACTGTCAACGGAGCCACGACAAGTGCAATCGCGAGAAACTGAGAGATCCTTGCCGACCAACCCCATCCAAGCAGTGTTGGTTCAATGGACTCTTCGGCTCCGGCACCGCAGGTGGCTGCAGCCGTGGCTCCCACAAGCGTGATTCCGAGCTGGACAACAGCGAGACTGGCCTCCATCTTCTGCTTCATGCGCAGCGCCGATGCGGCGCCTCGACGACGCTCCTTCACGAGGGTGTGCAGACGGCCCAGGCTGACCGAGGCAAGGGCAATCTCGAAGGCAGCAAAGACGCTGTTGAGCGCAATCATGGCCGCAATGACGATCAACTCCATGGTCCACATTTGATCCCGCGTTTTCGGAAGGACTCGTTTCTCTGTGGCGGAAGACCAAGGGCGACTTGCCCTTGCTTCCATGGACCTGAACCAGACATTGTACCGCATCGCGTCGACGACCGCAGGCCTCGTGTCGTGAGTGGTTGTGTTCCGCCTCACACGACGCGGGATTGGGGGGCCGGGCAAGCCGTCGCATCCCGAGTATCAGGTGCAACCGTAGCAGAGGTGGATGTATCGTTCACCACAGTGACTAAGGCGCTGCAAGACAATAACCTACCGAATTGGATGTAGGACGGATTGGCAATCCGTCCGTGTTTTCCTGGACGGATGGGCAATCCGTCCTACAAGGATTCGGTAACTTATTTCCTCGCAGGGCCTAAGGAGAGAGTCGAACTCCCACACCGTTCCGACACGGCGTTCTGAGCTGTGAGACCTACCCGCGGCACGGGGATATGCGACGTATCACGCATGGCCGCACCCGGCAGCTCGTGGCGTGCGGAAACGCCGTGCGCACGACGCACGGGAATTCCGCTGCCAGGCGTCTGTTCGGCGCGTTGGATCTGGCCCCAGAACAGACGCCCTAGCCACCCCAAGGTGCGGTAGTATGTCACGATGAGTGCCATCATGCCGAGCACTTGTACGGCGGCATCCGTCACCCCGCGAGCGTGGTGCAGTTGGAACCGAAAAGTGCGCCGGACCAGGCGATTACTGAAGGAAAGACTCAAGCGTCCTTCCGGCAACTGCAGGCTCAGTGGCGGGCTCGATTCGATAGCCTGGCTCCCTCCGCACGCGTCAGTTTTCCGTCTCCGTCGGCGTCGGCCTTTTGAAACTGTTCTAACAGCCGCGCGCCCGGGCCGGCGTTTTGTGGGGTCTGAGCAAGCGCGACGTGCACGCCGGTCATAGGACGCGGCGTTCGTCTGCAACCACAGGATCGCCTGGGCGACATCCTCGATATGCGCCGGATGTTTCGCGGCAGGCGCAAGTCGGTAATTGACGCTGGCCAGCACGCAGCCGGCCTTGCCTAACATCTGAGGGCGTTGCCCATGCCAGCGGTCCCGCCGAGGCCTGGCCGAGCGATCCCGGCGGCTTCCCTGGCCAGAGCGAGGAAAGCGGGATAGGTCGGCGACTTTGTAGCCCTGGGTCTGCACCATGAAGATGGCGAAGAAGTCGTGCGCGCGGTCGACCACGAACTGCGTGCCGTCGGCGAGAAAGAGCGAATTTCCCGGCGATTCGGCCCCCGCCACGGTCGGCCGGCCACCGCTGCACTGCGCGTGCCTCGTCACGAACAGGTCCAGCCATCCATCGTTGTTGACGTCCACCAGCGCACGCACCTGGCCCCGGCCAAACGCATCGAGGGTAAACGGCAAATCGCGGAGTTCCACCGCGTGGGTGCGGAACTTGAAGCCCCCCTCGAACATCTGGCCCTTGTAGCCGCGTAGCGGATTGTTGCGCGACGTAGTCTGTGAGGTGGGCCCCCCGTTGTCGCTCTAGAAGAACACGAGCGTGTTCTCTTCCTCACCCAGTTCACGGATCTTTGTCATCACCCGGCCGACGGCACCGTCCAGGGCGCTCAACATGCCCGCATACGTCTTGCGTTTCGGATCGGCGCTGTGGGCAAAGCGCGCCTCATATTGCCGAGTCGCCGCCAGGGAATAGGTCACGGTGACCGTCCGCCGCGTGCGGGCAACCCAGCGTACAAGCGTCAGCCGCCGCAGCACCTTGGTTTCCTGGTCGATCTCCAGCGTCGCTTCGCGCAGCCCACCTCGCCGGCGGTTGAAGCGGCGGACCGCGTGCACGACTTTGGTACCGGCTTCTGTATCGCCGGATTCCCAGCTGAGCTGGAAGTCGGCCAACACGTCGCCCAGTAGCGAATCGAGTTGCATCGTCAGCACATCGCACCACGTGGTCAACCACGGAGGTTGCTCGTCCGCACCCAAGGTGAGCCCTTGGCGGCGACCGTAGGCCAGCCAGACCGTCCCCATCTCGTTACGGCCCCAAGCCCAGCGATATGCGTTGTTGCTTGATTCCAGGAAGAACCGATCACCGCGTGTCCACAGGCGATCAACGCGCCCGCTGCGTGCGGAGATCCAACTCGCGACGTCCCCTCTCCCCGATCCCTCCGTCGACCGCTCAACCTCCACAACATAGCAGCGATCGAGCGGTAGCTGGTGGACGCGGCGGGTCTCCTTGACGAGTGATTCCGCCGAGGCCTCACGCAAGCCAACGTAACCGATACTCAGCAAGGTGGCGCACAGCGCTACGGCGGCCGCGGCCCAACCGACTGTTGGCCACCAGCGGCGAGGGCGTGTGGACTGGCGTTGTGCGGCAGACTGCACCGTGGAAGGCAACACCGGCGGTCGCGACGTTTCGCTGGCGTCCAGTTGTCCGGCGTGCCCCGTGCCGCCCAACAGGTCGACCATACCGCCCACCCCTTCCGGTGCGAATTCCTCGGTCAACAGCGTGTCCAGCAACAGCAGGTCAACGAAGTGGCGTCGTGCCGCCGGATCTACCCGCAACCGGGCACGCAATTGTTCAAGCTGCGCAGCATCGGCCTCGCCGTCCAGTGCCAAACCGATCATTCGCCGAATGTCGTTTCGTTCCGGTGTGGATCTCATGAGGAGGCCTCCCCAGCCATTCGGCGCTCGATACAAGACAAGAGTGCCTCGCGCACCCGATACAGGGTCTGACGCACGGACCCACTCGGTCGGCTCAACGGGGAGCAATCTGGTCCATGGATTGTCCGAGCGAGTACCGCATTTCCAGCAATTGCCGTTGTGGTGCGGGAAGTCGCTCCAGGCAATCCAGCAGCGCATCGCGGCGCTCGTCCATGGACGCGGCTCGGCGCTGTGCCTCCACCGCCAGCGAAGGTCGCGCCGCTGCGCCAAATGCCCTCGAAGGACTACGGCCGGTAGCCTGTGCGCTCCGCCGCGGGTCAAACACCCTCCGATGACGGCCGGGCGGGCTCGGCCGCGTGAGCGATCTCGTCGGGTGAGGGCGGGGGCGGCGCGAACCAGGGATACACCGCGGGCACGATCAGCGCGGTGAGGAGTGTGGACGAGACCAGCCCACCGATGACGACCGTCGCCAGGGGACGCTGGATTTCCGCACCGGCCGACGTGGACAAGGCCATGGGGAGGAAGCCCAGGCTGGCGACCAGCGCGGTCATCAGCACCGGGCGGATGCGCGTGAGTGCGGTCTCTTGCGCGGCGAGACGCGTGGGCATCCCCGTCGCCCGCAGCGATTCGGCACCGCTGACCCACACCAGCCCGTTGAGGACGGCCACGCCGAACAGGGCGATGAACCCGACTCCGGCCGAGATGCTGAACGGCATGCCGCGCAGGGCCAGGGCAAAGACACCGCCGGACGCGGCGGTCGGCACCGCGACGAAGATCAGCATCGCCAGCCGCATCGACTTGAACGTCGTGAACAGCAACATCCAGATGATCAGGAGGACCAGCGGCGTGATCAACACCAAACGCCAGCTGGCGGATTGGAGGTTCTCGAAGTCGCCACCCCAACGGAGCGTATAGCCGGCGGGCAGTTCCACTTCGCGCGCGACGGATCGCTGCGCGTCACGCACAAACGACGCGACATCCCGGTCACGCACGTTGGCCGAAATGAACGTCCGGCGGCGCCCCGCCTCGTGCTCGATCCCCGGCGGTGTCTCCTCCAAGCGGATGTCCGCCACCGCTCCCAACGTCAGCGGCTCGCCGCCTACGACCTGTACCGGGATCTGCTTCAGCAACTCCACATCCTCCTGCCACGACTGCGGGAACCGGACGATGAGCGGGAACCGTGCCCTGCCTTCCAGGACACGACCGGCCGGATAGCCGCCCAGCGCCGTGACCGCGTGCATCACCTCCGCCGCCTTCAACCCATAGCTTGCCAACTGCTCTGGGCGCGGGGAGATCGTCAGTGTCGGGACGTTCGCCTGGTAGTCCGCTTTGACATCGACGGCCCCATCGATCTTGCGCAACACTCGTTCGATGTCCTTGCCCAGCCGGGCGAGTGTGGCCAGATCGTCACCGTACAGCAGTACCGCCACATCCGCCTTGACGCCCGCCACCAGTTCGTCCACCCGCATCTCGATCGGCTGCGTGAAGCCGAAGGCCACGCCGGGGACGTGTGCCGTGAGCTGCGCGGACATCTCTTCAATCAGCTCGTCCCGCGTCTTGTGGGCCGGCCACTGTCCGACCGGATGCAGCATGACCCACACATCGGTCTGATGTACGCCCATCACGTCATTGGCGATCTCCGGCCGGCCCGTCTTGCTGAACACCGTGCGGACTTCCGGGAACTGTTTGAGAACGTTCTCCACACGTGTGGTCATCACAATGGAGTCTTCCAACGTGGCGCTGGGGAGTCGCACGGCTTCGACCAGCAGGTCTCCCTCCTCCAGGCGCGGCATGAACTCTGCACCCAGCTGGAGCGCGACGGGGATCGCAGCGAGAAAGAGCAGGTTCGCGGCGACCGTCGTGCGAATCGGGCGCCGCACGACCCACGTGACCAGCGGGCGGTAGCACCACTTGATGGCGCGGACCAGCCAGACTTCCCTTTCTTCCATCTTGCGCGGCAGACCGAGGTAGGCCAGGACGGGCATGAGTGTGAGCGACAGGATCAGCGAACCGGCCAGTGCGAACAGCACGGTCAGCGCCATCGGCTTGAACAGCTTGCCTTCCGTCCCTTGGAGCGCCAGGATCGGCAGGTAGACGACGGCGATGATCAGCTCACCGAACATGGTCGGCTTGCGCACTTCGACCGCCGCATCCCGGATGATCTGCATGTGCGGACGCTGTCCGGAATGCAGGGCAATGCAACGCATGCAATTCTCGATCATGATCACCGAACTGTCCACGATCAACCCGAAGTCGATGGCGCCCAGGCTCATCAGACTGGCCGTGATCCCGGTGGCCGCCATCGTGTTCGCCGCGAACAGCATGGACAGCGGGATGGCCAGCGCGACGATCAATCCGGCGCGGAAGGAGCCCAGCAGCAGGAGCAGGACGAGGATGACCAGTGCGCCGCCTTCGGCGAGATTCGTGAGCACGGTGCGGAGCGTGCGGGCGATCAACTGGGCACGGTCGTAGATCAGTTCGATCTGCACGCCCGGCGGCAATGTCGGTGCGAGTTCCGCCAAACGCTGCTTGGCCGCTTGCACGACGGTCCGTGAATTCTCCCCCAGCAGCATGATCACCATACCGGTCACCACCTCCCCCCGGCCGTCGCGAGTCACGGCCCCCTGGCGCGTCATCGGGGCGATCGCGACACTGCCCAAGTCGCGGACCAGCACAGGAACTCCGTCCGGCTGCGACTTGACGACCACCTGCTCGATCATCGCCACGTCGCGCAGGAGCGCCGTGCCGCGAATGAACCGCTGCTCATTGTGATGCACGATGTACCCACCACCGGCGCTGAGGTTGTTCTCCTCCAGCGCTCGCGTCACCTCGGAGAGCGCGATGCCGTGGCTTGCCAACCGCTGGGGATCTACCAGCACCTCATACGTCTGGTAGAAACCGCCGTGGGAATTGACTTCCGTGACGCCGGCCACTTGACGCAGCTGGGGCGCGATGTCCCATTCCAGCAGCGTGCGCAGCTGCATGGGCGAATAGCCTTCGCCCCGCACCTCAAACTGCAACACTTCGCCCAACGCGGTACTGAGCGGCCCGAGCGACGGACCTTCTACGTCCGCCGGCAGGTCGCCCCGCGCATCGATCAGTCGTTCGCCCACCAGCCGGCGCGCCATCTGGATGTCCACGCCGTCTTCAAAGACGATAGTGACCAGCGACAGACCGAACTTGGAGACGCTACGCACCTCCTGCACGTCGGGCAGGCCCCCCATGGTCGCCTCTACCGGGTACGTTACGTACTGCTCGACCTCCAACGGTGACAGCGCCCCGGCCTCCGTGACCACCTGCACCTGGACGTTCGTCATGTCGGGGACCGCGTCGACCGGGATGTTCACCGCGCAGTAGAGTCCCGACGCCGCCATCAACAGGACCAGCACCAGGATGAGCAGCCGGTTATTGAGGGAGAATTCGATCAGGCTCGTGAGCATCGACAAAGACTCCTGCCGGGGCTATTCACTCTCTCCCTCGAGGAGCAGTTCCGACTTGAGGTAGAATGCTCCGCGTCCCACGACCTGCGTGCCCTCTGAGAGACCGCTGCGGATCTCCGTCCAGTCCGGAGTCTCCAGTCCGACTTCCACGTCCACGCGCCGATAGCGGCCCGGTCGGTCCACGACGAATACAAACGCCTGCCCCTCGTGGCGCAGGACCCCGGCGCTGGGGACGGCAAACGCGTGCCGCACCGGACCGGCGGGAACGGAAACCCACACGAACAGGCCCGGCTTCAGCAGTCCCTCGGCATTCTGCAGCTCCGCGACCAGGGGTAACGACCGCGTCGACTCGGAGATTTCGGAGCCGACGAACCGGATCCGAGCAAGAAACGTCCGATCGGGGATCGCCGATGCCTCGACCTGCGCGGTCGCAGCTGTCTCGATCTTCGAGGTTTCCCAATCGGACTCCCGCAACTCGGCCGACACCCACAAGGTGTTCGTGTTCGCCACGATGAACATCAAGTCAGCGACGTCCACACGCGACCCGGGCACGACATTCTTCTTCGTCACTTCTCCGTCCATCGACGCGCACACGGGAAGATCGTTCCACGCGCTGCCGTCCGGTAAAGGAGCGTCGTTGGAGAACGGTCCGCACAGGGCAGCCAGGTGCTGCTTGCTGATCGTCACCTGCCGGTTGGCATTGTCCAGTGCGACCTTGGCCCGCCGCTCTTCTCCGATGCACTCCAGCTTCGTCTGCTCACAGACGCTCAGGAAGTTCGCGGCGGCCACGTCTCGCTCACTCTGCCGCTCCTGGACGATGCGCCCGCTGATCACGCCCTGTTCCCCCAGCGGATTGGTGCGTAACGTGGCGCTCTCAGCCAGCCGCAGCTTCGCATAACTTGTGAGGATGTCGTCGCGGTGCTTCCCCAACAGCTTGCCGTGGAAAGCTTCTTCCACCGCCGACATCTCGGGCTTCTGCTCCAGCAATGCCAGCAGACTATCCACGTTGCGGGAAATCTCGTCCGCCCAGTCATATTCCTGTTGGGCGATCTCCAGCTCCGCCTCCCGGAGCTGCACGTCACTGCGGGCGAGTCCGATCTCGGAACTACCGATCACGGCCAGGACGTCGCCGCGCTGGACGGTCTGTCCAGGTCGGACATCGACCGCTCGGACAATGCCGCGCACCGGGGACGTGTGGGGCAAGTACTCGTTCTCGTTGTAGCCGATTCGCCCCGGGATCTTATGCACTTCCTGCATGTCGCGCTCGGTGACCGGGCAGGTCTCCAGGTCGGCCGCCTGCAACTGCTCCGACGTCAGTTCCACGACAAACACGGGGGCGGCGGCGGCCGCCGAAGAGGATTCGGCGTCCTGCGCAGACGCCGCGACGTCAGCCGCAGGGCCGGGGGCAGCCCGATCCGCGCGGTACTGCCGCCACAGGATCGCACCGAGCACAATGACCGCGAGCACGGTCAAGGCCGCTAACAGGGTTCGGATACCGACCGACCGCCGCATCGCGCCAAGACCTCGCTCGGAAACGCTCTTCATCGAAGACATCTCCGGAAGGCACCGGTCGCACACCCCATGATAACCAGCACAACGGTGTGCCTGCCATCTCCCGTTGGCCCATGTTTCTGGGATAATGGGGCACATCTCCGTTTCTGACATTTGCTGTTGCGGGAACTGATTCGAGCAGGGAGAAACACCATGAGATCGAAGAATATGTGAATCTGGGTCTTGTGCGCGACGCTCGGCATCTGGGGCCGCAGTGCCTTGCCTGTGCAGGCTGACGAGCCGCGCGACGGCGGGTTCATTCACGTCACCCAGGCTGCGGACGACCCGCATCGCGCGTTGATGGCACTGAGCATGGCAGCGATCATGTGCGAAGATCATGACGTACTGGTGGACTTCGACATCAAGGGGGTCGAGGTCGTAATGAAGGACGCCACCGATCTGACCTATTCGCACTTCCTTTCGTCGCGCACACAGTTGGCCGCCTTATCCAAGAGGGGCGTCACGCTGATGGCCTGCCCCGGGTGCCTGAAGGCCGCCGGGAAGAAACCGGAAGACCTGGCAGCGGGGATCCAGGTGGCCGACAAGAAGACGTTTTTCTCGTTCACCAAAGGCAGAATCCTGACGCTGGATTATTGAGCGAGTTACGATTCGGGTGGGAACAGGCCGGCGGCACTGGTGGGATTCTACCTGTTCATGTCCTGCGCACGCCGCCCGCGGCGAAATAGCGGCCTCACGGCATTTGGGGCAGTGCCCTTTGAGCACGACTTCGGTGAACGATCCCCCCGTGGCAGTGGATGATACGGCCAGCACACTGCACGATGCGTCGGTCGTGATTGCCATGCTGGCCAACGACCGCTTAAGTCCGGTTTGCAGCGCCGAAGGGCCGCGCGGACAACGTCCACGACTGGACTGACCGGTATTCCTCATTCCTCTGACAGTATCTTAGGCTGCTTGCAGCCAGTTGTGCCCCCCTGGCACCAAGGATAGGCCTGACCTGGTTCGCGACACACCGGTCGGAACGCCACGTTTCCCGCCGTCAATCCGCCGTCGACCATCAGCACCGCGCCTGTCACGAAGGACGCCTCGTCGGACGCCAAGAACAATGCGACGCTGGCGATCTCTGCGGGCGCGCGATCCGTCCCAGAGGACAAAGCCTCCCGAAGGTCTCACATACGGCTGGGGTTGCCCGTTTCAGTGGCTCCCAGATCTCCGTTTCCGTCGTGCCCGGACAGAAGACATTGAAACGATCGCCGCCTTGTCTTGCATGGCGAGAACTCCAGTCCTTCCAATACTCCTCGCCGCGTTCAAGTCTCGCCGACGCGCTGCTTGCCGGCACACCGAGCCTAAGCTCGACGGCTCCTACGCTGCAACTACCGTTCTCCGCACGCCACCAAGGCTCGTATCGCCAACGCAGTTCCTTGTCGGCTCAGGTAATGCCGGCTGTCTTCCCACTGGCTGCGAGTGAACCAGCGGCCGCTGGCCCGCTGATTCGCCTTCAACCAGGCAATACCGCCTTGAATCCGCGAATCGTCAGCGGGCACGCCCGCCTGGCGCAGCACACAAATGGCGAAGCCGGTTCCATAGCCGTCGCTGCATTCCTGATCATCCTCTTTCCCGTCGTGGCGTTTCCAGTTGCCCAACGAAACGATACCCCATCCTCCGTCCCGCTTCTGCACGGCGAACAGACTGTCGACGACTACGTCGCGTTCCGCCGCCGTCATGATCCCATCGACGTGCAGCGAGCCCAACAGCAGCATTGACCGCTGATGCAGGTTCACGGGCGGATTGTGCATCAGGTACTGGCGGATTCGGTCCAACCCGGCCCGGGCCGTCGGTGTTGCCGCGTAACCATCTGGGGCCACCCCGACACCGATGACGGCCATCGTAGTGCCGAAATGATCGTCGATTTCCGAAGGCGGCTGATTGGATTTCTCCCAGTCGAAGCCACCGTCTGCGCGTTGCAGAGTCCACATGTAGTCGAGCGCTTGACGGGTGACGGGATGCAGCTTGCCGGTGGTTAAAGCGTCATTCTGTGCCAGTACACACGCGGCCATCACGCCTTCCATGACGCGGAAGCTCACCTGCCGCGGATTCGCCGCCAGCTCCTCCAGTTTGGCCCGCAGTTCGTCGTGGACCGGCGTTTTCCAGGAGACCAACGGACGAGTTTCCAGAAATGCGTAATTGGAGTGACACGCGAAGCACTTTTTGTCCCGTTGCCAGGTCAGCGCGGCGTCATCGAGACACGCGACCGCCGCGTCCAGGGAGAACTCGTCCCGTAACGGTTCGTCCGGGCGGGCTTCGCCAGCGAGCGGCGGGGCCAACGCGGAGGACGTTGTGCCGGTTGGCTGACCGGCCACGACGAATTCGCTGCCCGCAGCCACCTCTCGCAGGAGGCTGAGCAGCGTGCTTTGAATCTTGGTGGCCGCATCCACTTCGAGGTAGCTCGAGCGTGCCCGCCACGTTTCATATCCGCCGAGCTGATGCTGCTCCGGCGTGGGCAAGTAGCCGTTGTAGCCGTTAGCCAATTCAATGACGAACGTCGGCTGCAGCGGGCTGGCTTGCTTGATCGCCAGTCCCGTCTCCACGAAGGTCTCGCAGGGACTACTGACGATGCCCAAGCCGCCGATGCGAATGGCCTGCAGTTTCACGGTTACGCGCGCCGGGTACTCAGCCAAGAGAATGGTCTCCCGCGAATACTCCAGCTCCGACAGGAGAGGCAGTTGTGGCCCAGAGTTTTCCAATCGCTTTCTGGCTCGAGCCACTTCCGCCTCGGTCGGCATGCGAACACCCAGCTCGATCTCCCTTTCGCACATCATCAGCGGGACACTCTCCTGGTACTCGATCCGCTGATACGCCTCGACAGCGGAGTCCGCCACGGCGGCCGCCACGATCTGAATCTGCTCGAAAGGTTCGCGGGGCAGCCCCGGCTCTCGCACATTGATGTTATTCACATCCCCACTGGTCCCGTTGGACATGATGCCGACGAAGGGCGGCTCGACGTTTTCAGCTCCGATCCGGTGAGTGATACAACGGGCAAACTCGCCGAAGTAGTCCGCCGAGAGCGTCCCGTACGGCTCGCCCCCCACGTAATGCAGTGCATAATTCGCCAGCAAGGCAATGGGACGACCGCTGCGCGCTTGGATCGACAATAGACAGACTTCGGGGTCTATGGGGCCGGCAGGTCGATCAAGTGCCGGATCGCTGGGCGGCGGGTTCATGCGCACCTTGTCCGTGCCCAAGCCCAGGGGATCGTTCAGCTCGAAGCCCGCTTTCATGAACCAGCGACGATTGAACACTTGCTCGGAATTCCGCCCTACGGCCCAGCCCACCCGGGCCGGCTCCAAGTGCGCTACGGCTTGCTCGATGCCGCGGGCGATTTGTTCAATGAGAAAGGGAATGTACTTCGTTTCCCGCTGGCTCTGAAAAATGCCGGCCACGGTCACGGCTGAGTGCGTATGCGTGGCAGCCACCAAGATGTTCTGGCGGGGGATGCCCGTGGCGGCCGCTGCCTTCGCTTTGGCGGCATCCAGGAACTCCCGTGGGATCATGTTGTTGTCACAGATGACGATAGCGATACGCGTCTGTCCGTCGTCCAGTACGACACAGCGTGCGTACAAACGATCGTGGACCTCGGACACCTGATGGTCGCGATGCGGCGTCGTGGACACGGGGAAATAGGTCGGCGTGATATCGGCTGCATACGCGCCAGCCCGCAGCACGCGCGGTTCCTCGGCGGCTGCGGCGGGTTGCGAATCCGGAGGGAAACACAGCCCCGCGGCAATGAGCAGAAGACCGAGCGGCAACATACGGCAGGAAGCCGTGTTCAAGCAATACATCCCAGGATCTCCCTTGCGGTGGATCAAACTTCAAGCCTATCGCCAGGCAACTCGCAGTTCTTTGCGAGGTGGTATGCGAGCGTACGGAAACGCCGGATGGCCGATGGCCATGCTGGCCAACACCTTGGATAAGTCCGTACTTTACCGAAGGCAACAGCAGTCTGTACAGCCTTCGTTCCCACCAGGAAGCGTCCACGAGACTGCCTGTGGCGGGAGTTCCAGCCGCAACCATGCGAATCCGCAACGTCGTTTCCCCGAACAAGAATGGATGGGACATCGATACGACCACCCCCGCTTTACCCAAACAGACAATCCCGTGGCGCGATAAGACTAGCTGTCTGCAAGTACACGCGTTACAGCTGGGTCATGGTCGTGAGGTCTGTTGCTGGGAATGCCCTTGAGCATCGGATACACGATGCGCGTACGCATGTGCCAATTTGGCGTCAGCACCTGTTCGTGCATGGCGACTCGGTCCTCGACGAGGACCGGGAAGGCAGCGACCGTGATGCTCCAGGCAGGAACGCCCAACATCGTGTCAAGACTCGTTCGATGTCTCCGGCGGCGGAGCCGACTTCATGCGCGTCGGGTCCGATACACGACCATCGGGAATCCGCGGGCAAGCTTTGGATTGATCGTCCATCACACCGACGCGGCGCACGAATACGCCTATGACGCGAACCCGAAGAGCAGCGGCAAGCTGTGCGATTCACGACGTTCAATTCGAGTTTCGATGCAAGGAGCTCGCCCAGTGGCCAGGTAACAACGAAGTACGGTTCTTCTCCATTGAATCCGACGATCTGGTGTGGGATCGCCGCCCAGAAGACAGCCAATCGCCCGGCTTTGACGGTGGTGCGATGTCCGCCGAACAGGTAGGTGAGGGAACCCGCTTTGAGCAGATTGATCTCAATCTCGCTGTGTCGGTCGGGCCTCGGCATGCGTGCCGGCGTCCACACCTCGCAGGTGAAGCCGTAAGGAGAAAACTCTGGGCGGGTTCCGTCGAATCGTACCATGCATCTTAGCATACCGTGAGTATTCCAGACAAAACAGGTAGAGTCACGGATTACTGCGTGGTAACTTCATCCAATGTGGCCAGAGATATAGAAGCAGATCCCTCCATGACGGCCTGCCTCACTGGGCAACCGGTGACCGGAGATCATCGCCCCCATTCCGGTACACGGCGCGGAGGTTTCAGCTGCAAGCCAACACATCGAGAGGCTGCAGGATAATCCTGAGGACAATCCAAATGGAGGAGGTTCAGATGTCCAAAACCAATCCGGAGACAGTCAAGGCCGTCGCGATGACCGCCCCGGGCAAGATGGAGATGCGGAGCTACCCCTATCCGCAGACTGACGCCGATTCGGCGATTCTCAAGGTCGAGATGACCGGCGTGTGCGGCACGGACAAACACATTTTCAAGGGAGAAGCCTCTGAAATACGAGGCAAGTCGGTCTTTCCTTACATCGGTGGACACGAGGTGATCGGCACGATCGTCGACATCGGCGAGAATGCGGCACGGACCATGGATTTCGACCACCAGCCGCTCAAAGTCGGCGACCGGGTGGCGCTGGCGGTCGAGGTGAACTGCGGCCAATGCTGGTACTGTCGGCGCCACTACAACAACACAACGTGCGAAAACCAGGTGATGGCCTACGGGATCCATCCGAACGCGGACACAGTTCCCTATCTTCGCGGTGGGTTTGCCGACTACATGTACATCATGCCGGGCACGTCGCTGTTCAAGATTCCGGAGGAACTGCCGACGGACGTGGCGGTGTTTGTGGAGGAGTTCGCTGTCGCTTACCATTCGCTGGCCAGGGCCACAGGGCCCTTTGCGGCGGTGGGAGAGGGATTCGGGCCGGGCGATTCGGTGGCCGTCTTGGGCAACGGGCCTTTGGGATTGCTGCACGGCATCATGGCCAGTATTCACGGCGCCGGACTCCGCGTCGCCACCGACCTTGCCGATCTCCGACTCGCCAAGGCCCGGGAGCTGTACGCCGACGTCACGATCAACGCCTCAACGACTTCTGCCACGGAGAGAATTCAGCAAGTGAAACAGATCACGGAAGGTGTCGGTCCTGACCTCGTAATCGAATCGGCCGGGGAACCCGAGGTCTTCCTCGAGGCGCTCGAAATGGTGCGGAAGGGCGGAACCGTCATCGAGGTCGGCAACTGGGTCGACACCGGCAAGACCGTGCCGCTGAACGTCATGCGGCAGGTGGCGTCTAAAAATGTCCACATCCATTCGGTCTTTCACTGCGGGACCAACTGGCGGCCGGTTTTGAAACTCTTGCAGAAGTATCGTGAGGTCTATCTGTTCGACTCCCTGATTTCGCACCGGATGAACCTCGACCAACTGGCGGCCGACATGGCGGTCGTGACGAATCCGAACGAGTGTGTCAAGGTCGAGGTCGTGCCCCACGCGACGTGAGCCGTCATGCGTCAACTGGCGACCGTCGTGCGTCCACTGGCGCTATTAGAAAGGGAGGGTTGAGAATGAAGTATCCAGGGCTCTACCTCACAGCAATCCCCCTCACCTTACTTGCCGGCTTCGCTTTCGCGCAAGAGAAGTCTAAGCCACGGATCATCAACACTACCGACCTCGGGGCCGATCCTGACGACGAGCAATCCATGGTACGGTTTTTGGTTTGCTCCAACGAATTCGATATCGAAGGCTTGATTGTCGCGACCGGTTGCTGGAAGAAGTCCCAAAACAACACAGCGATGCTCGATAGGATTGTCGACGCCTATGGCAAGGCGCTTCCCAACCTCCGTGTTCATGCCGCAGGGTATCCTTCCGTTGAGTCTTTGCGGTCGGTCTCCGTCATAGGCCAAACAGGCTACGGCATGAGCGACGTCGGCGCCGGAAAAGATAGCCTCGGATCGGAACGGATCATTGCATCGGTCGACAAGGACGATCCACGTCCGGTTTGGGTCGGCTGCTGGGGTGGCGCTAACAATGTCGCGCAGGCCATCTGGAAAGTGCGAGAAACTCGTTCGAAAGCCGAGCTCTCGAAATTCATCGGCAAGCTGCGCGTGTTTGACATCCTCGGTCAGGACGACGCTGGGGCCTGGATCACGAAAAACTTCCCCGACCTTCTCTACATCCGCGCCACGGAAGTCTATGGTTGGCAGCCGTCCGACAGTTATCTACGCACACACATCCAAAGCCACGGCCCGCTGGGAGCCGTTTACCCGGATAGGAAATGGGCGACCGAAGGCGATACACCGGCCTTCATGCATGTGTATCCCAACGGCCTGAACGATCCCGACAAGATTGATCAGGGCGGCTGGGGTGGTCGCTTCAGCCTGACGAAGAAGAACAGCATACGAAGCATGAAGCCTGTCACGAATGAGGGCCAGCACGATCCGTACCACATGTACGGGAATACTTCGGAAGGTGCCCAAGCGATCAAACGCTGGAGCAAGGGCTATGACAACGATTTTGAGGCCCGTATGGACTGGAGTGTCACCAGCAAATACGCCGATGCCAACCACCATCCGATTGCGGTCATGGATGGCGACACCTCCAAGCGTGTCTTGGAAGTTTCGGCATCTCCCGGTTCCAGCGTAGCTCTCAGCGCCAATGGTTCCAGCGACCCCGACGACGATTCCTTGGCCTACTCGTGGTCTTGCTACAAGGAATCGAGTTCCTATCACGAATCCGTGAAGATTGAGAACGGAGCCTCCGCCTCCGCGACGGTATCAGTCCCATCGAATGCCAGCGGCAAAAGCATTCATATCGTTTTGGAAGTCCTTGACGACGGAGCTCCCAATCTCTGCGCCTATCGTCGAGTGATTATCAACGTAAAGTGAGTCTCGTGTTCAGCCGGAACGAATGAATCATGACGAAGCCACTTGCTTACGCGTTCGGAGCATCCCAGATTCTCGGTTTGCTGGCGCTGCAATCCGTCGCAGCCGACGCGGCGAAAACGCAAGCAGATGCCAAGAGACTGCGTGTGGTCATGTCGACGGACTTCCCGCCGATTGGCGTCGTCAAAGGGGGCAGCGTCCCTAACGACCAAAAGAGCGACCCGGATGATATGCAGTCGATGGTCCGCTTTCTGTTGTACGCCAACGAGTTTGACATCGAAGCACTCATTGCTTCCTCGGGTACGTTTGCCAACAAGGCCAAGAAGCAGAATATCCTGGACGTGATCGACCGCTACGAGAGGGTATACGACAACCTGAAAACACATGACCCGTTGTATCCTACACCGGACTATCTGCGTTCGGTCACTTTCGAGGGCTGCAGCGGCACCTATGGCAAAGAGGGCACGGAGAATATTGGCGAGGGCAAAGACAGCGAGGCGTCCGACGCCCTTATCGCAGCTGTCGACAAGCCCGATCCTCGACCACTCTACATTGGTGTCTGGGGCGATTGCAGCGTCGTAGCACAAGCGGTTTGGAAGGTGCAGAACACGCGCAGCGACGCTGAGTTGGGAGCCTTCCTCAGCAGACTGCGCATACATCAAATCGCGACTCAAGACGGAACCATTGGTTGGTTGCGCGACAACTTTCCAAAGCTGTTCATCATTCATTCGCACAAGACATACCAGGGAATGTTCGGTGGACGCGACCCGATTTCCAATCTCGCCTGGGTCAATGAGAACATTCGCAATCAGCACGGACCTCTGTGCGCTGTCTACCCGCACGAAGGCATGGGATGCACTGGAGTGTGTGAAGGGGATTCGCCAGCGTTCTTGTGGCTGGTGAGCGCAAACCGCGGCTTGAACGATCCCGATGATCCCACCCAGGAAAGTTGGGGCGGGCAATTCAAGAAGGATGGCGATAAGAACCATTATGTGGATGGGCCCGGTCAGTCAAGTATTTCCAAGTGGCGCTACGATTACCAGGCGGAGTTTCAGGAACGCGCAGACTGGTGCGTGAAGTAACCGGTTATTCAAGAGCGAGTCATGCAACGGACCAGGCTATTGAACAGCGAACGCTTCCGCCTCCACAAGAGCGAGCTTCAGTCCGAGCGCCGTGGCGATGGCTTCGATACTGCTCAGCTTCGCGTCGCGGCCGTACTCGATATCGCGCACTGTCGCCGGATTCGGAATGCCCGCCGCGTTGGCCACCGCATACCAGGTCAGCCCCTTCCGCTCACGGGCCGCACGGATCTTCGCCCCCATGCCTCGGGTTGCCGGTCGGGGGCGGTTCGGATCGGGCGGGAAGTCCTGCTGAGCACGCGCGGATCTTGTTCAATCGCTCAGCTTCCGCCGCGGTAATGCGACCCTTGCGAGTTACTCCCTTCGCTGTCTTCTTTGCCATCGCAGTCCTCTTCACGGCTCGGGAACGTGGTAGGCCGTGATCGGACAAATCGAGTCCTCGTCAATCGGCTCGAAGATCACAATGATGTACTCGCCCGCCGGTGTGAAACCACACACGCAGGGACGCTGGCTCGATTCGCTGCGGCCGGTCGAATCTGGGGCGTTCAGGACCGCCTCAACCTCGTCGGTCGTCAGACCGTGTTCGGCGACATGTTGCACGTTACCCAGTGGGTCACTTTCGTCATCCCAAATGATCCACCAAAAAACTTCATTGGTGATCCCCTCGCGCTCAGGCCCATTATAGCAACGCAATGAACTATATCAATGCGTTGATTGTCCGGGCATCGGTGGGGCTACGAAAGGTGGGCCCACTGCTGACGGATGCTGCCAAGCTTCTCGGTCGAGAGGTCAACCCCCACATCATGAATTCTGCTGAGTTCGTGCGCAAGCGTGCTGCGGGCAACCATTTCATCACCAGTGTTCTGAATTCGCCACGGCTCTTTGTCCTGGGAAATGATGATGACCTTGCAGCAATGGGCGGCTAATGGCTGGCTGCGTCCGCATCAGCCCAGCCTCCAGGAAATCTCGGGGCTGTTCTCGATTGTTCAACGCGAACTGGACGATGCCGAAAGGGACATCTCGGCCGACTGGCAGTTCGGGATTGCCTGCAACGCAGCCCTGAAACTCGGCACGATTCTGCTGCACGCATCCGGCTACCGTCCGGAGAAAACCCTGCAACACTTTCGAGCCATCGCCGCGCTGCCACTCATACTCGGCGGCCAACGCAAGAACGACGCGGCTTACCTCGACACGTGCCGCATAGAACGCAATACGGCCGAATACGACACGGCCGGCGTCGCGACACACAGAATTGCCGCGGAACTGGTATGTTTCGTGAAGGAGCTTCAACTGGAAGTCATCCAGTGGCTTCAGTCCAACCACCCTGAACTCGCCCTCAAGACCGCACCCCAAGGCCCGATTCCCGATGTTCAAGACACGAACCTTGACGCGTAATCGGCTTCACACAGCTGGCGTACGCCAATCACGGACGTGTCGGTAGGACCTCACAGAGGATGCGCAAATAGGTCAGCCCGACCGCATTACCCCGATGATCGCAGCGGTTCGAGTTTCAACAATGGACCAATCATGCGGGCAATGTCGACTCGGCAGGCGGCTCCCACCGATGTGTCCTTTCTTTAGCTGACTTACCCCAAGCTGGCATTCCAGGATGATTCGACGTATTGCACCGGGTGCGCGCCTCCGGTCAGTGAGGTCGAAACGCGAGAATAGCTCTTTGCGCCGTCACTAGGATGACATCGATTGGCTGCTCGCCCCACGCGGGAACGGCCCCAGGGGGATGTGACCTGAGCAGCTTAGCAGGGCGCGTTTCGGTGCCGAGGTGGTGGTGACCGCCCCCGTGAGCTGCCAGGCCCTCAGGACACGCCTGTTCCAAGAAAGGGTGAGGTTTCTCCGACGGGGTGTGACAGTACGCGACAGCGAGGCGGCAATGGCCCGAGCTCAGCGCCCCGGCCCACGAGGGGCTGCGCCTGCAACCCGAGCGCGCCGGCCTGGTTCGCGGCGCCGTGCGGCCGGGCGCTTCACGTGGCAAGCCTCTTCAAGTAGAGCGTATCCCAAGTCTCCCAACCTTCTTCATTCGTGCCGAGAAGTAATCGGTCGAGGAGAGACGTGGCATCTCCGCGGGGGCGGAAACGGCTCACGACATTGACGAGCTCCCAACCCTCATTGCCGGCTGCTGTAAGGAACGCCCACACTTCCGGGCAGGTTTGCAGAGCCTCTTCGGTGTCTGGAGATCTCGCGCCCTGCCATTCCCCATTTACGAAAGTAATGCGACTCCCCTGCGATGTGCAGACTCGATACTCGATCTTTGGTTGCATCGTCAATCGTGGTCTCCTGCGTAACTTGCCTATCGGTGGTTTCTGCCGATCATCTGTAGGCCGCACATTTGCGGGCTAACGCTCGCGCAGCGAATTGCCGTAAGTCGAATTGTAGGAGCTGATTGCACGGTTGTCACGCCTTTCACGCATCTCTCGCGGCGGCTTCGAGGAATTCCGGCGCGGCCCACTTGTGCACAGCGAGGTCTCTCTTGATGTAGCCGTGGCTCAGCATGAAGTCCTTCCCGATGTCGATGGAGGCCATCCGGTAGATGTCGTCCCTGGCGCGCACCAGCATGCAACCGCCTTCGTGTGGGGCGTGAGTCGCCCCTCAATGACATTGCGTGATGCAGCACCGCGCACGACACATCAGGGTTCGTCGGCACCGGGGCGACGCGTGGCGGTGAATGGTGCATTGCCGCCGGAGCTCTGTTCCAGCAGTGTTTTCAGCCGCTGGGTGTCGGGCGTCGTCCAGCCTGACGGATCGGTCATGGCGATCCACCCGTCCAGATAACTGGAGGGTGCATAACTGTGGCCGTAGCCGCGCGGCACGCTGGTTGCCATCGGCAGGTCAAAACCAACCTGCAGGAACGTGACGATCGGGAACCACTTCAGATAAGGTGACACATCCGGACCGCGCTCGCCGCGCAGCCAATCGGGCCGGCGATAGAGCAGGTCGCCCGAAAAGAAACACATCGGATCGCTGGCATGTTGGAGGTACACAAAACGCATGGGACCCCAGTGGTCGCCCTGGGCATCCAGGCAACTTTCGCGCCCGGTGAATCGCAACAGCGACCCGTCGCGAAATGTCGGTAGCCACATCGGTGATTGTGGGTTGCGAGCTCGTGTAAGTTGAGCCCAATCGGTGCTGGGAAACGGCGGACCACTAAAGAGACCACCTTGGATTGGATCGGAGAAGATTGTGAACATGTCGGTCGAAACTTCCGACCCCAACGCGCCGAGACTGAGTCCGTGCAAGTAAAGTCGAGGGCGTCGATCATGGGGAAGTCGCGTCCAGTAGCTGTAAATCTCGTCAAAGAGGATCTGGGCGGAATGCCGCGATCGATCGGGATCGATGAGGAGGGTGATCCAACTCGGCAAGTACGAGTACTGCATGCTAACGATTGCCGTGTCGCCGGCGTGAAGGTACTCAATTGTGTCGACGGCACCGGGATCAAGCCAGCCGGTTCCGGTCGGCGTCGCCACCACCAGCAGGGACTGCTCGAATCCGCCGACGCGTTTCAGTTCTTCCAGCGCAAGCTGTGCCCGTTCCCGCATGGACTCCCGCGAACGTATTCCCACATACACACGTAATGGAGACTTGGCACCCCGTCCCCAGAAACCGCTGATGTCCCGTGCGGAAGGCCCACGCACGATGAAGTTCTTCCCCTGGAGCCCGATCGAGTCCCACGGAATGAGAGACTCACGGCTACCGGAAGCGGCCGGTTCCGTTGGCTGCGGGATCTCGTGGTCGCTACGTTCGTCGATTTCGCGGAAGATCGCGTCGGCCAAGTTCAAGGCCTGGCGGGCAATGATGTGATTGGCGACCAGGAATACGAGAACCACAACGACAACCGTACTGAGCACGTAGGAGACTCGTCGGGGCACGAAGCGACTGACTTGCCGGTGGACATATTGCCAGCCATAGCGCAAGCCTCGCGCGGTGGTCACCAGCGCCACCGATATCAACACCGCGATGATGCCAACTCGCATGGGGTGCGTCGAGGCCACAGGTTCCATGGCCATGAGTTCCCGAATGGAATTCTGCCATACTGAGTTCCGCCACAGGAAGACCACGGCGACCAACGCCGCCGCCACCACACTGGCATAGCGGCTATAGCGATCGAGTCGCTCGCCTGCCTGGGGAAGCTCCAGGTATTGCCAGAGCCAGACCAAGCCGATTCCGACTCCATACCCCACGGCAGCGGCCAGTCCCGCCAGCAGCCCCTGCACGACGTAGGGACGCGGAAGCAAGGAGGGCATCAGGGACGCGGCGAAAAACAAACTGCCGACCACCAGTCCCCAAAACGAAAATGTCCGGCTGTAACGGCCCAGCCAGGAATCAGAGACGGCAACTACAAATCGAACCCGTTTCGAAGCATCGCGCATTTCGTCTGGCTTTCATGTCGAATGGCTCACGCCAAGAGCCGAATCCGTGCCTCCGCAGACCAACGCGGGCGTTCCGTTGCGCGAGCGTCAACTGGAACGCCTTGTTATGAGCCACCGTCGACTTCCGTTCTGCTGAGAGTTTCAGAGCCCGAGCCGCTCTCAAGAGATCCTAGGAAGTCGTTCCACACGTTATCCAGACTGTCGCCATAATGCTCCAGGAACGCTACGTCGAATCGCTCACCTTTCGCCACTGCCACGACAAAGTCCCCGAACAACCCCCCAGCCCTATCGTGTAGGTACGCGACAAACATCCGTGACTGCCGATGGAGCAGGTACCAAGAGATCCCATAGTGCTTGGCCGTCCGGGGAAAAAGAAACCGTCCTTTCGCATCCGGCACGAAGTGGTTTCCGCTCGCAAACGCCTCAAGAGCATCCTGATGCGTGACAATCTCACCACCAGTATCCGCAATCCAGTCCGCTGAACCCTCCACAAACCAGGTCGGCACCGTTCCCATGATACTGCGCAGTCCCAACTGCTGGGTCATGTGCAGGTGAGACAGCTCGTGCGTAATTGTCTGTCGATGTGTGTCGGAACCTTTGAAATCAAATGCCAATGGCGACACCCAGATGTCCCTAAAGAGCTTCATTGGGCCCTTCTTCCATCAAGGAACATCAGTTCACCTCCGTTGGTTCGTCGGCCTTACGGTTGTGTAGGCGGTTGGTAGGGATTCCCAGTAACCGCGGCTTCGGCGTCCCGCAAATCGGCTGAATCATCACTATCTGAAACCGCAGATGCGTTCCTGCCACGAATCAAACGCCACACAAAGCGTGCAATCCAGTCCAAGATCGAGATTGCCAAGAGATTGATTGTTGTCCAGATGATCGTGATTGGGATTCCAAGAATCGGAGCGAAACTACGCCCAGTATCGGACGCCCACGCGTCCATTGCACGCTCCGCTTCTGCGGTCATCTCGTTTTCGCTGAATGCACCGTCGCCATCAAGGTCGTGCCGATAGAGTTCGCGTTCAAGTTCAATCTCCAAGGTTTGGACCGCAATCATCAGCACGATGTACCCGACAACACACGCCAGAATGAAAAGCAATAGCCAGTGAATGCGTCGTCGCAGCACGGCGGTGTTGAACACCCAGAAGAATAGGGGAATGGCTGCATGTGCTAGGAGAAGAATTCGCGATAGTGTCATGGAGCAGCAGCACGTGTTTGTGTCTGGCTGACGAACGACCACGATCACGCCACGGCGGTCCCAGGGCCACCATGCCCCGCGATCGCATCCGCCGCTGGCGTGCATTGTTTTGTTCTTCGCTCCGGCTCGTCGCCGCGCATCCGCCGACGGGCGACCGTCGCCCGTTCGATCGGCGGTCATCTTACCGCAGGGGCGAAGAGGCGGCAATCATTTTCGGCGTCGGTGTGGCGCCGGGGATTTTCCGAGTTCCGGCGGATCGCTCGGTCGGCTTGGATTCTCCCGAGGAGCCATACGATCTTCTATTGCGATGCCGTGAATGCGATAGCGGGCAGAGCCGACCGAAGCCGACGATGACGGGAACCGCCCAGGCGGGCCAAAGAAGCTTTCAGACGTGGGCACGGGGTGAACAGGACCGCCGTCCGGCCGAGAGCGGAGGGTGCCGGGCCCCTAATTGCCTCGCCGTCGGCAGATCATCTGGTCGAAGCCCGCCGCTCATCAATCTGGCGATTCCTGACCGGGCTGCTCGCGGGCCGCCGGGAAAAAACTGCCTCGGTTCTCCGGAAAGCACTTCGCCAAGAAGCGGTATTCCTGCCATTCGGCCTTCGCCGCCTTCCTCAATTCCGCCCACAGGTCGCGACAGACCCGTTGCGACATGTCGCGGACCTGAGGCTCCACCAGAACGCTGACCCCCAGGAACTCGTAGAAGTGATACATCGCGCACACGATCGCCGGTGCGTGAAAGCGAGTCAGGCTCATGAAGCCCAAGCAATTCTGCGCGAGAAACGTTTCGAATGGCCCACGCCGCAGACCTTTGAGGAAGGAAGGCAGCAAGTCCTTGGTGCCGTCGATCGCGTGAACCATTAGTCGTCGCAGTTCGTCGGCAACCATCGGCTCGCAGCCTCGTTCTCGCTGCAACCATCTCTGAAAATCAACCAGCAGCAAGTAGACCCTGCGCCCTACTTCGTCGCCGGGTTTCAGTTCCTCACGCGTCCACGGTGGCTCTTGGCCGGCCAACCGGCGGATGAAGTCGCGTTGGCCTCGCTGCAACTCCTCCGATTCCTTCGCTCCCAAGCCGAGCAAGAACCGGTAGTTCGCTTCGATCTCATCATCGCTCGCTCCGCGGTCCAAGCACCGTTGGTAGGCCCCGAACAGCAACCATTCGATGTATTGGTTCCTGGCGTGCGGCATCAAGTCGGGATTTGCCACGAACGGCTTCACCGCATCCAGCAGACGCTCGGCCGCAGCTATGCGGTTACACAGGCGGAGCTGGCTGAGGATGGCAGGCAATGGCGGTGTGAGCTCGGTCAAACGGTTGGCCAACAGCTCCACGACACGCTCCAGTTGGTCCCAGCGAGCGTCGTTCGCATAGACGCCGACGGAATAAAGGGAGTGCCACTCGAGGCCGTCGGCAACCTTGTACTGATCCCACCAAAGTCCGTGAACATCGCTCGCCCGGGGCGGTGCCGAACGCGCTGAATTACCGGATTCCTCATCGAGGTCGGGCAGTCCGAACCCACTCGATGGCATGCCTGGTGACAACGGCAAGGGTGGGTGTTGGACAAATGACTGACGTCTCCGGTCTCGTTCGCTTCGCTGCTTGAGCAGTTTCTGACGCTTTTTGGAATCCATCTCAGTCCTCCGTGATCAAGGCGAGGGGTGGGAGTCGTTATCGGCTAGACGTCTCGACATCTGGGGCGTCTGCATACCGAAAGCGAATCGGACTCCTGGCCGATGCGTAGCCGATGCGTTGCGGACTTCCAATTTCTGACCGCAGTGGGCCGTCGGCACAACATCCGTGCCATCTCCGCCCGCGTGGGCCCAGCCGGCCGCATGTGACTTTGCCCCGGCGTCGCGACGGGGGCACGGGGCGCGGTGTGTAACGCGAGCGGTCGGGCCGCGGTCCGGCAGGTGATCGTGCCTACGGTACCTTGACCAGGGGGGGCCCATCCCAGGCGAACGGACGGCGGCGGCCGATGGTGGCCGTTGGTCGCGATCCCATCCCGCCCGAAAACACGGGCATCGTGACCGCCGTGAGGCAACACGGCACCTGGGCCCAAGTCGACATACGCTGGGACAAGGGGCGCACGTTGATGCTCGTCGACATCCTGGCGATCGACCGCACGCGGATGGCCGCCCAGCGCAGCGTGATGGCTTGGGTTCGGACACCGCTATTTCGATGCGGAGTTCGCTGCAGGTGGCGATAACTCGCGTCTCATCACGCCCTACTTCGGCTGCTTCGTCATGCCCGAGTTGATCGAGCGTGGGGAAATGGAATTCGTTCTCAACCAGTACCGCCAAGGCCGGGGTTGGGCCATGGGTGACGGATGCACGACCTGGCTGTGAAGTGGGTCAGGGAAGCCGACGGCCTGCATTTTCAACTGCAAACGCCCAGTCCGATCTTTCTGCACCTGGACGGCCCATCCACCGGCGATCCGTCGCAGGTAGTCCGAGTTGACAAGACCTTTGCAACGACCGTCCGACCCGCGGCACCGCGGTATTGAGAGGCGGAAAGCGTTCCGTCCAACCGCGTGACCAGGAATCATGCCGGCTCAGCGCAGGCACCGAATGATTGTACGCGTGCGTCGAGTGGCGATAGAATGAGGTGCGGTGAGTCGGCAGATACCCAGCCGGACTCGGACGAAGGGGCAATGGGCACCGCAGCGAACCGTGCGCGCCACGCACGGGAGGGATGGGTTGTGTCATCACCGACAAGATGGACCGCTCAGGTCGAGTATTGGCGAACGCCGCTGATTGCCCTGGCTTTGCTGGTGGGGCTGTTCTTTCTGCAGCATTACAGTTACGGACTCTTCCATGGCCTGGCGGAGACCTTCAGCATCGTCGTGGCCTGTACGATCTTCGCCGTGTTCTGGAATGCCCGCCCGTTTCTGGACAATACGTTCTACCTGTTCACCGGCATCGCCTACCTGTTCGTGGCACTCCTGGACCTGCTCCACACATTCTCGATCGGTCGGATCCTGGCCTTTCCGGGTTACGGCACGGATCTGGGAATCCAACTCTGGGTGGCGGCGCGGTTTCTGCAAGGCTTGTCGCTGATTGCCGCCTTGTCGTTCATGCGGTGGCGGATATCCACCGGTTATCTGTTCGCGGCCTACATCGCCATCATCGTGGCGATTCTCGCCAGCATCTTCTACTGGCAAGTATTCCCCGTCTGTTTCGAGAGCGGTGTCGGGCTGACCCCTTTCAAGATCACCAGTGAGTTCGTCATCTGCGGTCTGTTCTCGATTGCTCTCGGAATACTCGTGCGGCGTCGCGAAGAGTTTGATGCGCGAGTGTATCAGCTGCTGGCCGCGTCGATCGTCCTGACAATCGCATCGGAACTGGCCTTTACACTCTACCGAGACGTGACAGGCTGGGCCAACATCGTGGGGCATTATCTGAAGATCGTGTCGTTCTACCTGGTGTATCGAGCCTACGTCCGCGTCGGTCTGAAGACACCTTATGCTCTCATGTTCCGAAACCTGCAGAAGGCCAAAGAAGCGGCTGAAGTGGCGAGCAGGGCCAAGGGCGACTTTCTGGCCAACATGAGTCACGAGATCCGGACGCCGATGAACGCCGTCATCGGGATGACGGACCTGGTCCTGGATACGAAACTCACCGACTCGCAGCGCGAGTATCTGCGGATGGTTCGCGAATCGGGCTATTCGCTGCTGACGCTGATCAACGATATCCTCGACTTCTCCAAGATCGAAGCGGGCAAGCTCGATCTCGATCGCATCGTGTTCAGCCTCCGCGAGCGAATTGGCGACACGATGAAGTCGATGGGGATCCGGGCCCAGGCCAAGGGCCTGGAACTGGCCTTCCGGGTCCATCCGGACGTTCCGGACGCGCTGGTCGGCGACCCGGCACGGCTCGCCCAGATCATCGTCAACTTGATCGGCAACGCCACCAAGTTCACCGAGCGGGGCGAGATCGTCTTGGAGATTTACACCGATTCGCAGACGAGTCACCGTGCCATGCTGCACTTCGAGGTGCGCGACACTGGCGTGGGCATCCCGTCCGACCAACTGGACCGGATTTTCGAGGCCTTCACCCAGGCGGACATGTCGGCCACGCGCAAGCACGAAGGGACGGGACTGGGGTTGGCGATTTGCGCGCGGTTCGTGGAATTGATGGGAGGCCACATCTGGGCGGAGAGCGTGGTTGGCCAGGGGAGTTCGTTCTTCTTTACCGCCGAGTTCGCCAAGGCGACGAGCGCGCCGACGAGGGGCCCCACCCGTGCACTTCGAAGACCTGGAGGATCTCCGCGTGCTGATTGTGGATGACAACGCGACCAACCGCTTCATCCTGGAAGAGATGACCCGCAATTGGGGGCTTGAACCCACCAGTGTGCCGGGCGCCCGGGAAGCCCTCGAGGCGTTGCACGCGGCGCAGCGAACGGCCGGACCTTTTCGCCTGCTGATCTCCGATGTCAATATGCCCGAATGCGATGGCTGCACGCTGGTCGAATCGGTTCGCAACGACGAAGAGCTGAAGAACATTGGCGTCATCATGTTGACGTCCGGTGCGCGGCCGGGTGACGTGCAACGATGCGAGGATCTGCACATCGCGGCACGACTGATGAAGCCGGTCATCCAGGCGGAGCTATTGGACGCCGTCGGCATCGCCTTGGGACGGTCGTCCGCACCTCCAGCACGTCTTGCGCCGCCCGCGTCCGACCCGACCGGCGGCCTGCCACCGCTGCGCGTGCTCTTGGCGGAAGACAGCCTCGTGAACCAGAAACTGGCGGTGGGCCTGCTGGAAAAATACGGCCATTCCGTGGTGGTCGCCGAGAACGGCCAACGGACGCTGGAGCAACTGGAAACGGGCACCTTTGACGTGATCCTGATGGATCTCGAAATGCCGCAACTCGACGGATTGGAAACCACGCTGGCCATTCGGAACCGCGAACGCACCACCCAGAAACATATTCCCATTATCGCCATGACTGCTCACGCGATGAAAGGCGATCGCGAACGCTGCCTGGCGGCGGGCATGGACGCCTACGTCTCCAAGCCCATTCGCGTCAGCGAGTTGTTCGACGCGCTCCGAACCGTCGTGCGCGTCCGGCAGTGATCGGCGACCGGACCCCCCCACCGCGCGGCTCTCAGTCAGCGGCCAGTGGCAGCACGAACAACGTCACGCTGCATGGCTCGACCTGGAGTTGTTTGAGCGGCAGGTGGACCGTGTCGCTGCGGATGGCCACGCGCGGCGGCTGGCCTGGGTCGTTGTATGCCAGCGGGTCGGGTCCGGCAATCTGCCAGCGTTTTCCTTCACCCTGACCGGCCAGGGAAACGGCCTGGAGTGTCAGCGGCAGATCGAGGGTCTGCAGCGTGGGGTTGACGACACCAACGGTCAGCCAACGGCCGTCGGCGGTGAGCGCGGCCGCCACATCCAAAGGCGAGTCGGCGGTCACGGATACCGGCACCGATCCGAAGTGCTCGCGATACAGCTTCAGAACCAGACCTGTCGTGTCAAAGCTGGCATCCGTCTTGCTGGTCTTGATGCAGCCAATCACGTTCACCGTCTGCGCGTAGTTCGCCATGAACATGATGTCGCTTTGACGCGCGTACTCGTGCAACCCGCCCGCAACACCCAGCGCGTCTTTCAGAAAATAGCGTGTTCCGAGTTCGCCGAAGACGTGCGGCCCGTACCAGTAGTTCCATTCGTCGAGCGCGATGTCGATGTCCTTCCCCTGCAAGGATGCGAATTTGTTGCGGTAGTTGCGGTGAGCGGCGGCTTTGGCCCGCACCGATTCCGCCAACTGAGCGACGTGGGACGCGAGACCCGGGCTTTCCTGGCGATAGAAATGCTCGCTGATCAGATCCATGTGGTCCGCACAGTGCTGCATCATGCCCTCGCTCCACGGACCGGCATCGCCGACGGCGACCACTTTGATCGAGCTGTCCTCAGCCCGCAGGGCCTCGGCAAACTCGTTGTGCTTCTGGATGTATTTCTCCAACGACATGTGTCCCAGTTGCCAGTCGCCGTACATCTCGTTGCCAATTCCCCACCATTTCACGCGATACGGTGCGGGGTGCCCGTTCTTGGCTCTCCACGCGCCCATCGGCGAGTCCGCCGCGCCGTGGGCATACTGCAGTTCCTCTACCGCGTTGGTGGTATCGCCCAAGCCGCTGTTGACCGCAATGTACGGCTCGGTGCCGAGAATTCGGCAGAATGTCATGAACTCATCCAGCCCGAAATCGTTGTGTTCGACACCGGTCCAGGCCGGGTTCTTGCGCGGCGGGCGACGGTCGCGGTCGCCCACGCCGTCTTTCCAGTTGTAGCCGCTGACAAAGTTGCCGCCGGGCCAGCGATAGACCGGCGAATTCAGCTGCTTCAACAGATCCAGCGTGTCGGCTCGCATCCCCTCGACATGGTCGGCGGGCATGAGGGAAACAGTCCCCACGTAGCAGGGCTGCTCGTCGACGACGATCGCCAGCGACGATTTGTCGGTGGTCTCGGTCGCCTCGAACTCGAATGTGTGTTTCGTGTAGCTGTCCGTATCGCACTTGAATGAGCCACCCCCCTCGGCGCCACGCAGCGTCACCTGAACGTCGCCTGGACGCTCGCCCGCGGCTTTGATCCAGAGGTATCCTGTGTACTTCCTGCCCTTGACGATCGCCAGGTCGTTCTGTCGGAGCCCGCTTCCGGCGCCGACCCGCGGCGTGTGTTCCCCCACGAACGGACCGGCACTCGTCATCTGGACCGAGTCCGGCCCGCCGATGACCTGCCACGGTGAAGCCGTGACCACCGGAAAGAGTGCCTTTGCGGCGTCACCCTGCCCGTACGGTGCGTAGGGGCCGGTAATCGGATAGTAGAACTTGCGGTCTTCCAGCATCTCGGCCCAGATGCCGCCGTAGATGCAACGTCCGAGGTGCTCGATGAACTGGCCATAAATGTACTTGGAAATCGGGTGCCCTTTTTGGGCGGCATCGATGACCACCGCCGGATGCCAGGTCTGGCTGGAAATCAGTTCCAGCCGCACGTCGTCGTACCAGGCCTTGCCGGTGACCAGCCCCCAGCCACCCAGCAGGCAATTGATTTGCACGACGTCATGGCCGCCCGTTTCAAACACCACTTCGACGCGCGTCCAGTCCTGGCTGCCGGTGATGGCCGGCGTCGCCACCGGCTGAATGTTGTGGACGTTCAACAACGCACCGCGACCGCCGCGATCCGGCAGCGACTGCACGTGCTCGGTCTTGATCCAACCGGAAAGCCGATACGTGGCGCGGGGCTGGACGGAGACGGTCGTGGCCCATCCCATGTCCGCTCCTCTTTCGGACGCGATGACGACCGATCGCTGGCCGGCGAAGCCGACGTCGGCAGTCGAACCCGTTCCTTCACCACCCCACCGTTCTACTCGCCAGCCCACAGGCTGGTCGCCCGCAAGTTCCTCGCAGGAACCGTTGGCAATCGCGTTGGGAGCGTCGGATCGCTCCTGACCCTGAGCGTCGCATCCGGATTCGATTCCGAGCATCCAGAACGTACAGAGCAGCAGACCCGTCTGGGCATATCGCATGGCAAGATCCTTTGTGTTTCCAGGAGGAAGTGGAGTTCCACGAGGGCGCGACACGGCCGTTCGGCCCCCAGTGTGACGCGCAAGCGCGTCAGCGCTCAACCAGGGGACCCAGGTCCGGCTGCCACCCGGCACCAGGATCCTGACGAGGGAATTGCCGTGATGCGGACAAACTCGGGTTTGCAGGTCGCCGCGTGATTGCTCTAATGGAGGGGGATCCGAGGAGCGGATGGCGGCAGGCAAGGTTCCGACGTGACAAGCGGTGTCGAGCATGGCCATGCGGAAGTTGAGCCAATGCAGCGCGGTTGATCGCCGCGTACTGATTCTCTATCGAATGGCCCCGGAAGTCGTTTCCGAGTTGCTGCCGAGCGGCGTGTGCGTCGTGGACGTGCAGGGCCGCGCATTGGCCGGGATCGCGTTCGCCCGCCATCGGATGGCCAAATCGCGTCTGTTGCCGGCACGTTTGGTATCCGCGCACACGGCCTCCCATTTCATCCTGGTGACGGGCAGTCGACGAGAAGTCCAGGGCGACGCCGCGTTCGTGACCCGCTACGATTGTTCCTCGCGATTGCACTTGTGGATCGGGGGACGATTACCCTGCCACCACGCGCGATTCCGTGTGGTGGAGGGCCGCGAGTCGCTCGAGTTGGTGGGTGACAGCGACGATCACGCCATGCACTTGTCGCTCCAGGGGCAGGTGGTGCGGAGCATGCCGGCCGGCTCGCTGTTTCGCACGCCGGCCCAGGCCACGGAGTGTTTGCGGGAGTGTGCCGGCGGGCTCGGCCTGGCCCCGGGTGGGGCGGCGTCGGCGGAGGCGCGCGAAACTCGCCGCCGACTGCGGTTCCAGCCGCTGAAAGTCGAGCGGCTCGAGTCCAGCATCTTCGAGAACCTGATGCGAGGTGCTCCTGGGCTGGTCGAGTTCGACAGTGCGTACTGGGTCCGCGACGACGAGTTTGCGTGGGCCGCCGAGGGGACCCTTTGCTGCGACGTGGCCACCGCGTAAGATGACGCACTCGGAACGCTTGCCCGTCGGTTTCGGCGGGAGTTTTTTCGGTCACCCGAACATGGTATGGGATGCGCAACTATGAACCGTTCGCGAATATTGGATCGTGCCATGGCCGCTGTTGTCGTCGTTTTTGGAATGGGTCTGAGTGGGCATGACGTCAACCTGTCCGCGGATGAGGGGATGTGGTTATTCAACGACCTGCCCGCAGATCAGCTGGAAGCGAAATACGACTTCCGTCCGACCGCCGATTGGGCGGATCATTTGATGAAGGCCAGCGTGCGATTCAATTCCGGAGGATCCGCGTCCTTCATCTCCAGCCGCGGCCTGGTGCTGACGAATCACCATGTCGGCGCGGACACGCTCTACAAGATCTCGACCCCCGAAAACAACTACTACCAAGACGGTTTCTACGCCCGGACCAACGAGGAAGAAATCCAGGCTCCCGATCTGGAACTCAACCAGCTCATTTCCCTGGAGGACGTCACCGAGCAAGTGCAGGCCGCCGTGACGGCCGCCATGAGTCCCGCGGAGGCGGCCGCGGCACGTCGTGCCGTGATGGCTCAGATCGAGAAAGAGTCGCAAGACAAAACCGGGTTGCGAAGTGATGTCGTGACTCTCTACGGGGGCGGGCGATATCACCTCTATCGTTACAAGAAATACACCGACGTCCGCCTGGTCTGGGCACCGGAGGCATCCATCGCGTTCTTTGGTGGCGACGCGGACAACTTCGAGTACCCGCGCTACGATCTCGATGCGTGCATCTTCCGCGTGTATGAAGACGGCCAGCCGGCCAAAATCGAGCATTTTCTGAAATGGTCCGCTGGCGGAGTGCAGGAGAATGAACTGGTCTTCGTGTCCGGCAATCCCGGCCGCACGAGTCGACTCGCGACCGTGGCGGCATTGAAATTCCTGCGCGATGTGCGGTTGCCCTTCACGCTCAACCTCATTCGCCGGCGCGAGATCCTGCTGCAACAGTTCGGATTGAGGAGCCCGGAGAATGAACGCCGCGCACACGATGACTTGTTCGGCGCTCAGAACTCGCGGAAGGCCCGCAGCGGCATGCTGCACGGATTGCAGGATCCCCAATTCATGGCGACCAAGGAAGCGGCCGAGAAGCGGCTCCTGGCGGCCGTCGCTCAGGACCCGAAACTGCGGGGCCACGCGGAGGCCTGGAAGGCCATTGAGCGTCTGCAGCCGCGGCAGGCGGAGCTGATGAACCGGGGTATCTCGTTCAACGTGAGCCTGTTCCAGATCGCACAGACGCTCGTGCGTATGGAAGCGGAAGACAAGAAGCCCAGCCCGCAGCGCCTGCGGGAATTCCGCGAATCGGCCCGCGAATCGCTGGTCCAGCAACTGTTCTCTCCCGCGCCCGTCTACAAAGATCTCGAGCAAGCGAAGCTGGCCGACATGTTGGCGTTCATGGTCGAGCAACGCGGTGGAGACGATCCACTCGTCCAGCAAGTGCTCGCCGGGAAGAGTCCCAGGATGCGTGCCGCCGAACTCGTGCAGGGAACACGACTCGACGACGTCGAGTTCCGCCGGCAACTTGCCGCCGAGGGCGGGAAAGCGTTGGGCTCGTGCGACGATCCGATGATCCAACTGGCCAAGCTCGTCGATCCCGAATCGCGGAAGATCCGCGACGTGCAGGAATCACTCGAGGAAGAAGAACGCCAGGCGTACGCCCAGATCGCGGAAGCCACGTTCGCGACCCAGGGCACGTCCACCTACCCCGACGCCACATTCACCTTGCGGTTGTCCTACGGCACGGTCAAGGGCTACGAACAGGATGGGGAACCGATCCCACCTTGGACGACGATCGGGGGCGCGTTCGACTACGAGCAACTCCACGGTGCCAGGGACCCCTGGGAATTGCCGCCCCGCTGGCACGAACATAAGAACGCGCTCCAGCCCGACACGCAATTCAACTTCGTGTGCACGGCGGATATCATCGGCGGAAACTCGGGAAGTCCCGTGGTCAATCGCGACCTGGAACTCGTCGGACTGATCTTCGACGGGAACATCCAGTCTTTGCCGGGTGACTATCGCTACGACGATCGTCAGGATCGCGCGGTGTCGGTCAGTTCGCAGGCGATCCGCGAATCGCTGCAGAAGATCTACGGTGCGGAGCGCATCGTGGCGGAACTGGGCAAGTAACGGCCAGTCGCGTCAGCCATCACTGTTTCGACCACTGGATATAGGCCGAGTAGTATCCGGTCTGGCGGCGCCAGTGGCTGCGCGGCTGCGCGCCGAACCAGCCGTAGGCATAGGCTTGCGGTTTCACGGCGTAGCCGCGGCCGGGATAGTACGGCTGCCCGTGCGGGACTTGGGCCGGCGCCCGCAGAATCAGATACGACGGCGTGCGCGGGTCTTGTCCGCAAGCTGTGAGAACCAACGTACCGAGCAGCAGTCCGAGGGCCAGCACAAACACGGGCTTTCGCATGGGAACGGCTCTCTCCGAGGGCGTCCGCGGCGCGACCGGCGGGATGGCCGCGCAGCGACTTCACACGTGACATCGGCGAAACGCCGGCAGGACAGCAGCAAATCCGGAATCGGGCTGAGGAATCGTGCGGGAATTCCGGAGTCGCTGACGATTGTTCGGCCCCGGGTGCCGATCCTCGCCAGCGACTACGACGGCTGGTCCAACTCGCACCCGATCCCGAAAACCTCCTCGGCGTCCAGCACCCGATCGTTGGCCGCGAACAGCTGTCGCACGGCGGCCTTGTGGATCTTCATTTTCAAGCCACCCACGCCGATGGCCCCGAAACAGAGGACACCGCCCCGATCGACCCCCGCATCGCCGGGCATGACCGGTGCCAAGCCGACCGGCGGCACGGCATTCAAGTCGATCGCCACCTGCGCCCTCACGTGCTCGCGCCACACGTCCGAGGACACGAGTTCGATTCCGGCGGCGCCGGCCGCTAACACGATATCGCAGCCAGCCACCGCGCGGGCCGTTTCCGCTTCCGTGGACGTGGCACACGGCACCAGCTCGGCCGCCGCGACCGCCTGCCGGATCTGGTCGCAGGCGGCGGAGGCTCGATCCAAGCGACGTGAGGCCAGACGGACTTGGGCGCCCGCCCGAGCCAGCAGGCGCACCGCCCGCTGTCCCACCGGACCCGTTCCCGCCAACACGACCGCCGTCGCGCCGGCCAGGGCGACGTGCCGGCGAGCCACCAGGACGGCGGCCGCCGCGGTGGTGTTGGCGCCGTTGGCATCCAACAGCACCGACACTCGCAAGGGACCGAAGAAACTGTGAGTGACCTCCCGCAGCAGCGCCTCGCCAGCCGCCACGTCCGCACCGCCGATGAATATGGCCGTGTTCTGCAGGTCCTGCGGGCCGCGCGTGAAAATGGCCCCGTGCACGAGTTCACGCACGCCCTGGACCTCGATCCCGTCGTACTGGAGCAGCTGATCCACTCCCGCATCGACCGCCACTACCGCATCAAAGACGCTCGCGTGCCGGTCACTGTCCAGCTGGATCAGAATCTTCGGCTTGGTCATGGCTCAGAATCCCTTGAAGGGATGCTGCGCGCTGTCCTTACCGGCCACGACTTCCGCCGCGTCCGGCTTGCCGGTCATCGCGTTCTTGATCGCCAGCTTGGTGGCCTCGTAATTGAAATCGTAGATCTTTTTGTTGTCTTCCGCCGTGGGCGCGATGAACACGCCGCAGACAATCACGAGATCTTCGCACTGATCGGCGCGGATCACGCCTTCGGCCACAGAGTCGGCCACGGCTTTGGCGACGGCTGCCTGCGCCGGACCGAACATCTGCACCGCTTGCTTCATCCCCTTGATCGTCACCTTGGTGATCAGGACCGTGGCCGGTTTCACGGCCAGGTTGGGCGTGAGAACGGCCAACAGATTCGTGTGCCCGGCGCTCTGCCGAGCCAGCGCGTTGGCAAATGCCACACCGACCGGTCCATCCTTGCACCCGATCATCAGATCGATATGAGCGATTTCGTCCCCGGCGCCCACTAACGCTTCACCGATGTACATGGACATAGATTCTTCTCCGCTAACATGGTCTACTTGTGATTTGCCTGACCTGAGACAGACGGGCGTTCAAGGTCGCGACAGCCAACGCATCAAGGGCCCGACCCGACGTCGGGAACGTCACGACGTGCGACCGGTCCCAGGTGATTTCCAAGCCGCGAACTTAGCAGACTGGCCGCCAATTGCAACCGCTCTTGGGGCGTGATGGCCGAAAAGTCGGCACGGCCAGCGGGTCTCCATTTGGGCAAGCCGCAGGAATTCCACAAATTGCCTATGCCGGAGCGACTGATCATCGCGGGAGCCAGTGTCCGAGCGGCCGCCCAGTCCGCCGTGCGGTCGGGGTTGCTCGTGACCGCGGCCGACTTGTTCTGCGACCGCGACCTCGCCGAGTGCAGCCAGGCCCATCGCGTGGCGAATTATCCCCGGGGGATCCTCGACATCACCCGTCGAATTCCGCCGGCCGAGTGGATGTACACCGGGGGGTTGGAGAACGAACCGGACCTGGTCGATGCCGTCTCGCGGCGGCACGCATTATTGGGCCACGGCGGGTGCGTGCTGCGCCAGGTACGCGATCCGTGGCAACTGGCCCAGGCCCTGGCGCGCCGAAGCTGATGTTTCCTCTTCCCCAGCGGCAACCACCCGCGAGCGGCGTTGGCAGGTGGCTGCTCAAACCGCAGCGGAGTTGCGGCGGCCTGCGAATTCGCTGGTATGATCCCCTCACCCCATCCCTCTCCCCGGCAAAGCCCGGGGAGAGGGGGCTGGCGATCGGAAGTGCCCGTTCGAAGATCCTGAACGGCATTGGATGTCCCCGCAATTGGTATTTTCAGCCTTGGATTCGCGGCATGTCCCTCAGCGCGGTATTCCTGGCCGCAGGCGGCTCTGCCGTGTTGCTCGGGGTCACACGTCAGCTGGTCGGATGCCGCTGGGCCGGAGCGGCCGGGTTTCGCTACGTCGGCTCGATCGGACCGCTGGAGATCGACGGTGGCCTGCGCCGACAGTTTCAGCGAATTGGGGACTGCCTCGCCGACGCGTTCGACATGTGCGGGCTGTTCGGCGTCGACGCCATTGTGGCGGGTCCCGACGTGTGGACCATCGAGGTGAATCCCCGCCTTACCGCTTCCGTGGAAATTCTGGAGCGGGCCACAGGCCTGGCAGCCATCGCCATGCATCGGGATGTATGTCGAGGAGCGCCTTTGCCAGCTGCCAGCGGTGGTCATTGCGGCCACTGGCACGGGAAGGCCGTCATCAGCGCGGCCATGGACGGCGTCGTGAACGAGGCCTTTTACCGGCGTCTGGAGACCCTACCATCGCTCGACCGATTTGGACGATTCGCCGATCTGCCCGCGATCGGCGCCCGGATCCATGCGGGGCAGCCGGTTCTGACGTGTTTTGCACACGGGCAGAGCCTGGGTACGGTGCATCGCGAGCTGCGTTCCCAGGCGCGGAACATTCGCCAGATACTGGACGCGCGGGGCCTGCCGGTAGACTCGTCGCAGCCCGGGTCGAGTTCCCCGGCACCGGCGAAGCAGGCATCGCTCGGCCAGGGGATGGCATGAACGGTGCGCGGGACACGCGGTCGCCTAGACGCCGCCAAAGGCGCTGAAAGCGCCGTCGACGGGAATCACCGCACCCGAAACGAAGGCGGCCTCATCGCTGACCAACCACAGCAAGGCACCCACCAGATCGTCGGGAGTGCCGTAACGTTGAGCCGGTGTGTGAGCCAGAATCGTACGGCCGCGCGGCGTGGGCTCGTTCGTCTGCGGATCGACCAGGAGGTACTCGTTCTGGACCGTCAGGAAGAACCCGGGCGCGATCGCGTTGACTCGGATCTGGGGGCTGTATTGTTGGGCCAGGTGGACGGCCAGCCACTGCGTGAAATTCGCGACGGCGGCCTTCGCGGCCGAGTAGGCCACGACGCGCGTCAAAGGTCGAATACCCGCCATGGAAGCGATGTTGATCACCACGCCCCGTTGCTGAGCCACCATGTCCGGGACAAAGACCTGGCAGGGAAGAATCGTGCCCAGGCAATTCAAGTTGAGCACCCACTGGATGGCGTCGGCAGGAATATCGAAAAAGGTCCGCTCGACGCTGGCAGTCGCATCCGGTTTGTTACCCCCTGCCCCATTGATCAACATGTCAATCGACCCCAGGGCGTCATGGATGCGGGCGGCCGCCTGCTGGAGACTTTCTTTGCTGAGCACATCGGCCGATACGGCGATCGCTCGACCGCCCTCGGCGTCGATTTCGTCGACAATTCGGCCGGAGGCTTCCGCGCTGAGGTCCAGCACGGCGACCGCGGCTCCCTTCCCTGCCAAAGCCCGGCTCATCGCGCCGCAGAGTACGCCACCGCCGCCGGTAATCACCGCGACCTTGCCTGTCAAATCCGCCATCGGTTCGACCTCCTCGACGTCATTCTTCGCTGGTCACTTCCGTGTCGGAGTCGGGCGCGTCCCATTTCCATAGGCGGCCCGCAATCTGAGGTTCGAAATCGGAACGCCCGGCCAGCTCGGCAATCGCCGAGACACACTGGATAAGCAGCTGTCGCACGAGCTCGCTGTCCTTCTCGCGTCCGTAGTACGGCGACAAGTCGATCGGTTGCCCGTATCGCACGCTGGCCCGGGCGCGCATCAGCAGCGGACTCCAGGGTGTCCCGCCGAAGGGGGCACCCTCGATGTAGCAGGGAACAATCGGCGACTGGGCCTTGAGCGCGACGAGCACAGCTCCCGGGCGAACCGAACACATGAATTCGTCCGTCGTGTTGATCCGGCCTTCGGGAAGCATGCCCACCATCCCACCTTCGGACACGATGCGAATCGCGGCTTTGGTCGAAGCCGTGTCGATGCCTCCTCGGTTGACCGGGATCGCTTCGGCAATCCGCAGAAAGAAACCGAACACCGGATGCACGCAGTATTCGCGCGCCACCATCCAATGGACGACCCGTCGCAGGGAGATCTGCACGAAAAACGGATCGACGCTCGACCGATGATTGCAGATGATGACGGCCTTGCCTTCGCCCGGGATCGGGAAGGGCCCCTCGATTTTCGTCCGCCACATCACCCGCGTCAGGAACTTGGCCAGGAGCCAGAAGAACGTCTGCGCAGCAGTGTAACTAGTCGACCGGACGACGAGCACGAACCCCACCGTCCCGCTCACGAGGAGCAATGCCATCACCAGCAGCAGGATGGTCAGGGGAATGGTCATGTTCCGAGGTCCTCGTGCATCCCGTGTCGCGTGCCCGCCACCAACCGCTACGTCGCAGGTCGGCGGCAGCCGACTCGAGCCGGTCATGACGGTTGGATGCGCCGCGATTTGTCCTTAAGATGGTAGCGGTCGCACGGGTCGCAGGCGATGGCCCTTGGACAGCGAGATCGCGCGAAAGTGCGCGTCGAGCGCGTGCCCGTCCCCGAAAACTGCCAGGAACGACGAACGAATGAACTCGCGAGAAGCACTGCCTCCCGAACGTGCGCGATGGCTCGGCGTCGTCAGCGATACGCATGGAGACGTGGTGGGGACGCAGAAAGCGGCCCGCATGTTCGCCAGTTTCGACGTGGATCTGGTGGTCCACTGCGGCGACATCGGGTCGCCGGAGATTCCGCCGCTACTCGCTCCGTGGCGCACCCATTACGTCCTGGGCAACGTCGACGGGTACAGCCACGAGCTGCGCGAGCGATCGAGGAAGCGGGACACACGTTGCACGGTCGATTCGCGACCGTCGTCGCCGGAGGGCGCCGCATCGCGGTCCTTCACAGCGATAATTTCGCCCTTTTCCGCAAAACGATCGACAGCCGCGAATGGGACCTGGTCTGTTACGGGCACACGCATCAAGCCAAGCACCACTTCGAGTTCCAGACTCTGGTCTTGAACCCGGGCGCTATCCACCGCGGCGCGCCGCCTTCGGTGGCTCTGGTCGATCTGGCGAATCTGGAGGTGACCACCATTCGTTTGGAATGAGACGACTATCCGGCCAACCGGGAAATGCGGTTCACCGGCACCACCGTTTCTTCTTCCGCGGCCACGCGGAAGCGATACTGCATCAGGTAGGCATCTTCGGTGGTGTCGACATAGAAGTCGCGCAGCACCGAAATGGCTCGAAATCCCAGGTTGCGGAAGAACAGCTGTGCGGCCAGATTCGTCTCACGCACTTCCAACATGATGCGGCTGCGGCGCTGGCTGGAAAGCTTGCCGACCAGCTTCTCGACCATCTGGTGCCCGACGCCCTTCCGGCGAAACTCCGCCGACACGGCGAAGTTCAGGATGTGCAAGCGGTTCCGGTGCAGTTCGTAAATCATGAACCCTGCCACGCGCTCCTCGTGCTCGGCCACCATACCGATGCAGTTGCGTTGCCGCAGGCAGCGAATGAAGTCATCCTCAGACCACGGAAACTCAAAGCTCTGGTTCTCGATTTCGAGAACCTCCAGCATATCGCGTCGAATCATCCAGCGAATGTGTACACAAACATCTTGTTTACCCAAGGGATGCATCGCGGACTCCTTCCTTGATAGCCCAATCTTATAGGCCATTCCCAACGGCGTCGTAACCTATCAAATGCCGACCGGCATGCCAAGATGAACTGCAAGTTTTCCGGCGAGGCGAGGGCAGAACTTCCGCCAAGGCCCTGCCGGTCGTGGTGCGGTCCGTTCGTGGTTGTGCCGTCCGACAGTTGGCGAGCCAGGGTCGTTTCCTGTGGCGATGCGTGCCGACAGGTGTGAAGGTTTCGGGAACGGCGGCAGCTCAGCAGCCGATGTCCGTCGCGGAGACGCGCAGCGGGCTATATCCCAATCCCGTCAGGTCTCGATTCCGGGACATTTTCCATTTTCCGCGTTGACGACGGGCAACGGCTGGGGAACAAACGGCCACCGAATGGCGCCCCACAGACTGACGGCCACAGCCAACCACCCCAGGAGACTGGGCGCTGCCAGCAGCCACCAGGCGATCCCACCCAACACACCCGCCGCGTACGGCCATTGCCGCCACCACGAGGTCACCGTTCCGCGTCTGACAAGGGACCAGAGCCCGACGGCCAGCCCGACAAGTCCCACAGCGGCCAGCAGGCTGGGCCATCGCGATCGACCGGGGTCCGGCTGCCAGCGCAGAGCCAGGCCGGGCATCTGTCCGATGTACGAATAGTGCGAGGCGACCGTAGCTCCCCGTCCATTGAAATCCCAGAGGTCGCGTGACTCCGCGTAGCGATTCGTCTGTCGCACGTAGTCCGTGACTTTTGGGAGAACTTTCAGGCGCTGGGCAATCGTATCCTGATCCTGCAGGATCGTGTCGACCTCCGCCATGTCGACGCCATGGCTGCGATCGTCCCGCTGGTCGAGCCATCGGTCCTGGGAAATCCTGGCTCGGGCGCACGCCAGGCGAATGGCCCAGGGCGTATACCACGCCTGAACGTCGCCGGCCGGGCTGTCCAGGACCGTCTCGGCGGCGCTGGCCACGACATCGGCCATCGTGCGCAGCCGCAAGGACTCCTGTGGCACGACGTCGATCCGGTGACGCTCGTCGTCCTCGCTCGCGAGCGTCCCGCCGACCGGACCGCGAAGGGTCCAGAGAGTACGCACGACATCCAGGTCCACGATCCACGGAACGGCGATCTGCTGCGGTTGGCGAGCGACAGGTCGCGGCAATTCCCCCTGAAATACGAGCGTCAACTGCTGGGGAAGCTGTTCGGACGCCAAGCGGACGTGCCAGCGACGGTCACCGAGTGGGACCATCGTGGCGGGCACACCCTCCATGCTGGCCTGCACCAGATCGAGGTTCGCCGGGATTTGCAGCGTGCAAGTGGCGGCACCGGCGGGTTCGATAGCGAAACTGACCACGCCGAAACAGCGCTGCCCCGCGCGGCAATCGAAATACACGTCCGCCAGGCTGATCTGCCGCTCACGCGCCACGCGCTGCACGTCCGCAATGACGGCCCGCGGCTTCGCCCAGACCCGGTAGGCCACTTGCGCAGCAGCATCGGCCGTACCCTCAGGAACCGCATCCCGCAACGGCACCTCGACCAGGCCGGGAGTCTCCCAGTTGATGCGCTGCTCGTCGAGCTGCGTCGGCAGCACGAAGTAACGTTCCGTGCTCGACGCGTCGAGCGGCACGATATTGGGTGTGCGGCCACGTTCATTGGCGTCGAGTTCCAGCAAGCCGCGAATACTCAGATGGATTTGGTCCGCCACGGGTTGCCAGGGCCGGAGAACCAGGTGACGCCGCTGTCCGGGAATCATCCGAATCTCATACGGGACGTCCGGCTCCACCGTGAAGGGACCGGTCCATTCCGGCGGGATTTCGAACCGGAAGCGATCCACCAGTCCACCCGAATCGGCCGCCACCCGTGCATCGAAATCGGCGATGGCTTCCCAACTGTCTTGGACGCGGCGAAGCGTCGTCACCAAACGCACGTCCAGACGCGGTTGATTGTCACGCAGATTCAACATGACGCCGCCACTGCTGGTGATCCCCGCCGCAGTCAATTCGAAGGCCGACACGAGCCGGCCAAACGACTCCCGAAATGTCCCCACCGCGATCTGTGACAACGGCTTCAGGTCTGGCGGAGTCTGCACATCGACCAGCACGTTGGCCTGCCGGTAGATACGCACCGCGTGGCTGGCGACGGTCGTGTCGACCAAGGACACCGAGGGGAGAGGAAACTGCTCCGTACCGGAAGCCACTGGCAGGAATCCCCGCAAGCTCAGACGATGAGCACCCGCCACCCCACGGCGCAGAAAGACCGTCACGGTGCCCGATCCATCATGATGGGCGGACCTGCATACATCCGTTTCGCCAACGGTCACGGCAATCGTGCCCAGCTGAAATTCCCGCGGAACGGATAGGCGATGCTGAAATACTTCGCCATTGGCGGTTGCAACCTCCGCCTCGAATGCCAGATCCAGTTTCTCACGACCCACGCTGACATCCAGCGACTGACGTGATTCCGATCGAGATTGCCGGGAGCGCGTCGCCAGGCTCCAGCCGGGATCTTCGGCCGAGACGCGGTAACACGTGTCTGGCGCCGACTCGGCTTCTCCCCACATGGTCAGGAATTCCGACGCGTCGAGCGGACTGAACAGATCGGAGGTACCGGGAACAAATTCGAGATCCGGCGAAACGCTGACCGCCAACCAGCGCTGCGTGACGCGGGCGTCCACGAATTCGAGACGTGGCAGCGACACGTTCCCCAAGCCGGTCGTATTGGTCACCTGAAACTGCAGGCGCAGCTTCGGGTCGCTGCGGCCCGGTTCGCGCCAGCGAATCGTAACCAGTCGGTCACCTGAATTGGTCACCGGCTCCTCGACGTACTCGAAAGCCGGTGACGGGTCCGCCAACAAGCGGAGTCGGGAATCCACGCGCAGTTTGACCTCCCCAATCGGTCGGCCAGCCGTCTGCATGCGAAACATGGAGTCCAGGATCACCGCTTCCGGCTGTCCCTTGGGTCGGACTTTGAGCCACACGAGCTGCTGAACATCGGTGGGACGCGGCGTGATCTCCTCGACCGGCCCCGGCCGCCAGCGCAACTCGAGTTGCTTGACCGGCCCCAGTTCGGCATGGTGCACGCCCGTCACGGGATCCACAGACACCGAACCCAGCGCCGACGGCAACTGGATTCCGGGGGCTCCGAACGGGACTTCGATCTGCAGGTGGGCGCAGGCGGCGGGCAGCACCCCAAATCGCAGGCTTCGCTCCCCCGGTTCCTCGCGGGTGGCCGGCCGCAACACCAGTTCCAGCTGGTGGAGTCCGACCGACGGAGGTGGCAGCACGACGCCCGTGCGCTGGGCATTCCAATTCAACTCGACGGGCTGACCATCCAGCCGCGCCTCGAGCAACTCGATGCCGCCCGCTTTGCCGTCCCACGGAAACTCGAACCGGGCCAACGACTGCAGCATCTCAAGTTGATATGTCGCGGTAATCGTCGTCAGATCCAGCAACGAACGTTGCTGCCGCCAATTGAACACGGCACGATACGTGGCCCGCGTCACGAGCCAGTTGCGATGCGAACCGTGCGGTTCCCGCGCTCGGCGATGAATCGCATCGTAGAACTCCAACGGCAGGTAATCGTATTGGCCAACGGGTGCCAGGTCCGCGTCGACGGGGACAACCAGTGGATAGGTCGTGTCGGCCCGAGCGGCCGGAGCGACCTGCGGCGGCGGATCGGCCCGCAGAACACGGATACCCCACACGAAACAGACCGCAACCAGCACCATCGCCGTCAGCGCGGCCGGCGATGGTGACGCCGGCAGATCTGCGGGAGCCGTGCTTTCGTCGCGGAGCATCGGCACGCACCGCACCAGCAGCATGATCACGACGCCCCCCAGCGCGCCGAGGAACAGGCTCGATGTCAGGGGGACAAGTCCCGCCGGAACCAGCATCGCCAAGACCGCCGCCGTCACGAGAAACGGATACACACATCGCCCGAGTTGACGTCCCCAGCCACCGACGATCCCCGCCACGGCTAACAGCACCGACCACCCGATCACACCCAGGGAACCGGCGTGCTGCACGCTCAGCTCGCAGTAACCGGTGTCATGGACCCGCATTTCCCAACTCCGCCAGGTTCGCCCTGGAATACCCGACCGCAAGCCATCGCGACGCCCGTTCCACGGTGGTTCGGGAGAGGCCGGGGGAGCCACCCACGCGGCCAAGGGGATCGTGCCTGGCGGTGGCCAATCGGGGAGTGAACCGGGGTCGCTCCCCCCGCCACTCTCTTCGCGCGGCGCGTCGACGCGGGAAGAGTGCGGCGTGATCGACGCCGAAGGACCTGGGGCCAGACGGCTGCGACTGATCAAAAACACCCGGTTTCCACGCTCGACGGCCGCCAGGTGGGCCGCTGCCAACATACTCGTGGCGACCTCGACGGACGATCCTTCCTGACACGGCGGAAGCACTGATTCCAGTCGGAATCCCTCCTCGGCCAGGCCAGCCGCATCCACCCAGGCCGTCGTGGCAAGACGCTGCTCGCTCGCACGCTGGACATACTGGGCAAACAGTTCCCGCCACGTCAGCACCGGGCGACCTCGATCCGCGTCCGCGGCAAGCAGCGACTCGCCCAACCACCGCAGAAACGTCTCGGCGTGCGCGCCAGACTCCGGCTGCGGATTCGAGTGCCCCCAGATTCTCGACCAGTCTTCGGCTGAAAAGATGTCGAACGGTTGCTCGTCGGCTCGCGCCGCCAACGGCCCGAACAGTCTCTGTTTCCATCCAATGGGCAATGCAGGCGGGCCCAGTACGTCGCGGTTGCCAGCGCTCGGGAGGTACCCCGGAGGCAGCCACAAGCTCCAGCGGCGATCCAACACGGGCACGTTGAGTTGAGGAAACTCCACGGCCAGCCGACTCCAGATGCCCAGCGGCGGACCCGCTGTTTCATACCGCAATTCCACGCGGGGGAACCGATTGCCCGCCGGCAATGTGACTGTCTGAAATCCGTCGGCCGCGGGGCGCAAAGACCGGGTGGAATCGAGGGCGTTAATGTCGAGCGATCGGAGTTCACTTCCTGCCGGCAATCGCAGCTGAAATTGCGTGCCGCCAGAACTCTCCAGCAGGAAAGTCGCCTTATGGGTCGCTCGACCGGTTTCCAGGAATTGCGAGGTCATCTCACACTTCCAGGCCCAAACCGGCGACGGACCCACTCGCTGCGGTGCACGATCGATAATGACCCGAGCGTTGCGTGACGCGTCGTATTGATAGGCGGCCACGGCTGTTGGACAACGGTCGGGCGGGGCCGGCTCACACGGAATCGGCCGGACGGAGTTGGCCTGGATCGACAGACGCGTGCCACCCAGCGCGTGAATCGTCAAGCGTCCCTCGTGCGATACGGCTGCGGGGAGCGTGGCCAAGGAAACCGGTAGAGCGGATTCCAGACGCGTGCGGCGTTGCCCGCGGATCTCGAAGGAAGTTGCTTCGGGCGTCCGCAGCGAGACCTCCCACGTCTCACCGCTGCGTTGCAGACTGGCCGGCGTCTGCTGTTCCTCGGTCAGCAGTCGTGCGCCGAGGATCGCGTTGCCCGCGCCGACATAGTGCCAGGTCACCGGCGTGGGACGCGTCTCGGACAGGTGGATCCGCAGCTGGCTGACCGGCGTGGACTCGGGAGTGCATTCGACTCGGTACGTTTCGGCAAGCACGTTCTGATCCACGTCCGCGTCGATCCGCACCACGGCCGCAAACTCAGGATCCTCCCGCGTGACATGGATGGTCAGCCGGTCCGCCCGCTCATTGTCGACGAACACGACTCCGCCCCGCCGCGGCAGAAGACGGGCGGCTTCGGCCGGCGACAGGCTGTCGGGATCCACGCGGTCCAGCCCGTCGTCACCGACCAGATCGAGACGATAGCTGGCATCCGGGGCAATGGCAACTAACCGCGAGGCCTGTGCCACGTCGAGGAATTCCACCGGACGGAAATCCTCGGCGGCGAACCAGGAACTGGGCGTCCGATGGCGCGCACGGCCAGCCGAATCGACCGCTCCGGGGTCAGCGGCTGGGCCAGCTGAATCTGCAGCCGCTTGTGGCCCGCCTCGTACGCCACGAATTGATAATCGCTGACGGCATTTGCCGGTTGCGCCTCGATGCCATCGATCGTCCAGGCATTGGGGACACGCGCCTCCACCACGAATCGTTCGCCGAATCGGCATCGTACGTCGGCCAGGGTCTGCGAAGTCACCGCGCCGGGATCGAGATCCATGGTCGTGCCCACATCGGCCACGAGCTTGCGCCCTTGCCGGGCGATGTTCACCTCCAACGCGGCGTCGACGCCGAACAGCTCAAACCGCGTGACTTCCCCGGCCAAGCCGTCTTGCGGAGCGGCCACGCCCGCTTGGCGCGCGTTGTGGACCGACAGATGCCGCAACTCGAGCGACTCAGGCACAACCAGGGACATCGTGCCTTGGCGCCAGAACACGTTTTGGGGGCGCAACGTCGGCAGACGCCAGGATTCGCCCGTATGCAAGGGCCCCACCGCAAACAGCTGCAACGTGGGATGAACGCCGGTCAGACGCTCGGCAAACCGCATGCGGACCGTCTGCGATCGTGCGTCCTCACTCGCAGCAGCCACCCAATTCACGTCCAGGTTTCCCAGTCGCACGGCGGTGACCTGCAGGTCCGGATCCACCTCAAACACCAGTTCGCTCAGCGGCGCACGGTGAATGGCCAACTCCACATCGCACTCGACCTCCAATCCGTCGTCCATCAACCGGTAGGTGGTGTTTTGCTGGACACTGACGAATTGCTGCCGCCGATGGTCGGCTTGGCGGGGAGCGACCGTCAGCACACATCGGCTGTGGCCACCAAGCTGAATGATCCACGGCTGCAAGCCGACGGGACCGGCGGGCCCTGCCCCTGTCTCGTTTTCCGCAGCATCCGGCGGCGTGACCAGGCCGCGATCGGTCGACAGCACGAGGTCGCTCGGCAAATCGATCACGAGGCGGCTCAAGGGGGCTGATGCCAGGGACAACTCGAAGCGACATTCTCCCCATTCGCCTGTCACACCCCGTAACGTCCACGGAAGGAGCAGTTCTCCGGAAGAGCCCACCAGCGTCAGCAGATCTCCGGTTTCGTCCGTCCCCACCACGGCGGGCTGGGTTGTCTCGGCATGCTGCCAGGTGGCGGCACCGATCGCCAGACTGCAGGGAGCGAGGGACAGCACGGTCGGCTGGACGGCCTCGTGCATGATCCGAAGCCTGGCTAGTCCGTCGATCAGCTGGCCTTCCGAGAAGACCGCCTGGTACTCGGCCGACTCGATCCACGCCACATCGGCGGACGAGGACTGCCGTCGGGACTGGATTTGCTGCAGCAGTTGTTGAAACGAGGCACGCTCCATCGGCAAGAACCCGCGTGTGTGCTCGGCAATGCGATCTTGCGGCACGAGAACTCGGCGATAGTGCAGCTCCTCCGCCGCCGGTAGCGGCTCGTCAGCCGGCACATCCGCGTGGGGGCCGCCGACGCCGGTGAGCATGCAGAGTGCCAGAAGCAACACGGGCCAACGTCTCATAACTTGGAATCCGCTGCCGAGACCTGCACTGAGGCGGGTGGCGACGTGGCTGTCACCCTGGAACTGCCGTCAACCCTCGGCAGCAGGTTCTCGCTGACTTTGATCTTGGAGTCGGAGAACTGCGCGCGTCCCTGAACGGTCGGTGCCACCGATCGTGTCCGTCCCAGCCAGTGGCGGAAAGCGCGTGCCAGCAGGGACAGCAGCAGACCCAGCAATGCGGCCTGCGCGACCAGAATCGCCAGATCGGGCAGCAGCAGTCCCAGCGTTGCGGTAACCACTCCCGCGGCCAGCAACAGCACCGGATGCCGCAGCACCGGAAAATAGAGCAACACCAATCCGCTCACCAAAGTGATGCCGGAACACACCAGGAGGATTATCGAGCGGGAGGCCGTCGTCAGTTCCAATTGACTCACAGTGCCGCACGTCGTGAACAGATACCGGTTCGTTCCGGACGGACTCGGTTCCTGCCGCGAAGCATTGATCCACTGCTCCAGCTCCGCCTGTTCCTGCGCAGGATACCTGCGCCAGCCGAATTGATCCCACTGCCAATGCAGTTCCGCCGTCAAACGCGGGTCGCGACTGACAACGACGTCTCCCCGGGGGAGGATGACTTGCCAGTACATGCGTTCGACGCGGTCTTTGGCATCGATGGTGGCTGCCGCCAGGGCCAACCGCCCGCGCGCAGAGCGACTCTCGGCCAGCAGGTACCACACTTCGACCACGTGTTGCTGCGGAACCGCCGTGGGCGTGACCGGAACCGGCACCGAGACTTCCCCGCGCGGCCCTGGTCCGTCGACGGCCACCTCGACCCGATCCACCGCTACTTTGACCAAGCGCACTTCCGATTCGGCAGGCTGCGGCAAGTTGACACGCACCTGCGGTTCACTCGTGCTGACGTTGAAGACCGCCCGATCGCGTCGCAATTGGTCGGTCAGCCAGGACTGAATCCAGATCTGGTGCGTGACGGTGGTCCCCGTGGGGTTGGCCCCGCGCCGAGAGACCTGCAAGACCGGATCGCCGCCTTCGGCCGATGCCACCAGCACGAGTTTGCCCGCGTCCGATTCGGCGTCCTCCACCACCCACGCACCACCGGCAGGCTCCACGTGCAGAGGCCCTTCCCGCAGCACGGTCAGCGAATTGTCGACGAGCGTTGTATTGCTGTCGTTGTGCGTGAGCGGAAGCACCAGCGGGATCGACAGCTTCGCAAGTCGATCATCGGATAATTCCGGCAACGGCTGACGTGCATGCACGATGCGCACGGCGAGCGGTCCGAGTATCGATCGCGGCAAGCGGACTTCCGCGCCTTCGTTCGTTGCCGGTTCCCGGTTCGATCGTCGCAACCCGTGGTTGGTCGTCGACAAACAACCGCCATCCTGCTCCCCCGTCACCAGCCATCGACGCCGGCAGGGTCAACGTCAGCGAATCTGCCGGCTCGTGCAAGATGGTGTAGGCGAGCGTCTGTTCGACGCTCAACGCCGTGCGCGACAGCGTGGCCGTGCTGGCCACGCTCACCGAAATGGCCTGTGGTCGGACCTGCATGTCACCGACAAACACGGCCTGCTCCGACGATCCGCGATCGCGATAGCAGAACTGGACACGGTCACGCGCGCCGGTTGCCGTGACGTCGGCATCCGCCTGCTGCGCGTCGTCCGCTCCGCTGACCGAACCGACGCCCGTGATTCTGTTCGGCGTGACCAGTGGCGAGAGAGCTTTCATCTGCTGCGGGCGCGGTGTGAGCACGACATTGTCGGCGGGGATCATCGTGACCGTCGCCGGACTGACAACCACGTCCGCGCGCGACGGGTTCGTGGCCTCCAGCAATGGCAACACCACGCGAAGCGGCCCCGTACCGGAGACAACGCCGGCCGTCAGATCGAGACGCGCTTCGATGTTCAGCGTGAACTGACCGGCAGTCTGGGCCGGCACCGGAATGGGAACCACGAGCGGATTGGTTTCCGTCAGCTCCATGGGCAACGAGCTGTCAACATTGTCAAAATGCACGATCTCGACGGTCCAGAACGGCAGGCGGATGGCCAGCGGTGCCGCTTTCGAACCGCTGGTACGGCAGTTCAGCCGGGCAAACAGCCGCGCCTGCTGCGCATCGACGTAGACGTTGTACGTCGGTTCGACGCTGATGCGCGTCGCTTTCTGGCGCAACGCGACCTTCAGGGCTCGCTCCTGGTTGTGGTAGCGAAAGCGAGCCGCCACCGCATTCGGTCCGGCCGACGTCGCGCCGGGATCGACGCGTGGAAAATCCGGATCGTCCCGATCTTCCAGCGCCAAGTCGCCGCGGATCGCGACGTCGATGTGCCCTCGATGACGCACGGCACCCACAAACTCGAACCGAGCCGGCTCGAATTCTTCCGACTGGTCGATCAGCCGCGCGACGGTCAGCGGCCAGGCAGGGTCGTCTTGGGTCGTCGGGACTTCCGCCACCAGGCGGACTTCCACTTCGCCGGTGGTTGGTCGGACCAGGTGGACTTCGACGACCTGACACGCCGTGCTGGCCGACTCCTCCGGCGGCAGTACTCGCACCTGATAGCCCGGCTCCGGAGTTTCGCGCAGTCGCATCCCGGGTGGCAATCGAACGCGAAATACGTCGATGGGCCCGCCAAAGGCGCGGACCACAAATCGCCCATCCGATCGCACCTCCTGCCGCATCTCATCCGCCGTCACCATCACTACGCCAAACACGTCCAGACGCACATTCACCGGCTCTTCCGCCAATGGCGAAGCATGCCAGCTGACCGCGACATCGCCGCGAATTCCGCGCGCCACGAGTTGACCCTGCCCGTCCGGCGTCGTTTCGAAGGCCAGCGGACGACCCGCGGCGCCCGCCAGGTCCCGGATGACCCCTTCGGCCGATTTCGCCGCGATCCGCAGGCACAGCGTGGAGGCCAAGGGCGCCGGGGCCAACAGAGTGACCAGCGATTCGTCCCCCACTTGCTCGACCGGCATCAGCAAGGGAAGCGTCACTTTGTGCGTGGCTTCGTCCCCCGCCTGCAACCAGCACACGTAGCCGTCCTGTCCGCCGTCAAACGTCAGAAAATGCCCGCCAGGCCCCTCAAATTCCGGCTCTTTCCGCAAGACGGCGTTGTCGCAACGCAGAGGAACGTGAAACCAGGTTCCCTTCGCCACCCCCTCCAGAGCTTGTCCCTGCAACGTGAATTCCACGTCCAGCTCAAGCCGGCCGCCTACGACGGAGGCAGCCATCGCCATATCCGCCATCACAAACGCCGGCCGTTGAGGATTGGCCAGATTCCGCTGAACCTTGAGCATCTGCTCAAACTGTTCGTAAGAGATGTCGGGGACGTAGACGAGCTCGCCTTTTTCGTTCCGCAGATACAGTCCGCTCGGTTTGACTTCCTCCACGGCGGGTGATGGCGTCCGGACGACCGCGGGAGGGGTTGGTTCTGAGCGCAGGCTCGGTCCGCAGCACTCGGCAGGCCCAGTAATCCCGCCATTATCAAGAGAACCCACCAGGTACGCACAGTGACCTCACCCAAATGCCGACGCGTTTGAACCGCGCGTCCGAATGTTCCGTTTTCGAAGAGATGAGTACAGAAGAGTCAAGACTCTAGTTTAGGCTCACTCCACCCGGCGGCCAACAAGAATCCCGGCCCGTTTGAACAAGCGATTCTCAGCCCCCTCGGCTCGCAAAACCCAGCGTACGACAAACGGCCGAGGCGTTGGCCCGCCAATTCACCAACGGCGGCCAGCCGCTGCCGGTTCACATCGGATGGACCGTCCCGGCGAATGGCGGGCAAGACCCCACATCCGAGCTATTAGCGTCAAGCCCGTTCGGAGTGCCGCCGCGCCGGCACAGTCAACGTAAAGAGACGCGAGGATCCTCGGCGCTGTGTGCGAGCAGCTTCAGCAGCTGGCCGTGCAGCGGAGGAGACGCGGCGGCGACAAACTGCGGGCGGTCCAGCTCGAAGGGAGTTCCATCCGGGTGCGTCAGGACACCGCCCGCTTCCCGCACGATTAATTGGCCGGCTGCCACGTCCCAGACCTTCACACAGGTCGCCCAATAAGCGTCCAGACGACCCGAGGCCACATAACAGAGACTCAGAGCCGCGGAGCCCAGCCGCCGGATCGCCTGCGCGGCATGCAGGACTTCGATGAATCGCGATACCTCGGACGAGTTTCTGGGAACATCGGCCGGCAGACTGGCCGCCACCAACGCCTGCTCCATCACTTGGCAGCGACTCGGTTGGATCGGGGCCCCGTTGAGGAAGGCGCCGTGTCCGGCTGCAGCCGCGAAACACTCGTCCAATACCGGATCATAGACCGCGCCGACCAGGATCTCATCATGCCGGCGGAGGGCCACGGACACCGAGTAATTCGGGAGCTGCCGCACGTAGTTGAGCGTGCCATCCAAGGGATCCACGATCCAGCAGTACTCCGGCCTCCGACCCGTCTCGCGGGCGGGCGGTCGATGCGCGTCGTCGTCGGCTTCCTCGCCCAAGAAATCGTGGTCTGGAAATGCGTTCCTGAGCAAGCGTCTCGCCAATTCTTGCGAAGCGAAATCGGCTTCGGTCACCAGGTCTTTGGGAGCTTTCTGATGCGAACGGATCGTACCGCGCATGTCCAGCAACACCTGACCACAATTCCGGGCCACTTGCTGGCAAACCTCCATAAACTCCGTCATGGCGAACCCTCCGCTGAGTACCCGGTCACACGCACAGCCGCGATTCATCCGCCGAGAAGCCCCGCGGCAGACGGTCGGGCCTGGAAACCGCGGCATTACCCACCTTGGAGTGGGGAGATGGGGCGAGTGCCGAGGGCGGCCCGATGGCCGTGATTATAGTGGCCCCGGTCGCGGACGGCTCGGGGTACACGGCATACGGTCACGGTTGGGCGAGGATCTGGGAGCCAAGGTGGTGCTGGCAGCCGCTATCCAGAATCAAGGCGTACACGGCTCCCCCTTACTCTCAAGAGAGTGTGCAGTTTTTTCCACAAAACTATGGACATGCCACTGGATCTTGCTATCATCAAAACAGGTGATCCACAGCGGAGTGGCCAAATATGCGTTCCGCGGACAACATTTGATTTTTTATTATTCTGCCCTTCGGGGTAACACCGGCCTCTTCTCTGTTCCGGCCCCGCCGTTTCGCCTCGCTGCGAACGGCGGGGTTTTTTCGTTGGTCCCCCGAGCCCGGCCAGGAGAAGGTCATGTGGCAGATTCACCAGTCGACGGCACGTTGGGAATCCGATCGGTTGCGAGTGTCCGTTGACTTGACCTGTCCCGCGGTCGGCTTCCACGACATTGCATGGGAAGCCACGGAATTTCCGCACGCACGAGTTCTGCAGGTCTCGGTGCCGAGCCGCGGCCATCACGACACGGAGCGTGTGGAAGATGTCTACGTGCGCGGAACGGATGCGATCGTCACGTATGCCGAAACATCGCACAGCCCCGTGCATCCCCAGGTGTATTGGCGCGTGCTGGACACCCCACACAGTTCGCCCGCCATGATCCTGGAGGCGATCGTCTCCGTCCAAACCCGACTGCTCGACAGCGACCCGCGGATCCAGCTGGCCAGTACCGTCGCAGGTGATCCTTGGCTGGTTCGTGCGGCGGAAGATTCGGCCGAACGATTTCGAACGATCGTTCCGCAACAGAGATCGCCCGTATCCATCGATGTTGCGGCACCGGGGATCGCGCTCTTGGCTCGCATTCCGGAGTCGGCCTACAGCTACGGACACATTGTCCACGCCGCGGATCTGATCGACGCGCAGTTGACCTGGGATCGAGCCGGGCACCTGTCCACGCTGTGCACCGTTTTCTTTGGACAACGACTGGAGAAAGGTGTCTTGCGGCGAGTGCGAGCCCGCGCGATGCTGGTCCCGCGCGCCCAGGACGAGACGCTCCTGGCAACCCACCTGCTTGAATCGGTCCGTGCCGCTCCACCGCTGGCGACCTGAACGCCATGCCTTCCCGCCACACGAGATCAGCACAGCGCCCCTGCGGGACCGTTGAGAGTCCTGGCAGAACCGAGGTCAGCATCGCCTTAAGGGCTCGTCATCGTGGCCTGACGTGCGCGGCGACACGCGGGACAGCCACACGGCGTGCGGTCGGTCGTGCCGCCGTGCATCTGCTGCCGCCGGCGCTGGACGTCCTTGAACGTGAGCGGAATCAAGTCCGGCCGAGGCGCAGTCGAGAACATTCGCCGCGCCAAACGCGGCAACCCGTCCAGTAATCGACGCGCGAAAAAGCCCAGGGACATCAGTAGTTCCTTGCTCCATCCGTGGTCTGCTCCGACCCAATCCCGTTCCGCAACGACGCCTCCCCAGGCCAGCACACCGACCGACCCGTGGTAGGCACTTCCTGGGATCTTGGACGTGTCGGCGCGACGAACTAGCAGCCAGGACGTTTGAAGACCGCGCAGTAGTTCTCCCCCTTGCGCACCCGCAGCGTCTTAACCGGCGTTACCGCTTCCACGCTGCTGCCCCGCAACACGTTGACCAACTCCCAGCCTTCGCGACCCAACCGCCCCAGCGATGAGCGCAACGAGTCAACTCCGTTCATCTCTTCGACAAAGTACTCCCACTTCTGCAACACGCTTTGTTCCATTGGAGCAAATCCCCTTTCACCGGGTCCGCCCGGTCGGGTCCGTGGGATCGGTCTGTCCGATGACGTACCTCCCCGGGGACCTTGACGACCGGAATTACGCGGGACCGCCTGCCGAGCCCGCCTTCTTCAACCATAGGTCAAGAGATGTGATCCGGCGCGTTCGACGGGCGGCCAAACCACCCCCTCTAGGGGATTCGTTACGTCGTGGGCCGGTCGATGAGCTGGCTCTGGACGATATCGAAGATGCCCTGGGCGACCCGGGCCTTCGAGCCCTCGAGCTGGCGGACGATCTGACCGCTCCGGTTCATGACCTCCACAGCATTCGTTTCGGAATCGATGGCCTGAGGGCCATTGAGCACGATCAGATCGCAGCTTTTCTTTTCCAGCTTGAGCTGGGCTCGAATGCGGTGGTCGGTCGTTTCGAGTGCAAAGCCGACGATCCACTGCGTGGGGCGTTTGCCGGCTCCCAGGGTGGCCACGATATCGGGCGTTTCGAACAGCTGCAGCAGCAGCGGCTGGCCGGTCTTGGAGATCTTTTCGGACAGCACCTGCTGCGGTCGATAGTCGCAGGGTGCGGCGGTCGCGATCAGGCCGTCGCAGGCGGGGAATTCGCGGCGACAGGCTTCCAGCATCTCGTCGGTGCTCACGACCCGGATGACGCGCGCCGCGGCCGGGTAGCGTACCGACACGGGGCCGGAAACGACGACGACGTCATGCCCGCGGTCGAGCGCGGCGGCCGCCAGCGCACATCCCATTCGACCGCTGGACGCGTTGGTCAGGTACCGCACGGGATCGATGTACTGGCGGGTCGGTCCGGACGTGATCAGGATGCGTGCCATGGGGCTGTGCTTCAGGGTCCCACACCCAATGCGGCTTCGATTTCCAGCTGAATCCGGTCGGGTTCGGCCATCCGACCAGGACCGCTGCGACGGCAGCTGAGCCAACCTTCATCGGGGGTGATCAGGGTAACGCCGTCGTTGCACAGCTGCTGGACGTTGCGTTGCACGACCGGTTTGGCCCACATGTCCGGGTTCATGGCCGGGGCCACCAGTACCGGACCGGCAAACGACAGGTAAAGGGTGGACACCACGTCATCGGCCACACCGTGGGCCGCTTTCGCCAGGAAGTCGGCCGTGGCCGGCGCGATGCAGAACAGCTCCGCCCGCTCGGCCAGCGTGATGTGCGGGCCCAACGGAAACAGCTCCGGATCAAACACGTCGGTCGCCACGGGTCGGCCGGTCAGGGCCGCGAACGTGGCCGGGCCGACGAATTCACACGCCGCGCGCGTCATCGCGACGTGACCCGCGGCACCGCCCTGCACCAGGTGGCTGACCAGGGCGGCGGTCTTGTAGGCCGCGATACCGCCAGTGATTCCGATGAGCACTTCCCGATCGATCATGGCCCGCTCGCACCGCTTCACATATCCATCGGGTCGAATTCCGGAATGCCGCCGCTTTCCGGCAGCTCGCCGGTGATCTTCACCTCGTTCGACGTGTCCAGAAAGATCTTGTTCTGCAAGATTTCCTGCAGCACTACCGCCATTTTGTCACCGGTGTCCAGATTGACCAACGCGCGGCTGCCGGCGTTGAGCTGAACCAGGCGTTTCTGGATCAAGGTCGACAACTTGAAACGTCCCCCGACCTTGTTGACGATGGATTCTTCTTTCAGTTCTTCGAGCATAGAGCTATTCTCCGCAGCGCCGCAGGATGGCACAGATTTCCTGAACGGCCCGATCGACCGTATCGTTGATCACTTCGTACTGGTACTTGCCGACGTAACCCATTTCCGCTCGCGCCACTTCCAGGCGGCGCGCCAACGACTGACGGGTTTCGGTACCCCGCAGCTGGAGCCGCTTTTCGAGTTCCTCCAGCGAGCCGGGGTGGAGGAAGATCGTCATGGCGTCCGGAACCTGGTCCAGGACGGACAGGGCTCCTTGCACGTCAATTTCTAACAGTACCCATTTACCCGCCGCATGGCCAGTGGCTACTTCGCTCCGCAACGTGCCGTACCAGTCGCCGCGGCCAAACACTTCCTTGCACTCCAGGAAGTCCCCCCGGGCCCGTCGCCGCTGGAATTCCTCCGGCGTCAGGAAATGGTAGTGGACCCCGTCCTGTTCGCCCGGCCGCGGCGTGCGGGTCGTGGCAGACACGCTCAAACAGAGCGGGACCGGACAGTCGGCCAGGAGTCGCTGCACCACGGTCGATTTGCCCGCTCCGGACGGCCCGGACACAATCACGAGTTTTCCCGCCACGGCGTTCATTCGACGTTTTGAATCATCTCCCGCATGCGTTCGATCAACGATTTGATCTCCACGACGTGGCCGGCAATCTCCGCATCGTTGGCCTTGGAGCCGATGGTGTTGGCTTCGCGGAACATCTCCTGGGTCAGGAAATCCAGCTTCCGACCGCTGCTTTCGGGCAGCAAGGCGAACCCCAGGAACTGTTCAATGTGGCTGCGCAGGCGGACGAGTTCTTCCGATATATCGCTTCGTTCGGCAAAGGTCCCGACCTCGCGCACGATATCCGCGGGCTCCACCTGCTGATCGTAGTCGTGCGAGGAGTTTATTGAGTCGTTCGGCGAGCCGCGTGCGATAGGCTTCGGCCACCCAGGGCGCTCGGTCGGAGATCTGCTCCAACTCCGTCACGATCGACTGGCAGTTGGCCCGCAGATCGTCCGTCATCACCCGGCCTTCTTCGCGCCGCATGTTGTCGAGATTGGTCGAGCGCCTGTCGCAGCGTCTCTTCCATCAGCGGCCAATCCGCCTCGAGGTCCGCGGACTCCGTCGACGTGCTCGTCGACCACGCCGGGCAGCGCCAGCAGGGACTCCAGCCGGATCGCCCGTTCCACGTGCAACTGGTCGTGGAGACTCTCGAGTTGCCGGCGGTATCCCGCCAGCACGGCCGTGTTCAGCTGGTAGCGATCCGGGGTCACTTCGCGGTCCACCCGCACCGACACCTGGACGGTGCCGCGCCGGACGCGCTGTCGGACCACCGCCTCGATGCGCGGCTCCCACGACGCGTAGCCTTCCCCGGCTGCGCACGGTCAGCTTGAAGTAACGGCTATTGAGCGTTCGCACTTCCACCGCGATTGACGCACCGTTTCCCTGCAGATGCGCTTCACCATGACCGGTCATGCTCAGGAGCAAGGCTGGAACACTCCTCAGAAAAAAGCGGGCAACTCGGCCGGCGAATCCGCCGGCGGTCGTCTCGTCCGACCAACCCGCTCGATGGGTGGAACTACTTGCCTTCGGCAGTGTTTTCGGGCGCCGGTGCGGGTGCCGGAGCGGCCTCGGCCGGAACTGCAGCGTGCCGCGGACGTCCCGGTCGGGCTCGGCGCTGCCGGCTCCTTCGACTTTTCCACGACCGCCCTTCGTGATACTCGAACCCTTCGCCCGACGCGCATCGCGTGTGCCGACGACTTGCCGGTTCAGGACCAGGATGGCCACAATGCACAGCAGAATCCATACCGTGGCCACGACGATCGTGATGCGCGTGAACAGGTCACCGGCCTTGGTGCCAAACGCGCTCTGCCCTCCCATGCCTCCCAACGCGCCGGAGAGTCCGCCACCACGACCCCGCTGCACGAGAACGAGCAGGATCAGGAACAAGGCGGTCAGAAACAGCAAGAATGCCAAATAGAGCGGCGGTCATCGCACTGAGATTCCTTCACCGGTACAGGTTGACTCGAGACATCGCTTCATCGAGCGCAGGGCAGGTTCGCGGCTACAGCGCCGGCGGCGCCGGCCACGATTCCGAAAAAGCTGTCCGCCTTCAGCGAGGCACCGCCGACCAGGGCCCCATCAATGTTCTTCTGGGACAGCAGTGTCGCGGCGTTGTCGGGCTTCACGCTGCCGCCGTACTGGATTCGCACCGTGTCGGCGACGGCCGCATTGTAGCGGTTCTCCAGCAGCCTGCGAAGATCGGCATGGACTGCCTCGGCCTGCTCCGGAGTGGCGACTTTGCCCGTCCCGATCGCCCACACCGGCTCATAGGCGATGACCACCTGCTGCATCTGGTCGGCGGACAGGCCGGCCAGCGAGCCGGCGAACTGTCCGGCCACCACCGCGGCGGTCCGGCCCGCCTCGCGCTCGGCCAGCGTCTCGCCGACACAGACGATCGGGATCAATCCCAGCTCCAGGGCGACCCGCGTCTTGCGGTTGACGTCCGCGTCGGTCTCGCCCAGGATGTGCCGCCGCTCGCTGTGCCCGAGGATCACGTACCGACACTGCAGGTCGACCAGCATGCTGCCGCTGATTTCGCCCGTGAATGCGCCGTTCGGCTCGAAGTACATGTTCTGGGCGCCCAGTCCGACCGCGTACCCCGCAGCGCTTCGCCCACCGCATCCAGGTACACGCTCGGCGGGCAGATCGCCAGATCGGCATGGGGATACTGCGCGGCCTGGTCCGCAATCGACCGGGCCAAGCTGACCGCTTCCGAGCGGGTCAGGTTCATCTTCCAGTTACCGGCAATCAACGGGCGTCTCACGATGTAGGTCCCTCAGGGGAGTAAACAGTTTTTCCCATCAGTTCGGCCAGCCGCCGAATCTGCACGACAAGTGCTGCGTACTGCTCGGGCAGCAGGGCTTGTGCGCCGTCGGATTTCGCTTCCTCCGGCCGGTCGTGCACTTCGATGTGCACCCCGTCCGCGCCCGCCGCGACGCCCGCCAGGGCACAGGGCGGAATCAAGCGCCGGCTGACCGGTGGCATGACTCGGATCCACAATGATCGGCAGGTGCGACAATTGCTTCACGGCCGCCACGGTCGCCACATCAAAGAGATTGCGGGCGACTTTCGTGTCGAACCCCCGCACGCCGCGCTCGCACAACACCACCTGCGAGTTGCCCTGGGACAGCACGTATTCGGCGCTCATCAACAGGTCGGTCACCGTGGCACTCATGCCACGTTTGAGCAGCACGGGCTTGTGGACCTTGCCCACCTCTTTCAGCAGCACGAAGTTCTGCATGTTGCGGGCGCCGATCTGCAGCATGTCGGCGTACTGCGTCCACCAGTTCCACACAGCGCGGGTCGGTCACTTCCGTCACGACCGGCATGTGGTTGGCGTCCCCCGCTTCCCGGAGGATCTTGCAGGCCGTCCCCCTCCAGCCCCTGGAACGAGTAGGGACTGGTGCGCGGTTTGTAGGCTGCCTGCCGCGCAGGATGTGCGCACCGGCCGCTTGACGGCCCGGGCGATCCGGTGCATTTGCTCGGCATCCTCGACGGCACACGGGCCGGCAATCAAGGCCAGGTGCGGCCCGCCAATTTCGCACCCCGGCGACGTCGACGATGCTCGGTCGCGGGTGCGCCTCGCGACTGGCCAGCTTGTACGGCGGCAACACGGGAATCACCTCGCTGCACGCCCGGCAGCGCCAGCAACGGCTCGAATTGCAGCTTCTCTTCGTCGCCGATGATGCCGATGATCGTGCGATACGTCCCACGACTCAGATGGGCCTGCAAACCCAGCGACTGGACACGCTCCAGCACATGCTGGATCTGCTCTTCGGTGACGTTGGATTTGAGAATAATAATCACGAGGCATCACCGCGAATGGGGCGACGATCACGACCTGCCGGACCTCCGGGAGCGTCGACGAATCGCGTAGTCTAGCAGATCGATGTCTGGGAAGTCGAGGGCGCACGGCCGACCGTTTCCGCGGGGCGAACGCGGGCCAGCGGTGCTCAACCGATCGGCGTCGTGGCGGGGTATGAGCCGAGAACTTCCAGACGCACCGTTTTCCGCGTTCGCGCAGCCAGGGCCCGCTCCACATTCGGATCGGCCGGATGACCCTGGAATTCGACGAAAAACAGGTATTCATTGGGGGTGTCCGGCATCGGAAACGACTCGATCCACGTCAGGTTCAATCGGCGGCGTTTGAACACCGCCGTGGCATCGGCCAACGCACCCGGCTGGTGGGGCAATTCGAACATCAGCGACGTCTTATCGTTGCCGCTCCGCGCTGCGGAGTGGCCGCCAATGATGGCGAAACGCGTGACGTTATGGCGGTTGTCCTCGATGTCGGCGGCGATCACATCCAGTCCGTAATTGACCCCCGCCTGACGACTGGCGATCGCCGCTGCGCCGGGCTTCTCCGTCGCCAGCCGGGCCGCCGCCGTGGTACTCGCCATTTCGACCAACCGAGCTTCCGGGAGATGGCGGGCCAACCACGCCCGGCATTGCGACAGGGCCTGCGGTTTGCTGTACACCTCCCGCACTTCACTGCGCGAACACTTGCCCAACAAACAGTGATGGATCCGCAATTGAACTTCGCCACAGATGCGCAGCGGCAGCCGAGCAAACATGTCCAGCGTGTCCGCGATGCGCCCGTCGGTCGAATTCTCGATCGGCACCAGGCCAAAGTCGGCCTGACCGCGGTTCACGGCGTCGAAAACCGCCGCAATCGAGGCTACCGGAATCAACTCCGAGCTCAGTCCGAACTGCTCGACCGCCGCCAGGTGGCTGAAGCTGTATTCCGGTCCCAAGTAGACCACGTGCGTCGGCTGCAACAGCGCACGTGCCCCGCTCAACAGCTCACGAAACACCGACCGTACCGCCAGGGAATGTAACGGGCCACGATTCTCGGCCATCACGCGCTGCAAACACTGCTCGTCGGCCGCCAGCGAGTTGCCGGAATCGGCCTGACCGCCGGACCGTTCCGCCACCGCCCGCTGCACCTCGGCGCGCTGATTGAACATTTCCACCAACGCCCGATCCAGACGCTCGAGTTCGTGCGTCAGGTCGAGCGTGTCGGACGTCGGGACCTCCGGGTGGCCGCCTGCACGCCCGTGCGGAGTGTCTCTGTTCTTGTTCTTGCTCTTGGACATCAGTAGGGTGGGCCAATCGCGAGTCGAGGTTGCGTGGGAGCACATCGCGGCCAGACGACGGCCCCGCAAAACGAATGCCTCGTCCTTCTACAATTCCCGGACAAGACTGTCAACTAATCGGCGCCCGGGTCATGCCGGCGCGGGGCCGTCCTCGCCAGGACCACCCAGCACGACGCACCGACCGTGGTTGGGGACGATCCAGGTGGCGGGCAGCGAGCCTGCCAAAATGACAGGGGAAGCGGCGATCCACTTCCGGGAACTTGGTAGAACACCCAACCATCGAGCCACAAATCATTACAATAAAACACTTTACAGAAATCCAAGAAAAGTCGTCCGATGATGGCACGTTCTTTGCGTCCCTACTGCTCCTTGCGGATTTGCGTGCCAACGTCCGTCGGGGCGCGGTCCAGATTCTCATGATTCCCCCAGCACACGCGGCTTGTGGCGACGGCGGCGGTGCCTTTTTCGATCATCCCATGAACAGTGCGAGGACAAGCTGATGGCGGAAGGCGAAAAAATTATCGGGATCGATTTGGGAACGACCAACTCGGTGGTGGCGGTGATGGAAGGCAGCGAACCCAAGGTGATTCCCAATGCGGAAGGCAACCGTTTGACACCCAGTGTCGTGGCGTACACCGAGAAGGGGGAAGTGCTCGTTGGCGAACCGGCGCGTCGTCAAGCCGTCACCAACCCCACGCGGACGGTCTACTCGGTAAAACGCTTCATGGGTCGACGACACAACGAGGTCGCCACGGAAGAGAAGATGGTGCCGTACAAGGTCGTGGGCAACCCGAACGAGTACGTCAAGATTCAGGTGGGCGAAAACCAATACACGCCCCAGGAGGTGTCCGCCAAGACTCTGCGCAAATTGAAGGAAGCGGCGGAATCGTATTTGGGTCACAAGGTCAACAAAGCGGTGATTACCGTCCCGGCCTACTTCAACGATGCGCAGCGACAGGCCACCAAGGACGCCGGCCAGATCGCCGGTCTGGAAGTGGCGCGGATCATCAACGAACCGACGGCGGCGGCCCTGGCCTATGGCCTGGACCGCAAGAAGGACGAAAAGATCGTCGTGTTTGACCTGGGGGGAGGGACGTTCGACGTCTCCGTGCTAGAAGTCGCCGACGCGTCGGACGACGAGAGCTCCAGCAAGGTGTTCCAGGTGATCAGCACCAGCGGCGACACGCATCTGGGTGGCGACGATTTCGACGAAGAGTTGATCAACTTCGTAGCCGGCGAGTTCAAGCGGGAGCACGGGATCGACCTGCGGAAGGACACGATGGCCCTGCAGCGATTGCAGGAAGCCTGCGAAAAAGCCAAGAAAGAACTGAGCTCGGTGCCGCAGACCGACATCAACTTGCCGTTCATCACCGCGGATGCCACCGGCCCCAAGCACCTGCAAATGAACATCACCCGGTCCAAGTTCGAGGAACTGATCGACAGCCTGGTGGAACGCTGCCGCAAGCCGCTGATGCAGGCGATGCAGGATGCGAACCTGAAACCGAGCGATATCGATGAAATCGTGCTGGTCGGTGGCTCGACCCGCGTTCCAAAGGTCCGCCAGATGGTCAAGGAGATGTTTCGCAAAGATCCGCACCAGGGCGTGAACCCCGACGAAGTCGTGGCGGTCGGAGCGGCGATTCAAGGCAGCGTGCTGGCGGGCGATCGCAAAGATGTGCTGCTGCTGGACGTGACCCCGCTGACGCTCGGAATCGAAACGGAAGGCGGCATCATGACGGCGCTGGTCGAGCGCAACACGACCATCCCGGTGGAGAAGAAGAACGTTTTCAGCACGGCCTCCGACATGCAGACGGCGGTCACCATCAAGGTGTTTCAGGGTGAGCGAAAGATGGCCGCCCACAACCGCTTGCTGGGCGAATTCAACCTGGAAGGCCTGCCGCCGGCGCCGCGCGGCGTGCCGCAGATCGAAGTCAAGTTCGACATCGACCAGAACGGCATTTTGAACGTGGCGGCACGCGACCTGGGAACCAGAAGGAAGCCACCATCCGCATCGAGCAGTCGGCAGGCCTGTCGGACGACGAGATTGAACGCATGCGGCACGATGCGGAGTCTCACGCCGAGGAGGACCGACGTCAGTACGAGCTGGTGGAGGCTCGCAACGGGGCCGATCAGATGTGTTACCAACTCGAGAAGCTGATGCGCGAAAACGCCGACAAACTGGGGGAGCATGACCGCGCACCACTCGAAAAGGCCATTCAGAAGACCCGCGAAGTTGCCAAGGGAAGTGACACCCAGGCCATCCGGTCGGCAATCAGTGAATTGGAGCAAGCCTCGCAGGCATTCAGCAAGACGCTGTACGAGCGGGCTCAGAGCGGCACGGCGCAGTCGGAAGAGGCCTCGGGCAAATCCCCGGGAGGATCGTCCGGCGGCGATGAGGACGCGATCGACGCGGAATTCGAAGTCAAGGACCCCTAGATCGACGCGCCGCCCTGCCGGCCGGCACCAGCGGAGTCCGGGTGCCACGCGATCTCGCCGGGGTCACGTCCCTCGACGCACCGCGTGGCCCGGAATCGCCCGGGCCGAGTCGTCGGGAATCGATCACAGGCCGGGCACTCTCCGCCACGCACCCCGGGGGCGGAACGGCCTGCCGCGCGACCGCCTCACCCGCGGGCGCGGGCACACATCGTGACTATTTCTCGACCAATCCCAAATTGGCGATAATCACCTCGCCTCCGGGGGTCAACCGCCGGATTTTCTCGGCAATGACTGTCTTTTCGGACGCGGTGGCCTTCGCCACACGCTGCTTGAGTCGCGTGACCTTGGCCTGCCGATGCCGGCGGCGTTTCAGCTCTTTTCGACGTTCAATAGAACCCACGCTTGTCCTTCCTCTCTTGGGTCGCACAATCTCGAAACCCGCGTCCCGCGCACATGGGGACGCCGGGTGTTCGACAGGTTTAACACGATTGGGGCCCATCGTCAACGCATGATCGGGGCATCCGCCGTTGTCCGATATCGGGCCATCTGCTAGATTTACGAGCTTCGCGAAAGCCTCCGTTCACGATCACCAGGGTGGTGGTCAGGCCCGCGCTCCACGGTCTTGTTTTTCTCCCTTGTCCAACGTTCGGCGAGTCGATGCCGACCCGCCGGCCGCGACATCATTGGGTTTGTCGCAGTGTGTGACAAACGGTTGAGTGTGCAATGGTAAATCGAAATCTCATTCGCAGTCTGGAAAGTGATCCTTCCCTGAAAGCCCTGCTTCAGGACGCCATGAACAATGCCCCGGACGAGTTCGACCATCACATCGAATCCGAGTCCGACTTCAACGTGAACAGAATCGTCAACGGGCGGATTGTCCGCATCGACAGCGACACCATCCTCGTCGATGTGGGATACAAGAGCGAAGGCACGATTACGCGTGACGAATGGGACGATCACGATGAGCCGCCGGCGGTTGGTCAGGTCATTCAGGTGCTGATCGAAGAGGTGGAAGACGAAACCGGCGTGGCCGACGATCCCTACGGCATGGTCCGGCTGAGCAAGCGGAAGGCCGAAAAGATCCTGCAGTGGGAAAAGATGATGAAGACCGTGCAGGAAGGCCAGGTCGTGACCGGCGCGGTGACGCGGAAGATCAAAGGCGGCCTGCTCGTCGATATCGGGGTCAATGTGTTTCTGCCCGCCAGCCAGGTGGACATCCGTCGTCCAGGCGACATCGGCGACTACATCGGCCGCGTCGTGCAGTGTGAGGTCCTGAAGATTGACGAAGCCCGCCGCAACATCGTGGTCAGCCGCCGCTCACTGATCGAAAAACAAAGGGAAGAGGATCGGGAACAGCTGTTGGGCGAGCTGGAGATCGGCCAACTGCGCAAGGGCGTGGTGAAAAACATCGCGGATTTCGGAGCGTTTGTCGACCTGGGCGGGATCGATGGCCTGCTGCACATCACCGACATGAGCTGGGAACGGATTGGCCACCCGTCGGAAATGGTGTCGATCGATCAGGAAATCGAAGTCATGATCCTGCACATCGATCGCGAGAAGCAGAAGATCGCCTTGGGACTCAAACAGAAGCAGGCGAATCCCTGGGACAACGTGGAGAGCAAGTACCCGGTGGGCACCAAGGTCCGCGGCAGCGTGGTCAACGTGATGAGCTACGGCGCGTTCGTCAAGCTGGAGCCCGGGATTGAAGGCCTGGTGCACATCAGCGAAATGTCCTGGACCAAACGCATCAACCATCCCAGCGAACTGGTACAGATTGGCGACGAGATCGAAGTCGTCATCCTGGCGGTCGACCGCAGCGGCCAGCAGTTGTCGCTCGGCATGAAACAGACCCAGGAAAACCCCTGGACAACCGTGGGCGATCGCTATCCGATGGACGCGGAGGTCAAGGGCAAAGTCCGAAACCTGACCAACTACGGCGCGTTCATCGAACTCGAGGAAGGCATTGACGGACTGCTGCACGTGTCCGACATGTCGTGGACGCGCAAGATCAGCCATCCCAGCGAAATGCTCGAAAAAGGCCAGCAGGTGACCTGCAAAGTGCTGTCCGTGGATCAGGAACGCCGGCGCATCGCCCTGGGCCTGAAGCAGCTCGACCAGGATCCCTGGGCACACGATATCCCGACCAAGTACCAGCCGGGTCAGGTCGTGCGGGGCAAGGTCACGAAGATCACCAACTTCGGCGTGTTTGTCGGCCTGGAAGACGGCCTGGAAGGACTCCTGCACATCTCGGAACTGGCCGACCACAAGGTGGAGAACCCGGAAGAGATCGTGAAGGTCGGCGAAGAGATCGAAGTCAAGATCCTGCGTGTCGACACCGAGGATCGCAAGATCGGACTGTCGCGCAAACGCGTGGAATGGGCCGAAGAGGACGAGGCCGCCGGCGCGCAACCGGGTCCCGCACAGGGCCGCGAGAAGCCGCGCAGGAATTGAAGGGTGGTTTGGGCGACGCCGGTCCGCTGATCAAGCCCCAGGAACCGGACAAGAAGCCGGCGAGCGAGACGGAGGAATCCGCCGAAGCCTCACCACCCGCCGATCAGTAAACGGCCCCGACCGCGGACCTCCTGCGAACCGAACGCAACAGTTAGTCCAATTGTAGAGCGCTGCGGAACGGCCGGCCGACGGCGTGGCAATCCGCCGGCGTGCTGCCGGCCAGCCTGGGCCGGCCCAGGATTGCGACCACTCGAAACGACCCCGCGACACGCAGTCCGCGGGGTCGTTTTTTTCGGAACGTTCCGAACCGCGGTTACAGTCTGCGCACTCCATCGAGTTCCCGGTAACCTGCAGTGCCCGAGAACCGATCGTCGATAGTCATGTGGGACGCAATACCTCCACCGACGCACTCCAGCAGTTGACGATTATGCCCGCGAAACTTCCGCCTGAATTCAGCGAAGACGACCACGAGCAGATCTCGACGCCCCGCCGGGGGCGACGCAGCGCCAGCAGCCTGCAGACTCCCCTGGAAACCTACCTCCGCGAGATCAATGAAACCTCGCTGCTGTCGGCCCGGGAGGAACAGGAACTGGCCGATCGCATTGGGGAAGGGGACGTGCGGGCTCGCGACCGCATGGTGCGGGCCAACCTGCGACTGGTGGTGAACATTGCCCGTGGCTACACCGGCAAGGGACTCAGCCTGCAAGACCTGATCGAGGAAGGCAATCTCGGTTTGCTGCGCGCCGTCGAAGGATTCGACCCGGCCATGGGGACACGCTTCAGCACCTACGCCAGCTACTGGATCAAGCAGTCCATCAAACGGGCACTCATCAACTCCGCCAAGACCATTCGGATTCCGGCCTACATGGTCGAGTTGCTGTCCAAGTGGCGGCGAGCCAACGCGCGTCTGACGGAAGAACTGGGGCGGACGCCGACACCCGAAGAGATCGCCCGCGTGCTCGGACTGCCGCGCAAGAAACTGCCCATCATCAAGAAAGCCATCCGCATCTACAATTCCACGCCGCAAACCGATCAGGCCGAAGCGGGCTGGTCACTCGGCGAGATGATCATGGACGAGCGGATGAAAACCCCCGAGGATGAACTGGTCGAACACGATGCGCTGAAGCACGTTCTCGCGATGATCGAAACGATGGACCAGCGGGAGGCCACCGTGTTGCGGATGCGGTTCGGGCTCAATGACACCGAACCTCACACGCTCAAAGAGATCGGCCACCGACTCGGTCTGACCCGCGAACGCGTCCGGCAGATCGAGACCGAGGCGCTCAACAAGCTGGCCGAGGGCTTGAAAGATCCGCACGACCGCCGCTTCGAAAACCTGTTGTTACGCTAGTCGCCACGCCTGGTCCCCGGCGTGCCGGCGGTCAGCCTTCCACCGCCGGGCACGACGGCACGGGCTGAGGAGCTGCATCGATGCGTGAGTCGAGCACGTTGGATCTGAAGCAGTATATCCGCGACATTCCGGACTTCCCCAAACCCGGCATCCTGTTCCGCGATATCACTCCGCTGCTGATCTGCCCCACCGCGTTCCGCGAATGCGTACGGCGGATGGCGGATCACTTCCGCCACCAGGCCATCGACGTGATTGTCGCGGCGGAAGCGCGGGTTCATTTTCGCCGCTCCACTGGCCCTGGAGCTGGGGACCGCCTTCGTCCCCATCCGTAAGCCCGGTAAACTGCCGTTCGACACCCACGCGCTGCGCTACGATCTGGAATATGGCACCGACACGCTGGAAATGCACATCGACGGCGTGACCCACGGTCAACGCGTGCTCGTCGTCGACGACTTGCTCGCCACCGGCGGTACCGTCGACGCCTGCTGCCAACTGCTGGGCAAGTGCGGCGCCAGATCGTCGGCTGCGCTTTTGCCATCGAATTGCTGGAACTCGAAGGTGCCAAGCGGATCGGCAACCGGGAAGTGTTCAGCGTGATCCAGTTCTCCGCGCCACACTGACCTGCACCCCTCCTTGGCCACCGCGAAACTTCGGCCCGTACGCCGGTCGGCTCGCTGCCAGCCGCTCAGCCGTTGGTCCCCGGTCACCTGGGACGGGCCGCGAGGGACTGGCGAGGACGCTGCTGGTAAGCTCTTCCGATTAGTCAAACCTTGCCGGACATGCGGGTTATTCCGAAATTTCCGCCGCACCGTCGACCGATCTTCACAGACGGTGGCAGCTCGGCCGACCGACCCGAGGGAACCGGGGGGCGGCAGGCCCTGGGAATTCTTGGCAAGGAGACAGCAGCGATGCAATGGACGCGATCTCGGCGAGCCCGCGTGTGGCTCGCCACATGCGTGGCCGTGGGTTTGACCGTGCTCGGTGATGCAGTACGTGCGGAAGACGGCCCCGCCATCCCCACTCGCCGTCTCTCGGATTCCGCGGCGTGGGAATCGTGGATGACGACTCGGGAGACCAGCTTTCACATGGTCGATGCCGGCCCGCTGAACGGCCCGCCGGCAGTACCTTCGCAGCTGCCCGCAATTCCGGCCGACGCGAGGCCCGCACCGGCCCCCGCACCGGCAGCCGACCCAGCCCCGAACGTTGGTGATGCGTGTCACGTGAAAACCGCTGGCGACCGGCGACCGGATATCGGGGGCGTCAGGACAGCAGCGCGTGCGAAGAAGGCTGGTTGGATAACACCGTCGTGTTCCTCGCAGGTGATGCCTGGAAGAACATTTTCGACGACGACGACAACAACAACTTCGGCTTTCGGGCCGGCCTCAACCTGGGCATCGATCTGCCGGGTGATCGTGCCACGATGGGCCAGCTGGGCCTGAGCTACGGGGCTTACGACTTCCACGGCCGCGAACAACTGCTGTCCCGCGACGATCCGATTGAACAACAGTTGTTCGCCACGGCCGGTCTGTTCAAACGCAGCGACGTCTGCGCCGGCGATCGCCTGGCCTGGGGAGCTGTATACGACTTGCTGGTCGCGGACGAGGCCGGCGAACGGGCCGACAGCCTGCGACTCGGACAAGTGCGATCACAACTCGGCTACGCGCTGACCGAATCGGACGAGGTGGGTATCTGGACCGCCTTCCGACTGATGCGAGACCACGTGTCACGACAAAACGTGCTGGTCAACGTCACCGATCAAGCCAACCTGTTCTGGCATCACAATTGGGCACAAGGGGCAGACACGTGGGCCTACGTCGGGTGGGCTGACGATCCGGGCAATGTCGTCGTCGGTCTGCGCGGCGAAGCGCCTCTGAATGGCCGAGTCGCGCTGGTGGGGAACTTCCACTACATCATTCCCAGCACGCGAGGCGGAGACGTCCACCCCATTCTCGGAATTGATGACTGCTTCAATCAAGAGGCGTGGAACGTGACGTTCGGCATCGCCATCTATCGCTGCGCCAAAGCGATCGCTCCCACCGTGTCGGGCGTGCGCGGCGTGCCTCTGTTGCCAGTCGCCGACAACGGCACGCTCTCGTATCAGGCCAGTCTATTCCGCTAATCGTTTGCGCGGTGACATCCGGGCGATCCGGGTCGGGGCCAGCCTACGAAGAACTCTTGCACCTTGGCACCTTTCTGGGGGGCCTCAATCTCTCTTGACCCCTCAGGGCAACTCTGTTAATTAATCCCACCCCTGATCGAAAGCGGTCGAGTATGTGATCCGCATGTCTCTTTTCTGAGCCTGTCATGGAACGACTCCGGACAAAGCTTGCGACGGCCCTGTCGGTCAGCGCGGTGGCGGTTCTCTCGGTCACCGCGGCGCTCGGCCCAGCCGGTCGTGACTTTTCCGCCGGATGCACCCGCCACGACGTATCTCGCCCGGTGGGTTTCCGCCCTCCGGGTCGTCGGTCATGCCACCGGCGTCGACGATGCCGCCGGCGTTGGGTGTGCCCACCTTTGATCCGTATTCCGCCGGTGGCAGCGCCGCCTCGTTGCCGCCGTCGCTCAGCGCCCCGCCTTCGCCCTATGGGGCGCCGATGGCGCCGGGCTTCGGTGGGCAGCCGAGCACGATGGCGCCCTATGGGGCACCGCTGGCGCCGGGCGTCGGGCGCCACCAGCACAATTCCGCCCTATCCGGGCGCGACGGGGAACGTCTTGAGCACTTCGCCGACCATGGCGCCCTATGGGCAGCCCTACGGTACCTATCCGCCGGGGGCGACGCCCGGCACGGTTCCGCCGTCGCTGTACCCGAACGGCACGAACATGGCGGCCTGGGGCATCCCGGCCACCAGGTTTCTCACGCCCAGGATTCGCTACTCGTGGGTCGGCGGTGGTGAGGCGTACGACGACCTGGGGATTAACGATTTTGATTTTTCGGTCGTGGCCGCGTTTCCGAATTTCTTGTTCAGCACACAGCCGCTGTATGTGGCGCCGTCGTTTTCGTTGCACTTGTGGTCGGGACCTCGCGCGCCGAATGGCGATCTGCCCGCCAACGCCTACAGTGCCTTCTTGGACTTCGGCTGGTCCACCGATCCGACACAGCCGTTCGGCGGCGAAATTGGGTTCCGTCCCGGCATCTTCACCGACTTCAACACGGTTACGACCTACAGTTGGCGATTCATGGGACAAGGGCTGTTTCGCGTCCAGACAACACCCACGACGACCTTGCGAGGAGGCGTCATCTACATTGACCGCAACGATTTGAAGTTATTGCCGGCCTTCGGAGTCCTGTGGACTCCCAATCCCCAAACGCGGTTCGACATTTTCTTTCCCAGCCCTCGTCTCGCGCAGCATCTGACCACGGCCGGCAACATGGATTTGTGGTGGTATGTGGGCGGCGAATACGGCGGTGGCGCGTGGACGGTGGAACGTCAACCGGATCCGGCCAACGGCCACCCGGAGAGTTACAGCGACCGCATCGACATCAACGACATTCGCGTCACGTTGGGGCTCGAATGGGGTCAAGCCCCGGAGCTGCGGCAGGGACGGCGAAGCGGATTTGTCGAAGTCGGTTGGGTGACCGCCCGCGAAGTCGTGTATGTTGTCACGCCCTCACAGCCTTCCATGAACGATTCGTTCATGTTGCGTGCCGGATGGAACTACTAGTTTCGACATCCGCCGGATCCCCACGGGCGCGCAGGGCAACGGCGTGCGTTGCGGCCATGAGCAGCCTGCTGCGGTGCGTCACGACCATGGGAATCGTTCTGGCCTGCCTGGTGCCGCTCGCGGCGCAGGGACCGCCACCCCCGGCCACCGGCGCGGCCGCTGACGGCATGGCGCCGATCGGGGCGACCGATCCGCTGCAGGTGCGACTTCCCCAACACGATTGGCGAGCGGGAAGCGACTCATCACTCCCACCGCCACCCGGCTGGGTCGCGGCGGAATTCGCCAGCCTGAGCCCTACCCAGGGCAGTTCTCCGGAATCGGAACCGCTCTTTCCGAGCGACGAACTGACGATGGACACCGGGCGCATCGCTTCGCACAAGGACGGCTTCTTCCAGAAGTTGTCCCTGACGGCCGGGTGGATCCATCGCGACGGGCTGGACAACATGGGCATGCTGGAGGCGCGGTCGTTTCTGACCGTCGCCGTTCCTTTGCCCTCGCGCGATTTCCCGATGCTGATCACCACGGGGTTCAACGCCACGCCACTCGACGGACCGCCTTCGCCCGACTTGCCGCCGGGGGTGTACGACACGTATGTGGACTTCATGTGGTTGCCAAAACTCTCCGAACGCTGGCTCGGGATCCTGGCGCTGACACCCGGTCTCTACAGCGACTTCGACGATCTGCAGGACGCGGCGTTTCGACTCAAGGGGAAAGCCCTGGTGCGGTACGACTGGATTCCCGGCCGAGTGCAGGTGGCGGCGGGCATCCTGTACCTGAATCGCTTCACGGTGAATTGGCTCCCGGCCGGTGGTATCATCTGGGACCCCACCGATGACGTGCACCTGGAAATCGTGTTTCCTCGGCCCAAGTTCGCCTATCGTTACACGTCATCGCCCCTGCACGAGGACTGGGCTTACGTGAGCGGCGAATTCGGGGGGGACACCTGGTCGATTCGGCGCGGCCCGGAGTTCTGGGACATGATGGAGATCGTGGATTGGCGGATCTTCGTCGGAATCGAGCGCACGAAGCCGGGCGGGGCCGCTGCCCGTCTGGAAATCGGTTACATCTTCAGCCGCCAGGTGGAATTCGAGTCCCAATCGCCCGAGTATCGGCCGTCCAACATGGTCATGATCCGTTCGGGCTTCGAATTCTAGTTGTTGTGGCGGCGTTGGCGGGCCATGGCTCGGAGCACCGCCTGTCCCATATCCGCGGGACTTTCGGCCACTTCGATGCCTGCCTCGCGTAACGCCACGATCTTCTCGTCGGCCGTGCCTTTGCCTCCGGAGATGATGGCTCCCGCGTGCCCCATCCGCTTTCCCGGCGGCGCCGTGCGTCCGGCAATGAAGGCCGCCACCGGTTTGGAAACGTGGTGTTTCACATAGGCGGCCGCGGCCTCTTCGGCCGCTCCGCCAATCTCTCCAATCATCAGGATCGACTCGGTTTGCGCGTCGGCCTGGAATAGTTCCAACAAGTCGGTGAAGGACGTTCCGACGATCGGGTCGCCGCCCAGGCCGACGCAGGTGGATTGTCCGAGGCCGGCCTTGGTGGTCTGCCAGACGGCTTCGTACGTGAGCGTCCCGCTGCGGCTGATGACTCCCACCGAGCCGCGCTGATGGATGTAGCCCGGCATGATGCCGATCTTGCACGCGCCGGGCGAGATCAGCCCGGGGCAATTGGGTCCGATGAGCCGCGAGCAACTCTGCCGAACCGCGGCGTACACACCCACCATGTCCAGCGCCGGGACTCCTTCGGTAATCGCGGCGATCACGCCGATGCCCGCATCGAGCGCTTCATAGATGGCGTCGGCCGTGAACGGCGCCGGCACGAAGATCATGGTCGCGTTCGCGCCCGTGGCGGCCACCGCCTGTTCGACCGTATCGAACACGGGCAACCCCTCGACGGTCTCGCCAGCCTTGCCCGGGGTGACACCGCCGACCATCTTCGTCCCGTATGCCAGGCAGCCGCGCGTGTGAAACCGGCCGGCGGAGCCCGTGATACCCTGACAGATCACGCGCGTTTCGTTGTCGATCAGGATGCTCATGGGATGGGTGTCCTTCTGCACGGGGAATGTTCGCCGCTATGGAAACTGCCAGGGAACCGCCGTCAATGGCCAGCCGCGACGGCCGCCACGATCTTCTGCGCGGCATCGGTCAAGCTGTCAGCCGTGATGATGTCGAGCTGGCTGTCGGCCAGAATGCGGCGTCCCTCTTCCACTTCCGTGCCTTCGAGACGCACGACCAACGGCACGCGGAACCCGACTTGCCGGGAGGCCTCGAGCAAGGCCGTAGCGATCGTCGTGCACCGCGCGATCCCGCCAAAAATATTGACCAACACGCCTTCCACCTTGGGATCGCTCAACAGAATGCCAAAGGCCTCCGTGACCTGGTCGACATCCGCCCCGCCCCCCACGTCGAGAAAATTCGCCGGTTCCCCACCGTGCAGCTTGATCAGGTCCATGGTGCTCATGGCCAGTCCGGCGCCGTTGACGAGGCAGCCGATGTTGCCGTCGAGTTTGACGTAACTCAGGCCGGCGTTGGCGGCCCGCACTTCCGCCGGCTCTTCCTCGGCCAAGTCGCGTAGCTTGCCAATCTCGGGGTGCCGGAATAACCCGTTGTCATCGAACGTCATCTTCGCATCCAGCGCCACCAGGTCGCCGTCGCCGGTGACGACCAGCGGATTGATCTCCACCAGGCTGCAATCGTACTGCACGAAGACGCGGCAGAGCGCTTTCATGAACCGGTCGGCCGCCCGCACGGTCGGACCGGCGAGTCCCAGTTTGGCACACAGCTTGCGGACCTGAAAACTGTGCAGACCGGTCGCCGGGTCGAAATGCGCCTTGTGGATCCGCTCGGGTGTTTCGGCTGCCACCTTTTCAATTTCCACGCCGCCTTCACTCGAGACCATCAGCACCGGTCGGGCAGCGCCCGGTCGAGGACGATTCCCAGGTAGAGTTCGCGGGCGATGTCGCAGCCCTTTTCGACCAACACCTGCCCGACGGTTTGCCCAGCCGGCCCGGTCTGGATCGTCACCAGCTTCTTCCCCAGCAACTGGCCGGCGACGCGCGCCGCTTCTTCGGCACTCCGCACCAATTGCACACCTCGTTGGGTCGGATCGGTCGCCAGGGCGCCTTTGCCGCGTCCACCCGCGTGGATCTGCGATTTGACCACGGCAACCGAGCCACCGAGCTCGTGAAAAGCGTCGGCCGCTTCCTCGGCCGACCGGACGACAATTCCTGGCAGGACAGCCACGCCCGCGTCGCGGAGAATGTGCTTCGCTTGGTACTCGTGGATCTTCATCAGGTCATCCTTCGATTCGCGGCACCGATATCAATTGGATGCGATTGTAGAACTGCCGCGAATGACTGGCAAGTCACGGCCGTGGCGGCAGAATGCCGGGAACTCGCGAGGCCGGCAGGCGGACGTCGGACACGCCGCCGCCGCAAACCGTCGCAGGCCACTGGGCCGCGTCTTGACCCGGCGCGGGCCGTTTAGAACGTGGTCCCGGGCACCGATTGATCGGTCGGGTCCTCGAGACCAAGTCGCTTCATCTTCTTGTAAAGCGTGGTGCGATTGATGCCCAGCGTCTCGGCCGTTACGTTCCGGTTCCAGTGATTGGCCGCAGGACGCCCAGAATGATCTGCCGCTCCGGACCGGCCAGCGCTTCTTTCAGCGTTTGGCCGGTGACGGAGGGCGTCTGAATGGCGGCTCCCGCCAGGAGATGCTCGGGGAAGTCGGCGACCGTCACAATCGGTCCCTTGCCGAGCAGAACCGCGCGTTCGACGACGTTCTGCAATTCCCGCACATTTCCCGGCCAGCGATAGTGTTGGAGCACGGCCATCGCTTCGTCACTGAATCCAGTGACGTCCTTGGTCGCATCTTCGCGAACTTCGCTCAGAGAATCGTTCTGCCAGCAGCGGGATGTCGGTGATCCGCTCCCGCAGGGGTGGCAGTTCAATGTTGATGACGTTGACGCGGTAATACAGATCCTGACGGAATCTCCCGGCGGCCACGGCCGCCGCGAGGTTGTCGTTGGTGGCCAGGACGACGCGGGTGTCCACATGAAAGGTCTTCGTGCCACCCACTTGCTCGAACTCGAACTCCTGCAGCACGCGCAACAACTTCACCTGCATGCTCGGCGGGGCCGTGCCGACCTCGTCCAGAAAGATCGTACCGCCGTCCGACTGTTTGAATTTGCCGACCTTGTCGCAGGTCGCTCCCGTGAATGCGCCGGCCACGTGCCCGAACAACTCGCTCTCGAGCAACGATTCCGGCAAAGCACCGCAGGCCACTTCGACGAACGGCTTGTCGCGGCGGCTGCTGCGACGATGAATGGCACGCGCGATCATCGACTTGCCGGTGCCGCTTTCACCCGTGACAGAATCGTGGCCTTCGTGTCCGCCACGCTGTCAATCATGTCGAAGATCCGCTGCATGCGCCGATCGTGACCGACGATGTTCTCCATGCCGTAGCGGAGGTCGAGCTGCACCTTGAGCTGCTTGTTCTCTTCCAGCACTTTGCGTTGCGACAAGGCGCGATCGATCGACATCTCCAGTTCCTGATCGATCAAGGGCTTGGTCAGCAGATCAAACGCACCCGCCCGAATCGCCTCGACGCCAGTCTCGACCGTCCCGTAGCCGGTGATCAGGATCACGGGCACGCCCGGGTATTTCTTCCGGCAATGGGCCAGCAAATCGAATCCGTCGCCGTCTTGCAGCCGGACATCCGACAGGAGCAGTTCGGGCTGATGCGCGTCGAGCTGCGCGAGGGCCTGCCGAAAGGTTGCCGCTTCCGCGACTTCATAGCCTTGATGGCGGAGCCAGTCGGACATCGATTCCAGCACGTGGCGATCGTCGTCGACCAACAGTAGCGAACCCTTACCCATCATTTCGCGCCTTTCGGTACGGGCGTTGCGTTCATCAGTAAACATTCACCGCCCAACAAGTTACGGCCTGCTGAACCGCAGCGTCGTGTTGCGTTTTCTCACTCAAACGTAGCTCAAAATTGGCAGTGTCCGATTTTCGGCCACAGAAATTCGCCCCCGACCACGTCGCGTCGGCACAGTCGCTCCGTTCGGAATAACCGGCCTGCCCGAGCCCGGAAATGCGCCGCATTCGCACTGGGGGAGGAAATTCGCGAGCGGCCGCAAGCCACTTCTTACCCATTCTGGGGAAATCGCCCCTAGCCACGCGGCCTGACCCATGTAGACTTACAGAGTCCTAATTACCTACGCGTGAAGGAGTGTCCTATGGCGATCACGGTGCTCGTGGCTGACGATCATGAAGTTGTGCGGACAGGACTGGCACGACTCCTGCAAGATTCCGACATCACCATCGTGGGTGAGGCCGCCAACGGGGAACAGGCTGTCGAACAGACTCTCAAGCACAATCCGGATGTGGTGCTGATGGACATCCGGATGCCGGACAGTGATGGCCTGGCCGCGCTGGAGACGATCCGCAAGAAGAAGCCCGATGTGCGGATTGTGATGTTGTCGACCTACGACAATCCGACGTATGTGGCGCGCAGCGTGGCATTGGGAGCCGCCGACTATGTGCTGAAGGACTCCAGTCGTGAGGAGTTGATTTCCGCGATCACGCGGGCCGCTGCCGGGGAATCGCCATCGGAAGACAGTATTCTGCATCGCGTCAAGGACACCATGAGCCGCCGACGCGAACGCGTGGATCGCAGCGAAATCCCCCTGACCAACCGCGAACTGCAGGTCTTGCGACACGTGGCGTTGGGATTGAGCAATCGTGAGATTGGGAGATCGCTGGGGATCAGTATCGAGACGGTCAAAGAGCACGTGCAGAACATTCTGCGCAAGATCGATGTGGCCGATCGTACGCAAGCGGCTGTCTGGGCGATCAAGAAGGGCTTGGTGTAGGCCGCATCCCCAGCGCAGCGGCGCGTCTAACGCGCGCGCGGATGCGCTTTGTCATACGCCTCGCGCAGTCCGGCCGTGCTGATGTGCGTGTAGATCTGCGTCGTCACCAGACTCTTGTGCCCGAGCAATTCCTGCACGCTGCGAATGTCGGCTCCCCGATCGAGCAGGTGTGTGGCGAAACTGTGCCGTAACGTGTGCGGCGATGTGCGGCGATCCAAGCCGGTCTGTTTCAGGTACTTCTCCAACATCCGCGCCACGCTGCGGGTGGTCAAGCGATGCCCGAACTTGTTGAGAAACAGGGGCCGCTCCGTCCGCAATGTCCGGGGGAGTGTCCGGGCACCCATCCACGCGCGAGATGGCCGAGGTGGCAAAACGGCCCAGTGGAGCCAACCGCTCGCGGCTGCCCCTTGCCGCGCACGCGCACCAGCCCTCCTTCGAGATCCAAGTCGTCGTCGTTGATCGCCACTAATTCGCTGACTCGCAGTCCCGCCGAGTAGGTTGTCTCGAGAATCGCACGGTCCCGCAGCCCCATCGGTTCGTCGGCCGGTGGTGCGTGCAGCAACTGGGAGATCTCGTCGGTCGTGAGGAAGTGCGGGAGCTTGCGATCCGGCCGGGGATTTCGCAGCGGCTTCGCCGGATTCTGATCGCTCAACCCCTCCCGCTGCGCAAACCGATAGAAGCTCCGCAAGGTCGCCAGATGCCGCGCCACCGAACTCTTGGCATAGCCGGCCTGATGCAGTGCGGAGACGTATTGGCGCAGATCGAGCGGTGTGATCTCCGACGGCCGGGGCATCACCCCGGTCTGGCCGCTCAAGTACTCCATGAGCGCCGTCAGATCTTCGCGATACGACTTGATTGTCAGGTCGGACGCGTTGCGTTCGACCTGCAGGTATCGCAGGAAGCGGGCGGTTGCCGATTGCATCACAGCTCCGGCGGCACTCCGCCAGCACTAGCCAAGATCCTCGCCAGCCAGCGGGTCCTTGGCCCGCGGCATTTCGAAGCGACGCGGGGTCACGACCCGTTTGGGCGGCGGCACCGTCTGCCGAATCTTCTGGCTCAGAACCGCCGCGTCATACCAGGTGAAGCTGAGTTCCTGGTTCGAGGCATAACGTCCCAACGTCCGCAACGCCTCGCTGCGATTATCATCGTCGAAGAGGAAGATGTAGCGCTCCTGGCCTTTCACCAACGCCAATACGTTTATGTCCTTGGTCACCTCGGGTGATCTCCTCTCGGCAGTTGCGGTTTCCGTGTGGGCTGAGGCGGGAACGTCGCGCTATCGTCGACCCGTCCCTACGTCATATCGGCCAATTGGCCACCGCCACACCACTCGCGATTTCCCCGCCCCGCCCCGCGCGGTCAGCGTCTCGGTGATGTGCAGATAACAACAAAAACGAATAAAGTCTTGGCTCCGCGCGAGATAGCTCTGCCAGCCGCCGTCACGGGCGTCATCCCGGAAATAGAAGTAGTCCTCTAGCCGATCCGTCAACCGGGCGTCGTCTCCGGTGTAAACTCGCGTGTGCGTCATCACCGGCTCGTACTGCGGACGATAAGCTGGCCGATTCATGGCCGGTGGTGGCGGTACAAATCCACGCGGGTCCGGCCAGTCGGGGGGCAGTTCCGGGGCAGGCGCCGACAGCTCCGGCGTGGGGCTGCCGCTGGCCGCGCCCGGTGATGGCAGCGGCTCGGCCCCGCCATGCTGAGCGTGCCTCACCGCCGAGGCCCGCACGTCGGCCGGCGGATCTTCCGGCACCTCCGGGGTCTGTGTTTTGAGCTGCTCGCGCGGCCAACGCAAACTCCGCCTCAAATACCAGCGAATCGGGAATGTGCTCCTCTTGCGACGTGCCCCAGGGCAACCCGTAGCCGGGCGGGATGGGATGGAACGAGGGGTTGGCGGCAAACCAGTCGACCGCGATTCCCATCCGCGGTGGGTAGTACGGCGAGAACTCGGTCACGGCTCCCCGAATCACCGCGTCCACACCAAGTCGACGAGCCAGGAGCTGCATGTCCGTCGATCCATCGATCTCAATCCGGTTGGCCAGCAACCACTGCTTCACCACCCCGGGCGGCATCACCTCGAATCCCGGAATCTGCTGCAGCTCGTTGTAATACGCCAGCGCCACATCGTCCTGATTCACCGTGGGCTCGGCCGAAAGATTGTAGAAGGGCAGAATGGCGACCCGGTGCAACTGGGGGAACGGATTATGCACCTGCGGCTGATGCGTGATTTGGGGAATCGCCGCGCAGCCGCTGCTCAGCAGGCACATCAGAGTCAGCAAGAGAAGTGAGCGCATAGTGAAGCCGGGTATCTGCCCATGTGGAATATCCCCCCTTCACCTGTCGACAGCAGCGGCCCCCGCAACCGCTGTCGCGAGAGCCCCCCAATCAGTCTGTGTCCGCATTATCGGCACAGGCCGCCCGACTTCTTCATCTTGTCTCGAGCGAAATATCGACAAACCGCCGCCCCCGCCGCGGCAGGCCGCCGGATGAGTCGATGGGCGAAACGTGGTGCCTGAGCAAGCGAGACGCTTGCTCTACATTTGGCTGCCAGCACTGCTATCACGCAAGCACGGCGGCAGGCCTACCGAAGATCGCTCAGCCCGCGCAGCCCAACTGGCTCGCGGCTTGCGAACGGCTCCCCGTAGCGAACTCCGATCAGCCGTCCCCAATTGGCCGCCTCGTCGCGCAGCTGCTCCAGGAACGTGGGGCTGTCGGTCGAGCGACCGGTAATGAACTGGCTGCGATAGCAGGCGATGGCAGCCGATTTCTGGTCCCAATGCGCGCTGATGTCGAGCACAAAGGCCGGTTGCGAAGCGAGCCGCAAATGAACGCAGTAGTAATAGTAGATCCGGGCCGGATAGTGAGGCTCACCCGACAGATCGGTCTTCGTGAGCTTGGCCCAGAACCGAGCGTCTTCAATCAGCTGCGTGGCTGCCACGTGGTCCGGATGCGCATCGACCCAGTACGGTGCCAGAAGCCAGGTCGGACGCACTTGCCGAATCACGCACGCCAGCTGATGCCGAGCCTCCAAGGTCGCCTGCAAACTGCGGTTGGGCAAACCCAAGTTGTCACGCCAGTCCAACTGCAGAATGCGAGTCGCTTCTTCGGTTTCGCGACGTCGCAGTTCGGGACTGCCATGGGGAGTCGGTTCGCCACTGGTCAGATCGAGCACGCCCACACGGCGGCCCTCAGCTTTCAATTGCAGGATGAGGCCAGCTGCGCCGAGTTCCGCATCGTCGGGATGGGGGGCAATCACAAGGCAATCGAGCATAGGTTTCTCCGCGTCGTCCACACGGGCGTTGCTGCGTAGCAGTATACATCGTCGGGTGGGCGGCACGAGCGTGCTGGACCTGCTGCGATTGGCCGCCATGCGGGGTGCCGACGCTGACGGAGAAATGCGGGGGACACGGTCTGCGATTGGGGAGGGTGTGAGCAGCGGGACGTTTGCTCTGCGGGGAGGACGGGGTCTGAGCAAGCGGGACGCTTGCTCTGCGGGGAGGACGTGGCCTGAGCAAGCGGGACGCTTGCTCTACGGGGGCGACGGGGCCTGAGCAAGCGGGACGCTTGCTCTGCGGGGGCGACGGGGCCTGAGCCAGCGGGACGCTTGCTCTACGGGGAGGACGGGGTCTGAGCAAGCGGGACGCTTGCTCTACGGGGGCGACAATTGCTCTGGACGAAGGCGGTGGAATCTGGGACATTCTCGCGACACTCGGCGAGTGCGATCCGTGCTCCGTCGGTCCTTGTGTTCCTCTGTAAGGTAAATCCATACGGCCATGAGACTCCGTGCGCTTTCCTGGGGCCTGCTGATGGCGGTCGTTGCCGACCTGAGCCTGGCCGGGTGCCAGTCCCTGCTGCCCGACCGTGGTCCGGCCTACAGCGACGATCAAGCGGCTTTCGGCAAGTCTCTCCGCCCACCCGCCGCCAAGCACGAGAATTTCTTTTTCAACGAAAAGTCGCGGCAAATCGAAAGAAGCCTGGGGCTGTAGGTCTCGGGCTGGAACTCGTGTGGCACGTCGCGGGACGGGACCAGGCTCACCGTGCATTTGCGAACGCTGTGCCCTCCCACCGCGCATCGCTCGGCCAGCGACAGAGTTCGCCCACTTCGACCGCCGGAAGTCTGTCTAGGCACGCCCGTCGGCGGCTTGCTACACTGTCTCACGTTGGACGGTGTGCCTGCGGGAAACTGGGTATTCGGAGAGCAGCATGATCGTCGCCCCCTGCCCGGCTTGCCGGGAGAACGTCACGGTACCGATTGATGCCCGGCCTGAGTCCATCGTGCGGTGCCCTCTCTGCAGCGCGGAATGCCGTCTGTCCGCGTTTCTCGCGCAACTGCCGCCGCCGCTGATTGTGGTCGCCGACGCGGAACTCACTGCGGACGCAGCACCGGCCGAGGCCCTGTTCGGCGCTGCGGCAGCGTCGGACGGCGAAACCGTGTCGATCGACACGGGTGAGGCGTGCGATTCGAGTGAGTCGATCCCGGCCTTTGATTTTGCCCCAGGTTCCGCGAAGGTCGAGGCACCCAGCGTACCGCGTGACGTGCCGCGCCGCGCCGCGCACCGCCAGAAAAGCATGGCCTGGGAAATGGCCAAGATCATCGGCGGAGCGATCCTGGCCGTGCCTGCGGCGCAGATCATCCTGTGGTGGTTCGTTCCGTACGATTGGAAACGCGACTTGCTCGGGATCGGCCCGTCGATGAGCCGTGTCGTGCCGTGGATTGTGCCGCAGAAATTCCGGGACTCGTTCGACGAGGAGATCCTCGACTCGGCCCGTGTCGCCGCAGACCAGCGCAGCATTGTATCGCCGTTGAGGCGACCTCCGGTCCCGACTCGAGATCGGCCCACGGCCTCGCCGGCCAGCGGGACCGAACGGGCCCCGTCACGGACGCCCACGTCACCGACGTCACCGGAGAACCGTGCGGTCGCCGACTCGACAGACATCCCTCCGCAGCGACCGAGCGATGACGACCACCGAACCGCCATCGGCGACCGCGCGCCGGCCACCCGAGGAATCGGCCGGTGCGGTTCCCCAAACAACGGGAATGCCCAAGTACGGGTCCTCCGACCTGCAGATCGCGCTGGAGCAGGCGCTGCAGGCGAGTGTGAGCTGGGATACATCTCCCGACCAGACGGAAGCTCATCGGGCGAGTTTGAATGACGAATTCTACGCCGCCTTCGCCCATCTCGGAGAGATCCTGGCATTCATGCGTCCGGGAGAAGTCAACTCGCGGGAACTGGCGGCGGCGGTGCGCGAACTGCTCATGTCGTTCGGACGACAGCCCAAGAAACTCGTGCTGATCGGCAACCGCGGTGCCGACTGGCTGGACCGACCGGACCGGCCCAACCAGGGAGTCTTCCTGTTCGGGACGGTCCAGCAGATTCAGCCCGAAGGACGACTGTATGCGACGGAACTCGAACTGGCCTCGCCGAAGAAGCGGTCGGTCACCGTCGTCAGCCACCTGGATCCGCAGGCTTTCTACGCCCCAGGCGACCGGATCTTGATGCTCGGCGCACTGATCGAACCGCCGGCCGGGCAACCTCCGGCGGCGGCGATCATTCTGGGCAGCTTCCCGATCCGGTTGCCGCAATAGGTGCCTACTTCGGCTGCCCGCCATCGCCGGTCGCCGGTTCCGATTCGCTCGGTTCGGTGATGGTCGCCGAGGCCAGACACGTGGTGGTGGCGCCCGAACCCAGGTCGGTCTTGATCTCGATCTTCTGGGAGATCTTGCCCGGCGCGGTGCCGGCGGTGAAGGTGAGCGGAATCATGTGAGCCGCCGTGGACTTGTCCGACGTCTGGAACTTGAAGCAGTCCCCTTCGCACTCGATGCTCACAATCTTGAACGGCTTCGTGCCCTTGACGAAGAGCTTCTTCTCGACCGTCTCGCCCGGCTTGAGCACGCCCAGGAACAACGAGGCGGGACTGACCGTCAGCGGCGACACAATGCGCCCCTCCACCGGCAGTTCCAGCGAACCATTGTACGAATCGTTGGTGACAATGGTCAGCTGATCCTGTAAGTAGCCGGCCGGCGCATCCGGCTTGAGTCGCACGAGCATCTTGTAAGTGACGCGCCCGAAATTGCGTTCGCCGTCGAGCAGTTCCACTTCGAAGCTGGAATTGGCGCTGCGCACGTCCACAATGGACCAGCTGGAGCGACCCGAGTACGACACGGACACCGACCGCTCGGCCGTCTGCCCCTGCTCGACTTCGCCGAACGCTACGCTCCCGGGTGTAAACAGTACGTCCGCCCGAATGTATCCACGCACCGACAGCTGTACCTCGGCATAGAACGGTTGGTCGATGATCACCGTCAGCGTGGCACTGCGACTGCCAATGAATGCCCGCGTGTTGAAGACCGCGTGGATCGCGCTCTTCTCCCACGTCTTGAGCGAATTCTTCGTCACGTGCGGCTCGGTGCAACCGCAACTGCTGCGCACGCCGACGACGTGAATGTCTTCTTCAAAAATGTTCTGGAACTCGAAGTCGAAGTCGGCTTTGGCACCCTTGGCAACCGTTCCGAAATCATGCTCCGTGGTCTTGAACATCTTGCGAGCCCACGACTGGGCACTCGCCATCGGAGTCAAGGTCGCGATCACCAGCCAGCCCATGAACAGCGAGCGGTACACCGGTAGTCCCCCTTCCAACTTCAGCCACAACTTCCACGCGAATCGGCGCTGGCTGGGCAAACGCGCCCCGGGGGATGCGCAGGAGACAACATCAGCAGGGAGAAACTTCAGCAACGTCCGAACCACCGCACGTTCGGCCACGCGCCAATTCCTTGGAAACCGCTTGCCAGCGGCCGCGCTACTCCAGGTCTCGCCAACCTGTCTGTCACACCCGGTACAATCCACTACCGAGCAAGCCCCGATTATCTCGATTACTTCGGCTTGCGCCACAATCCACCGCAGTGTTTTTTACCACATCCCTGGGTGCACACGCAATTCACCACGCACGAAGCGTACGCGCGGCGTCTTCACTTCCCGGACAATGTCACTCAAGTCATCCAACAGCGCTCGACGACGAGACTCCACCCGCGTCGGTTCACGCTCGCTGCCACCACGGCGCACACGATCTCCGCCTGCCCTCGCCGACATGCCCGTCGCGCCGTGCGACCGACGCCGCGCCCACGCGCCGCGCCGGCCTCGCACCGGCAAGGTCGACCGGAATTGCGCAGACCACGCACGACACCCGCGCCCAGCCGATCCCCGCACTCCCGAGTCGGTGCTCGGCCAGCGATTCGGGCTCGTCCAGCTGGCGCACACCCCCATGACGAGTGGGATTCGGCGTGGACCGTTCGGATATTGATGCGGTCCGCACATTTACAGAATCCGGGTCAGTTCGCTAGAATACGAGTTTTCCCGTGCTAGTCCCCTTGCTGGGGGGATGGCACCCAGACATACCCAGCCGTCAGCAACGGTTCGGAAGCACCCGTTTTTTCGAGCGGGAATGGTGGTCATGTTTGAATCTCTCCAACAAGGTCTGCAGGCGGCCCTGAAGACGCTCCGCGGTAAGGGGAAGCTTACCGAGGGGAACATGCGCGACGGCCTCAAGCTCGTCGAGCAGTCGTTGTTGGAGGCAGACGTCAGCTATTCGGTGGTGACCGACTTCATGGCTCGGATTGGCGACCGAGCGATGGGTGAGCGCGTCCTGCTGTCGTTGGATCCCACGCAGCAGGTGGTCGGCATCGTTTATGAGGAGTTGATTCAGCTCCTGGGTCCGGTCGATCCCTCGCTCCATTTGCGCGGGGAGCCGACGGTTCTGATGTTGTGCGGCCTGCAGGGTTCCGGCAAGACGACCACGTGTGGCAAGCTGGCCACGTTGTTGTTGGAGAGCAAGACGACACCCATGCTGGTCGCCGCGGACCTGCAGCGACCGGCGGCGATTGACCAGTTGCATGTGATCGGTCAGCAGTTGGGCGTGCCGGTCTATTCCGACAAGTCGGCCAAGGACCCCGTGAAGCTGTGCCAGGAGGCGGTCAAGAAAGCGCGTCAGGATCAGATTCGGGTCGTGATCCTGGACACCGCCGGGCGGTTGGCGATTGACCAGGAACTGATGGACCAGCTGACGCGGATCGACAAGCGGGTGCAGCCCGACCAGGTGTACCTGGTGGTGGACGGCATGACGGGTCAGGACGCGGTGAACAGTGCCAAGGCGTTTAACGAGGCCCTGGAGCTGGACGGCGTCATTATGACGAAGATGGACGGAGACGCGCGAGGAGGTGCGTTACTGTCTGTCAAGCATGTGACGGGGGTGCCGATCAAGTTCATTGGCACGGGTGAGCACTTGGATGCGCTCGAACCGTTCCATCCGGACGGCATGGCGAGTCGCATCCTGGGAATGGGGGACATCCGCCAGTTGTTCACGGAAGCTCGTCGCGTGGTCGACGAGCAGAACCAGCAAGAGCTCGAAGCGCAAGATGCTCGAGGGCCAGTTGACGCTGGACGACTTCAAAGACCAGCTGGAGAAGATGGCCAAGCCCGGCCTGATGCAGAAGATGGTCGGCCTGATGCCGGGCATGGGCGAGGCCATGAAGGCGATCGAGAACGAGGACACCGAAGGCGGGATGCGGCGGATGGTGGGGATCATCAATTCGATGACCCAGGACGAGCGCCGCAATCCGAAGATCATTGACCAGAGCCGCCGCCAGCGGATCGCGGTCGGAGCGGGCGTACCGGCCCAGGAGGTGAACCAGCTCGTCAAGCAGTTTGACGTGATGGCCCCGCTCATGAAGAGCCTGGCGGGCAAAGGGCTGGGGGGCCGACTGCAGGCGATCCGCGAGCTGCAGCAGAGCGGAATGCTCGATCCCGGCGGGCGCCTGCCGCGGGTGAAGAAGGGCACCGGCAAGCGACTCACCACGCAGGAACGAGCCCGCCTGAAAAAGATGCGGGACAAGGAAAAACGAAAACGGCGGCGGGGCGATCGGGAGACCGACTGACTCGCACACACTTATCCACCAACGGCAACGACAACAACCGACGCGGAAAGTGACCGGACAAGTACGACAAGGAGATTTAGGTGGCTGTACGTATTCGACTCAAGAAGATGGGCAGAAAGCATCGCCCATTCTACCGGATCTGTGCCATGGACGCCCACACGCCTCGTGACGGCAAGGCGATTGAAGAACTCGGGTTTTATGATCCGATGGTCAAAGACGAAAACGCCCGCGCTGTGCTCAAGGCGGAACGCATTGACTATTGGCTGGGTGTCGGCGCTCAACCCTCGGACAAGGTCCAGGTGTTGATCAAGAAGTACGGCACCAACGGCACGCATGCCGAGCAGCAACGGCTGGCGCTCGGCGGCTCAAGACGGCCAAGCCGCAGGCACCGCCGCCCATGGTTGTGCCGCGACTCAAGAAAGAGCAACCGGCGCCCGCCCAGGAGGAGGCCGCGCCGGCCGACGGTGCGGACGGCGGTTCCGACAGCGGCGAGTGATGCGCCATGCGATTCGATGTTCTGACCCTGTTTCCCGAGATCTTCGCGGGATATCTTGGCCAGAGCTTACTGAACAAAGCGATTGAAGCGGGACTGGTTCGCGTGCACGTGCGGAACCTCCGCGAGTGGGCCAAGGGCAAACATCACCAGGTCGACGATCGCCCCTTTGGAGGCGGACCGGGGATGGTGATGATGGTCGAGCCGGTCGTGGACGCGGTGGAAGACGTGCAGCGGCAGGACGTGGTGCCGGGTCATGTGGTGATGTTGACACCGCAAGGTCGCCGGCTCGAACAGCAGGTAGTCGAGCAGTTGAGTCGTCAGGAACGCCTCATCTTGCTGTGTGGACGGTATGAGGGTTTTGATCAGCGCGTCACCGACATTCTCCAGCCGGACGAAATCTCCCTCGGCGATTTCGTCGTCAACGGCGGAGAAGTCGCGGCCATGGTGCTGATCGATGCCGTGATTCGCCTGGTCCCCGGCGTGCTGGGAGACGAGTGCAGTTCGATTGACGATTCGTTTTCGTCCGGCAATCGACTGCTCGAGTTCGCCCAGTACACTCGGCCGCGCGAGTTTCGGGGATGGCCAGTCCCCGACATTCTGTTGAGTGGAGACCACGGGGCCATTGCCCGTTGGAGAGCAGAGCAAAGTTACGAGCGGACCCGGCAGCGACGTGCGGACCTGCTGGACCGCCAGTTACCAATACCGGACGAATCATCCCAGGACTTCGGTTCGCCGCAGAGCGAGACGCCCGGCGGACCCTGATTTTGCGGCCGCGCCGGCGCGTCCACACTTGTTTGCAAGGAACATCGTCATGATCGAGAAGCTGATTCAACAGGTCGAACAGGATTATCTCAAGGCCGACGTGCCCCAGTTCGAGGTGGGGGACACCGTCGATGTGCATACCAAGATTCTGGAAGGCGACAAAGAGCGCACCCAGATTTTCAGCGGCACGGTGATCGCCGCAGTGGCAGCGGGGCGCGGGAAATGTTCACGGTCCGACGCATCGTGGCCGGTGAAGGTGTCGAGCGGAAGTTCCCGCTGCACTCCCCACGGATCGCCCAGATCGAAGTGAAACGGTCGAGCGTCGTGCGACGTGCCAAGCTGTACTTCCTCCGCGGTCGCGTCGGCAAAGCCGTCCGGCTTACCGAACGCCGCACCTGATCCCTGGCAAGCGACGGCGGGCGGGCGAGAGAGAGAGGGCTCGATGTGGACTCGACTCTGGCGCTGGCTTCGCCGACCCGCAACCGACTCTTTGGGTGCGCGCGGCGAAGTGGCTGCCGCGCACTTCCTGCGACGCAAGGGCTACCGGATCGTGGCCCGCCAGCTGCGGTCAGAGTTCGGCGAACTCGACCTGGTCGCTCTCGATCGCCGAGTGGTCGTGTTTGTGGAAGTCAAGACCCGCCGTTCCCTCAGCGCCGGGCACCCGGCCGAGGCGATCGACATTCCCAAGCAACGACGCCTCACGCGGGCTGCCCTGGCATTTCTTCGCCAGCATCACTTGCTGGAGCAGTCCGCTCGCTTCGATGTCGTGGCCGTCCTCTGGCCGCCTGACGCGCACCGCCCCGTGATCGAGCATCGGATCAACGCCTTCGAACCCCCGGGGAAGGGTCAGTTCTACGCCTGATGCCTGCCTGTTCAGTGGTACCCGTTTGCACTACGATGCGCTCGACATGAGTACTTCGGCGAAAAACGCTGTCATCCTGTTGAGCGGTGGACTCGACTCCACAACCACCCTGGCCCTCGCGAAGAGGGAGGGATTCACGCTCCATGCGATGACCTTCCGGTACGGACAGCGACACGCGCGTGAGGTCGAAGCGGCCCAGCGGATCGCTCGACGCATGGGCGTCGCCCGGCATGTGGTCTGTGATATCGATCTGCGGCAATTCGGCGGGTCGGCCCTGACCGGCGACGGAGAAGTCCCCACAGCCCGTTCGCTGGAAGAGATGGGCCACGGGATCCCCGTCACGTATGTCCCGGCCCGCAACACGATCTTCTTGTCGTTTGCACTCGCCTGGGCCGAAACGCTGGGAACCGGCGACATTTTCCTCGGTGTGAATGCGCTGGACTACAGCGGTTACCCCGATTGCCGCCCCGAATACGTCGCGGCCTTTCAATCGATGGCCAACTTGGCCACCAAAGGGGCGGTCGAGCGCACTTGCCCGGTCACCATCCACACACCACTCATCCGGTGGACCAAGGCACAGATCATCCGCTGCGGCCTGGAGCTCGGTGTCGATTACTCTTGGACCTCCAGCTGCTATGCACCGCGCGACGATGAGGTCGCCTGCGGTCAATGCGATGCGTGCTTGCTGCGGCGGCGGGGATTCGCCGAAAATCACGCGACCGACCCCATTCGATACGCCGAGCCGCCGGGGTGATCGGGGAACGCCCCGAGGTGTCGGGGCACGGGCAGGATCTGAGGTTTTTTTCGTCTTCTTCGCTCGAGAAATGCACAGTGGGGTATGGCACGCAACGAACAACTCATCCGCCAGCACAAAATTCTCCAGATCCTGGAGGACTTCCGCTTCGGTCGGTCGCTGGAAGAAATCCGCGACGACCTGGTCGGTGACCTCGGACTGACTTCGTTGCACACCCGCAGCGTGCGGCGCGACCTGGAGGCGCTCCAGGCGGCCGGATTCGACGTGGCCCCGCACGCCACGCCCCGCGGCAAGGTCTGGAAGTTGGGCCCCCGCGCAAGACGACGCACAAGATCACGGCGACCGCCACGGAACTGATGGCGCTCTCGATGGGACGTGACCTGCTGTATCCTCTGTTCGGTACGCCATTCTGGCAAGGCATCGAGTCCTTCTGGAACAAAGTGCGCGACGAACTGCCCGCATCGGTGGCCGACCACTACGAAAAATACCGCCGGATCCTGTACGTGCTGGGAATGCCGGCCAAGTCGTACGCGTCCAAGCAGGGCGTACTCAAGGTACTGCACCGGGCGATCCTGGAACATCGCGTCGTGGAAGTGGAGTACCAACCGCCCGGACGCCAGGCGGCACGACGTCGCATCGAGCCCTACGCCATCGTGTTCTACCAATCCAGCCTGTACATCATCGCCGCCGCCCAGGAGATCCCGGTTGACCAGGACCGGCTGCGGCACTGGAAGCTCGATCGATTCGAGCGCGCCACGATCTTGGACGAGTGGTTTCAGTCCGCAGCCGATTTCCGACTGGAGGAGTACTTGGGGCACAGCCTCGGGATCTTTTCGGGTGGCAAGCCGAAGAACTTCCGGATCCGCATCAGCGCCCGCGCGGCACCTTGGGTGCTGGAAGATCCCTGGCATCCGGAGCAGCAGGTCAAGCCGCGCCGCGACGGCGGCATTGAACTCACCGTGCAGGCCGCCCACGAACTCGAAATCATTCCCCGCGTGCTGGCGCTGGGCCCGGAAGCCGAAGTGCTCGCGCCGGCCGCGTGCCGACAAACCATCGCGCACATCGGTGCGCGGCATGGCAGCCGTGTACCAGGACGAGACGTGATCCAGCCCGGCGTGGGCGGATCGGGAAGCCCGGAAACTCAAGTGCTCAAGGTCACCGGCTCGAGTTGCGGCAGCCGCCGTTGCACCAGTTCCAGCGTCTGGCTGTGGCAGGTCAACAGAATCAGCTGGAGTCCG
>CAVWHV010000002.1:0-14162 GCA_963754725.1 uncultured Planctomycetaceae bacterium
GGCCGCCTTTGGTACCTGAAGCACGCCTGGCGGCGGAGCCTTCGGGCTGTCCTTGTAGTGCATCAGCATCTCCACCTTGACACCAAGCGCCTGACGATAGAATTGCGGCATGAGCGGCCAGGCGACTCCGTGCGTCTCGCTGCCCGACAGCCGGACAGCTCAGCCGAGATGTCGGCTCGAATTGCCATGTTCCACGGGTATCGCAAGGCGACGGCACAGGAGTTGGATGAACCATGACTCTCCCCAAGAACATGCGTGCGGTGCGTTTGGAGGCATATCACGAGGATGTGACGGACGCGATCCGCAGCCTGCGCAGTCGTCGAGCAGCCTTTGCCCGAGCCAAGTCGCGGGCAAGTGCTGGTGAAGATCGAGGCCACGCCGTGCAATCCGTCCGATCTGTTGCTCTTGCAGGGCAAGTACGGCGCGCTCAAGAAGCTGCCTACCGTGCCCGGCTGGGAAGGTGCCGGTACCGTCGTGGCCAGCGGCGGAGGATGGCTTGCCGGCTGGCTCAACAATAAGCGTGTCGCCTGCGGTGGGCAAGGCGACCGTGACGGCACTTGGGCCGAGTACTTCCTGGCCAATGCCACCGAGTGTATTCCGCTGAAACGAGGACTCAGGATGGATGCCGCTGCCAGCCTGATCATCAACCCGCTCACTGCGATCGGCCTGCTGGACACGGCGCGACGGGGCGGGCATTCGGCAGCGGTTCACACCGCCGGAGCCAGCCAACTCGGACGAATGCTTCTCCGCATTGCCGGCCAGGCTGAGTATCCAATTGTCTGCGTGGTGCGCCGCGCTGAGCAGGTTCAATTGCTCAAGTCGATGGGAGCCGAGCGCGTGTTGAATTCCGCGGACGTCGACTTTGTCGAACAGTTCGCCACGGCCTGCCGACAGGTCAACGCCACGGCCGCTTTTGAAGCCGTCGCAGGAGACATGACGGGTACGTTACTCGCGCAATGCCGCCCGGTTCTTGCGTGTATGTCTACGGAGCGCTGTCTGCAGAGCCGTGTGGCAACGTCGATCCGATCGATCTCATCTTCCGCAACAAGACCGTCACCGGCTTCTACCTTGGTGAATGGATTCGACGACGCGGCACTTTCGGCGTTCTCCGCGCCGCGAATCGCCTACAACGGATGTTGATGGACGGGCTGATCGAGACCAAGGTCCAACGTGCGATCAGCCTCGAAGAAGTGGGTGCAGGTTTGCAGCGATACGTGGAAAACATGACCGAGGGTAAAGTACTCATCCGGCCGCACAAGCGATAATCAAATGCGGTCGCCCGAGCCGCCCATGATCGCGGTTGGCCGCGCACTCTGGGTCGCCCGCCGAGGCCTCTGTTTCGTAAAAGTTTACAGGAGGCAACGGAGTGAACAGAGCCTGACACGTAACACTCTGCTACTTCTTCTCAGACTCTTTCGTGGGCGATTTGTCTTCTTTCATGTAATCGCCGAGGACGGTCTTGAGGGGACAGAATGAGAATGCAGGGCACTTCTTGCAGCTCACTGCGATGGCGATGGGGCATAGGGTCATCCGACTTCTCCTTGGTTTAGGCGTTGCGAGTTGGGCCACTGATCACATCCGCGATGCCGTACGGAGTATACCGTACCAGTTTCTTCATCCAGGCACCATTCAAAGGAAACGCCTGCGAAGCTGATATTGGCGACGGGCCGATCGAGCGTGCCGCGCAGCTCGATCAACTTTTCGATGGCCGGGGCAATCACCTGGGCCTTCCGCATGTCCTCATCAGGTCTGGGCAGGTAGTAGACTGTCCGCGTCGAGCGGTCGAGATACCATTCGCCCGGTTCGTCCAACAGTTTCCGGGCGTTTTCGATGTAGTTCGGCAGATCGATCTGGACACCCTCTTTCGTGCGCGCTTGGGTGAAATGGGGCTGCAGCATGGCCACCGTCGCGCGGTCGCCCTCGCGCCGAATGCTCGCCACCTTGCAGCGCGTGTGGCACCACACAACCCAGTAGCAGAACTCGATTTCGGCGGGGTTCTTCCAGTCCGCCAAATCGACTGCAGAGGTGCGGTAGCCGCCCTCGCCTTCCAGCTGGAGATCCGCAGGCGACTCGCCGCGCGCCGGACTGCTCGGGCGCCATGGACATACAACTGGCGGAAGTTGGCCAGATCGGTTGATACGCGACAAGCCGTCAGCTTCGCGCACCGCCGCCGGTACCGGACCGCGACATGCGGGCCGCCGCGGCATTCGAATGTCGCACCACCCAAATGGGCTGATATGTGAGTTGATCTCGCTTCGGCGAGTTTTGATCGCGGATCCTGTTGAAATATAACAAGAAGTTGTCATAATCTCACCTGTTTCCACCGTGTGTGACGGTCTTCCGGCGTCGGATTGCCTTTCCACGTCAACGTTCGGCCTCAGGTGTGTCGAGTCATGAACCAACGTGAACGACAGGTGGCGATCGTCCATCGAGTGGACGTGGCGGGCGCCTGTTCGTACCAGGAATTGGCCACTCTGTTGAGCGTCTCCGAGATGACGGTCCGGCGGGACGTCGACAAACTGGTCCAGCGGGGCGAGTTGGTCAAGGCATTAGGTGGTGTGCAGACGGCGCACGCGCCTCAGCACCTGTATGAGTCGGCCGTGCGACAGCGGCTGAACGTGCAGCGGCGGGAAAAGGAAGCGATTGCTGTCACGGCGCTTGCGCAGATCAAGTCCCAGCAGACTGTGTTCATCGATGGCAGTACGACCTGCCTGGTGCTCGCCCGCCAGTTGGCCAGGCGGTTGCGAGGACTGACGGTCGTGACGCACTGGCGCTGGTCAGCCTCGAGCTGGGCCGCACGATGGACAACACGATCATCAGTCTGGGTGGGCAGTTCGATCCGTCGACCGCCTGTTTCGTGGGCCCGACCGCAGAAGAAGCTGCCCGTCGTCTATTTGTGGATGTCGCGTATCTATCGACCAAGGGACTTTTGCCGGAGGAGGGCATTTTCGAGTCCTCTATGGCTACATTTCGCATCAAGCAGATTGTCGCCGAACAGGCTGTGCGCGTGGTGTTGCTGGTCGACCATTCGAAGTTCGGCCAGCGCGCATTGTGTAAAGTGTTGGACATCGCTCAGATTCACGAAGTCATCACGGACGCGAGCACGAAGACGTCGGATATCGAGCCATTGCTGCAGCGTGGCCTGGTCGTACGCACGGCGCAGAGAGACAGCGAGGCACTGCTGGCTGCCCAACCGTCGTGAAGTTGTCGCCTTGACGGCGCACTAACCAAAACATTCCCCAAACGCCGGACCAACTCCAGCCATGCACCAACCAACCCCCCACCTCCAGCCTCCCGCCTCCCGCCTGCAGCCTGCCGCCTCCGTCCCCCCGCCTGCAGCCTGCAGCCTCCAGCCTCCAGCCTGCAGCCTGCAGCCTGCCGCCTGCCTCGCAGCACGCCGGGTACTCTTCGTGCTCCTGTTGACGGTTGTGTGGTCTGGTCGTGGCCCGGCTGCGGCCGAGCCGACGGCACCTGCCGCGGCCGCGGACAAAGATGTCTTTCTGTTCATTCCGCACACGCACTGGGAAGGGGCCGTGTTCAAGACGCGGGAGGAGTATCTCGACATGGGCCTGCCCAACATCCTGCGGGCGCTGGCCCTGTGAAGGCCCATCCGGACTATCGTTTTGTGCTCGACCAGGTCTGCTACGTGCGACCGTTCCTGGAACGCTATCCGGAGGAGGCAGCGGCCTTTCGGCAAGTTCGTGAAGGAAGGTCGGCTGGCGATCGTGGGCGGGACCGATGTGATGCCCGATGTGAACATGCCGAGTGGCGAGTCGTTTGTGCGACAGGTGCTGTACGGCAAAGGATACTTCCGGCAGGAGTTGGGCGTCGACGTGACGGTGGGCTGGCAGCTCGACACGTTCGGGCATCATCCGCAGATGCCGCAGTTGCTGAAGTTGGGTGGCTACAAGTCCTTCTGGATCCAGCGTGGCCGGCGGACCCGCAACACTCCGTCCGAGTTCCTCTGGGAAGGGATCGACGGCACGCAGATTCCCACCTTCTGGCTGCCACAAAGTTACGCGCGTCACCTACGGTTCGCCGGCCGAGTTGCCGGCGTTTGCGGAGTTCTTCCAGCAGCGGTTCGACGCGATTGGCCCCGTATTCTCGCGGGCGCGGGCCGAGTGGGATTGGCAGGCGCGGACGTCTGCGAACCGGAGGTGCACGTGCCGGCACTGGTCGAACAGTTCAATCGCCAGGCCGCTGCGCCTTTCGAACTTGCGCATCGCCGTGCCGACCGATTTCGAGAGCGCTGGTCGCCCAGCGTGCGGACCGGCCGGTGGTGCGAGGTGACTTCAATCCGATCTTTCAAGGGACCTACAGCAGTCGGATCGAATTGAAGCAACGGACCCGCGAAGTCGAGCGATTGCTCACGACCGCGGAGAAATTGGGAGTGATGTTGCGGTGGCTGGCCGCACCGACCGACGACACGATCTTGTGGCGAGCATGGGAGCCGATGCTTTTCAATCAAGCGCACGACCTGATGTCGGGCGTCATGACCGACCAGGTGTACGAAGACACGATTCGGGGCTACGATGTCTCGCAGCAGATTGCCAGCGACGAAGTGCAAGCTCGCTTGCGGGCCGCCTCGACGGCGATCGACACACGAGGTGAGGGCATTCCGGTTGTCGTGTGGAACATGCTCGGCTGGCCGCGCACCGACATCGTGGTCGCTCAAGTGGGGTTGTCCGACAACGGCATGACCGACGTGAGCCTGGTCGGGCCCGACGGTGTGGCCGTGCCGGTTCAGATGCTCCACGCCGTGCGTTCTCGTGATGGTTCTCTGCTGCAGGCCGAAGTCGCCTTTGTAGCCCGCGACGTCCCGGCGCTGGGGTACTCCATCTATCGAGTTCTGCCGCTGCAGAGACCGGCGGCGTCGACGCCCGAGCCACAGGACGAACCGGTCTTGGAGAACGAGTACTACCGCCTCGAGTTCGATCCGGGTTCGGGCGCCATGACCAGCCTGGTGGCGAAATCGTCGCCATGGAACGTGCTCGATGGTCCGGGCAATGTGGTGGCGCGGGAAGAGGATCGCGGCGACTTGTGGGAGCTGTATCACAACTTGGAATCCGGGTTCGTCACGAACAAGACGCCGCACGCGGCGCCGCAGGCGGGCCAGGCGGTCTTCAGCAGCGAGCCGACCGCCACGCGGGGCGCGGTGAGCCGTGGCGACGTGTTCTCGGAGTTCACCGTGACGCACCCCTTCGGTGGAGAAAATCAAGTTCACCACGACGGTCCGCCTGGTTGCTGGACTGCGGAGGATCGACATCCACACGCAGGCTCCTCAACAACGAGAAGTCGGTCCGCTATCGCGTGTTGTTCCCCACGTCGATCGACGACGGCAAGTCGTATCACGAGATTCCGTTCGGGGCCGTCGAGCGGCCGGTGGGGATCGAGCTGCCTGCGCAGAACTGGGTCGATTGCGGCAACGGAACGGGGCGTCGCCGTGCTCAATCGCGGCCTGCCCGGCAACAATGTGGCCAGCGGTACGATGATGCTCTCGCTGGCGCGCAGCACGCGCATCCAGGCCTATGGATACGGCGGCGGTTACGAGCCTGGCATGTCGTCGGACACCGGTTTCGAAGTGGGCAAGGAACTCTCCTTCGACTACGCCTTGGTCCCGCACACGGGGGACTGGCGGGAGGCGGGCGTCTATCGCGACGGACTGGAATTCAACCATCCACTGCTGGCCCACACCGCGGCCGTGCACGCGGGCGTGTTGCCCCCTCGTTGGGGCTTGTTGCAGGTCACACCGCACAACGTCGTGATATCCGCGCTCGAAACCTGGCCCGGACGGCACGGCGGTGCTGCGGGTCTACGAAGCGACGGGAGCGCCGACCCGAGCCTCCCTGCAACTGTCGGCCCCCCTCACCGCGGCTGAGGAAGTGAACCTGATGGAAGACCCCGGCTCGAAACTCGCCGTGACCGACAATGCGCTCGAGTTCGACTTGCGGGCCTTCGAGATCAAGACGATTAAGTTGTGGCTGAAACCGGAACGGACCGAAAACCGCTGAATAGTCCGGAGAGTGCCACGGTCCACGGCCATCCGCCGAGTCCGTGGCGCGGAACCCGCAGAGCAACCGTGGACCGAGCGCACAGAACGGCGGAGTTGCGCCGAGCATAGGGAGTGGGAGACCGAGCATGCCCCTGGAGTCGATTCCCCGCTTGATGGCCGATTGCCAGGCGGGCGGATATGCCATCGGATATTTCGAGAGCTGGAACCTCGAGTCGCTCCAGGGCGTGCTTGACGCGGCGGAACAGACGCGGTCGCCGGTGATCGTGGGTTTTAACGGCGAGTTCCTGAGTTACGCAGGGCGGCTGGCCGCCGAGCGGCTTTCTCTCTACGGTGCGCTGGGACGGGCAGCCGCGGAATCGTCGTCCGTGCCCTGCGGCCTGATCTTCAATGAATGCCCGGTCGACTCCTGGGTCCTCGCGGCCGCAGAGGCGGGATTCAACCTGGTCATGCCGGCAGACCCGAATTGCCCGTACGACGATTACCTCCAGCGTGTCAAAGGGATTGTCAGGCACGCCCATGCGCGAAACGTGGCCGTCGAGGCGGAGCTGGGCGAACTGCCCTGCGGCGCGACGGGACGCGTGGAACACGCGGGGCAGCTCACCGATCCGCACCTTGCCCAGCGATTCGTGCGCGAGACGGGAGTGGATCTGTTGGCCGTGAGCGTCGGCAACGTTCACATCCAGGTGAGGGGCGAATTGGACCTGAACCTGGAACAGCTGGCGGCTCTCCGCGCGCGTCCCGGTCCCGCTGGTTCTGCACGGCGGAACGGGGATCGCCACGCCAGCGCTTCGAGCCGCCATTCGGCTCGGGGTGGCCAAAGTGAACTACGGCACGTACCTCAAACAACGATATCTCGCAGCCCTGCGCGCGGCGTTCGAAGCCGAAAATATGCCGAGTAATCCGCATGAGTTGTTGGGAATGGGAGGCACGCGAGACGTGCTGGTCGCCGGACGACTGGCGGTCCGCGACGCCGTCTTGGAACGCATCGAATCGCTCGGATGCTGCGGGAGGGCCTGACGATGATCTACGAACTGCGCATGCCCGACCTGACAACAAACGATGCGCCGGTGCGCATCGTCCGGTGGCTCGCGCGACCGGGCGAAACGATCACGCGAGGTCAGCCATTGCTGGAAGCGGAAACCGACAAAGCGACGATGGAAGTCGAGTCGGCGATCAGCGGCAGACTGGATCAGGTGCTCTGCCAGGCCGACCAGGAAGTGTCGGTCGGCCAGGTGATCGCGGTCTTCGATGTCGCGGACTCAACGCCGATCGCATCGATCGCGACTGCCGCCCCCACAGCGTCCGCTGCACAGCCGGTGGTTGTGCCTCCGGTGGCTGGGCCGTCCGCGGCAAAACCGGTCGGGATGTTTGCGCAATCGCGCCGCGGCGAGTGCAGTGAAAGTGCCGGCAGCCAGTCTTCCGCTGACGGTCGCGCAGCGGACGGCAGCCAGGCGGCTGCAATCGAGCAAGCAGACGATCCCGCACTTCTACCTGCAGACGTCTTTCAATGCTTCGATGATTGTCGCACGCCGCCAGGCTACCGAACCGTTCAAGCTGGCTTGGGACGCCTTTTTTGTCCGGGCCGTGGCCGTGGCGATCAGCCGATTCGATCGCTTTCGCTGCCGGTTCGACGGCGAACGGCTGGTGCCGGCCGACTGCGATGCGATTGGCGTGGCCATCGACAGGGACAATGAACTGTTCGTGATTCCCGTCCCGGCTCCGGCGGGCAAGACCGTCGAGCAGGTCTCGGACGAAATTCGCCGTGCGGCGGAGCGTCTGAAGAACGGCGATCAGGACGTGCGTCGCATCCACTCGGCGCTGATGACCGTGACCAACCTGGGAGTCTGCGACGTGGAGAGTTTTGTGCCGATCATCAACCCGCCCGAGGCGGCCATCCTCGGGGTGGGCAAAGTGATGCTCACACCCGTCGTCCAGGACAACGGACAGCTGGTCGCCCAGCAGCGTGGCACGCTCACGTTGTGCGTCGATCACCGCGTGGCGAGCGGCAGGTACGCCGCGGAGTTCCTGGGGGCGATCGTGGCAGAATTGGAGACGATGTAAGTGGCTTCTTCGCCGTTTAACCGCCAGCCCAACGGGCTGCGCGGTGGCGAGCGGGCTGGACGCAGATCGTATGCCGGGCGCGCACGCCGTTGGCGTTGCGGTTAAACTGGGCATTCCATGGGCCACGCAAGTGGGACAGAACGGCACGGAGACTCGCAGCGAAAGGACAACCTGTGAACGACGATCACGAACTTCCACCCATTGCCACGGAGCAACTTGCCCCGTACGGACGAGACCAGCTGCTTGCGTTGTACGAACGCATGGTGCTCATTCGCGAGTTTGAGGACGGCGTGAAGTTCCTGTTTCTGGAAGGCACGATGCCGGGCACCATTCATCAATGCCAGGGACAGGAAGCGACGGCTGTGGGCGTGTGCAGTGCGTTGCGGGAGGACGACTTCATTACGTCGACGTTTCGTGGTCACGGCCATGCCCTGGCCAAGGGACTCACGGTTCAAGAGCTGCTCGACGAGCTGTTTGGCGCGCGGACCGGTTGCTGTCGGGGCAAGGGTGGCAGCATGCACGTGGGGAACATGGCCAAGGGGATGGTCCCCGGCATCGCGATTGTGGGCGGTGGGATTCCGGTGGCGGCCGGCATGGCACTGGCCTTCAAGATGCAGCGGAACAATCGCGTCGTGGCCTGCTTCTTCGGCGACGGAGCTGTGTCCGAAGGGGCGTTCCATGAAGGGCTCAACATGGCGGCGATCTGGAACCTGCCGGTCGTGTTCGCCTGCGAGAACAACCTCTACGGCGCCAGTACCCACATCTCGCTTATCATGCGCGACACGAACGTCGCGCGGCGGGTCACGAGTTACGGGATCCGCTCCGAGCAAGTGGACGGCAACAACGTGCTGGCGGTCCACGCCGCAGCCCGGGCTGCCGTTGACGACTGCCGGTCCGGCCACGGTCCCGTGTTCTTGGAGTTACTGACCTACCGTTGCACGGGACATTCCCGCCGCGATCCGTGTCATTACCAGCCCCCGGAAGAACGTGAGACTTGGGCGGCCAACGATCCGATTCTGCGTCTTGCTGACGCGCTCCAGCGGCACGGCGTGGTCGACGAGGCCGGATTGATGGCGGTCAAGATGCGTGTGGTGGACGAGTTCAACCAGGCTGTTGTGCAGGCGCGAAATGCCCCGCTGCCCACCGTGCAAGATTTGACGACCGACGTCCTGGTCTGAAAGCTGCGAGGAGCGACAATGACGAAGCATCTGGGAATCGCCGAGGCTCTCCGCGAAGCGATCGGTGAAGAGATGGAGCGGGATTCGCGCGTGTTTTGTCTTGGTGAGGACATTGCCGTGCCCGGCGGATGGGGTGGCGCGTTCACCGTCACCCTGGGACTGGAGCAACGGTTCCCCGATCGCATGATCAACACGCCGATTGCGGAACTGGGATTCTTTGGGGTGGCCTGCGGCGCGGCCATGATGGGCCTGCGGCCGATTGTGGACGTGCAGTACGGGGACTTTCTCCTGCTGGCCTTCGATCAGATCGTCAACAACATCGCCAAGATGCGATACATGTCCGGTGGGCAGATCACGATGCCGCTGGTCATGCGCGCTCCGGTTGGCGCCACCGGGCGCGGCAGCCAGCATGCGCAGAATGTCGAACGCTACTTCACGGGCGTACCTGGCATCAAGGTGCTGGCGGTCTCCAATGCCTACGACGCCAAGGGGATCCTCAAAGCGGCCGTGCGCGATGACAACCCGGTGCTGATCATCGAGCACAAGCTGTTGTACGGATCGAAGGGCGTCCGCGCCGAGAGTGGCGCGGTCGATGCCACGCGGGAGATTCCCGCGGAAGATTACACCGTGCCGCTCGACACCGCGGCAGTCTGCCGGTCGGGAGGCGACGTGACGATACTGGGTTGGCTCCTGATGCTGCATTACGCGCTCGATGCCGCCCGGCAGTTGGAAGCGGACGGTGTCAGCGCGGAAGTGATCGATGTGCGCAGCCTGTCGCCGCTGGACTACGACACGATCGGCGATTCCGTGAAGAAGACCGGCCGCGTGGTGATTGTGGAAGAAGGTCCGAAAACCGGCTCCGTCAGTGCGGAGATCGCAGCCGGGATCCTGGAGCGATTTGGAGAACACCTGCGGTGTCCGATCCGGCGCGTCGCCTCGGCCGACGTGCCCGTGCCATTCACCCCCGTGCTCGAAAACGCCTATCGTCCCGATGTGCCACGGGTCGTCCAGGCGGTGCGCGAGGTGATGCAGTTCTGAGTTGCCCCCTCACTCCACCACGTGAACGTGGTGGCAAACAGGAAGCCGGCTGGAAGCCGGCAAGATCGCGTGGGAGAACCTGAAACGATGAACCTGACGACGACACGTCTGTTGTGTGTTTACATCGGCGCGCTGGCGTGGCCAGTGGTTATCGGGGCTCAAGAGGAATCTGTCCCGGTCGTGCCACAGTCGGCTCCCCTGGCCATGTCGGAATTGGCCGCAATGCCGACGCTCGGCGTCTCGGCCGTGGAAGTCCACGACTATGCGCCCGGCCATTACACGGGTCCTCTTTCTCCCAGTCCGCCGCACGCCGATCTGAATGCGAAGAAGGCCGTCGTCGTGTACTGGAAGGACCACGTGCACCGCTTCATCTTCAGTCATGAAGCCAGTTACTGTCCCATCCTGGAGTTGCCCAGTGGTGCCGCGATGTGCAATCAGTTCTTCGAAGGCAACCTGGGTGATGCCGAGCTGTTCAATAACCTGGGCCGCAAGGAACGCAACAGTTCCGTGGAGATCCTCGAGCGCGGACCGCACCGCGTCTGCGTGCGGTGGACCTACCAGTGCGTCCACATGCAGGACGATTCACAACCCAGACTGCGCGGGACAGAGGACTATTTTGCTTATCCCAACGGACTTGTGTTACGGCGGACGAGCTATGAGAGCCTCATACCGAACGAAGTGATTGGCTACAGTACACAGCCGGTCGAACTCTTCGGCGTAGCGCCCATGGGCTCGGTCATCGGGGACCTGTTTCCGCGCAACACGCAGTGGGGAGACTGCCACACACTTGCGGTGCTCGACCTGTACGGTGATCGCAGATATGACATTTACTGGGACGACCAGGGCCACGTCCGACGTCGCGGCGACGATGCCACGCTCCAGGCCATCTCGCGGTCAGCGGGCTGCGCCTTGGTCCTGCCATTCCGCGAGAAACTGTTGTTCGCCGTGCTGGGCCAGGCCAGCGGTTTTCCGCCCGAAAAGAACCAGTTGATTGATCACTGCACTCCGGGCGCTGAAGGGGGCGCGGCTGGGGAGCCGGACAATGGGATCACTGGCCGATCGGCTGGTTGAACTCGCAGACGTCCCTGTGGAAGCCCGGCTCGCCCTATGCGTACAGTTTCGGATCGATCGGTCATCACTTTGTGCCGGACGGGAAGCGGATCAAGTCGTTTTGGGCGGACTATTCTCTGTACTGCCAGGACATGGAACTCAATCGCTGGACGGAACGCCGCACGTTCCACGTGCTGTTGGGCACGGCCGGTGACTGGGACGACATCCGGCGGATCGGCCGCGGCTGGCTCGACCAGGGTGAGGCGTGCACGCGTCCCGACAGTGTGGCGGGCCTGCGGTGAGCGTGAGCAGGTTGCTTTCGTCTCATACGGTTGACGTCCATTCCACGCGGAGCAGGTTGATGAGGGGGATTTCACGGTGGACCAATTGACGATGTGTCGGAAACAACTACTCACGCTCATTCTCTTCTCCTGGGCCACGTCGCTCGCCGCCGCGGAGCTCCGCGTGCCCGCCTTCACGGCTTACACGCTTCCGAACGCCGAGGGGGCCCGCATCTTGGAACGCAGCGGAGCCACGCGCTGGACCGACCCCGCTTTGAGCGTGAACTGGTATGGCCGCTTCCAGCAGACGGGGGAAGTCTCGGCCAAGGTCGTGCTGCGGCTGCCGAAGGACGCGGAGTCCAAACTCAAACTGACCGTGGCCGGCCAGTCGCGCGAACTGGTGGTCAAGGGTATCGGCAGTGACACAGTCACGACCGCGGATTTCGGGGCCTTCACCATCTCCGAGGCGGGCTATCAACGGTTCACGCTGGAGTCGCGGAACGAAGCAGGCCAGCCGTTCGGCGACCTGGAATCGCTGAATCTTGTTGGCACGGCCGTGGCCGGCGCACATTTCAACCTCAAAGAGCGTCGCAACGCGGCCTCGGTTCATCTCTTCTACCCCGTGCCCGCCGACACGAACGTCGCCGCGTTCTATTGCGAGGTCACCGCCGTGGAAGATCCGACAGCGACCTTCTACATGGCTGGCGGTTGGCATCGCGGCTATTTCGGCATGCAGGTCAACAGCCCCACGGAGCGGCGGATCATCTTCTCCGTGTGGGACAGCGGCAACGAGGCCGCGGACCGCGGCAAAGTTTCTGAGGAAAACCGCGTCCAGTTAGTGAGTAAGGGCGAAGGGGTCTTCAGCGGTGACTTCGGCAACGAAGGCACGGGCGGCCACAGCCACCTGAAGTACCTGTGGAAGACCGGCGTGAAGCAACGATTCATCGTCACTGCCCAGCCAACCGACGAGACCCACACGATCTTCGCCGGTTACTACTTTCATCCCGACAGGCAGGAGTGGATGCTCATCTCGGCGTGGCAGGCACCCAAGGAAGGCGGTTGGCTGCGCGGGTTGCATAGCTTCAGCGAAAACTTCTGGGGCAGCAATGGCCACCTCGTTCGCAAAGCTCTGTATGGCAACCAGTGGATTCGCACGGAGGCGGGTGACTGGAACGAGCTGACGACGGCCGGTTTCAGCCACGATCCGACGGGAAAGGCCGACCGACTCGATCGGTTCATGGGTGTGGAGGACGGACAGTTCTTCCTGAGCCACGGTGGGTTCGTGGGAGGATCCACGAAGTATGGGGAGAAGTTCTCCCGACCGGCCACGGGCAGCCCACCATCCGATGTGGCTCTGCCACCGGTTCCGCCGCGCAATCCCCAGGCCAGTCGGCCGGACGCTGAGGGCCAGGTCCAAGTCAGTGGCCGCCAGAGACCTCCGGAGGACGGACGGCCGTCCCGGGCGCCACGCTGCGCTGGGACGCGCAGGATCAGGGAGTCGTACTTCCCTATGGCGACGGTCCCGAGGGTTGCGACCAATTGGGAGCGCGCGAGGCCATCGTCTTCGAGTCTGGTGGTACTTACTTCCTGCACTACGACGGGGCGGGGCCACGCGGCTGGCGGGCCTGCCTGGCGACCAGTGACGATCTTGTGCACTGGACCAAGAAGGGCCCGATCCTGGACTTCGGCGCACCGGGCGAAGCGGATTCGGCCTCGCCTGTTCCCCGTGGGTGGTTTTTGACGGGAACGTGTGGCACATGTTCTACGTCGCCAGCACCCTGGCGACGCCCGCGCCGGAGTTCATTCCGGCCGTCCCCTATCTGACCTGCAAGGCCCGCAGCGCGTCACCCGGTGTCATTATAATTTAGTGGCTTACTGGGCATAATAAAGGAGGGTTACTGAATCTCTGGAGTCAATATATTTAGTGAATATCGGATTATTTACATCCATATATTCGTTATAAATTTAGCCGTGGATAGGCAACCGTTTTCAATTCATAATAAATACCATCTTTATATAACGGACTGTTTTTTGAAAGAAAGATAAACCATCAAAATAAATATCGTTTTCATCTTTTGTTAACAGTGCAAATTTTTAATAGGTTTCCAGCTTTGTTAAGCCCTTTATGTTGGAAGGAATAAAAACCGTTTTTGAGATATGATACCCAAGCACCCATGCCAATTCGTCGCTATTTATAGCTGAAAAAGCATCATTTGTCGGGATAAAAAGAGTGAAGGATTCGTCTTTGCTTAATATCGTATCAAAACCTGTCTGCTCCATGTATTGTACAAAATCAAATACTCCAATATATTTATCACGTCATAATTTAATATTGGTCTGTTCGGGTGCCTGATGATGTTCCATCCGACTTCTTGCGCAGCCGGAACGTAAAGAATTACTAAACCCGACAGGATTATCGTCATTATTTTTTCTCGTCGTAAATCGCATTCATTTATAAATTATTGTTTACTTAAAACTATGGCTCAAAACGAATCATATCGAGTCTCATTTTACCAGGACTACCGTATTAATTTTTATTTG
>CAVWHV010000003.1:0-61330 GCA_963754725.1 uncultured Planctomycetaceae bacterium
GACCGTCGTCGCTCAAGCCGCTGACGTTTCCCCACGTCAATGTGACCAGTCCTTGTTTCACCAGTTCCAGGTTGGCCTGACACACGGCGACCTTCAATCTCTTGAGCATCGGCTCTCTCCGTCGGCAGGGTGGACTCAGCCCTGACGCGCTTTCTGTCGAATGGCGATCAGTGTCTTCATGACCTGGTTCAATGGACCGGAGTACGTGCTGGCACCAAAGGCGTCGTGCAAAGTGCGGTAGAGCGTGTACAACTGGCGATAGACTTCCACGGCCGCTTTGCGGGGGCGATAGAAATCAGGCTTGGTCCCGGTCATTTTCCGCTGGGCCTGCTCGACGGACGCATAGGCGCCGCCCGCCACCGCTCCGAACATGGCAGTGCCCAGCGCGCACGTCTGAGCGGACCGGCTGATCTTCATGGGACGACCGGTCACGTCGGCGTAGATCTGCATGACGAACGGATTCTTCTCGGCGATGCCACCACAATTCACCACCTCTTTCACTTGCACGCCGTATTCTTCCAGGCGGTTGATGATCGTCAATGCGCCGAAAGCGGTAGCTTCCACCAAAGTCCGGTAGATCTCGGGGGCGGACGTGTGCAGCGTCTGGCCGACCAGCAGACCGGTCAGGCGCGCGTCGACGAGAATCGTTCGATTGCCGTTATTCCAGTCGAGCGCCAGGAGGCCGCTTTCTCCTGGCCGGAGCATTTCTGCCCCTTTGGTGAGATTGCTGTGGGCGTCCCCCTTGGCCGTGTACTCGCCGGGTGTCAAGTACTTCACAAACCAGTTGAAGATATCCCCCACGGCCGACTGACCCGCTTCCAAACCATACATGCCGGGAATGATCGAGCCGGGAACGATCCCGCACAATCCGGGAATGTCCGGAAGCTCGCGATCCATAGGTGCCACCATCATGTCACAGGTGCTGGTCCCGATAATCTTCACCAGAGTACCAGGCTTGATGCCCGCCCCAACGGCTCCCATGTGCGCGTCGAACGCGCCGGCAGCCACGGCGATGCCGGGCGGCAGGCCCACTTTCTGGGCGACGTCCGCCGTCAGTTCGCCGGCTTTGCGGTCGGCACACACCGCCGAAGCCGCGTAATGATCCCGCACCGACGGCAGCTGCGCGTCCAGGCTCTTGAGAAACGGCTTGCCCGGCAAGCCTCCCCATTGCTCGTGAAACATCGCCTTGTGTCCCGCCGCGCAGATGGAACGCGGCATCGTGTCGGGATCGAGGTTACCGGTGATGAAACCCGGAATGAAGTCGGCCAGTTCGACCCACGAATAGGCAGCGGCAAACACTTTGGGCGCCGTGCGCCGGCAATGCAGGATTTTGGACCAGTACCATTCGCTGCTGTACGAGCCACCGCACTTCTTCAGGTAGCCGTCCTTGTGTCCGGTGGCACGCTCGGTGATCTCCTCCGCTTCCGCGTGACCGGTGTGGTCTTTCCACAGCCAGGCATGCGCGGCCAGGTTCTTCCGGAAAGCGGGCTGCAGCGCCAAGGGCATGCCACCGCGGTCCACCGGAATCGGCGTCGAACCGGTCGTGTCCACGCCAATGCCCACGACTCGGTCCGCGGCGAAGCCGCGCTGTTTGCCGGCCGCGCGAATCGCGCCTCCCACCGCCTGATAGAAACCTTGGATGTAGTCGGCCGGATTCTGACGGGCCAGGTTCGGATCGGCAGGGTCGAGCAGGATGCCGGCATCGCCACTGGGATAGTCATAGACATGAGTCGCCACATCGCTCCCGTCGCTCACATCCACGACCAACGCGCGGACACTATTGGTTCCGTAATCGACTCCGACTGCAAAGCGTTTTTCAGAACTCTTGGCCATGGCAGGTCACCTGTGGGGTTACGAAGACGTTACTACCACGACAACATCATCACTCCCAATGTAAGCCAAAGCCACTCCCCCGCGAGCCAATCTTGCGCAAATCCATGTCGAAATTGCGCAGCGGACGATTGAGCGACCGGCGGGAGCGCCATAGAATATCCCGATTGGAAAAAATAGGGAGGAACAGGTGCACACGCCGCGAGTTGCTTTGCTCATCGAGACCTCCCGCGGTTACGGTCGCGGCATGCTGCGCGGCATCGTGCGGTACGGACGCCTGCACGGACCCTGGTCCTTCTACCTGACACCCGGCGACTTCGAACAGGCACTGCCCCGCATGCAGCAATGGGGCGGGACCGGGACGATTGCCCGGATTGAAACGCCCCGCATCGCCAAGGCGATCCTGGCGGCCAACCTGCCCACGATTGCCCTGGATCTGTCGGACGAGCAACTGCGACCCGGCAGTCCACTGTCGGGACTCAGCCAGGTGGAGTCGGATTCCGCCGGCGCGGCGCGCATGGCCGCCGATCACCTGATGGAACGCGGTTTCCAGTGGTATGCGTTCGTGGGGATCGCGGGACGCGTCTGGTCGCGTCGCCGACAAGAGAGCTTCTGTGCAGCGATCGCCGGGCACGGTTACGCGACACACGTCTACCAACCGCCACGCCGCAAACAGGATCGGCCGTGGGAACGCGAGCAGGGATATTTGGCCAACTGGCTGGCGGCGCTCCCCAAGCCGATCGGGCTCATGGCGTGCGATGATGAGCGGGGACGGGAAGTCCTGGAGGCCTGCCGGATCGCCAATCTGCAGGTGCCCGAGGAAGTGGCCGTGGTCGGCGTGGACAACGATGAATTGCTGTGCGAATTGGCGGACCCTCCCTTGTCGAGCGTCGCGCTCAATGCGGAACAGGGCGGTTATCGGACGGCCGAACTGCTCGACCAACTCATGCGGCGCAAAGGGCGCAAACCTCGCCGACTCATTGTCGAGCCGTTGCACGTCGTGACACGCCGCAGCACGGAGATCGTGGCGATCGACGATCGCAGCGTGGCCGGCGCTTTGAACTTCATTCATCAGCAGGCGGGACGACCGATCCAGATCGATGACGTCGTGCGTCACGTGGCTATCTCGCGGCGAGCCCTCGAGATCCGTTTCCGCGACGCAATCGGCCGGACGATCCTCTCCGAAATCCAGCGGATTCGCCTGCAACGGGCTAAACGCCTGCTGCTGGAAACCGATCTCCCCCTGCCGATCGTGGCGGAGTCGGCAGGGTTCGGCACGCCCAGTTACCTGGTGCAGGTGTTTCGCCAACGCGTGGGAGTGACTCCGGCCAAGTACCGACGTCAGGTGCGGACCGGGCCGGAAGCGCGATGACGAATGACGAATGACGAATGACGAATGACGCCGCAGCCTCAGGCAAATCGCTTCCAGACCTCAAACCCTTCGCCCATCAAGTCGCGAAGCTGGTTCGGCTTGACGCGTTTGGATGGGCGATAGAAGATCAGATCGTGGCCCAGCGCTTCCACGCAGACCTGGGGTTTTGTCTCGAAAAACGTCAGCACTTCCGCCGTGAACAACTCCCGCACCCTCGTTTCGTTGTTACCGCGGAGAACAAAGGCCTTCGAGAATCTCGGATGCGATTGGAAGTCGAAGTCCTGGTAGCCGAACATCTTGCCGATTCCGTGGAAGACAGTCTGCGGCTTCAATTCGAACTGAGGGAGATTCATTCCCGGCGACCGGAAGAAGGCTACCGTCTGTTGAGTCGTGTGGGAATTCTTGCCGCTGCCGGTCGTGTACCGGAAGTCAAACACCCCCAGGCTCACCTGATCCGTCTCTCCCTGAATCAGATTATTGATCCGTTTCGACCGGCCACGCGAAAACAGCGGCAGGTCGGACAGCTCACCCAACAGCGTGGATCCGTCATCGAAGAATGACAAGCCCATCTGTTCGGCGACGCTGGCTGACGCGGCGCGGCGATTCTTCTCCCCCAGGAAGCTGATGGCGCCTCCGATGGCGATGAGGACGATGATCCCCCCGACCACCAGGACAGGAATCGGTATGTTGATGCCGAACACGGGGAGTTCTCCACACAGGGCAGGAACAAGTTGCGTTCCAAGTAACCTACCAGTCCACCCGACTCGCGGGAAGCGGCCGGAGCCGGCCCGACGCAACTAGCTGCTCGTGTGTGGATCGGCAGCCTCGTTCGCCGCGGCCGACGGCGGTGTGTCGGCCGTCGGGGCGGCTGCCTGTCTGAGCGCGATGCTGCGCTCCAGATCGGCAATCTGCCGCTTGAGGAAACGAATGTCCGCTTCCTTTTCTCGCAGCTGTTCGCGGAGCCGTTTGAGTTGCTTCTCGGGGTTGGGTGGCAGGAGGCGGTTGATCAGTTTCAGAAGCAGCATGGCCCGCAATGCGCGCATGGCCAGTCCCCGCAGCCGATACAGGCGGCTCATCCGGACGAGCTGTTCCACACGGGCGAGCCGTGCGACTCGCGTGGCCCGGACGATGCGCAGCGACCGCAAGAAGGAGACGAACGGCAGCAGGATGATGGCGATGTCGATCCAGTGCTCCTTGCAGTAACGCCACTTCCTGTCAGCGACGGAGAACATCACCAGAAACTCGGCGGCAAACGCGAACCAGATGACCCCCAAGCTCACGTGCAAGGCGACTTGCAGCCAACGGTGTGCCGCCACCTGGTGCCGCATGCCAAACTCGACCAACAACACGGGAAGAATCGCCAGTGCGATCAAAATCATCGGGATGCTGAGTATGCGTTCTAATCGTGCACGCAGCGGCGTGTTGACCTTCCGCCAGCCGAGTCCCGGCAACCAGACCTTGCCGTCCATGTCGGCGTTCCGGGCACACAGACGCAAGGGAGGGCAAAAGCAACCGGTCCAGCCGGAGACGTGTGTCCGCCAGAAGGACTTCCCGCGGTCACGGACAACGTATTGGAACACGAACTCGAGTACGAAGAGTATCCACAGGACCCCAAGGATCTGCAGGCACACGTAGCCCGCTTCGAGTGCCTGCTCGGTGCGCAGGTAGACGTGTTCCGCGGGATGCAACGGCGAATCGCCGTAGGTCTGCGCCGCGTTCTCCGCCAGCGGCTCGTTCAACATCGGCACGTCGACCCACAGGACTACGATCGCGGCGAGAACGGCCAGGAACACGACGGACAGGCCGAACATCGGAGCTGCCAGCATCTGCGCGGCCCGCCGCGAAAGTGTTCGACTCGTCTCCGTCACGCGATTCTTCCTTTACCCAGTGGGCCGGCGGTAATTCGCGGGTAGCGTTTGCGCGTCACGAGCGGCGAGACCGCCAGCATCAGACAGGACGTGTAATAGAGCGGGTAACAGAACCACGCATTCATATCGCCCGGCGCCACAAACTGCCCGCGCGCGACGGCCATGTCGGACGCGAAGAAGATCGCCGCGGCCGCGAATGTGAACGGCCAGCGAGGCAGATCAACGCTGCCCGCGGTCACCACCATCGCGGAGATCGCCGCCAGGTATCCGAGCACGAGAGGCAGGTCGCCACGCGGCACGTGCGGCCACAACCACGCGGCACTGCCGCCCGCGGCCGCCGTCACTGCCGCCAGGACTGCTGGCACACGTCTCCACACGATTCCTTGGCGAGCCCAGGCCGAGATGAAAAACAGGTGAGCAATCAGGAAACTGATCGCCCCGGATGTGAAGTTCTGTAACCCCAGATAGTCGCCCAGCCAGCAGGCAATCAAACCGAGCAGCATGCGAAAAGAGGTCGGTCCGCGCAACGCCGTCCAGGACAGCCATCCGATGAACACGAAACAACTGGACGCGACGAGGACCCACGATCGCGCCGACACCGACACGGGCAACTGCCGGTGAAGCAGCAAGCCCGCGACGGAGGTCGCCATCACAACGGTTGTCGCTGCCACCGCTGTCGTGTAGGGCTCCACTCGCTTGCGTCGGTCCGCTGCTGTCGATGGTTGCATGTGCCCGCTTCGCTCCCCAGAGCACGACGTCCCGTGTGCACGCTGCGCGGTCTCCCCAGTGCTCTGACCGCTCAGCTCATGATTCCCGGGCAGCCTTCATGCGGTCCTTTGCGGCTGTGTGGATGTGGCCAGCCATCGCGCGATGTCAGTTCGCCGGACTGAAATACCGAACCCACCTGCAGTGCCATCTCTCGCAATTTCTCCCCGTCGGCGTCGTCCAGCAGGCGAAAACTCCTGCCGGCCTCCCAGGCCTTCTCGGCCAAGTCCAGCCAGGCCGGGGGAAGACCCGACACCACGCTCTTCTGCGAGAGTGTGAACCGCAGAGCGCGATTGATGTCTTCCTGTTCCTCGCACGTACGATACCACCATTTCCGCGGCCGCTTGTCCCAGGGGGTGTCGGCAGGCCAGTCGCCAGCGGACATCGGCTTGATCGCCAGCACGCCAGCACCCTGCTGTTCGGCGAGCTCCAAGACCTTCTTGCCGAAGCCGAACAAGTAGTACTCCACGTAGTTGATCGGGAACATGACCGAGTCGAAGCGGAACTTGCCCATGGCAGCCAGCGCGGCCTTGGTGGTGTGCGCGGAGAAACCCAGATGGCGGACTTTGCCCTGCTCCTGCGCCTTGATCAGGGTCTCCATGGCACCATCCTTGCCGAACGCGACTTCGACATCTTCCTCCGGCTTGATCAGGCAATGGAGCTGGTAGAGATCGAAGTAATCGGTCTTGAGCCGTTTCAGCGACCGGTCCAGTTCCTCTTGAGCAGCGGCCTTGGTCCGCTTGTTGGTCTTGCAGGCGAGAAAGATCGCATCGCGACGAAAGTCGGTGATCTCGGCAAACCCCTGGCCCATCCGTTCCTCGCACAGGCCATCCGCATAGGCGGGTGCCACGTCGAAGTAGTTGATGCCGTGTTCCAGCGCCTTACGCAACGAGTCGGTGCACTCCGCCTGCGTTCGCTCCTGCTCCCGCAACGCGAATCCGGCGTAGCCGATGATGGAGATCCGCTGCCCGGTGCGCCCGAACACTCGGCGCGGCATTCCTGCCACCACTTCCGGCGGGCGCGTCGCGACGTCGAGTTGCTGCTGAGCCAGAGACCGGTCGGGATGTGACGCCCCCACGCTTGCACTCGCACCCACAGCCACGGTCGTCAAGAAAGAGCGTCGTTTCATCCATCATCTCCTGTGTCGGCGGATATGTTGGCCACGACACCCGCTGTTTCGCCCGGGACTCGTCCGAACGGCAACCCCAGGCTCGATTCCAGCGGCGTGACTCCCGCAACTTTAGTCGGTTCCACGGTCGTGTCCAGACGACTTGCACCCGGAGTCCAGGATAGTTGTCCACCCCGGGGATGGCGCGAGTTGGCGGGTTCGCGATAAAATGCGGCTCACACGGATCCTAGGTCAAGTGATGGCGAGCATGCACCGGGGGGGGCACCTTTCCCGTCCTGGCCGCGGAAATAGAATGATCGGCAATCGTGCCAGAGTGTCTCGCGAGCGGGAGGCACTTCCGCGCACTGCGAACGTGGCACGAGTCATTTTCGCAGATTTTCCGCATATCCGCCGTCATAAGGATGCAATGGATTGGTGATACGAATCTGGCCGGGGCGCCCTTATCCCCTGGGAGCCACCTGGGATGGGCGCGGTGTGAACTTCGCCTTGTTTTCGGCTCACGCCACCCGCGTGGAACTTTGCCTGTTCGACGCCGTGACCGGTGCGGAGGACGAGTGTATTCCGCTCCGCGAACAGACCGATCTTGTCTGGCACTGCTATTTGCCCGGCGTGCGCCCTGGCCAGATGTACGGATATCGCGTGCACGGTCCCTACGATCCGGACCAGGGGCATCGATTCAACGCGAACAAGGTCGTGCTCGATCCGTATGCGAAGCTGATTGGCCGCGACATTCGCTGGTCGGATGCCATGTTTGGCTATCGCGTCGGTGATCCGGCTCAGGATCTGTCCCGCGATGTGCGCGACAACGCGAAGGACGCGCCCCTGGCGGTCGTGGCGGATCCGCGGTTTCGCTGGGGGGTGATCGGCCGCCCCGCACGCCCTGGCATCGCACGGTGATCTACGAGGCGCACGTGCGTGGCCTGACGCACCTGCACACGGCCATCCCACCGGCGCTCCGCGGTACTTATGCCGGCCTGGCATCGCGCCCGATGATTAAACACTTTCAACGGTTGGGGGTGACGGCGGTGGAGCTGCTGCCGGTACACCATCACGTGGACGATCGGCATCTCGTCGAGCGAGGTCTGACGAACTACTGGGGCTATAACACACTCTCCTATTTCGCTCCGGACACGCGATATGCGGCCGTACCGGCTCTGGCGGTCCGCGAGTTCAAGCAGATGGTGCGCCGCCTGCATCGAGCCGGTTTGGAGGTCATCCTGGACGTGGTGTACAACCACACGGGCGAAGGCAATCATTTGGGGCCGACACTGTCACTGCGCGGCATCGACAATGCCTCGTATTACCGGTTGGTGCACAATAAGCGTCGCTATTACAACGACTTCACCGGCTGCGGCAATACGCTCAACATGCTCTGCCCCCACGTGCTCCAGCTGATTATGGACAGTCTGCGGTACTGGGTCACCGAGATGCACGTGGACGGATTCCGTTTTGATCTGGCAAGTACCTTGGCGCGGGAGCTGCACGACGTCGATCGATTCGGCGCCTTCTTCGACATCATTCATCAGGACCCGATCCTGTCGCAGGTCAAGTTGATCGCCGAGCCCTGGGATCTGGGCGAAGGTGGCTACCAGGTGGGCAATTTCCCGGTGCTGTGGACGGAATGGAACGGAAAGTACCGCGACACGGTGCGACGGTTCTGGCGGGGAGATGGTGACGCGGTGTCGGAGTTCGCGACGCGACTGTGCGGCAGCAGCGACCTGTATGAGCATAGTGGCCGCAAGCCCTATGCCAGCATCAACTTCGTGACCTCGCACGACGGTTTCTGTCTGCGCGATCTGTGCAGCTACAACGAGAAGCACAACGCCGCGAACGGGCATCACAACCAGGATGGAGACAACCACAATCTGAGCTGGAACGGTGGTGTGGAAGGGGAGACGAACGACCCGCTCATCACCGCGCTGCGGCACCGGCAATTGCGGAACTTCTTCGCCACTCTGATGCTCTCTCAAGGCGTGCCGATGATCCGCAGCGGCGACGAATTCGGACACACGCAACTCGGTAACAACAATTCCTATTGCCAGGACAATGCGCTCAACTGGCTGAACTGGCAGCTGGATCCCTGGCAGGTTGACCTGATGGCGTTCGTCGGCAGGATGGCGCGATTTCGCGCGGGAATCCCGTCTTGCGACGGCGACAATTCTTTCAAGGGCGGGAAATCTGTGGGGTGTCGGCTCGCGACATCATATGGCTGACGCGGGAAGGTAAACCGATGTGCGACGCCGACTGGCGGGCCGCGCGCCAGGGTCCTGGCCGTCTGCCTGAACGGACGCATCGATGAAGTCGACGAACGCGGTCAACCGATCGTCGGGACCACGCTACTGGTGCTCTTCAATGCCGAAGACAAGTTGGTAACGTTTCGGTTGCCGCAGCTTGATCGCCACCAGTACTGGCAACCGGTGATCGATACGTCTCGGCACGAGGGACGGATGCAGCGCTGCCACGGTGGTCGCCAGTACACGTTGGCTGATCGGAGTTGCGCCATCTTCGAACTGAAACGTCACGTCCTGCAGCGGATCAAGCGGCCCTGGACGTTTCGCAGTCAGTGGTCGACAACGGTCGAGATGGTCCCCGCCGAGACGACGACGACCACCGCGACCCGCACCAAGGGCTGACCGCGGAGCCATCAGTTCGGGCGGTCGTCGCGCCACGATCGCAGTCGCCGCCCGACGAACAAGCTCAGAAGGAACCCCAGCAACAAGCCGACGGCGATCATGAAGAGGAACAGTCCGGGGACGTATTTCTCTTCATAACCGTGTCGCAAGTTGACACCGAAGATCGTAGTGAGTGTGGCAATCGGGAAGAAGAATGCGGCCAGCATGTTGAGTCGATGGCCTGCCACCACCATGTGCTGGGTGGCACGCGATTGGGCTTCGGCCTGTTTGGCGATCCGGAAATCGAGCGAGTTCTTGGTCTCCTGGAACAGCAATTCGGCGTTCCGTTCGATCGCGTAGGCGCGATCCCGCAGGTTCAGTATTTCCCGATCGTTCGGACACAGCTGGCGCGCTTCCTGCAGCACCTGGTACAGGTTACGCGCCGATCGGTGGATCGGCGTCAGGTGCTCGAGCACGCGAAAGTAATCATCGACACTCGCGGCCTGCGCTTCCTGGCGATCGAGTTTGGCAATCGCGTCGTCGTATTCGTCGATGTGCGTCGCCAGAGCGCGGATGCCGGACCCCAAGTCCTTCGACAACCATTCACCCTGCGGGTTGCGCCAGAAGTACCTGCCGGACCGCTCCGAGTCATCCGGCTTGGGGGGCGCGTGCAGGACCAGCAGCAAATGGCCCTCCGCGGCCATCGTGCGTTGGCGGCCGACCGAGTTTCCCAGACGATTCCGGATGGCGGCGGGAATCTGCCAAGTTGCCGGGATGATGGACGCAGCCATTTTGTCGCTCCTCGAAATTCTTGCCGACACGGCGTTACTGACTGCCCACACCGTGGACGTGCATGCGCAGAGCAAACAGCTGTTTCTGCGCAGTGATGACGAGTGTCTGTCGATCCTTTCCGCCAAAGCAGACATTCGCGGTCCAGCCAGCGTCGATGGGAATCGTCTTGATCTTCTCCCCCTGGGGGCTGAACACGGTGACGCCGCGCCCGGTCAGATACACGTTTCCCTCGTCATCGATCGTCATGCCATCGGAACCCATCTCGCAGAACAGTCGCTTGTTGAGCAGTGTCCCATCCGGCTGGACGTCGTACACGTAGGTCTTGCCGGCTCGAATGTCTGCCACGTAGAGCGTCTTTCCGTCGGGCGTGCCGATGATCCCGTTCGGTTGTTGCAGGTCGTCGATGACGCGGACCAGCTTTTTCCTGTCCGGCGCCAGGTAGTAGACCCCCTCGACACTTTGCTCGCTGGGACCTCGCTTCCAGTAATCCCGCTGATAGAACGGGTCCGTGAAGTAGATGCCGCGGTCGGGCCGCAACCAGATGTCGTTCGGCGCGTTGAGCAGCTTGCCTTCGTAGTCTTTGACAACCACTTCGACGGAACCGTCCGGACGAATCGACCAGAGTTCGTTCTGCTCGTCGGCACAAGCCCAGAGATTTCCCTCCGAGTCAAAGCACAGTCCGTTGGATCGGCCACTCGGCTGCTTGAATGTCGACAGTTTTCCATCCACCGACCATTTCAGGATTCGATCGTTCGGCTGGTCGGTGAAGAGCACATTGCCCTCCGCATCGCAGGCCGGTCCTTCCGTGAATTCGAAACCGTCCGACAGTTGTACGATGGTGGCACCCGGGGCCACGATGTCCTCGGCGGCACCGACCCAGCGCGGAACGCCCCACGTGCATCCGAGCCAGAAACTCAAGGCTGCGCAGGTCGCCGCCCGCCATCGTACGTGGTTGCGTTGGCACATGCTGGCCTCCCGTGAACAGAATTCGAGGGTGTGCAATTTTCCGTGGATCGACTGGTTGCCGACAAATCGTCTTGATTCTCGCATACCACCCCGCGTCTTGGCAACTTCCCTCCGTGGACAACGGCGGGCCAGTCCACGAATCCGAGCTCCGGGACCTGGTGTAAGTTCCGCGGCGGAATCGACCCGCCGCCTTGCCGCATCCTTTCTCCCTGGCCAACTTCAACGCCTCAAGAAGAAGCGGAATCCGGCACCGCACCAAAACCTCCTCCAGCCTGCAGCCTGCCGCCTCCAGCCTCCAGCCTCCAGCCTGCCGCCTCCCATGCTAGAATGGAATCGTGCATCGAGGCCTCCGGGGACGGGCCGGCGCAATGCGCCCGGGCCATGGTTGTTGGTTAGCTGCAGACGGCGAAGCGGGTGCTCATGTCGATCAAGGTCGTGTGCGGATGCGGATTCTTCACGCTGCTGCCTTCCGAATGGGAAGGGAAACGCGTCAAGTGCAAGTGCGGCCGAACGTTCATTGTCGGCGAGGCAGGCGCTCTGGCCGAACCACCGGCGGAGGCCGCCGCGGACGGGCCGGTCGTGCCGCCGATCGCTGACCCGCAGCGGCCGGTGACGGAGGTGCCCTCACAGCCGGAGCTTGCTCCCTCTCGTGCGCCGGATCGAACGCTGCCCACCGAAATCCCCCTGCCACGAGCGGACTATTGCCCACCACGACACGCTTCGCGTCCGCGCCACAAGTTCGCGCAGGCCGTCACGTTGCTGTTGCTGGCCGTGGCCAGTTCGTCCGCCATGATCGTGGTGTTACGCGATCATGGCTGGTCGGTGGCCGCCGTTCTGGGTATGGCCCCACGGCAGGAATCGACACCGCCGGTGGCCCCGGCGTCGATCGACGCGGCGGCTCAAGTGGCCGCCGGCTCGCTGGACACGCCGCCCACTGACCAGGGAGTCGAAACAACCGCTGGTACAGCCACGGGAACCGAGGCAGGGACCAGTTCCGGCACGCGACTGGCCAACTTGACTCCCCTGGCGGCGGAGGATGGATTGCTGCTCACCGGGATGTTCGGCAACGAATACCAGCGTCTGCAGCTGAGCGCACCGCAACAGGAGAGCGTAGACAGCCTGGTGGCACGTTTGAAACAGAACGATCAGGGATTGAAGGACAAGAGTGTCACACTGGAGCAATGGTACGCGGACAGCCGTAAGGCGGGCGAGGAACTGCTGGCCGTGCTGACCGACACGCAGCGACAGCAGTTGCAGGTGATGCTCGAGCGGGGGGAGATGTCCCACCTGCATCTCGTGGAGTATTCCGCGCGGATTCGTCCCGAACTTGCCGTGGCACAGATGCCCTGGTCTGTGCCGTCCGAAGGTCGGTCTTTTCGGACCATTGCCAAGTCTTCCTTCACAACCAGCGGCCAGGATCGTGCGAGTCGGGCGAGCGAACCAACGGGATGGCTTGCCACGTACTCGTCAGCGGCTGCCGCCGATACGCCCCAGCGGGTGACCCTGTGGGACCTGGCCAAGGACGAGCAGGCAGGTGGCTTCGACGTCCCCTCGCCGCTGGCGGACAGTGTCAATTTCCTGTCACGAGATGGCCGCCACTGGGTACTCGTTCGCCAGAGTGATAGTGGGGCCGCGATGGTCGAGGTCTGGTCGACTGAAACGGGCAAGGTGGTCGACAGCAAGGAGATCCCCTCGATCGACGGAGCCGCGTGTGTCCCAGGCGACTGCGTCGGTGACCGGCTGGTGGGTCTGGCCGGGCGCGGCTATTGGACGTGGGACCTGAAATCCGGCGAGACGCGCGTGATCGAATTCCCCGATTCGCAGCCGGCGACCGCGCCGGGATTCTGCCTGAGTGCCGAAGGCCATTTTCTCGTAGTGGCACACGTGCATGTCGCGGCCAAACCGCCTGACGAGTCCAGTTTTGTGGAAGTCTGCCTCTACCGCCTGGAAACAGGGGAACTGCTGGGTAATCAGGTCTTCCACCAGGACTATCGCGGTTCGACGATTAATGCGATTGCGTACAGCCATGACGGGCGAGAGCTGGCACTGTTGTGGGACTTGGACCCACCCAACGCAGAACGCCGACTGGTGCACATGAGTGCGGCCAACGGCAAGATCATCAAGACGGTCACAGGACTGCCGCCGGCCGATCAGGGATACGCACACCGACACGGCCTGGCGGACCGAAACCTGTTCTGGCTCTCCGAAAACAGTGGGTGGGTTGTCAATCTTCAGAACGTCGTGGATGCCGAGACGGGCGCGGTGCTGGACCTGGATCTGAATCTGCCGGCGACCGGCGACACAGGCTCCGGCGATGGTCCGGCCGCGGCGGCAGTGGTCGAAGCTGCACCCACGGGCGACGGCCGGCTGCTGTTAATTGTCGCCGAACCTGCGGCCAGTGCCGAGCAACCCGCCCGCCTGCGAACGCAGTTCCTCGATCTGCCGAAACTGGGACCGTTTCAGTAGCGAACGCATCGCCTGGGACTAGAGCGACAGGACGAACTCCACCAGGTCGCTGAGCTCCTGTTCGCTCAGTTCCCCGTGTGGCTGCGGACCAAGCCCGTGGCGGCCGTCGGTGAGCAATTCGCGAATCGTGCGATACTGACCCTGGCTCAGGTACGGCGCCGTCCGCCAGACTTCAACCAGTGTCGGCGTGTCGAAGAGATTGTTGAACCGGCGCGACTGCGGTTTCCCGATTCCGTGTGTTCGGCAGTCGGTATGGAGCGGAGCGGGATGGCAGCGATGACAGCCGATCCGCTCGCTTTCAAACAGCAGCTTGCCGCGGTGAGCGGACTCGCTCAATTGACCACGGATGAGGTACGGGCTGGGAACGGGCTCCAGGGTCTGCAGATAGGCGTCGATGGCGGCCGCTTCTTCTTCCGGGCGATGTGCGAACAGGATGTTGGTGATTCCGGAACGTACGGCGCCTTCGGCCGTTTCCCGCACGCCCTGAGCCATGGCCGGGGGCGTCACGTGTGCGAGCAGCATGCTCTTGGTACTCTTCGGGTTTCCGACCCCGTCGTTCATCAGGTCCCAGTTCAATCCGTCGCTGCGTGCATCGGGATGGCAACTGGCACAGCTCTGCCAACTCTGGAAACAGATCGTGGCATCTTCAAACAGCATTTGGCCGCGGCGGGGCAGCGTCCAATTCGGTGGCGGGCCCAACGCGATGGTCCTTGGAGCGGCAGTGGCCGACTCATCGAGTGCCACCACGGCCAGCGAGTCGCTGTAGTATTGCGCGACGTAGGCCAGCGAGCCGACGAGGACCACACTGCGCGGGCCGCGGCCGGGCAGCATTATTCGTCGCCAGAGGCTTTCTCCCAGGCTGGGATAGACCGGCCAGGCACCGGGCAACGGTGACATGGTCCGCCGGGCCCGATCGCTGATCAGTCGCCTGCTGTCGATCACGCACAGTTCGTGAGTCCCCGAGGCGGCCACACAGATCCGGCTGCCGTCCTGCGCGACGGCCACGCCCATGGATTCGCGGCGCCCAACTGTAATTCGTCCAGGCCGATCGTGCCAATCATCTCGCGCCGACGCACGTCAATCATGCTGACCACGTTCACGTTGACCCAACCCATATCCACGCGAAACGGCACGTTCTGGAAGTTCGACAGGATGTGCGTGACGAGCGCATAAGAACCGTCGGGCGTGATGCACAGGGATCGCACGCTGCTGGCGCCATGGGGCAGCTCAATGGGGGTCGATTCGTGCGTGTCCGGAGCAATCGCCCACACCACGGCCGATACCCGACCGCGGTACTCCGGATCGCTGTGCGCGTCGGGGAGGTGACTCGCGACCAGCAATGTCCGACCGTCCGGGGTCAGGGCCGCGGCGATCGGCTCGCGCCCGACGGCGATCCGCGTCAATTCCGTGCCGGTCGGCAGGTCGAACACCGAAACATCGTTGTGGAAGCGGTTGCAGACATACAGCCGCGCACGACGCGGATCCCAGACCGGACTGCACGCGGAGTGCCCGGCCGGCATTGTTCTGACAGTCTTCCCGGACTGCGCATCGACGACCAGGACCACGCTTTCCGGGGCAGCGCAGGTGACGACGAGCTGCGAGCCATCATCGGTACAGATCAAGCCGGAGGGTCTGCCGGGCACCGTGATGCGCTGCCGCACTTCTCCCTCTGGCAGCGTGACCCACCACACCTGGCGAGCGTCTTCACACGCGACATACAACGTCGAGCCATCCGGTGCAGCAGCCAGCGCGCAAGGTCCCAGATAGCCCTCCGGTTCTGCGGCGACCGAGGTGGCAGGCTTCAGCACGCAGGGCCCGGCCAGCGTCGCCACCACGCAAGCCATGACTCGCCACCGCCAGGAGTGATCCAAGGAAACCATCCGCCTATCCTATTCTCACTTCTCTCCGAGTTTCGTGGTGCACCACGGACAGTAGTTCCAGTAGTCGTTGACGACACCCCACGCACACGACGGGCAGGTATCGGCCGAGCCCTGGATCTTCCACGGTTTCCGCACCTTGCGCCGGCACCAGGGGCAATACCGCATGAACGGCATCAGCTGTTTCCGCGTGCAGTCCGCACCAGCACACCGGGCGACATAGCGCACGTCGGGATACTCGCGTGTGTCACTCACTTCGAACCCACCGCCATAGCACCACGGACAGTACGTCCAATCGAGCTTCATGCCGCGCCAGCACCGCGGACACTGCTGCGGAAACCGAGTGCCGCCGTAATGCCGATGTCGACCGGCTCCGCACCAGGGACACGCGGTCATGGTTTCCGAGACGGGGCCCTCACACCGGGCACAGGTGCAGCGCAGTTTCCAGCACCGTCCCGAATTGTCGCTGGAATTGCCGGCGGCGAAGTCCGCCAGTCCCGCCCGGTGCTGTTGCTGCGGGCTGGGGAAGAAGAATCCGCACTGCGGACCTGCAGGGCCCGCGATCGGATGCGACGCAGGGCCGCCAGCATCGCACCGGCGTCGGCAAATCGCTGACGCGGATTGACGTCGATCGATCGGCGCAACAGCTCGACCAGGTCCGCCGGCACCCGAGTTTTCAGCCGGCCATAACCGGGCGGCGGCCAACGAAAAGGCCACTCCGGCAGGTGCCCAGTCAGCATCCGATACTGGATCAGCCCCAACGCGAATACGTCCGACCGAAACGACGGCTGTCCCATGGCCTGTTCCGGGGCACAGTACCCGAGCGTGCCGGAACCGGAAGCCCGAATCGTCCGCAGTGCCACCTTGGCAATTCCGAAGTCCGTGAGCATCAGCCGGTTGTCGGAAAACAGAATCATGTTCTCCGGCTTGATGTCGCAGTGAATGATTCGATGCTCATGCGCATAGGCCGCGCCGGCCAGCATCTGCTCCGCGAAATCCAGCGCCAGGTTCAACGACAAACGAGACTGCAGACGGTCCGCCAACGTGCGATCGCCCAGCGGGTAGGTGATCACAAATCGCCCTTCGATGAAGTCGGCGTTCTTGAGCGGCAGGATGTTGGGATGATCCAATTGCGCGGCCAGCCGAACTTCCCGGCGGAAATCTTCGAGAACGCTGTCGGTGATCAAGTGATCGTAGGGGATTTTCAAGGCCACCCGCGAGCCTTCAATCGTGTCGGTCGCTTGATAGACCACGGCAAAACCACCGTAACCGAGCTTCCCGTCGATTCGGTACTTGCCAAGCTTCTGTCGAGTTCGGATCGTACTGCGGCGCATCAAGCCAGGAATCCCCTTTCGGATCGCCAGGCGCGGATCCGTACCGCCGCGGAGCGCCGGCCGGCGGCACGTCATGAGCGGAACCCGGACCACACCCTGGTGACAGAATACGGCACGACCTTTGCCGTCCGCAAGGGATGACCCGGGGCGGCCCGTGCCTTCCGGCGCGTCACGTCATGGCGTATCGTTGGGGGCGGTCGTTGTCACTGGGTAATCAAGGCTCATTCCACGGCACAGGGCGAAGATCATGGACTCGTGTGAGCAGCCGCAGCATTTTGCCTGGCAGGACTTGGAGCAGCTCATAGACGCCGGCGACGCCGGGCAGGTCGAAGCGTATCTCGATGCGTTGCCGATCGGCGAGACGCCGCTGGTCCTGTCCCGCTTGAGCGAGGAGGACCAGTCGAAATTGCTGGCCGGGCTCTCTGCTGCATATGCCGCGGAGCTGCTCCAGCAACTGCCCGACGTGCAGGCCATCGAACTGCTCGAAGAACTGCCGACGAAGACCGCCGCGGACATCATCGACAATCTGCCCAGCGACCAACAGGCCGATCTGTTCGGTGATCTGGACGCGCATGTCGCCGAAGCCATTCTCACGGAGATGGAGCCCGCTGCCGCACAAGGGCTGCGGTCACTGGCCAGGTACCGTGACGATGTCGCCGGCGGACTGATGGTTCGAGAGTACCTCGCCTATCCCGACGACCGGACCGTCGCGCAGGTGATCGACGACATGCGAGGTAACGCCGACGAGTATCGCGACTACCAGGTCCAGTACGCCTATGTCACGGGGGCCGGCGATCGGCTCGTGGGTGTCCTGCGGTTACGCGATTTGCTGCTGGCTCGACCATTCAGCTCGATCGGAGATCTGATGCTATCGGATCCGTTGACGGTCTCCGACAGCACCTCCTTGAACGAGTTAAGGGACGTGTTTGACAAGCACAGTTTCTTTGGAGTGCCGGTGACCGACGGCTACGGGCGGTTGCTGGGAGTGGTGCGGCGAGCCGCCGTCGACGAGGCGTTGGCGGATCGCAATGCCGACGACTACCGCAAGGCGCAGGGTATCGTGCGCGAGGAACTGCGGACCATGCCGACTCTGGTCCGATCGCGTCGACGTCTGGCCTGGTTGACGGTGAACATCGGCCTGAACGTCGTCGCCGCCAGCGTGATTGCCTTCTATCAGGATGTATTGGCTCAGGTGATCGCATTGGCGGTGTTCCTGCCGATCATCTCGGACATGAGTGGTTGCAGCGGCAATCAGGCCGTCGCGGTCAGCATGCGAGAGCTGTCGCTCGGACTGGTGCGTCCGACCGAGTTGTTTCGCGTCTGGCGGAAGGAGATCACCGTCGGCACACTCAATGGAGTGGCCCTGGGGCTCTTGCTGGCAGCAGTGGTCTGGGCTTGGAAAGGCAATCCGTGGCTGGGGTTGGTGGTGGGGGCCGCGATGGCACTCAATACCATCGTCGCCGTGTCGATCGGAGGCACGCTGCCACTGCTCATGCGACGACTCAAGATGGACCCGGCGCTGGCATCGGGTCCGATCCTGACCACGATCACCGACATGTGCGGATTCTTCCTGGTCCTCAGCCTGGCGGCCGCACTGCTCTCCCGACTGAATTAAAAAGGGAGCCCCTTAACCAGGGAAATCGCGGCCAAGATCAATGCGATGGCCGCCACGACGCCCAGCATGATGAGCCACGTGCGGCGACCGAATCGGCGTGGGCGTGGCAGCGGCGGCAGGACGCCGCGGGCGGTCGGCGTAACCGCACCGAACTCCTCCACCGTCAGCTTTTCCAGGAAGCTCGAAATCGATGTTCAAGGGGGCCTGACGCGGGCTGGCCGCGTCACCTTCCGGCCGCAAGGTGAGCATTCCCGTCAGTTCCGGGTCGGCGTAGCTCTTGGTGGGGCTGGACGCCGGCCGGGATGAACAGCGCTCCAGCGCGGTGATCACCTGGGCCATCGTCGCGAAACGGTCCTGCGGATCCCTGGCGACCATCCGCTGGTAGACCGACTCGAGTTCCTCGGAGATGTCGGGACGGGCGGCACGTAGCGATCGTGCGGGCTCCGTTTGCATGGCCCGCAGTTTCTTCTTCAGCGTCTCGTGCGGATAAACGGTGCGGCCGGTCAGCAACGTGAACAACGTACACCCCAGCGAATAGACATCGCTGCGCGCGTCGGCGCGACACGTATTGAGGGCTTGTTCCGGTGCCATAAAGTCGACGGTTCCCAACAAGACCCCCAGGTCGGCCGATTCGTCTTCCGCGGACGTCCGCTCTTGAGTCGTAGTCCGCGCGAGCCCCATATCGAGGATCTTCACGATTCCCTTGCGATCGAGCAGCAGATTCGCCGGTTTGATGTCGCGGTGAATAATGCCGCAGGTGTGGGCATAATGCAGACCGCGCGCCGCCTGAATCACACACGAGATCGCCTTCGGTATCGGCAGCGGCCCGCGATGCTTGAGCAGCGTGGCGAGATCCTGTCCCTCCACGTACTCCATCACGAAGTAATGGACGCGTTTGTCTTCATTGGCATCGAAAGCGGTGACAATGTTCGGATGAGTCAGCTGGGCAGCGGCCTGCACCTCGCGGTGAAAACGCGCGACGGCCCGGGGATCTTCGGTGACTTGGGGTGGCAGGACCTTGATGGCCACCAGCCGATTCATACGGCGATGGCGGGCCAGATAGACGTGCCCCATGCCGCCGGCTCCGATCACATCCCGGATTTCATAGATGCCCAGTGTCAAGCTGCGGCCCTTCCCCTGGACGATCATCGCGACTTGAAACTTCGTCAAGCGGCCCGACGCGATCAGTTCGTGGGCCAGCTCCTGGGCGGTGGCGGGTACTGGCTGGCAGCGTGCAAGAAACGCGTCTAACTCTTCCCGACTCAGCAGGTTGCTGTGGACCACGTGCTGGAAAAACGCTTCCAAAGCGACGGTCATGGTCGGCCTCGAAGACCGGTCGGACGACGCACGATACGACAGGACGAACCGGGCAAGTGTACCGGATTCACCGCGGTTGCCAAGGTTCCAGGACTTCTCGCAGCCTTTCCAGCTCCTGGTCGTTGGGGACACGCAGTGGCGGACGCGGAGGGCCGACGTCGTGCCCCATCAGCCGGCAGGCGGCCTTGACGAACTGCGTGTACTTGCCACCCCCCTCCATGAGTTCCAGCAGCGGAAGCAGCTCGTAAAAAACGTCGCGCGCTGTCGGGAAATCCCCTTGCTCGATCGCCGTCACGTAGAGTTGTACGTGCGGGGCGGGCAGAACGTTCACCACGCCCCCGACCCATCCGATGGCCCCCACCACAAAGCTCTCGAGAGCCAGGGTATCACACCCGCAGAACACGCCGAGCCGCTCACCGCAGCGACGAATCAGTTCGGTGATGCGCGGCATTTCACCCGTGCTCTCCTTGACGTACGCCACGCGCGGCAGTGCCGTCAGGCGTTCGAGGAAGGCCGGGCTCATGTCCACGCCCGTGCGGCCCGGGTAGTTGTAGAGCATGATCGGGATGTCAATCGCACGATCGACCGCCTGAAAATGCTCGAATAACTCCTCTTCCGTCGGCAGAGAATCGTACGGCGCCGCCAACATGACCCCCTGACAGCCCAGCGCCTGGGCCTGTTGCGAGTACGCCACCACTTCGGCCGTGGATCCGGCATTCGTGCCGGCGATCACGGTCGCCTGTCCGTTGGCGGCTTCCAGCGTCGTGCGAACGACCACCTCACGCTCGTGCGGCGTCAGTGCGTAGTACTCGCCCGTGCTCCCCAGCGGGATCAGCCCGTGCACGCCGCGATCGATCAGGTACTCGACAAATGACGCCAGACGATCCACATCCACGGCACCGTGCGTGTCGAACGGTGTCACCAGTGCCGAGAGGATTCCGTGAAACGCGAAGTCCGTGCTTTTGGGAATGCGGTGTGTCATGGTTCGCAACTTTCTGATGCTGCAGGTAATGAAGATCCGGAGGTGCGTTCAGCGTCGCCCTTCCTCCAAGGCGTTGGTGGCGCCGGCCAGTGAGCCGACCCGCGTGGGCAGCAAGGGCGGGCGCACCGTGTCGGCTGACCAGCCCTTGAGCAGTCGCAATGCGCTGTGGCAGACACGGCCCTGGCAAGACCCCATCCCACAACGCGTGTGGAGTTTCGCCGAACGCAAGTCGTCGAAGCGCTGGATGTCCTGCCACTCGACATCTTCGCAGCGACAGATCACGGTCGAGTCGCTGGCCAGCGTGCGAAGCTCCGGGCGCAACGCGAAAGCGGTTGCCAAGGCGGTGGCGAAACGACGCGATTTCTCCCGCGCGGGAAACAGCCGTTCGGCCAGCTTCTCCTTCCCCGCCGCGACGTAACCGGCGATCTGCCCCTCGACCAACGCGCCATCCACGCCGGTGATCCCGGTCGCTTCTCCCGCACACAGCACGCGGGCGAGCGATGTTCTCTGGAAAGCGTCCACCGACACCGCCGCCTGGTCGGTCCGGCAGCCGAGCAGCAGCGGCCACTGCAGGTTCGGGATCAGGCCAAAGGCACATGCCAGGTAGTCGCAGTCGCGCGTCCAGACCCGCTGGCCGTTACTGAACGTCACCCCTTCCAGACGCTCTTTGCCATGAGCTTCCACCGGCCAGCACCCAGCGCGATAGCGGGTGCGCAGCAAGCTCTTCTGATACCCGATCGCCTGCCAGACCTTGGCCGGCGCTAGACGGCAGTTGCCTGGCGAACTTCGCCAACGCGCTCCACGGTGCCTGCTCCAGAATATCGGTCACCCGCGCTCCGTGCCGCGCCAGGTAGGCCGCCACGGCCAGTGACAAAGGTCCGGTGCCCGCGACAACGACCCGTCGGCCTGCCACAGGCCACCCCGACTTGCCGAGCAGTTGCAGGCCACCAGTGCCGACAACATTCGGCAATGTCCAACCGGGAAACGGCAGGAACAGTTCCTGGGAACCGACCGCCAAAATCAGCTGATGCCAGCCCACATACAAGACTTCGTCGCCTCGTTCGGTGTGCAGGACGTCGGGACTCGTGTGGGCAAAGGCGGTCGTGCGGTCAAACACTTCGACGCTGGATCGCTCCAATCGCGCGAGCCAGTGCCGGGCCAGTCGCGGCGGGGATTCTCCTGATCGAACTCGCCAGATCGGACCTCCCAGCCACGGCGTGCTCTCCAGCAGCGCCACGCGGCAGCCACTTTCGGCGGCCGTGCAGGCTGCCGCGATGCCGGCCGGTCCTCCCCCCAGGACCACGACCTCATACTCGTAATCACGAAGATGTTCAGGCATCGGTCACGACCTCCATGCCGTCCCGGCACGTGATGATACATGAACGCTGGTGCCGCACTCCGTCGATGGTCACGCGACACTCCGAGCAGATTCCCATGCCGCACAACGGGCCTCGCATCGCACCCGTGACCGACGAACGAAACGCCCACTGGCCGGCCGCGGCGACAGCGGAGGCCACGGTCGTACCGGGCGGCACGCTGGTCGATCGCCCGTTAACGCGGATCGTCACGTGTGGCACCAGGGATGGCTCCTTAACTGGCAAAGCGTGTGGGGAGATAGGGGCTGGCGTCAATCCGCGTCGGTCGGCCCCGCCAAAGATCGGCAATCAACTGGGCCGTGCCCAACGACGTGGTAATGCCCAGACCTTCGTGTCCGGTGGCCAGCCAAACGCGATGACTCTGTCCGCTCGGCCCGATCAGCGGCAGCTTGTCCGGGGTCGCAGCGCGGTGTCCCGCCCACAGGCGGATAGCCACCAACTCGCCGATTCCGGGAAGAAACATCGCGGCCCGGTTGATCATTCGGCTGACCAATCGCATTTCCACTTCGGTCGTCTCGGCGTCGAACTGTCGAGAAGAACCGAGCAGCATCTGCCCCGTCTTTCGCGGCTGAATATTGAACGCGACGGATTCGCGGTCCGCAGCTTGAGCGGTCCTCAAGTAGCCCAGCTCTATCAGCTGGTGATGAACGAACCCGGGGTACCGGTCGGTGATGACCAGGTGGCCTTTGCGAGGTCGCACGGGTAATCCAGGAGACAGGGTGGGTGCCCAGCTGCCGGTGGCATGGATCACCAGGCCCGCACGAATGGTCGTGCCACCGTGCAGACACACGCTGCCGTCGTCGCGCCACTCGCTGCACCGGCGATCCTGGGCGATACTCCGCACCGGCCGCCGTCGCCTGTTGCAGCAGGAATTCTGCCACGCTCGGCGGGTACACCACCAGATCATCCGGGACCAGCAGTCCGCCCGCGAGGCCGCGTCGCAGATTCGGTTCCTCCCGCGACAATTCCGCTGCCGACAGGACTTTGGTCGCCACGCCGGCCTCGCGCATCACGGCCTGTTTGCGTTGGACGGCTGCCATCTCCTCGTCATCGGTGGCGATCCACAGCGTGCCGCAGGTTTCACACTCCGCGCGGGCCGGCAGGTGGGGGACCAGTTGCTGCCACAGTCCGCGGGAGTAGGATGTCAACGCCAATTGGGCAGGGGAATCGTCCATGACCACGACGTGTCCCATTCCGGCGGCAGTGGCTCCGCCGCCGATTGGACCGCGTTCCAGCACCACGACCTGGGCGCCCTCACGGCTCAACTGCGCGGCACACGCTGCGCCCACGATTCCGCACCCGATCACGGCGACATCGAATTGAGGCGACGAAGCGGCGCTGTTCACTGGCGAATGCCCCACGCGAACCGATCGCGTTTGTTGATCAGTAATGTGGACTCGGCGCACACGAATGCCGACCCGGTGATGGTCGGCACGACGCGATCACCTTCCCAACAGTATCGACCGGTAAATGTACTGCCGAGGATGCTCTCCTGCACCCAGGGCTCCCCCGCCGCCAGTTTTCCGTCCACTGCCAGGCAGGCCAGCTTCGCGCTGGTCCCCGTGCCGCAGGGCGAGCGATCATACGCTCGGCCCGGACAGAGGACGAAGTTCCGCGAGTTCGCTCCCGGCACGGTCGGGCGGTCCGAACAGCTCGATGTGGTCGATCTCCGCGTACCCGGCCGCGTTCACCGCCTGACGAACGCGCCGACAGTATTCGGTCAACTGAGGCACGTCCGCCAACGTCAAAGACATCCCGTGCTGTTCCACCAGAAAGAACCAATTGCCGCCCCAGGCCACATCTCCCTGCACCGGCCCATGGTTCGGAATCTCCACGGTGACCCCGGACGCCTGTCGATAGCTGGCCACGTTGGTGACCGACACGTCACCATTTTCGTGCAGCGTTGTTGTGACCACTCCGACGGGCGTTTCGATCCGGTGGTCTCCCTGCTGAAGCTGCCCCAAGTGGGCCAGGGTGGATATCAGGCCGATCGTGCCGTGGCCGCACATGCCCAGGTACCCGACGTTATTGAAGAAGATCACGCCGAATTCACAGGTTGAGTCGTGTGGCTCCACCAACAACGCGCCCACGACCACATCCGAGCCGCGAGGTTCGTTGACGATCGCCGACCGATAATGATCCGAACGCGGCGCGGAACCGCTCGACCCGCACCGCCAGGGGACCGTCACCCAGATCCGGGCCCCCGCTAATCACCACGCGCGTGGGCTCGCCTCCCGTGTGGGAATCGACCACTGTCAGGCGATGGATGGAAGAGGTGTTCATCGACCGCTCCTGAAGGACTAAATCGCATGTGTGGCACGGCCTGCTCGCAAGCAGTGGGACACGGTCAACGAGAACGGCGTTCAAGAGGCGGGCTTGGGGATAACAAGCCGCCTCCGGGCCAAGTCCGCGTCCCACTAGCCCTTAATCAAGCGAAGCCACGTGAATCTGTGGCATGACGGGTACAAAAAAACTCGAAAACACCCTATGATTCTCGTGTCAAACACAAAACGGGCATCGGCCCATCTGGCGAGTCATGGAGGGTTTTCGAGTGAAGTGCAGCATAAAACAATATTTGGCTCGACGCAAGCGGCGAATTCTCGCGCGACTCGATAAGACGAAGTTTGAAGGTGCGGGCCCGGTTTTGTCGGGTGCCAACATTCATTACGAAGTAGCGGAACGTACACACGGTATTGCGTGCGGTGGTATCGGCATGATCCAGGATATGGTCCAGCGGTTGGGCCTGGCTCGAGGTGATCAATCGGTCGCGTCCCAGTCTTCAAAAGGTACTTGCCGTACAGTGAATCCGACCACGTGCTGAATATTGCCTACAACCTGCTGGCCGGTGGCACGTGCCTGGATCATTTGGAACTGCGACGGAATGACGAAGTCTACCTGGATGCGCTCGGTGTCCAGCGGATTCCGGACCCGACTACGGCGGGTGACTTTTGCCGTCGTTTCGATCCGGTGACGATCGGGCGACTGATGGAGGCGTTCAACACGATCCGGCTGCGTGTGTGGCAAGAACAACCGGCGTCCTTCTTTGACGAGGCGGTGATTGAGGCCGATGGCACGATGGTGGAGACGACCGGCGAGTGCAAGGAAGGCATCGATATCAATTACAAAGGACAATGGGGGTACCATCCGCTGATGATGTCGCTGGCCAATACGGGCGAGGCGTTGTACATCGTCAATCGCAGCGGCAACCGCCCGAGCCACGAGCAGGCCGCCGAGTATTTCGATCGTGCGGTGAACTTGTGTCGCCGCGCGGGTTTTCGCAACATCACCCTGCGTGGCGACACCGATTTCACGCAGACCGAACATCTGGATCGCTGGGATGCAGGACGGTGTCACGTTTGTGTTTGGCATCGACGCGATGACCGCACTCTACACGCGAGTGGAAGAACTCGCCGGAAGACGCCTGGAAAAGGCTCGCATCGCCCCGCGCTACGAAGTGAAGACGAAGTGTCGCGCCCGTCCGCAGAACATCAAGCAACAAGTCGTCGAGCAACGCGAATTCGAGGACATTCGCCTGGTGACGGAGTACGTGGCTGAGTTCTACTACTCGCCGACGCAATGCCGCAACACCGTATCGTGTCGTGGTTGTGTGGAAAGATCTCGAGGTGTATCGCGGCCAAGGGAAGCTCTTCGATGACGGACAGGTGCTTCTTCTACATCACCAACGACTGGACGAGTTCCGCGACGGACATTGTGTTTTCGGCCAACGATCGTTGTAACCAAGAGAACCTCATTCAGCAACACAAACACGGTGTGCCCGCACTCACGGCGCCGCTGGACAGCCTGAACAGCAACTGGGCCTACATGGTCATGGCGTCGCTGGCCTGGAGTCTGAAGGCTTGGTCCGCGCTTGTTGTTTCCCGTCAGTGCGCGATGGCAAGAGAAGCACGCTCCCGAGAAGCAACGTTTGCTGCGGATGGACTTCGCCACCTACCGCAACGCCTTCATCAACATCCCGGCGCAGATTGTTCGGACGAGGCACAAGATCGTGTATCGCTTGCTGGCGTGGAACTCCTGGCAAGAGGCGTTCTTCCGCCTGGTGGACCATCTGCGGACGCTCAAGTACGGCTGACGTCCCACCCTTGAAGCCGGAGTCCGGATGCTCCGGTCCGCCGCCACCCCCAACCGCCACAGGCAAGAAAGCACAACCTTATGAACGAACTACAACGCGAACTACTTTTCGGCGATAAGCCACGCCAAATGGTACCCGTGCGCGCATGGCCGCGGCCGAACAAATCGCGACAACTATCACGCGGCATACGCTTGATTAAGGACTAGCCAATCTGCCCTCGCGACTCCCGATTTTCCGCATGTCCGCCGAGTAGGTCAACCAGCCGGGGGCGATGTTCGGCACTGCCCGGCGGAATTCTTTCTGCGTTTTCGCCGTCAACTTGCCGCGAAACCGTGTAGTAGACGAGAAAGAACTTCCCGAGGACTTGGTGGCCGCCTGGACCTCGGTGCTTCTCGATGTCGTCGAAAAGCAGAAACGCGAGGCAACCGCTTCCGAACCGGCTGACAAACCGGCCACCATCGGACACGCGAGCAAGCCCAGGTACTGGTGCCATCGTCCGTGTTCTACCGATCATCATTCCTTGGCGGACGCATGTGGCGGAGTGGGTCGCCCGCGGCATTGACGCCGAGCGCATCGGCATCCCGCCGCGCCCGCAGGAATGTCTCACGGAAAGGCGACGCCCTCGACGCACTGACGATCTCGCACGCGACACGTCAGCCGTGGCCTGCCGACCACCCGGCCTATCACGGTCATGACCATGTTTTTATATTTCGACACGACCGCTCTATGAGCGGCGCAGCGAAGTCGATCGAGCGATCCGCGAAGCGCAGGACGCCGAGGCGAAGCTGGTCACCGAGTGCGAGGACGCCGAGCTGCGGCGTGAACTGGAGGACGTGGATGCCGAGTTTGTGGGTCTCAGTACGGACCGACACGATCTGCTCGATCAAGCCAGCCACCTGGAGAAGCAGGCCCTGGCGGAGCACGACCACTCCGAGCGGCAACTGGACCCCGGATACGCCCGGCAGTACCGAGAAGGCAGCACAGATTGAAAAAGATGCTGCGGCTCGCAGGCGGGATGCCCAGCGTGTGGAAAAGGCACACGACGAACTGACGAAACGCCGCGACCGGCTCGAGAAACAGATGCGGCAGGCGTGACCGCGATCATGCGGCGGACCTGCCGACCGGAAGAGGTCGCGCGTCCGCGAATCGTTCTTTGACAATCTCGCCATCTGTCTTGAGCCAACGGGCTGGCGGTTCGGTGGGAAAATGCGGAGCGGTACGTGCAGCCACGCAGGTCGGGTGTACGGGATTAGAACACACACGACCGAAGTCGCAGGCGTTATCTGTGTGACACATAGTAGTCACTTATGTTCCGCGGCCTGAGCGAGCCCTTTCGAGCGGTACCTTGCCCATTCTTTGCCCCTTGCCGGCAAATATATACGACTCGCCTTTTCTCGAACCCCGTTCGTCCTGCCTCGAATAATCCACTGTGTGACAAATCCGTGCTGTGGCTACCAGGGATGAACGCGAAATGGTCCCAGAATGGCGTCCCGGTCATGCTGTTTTGCCCCTGCAATCGTAAAGAACCTACACAGGTCAGAAAACGGAAGGCGATCATCCAACACCCACGGATCCCCATCCGCAAACAGCACTGCGTAACCATCCTTGCCTAACAACAGCTCTCGCGCATCCCCGGACGAGACGAGCTCCGCCACGGTCAAGTCGCCCGGCTCTAACCAATGCGTGTCGGAATGCTCTACTCTCGCGATTAGAATCAGATCATGGGGCAGTCCTCGCCGATTCGTCCCAGTGGTTGACTCAAAGGCGGTATCTGGACCGGTGATTGCCTTGAAGTATGTTGAATAATCAACTCCACTGGGTCGGTCACGTGGAGGGACGTATTCGAAATAACTTACTCCTAAGCCCTGGAGCCGCAGGTTTCGCGGATCGTTCCAAGCCAAATGACGCTCGTAGTCAACTGACTGCCCTACCTCCGCTTGTGACGCGGTTATGAAACCATTGTCAACTTTGGACTGGTAGACTTCAACTCGCCAAGAGTATTCTTCACGGCTTCTATCGTCCTTGCCGGTAGCCGGTGGCAAATGGCCGTTCTTCGCGTCGTAGACTTTCAGCGCCGAGTTGATATTGTGCAGACTCGCGACGATTCTGTAATAGCCGTGTTGTGGCCCTGGGAGCCCCTGGACCCAAACGATTAGGACGCCCATGGTCACACTGATCAAGATGGCTCCGCCTGTCAATGCTCGAACCCATTTGCGAGTCCAGACTTTGGCGCATTCGTCTGACATCACTATCCTGCTTACATTACAGTGCGCGTTATGGTCGTCTCAAGTCCAGACTGATGCCACGTCACGATCTTCGGGGGCGCGGCTGATTCGGGGAAGTCCTGTGAAGACCAGCCAGCATTTCTGGAACGAATTGGAAAAATCATTGGACTGAAGACAGGTGTAGCAATTCGAGTTGTGCCCTTTCCCTAGAAACCGGGTGGCTGCCACGAATTGAGCTCCGTCCGTATCTCCTCGAAGTTCCGTATCTTCTCCGCACCGCCTGGATCATCGGGGTAAACAAGGTCCGGGTGTGGATCGAAGGAAATGTGATCGCTGCCGCCTTGGAGGCTCTTATCTAGATAGAACTTCGTGCCGTTCAGTTCGAAAGTAACCACTCCGTGGTCCTTCCAGCCGGGCACCCAGCCAATGTATTTCGGAAATACATAATGGCACGGCAGAGAATCTTCCGGCGTGATGTCGTTATAATTCTCGATGAACGCCCCGCACCAGGCGTGACAACGGTCGGGCCCCACTGGCCACACCCAAGTATTGTCCAATGTATTAATCAGGATCTTCACTTTTCGAATGAGTTCAGGGTCGCTTTTGCATAAACCTATTAGCGCGCGTTCGTCATCAGTCCAGGAGCGATATCCCTGGGGCGGCAGAATGAAGAACCATGGCGGCTGCAACCCACTCGGATCAATCACAGTGGTCACCTGATTCCGCACATACCTCCCGACATTGGCATCCCCAGCCGCGAAGCCCAGCGGATCCTCGCTGATCCAGCGCCCGGCGGCGGCATCGTAGTACCGCGCGGTTGTACTGGAGTTTGCTGGCGGTGTCGAATTCGCGGCTGGTGAAGAGGTACCGGGTCTTGGACGTATCGCCCGATGTCACGTTTCCAAACGAGTCATATTTGTAGTGGGCCGCAATCGTGCCGTCCTGCTTGGCCAGGTCGCGGACCGTGCCGAGATGATCCACCAGCGGCCAGAGATTGCGGGTCGCGTCTCCGAGTGTTTTGGAAAGATCTTCTTGAGCGAAGATCTGATCGACGGCCTCGCCATACAAGTACCGCTTCGACATCGTGATGGCCTGAGCACCATTGCCGTCGGGATCCACGAAGTCGAGCACCACGTTACCGCCATCGGCGGATACAATACCATTGTGGATGTCGTCGAGCACATACCGCTCGATCACGGCGTTGGCCATGTCAAAGGGAGACGTGGTGTCGAGCTTCCTTCCGATCCGGCGATTGAAGACGTCATACAGGTACTCGACCACCTGTGTGACCGTGCCCTGGGAGTTCTTCTCGGTGACCTTGGTCAAGCGGTTGTGATAATCCCACGTCGTACTCCGTCACTTCACCGGTGGCCGTCTTCGTGCGAGTCAGGCGATTGCCTTCGGCATCGTAGGTGTAGCGGTAGGTCCCATCATTGGTCAGCCGATTGTCGCTGCCGGTCTGGTACCCGGACATCGTCCGGTTGCCGTTGTTGTCGAAAGTGTAGGCTTCATTCGACTGATACGAATGCGTGGCGGACGTTAGCTGGCTCTTGGAATCGTAACCGTAGCTGCTCGTGCCGTCCTGGCCCACCATCTGCGTGATGCGACCCGGGGCTGCGAACACCGCCGAGGCAGCGGTGGCCGCCACGCGCAGATCGGCGACGGCCTCCCCGAATCCCATGCCGGCACTGGACAGGCTGTCGAATGTCCAGCTATAGGGAGTAAAGAGATTGCTGCCGCCTTTGGTGTAGGCCAGACTTGTCAACCTGCCCAAGCGAATCATACCCGTATCCGGCCGTGGCCACTTCATGCGTCGTGCCGCCATCGGTGTCCTTGTAGCGGGCGAGCGACGTGAACTGATCGCTGGCGTTGTAGGCCAGATCCACCCGCTTCTCGGCCACCGTGTTGCCGCCGCTTTGGCCCGTCTGATCGACGCGGGTTAAGCGATCGAGCGCGTCGTGCGTGTACGTGTTCAGGAAGTCCGCCGTGCCGGCGACGGACGCCGAGAGACTGCCGCGGTTGCCTGCCGCATCGTACACACTGGTGAGAATCACGCGCGGCACGCCGGACGTGCCGTTGTTGTCCACGGTCACGACGCGGCCGAGGTTGTCGTAACTGACGGCATAGCTGCTGTCGGGATCGGAGGCGGCCGTGAGCTGGCTGGCCGCATCGAACGTGTAACTCAACGTGCGCACGAGCGTGCCATTGCTCGCCGACGTGGCGTCGCCATCCAATCGCGACACGTTCGTGTTACTGTGCGTGCCGCCAAACGTCACGGTCCAGGGACCGCCGGCATTGCCGGTCACCGTCACGTTGTCCACGCTGTTCAAGGCTTCCAGCGCCGACTCCACCTGGGCCGCCGTGGCACTGGAGGCCAGGGGCGCGGTCACGTAGCCTTCAAACGCCAGCCGAAACGTGCCGCCCGTGGCATTACTGAGCGTGACCGTCTGCACTTCATCGCCGCCCGTGCTCCCCTGCGCGTCGGTGGCCTCGATTTCCGTTTTGCCGCCCATCGCCGACACGTTGGTCGCGTCGATCGTGGTCTGCACCAGGTTCGCGCCACCCAGTGCGCCCTGGAACGCCAGCTTCCATTCCTGCGCCGACATGGATTCCTGCAGCTTGGTCACCACCACGTCCCCCGGTGCGATGTTGTTGAGCGCTTCGAGTGCCGTTTGCACCTGGGCCGCCGTGGCATTGTAGCTGATCGCCGCCGTGGTCTGGCCGTTGTAGTTGAGCGTAAACGTGCCGCCGGTGATGTAGTAGGCCGTGTACCCGACCCGCTGCACTTCGTTCAAGGGGCCGCCCTGGGTCGTGGTGGTGATACTCAGCGCGGGACCGGGATCGGCGCCGCTCCGCCACTGCTCACTGGTCCGTCGCCCCAGCAGGTCGTAACCGAACTGCAGCACGCGGCCGTTGCGATCCCGTTCGCGCGTCAAGTCGCCCAGCATGCTGTAGTCGTAGGAACGCCACTGCCCAGCTTCGTTCGTTTCGATCGTGAGTCTTCCCAAGCCGTCATAGGCATAGGTCGTGTCATTGCCCACCGGATCGGTCAGGCTCAATACATTTCCGGCTGCATCGTAGGTGTAACTGAGTGTGCCGCCACCCGGCTGCGAGACGGACGTCAGGCGTTGGAAGTAATCGTACCCGTACCAGGTGACCGGCGCCGTGAGCGGTCCCGCACCATCTGGATCCGGGGCCGTCACGGAAGTCACCAAATCGAGCGCGTTGTAGGCATACGTTGTCTGATTGCCCAGTTCATCGGTCACGCCCGTGCGACGGCCCCGCGTGTCATATTGAAACGTGACGTCGCGGCCCACGGGATCGGTGATCTGGCTTGGAAAAGTGTTCGATCCATAGGCGTACGTCGTGACCGGCGCGGCGAGTGGTCCACCGCCATCCGGATCGGGCTCGGTCATCTGCGTCGGCCGCTGGAGCGCATCGTATTGCCAGCTGGTTGTGTGGCCCCCCGGATCGGTCACGCTCAGCCGACTGCCCAGCGCGTTATAGGTGGACGACTCGACCGGCGCCGACAGGGGACCCGTGCCATCCGGATCCGGCCCGGTCGTGCTCAGCAGGCGACCTTCGTGGTCATAGGTGAGCGAAGTGACACGGCCCAGCGGATCGGTCTGCGACACGACGCGTCCCGCAGAGTCGTAGGTCGTGCTCGTGACCGGACTCGTCAGGGGTCCGGCATCGTCCGGGTCCGGCAGCGTGACTTGCGTCACGCGATCGCAATTGTCGTGCACGTACGTGGTGTGCCGCAGGAGGGTTTCTTCCAGCTCCATCAGCCGGCCCTGGCGATCATAAGTGTATTTGTTCCAGGAACGGAAGCGGGGGCCCGTGGTGGTGGGATCTTCGCCGTCGGGGTCCGGCAGCCAGAGCGTGGCGAGCAGTCCCCGCGCATCGTAGACATATTTCGTGCTGAAGCCGCGCGGATCGGTTTTCACGATCAATTGTCCGGTCGGTCCATATTCGTAGCGGGTGGTCAACTTCGGCATGCTGCCGGGAGGGCCCACCGCATTGCTGCGGTCTTCCTGCGTGACCTGCTCGCGCCAATTATAAGCATACGCCGTCGTGTTGTATGCCGGTCGGTGACCTTGGTCAGCCGGTTCAAGTTATCGTATTCATACGTCGTGGCCGGCGAATCCCCCTGGTATTTCATGGACGTCCGACGTCCGGCCGCATCGTACGTGAATTGCAGCGGCACACCGAAGTAGCCGGGTTCTCCTTGGGACGTGAGGTTGCCGGCGACGTCATAACCGTAGGCCGAGACCGGACGCGCCAAGGGCCCGGCGCCGTCCGGATCGGGCTGGACCTTCCGGGTCAATAATCCCCGGTTGTTATACTCGAAGTCCGTCACGCCGCCCAAGGCGTCGGTCTGCTGAACTAATTGGTTGGCCGCATTATAGACGAAGGATGTCTGCGCATTCACGCGATCGGTCTGGCTGGTCAGACGATTGAGCGTGTCATACCCGAAGCTCGTGGTATGCGAAAGCTCGTCCGTCTCGCTCGTCCGCTGATCGGCCGTGTTATACGTGAACGTGCGGGTCGTGCTGTCGGGATTGGTGCGTGTGGTCAGGCGACCATACGAATCGTAGGCGAACGACGTCACGGCGGCCGCGAGTGGACCCGTGCCGTCGGGATCGGGCGTGGTGACGCTGGTCGGCAAGCCAATGCTGTTGTAGGTGTAGCTCGTGACGTACCCGGCCGCGTCGGTCGAGCTGGTCAGGTTTCCCGTGCCGTCGTAACCGAACGACGTGACTTGGCTCAGCTCATCCGTGGCGGTGGCCACTTGACGCAGTGTGGTCGTGTATGTCCAGGTGGCCGAGTAGCCGTCCGGATTCCGGCGGTAGACCTGATTTCCCAGTGCATCAAAACCGAACACGGTGACGGGACTGATCGCCGCGCCCGCGCCGTCGGGATCGGCCTGGGTGAGTCGAATCGCCAGGCCGTCGGCGTTGCGCTCGGTGAGCGTGGTGTGCGCGAGCGGATCGGTCCACTGGGTCAGGAGTCCGAAGCGGTCGGTGCGAAACGTGCTTTGATAGTTTCGTTCGTTCGTCACCGACCCGGTGGGATTCGCAACCGAGATGGTGTTACCCGACGTACCGGTCGGCAGCCCCACGGTTTCCAGCGCGACCAATTGCCGGGTGGAGGCATCCGGATTTGTGCTGGTAGTGAGCCGTCCGTGCGTGCCGTACGCAAAACTGGTGTTCTGGCTCAGCGGGTTGGTCGCCGTGGTCAGACGATGGCTGGTGGGATCGTAGCTGAACGAAGTGACCGGCGATGTCTGCGACCCGCGCCGTCGGGATCGGGCTGGGTGATGCTGGTCAGGCGACCGCTCCCGTCGTACGCCAGCGTGGCCGTGCGGCCGGCAAAATCCGTGACGGATGTCAGCCGGCTACTGGTGTAGGCAAGATTGGTGCTGCGGCCAAACGGATCGGTGATCTGCGTCACGAGGCCGCTGGTGTAGGTGTAACTGGTCGTGTTGCCGTGGGCATCCACGCGGGACGTGAGCAGGCCGGCCGACGAAAAATTCGTCTGGTTGCCGTGCGTGTCCGAGAGTGTGTACGTCAGGTTGGCGTTCTTGACCAGCGTCGCGTACGTGTCGTCGCCTTCGGCATGCAGGTAGCCGCCCGATCCATTGTCGGCAAACCACAACGTCGTGCCATCGCTGCGCGCCAAGAGCAGGCCGCCGGTCTGCGCGACCAGTTGATCGAGACCGGAGAGTTGCCAGCCGCGGCCGAAAGGGGCCGTCGCGCTGTTGCGATTCACCACGTTCGTACTGCCGGTGAATGCGTGGACGGTCGGAATGCCGGAGTAGGTGGTGGTCACATCCAATTGCCAGTTGTAGCGCCCGGTGGCCAGGGCCGACGTGTTGGCCTGCTGCGCAAACCGCAGGCTGCGGCCGGCCGTGAGGCCCGAAGTGCTGTAGCCGTAATTCGTGCCGGCCGTGCCGTTGAATGTGAGCTGCGCCGAGATGGCGCTGGGCACGCCGCCGCTCGAAAGCAGCGACGTCTCCACGACCACAATCGCGTTGGACTGCGTGTCCGATTGATAGGTCAGGCTCAGGCCCGGCGTGAGCGGTTCGATGCGCTCCAGCGAACCGTGCAGTAAGGACAGGTCTTGCGCCGCGCCGTCCTGATTGGTGCGCGGTCCCAAATAACCACCCACGGCGATCAGTGCTTCGACCGGGTTGCTGTTGGCCGCACCGTCACTCACGCGGTACGTGAACGAGTCAAAACCCCGGTATCCGGAGGTCGGCGTGTACGAAAACGTGCCGTTCGAATTGAGGCTGCCCAGTGTGCCATGGCTGGGACCGGACACGAGCGACGCGGAAAGGGAACTGCCTTCCGGATCCCAGTCGTTGGCCACGAGCGGCGTGCCTTGGGTGGTCACGGTGAGCGTGGTGTTGAGCGGCGTGCTGTACCAGGGATCGGGCACCGCCACGGGGGCTCCGTTGAGCACGACGCGCGGTTCCAATCGCTCGAATAAGCTGTGTCGCTGGCTCGCCAGCCTCCGTCGGCGGGCCACTCGCAGAGCGCTCTGGCCGCGTCCCCACCGTTTACTGATCCCGCTCCCCACGTGTCGCTGCTGCCCCATGGAACTACCCCTTTCCTGCACAAGCCCAGAATGGAAAACCCAATTCAGACAAATGCCCGGCAAACAATCCGCGAATGATCCGACGCCTGGATCCGCTCGGCGGTACGAGACATTTTGGGAGCGGTCCACGTCGCCGCAATGGTGCGCGCAGTGAGAGAGTACCCTCCAGTTGATTGAAGATACGGTGCGAAGAACTGGAGCTGCCTCATCCTGGGTCCAGCGACGAAGAACTATCGCGGGGCACGCTACGACGCGCTCGCGTCACGCACGCAGGTACGCAACGATTGAAAAACTCTGCGACGCGCAGAAATTGCGAAGATTCTGCCCCGCGCAGCCCACGAATTCTGCCCTCACGGCGCTCCTGGATGAGTTGCCCTCGTTATACCGCCGGAAAACCGCCCTGCAATACCAACTCGGGAAAAAATCTGTGATTCTCTGCCAGCTATCTGGGGCGAGCCAAAGTGCAGATATCACGCCTCGGGCGATTCTCTGGCATTTTCGCGAGAGTCTTCCCACCGCGCCTTGCATCGTGCGGACACAGCTGGCTCCTGTGTGACTTCCGCTGGCGGACGGGCCGCTCGCGGAAAAACACGAACCTCACACGGAGCCAAAACCATGTACGAACATCTGAACAGAAAGAGAGGAACTGTCATGAACGACAAACGCAAGCCTGCGGTAGGCTACATCCGCATGAGCAGCGATCAGCAACAGGACAGCCCGGCCCGGCAACGTCAGGACATTCAGGCCTTGGCTGAGCGTTTCGGTTATCAAATTTTCAAGTGGTACGAAGGCCACGGACTGACGGGCACCGAATCGAGCAAGCGTAAGGACTTTCGGAAGCGGCTGACCGACGAGGACATCTCTTGTCCGTCTCTTGAACGGTCAACAAGTAGGCCGTGCCACACCGGACCGGCCATCGTCCGTGTCTTTGCATGCGACCCAGCGGCGAAGAAAACGGCGTCGTCCGGGATTGCTTTGCTACACGATTCCCTGGAAACTGGCAAGGGGCGTGCTGGTTGTGGCGTGGTGACACGCGCGATTCGCGGTGTGTGTGCATGAGGAACTCCCAATGGTCCGGCTGTCATCGATTGTGCACGTGACCCGTTTTCTGGCCGTGGTACTCGGCCTCGCGGGTTTCCTGGCGAGCGAGACTTCGGGTGTCGAGCCTCCTGGCGTCCGCGTCACAAACGTGCGGCGGGCCTTCCACAACGGCGAGCACAATGCGTTCACCGACCTCGTGCGATTCCAGGACAAGTTCTATCTGACGTTTCGCAGTTGCCCGGACGGACACATGGTGCACGCCTCCGCATCGGTCATTGTCTTAGCCAGTGCGGATGCCCAGACGTGGGAACAGGTGCATCGCTTCCATGTCGAAAAACGTGACACGCGCGATCCGCACTTCCTTGTCTTCCAGGATCGCTTGTTCGTGTATACCGGGACCTGGTACAGCGGTGATGCGACCATTGCGCCGGCGGACTACGACCTGAACCTGCATCTGGGCTTCGCGGTGTGGTCGGAAGACGGTCGTGCCTGGCACGGGCCGGTGATGCTGGAGGGGACGTTTGGGCATTATATCTGGCGTGCGGCAGCGCATGGCGATCGGGCGTTCCTCTGCGGACGGCGCAAGATCGGATTCGAGGTCACAGCGCGTGGCGAAGGCCGCGACGTCGAATCGCTCATGCTGGAAAGCGCCGATGGTTTGATTTGGCACAAGCGAGGGGTGTTTCAAGAGATCCGCGGAGACGAGACGGCCTTTCTGTTCGAGTCGAATGGAACGCTGGTGGGGATCGGGCGGAGCCTGGACAAGGCACAGATCTTACGTTCGGCGCCCCCCTATCAGGTGTGGCAACGCACGGAACTGGACAGAAACGTCGGTGGGCCTCTCATTGCGCGCTGGGGCGATCGGGTGGTGGTCGGTGGAAGGAAGTCGGTGGACGATCGAGGTCCCAAGACGTCCTTGTACTGGCTGGACGGGGATCAGCTGCGGGAGTTTGCCGAGTTGCCGAGCGGGGGCGATAACTCGTATCCAGGTTTCGTGGCGCTCAGTGACACCCGGGCACTGGTATCGTGGTATGCCTCGCACGAATTGGATGCCGCCGGGCACCCGCTGACGGCGATTTACCTGGCTGACGTCGAGATCGAGCCGTAGCGTCAAAGATTTGAACGGGCCCCTGGGCTGCGACATGCTGATCGACGCGGCCACGACCGCGACGCCCGCCGGGGCAGCGCGGATGATATGAACCAGTTAACTGTGAACGGACGGGCTTCCTCAACCGAACCTGCTGGAGAATCAACCGATGTCCACGGAACCCCATGCTGCGGACCAACCCCCTGCCACACGTCGAACGTTTTTGAAGTCCACGGTCGCGGCGGTCTCTGCCGTGGCTGCCAGCCGTCTGGCTGATCCCCCTGCGGTCCATGCGGCGGGCAGCGAGGAGATCCGGATCGGCATGATCGGCTGCGGAGGCCGTTGCAGCGGAGCGGCGGACCAGGCCCTCGGCCTGGGCCCGGATGTCAAACTGGTCGCCATGTCGGACGTGTTCCAGAAACGGATGGAAGAGAAGCGCGAGATCTTCCGGGCGAAGTTTCCCAATCAGTTCCTGGCGACTGCCGACACGTGTACGCACGGATTGGACGGCTACAAGGCGGTGATCGAAGCCAGCGATGCGGTGCTGATTGCCTGTGCCTCGAAGTATCACTCGTTTTACGCGGAAGAGGCGGTGAAGGCCGGCAAGCATGTGTTTGTCGAGAAACCGCATGCGATCGACCCCGCCGGCTGCCTGCGCATGCGGCGGGCCTGCGAACTGGCGAAGAAGAAAGGCGTATCGGTCGTGTCCGGCCACGAAAGCCGCTATGACGTGGCGTACCAGGAGCAGGTCAAACGGATTCACGACGGCGCGATCGGCGACGTCGTGTCGATCCAGTCGATGTTCCTGCGTCCGCCCTATTCCACCGTGGCCCGCGATCCGCAGCTGTCGGAAATGGAGTATCAGTTCTCGAACTGGTATCACTTCCGCTGGCTCTCCGGCGACGACGTCACGCAGTCGCTCGTGCACAACCTCGACCGCATGCGGTGGGTGCTCCACGAAGAGAATCCCCAGTGGTGTTTCGGGTTGGGCGGACGCTCCACATCGTTCGGCGAAGTCTACGGCGACATGTTCGACCATCACACGGTGGTCTACGAATTCGCCAGCGGCCCGCGCCTCTACGCGATGTGCCAGACACGCGTCGGGTGCTATCAGAGCTGGGACGACATCATCATGGGCACGAAGGGCGTCTGCTACTGGACCGACTGCCGGATCGAAGGCGAGTCCGCCCCGTGGCGTTTTCGAAGGGCCGCGAAACAACGCCACATATTGAAGAACAGAAGATTCTGATCGGCGCGATCCGGGCGGGCCGCCTGGTCAACCACGGCGACACGATGGTGGACAGCACGTACATGGCCATCATGGGCCAGCTGGCCTGCTATGACAGGAAAGCCGGTGACTTGGGAGCAGATCACGCAGTCCGATTTCGAGTTCGAGCCGAAACTGGCCGATGTCCGCCTGGACCTGCCCGCCCCGGTGACCCCCGATTCCCAGGGCAACTATCCTTTGCCGATCCCGGGCTTCACCGAGTACCTGTGAAATCCCGGCCAAGGGGTGAAGCGCGGGAGCGTCCGCGAAGTGCCACTACAAGTGCTCGAAGATTTCGCGGCGGGGCACCAACCGCGTGCCCCGCTGCCGCTTGACGCGGCAAGCGGCGAGCCACCGGCTGCGCAACTGGTCGAGGATCTCGGTGGGAACTCGCGACTGCACGACGACCCCCGGGACCTTGCCCCCCGCGCGATGCTCGTGACCTCCGCAACTGCCGAGGTCCTGTAACGTCGCCTGCAAGAGCTGCGCGGCGTCTTCACTGGCGCGGTCGGTACGTGCGGACAACAACAGGTCGATGCCGACGACCGCCGCGCACAAGACGTGGTGAATTCCTCGGCAGCGGATCAGCAGGTCGGCGACTTCCCCGACGATCTCCGGGCCGAACGCCCGCGGCAGGAAACAGAGAGCCGTGTGGCCGTAGACGAACGTGTTCTGCATGGCCAGCACCAGGTCGCCGAAATACTCAGGTTCCAGCGGTGCGTTCTCGATCTCCGCCAGGAGAGCCGGATCGGCCATCTCGGTCAGCCACGTTACAATCGAGCGATCCAAAGTGGAGTGGTCGGTTACCATACCACACGTCTCGGTGCGGATGGCGTACAAAATGGCCGTGGCCAGCTTCATGCCCGGCTCAACCTGCTGCTCCCGCAAGTAACTGGCTGCGATACTGGCTGACGCCGCCGCGTCCGTGCGGATGTCCTGGAACAACAGCTGGCTGTCACGACCGGTCGGATGGTGGTCGATCACCGCCACGGGGTGAATCGCGGCGCGCGTGACCAGATGATTGGTCGTTCCCAGGCCGCAGTCCACCAGGATCGTGGCGGTATCGGCCCTGGCCGAAATTTCGGTCACGAGTTCGATCGGTGGCTGCAACAGCTCCACCATGTGCTTGTTCTCGGCTCGCACAATCGCGCCGCCACCGACAATCCGCGTCGGCTTGTGAAGCTTGTCCTCGATCAGACACTGCACCGACCACGCCGTGGCAATCACATCGGGGTCGGGGTTGTCGTGCATCACCACCAAGAAACGATCGAATTTCGTAAGCACCCGCAACAATCGGTCTGAGGGGGTGAGAGAGTTGGCAATTACCGCTTGCATAGCGAACCGCTGAAGAGACTGATGAGCAAAAGCGACCGGCACCCGGCCATGACATTCATCCTAGTGAGCTTTCCGGGAACCGAGAAGCGCCGACGCGGTAAGTTCCCGCAATTGCCGAGTTCACGCCCCCTGTGGCGCGTTACCGCCGCTACAACGTGCCGAGGCAACGACCCCGCTGGGGGGTGGCTCGTGGCGCAGGTCACAACGGGTGGCCCACCCAGGCAGGTCCTTCGCTGCACTGAGTTCCGTCGCCCAACAACCCGGCCACCCTCCGCAGTCCCCTCGCCCCCGAATCGTTGCCATCATGTGGAACTGGGGAAACCAGGAGACGGCGGGCATTCGCGACAACTCTGTCGGTCGAGTTGTCCTTGGTGCGGTGGCATGATGCATATGCTGTCGAGGTTGGTGCGACGTCGATACCAAAGTTTGGGATTATCGGATTTTCGCGTCACACAGTGGTGATGAGATCCCAGACAGCGAGTTCGCCCAACACTTCGCCGTCGGTCTTCAAGAAGAAAACTTCGGCAACACCCATTTCTGTCTGGAACCCTAAGAATGCGCAAGACCTCTCTGATACCGGTCTGCTGTCTGGCGCTGTTGGCGAGTGCCATGATGGCACGCGTCGACAGCCTGACGGCATCGGCCAATGACTGTGTCGATTTGAATTGTACGGATGTATGTGGCAGCTGCGCTACAGATGCTTGTTCCTGCGACGTGTCCGCCTGCGACCAGTGTTATCTATTTCCACAAAGTGACTGCGGCGTGAACCTGCGCGGCTGGGTGGCAGCTGGCTTCGTTGGCAACACGTCCGATCCGGACAGCAAGTTCAACGGTCCGTACAACGCCGTGGACCGCGCCAACGAGCCGATGATGAATCAGCTCTACTTGATCGCCGAACGCGCACTGCCGGAAGCTGGCTGGGGCCTCGGCGTTCGGGCGGACATGCTGTACGGCGAGGACTTCTTCTTGGCTCAATCAGCCGGTGTTGAGCTCTACGACGATGGTCGACAACGCTGGAATCCCGAGTACTACGGATTGGCGTTTCCCCAGTCGTACGTGAACTTGGGGAACCAGAATCTGTCATTCCAACTTGGCCATTTCTACTCGCTTGTCGGTTACGAAGGCGTGATGGCTCCGGACAATTTCTTTTATTCGAAATCCTACAGCTACCAGTTTGCCGGACCGTTCCAGCACTGGGGCGGCCAGATGAACTGGAATGTCAATCAAGCCTGGTCCGTGCAGCTGGGACTCGTCAATGGCTGGAACGCGTTGGATCGGGTGAGCGATCACGCGAACTTCATTGGAAAAATCAAGTACGAGAGCCAGGACACGGGAGCGTGGACGTCGTTTGCGATCATTACCGGTCAGGAATTCAATAATGTGGCCGGTTTGAATATCCCCAACGAATTTTCGAATCGGACGCGTTACAGCTGGTTGGTTGGTCTGCCACTCACGTGTCGCATGGACTACGTGTTCCATCAGTGGCTGGGCTCGCAGGCCGATGGAGCCGTGAATGGTGACACGGCCTACTGGTACGGCGTCGATCAGTACCTCTATTACGCGCTCAACGATTGCTGGAAGGCGGGGATGCGGTTTGAGTGGTTCCGGGACGAGGACGGAACGCGCGTCGGTCTGAATCGTCCGAGCAATCCGAACAATCCGCCGTTCGTGGGAAACTTCTATTCGGTTTCGGCCGGCGTGAACTGGAAGCCGACGCGCAACTTCACGCTGCGTCCCGAGATTCGGTGCGACTGGTACGACGGGGACGCCCAGCGGTTGCCTTACGATGACGGAACCGATTCGAACCAGTTGCTGTTAGGGCTCGACGCCATCCTCCTCTACTAAGCGAGCCGGGATCGCGGCATGGGGGTTTCGCGACAGCCTACGTGACTTGACGACTGACACGGGCCGTCCTGCTTCCGACCGGGAGCTGGGCGGCCCGCTTTCTTTCTTGACCGGACTCCCGCAGGGAACCCTCTCGCAATGCTGGACAACTTGCAGGACGACTGCTAGATTGCCGTCGAGTCGAAGCGACAGATTCGGTGCGAAACGGTCCAGACGTTGACGGAGGTTCCTGTGACGAAACACTTGCTGATTGCTGCGTTGATCTTGGTGGTTGCGGGCTGCTATCGCGAGCCGACACATCCCTCTCAGAGGAGTCAGAATGCGGCACCCACCGCTGGTACGTCGGATCGCGTCATGCCCAAAGACGATATCCACGCTGGGCTGACCCCCGAGCCCGGACCGGTCATCGAATCGCGCGTGGTGGAAGTCGGACCGCTGGTGCTGACCGCACCGAACGAGTGGGTCCGCCGACAGCCCAGCAGCCAGTTTCTGCTCACGGAGTTCTCGCTGCCCAAAGCCGATGGAGATGCGGAAGACGGCCGGCTGACGGTGAGCACGGCCGGGGGAACGGTGGAAGACAACGTGAACCGGTGGAAGAGCCAGTTCGGCGGAAAGCCTGACAAGGAGTCTCAGGAGACCTTGGACATCGGCGGCGTGCAAGTCACGTGGGTCGATTACTCGGGAACTTCACCGAGCAGCGGGGTCGTTCGCCCCGGCGACTCCCAAGCCCGGGTATCGGATGCTGGCCGCCGTGATTCCGCTGGGCAATGAGATGTGCTTTGTCAAAGGTTATGGTCCCGAAAAGACCGTGGCAGCCCATGCCGAACAGATCCGCAGCTTCATCATGTCCCTGCAGTCGCAGCAAGGCACTGAGGCGAAGCCGGCTGCCGAAGTGAAACCGGTCGACGAGGGGACGACGAAGCCGGCTGCCGACGAGAAGCCGGCCGCCGAGGAAAAACCGTCAGGCGGCACGCCGTAGATTTCTTCGCGTCGTGCGCTTTCCGGTGGGCTGTGGCACAGTCCGCGCAGGTCGCGAGCCCGCGCGTACCGGGTCTTGGCCCGTGGCCGGTGGCGCCGTTGCACGGCGACGGCGGCTGGCCAGGCTGCCGCACGCGATGAGCGCGCCGAGCAGGAGTGCTGCGACCCACTTGCCGTAATAGGTCCAGGGCACCGGTAATTTCCCCATCTCGCAACGCACGACGTGCTGCGCGGGAAGAGGGTTCGGGCCCGAGGTCAAGAGCACTTCGGTAGAGCCGGCCCGCCGGGTTGCGCCCTGTGGCTCCAGGTTACTCGACACGTCGTCGGGCGCTGTCGTGACGATGCGTACGCGCAGTTCGTCCGTGGGCAGGTCCACGGTTCGTTCCCAGAGTCTGCGTTGCTGCGTGTTGCGGATGAAGTAGGTGAACTTCAATTCACGCTGGCCCGGCTCCCACGGCAGCGTCGTGACGAGCTTCCCGTCGCGGAGGGAGAATGACCGGCCAAAGAACTCCTGGTGAAAGGTCACTTTCTGGAAGTCGGACGGGATGGTCAGCTGCAGAGTCACCGGTTGCTCTTCGGCGTTTCCCGGCTCCGGCCCCACGTAAGTCTTCTCGGACGGGTTCTCGACCGACAAGGACTCGGTGACTTCCAGCACGCCGGTCGAAGACTGGATGTAGATTTCGTGGTCGCGCACCCGCAGCGGGTTCGGCTCGTGCACGACATCCCGTACGGCGAGCGTCGCGGCGGCCGCGTCTTGCCCGCTCGTCAGCCGCACGCGCGGGCCGGGGTAGTGAATACCTGCGTAATGGGCGGACGTCTTGTACTCGACGTACTGGCTGACCAGCAGGTGGCGAAACAGAAAGCGTCCCGCGGCGTCTGTGGTTGTTTCATCCAGCAAGGCAAAAGGTCCATCCGATTTCATCTGCAGAACGACTTTGGCACCGGCCACCGGCTCACTATCGTGCGACCGATTCACGACGACACCGCCGATGGTTCCATCGTAACTCGAGTCGAACGTGGTGGCTGCGAAGGCCACGAGTAGCAGAAGACCAGCGGGCATGGCACTCCCTCGCTATCATCCAGGACAAACGCGTCACTACTCTTCTGCGGCTCACGCGGCCCGCGCAGCCGACTCATCCGACATCGGCTCCCGATCGACCTGCTGCTGCAGCCGGTCCAGACTCTGCTGCATGTGAGCCTGCTGGATTCCCAGCCGCGCGACATACAGCATGACCGCCATCCATACGATCACGTAACAGGAGACAAACGTGCCCATGCTTCACTCCACCTTGCTGAAAATCGAGTCATTCTGCACGCGCATTTCCAGATCGAACACCTGCTGGAACATGCCGATCTGTCGGCGCCGTTGAGCGGTTAACCAGAGAAAGAGCGACGAGAAACCGACGATGCTGAGCCACAGGACGAATCGCATGGACGGCTCCATGGTCGGCGCCACGGGATGCATGCCGCGAAACAGACGGGTGGCCATGACCACCAGCGGTACGTCCAAGGCTCCCACAATGGCCAGCACGGCAGAGAGCCTGGCGCGGCGATCCGGGTGCTCGATGTGGGTCCGGGCAATCAGATATCCGGAGTACAGGCACCAGAGAATGAACGCGGTCGTGAGCCTGGGTTCCCAGGTCCACCACGTGCCCCAGGCCGCGTGCGCCCACATCGATCCAGTGACCAACGTGAGGGTCGCGCACAGCCAGCCCACTTCGGCACACGCCTCGGCCCAGTGGTCCCATGAGAGCTGTCGTTGGAGCAGGTAGAGCAGGCCGCAGATCGCGGCCCCGATCAATCCCAGCAGGCCGAACCAGGCGACGGCCACGTGCACGTAGACGATCTTCTGCGCGTCGCCCATGCTCATTTCACGCGGAGCCAGGAAGCCGATCCCCAGCAGGGCCGCGACCACCAGCCCGCTCACGAGCAGCGGGACCAGAAAACCACCCAACAACCGCGGGCGTGGGACGATCGACACGAGCTACTCCTCCATCACGAATTCAAACAACACCACGCCGGCCGTGACATAGATCACGCCAAACGCGGCCAACAGCTGGACCCAGTGCCACCAGGAGGCGCCGAGATCCTGCTCGGTCAGCAGTCGAGAGGCCTCGGCCGCCGCGACCAGCACGGGAATGACCAATGGCAGCACGAGAATCACCAGCAGGTTCTCGCGGGCGATCCGGGCGGCCAACGCACTCAACAGCGTGCCGACGGCGGCGATGCCGACGTTGCCCAGTGCCGCCACCAGCAGCAGGGCGGCCGGGGATGCCAGTAACGGCACATCACAGAGCACGCCAAACAGGGGAATCAGGACCGCCTGCACGGCGGCCAGCGCGATCATGTTCACGCACAGCTTGGCCAGGTAAATGGCGGTCGGACTCAACGGGTACATCGTCAGACCTTCCCAGCAGCCATCTTCGCGCTCCGCTGTGAATGATCGATCCACGGCGATCATGCCCGCAAAGAAGATGGCCAGCCACAGCAGACCGCCCGCCACGCGCGGCTTCTGGTGCGGCAACCATTCCAGTTGCAGGCTGACCAGCACGGCGACGACGGCACCCAAGACCAGCATCGCTGGCCACGCGCGGCGCGCCCGCCATTCCGAAATGAGGTCCTTGTGGATCAGCCACCACACGCTGCCAGCCAACGACGCGCTCCTTGTTCAAGCGGCTTGCTTCCAGATGGCGGGGGCCTGAGGACGAAGTACGTCGGCGGGACACAATTCCACCACACGACCGTTGTGCAACTCGAGCACTCGATCGGCGACCTGCCGGACCAGCGCGTCGTCGTGGGTCACAAAACAAACACAACGGTTGTCGCCGCGCAGACAGTGCAACTGACGGATCAACCAGCGCTGTCCCTGCACATCGAGACCGGAGGACGGTTCGTCCAGCAGAACGATCGCAGGTGCATGGACAATGGCGCGTAGAATCGAAAGTCGCCGGCGCATACCCTGCGACAACCGCGATGCCAGCAGATGGCTGACGCGATCCAATCCGGCGTCCTGCAGCAGCGCACCAACATCCGTGGCGGGCGACCTCATCCCGTACATGCGGGCCGCAAAGACCAGGTTTTCTTCGGCGGTCAAATGCGGATAGAGGAAGCTGTCATGCCCCGCGTAACCCAGGCAGCGCCGCAGTCGCATCACCGGCAGCTGTTCGTGATCCAGCCAGCGGATCTCTCCCGCACAAGGACGCACGATCGAGGCGAGACACCGCAACAGCGTCGTCTTTCCGGCGCCGTTGGCGCCCGTGACCGCGACGATTTCGCCCCGCCTCAGCGTGAAGCTCACATCACGCAGGACCACGCGACCGCCCAGTCTTTTGACCAGTCCCCGCACGTGGATGGCTGTGTGGTCGTTCACTATCAAGCCCTCACCCGTTGCGATCGTGTCTGGACGCGGGCCATGAATTTCGGCCGGGCTATCCGCGGTTCCGGCGAGACGCCGACGGAAGCCGGCCACAGCCGCCCGGCGGCGCCGACCAGGAACAGCCATCCGCCTAGCCAGATCCACCGGACGAGTGGATTGATGACCAGCGTTAAATCGGCCTTGTGCGCGCCGGCGGCTCCCCGCAGGATCGTGAACAAGTCGCGCGACCACGTCGAGTGAATCGCGACTTCCGTCGTCCATTCCTTCTGATGCCGATGGAAATGCTGAGCCGGATACAGCGTGCAAATACGCTGGCCGCGCTGAGAAACGTCGAGCTGTACGTCACCGATCACCTTGTCGGAAGTGGCCCATTCGCGCGTCTTGGCAAGGTACACCGTGTATCCGTACCAGTCGATCGACTCGCCCTCCCGCAGCGTGACATTCTCGCGGATCGACCCCAAGGACGAGCCGGCAATGCCGATCGCCAGGCAGGTAAATCCCAGGTGCATGACGTAGCCGGCATACTGTTGTCGGCGGGCACGCAGCGCGGCAATCGTCGCGGCGAGCCAGCGGGCGCGGTGCCGGCGGGCGTCGAGCCACAGAACGCTGCAGAATACGGCCACCGAGAAACCGGCACAGCTCAGGACGGTCAGTGTCAGCACGTTACGTTCGCCAGCCAACCCGGCGACGAGACCAGTCAGGCATCCCGTGGCAGCGCTCAGCGCCAGCCATCGCCGCTGGATGACCGACGGTGCGACTCCCCACCGCAACAGAGGCGCAGCTCCGCTCGTGCAGAGCAGCAACAAGCCAATCGGTATCAGCACGTTGTTGAAGAAAGCCATGCCCACCACAATCTTGTGACCGAACAGCAGGTCGGAGAGCGGCACCATCAGTGTGCCCACCATCGTGACCGACGTCAGTATCAGTAGCCCGAAGCTGGTGATGACGATCAAGGATTCCCGCGACCAGATACTCCGGATCGGCCGATCCGCCGCGAACCGGACCCGCTGCGCGAAGAGGGCCAGCGTACCGAAGACCGTCAGGCCGATCATCACCACCAGAAAGGCCCAGCCGATCGGCGAACGACTGAAGGCGTGCAGGCTGCTGAAGATTCCGCTGCGAGTCAGGAACGTGGCGAAATTGCAGAGCGTGAACGTCGCCAGAGCCAAGGCGATCGTCGCCCTCTTGAGCACTCCGCGGTACTGCCAGCCCATCAGGCAATGGATCAGCGCCGTGCCCGTCAGCCAGGGAATCAGCGACCCGTTTTCGACCGGGTCCCAGGCCCAATAGCCACCCCAACCCAGTTCTTCATAGGCCCAGTTGCCCCCGAGAATGATGCCGGTCCCCAAGACCACCCAGGCAAAGAGTGTCCAGGATCGCGCCACACGCAACCACGAAGTGTCGGCCGACCGGTCCCCCAACGCAGCCACTGCCAACGCAAAAGGCACACCCCATGCCGCATAGCCCAGGAACACGATCGGCGGATGAATGAGCATCGCCGGATGCATGAGCAACGGACTCAGACCGATGCCCTCCACGCCGGCTGTCAGCGATTGCTTCATCGGATCCGCCGCAAAGACGATTACGGCAGTCAGGAAGAAGACGTAGGCCATCAGAATACCATGAGCCCGGCCGCGAAATCTCGGCGACAACTGCCGCGCGTGGAAGAGAAACGTCAGCACCACCACGCCCAGCAGCCAGGTCCAGAGCAGCATCGAGCCTTCCTGGCCGACCCACAGGGCCGAGAGCGAGTATTGCCACGGAAGTTGCTGGTTCGAGTACGACGCCACGTAGGCGAATCCAAAATCCTTGGTCAGCAGTGCCCACGCGAGGACCAGCGTGACGATCGTCAGGGCCACCACAGCTGCGATCGAGCTCACCGTGGCGCCGCGGGAACTGCGACTCTCCGCGTCGCGCGATGTCAGAAACGCCGCAAAGGACGCGTAGCCTGCGGCGACCAGGGCGATCAGCAGCGATACTTGACCGAGCAGAATCATGAGCTTCCTTGCGATGCATACTTGCTGGAGCACTTGGTCATGACTTTGTGCCCGCGTACGAGCTGCAGCGATTCCAGCTGTCCCTCGACGACAACTTCCATGTTTTCGGCCAGGTTGTCGGGGATCGGGCCGGTGCAAATGACGTCGAGTGAGCCGCGTTCGCCGGCCAGCGTGAACGCCGCCTGCTGTCGTTCCGGGTCAATGTGCAACGTCGCAGTTCCGACCTTGCCGTGCACCCGCAGCCGACTGCCCACTAATCTGCGGCGCCTGGTCGATACACTCGTCCACGGTCAGGTAGTACTGCCAACTGGAATTGGCGCCGGCCAGAGCCAAGTACGCGGTCACGGAGGCAATCACGACCGCACCCAACGTTAACTTGCGACCCGTCGTCATGGATTTACGACTCCCTGCCCGGCGATCGCGCCAAGGCGGTTACAGAACGCGAGCCAAATTCGCTCATAGGCGGGGGAACGATCGCACTCCTCGATCCAACTCCCGGGTGGGGTCGTATAGCAAATCCCGTGCACAGGGTCAAATGCAGTTCCGCCGCCCCGCGCAATCGGCGGTGCATCCTGCTTATCCGGTCTAACCCTTCCGCAGGACGGCAAAACCCATCATTGCACCTCGCGAAAACGCCGCATTCGGACCACTAAGTCGGCCCCCTAGATTGACTTAGAGATCTGGCTAGGCTAACGTAGCGGCGTCCAAGAGGCTGGACGGACTCAAGCGGTCGGGGGGTGCTTGTCGGGCCGACCCGATTTCTTGTTGTCTGGAGGTGCGCACCGCGCAGTCTGTTTTCTTATTCGGAGGTAAGGGCATGATGGTACGTCGTTTTCGCTTGATCGGCGCCGCAGCGCTGTCGTTGATGGCCGTGCTCGTATTCGGATTCTTCGTGGCGTGTGCTCCCACGTCGCCGGCATCGGCAGATCCGCCAGCGGATCAGGAATACACCGGCACGAAGCGTTGTGCTTCGTGCCATTTCGACCAGTTCATGAAATGGAAAGCGTCGCCGCACGCGAAGGCTTTCAGCCTGCTCACGAAGAAATACGAGGCGGATGCCAAGTGTCTCGCATGTCACTCGACGGGCTACGGCACGAAGACCGGCTACGGTGCTGTGAAGGACGATTCGCTGAAAGACGTTGGCTGCGAGGTCTGTCATGGACCGGGCAGCAAGCACGAAGAGGTGTCCAAGCCCTTTGCGCAAGTGAAGAACCTGACCAAGGAACAGGAAGAGCTAGTCCGAGGTACGATCTGGAAAGTGCTGCCGAAGAACATTTGTGTGGAGTGCCACAAGACCCAGGGGCACGGCGATTCGCAAACGCCGCCCGAGCTGAAAAAGAAGGCGGCGAAGTAAGGATCGTCGGAAGCCGGCTTGTCCTTGGCCCGGGCGAGTCTGCTGGATCAAAACGATCGGTCAATCAAGACTCCGGCTGTCGTGCCGCGGCCGGAGTTGTAGAGACCCGTATTGCCCATTGACGGAATCCCCGCGTTCGCATGCACTCGTGGCGCCGCGGGCCGTGCGCGGTGACTGCGCTCCAACAGGGCAATCGGTTGGGAACCGTTGGAATGAGAGCAAACCTGCGATTGTTCTTGGCCATCATCATGATTGGTGTGGCTCTCGTGGCTGGACCTGTGGCGCGAGCCCAAGACGAACCGCCGGCAGACAACATGTGCATCCAATGCCATGGCACGGAGGAGATTTGGGACGCCAACACGCGGCATCTGTTTGTTCCGGCGGCGAGCCTGGCCAGCGACATTCACTGGCAAAAGGGACTCCTCTGCCAGGACTGCCACGGGGGAGATGCGACGACCACCGATCTGCGTTCTGCCCATGCGATCGAAGTCGGTTTTCGCAAGATCGAGACGCCGGCCGACGTCCCGAACTTCTGCGGCTACTGTCATTCCGACGGCGAGAAGATGAGGAAGTCCCGGCCGGATGCACCACTCGACACCGTGGACAAGTTCTGGAGCAGCGTTCACGGTCAGAATCTGAAAAAATTCGCGGAGATGCAGAAAGCCGCTGCACCGCCGGCGGCCGCCTCGACCGGCGGCGCTGAGTCACCGTCCGCCGCTGTCGAGGGTGCCAGCAGTACTGCACCGCCGACGGATGCCACCGCCACGCCACCGACCGACTCGGCCACTGGGGCTCCGGCACCGAGCGACCCCACAATCGCTCCCCAGGCGCAGGCGGAACCGCCAGCCGACGCGGCGACGCCAGTGGACACGACCGCCGCTGCGCCCCAAGCACCGCCGGAGGCGACCGCCGAGACGCCTCCGCCCGTAGGTCCCGGCCACAGCGGTGAGTTGCCGCCGGCCAGCTGCATTTCCTGCCATCCCGTGCATCAGATGCGGCCGGCTGCCGACCCGCTGTCCGCCGTCAGCAGTCGCAAGCTGGCAGAAACCTGCGGTGCCTGTCACACCGATCAACTGGTAGACTTGCGGCGCAGCGTGCATGCCAAAGCGGGAGAAAAGACCGCCAGCGGCACCGGCACGCTGCTGGACTGCAGCAAGTGCCACGGCAGCGACTCACACGGCATGCTGCCGGTGAGCGATGCGGCTTCGCCCGTGTTCCTCGATCATCAGGTCCGCGTTTGCGGTGAATGCCATCCAGCCTATCTCGCGACGTACGAGCAGAGTGTGCATGGCACCGGACTCACCAAGTCGGGCTTGTTGGTGACCGCCGTGTGCGCGGACTGTCACGGCTCCCACGGCATTTATTATGCGGCCGACAAGCGTTCCACGTTACATCCGTCCAACGTGGCGAAGAGCTGCGGTAAGTGCCATCACTTCCTGGCGGAACGTCTGGCGGCCAGCGTACATGGCGATCAGGCCGGGGCCGGACATCCGGGCGACCGGGCCGCGCCGGGCGGCACGCAGACCCGCAAACCAAGCTGCACCGATTGCCACGAGTGGACACGATCAGACGGCACCGGACTCGCCGGAGTTCCGTGCCGCGTTACCCAGCCGCTGCGGTAATTGCCACTCGGATCTGGCAGACCGTTATCGCCTGAGTCTGCATGGCGAGCTGACCGAGTTCGGGTATTTGCCGGCGGCCGAATGTGCCGACTGCCATGGGGCGCACGACATCCGACGACTCGAGGATCCGGAATCCCATTTGGCGGGGACCAACCGTGTGGAGACGTGTCGCAAGTGCCACTCCAATGCCGTGGTGAACTTCGCAAAGTTCGATCCGCACGCCAGCCACAAGGACGCGAAAGGGTATCCGCTCTTGCACGGCGCGTACGTCTGGCTCGAGAAGATCATCTACATCCTGGTCGGTTTATTTGCGCTGCACATGCTGTTCTGGTTCGCGCGGTCGTTCTTTTTGCGCGACGTCACGGCCGCGACCGACCGTGCGTGGCGGAGAGTCGAGCGATCACGAGTTTCGTGAAGCTCGATCGCGTCATTTACGCGATCTTGATCGTGACTTTCATCGGATTGGTCGTCACCGGATTACCTCTGAAGTATGGAACCTATCCATGGGCCCGACGTCTGGCGGGCTACGTGGGAGGATTCCAGACGACCAGTATCTGGCACCGCTCGTTCGCCATGCTACTACTCGTGGCGTGTGTCGTGCACCTGGTGTGGGTAGTGACCTATGTCCTTCGACGACGCGGGGAGGGTCTCGGCTGGAAGGCACTGTTGTGGGGACCGGATTCACCGATTCCCAATGGCCGCGATGCCAGCGACTTCCTGCGGATGATTCGCTGGTTCTTGGGGCTGGGCCGGAAGCCGAAGTTCGAGCGGTGGGCGTACTGGGAGAAATTCGACTACTGGGCCGTCTATGTGGCCATGGCGTTAATCGGCGTTTCCGGGTTGATGTTGTGGTTTCCGAACTTCTTCTGCCTGTTCCTGCCCGGCACGATCCTGAATCTGGCCAAGTTGCTGCATGCGGAGGTTGCCTTGATGGCGGCCGGTTTCGTGTTCATGATTCATGTCTTCAACACGCACCTGCGCCCCGAAAAATTCCCGCTGGATATGTCGTGGTTCACGGGCGTGGTGAGTGAAGAACACTTGATCAAGAGCCGACCGGACTTCCTGCGCCGCATGCAGGCGGAGGGAAAACTGAATGCCTTGCGGACAACCGCCCCCGACCGACGACAATGGCGCAGGACGTTTGTCCGGGCGTTCTGCCTCTTAGGTGTAGGCTTATGTGTACTGGCCGTAGTCGTGCTGGTCAGCTTGAGCAAGTAGGAATCAGGAGCGAGCCATGAGCCGCACTCCAGAACGTCCGCACGACGATCCGCCGTGGGAACCGCTGCAAATCCCGGAAGAGCCCGCGGAAGAACCGCTGAGTTTCGCGGCGATGTTCCAGCGAGTCCGGGGATTCTTCTGGCAAACGCTGGCTCTGTTGGGCGCGTGCGTGATGCTGTTGGTGGCCGTAACCGGGACGGCCGGCTGGTACACGTCGCGATCGCAGTTCTGCAACTCGTGCCACATCATGGAGCCCTACTACGTCTCGTGGCAGCAATCGTCCCACAAAGATGTGAGCTGCATCAAGTGCCACTTCCCACCCGGCGTCGGCGAAAAAATGCGAGGCAAAGTGCTCGGACTGGTCCAAGTTGGCCAAGTATGTAACCCAGACCCAGGGACCGCGTCCGACGGCGGAGATTCCGGACGCCAGCTGCCTGCGGTCCGGATGCCACGAAACGCGGTTGCTGTCCGGCCGCGTGGACTACAACGGGATCGCGTTTGATCACGCCAAGCATTTGCCGCAGGATGAGAACGAGCTGACCCGCGGCATGCACTTGCGGTGCACCAGTTGCCACAGCCAGATCGTGCAAGGCCAGCACATGACCGTGACCGAGTCGACCTGCTACCTGTGCCATTTCAAGGACCTCCCGTTCAACGAAGGCTTGGGAGCCTGCACGCGTTGCCATCAGATTCCGGACACGGAATACGACCTGGGTGGAGGCGTGAAGTTCCATCACGACCTGGCCTTCGAAAATGGAGTCGATTGCGCCAGTTGTCACGCCGATCTGATTCGCGGCAATGGCGAAGTACCGCGTCGAACGCTGTACGGTCTGCCACAACCGCGAAGACGATTTGTTGCGATTGAAGGACAAGGAATTCCTGCACAAGACGCACGTGACCGAACACAAAGTCGAGTGCATGATGTGCCACTTCACGTTGAGTCACGCACTGGATCCCAACAAGATCGCGACGGCCGTCTCGCAGTGTGCCACGTGCCATCCCAATGAGCATCACCCGCAGGTGGCGATGCTCGAGGGGAGCGGAGCCAAGCTGATTCCGCCGCACCCGAGCAACATGACGGCCGCGCGGATCGCCTGCTTCACCTGCCATCAGGACAAAGAGGTTTCCGCGACCGGAACCGTGCTGTTGAAGGCCTCGCTCGCCACCTGCGTCGGATGCCATGCCGCGTCCGAAGTCGACGCTCTCAAGTCCTACCACGACCAGCTGAAGGAAACGCTGACCGCCTTGGAGGCGGACGCGGAGCGGATCGAAGCGGCGCTGGCCGAAGCGGAGCTCGAGCCGGCGGACCGTGCGGCTCTCGCGATCGATTCGCCAATGTGCAGCACGACATTCGCTTCCTGCACGCCGGCAATGATATCCACAACAGCCACTACGCCAGCGAGTTGGTCGCGAAGTTGTTGGAGGAAATGACGGCGATCTGCACGCAGCTGGAGCTGGACGTGCCGGCGGTGGAACTCCCGGAGAAACCGGTCCGCACCGAGAACTCGCCCGGCAGCCCCGAGCCCCAGGCAAGGAATAGGATCCCGTGAAATACGTCGTGACTGTCTGCTGTTGGTGCATTGTCCTGATGCTGTCGCGATCGGCTCGCTGGCGTCAGGACGCGCCCCAGCGGCACCGGCCATCGAGGCGGTGGCAGAGACAGAGACGAACCACGGACAGGCCCCGAGCCGGGGACAGGACGAGACCGAGATGGACGAGCGGAGCGAAGTCGACAGCCACGGACGAGCCGAAGAGGACGCGAGGCGGACGAGCCGAGACGCGGCACGGCCAATCGACCTGGAGGGGAATATGTGCGTGCGTGCCACGGCACCGCCGACGTGTGGGACGAAAATATGAAGCACCTCTTCGTCCGCGCCGAAGACCTGGCCAACGACGTGCATTGGCAGAAAGGAATTCTCTGTCAGGGGTGCCACGGCGGCAACGCCGAGACGACCGATCTGCGCTCGGCCCACGCGATCGAAGACGGGTTTCGCAAGGTCGGCAAGCCGGCGAACGAACCGGCCTTCTGTGGATATTGCCATTCCGATGCGGAGAAGATGAAATCGTATGGCTCGCGAGAGCCCGACCACGGTGGTGAGCGATTTCCTGGCGCAGCATCCACGGCCAGCATCTGCAACAGGTTGGCAATGAGAAGTCGGCCACCTGCACCTCCTGCCACGCGCGGCACGCCATGCGCGCCAAGGGGATCCGGCGTCCTCGGTCGCCCGCTGCGCTGGTGAATACCTGCGGGCACTGCCACGACGAAGCGCGGCAGAAACTGCTTGCGAGCGATCACAAGACCGCCCGGGCGAAGAATGCGCAGGGAGCACCGGCGTGCGGAGTTGTCTGGAGTGCCACCAGGAAGATCCGCATCAGATGCTGCACTGTTCACGACATGAAATCACCGGTGTTCGTGCAGAACCAGGTCGAGACGTGCGGCAAGTGCCATGACGCGGCGGCGACGAGTATCGCACCAGCGTGCACGGCGAGGGTCTGGAGAAGGCCGGGCTGATCAAGACGGCCGTCTGCGCCAATTGCCACGGTGCCCACGGCATTCGCAAGGCGCAGAACCCTGCGTCACGACTCCACGCGACGCAAGTGGCCGACACGTGTGGCGCGTGCCATCGGTTCATCGAAGACCGGCTGAAGCTGAGCGTGCATGGAATGGGGAACGGACCGGGCGGGGCGACGGAGCAGTCGGCCCCCGGTGGCACGATCCATCGCAAGCCGAGTTGCATTGACTGTCACGTCGGTCACGATCTGCCCGATCCGCGTTCGGCCAAGTTCCGCAATCAGGAACCGGACCGCTGCGGGAACTGCCACACGGATTTGTACGCCCGGTACGGCATGAGCATGCACGGTGCGCTGACGAATCTGGGCTATACCGAAGGCGCGAAGTGCTCGGACTGCCACGGATCCCATGACATCCTTCCGCTGTCCGATCCGAACTCGCTGATGGCGCCGGGAAATCGGGTGCAGACCTGTGCCGTGTGCCATGAGAACATGGCCGCCGAATCTGGCCAGCTTCGATCCGCACGCCGATCACCACGATCGAAGCGGTCGCCGCTGGTGTTCTGGGTTTATCGCGGCGTGTTGACGTTCATCATCGTGGTGTTTGGGTTCTTTGGTTTTCACGCGGTTTGTTGGTTCATTCGGGGCTTGTTTGACGTGCGGAAGCATGGACGCCCCGACAGCTCAGACCCGGTGATGTGGCCTATTTGCGATTCCGGCCGTTTCATCGGGTGGCCCATACGGTCATGGTCGTGTCGTTCCTGGGTCTGGCGCTGACCGGCCTGCCGCTCAAGTTCAGCGACTATGCTTGGGCGCAGTGGCTGGCCGCCGTGCTCGGCGGATTCGCCTCGACCGGGGTGTGGCATCGCGTGTTTTCGATCAGCATGTTCGGCTGCTTCTTCGCCTACGTGCTGCTGCTGTCGAGCGACTACTTGTGCGGCGCCGGCAGGGCTGCGCGTCGCGAAGTCATCTTCGGTCCGGATTCGCCGTTGCCCAATCTGCGTGATGCGCGGGATCTGGGGGCCATGGTGCGTTGGTTCGTGGGACGCGGTCCCAAGCCGACGTTCGAACGGTGGGCATACTGGGAGAAGTTCGATTTCTTCGGAGCGACGTCGGATACGATCCTGATCGGAGCGACTGGACTGGTGTTGTGGTTCCCCAACTGGTTCTGCCTGTTCCTGCCCGGTGAGGCGGTGAATGTCGCGAAGGTCGTCCACTCGACGTTGGCCCTGTTGGCCACCGGGTTTGTGTTCGCCATTCACTTCTTTGGCACGCATTTCCGTCCCGACAAGTTCCCGATGGATGTGTCGGTGTTGACTGGGCTGGTGAGCGAAGAGGAGATGCGGCACGAGCGGCCGGAGATGTTGGCTCGGCTGGAGGCGGAGGGACGTCTGGAGGAGTTGCGCTTGCGGCCCCGAGCCGCGCCAAGTTGTGTGGCGTGCGCACCTTGGCGCGATTGCCCTGGTGATTGGCCTGGCCGCCCTGGCCGGCATCGTCTGGTCGTTGCTGCGTAAGGCGATCGTCCCGCTTGCTCGGCGCCACCAAGACCGTCGGGCTCCGGCGTAGAGCAAGCGTCCCGCTTGCTCGGGAATTACCGAGACCGTTGTCCGCCGCTGTCGAGCAAGCGTCCCGCTTGCTCAAGCACAACCGAGACGGTTACGCAACGACCAAGGCCCCGCGGAGTTATCCGCAGGGCCTTGGGAAATGGTCGTGCGCCAAACGCTCGTTCTAGAACGTACCGGACAGACCGGCCAGGAACATGTGGGCGGTGCCACTGTTGTATGGCCTGTGTGTCGATGACGTCGTAGAAGTTGTAGCGAACGAACACGTCGATTCGCGGTCGAATCAGATAGTCGAACCCGGCGGTGAGACGATACAGGTCGTTGATCACCGCGCTGTAGCCCGGCAGGTCCGTGTACGGCGTGGTGGCGGTCGGCGGAGGCGGCGGGGGCAGGAAGTAATTCTCGGCCCGCACGTATTCCACTTGCGACATCAGACGCAGTTTTTCGGTCGCTGCGTAGCTGGCTGCCAGGTTGATCACGTCGGACTCGCCGGTGAAATTCCAAGGGCGGTCCAGGCTCGAGTTCAGGTGCCGGACCGTCTTCGCGACCCAGCGTGATGTCCTGGGTGATCCAGTTCGTCAGACTGGCATAGCCGGCGACGAGCGACCACTTGGCATTCGGCGTGTACCAGGCACTGAGTGTGTACGGATACGCCGTCTCCGAGAAGTTGACATATTCCGAGTGGTTGTAGCTGTTTTCGACCCAGAATGTGCCGCTGAGCATGAAATCGTCGGCCACGTTCCAGGTGCCGCCCATTTCCACTTGGCCGACGTACTCGGGCTGATTCGAGTTGATGGCCGCGTCGACACTCAGCTGTTCCCGTTCGGTGACACCGACGATCGGCCACGAATTGGCAGTGAATCGGTAACGCAGGAACGAACTCAGCGCAGGCGACCAGTCCTCCTGCACGCCCACGAACAGCATGTTGCTGACGGTGGTCGGTTGCGTGAAGGGCCAGGTTGTCCAGCTCATAGGTGACGTTGCTGCGCTTGATCTGGGCCCATTCGTAACCACCGACGACGGCAAACCCCTTGGCAATTCCGTAGCTGTCGTAGAACGGACGCCAGCGGTTCTTCCAGCCAATCGTCGTCCAGTGACGGTCGACCAGGCCGAGGTAGTTGTCGTTCGGCGTGTACATCGTTTGCGGCGGCCGCGGTTCCAGGAAATACGGATTGCCCGGGTATCGCGAGTTGAGCGACATCGTGTCGGCCGAGTTGTTCTGGACGTGCGACTTGCCGTACACCGTGGAGGTCAGTCCGTCGAAGGACTGATTGGTGACACGGGCATCCACGCCGTAGAATTTTCGATCCGATTCGCGGAATTCGTTGTGCGTGTTGCCGAGCCAGCCCATCACGTACATGTCGGTGTCCGGAGCGATCTGCGTCCACGACTTGATGCGGTCGATCTCGGTGTAGTTCTCGGAGGCCCAGTTGTTGTAGCCGACGGCCTGGAATCCGTAGGTGGCTTGAGGCGTTGTAGTCTCCAAACCAGTTGGTCGTTCTGCTGGAACGCCCGCATGGTGCGCGAGTACTCGAGCGAGAACCAGTCGGTCTGATACATGATTCCCGGTTCGACCTGGGAGGTGACCCAGTCGATGTTCTGGCCCTGGGTCATCACGTGGCAGGTGCGCGGGAGGCTGGCCCGGGGGGCGGGTACGTGGACGAGCAGTGCTGCTGCGTGTTGGCCTGTCGAGTCCCTTCCTTCTTCATTCCCCAGAAACCGATTTTCCAACTCCAGTTGTCGTTGAGGTTTCCCTTCACTTCGGCATCGAACTGCTGGACACGGATGGCGTAGTCGTCACCGGCGTTCACCAGGTCGGAACCGACGACGCCTCCCGCTGGCTAGTTCGAGCCGAACATGACGTAGCCCGGGAAACGTTCGGCGTGCGGGGTTGTAGAAACCACCTTCCGGCGCGAATCCGTTGGGGCGGAGTCCGCCGGGCACGACGGTCCACATCGGCTTGACACCCAGCCGATGAAGGAACCGGCGGTAGTCCATGTCAAACTGCAGGCCGGGGCCGTTGTAGTATTCCAAGCCGGCCATGTTGGCTTCGCTTTCCGGACCACTGAGCCAGAAGTTCGCGGTCCGCGTGCCGTCGGATGTCAGGCCATCGACATCGTAGAACGGCGACGACTTTGCAGGCCTTGCCATTCACCGACGAGGGCCTTCGAACCGTTGGAGGCAACTGCCCACCAGCCGAATCGCGTGGCGAGCCAGTTGTTGGAGTCAACCGGTTCCCACGCCAGGGCCGTGTTGTTCTGCCAGAGCGGCGAGTTGTAGTCGGTGCCGCTGGCGGCTCCGTCGCGGCCGGTGCGTCCGCCGCCTCGTCTTGGTCGGCTGGCTCCTGGCCTCCGCGGCCGGCTCGTCGTAGAATTGGAGTAGTAGTCCGAAAGTCCCGGTGAGTCGGAGAAGGAGGCAGTCGTTGCCTTCCCTCCGGTCGGCTCGCCGGCCCGCAGTCCGTGCCACTCGCGAGCACGAGGACCGCTAACGTGAGCATATAGCGATTGGGTTTCATTCCTTGTTCCCCCTGAATATCTTCTGCGTATTACACGTTGTGTTCCCTGATCACCGGCACTCTTACCGGAACATGCCGGGGAAGTGCGGCGACGGGAGGTCGCTGCCGTGAATCTGGGAATGGCACGTGGTGCAATCCGTGTAAAAACCAGGCCGGATTTGTGGAATGGTGTCGATGTTCGATGCGGCGCACCACCGCCGTGATCGCCGTCACGATGTCCGACGTGACACCGCAGGCAGAGGAACGTGGTCGGTTGCGGCAACAGGTTGTTCTGCCACCGTTCCGTGCGGCTTGTGGCAGTAGGCACAGTTTTCCGTCACCGGCGGGTGTTCGTAAGCGAACGGTCCCTGCTTCTCGGCATGGCACTTCCAGCAGAGCAGGTTGAGTGTTTCCGCCCGCAGGTTGCCTTCCATCTGGCCGTGCGCGTCGTGGCAGTCGCCGCAGAACATCTTGCCTTCCGGCACCGGATGGTGCGAGGTCAGCGAGAACTGCGCGTAGACATCCGCATGGCAGCGATAGCAGACCACCGGATCGTTGACCGACATCGGCAGCCGCTTCGGGTCGCGCCACGTCGAAGTGGCTGATGCCCACAACTTGCGGCACATTGGCGCTGGCGTGCGGGGAATGGCAATCGGTGCAAGCGACCCCCATGACGGCATGCGTCGACGAATGCCAGGCCATGGTCGGTGTGCCCGGCTGATGGCAGTTCAAGCAGAGCTGCTGTCGCGAGCTCTCCAGGATCTTGCCGTGGGCGTCGTGGCAGGTGGTGCAGTTGAAGTCGTTCGGACCGCAGATCTGGTGCGGGCCGGCAATCTGCTGCAGTTCCTGCTTGTCGCCGTGACAGCGATAGCAGACGTTGGGCGCGACGGCGCCGAGGTTGTCCGACTGTCCGGACAGCGACGGCAGCTTGGAGCGGCCTCGCTCTCGGCCGCTTCTTCCTCCTCGCTCGGCTTCCTCTTGATAGCTGGTCGCCATGAAGGAACCGTGAGGCAGTCTGGGCCGTTTCACCCGGTTCGGTGGTGGGCTTCGTTCCCGGCGGCACATTGTAGTGCGCCGTGTGGCAGCTGGTGCAGGTCAGATTGTTGTGAGCATGCACCGACGTGCGCCACTGGGATCCGGGCGAGCACGCGTCCTGCTCGTGACACTTCAAGCAGACTTCCGCAGCCTGGGCCGGTCGCATGGTCCGGAAGTTCCAGAGCAGTCCAGGCACCTTGCCACGCTCTTTGACGTGCAGACTGGCCGGGCCATGACAGGCCTCGCAGGTCTGACCTTCCTGGTGGATGCCACGATGAACGTTCTCGCCCATGGTCTCGGTGTAGACCTTGTGGCAGTTCAAGCAGAGCTCATCGTCATTGACGATATTCCGCGTCGCGATGTTGGGCATCGCGTCGCGCAGAACTCCGTACGATGCTTCACGAAAGACAGCGGGCTGCTGAGGGCTGCGGGGCCACTCGCGGCCCAGTTCTGAGTCCGTCCGCTGCGGATTGCGCGGGCGGAATCCGCAGGCAGCGACGGACATGCATGCCAGGCCAACCAGCACGTAGGCAGTCGCTATGCGGAAATGGGTGCGGTGAGGTGCGAGAGTGGTCGTGCACGACGTCGCCTCCTTGCTACCAGGACGTCCCGTCCCGGTGAGTTTCTGGTCCAAGTGCCGCATGGGCCGGCTTCGCACTGGCGACGTGGGCAAATCGAGAGACTCCGACCGTGGAGTACTCGTCTTCTCTATTGCATCGCCCCCAAAACAGTTGGTTCTTTCAAACTTTTGTAAGAAATGTCACGGTTTTGTAAGACCTGCAAATAGACCGTCCAAAATCGCCCCCACGCGCCCGCTGACTGGCTCAAACCTGGAGCGCGGGCAAGCTCTATCGATTATGGAACCTGCGCCAGGCCGGGCTCGCACGCGCCAGGTTGTCCGACGCTTTTCGTGTGGGATGGACGTCATTTTTTTCGGGGGGGTTGGACTTCCAAGTCCACCCTACGGTCCAGGCATTCGCCAGGTACGTAGGGCGGACTTCCAGTCCGTCCGGGTCCTGTCCACCGGCCGAGTTGTCGAAGACGCAGCGACCGGGCGGACTTGGAAGTCCGCCCTACGGTCCAGGTATTCGCCAGGTACGTAGGATGGACTTCCGAGTCCGTCCGGGTCCTGTCCACCGGCCGAGTTGTCGAAGAGCAGCGACGGGCGGACTTGGAAGTCCGCCCTACGGTCCAAGTATTCGGCAGGTACGTAGGACGGACTTCCAAGTCCGTCCGGGTCCTGTCCACTGGCCGAGTTATCGAAGACGCAGCGACCGGGCGGACTTGGAAGTCCGCCCTACGGTCCAGTTATTCGCCAGGTACGTAGGCCTGGCTGCGGATCTGCTCCACAGTCGCTCGAGGGCGGTGTATTCCCCGAGGGTTATGCCGCAC
>CAVWHV010000004.1:0-19716 GCA_963754725.1 uncultured Planctomycetaceae bacterium
ACCGAAAATTGCATCTCCCGAGACACGATTCACGAGGACGGCACAGAATCCCGTACAGCGCGAAGACGAAGAAGCAGGCCGCCAGCACGTAGGATCCCACAAGAAGCACTCGCCCGACCGATCCGCCGATCCCGTGACCCATCCACACTCCCAGAAAAGCCGCCACCCCCAGTGATAAGGCAATTCTCCGATGTTCCCTCTCTTCAAAGACCAGCAGCAAGACGGCCGCGATCAGCAAGGAGAAGAAGAAATCGTAGGTTCTTTCGGTATCGAACAGCCCGGATGTAAGCGGCTGTGCCACAGCGAACAGCAGCGAGGCAGCGAACACGATCGCGAAGCGCAGACGGTGGCGGATTCTTTCAGCCGTGGCGGTCGATTGGGTGTTTCCAGGCATCGTTCTGAATACTCTTACAAGCTCTCTTCGGGGTTGTCAGTTCGTGACGTACGGCCGCCGAGTCATCTGCATTGCTGTGCCGCAGCGAATTCCGGCTGCTGCGTGGCCTCATTCTGCACCTTGCTCGCCGGAAAAAGCTGCGGGATCGTTCTCGACGTGAGATACACTCATGTCCGTGCCCGACTGCACGGCCACGAAGGCATTCAGGGCTGACTTCAGTGTGGGGTACACGGCGTCCGTCCCGATCGCAGCCAGCGCACCCGTGCGCTCGAGCATCTTCCGCGGCTCAGTGCGGAAACCAGCCAGCTTCAGCTGCACACCGCGTCGGGCGAGTTCCTGAGCCAGCGCTGCGACGGTGTCGGCACCCGTGCTGTCGATCGTATTGACCGGGCTGCCATCGATGACCGCCCATCTCAACTCGGGTTGGGCGGCCGCCAACTCCAGCACTCGTTTCTTCAAATAGGACGCGTTGAAGAATACAATCGCGGCACCAAACCGGTACAGCAGCAGCCCGGGCGTTACCTGGCCGTCCGCATGGTGTGCGAGGTCGTGGAAGCCCTTGAGACCTGGGACTCGGCCGAGAACCGCATCAGGCGGTCGCGGCACGGCGCGTGAGCAGCATGGGCAGCGCCAAGGCGACAGCCAGCAGGATTCCTTGCAGAACGTCCAAGGCGATGACGCCCACTATGGTCGCGACGGAAACGCCGAATTCCGCGCGGCTCACTCGCCAGAGCCGCCGCAGCTCGGACAGATCACACAGCCCGATCGCCGCAAAGATCAGCACGGCACCCAACGCCGCCGTCGGCAGGTACCGCAACGGACCGGTCAGGAACAGCAGTACGAATGCCATTACCGCGGCCGCCACCAATCCGGCCACCTGGCTCTTGCCACCCATGGCATGGTTCATGGCCGTCCGCGACTCCGTGCCGCTCACGGCGAACCCTTGGCACAAGCCGGCGGCGAGCTGACTCGCACCCAATGCCGAAAGCTCGCGATCGGCATCCACGTCGTACTGACTCTTGGCCGCGAAACTCCGCGCCACGACCATCGCATTACAGAAGCTCACCAGCGCCACCCCTAACGCACCGCCGAATAACGGCTGCAGGTACTGCGGATCAAGCTCGGGCCAACGCAGACGAGGTAGCCCCGCAGGCACTTCGCCCACTACCGCCACACCCGCACTTTCCAACCCCAGGGCCTTCACCGGCGCAACGGCCGCGACGACGGCGAGCAGTGGACCGGGCCATCGCGGCAAGAATCGCTTGCTCACCATCAGCACGCCGATCGTCAGCAGTCCGACGACCAAGGTCGGCCGGTGCGTTTGAGGCAGCTTGCGGACGAGTTCGATGAAGCTGGCAATGATCCCGTGCGATTCCATCGGGAAGCCAACCACCTTGCTGATCTGGCCCAGGAAGATGCTGATCGCCACCCCATTGAGAAAGCCGGTGAGAATCGGTCGGGAGAGGAAGTCAGCGAGAAAACCGAGCCGGAGCACCTGGCGGCGAAACAGAAAAGCCCGACAAAGACCGCCAATACGACGGACAGTGAACTCAGCAATTCCGGATCGCCGCCGCCAGGGGTGTCAGGGTGGCCGCGATCATCGCGGACGTCGCCGCGTCCGGATTCACGATCAAGTGCGCGACGTGCCGAAAATCGCGTAGGCCAGCAGCCCGGAATGGCGGCGTAGAGTCCCACGACCGGGTCAAGCCCGACGATTTGGGCGTACGCGATGGCTGTCGGCAGCGCCACGGCGGCCACCGACACACCGGCGATCACATCGTGCCTCAACCATTCCTGCGGATAGGCGGCCAATAAGCCGAGGCCGGGCGCGATCCGGTAGAGGATCGCTGCCCGTTCAGGACGATGGGAAGTCGGGTTACCGTCCATGAATGGTGCGTTCGCCTCAGTATTTCTCGGGTACGAACTTTCTGCCCTCAAGCGTGGCCTGGTCGTCGTACTTGCCGTCGGTCGATCGCTTGGGCAACTTCACCGTCTCGCGGGACACTTCTTCGTACGGAATGAGGCTCAACAGGTGCGAAATGCAGTTCAGGCGGGCCCGTTTCTTGTCGTCGGATCGCACGATGTACCACGGTGCGAAGTCGGTGTCGGTCGCCTCGAACATCGCGTCGCGGGCGCGTGAGTAGTCGTACCAGCGTGTCCACGATTCGACATCCATCGGACTGAGTTTCCACTGCCGCATGGGGTCGTCGATGCGGGCTTCGAAGCGCCGTTCCTGCTCGTCCTTGCCCACTTCCAGCCAGAACTTGATCAGATGATGCCGCTGTCGACGATTTGATGTTCAAAGACCGGACAGACCTCGAGGAAGTGATTCGTCTGTTTTTCGGTGCAGAACCCCATGACCCTTTCGACACCAGCCCGGTTGTACCAACTGCGGTCGAAGATCACGATTTCCCCCGCGGCGGGAAAATGCTGCATGTACCGTTGGCCGTACATCTGCGTCTTCTCGCGGTCGGAGGGCGCGGGCAACGCGACGACGCGAAAGACACGCGGACTGACCCGTTCGGTCATCGCCTTGATCGTACCTCCCTTGCCGGCCGCGTCCCGCCCTTCGAAGACGACGATGACTTTGTGCCCCGCGTGTTTGACCCACTCCTGCAACCGACACAACTCGGTCTGGAGTTTTCGAGTTCCTTCTCGTACCTCTTGCGTTTCATCTTGGTGGATTCGGCCGTTTCGCGTCTTTGTCGTGATTTCGGCTCCGGGGTGGAGTCAGCCATCATCTCGTGCCCCTTTGGGCGGAGTGAGATCTACTTTTTCGGCTCAGGAGCCGGTTCTTCCAGCCGAACCATGCAGCCATTGCTGCGTGGTTCCGTCCTCGAAGTGTATCAGAGCCGGCGCCGAGTCTTCCGTCAGGTTGACAATACCCGTTTCCATGATCGGCCACGACTTGCCCTGAACCGTCCATGCGGCGCGCTGGGACGCCTTGTCGGCCATGCCTTCGATCGTCTGGGTCTTGTCCGTAGCCGTGTTGTGCAGAGTACCGCTGATGATCCCTTCCTTGCTGATGGCCAACTGCAGGAACAGCGTCGGATCGGGCCCCGTGGCCTGGCCGTCCGGCGTCAGCGCGAACACGCCCAGCGGCATCCATTCGGCTGTCTCGGCCGGTACCTCCGGGCGCTGGCCACAATCGCCTCAGCTTGTTGCGCATACTCTTCGCTGGTCGCAACGACCTCATCGCCGTAGTAGACCGAGTTGTCTTCATAGTAGACGTCTTCGCCGTAGCCATAGGCAACTGGTTCGGTCCAGCCGTAACCGACCCAGCCGGTGATCGCACCCCAGGTGGCCCACCGATAAGGGTCGAGTGATTCGCCAGGCAGCCCAGCCCGGATGGTCCGACCAGAAGTCCATCCGAGGATGGTTGTCACGCACTTGGTTGCGGACTTCGTCCCGACGCTCCATGCGATTCTTTTGCCAGTCCTGCCGATTCTCGATCCTGTCGGGTCGGTTATCGGCGATCGGTCGGTCACCCATTCCAGGTCGATCACCCACTCCAGGTCGATCACCTACCCCGGGTCGGTCACCTACTCCGGGTCGATCACCTACGCCGGGTCGATCACCCACGCCGGGCCGATCACCTACGCCGGGTCGATCACCCACACCGGGCCGTGGGCGGGCAGTGTGCCCGGACGGGTCCGCGATTGCGCAGGAAGTCGGCTGCCGCTCCACCTGCGACTCCGCCGGCGACCGCGCCGGCCGCGCCGCCGGGTCGGGTCGCCGGGAGCGTGCCGGGCCGGCCGCACCGCCGCCCGGTTTGACGTCCAGGAAGTCATTCAGTTGACCTGCCGAAGGTCGCGTGGCACCGGTGCCCGGCCGCGTTCCCGTACCTGGTCGCGTGCCCGTGCCGGGCCGAGCAGCGGCACCGGGCCGCGAGGCGCTGGGTCGCGAAACGCTCGGTGGCTTGACGCCGGGGCGCGAGCCACTCGGCCGCGCGGTGCTGGGCCGCGAGACACTCGGTGCCGAGGGCCGCGGAGCTGGCCGACTCACCGAAGGCGAACGGGCCGCGGGAGGACGCCGTCCGCCGCCGCCGCCCCGCGACATGCCACCACCACCGCCGCGTGACCCCACCGCCACCACCACCACCGCGACCGCCTCGGGCCAGCAGCTCACCCGCCGCCAGCACACACACGGCCAACAAGACTACGAGCAGAACAGAATACCGTTTCGTGCGGTCACCTGGGTGTGGAGTCGTTCTGAGTGCCCAGCGTAAAAATCCGCCACCAACTGAGAACCAAAATCTAAAGTCTAAAATCCAAAATCCAAAATCTAAAGCCTAAAGCCTAAAGCCTAAAGCCTAAAGCCTAAAGCCTACTCCTTTTCTTCCTGCCGCACCACAACCACTTCGTCCACGTTCGGCAGGATCTCGCCGCTAGCCTCGCGATTGACGACTGCCAGGTAAACGTGTTATCATCGACGAGGTGATGATATTGACCGACGAGGTCTTTCTGCCGTCGGGCAAGGTGCCCGTGGCTGCACATGCCAGCGCGTGTCTTCTTGCTCCACACCCCTCGCCGAAACCACCGTCGGAATCGAAGACCCAGGAACGAATCTGCTTGGCCGCGGGGTCCCAGCCGACGATCTGCAGGCCGGACATCTCGAGTCGATCGCGCACCGATACGGTGAACGAACGCATCATGAAGTTCTGATTCTTGGTCCATTGACAGGTCGTTTCGATACGGTTCTCCTCGTCCTGATCGACCCAGGTCCCGATCATCCATTCCAGTTCCTTGAGCTGTTCGTAGTGCGACAGGACGACTGGTACTTCCTCTTCGGTCACGCGGTCCAGCAGCCACTGGCCGTCGCGTTTGACGTAGACGGCCGAGTATTCGGATTCTTCGGGTGTCTGATCGGGGCGAGTGACCTTGGCGATTCCTTGTTCGACGGCCACGTTGGGCGAGACGAATGTCGGATTGCGTGGTGGCCTCCAGCTTGATGCCCTCGCTTCGGTGAAGATGGCCGCGAACTGTTTTCGATCGCCTCACGACCGACGACTTGCTCGCCGCTGAGTGGATTCGTGTAGACGGCTTCGGGCGACCACATCGCGGCCAAAGCCTTGGCGTCACCCTGGTTGAAGGCGGCCACGTACGATTCCACCGCCTTGCGAATCGCCGCCTCGTCTTCGGACTGGCGATCCGATTGAGCGCCGCAAGCCGCCGCCATACCCCAGGCCATGATTACCGCCGCCAACATCGTGCGTTTCATGCGTTACTCCTTCGTGATAGTACTCGTGTCGCTACCCACGTGATTTCGAGCCCGGCAGGCTACGAGCGGCTCATTGCCACCGGTCTGATGGTCTGGTTAATTGACGGCCTTGGCGTTCGGCGCTTGTGATTATATCCACGCGCCACCGGGTGGAATGCCGCATCTCGAAAAAATTGGAGATCCCGGCCGCCGCCCGCGTACGTTCGAAGTCCTGGTGTCGTCACCGCAGGCACCGTGAGAAAGCCAGCGGCCGATCGGGGTCGGCCCGCCCGAACCAAGTGTCTGGATCCGCATCGCCAACGGAGGTGGCCATCAATTTCCGGCTGCAGGCTTGGTCCCACAACAATCAGGGACAGGCCGGGCGTGGGCAGCAGGTGCTCGAGCGGCTTGACAAGCCACAGCAAGCGGTCAAACCAGATCATCTGGGAAGGATTCAATCGGCGGCGCCGCAGGAGGCAACCGGAAACCAACCAGCCCAATCCGCCGAGTCGGTTGAACTGATTGGTGTAGGCCACCTCGAACCCGACGCTGCGCATTTTTTCGGACAATTCATCGGCGGTGTAGCGGCGATAGTGCCCCAAGGCGGCGTCGATCGGCGAGTACAGACCTTTGCAGGCAGGAACGATCAAAATGCAGTGCCCGCCCTCCGGAAGAAGTCGAAAGAAGCGTTCGAGTACCGCCACGTCCTGTTCGATGTGCTCGAGCACGTTCGAACTGAAAATCGTATCGAGACGCTCCTCGTGGAGCGACTCCAGCGAATGCGGATCAGTCAAGTCAGCCTGCAGAATCCTCACGTGCGGGCAGTAACCGAGTCGTTGGCGCAGGCGGGCGATGTAGAGTGGTTCGTAGTCGGCCAGCACCAGACGCTCGCGGTCCAGTAACAACTGACTGAGATTGCCGACCCCGGCACCGGCTTCGAGCAGGCGGCGACCGAGGAACGGTGTCACCTTGTCGAGCGTCCAGCGGTTGTACTTCTTGGCTTTCGCCACCGATGTCAGTATGTAGAAACCGTCGTGGAAGGTGAAACGTCGATTCCACAGTCCGCTGCGCAAGATCTCCAGGAGGATCGTGAAGCTATCACGGAAGCGGATCTTCTTCCCTTGCTCCTTGGTGCGTCCGGCATAGTTTACAGGCACCTCGTAGAGAGGACCGCCCCACTGGGATAGGCGCGCCGTGAGTTCTGCCTCGATCGCGAATCCGGTGGACTGCAGTCGCAGATTCCGCAGTGTGTCGGCGCGGATGGCTTTGTACCCGCTGCCCATGTCCGTGAGATTGATGTCGTTGACCGCATTGGCCAACAAAGTCAGTAACTTGGACGCCACGGTGTGCCAGAACAGCATGACCCGGCGGCGATCGCCGGCAAAGCGCGAGCCAAAGACGCCGTCCGGTTCTCCCTCCCGAAACGGCGCGAGGAGATGCACGTAATCGCGGGGGTCGTATTCCAGGTCCGCGTCCTGCAGGATCGCGACATCTCCCGTCATCCGGGCGATGGCCGTCCGGATCGCGGCCCCCTTGCCCTGATTCTTGTCGTGATGCACCGCGATGATGTGCGGATCGCCGGCGGCCAGATTGTCCAGGATCTCCGCCGATCCGTCGGTGGATCCGTCATCGACCGCAATGATCTCGATCGCCAGATCCAGCGGCACGTCCAACACCCTGGCCAGAAGGGCGGACAACGTGTGCCGCTCGTTGTAGATTGGGATGAACACCGACAACTTGCGGAAATCGGCGGCCTGGCGGTAGCCTAGAAAGACGTTGGACGTGACGCACACGGCGTCGCCATCTCGGTCAGTCGTTGGGGATGTCATGCTGCCGCTCCGATCCCTCTTCTGCCGACGTCGGCGCCGGCGGCGCAATACGAACATCGTGAAGCGGGGCAGGTCATCTTGCGGGGTTGTGTGTACTTGGCTCAGGCGAAAGCCCGCCTGCTCCCACTGCCTCAAGCGTTCGTGATCGGCGGGGGCGTCACCGTTCCCCTCGGTCCAGAAGACGGCGGTGCGGAGGCCGAGTGCTGCGGCGGCCGACGAGGTGGCTGCCGCCAAAGGATCGCGCGGATCGAATCCGTACATCGACAAACCGAGCTCGCGATAAATCCGCCGATTGCAGACATTCGCGCGGCAGTCTGCGTCGATGTTGTCGCTGTAAGGATCCAGCACCAGCGGCACGCGTTGGGGACCTCCGAATCGTCCCTCCAGATAGCTCGCCACCCGCCGCATGTTGCGCGCGTCCCGCAGCAGACCGCCGCCGCGCAGCAGCAGCAATTCGAGCCCCACGCAGGTCACGGCCAGGCCGATCCACCAGATAACCCTGCCGTCCAGGCCGCGACACACGGTGCGGTGAAGCCAGGTGAAGACGACCAACAGACCGGCCGCCGCGAGCACGCACATCGCTCCGCTGGCCGGGATCATGTAGCGAGCGGAGATGATCAGTCCCGCCAAGGGCAGCGTCATCAGAATCGCGGCGAACGCCGCGGGGCAGCGGGTCTCGCTGGCCGTGGGCGAGCGAAACCTCACCGCGGTTACCGCGCCCAGCACGGCCACACCGCCAGTGGCAGCGGCACTACGACGTGACGCCGACCCAACCTCATACAGCCACGACGGGAGATTCGAGACGAACTTCTGCAGCGTTTTTCCGCCGCGCTGGTGCCATGCCATGCTCGGTGCCGAATAGCCGTTGCGCGGATGACCAAAATGGTCCATCCGCTGCGGACCGGTCCTCTTCCGATCCGTCCCCGGTTCCGCCAGACCGGTGGAGTGCCGTCGAAAATGCCCAGCATGTGTAGTCGTTGGAAACCGGACCCCAACTGACCCGACTCCAACTGGCGAAACAACAAAACGCCGCCGATGCCACCCCCCAACGCGGCGACCATGACCAAGGCCGCCGCCGAAGTACGCGGCGGTGGGAACTCGCCATGTGACAGCCGATGGCAACCATAAAAAATGGCCAGGTACAGCGGCAGGAACACGAGATACTCACCGCGAAACTGGACAATCGAGGCGGTCAAAACGAGCAGCCCGAGCCAAGATCGAATGGAGCACGGTCCGCCGATCGTCGCGTGCCAGATGCTCGTTGCGCCAAAGAAGGCGGCCGCGGCGAACAGGACCGGATAGTTGTCGAAGCCGATGTAACTGTTATGACAGGGAAGGAACGCAAACAGCACCAGGCTCGTCACCGCCAGGTCGTGACTTGGACGCAGTGACCGCAACCAATACCAGAATCCGATCGCCAGGCACACTGCGCGATCAGCAGCACGAACGGAATCAGATCCGTGGGCGGACGTCCCGCAAAACTTGCCAGGGAGGCCAACATCAGCACCGGTCCGGGCGGCACGTCGATGAACGTCGCTCCAAAACCGTACTGGGTCCAGTCCTTCGCCAGTACCGCCATTTTCGGGTTCATCCCCGTGAGCGATGTTCCCAAGAGGCTCAGGTGAACGACTCGCACCAGCACGACCAGGCTCAAGAAGACCGGCAACTCCAGCCGCGGTGCCCAGCGAGACATCGGCGCATCGTTGATTTCTGACATGCTGACCACACGGACTGCTCGCCGCGGTCTCTCTCAACAACCATCGGACAGGGAGATTTCTCTGGCGGTGGTCCCCAATCGCATCCGATCTGGACCAGTGCTGGGCACGAACGAGTTCGACGCCCCATCCTGGCCACCGGGCGCCGGTTTGTCAAGTTTCCTGTGACCAGGAGAAGACGGCGGTTTGCCAGGGGGACATGCTGCCCTGGAAGAGGTGTCATCGGCAGTCTCCGACCGCACACACGGACTGCGCTGCAGGCCGAAGATCTTCCCGTTCCGTCGATGGTTCTTCACGGCATCGCGTGATTACAATAGGAGGTTGTTCGGCCGGGCTGATTTGGGGGGAGTTCCATGACTTGGCTTCAACGCTACCGGGTTCGCCACTACTTCACGAATTCGATCTGGATTCTCCCGGTGCTCAGCATGGTGGCTGCGATGGTGGCCGTCCGACTTCTTCACGGGATCGATGCGGCGTTGGGATGGGAAGCGATCGTCAATCCGGAGACCTTGCGGGCGGTATTGGGAACGATGGCGTCGGCCATGTTCACGTTCATTGTTTTCGTTTCTTCCGCCCTGCTCGTCGCGGTGCAGCTGGCCAGCACGCAGCTCACACCACGCATTATCGCCATCGTCTTCAGAGACCCAGTCACGAAGTTCTCGTTGACGGTATTCACCTTCACGTTCACTTTTTCCCTGGCGGTGCTGGTCCGGATCGACACCAATGTTCCCTACCTCACGGCGCACCTGGCCGCGTACAGTTGCCTGGCCAGCCTGGGCGTCTTTCTGTACCTGATCGATCACGTGGGTAAATCGCTGCGTCCTAGCGGGGCGGTGCGATCGGTCGCCCTGCTGGGGCGCGAAGTCATTGAGGATGTCTATCCGCGGCGTTTGTCCGAGGTGCGGGAGACGGCGAGCGAGCCGGCCCCGGCCCGCAGTGAGGGACCTACCTCCACCGTCTCGAACGGCAAGGACGGAGTGGTCCTGGCCTTCGACATTCAGGGGCTTGTCGCCCTGGCTCAGCGTGCCGACTGCGTGATCGAATTGGTGCCCCAGGTCGGCGATTTCGTCGCGATCGGGGATCCTTTGTTCCGGATCTTTGGAGGGAGAGCAACTCTGGCTCCGAATGCCTTGCGCCATTCGGTCGCGGTGGGGCAGGAACGCACGCTGGAGCAGGACCCGGCCCTGGCGTTTCGGATTTTGGTGGACATCGCGTCCAAAGGGCTTTCGCCGGCGATCAACGACCCGACCACCGCGGTCTTGGCCATGGATCAGATTCACCACCTCCTTCGTAACGTCGGCAGTCGGCATCTGGACGATGAACGGGTACGCGACGCGGCAGGACGGGTGCGGCTCGCGTACCGAACACCGGGCTGGGAGGATTTCGTCCAGCTGGCCGTGACCGAAATCCGTCATTTCGGCGGCGAGAGCATTCAGGTCGCGCGGCGATTGCGGGCCATGCTGGAGAACCTGCTTGAGACCGTGCCTGACGAGCGCGCTCCGCTGCTACGCCAGGAGTTGAGCTTGCTCCAACGGTCCGCGGAACGCTTTTTTCCGGAGCCCGAGGACCGAGCCATGGCAGAGGTGAGCGACTTCCAAGGAGTAGGCAGCAAGTGCGGACCCGGTCCCGCGTGTGCCGCACCCAGCGAGCCGACGCCAAGGTAATGTCGTCCTCGTGCCCGCATTTTCGCCTGCGCGTGAGACGTGATCTGGCTGCAATTGCAATCGGGGCTCGTATCCAATTGCGCCATGGAATCAGTCCCAATCCGCGGAGGCGGCGGATCAACGGGCTGCCCGGCTGCTCGCGAAATTCTGTCCGCGTTGGAAACGTATCTCAGAACCGTCAATCACACTGAGAGATTCTCCAATGAACAACACCCGTCGCTTCGTGTCCATGCTGTCTGCTCGGCTGCTGCTGGGAGTGGCTGGTGTCGATGTACATGCGCAATTCGCTCCGTTGTTGCAGCGCATCCCGGAATCGGCGAACACGATATTCTTGCTCCATGTCGAGAAGATTTTCAACAGCCCGCTCGCGCAAAAAGAAGGATGGCAACAGCACTACGAGAAGTCAGTGGACGCGGGGATGATGCACTTGCCAGCCGACACGCTGCAGTACATCCTGGCGGGGGATCTCGACTTCACTTCTATGCAACCTGCCTGGCAAGTTGGAGCGATGACGGTCAAGAACAGATGTCAAGGAACGTATCGCGGTTATGTCGTTTGGCAGCGATGAGAAAGTCCACGCAGAGGAGTTGGCCGCGGTGCTGGTTAGTTGGAGAGGCATCCTGCTGGGGGTCACGCTCGGCGAAAAGCCGTACGGCGTTATCAAAGTCGATTTTGGCCGCGACGCGAAGGTCCTCGAGGGGATCGCCAAACAGTTCTTGCTCGACGCCTTAGCGAAACACGGAGCAATGATTGATGATCTTCAAGAATGGAACTCCCTTTTCATTACCGCCGGCCTACAATCTGGAGGCGCGGCGGATGCGACCTGGCGGGTCGCGTTCACCGAGCGGGAAGTTCATTTACGGTAGGCGGGGACGGTCAATATGCAGGATCGGTCGGAGGCTGTTGAGGCACTGGGTCGCGTGCGGGCGGGCGATTCGCGTGCCTGGGAAGCCATCCTGGAAGAAAGCCGCGATCGGTTGCGGCGATTTGTGCGGCTGCGGATGAACCGGCGGTTAGCCGGGCGTGTGGATCCCTCGGATGTCATTCAGGAAGCCTACCTGGAGGCCTCGCGCACGTTGGAGTCTTATCTGCAAGACCCGTCTTTGCCACTGTTTCTCTGGCTCCGCCACATCACCGGCCGGAAACTCACCGATGTGCATCGCAAACACCTGGGCTCGCAAATGCGTGATGCGGCCCGCGAGGTCTCTTTATGGCAGGGTGTACCCGGTGCCACGTCGGAGTCGCTGGCCGCGCACCTGCTGGGCAAATGCACCGCGCCCTCGCAGGCCGTGCTGCAGGCCGAGCTGCAGCTCCGCATGCAGGCCGCACTCGAATCGCTCGAACCGATCGACCGCGAGATTCTGACACTGCGACACTTCGAACAATTGAGCAACGCGGAGGCCTCGCGCGTCCTGGAGCTTAACGAATCCGCTGCCAGTAAACGGTACGTCCGCCCTGGAGCGCCTGCACGACGTCCTGGGCGACTGGCAGTCGTGGGTTGCGACACCATGAATTCGCACGATTCATCCAGTGGCCCGGATCCGTTTGATGAGGTGGCGGAGAGTTTCGTCTCGCGGTACCGGCGCGGTGAATGGCCTTCGATCACCGAGTACGTCGAACGGTATCCGCACCTCGCAGAGCGCATCCGGCGGTTGTTTCCCACGTTGGCCACGATCGAACAGGTCGTCCCCGTCCACGAATCTGCTGCCAGCGGCGTCGAACGGTTGGGTGCAGCGTTTCCTGCGTGGGAGCAACTGGGCGATTACCGCATCATCGGTGAGCTGGGCCGCGGCGGCATGGGCGTCGTGTACGAGGCCGAACAGCAGTTCCTGGGACGGCACGTCGCATTGAAAGTGCTGGTGGCACCCACACGGGTCGAGGGTGGCCGGCGCGAGCGGTTTCTGCGTGAAGCGCGCGCGGCTGCTCGTCTGCATCACACCAACATCGTGCCGGTGTACGGCATCGGGGAAGAACGTGGCGTCTACTACTACGTGATGCAGCTCATCGCCGGCCGTGCGTTGGATGAGGTGCTGGAGGAGCTGCGGCGTCTGCACGGAGAGGCTCCCGTGAAGTCTCCCGAGCCCCGTGATCTGCCGCTGATGTGGGCCGTGGGGTCCGATGCCTCCGGGAAGTCGTCGGAAAAGACCTATTGGCATAGTGTGGCCCGGATCGGATTGCAGGTTGCCGAAGCCCTGGCGTACGCGCATGGACAGGGACTCATTCACCGCGATGTCAAACCGTCGAATCTCCTCTTGGACATCCGCGGGAACATTTGGGTGACGGACTTCGGACTCGCCAAGGCGGACGACGACGGAGATCTCACGCACAGCGGCGATGTCCTGGGGACGCTCCGGTACATGGCGCCGGAACGGTTGCAAGGTCACGCGGATGCGAGGAGTGACGTCTACAGCTTGGGCCTGTCGTTGTACGAACTGGCCACCCTGCAACCGGCGTTCAACACGGCGGATCGCGGCGTGTTGCTGCAGCAGGTCGCGCACCACCAACCGCCGCGCCCGCGCCGCCTCAATCGTGACATTCCACACGATCTGGAGACCGTGATCCTCAAGTGCATCGCCAAGGATCCGGCCGACCGCTATCGGCGGGCCGACGACCTGGTGCTGCCGATCTCCGCTGCGTCTTGGAAAATCGTCCGATCCAAGCGCGCCGGGCACCGTGGCACGAACGGTGTTGCGCTGGTGCCGCCGCAACCAGGCCATCGCATCCTTGGCTGCCTGCATCGGGCTACTGCTCTGTGTCCTGGCCACTCTGGGTGCCGCGACCGCTTGGAAACTGAGCGGTCAGAATGCGACGATTCGTGACAGCCTGCAGCACGCACAGCGAGCGGAACGGGAGGCCCTGCGCCAGGCCGACAAAGCACAGAAGGCGGAAGTGGATCAGCTGCGAGATGCGGATCACCGCCAATCGCCAGCTGTTCAAGTCCTACTTGGATCAGGCGTGGCGCCCAATTCGGTACGCGGCGGCCAGGACAACGGACACAGGCCGTGGCCGCGGTCCGTGCCGCCGCGGGTGTGGCGGACGACATCCAAGCCCCCCACGGCGACCGCCAACGGTTACGGGACGAAGCGGCCGTGGTGTTGGTATCGCAATTCGATCTGACACCACGCGAATCGTGGCCGGACGAGCTCCCTCCGACCTCGCAGAACCGCGTCGCCTTTTCGCGGGACGGCGAGTACTTTGCGCGGTGCCGAGATGGGCCACAAACTGGTTATACGCCGCATGCAGGACGCCGCCGTTGTGCGAGAAATTCCTCTTGCCAGTTCGCTCGCCGACAGCCGCCCACGGCCCTTCTTCAGCCCCAGCGGTCTTCCTCGTGGCCAAGGGTGCCGCCGCAGATGGGAGCGATCATGCGGTGTGCGTCTTGGAGCTTGGTGCACGACACGGGCGAAGCCCCCTGTGTTCGAGTGGAGGTAGCCGGTTCGCGTTTTGACCAAGCACTCGATGTCTCAGCCGACAGTCAATCGTTCACGTGCATCGGAAGAGATGGACAGGTGCAGGTGCGGAGTCTGGCGACGGAACGCTGCTGGCGAGTCTACCCCGCACGAATGTGCCTGCCGGATTGCGACTGAGTCCGGACGGCCAACAGTTGCTCGCCTGGGCCGGTGCTGACCTCGATATCACGAACTTGCAGACGGGGCGGACCGCCGTCCGCTTTACGTTGCCCGCACGGCTGGATTGTGTGGTCTGGCGCAGCGACGGACACGGGCTCGCCTGCGGGGGGGAGGACGGACACATCTATGCAGTGGATGCGTCGGACGGAACCGTGCAACGTGAGTGTGTCGGTCCCACCAGTCGGAGGTTCGCGAGCTGGCGTTCCACCCGCACGTCGACTTGCTCGCCAGCTCTTCGTGGGATGGCACGGTGCGACTCTGGGATCTCCGCAACGGCAACGAGGTCCTCCGCACTGCGGGGCGCACTCGGCTCCTTCAGCAGCTGCGGCCGCTGGCTGGGATTCGTGGCCGGGCAAAGCGTCGGACGATGGGAAGTGAGCGACGTACCGTGGACCATGGTTCTCGCCGAGGGAGATCAGACCGTTCGCTACATCGACTTCAGTCGTGATGGCGCCTTGATCTTCTCGGGTAACCAGCAAGATGTGACTCTGTGGGATGCGGTAAGCGGTTGGCGATTGGCAACCGTCCCGCAGGCTCTGCAGGTCCGGGAACATCCCACGCGGGAGGCGTGGGTCGTCGCCGGGATGGCCGGCGCACACATTTGGCCGTATTGCCAGGATGGGCATGTGTTGCGGGTTGGACCGCCGGAAGCAACGATCCTGCAACCCTGTGATTGAATACCACGTTGACCTCCCCGGTCGACGCTGGTTAGCACCAACGAGGATAACTTGTTCTTCTGGGACACCGATCCCTTGGCAACAATTCCACAACGCTGGACCCAGAACCGCCTGCGTTTTGTGGACCTATCGCCGGATGGTCGCTGGATCGCCGCGTCCGGCTGGAACATCCCGGATGTTTCTGTCTCGGACATCCGGCCAGGTCGAACCGGTGGCAAGTCTCACGGCCCCCCGCGGCGGCTGGATCGCGTTCAGTCCAGATAGCCGCTGGCTGGGTGTCAGCCTGATCGGTCGATACGAGCTCTACCAGACGGGAAAGTATGACCCCGGAACCCACACGTTGGCGAGTCGGGCGCCATCGGCCGCCTGGCCTGGTCACCCAACAGTTGCTCGATCGCCATGGCCCCGGAACGAGGTAAGCTGCAAGTCGTCGACGTGGACAGCGGTCGTCCGCAGTTCACCCTGGAACTGCACGAAGGCGAGATCATCGCCGCTCTGGCGTTCTCGCCGGATGGCACGCGTTTGGCGGCCGGCATGCGAGGTGGAGCAGTCCACGTGTGGGACATGGGGAAATTGTCCACTGAGCTGGCCGCCCTGGGATTGGCATCCGAAACGCCCCTCGCGGCGCGGAACACCGCCACGACTCGGGAACGCATCGAAGTGGTGCAGTGGGTCCACGAGTAGAATGCCGTCAGCCCGCCTCGTCCGAGTCATCCCGTTGATTCCCCCGGCCTGATGGTTCGTGCGCACGGGGATGCATGGGTTCACCACCTCTTCTGCCGGCCTTCAGCCGGCAGCCGGTCAGACCCCGGCTTCAGCTGGGGGTGAGCGAGGCAGCGTTAAACGCAAGCCCGCTTCAGCAGGCTTATCATGCAGCCTTCAGGCATCCGCCGCGGGGCTCCACACCCTGAAGGCATTTGAGAAGCCTCGCTGAAGCGAGCTGAGCGCGGCATCGCTACCTCGAACCCCCAACTGAAGTTGGGGGCAGACAAAGTGCCGGCTGAAGCCGGCAGTCGCGCAGCGTGCCGCTGGTTGTCACTTGCACATTACACAAGTATCCCCTCTTTCGTCTCTTGGCTGCGGACCAGGATTCTGTGACAGAATGCACGGAGTCGCCGGGACGGTATTTCTGCTTTTTTCCTCGCTTTTGTGGCGGTGCCTGTCCTCGACCGCCGCTCGCCTGCGCATTCCTCACAGGCGGGTCTGAACCGACTCGTCACGGTGCGAATTCTCATCAGGCCCATTCGGAAACTCCGCGGGGGGGTCCCTTCCATGAATCGACGTGCTCGTTCACGCGTGCCGCCGTATCACCGCCGGCAACGGCTGTCACGTGTTGCTGCCATTCGAAGCCGTTCCGTCCGATTCGAACAACTTGAACCACGTACGATGCTCGCCACCAGCAGCTGGGATGGTGGAGGCGACGGCCGGTCGTGGCTCGATCCGCTCAATTGGAGCGACAACGCCCTGCCGCCAGCGGGTGCGGACGTCACGATCCCGAATGTCACTGCGACGAGTGCGGTGCACCTGCCGACCAGCGGCAGCGTTTCGCTGCGGACACTCCAGAGTGCGGAACCGTTGGTTCTCGCAGGAGCCACTCTGTCGCTGGATGGTGTTTCCACTCTCGGTCAGCTCACCATGACCGGGGGCATGATCACCGGTGATGGTGCTGTGACCGTGTCCGGTCTGTTTGATTGGCGGGGTGGCATCGTCAGTTCCGCGATTCCCACGACACCGCTAACACTCACCGGTGGCCTGGAAATGACGTCCGGCACGCGGGTGCTCAGTGGCCGCACCCTGGTACTCGAAAGCGACACCCAGTGGACCGGCGGCAACTGGCAGATCCGCGGCGGGGCCACGATCATCAACCGGCCCGGGGCCGCGCCGTCGTTCGCCAACACCTGGCTGGACGATACCGACACGAACACGACCGACAGGTTGATCAACGAGGGGACGTTGCGCAAGAACGCCAGCAGCCTGCGCCGCCCAGCTCGAGTTTGACCTGTTCGACTTGCGCGGGTGGCCGCCTCGAGGTGCCGTCGGGACCATCGACATCCTCGGGTCGTTCACCAGTGCCGGGCACGGGGAGGCGGCTGACGGGGCCTCGATCGACTGGCAGTCGACCACGGCCCAGTCGCAACTGCGGGCCGGCACGACCTCGGCCGGTGTGGGGCCGGTGCGGTTGCTCAACGGGACCGTCTCGGTCGTCGACGCGGTCACGCTGGCCGGCGCGTTTACGCAGCAGGGTGGCACACTCGACGGGGCGGGCACGCTGACGTTGGCGGGGCCCGTGGTGTGGAACGCCGGCACGCAGCAGGGTACGGGACCGGGAGAACGAACGATCATCACGGGCGGCCTGGAAATGACGTCCGGCACGCGGGTCCTGCATGGCCGCACCCTGGTGCTCGAAAGCAACACGCAGTGGACGGGCGGCAACTGGGAGTTCCGCGGCGGAGCTACGATCGTCAACCGCCGCGGTGCCGAATTGTCGTTCGCCAACACCTGGCTGGACGATACCGACCCGAAGACGACCGAGACGCTAATCAACGAGGGGACCTTGCGCAAGAGCGGAGCTGGCACCGCCACGCTCGAATTCGACCTGTTCGACCTCCGCGCCGGCGGCCGCGTCGAAGCACTCGTCGGGACGATTGACATCCTCGGATCGTTCACCAGTGCCGGTCACTGGCAAGTGGCCGATGGAGCCACGATCGACTGGAGGTTGGCCAACGCCCAGGCGAACTTCGCACAGGGACGACCTCGGCCGGTGCCGGACCGTTGCGCCTCGTGAGCGGGACAGTCTCGGTCGTGGACGATGTCACGCTCGGTAGCGTCTGGACGCACGCCGGCGGTACCCTCGACGGTGCGGGCACGCTGATCTTGGCCGGACCCGTGGTGTGGAACGGCGGCACGCAGCAGGGGACCGGGGCCGGCGAACGTACGATCATCACCGGCTCTCTGGAAATGACCGGCGGCACGCGGGTGTTGAGTGGCCGCACCCTGGTCCTGGAGACCGACACGCAGTGGACCGGCGGCAACTGGCAGATCCGCGGCGGGGCCACGATCATCAACCGGCCCGGGGCCGTGCTGTCCTTCGTCAACACCTGGCTGGACGATACCGACCCGAAGACGACCGAGACGCTAATCAACGAGGGGACCTTGCGCAAGAGCGGAGCTGGCACCGCCACGCTCGAATTCGACCTGTTCGACCTCCGCGCCGGCGGCCGCGTCGAAGCACTCGTCGGGACGATTGACATCCTCGGATCGTTCACCAGTGCCGGTCACTGGCAAGTGGCCGATGGAGCCACGATCGACTGGAGGTTGGCCAACGCCCAGGCGCAACTGCGCACAGGGACGACCTCGGCCGGTGCCGGACCGTTGCGCCTCGTGAGCGGGACAGTCTCGGTCGTGGACGATGTCACGCTCGGTAGCGTCTGGACGCACGCCGGCGGTACCCTCGACGGTGCGGGCACGCTGATCTTGGCCGGACCCGTGGTGTGGAACGGCGGCACGCAGCAGGGGACCGGGGCCGGCGAACGTACGATCATCACCGGCTCTCTGGAAATGACCGGCGGCACGCGGGTGTTGAGTGGCCGCACCCTGGTCCTGGAGACCGACACGCAGTGGACCGGCGGCAACTGGCAGATCCGCGGCGGGGCCACGATCATCAACCGGCCCGGGGCCGTGCTGTCCTTCGTCAACACCTGGCTGGACGATACCGACCCGAAGACGACCGAGACGCTAATCAACGAGGGGACCTTGCGCAAGAGCGGAGCTGGCACCGCCACGCTCGAATTCGACCTGTTCGACCTCCGCGCCGGCGGCCGCGTCGAAGCACTCGTCGGGACGATTGACATCCTCGGATCGTTCACCAGTGCCGGTCACTGGCAAGTGGCCGATGGAGCCACGATCGACTGGAGGTTGGCCAACGCCCAGGTGCAACTGCGCACAGGGACGACCTCGGCCGGTGCCGGACCGTTGCGCCTCGTGAGCGGGACAGTCTCGGTCGTGGACGATGTCACGCTCGGTAGCGTCTGGACGCACGCCGGCGGTACCCTCGACGGTGCGGGCACGCTGATCTTGGCCGGACCCGTGGTGTGGAACGGCGGCACGCAGCAGGGGACCGGGGCCGGCGAACGTACGATCATCACCGGCTCTCTGGAAATGACCGGCGGCACGCGGGTGTTGAGTGGCCGCACCCTGGTCCTGGAGAGTGACACGCAGTGGACCGGCGGCAACTGGCAGATCCGCGGCGGAGCCACGATCATCAACCGGCCCGGGGCCGTGCTGTCCTTTGCCAACACCTGGCTGGACGATACCGACCCGAAGACGACCGAGACGCTAATCAACGAGGGGACCTTGCGCAAGAACAGCGGCGCGGGCACCGCGACTTTCGAGCCGATGGTAGTCAACCGCGGAAGCATCGAGGTGGAAGTGGGAGTTTTGCACCTGTCCGACGCACTCATACAAGAGTCCGGGAGCACCACGTTGGCGGGTGGAAATATCCGCAGCGACGTGATGTTCGACATCCGTGGGGGCCAGGTGACGGGTAGTGGTCAACTGCAGGGAAATGTTCGCAATGCGGGCTACATGCGCCCGGGTGAGACCTCGCGTG
>CAVWHV010000005.1:0-35895 GCA_963754725.1 uncultured Planctomycetaceae bacterium
CCGTACTAATGCGGCCTGTGGGCCCGGCACGCACGACGCAGTGCGATTGACGGGTCCCCGGTAGTCAATCTGACGGGCGGCACACGGGAACCGTGTGCCGCTCGTTGGCGTCTGCCCCGCCTTTCCGATCCCCTTGGCGGGACCGCAGTCAACTGGCTCGGCCGTTCGCTGGTCTCCCGCCGACGGGGCCGCACGTGCACCATTACATCAACGACTACGGGGAGGTTGATCATGCAGAACACAGTCAGGTGGTGCCGTAGGCTATTCGCAGGACCTGTTGTGGTGGCGGCTTTGGCGATGCCAGCCGCCGCTCAGCAACTCGCGCCGGCGACAGCCACGGACCTGCAAACGACAGTCCACGAACTGCAGAAGGCGACGAGCGATGCGGCCCTGGCCGGGCACAATGCGTGGATGCTGGCGTGCTCGGCGCTGGTGTTGTTCATGACGGGACCCGGTCTGGCCATGTTTTACGGCGGCCTGGTGCGCAAGAAGAATGTGCTCGGCGTGATGATGCAATGCATCTTCCTGATGGGAATGATGACCGTGATCTGGGCGCTCTGGGGCTACTCCTTTGCATTCGGCGGGAAGGGTGCCTGGTTTGGGAATCTTGACCACCTGTTCATGAATGGAGTATCGCGATCCTGGGACGCGGTCGCCGGCAAACCGGTTACGCCGATGTACGCGGCAGACACGCCGGTGCAGATCCCCTTGCTGACCCACATGCTGTTCCAGGGCATGTTCTTCATCATTACGCCCGCGCTCATCTGCGGCGCATTCGCCGAACGGATGAAGTTCCGCACGATGGTGGTCTTCATGCTCCTGTGGGGAACCTTCGTGTATTGTCCGCTGTGTCACTGGGTTTGGGACGGGGGGATTCTCGCCTTCGTCCCCACGTCCGGTCTGTCGACTGGTAATGGCTTTGCCGGTGGCGCACTGGATTTTGCGGGAGGCACGGTCGTCCACGTCAGCTCCGGTGTATCGGCGTTGATCTGCGCCCTGGTGATCGGTCAACGATTAGGTTTTGGCAATGAACCGATGCCGCCGCACAATCTGACGTACACGACCCTGGGTGCCACCATGTTGTGGGTAGGGTGGTTCGGCTTCAACGCAGGCAGTGAACTGGCATCCGATGGTTTGGCGGCCAGCGCCTTCGCCACCACGCATTTCTCGGCCGCCGCCGGGGCGGTGGCATGGGCCCTCTGCGAGTGGTTAACTCGCGGCAAACCGAGCGTACTGGGAGCCAGCTCCGGCGCGGTGGCAGGACTGGTCTGCATCACCCCCGCTGCCGGCTTCGTCAACCCCATGTCGGCGCTGGTGATCGGCGTCGCGGGAGGCGTCGGCTGTTACCTGGCCTGCACGGCACTTAAGAACCGTCTGGGTTACGATGACTCGCTCGATGCGTTCGGCGTGCACGGTGTGGGGGGAACGCTGGGGTCCATTCTCACCGGGGTGTTCGCCACACGGGCCTGCTGGGACATTGACGGAACGACTCCCCTGGGTTTGATCGAAGGGGGCACGCGGGTGTTCATCGGCCAGATCGTGGCGGTCGCGATCACCTGGGTGTTTGCCGCCGTGGCGACTTTGATACTGCTGAAGATTCTCGACGCCACGATGGGGCTCCGCGTCACGCAGGAGCAAGAGGTCCAGGGGTTGGATCTCAGCGAACATGGTGAAGAGGGGTACATTTTCCTCTAAGGTCCGGCTTGTCCTTCCATCTGCGGTCTCTCGCCAACACGGGAACGCTCCGCCCGATTACAATCATGGTCGGATCGTCAGACAGTGGGCATGGGTACCGAGAACGCTGGAAGGACAGCTGAGATGACATTTTCCATACTTCGAAAGGTCGTGCAGCGGAACGGGTGGAACTTGTGGGGGACTCGATCTCCAGCCGGACGCCGCGTTCGCGCGTTGGCTCTTTCTGCCTCGTCGCTCGCGTTGCTGTCAACGGCCGCTCTGGGCGAAGATACCGCCGGGACCGTGCTGCAGAGTGTGCCCGGAACGCAAGTCGTCATTCAAGACGAGTTCTGGTCGCCCAAGTTCAAGGTGTGGCGGGAAGTAACGATTCCCGACTGCTTCGCCAAGTTCGACAAAGACGGTGCGCTGACCAACTTCGACAAGATCCGGGACGGTGCGGTTGCCGAGCATGGGGGACCACCGTGGTACGACGGACTGACCTACGAGATGATACGCGGGTGCGCCGACTTCCTGACCGCCCAGCGTGACCCGGCGCTCGAGCGCAGCTCGATGGCTACATCGATCGCATTGCCGCGGCCGCCGCCAAAGACCCGGACGGATACCTGAATACGTACACGCAACTGAAGGAACCGACACACCGCTGGGGTCTCAACGGTGGCAACGACAATTGGCAACACGACGTCTACAACGCCGGCTGCCTGATCGAGGCTGGAGTTCATTACTACCGCGCCACAGGCAAGGCTCGCCTGCTTCAGGTGGCGACCCGACTGGCCAACCACATGTGCGACGTGATCGGTCCGCCGCCCCGGAAGAACGTTATTCCCGGCCACTCCCTGGCGGAAGAAGCTCTGGTCAGGTTGTACGAACTGTATCACGAGCAACCGCAGATCAAGGAGCAATTCCCTTTCTCCATTGACGAGGAACGTTACCTCGCATTGGCGGAGTTCTTTATCGAGGCGCGAGGTCACTGGGAAGGGCGGACCAGTTTCGGGGCTTACGGACAAGACGATCGACCGGTCTTCGAACAGACGGAAATCGAAGGGCACGCCGTGCGCGCGACACTGATGTGTGCCGGTGTGGCGGCGCTGGCCGGAGTCCGCCAACGCAGGGAATACTGCCAGGCAGCCCAGCGGCTCTGGGAGAACATGGCGACCAGGAAGATTTACATTACCGGCGGATCCGGAGCCACGGCGGAAGGGGAAGCCTTTGCTCAAGACTACGTGCTTCCCAACACCGGTTACTTGGAGACGTGCGCCGCCGTGGGCAGCGCCTTCTTCAGCCGAAACATGAATCTGGCTTTCGGCGAAGCCCGTTATGTCGACGAACTGGAACGGGAACTCTACAACGCCGCCCTGGCCGGCGTCTCCCTCGCGGGAAATGCCTACTCCTACGTCAATCCGTTGGAGTACGAGCGGGGCGAGCAAGCGCGATGGGCCTGGCACGGATGTCCCTGCTGTCCCCCGATGTTTCTCAAGATCATGGGCGCGCTTCCGTCCTATGTCTATGCACAGAACGAACACGCAGTGGCCGTCAACCTGTTCGTGGGCAGCCAGGCTCGCCTGTTCGTACACGGGCAGCCGGTCGCGATACACCAGACGACCCGGTATCCGTGGGAAGACGCCGTGCGTATCTCCGTGGACCCGGCACAGGAGGTCGAATTCGCATTGGACATCCGCATCCCGGGATGGTGCCAGGGCACCTCGGTGGAAACCGACCTGTATCGACCGCTGGGGCGGCCGGAATCCGGGGCCTTTCGGGTGCAAGTCAACGGCGAGCCGGTGCGGGATTACGCAGGCCAGAACGGCTATGCCCGTTTACATCGCGTGTGGCGGCGCGGCGACACGGTCGACATCACCATGGACATGCCGGCACGGCGGGTCACAGCGCATCCGCAAGTGGCGGCCGCCCAGGGTCGGGTGGCCATCATGCGCGGCCCGCTCGTGTATGCTCTGGAAACACTCGACGGCGACCTGCGCGCCCCCAACGTCTTTCTTCCGCCGGACGCATCCCTCGCAGCCGAGTACCGTCCCGATTTGCTGGGCGGAGTGTGCGTCATCCGAGGAGAGTTTCAGGCCCATTTCGCGGACGAACCGCGAGTCCGCGCCGCAAGTCTCGAAGCCATCCCGTACTTCTGTTACGGCAACCGGGGCAACGGCGACCTGCGCGTGTGGATCCCCGAGACCCAAGAGCTGGCTACACGGTGAACTGGTGTCTGGTCGTTCGATATGGACCTGCCGAATCCATTCCTTCCGATGCGAGCCGTCCCATGAACACGCATGTCCTTGCACGCACTGCTATTTTCCTCGTCTCCCTGTTCGCGGCGGTGCATGCCGCCGAGGACGTCGCGAAGCTCGAACTCACGCTCCCTGCCGGCAAATCGGAAGTGTATGAGCGGGTAGAGATCCGGGTGGCAGGCATGCCGGCAGCGGCTAACCCATTCGACCCCGATGCGGCCGCGCTCGACCTGGAAGTGACGGCGCCTTCCGGCAAACACTTTCGCGTGCCCGGCTTCCTCTACCGCGAGTTTGATCGCACCCTGGACGGCCGTCGCGAGGTGCTTGCGCCGCAAGGCGAAGACGTTTGGCGCATCCGCTGGCTACCCACCGAAGCGGGTCGCCACACGTTAACGGCCATGGCTACCATCGGCGGCGAGTTAGCAGCTCGTGGCGAGATGAGTATCGATGTCGCGGCGGGACAACGGTCCGGACTGGTACGCGTCGAACCGGAGGGCAAACGTTATTTTCGGCTGGACGATGGCACGCCGCTGTTTCTGAACGGCCTCTGTGCCTGTTGGCACGGCGACCGAGGCACCTATGACTACGACGATTGGCTGGAGGCGTATCAGCAGGCCAAGATCAACTACATCCGCATCTGGATGTGGCCTCAGGCATTTGGCCTCGAGTGGGATCGCGGAGACCGGCTCGCGTACCGGCTCGACAACGCCTGGAGGCTCGATCACGTGCTGGCGGAAGCCGAGCGGCGTGGCATCTATGTGATGCTGTGCCTGGACTACCACGGTATGTTCGAAGTGAAGCCTGACTATTGGAACGGCAACAACTTCTGGCCGCGGCATCCCTACAACGAGGCGAACGGCGGACCGTGCCAGACACAGAACGATTTCTTCACCAGCGAGGCGGCGAAACGGCTGTACGAGAAGCGTCTGCGTTACATCGTGGCGCGCTGGACCGCGTTCTCCAGCGTGCTGGCGTGGGAGTTCTTCAACGAGATCGACAACGAATATGCCTACCTGAAGCACGATGATGTGGTGGCCTGGCACGCGGACATGGGCCGCCGTTTGCGAGCGATCGATCCGTATCAGCACTTGATCTCTTCGAGTTTCACCGGCGGCAGTCATCGGCCAGGCCTGTTCGCCCTGCCCGAGATGGACTTCGCCCAGTACCACTCCTACAACGAACGGCACCCGGCGCGGATGATGGCCGAGCGAACGGCGGACTTCTTCCAGAAATATGAAAAGCCATTTTTCGTCAGCGAGTACGGTACGGACTGGAAGGGCTGGAAACCGGACACCGATCCGCACTTCCGAGCGCTGCATCAGGCAATCTGGAGCGGACCGTTCGCCGGCGCTGCGGGCACGGGAATGACCTGGTGGTGGGAGAACATCCACACCGCCCACCTCTACCGCCACTGGTCGGCACTGGCCGCGTTTCTGGAAGGAACAGGAATGGGGCGAGCCGACCTGCGACCGGCCCGCTGGGAAGGTGCGGAAGGTCCGCTGATCCGCTTCGGTATGGCCGCACACGATGAAGCGCTGATCTGGTTGCTGGACCGTGCCTATGACTGGCCGGACGGAGCTCCGGAAACGGACCCGGTGCCCGTGACGGGCGCCCGGGTGGCGCTCGTGGGCGTCGACGACGGAAACTGGACGGTGCAATGGTGGGATACGCTCGAAGGAAAACAGACAGGAAGCGTTGACGTGACGGCGGCAGGCGGCACACTGCGGCTCGAAGTGCCGACGTTCCAGGTTGACGTTGCCGCGCGACTCAAGAAACGCTGACCTGCGCCGGGACTATTGCATCCAACCCGTGTCGTGCGTCCAATGGTATCCGGCACGCCGGACGCGGGCCCAACCAGTACTCCCTGCAAGTCTTCTGCTCTCGCCCGGCGGGACTTGAACCTTCTGGACAAGGCCAGCGGGACGTTAGCTTGACGCGCTGAAACTGGACTTCTCACACGGTGACACACATGGACCAACAAGACCCTGCCGTTGTATCGAATAAACCGGATACGACTTCCGTGAAGACCACGCGACTGATGTCGCTGGACGCGTTGCGCGGATTCGACATGTTCTGGATCATCGGCGCCGACGCACTTTTGCACGGCTTGCGCAAAGCGAGCGACAACGAGGTCATGCAATTCATGGCACGGCAGTTGGAGCACTGCGACTGGGCCGGATTTCGCTTCGAGGACCTGATCTTCCCGCTGTTCGTTTTCATCGTCGGAGTGTCGCTGGTGTTCTCCTTGAGCCGGACGATCGAGTTGCATGGGCGTCGAGCTGCGATCGTGCGGATTATCCGGCGTGCGGTGCTGATGTACCTGTTAGGCATTCTCTACTACGGTGGATTCAGCACGTCGTTCGATCAGATTCGATTGCTGGGTGTTCTGCAGCGCCTTGCCATCTGTTACCTGTGTGCCGGCTTGATCTTCTGTTTTTGGGGACTCCGCGGCCGACTCGCCTGGTGCGTGGGTTTGCTGGTCGGTTACTGGCTGGTGATGTCGTATGTGCCCGTGCCGGGCGGAGTCGCGGGGGATTTTTCCGAGGGGAAGAACCTGGCCAACTGGGTAGACCAACAATTCCTGCCGTTGCGCAAATGGGACGGAGACCATGACCCGGAAGGACTGCTGAGCACGCTGCCGGCGATCGCCAACTGCCTGATCGGTGTCTTCGCCGGCATGCTGCTGCGCGACTCGAACCGCCAGAACTGGAAGCAGGTGGTCTACCTTCTGGCGGCTGGCGTCTTTTTGGCCGCACTGGGCTGGCTGTGGGACTTGCAGTTTCCCGTCATCAAGAAGATCTGGACCTCTTCGTTTGTGCTGGTGGCCTGCGGTTACAGCTGCGTGCTGCTGTCACTCTTCTATCTGGTCATTGATGTCTGGGGGCTGCGCTTGTGGGCCCAGCCGTTTGTCTGGATCGGCATGAACCCGATTACGATCTACATGCTGGACAATCTGGTGGAAATCCCCAAGATCGCCAAGCTGTTTGTGGGCGGCGAACTGAACACCTATTTCGGGAACTACGGCGAACTGGTTGTGGCCGTCGTCGGGCTGCTCATTACATTCGGCATCGCCAGATTCTTGTATCAGAAGAAGATCTTCCTGCGACTGTAACGCGAATCGCGGAAGCAGCCGTCCTACCGCAACGCCATCGGCGTGCGACCACTGGTACACGGTCTGCGGCGGCGACGGCGCGGCGCTCGAGGACGCTGCCAGCCGTTCCCGCACGGCGCGCGGCCCGGTGGGCACAGCCGTTTAACCGCAACGCCAACGGCGTGCGAGCACTGGTACACGGTCTGCGGCGGCGACGGCGCGGCGCTCGAGGACGCTGCCAGCCGTTCCCGCACGGCGCGGCCCGGTGGGCGCAGCCGTTTAACCGCAACGCCATCGGCGTGCGAGCACTGGTACACGGTCTGCGGCGGCGACGGCGGCGCGTCGAGGACGCTGCCAGCCGTTCCCGCACGGCGCACGGCCCGGTGGGCACAGCCGTTTAACCGCAACGCCAACGGCGTGCGAGCACTGGTACACGGTCTGCGGCGGCGACGGCGCGGCAGCTCGAGGACGCTGCCGGCCGTCGGCGCACGGCTCGCGGCCCGGTGGGCACAGCCGTTTAACCGCAACGCCATCGGCGTGCGAGCACTGGTACACGGTCTGCGGCGGCGACGGCGACGGCGCGCGCTGAGGACGCTGCCAGCCGTTCCCGCACGGCGCGCGGCCCGGTGGGCACAGCCGTTTAACCGCAACGCCAACGGCGTGCGAGCACTGGTACACGGTCTGCGGCGGCGACGGCGCGGCGCTCGAGGACGCTGCCAGCCGTTCCCGCACGGCGCGCGGCCCGGTGGGCCTGCGGTTAAACGTGCCCTCACACGTGGCAGGCATTGGCAGTTCCCGCGTCTAGCTCATGGGACAGATCCGATGATAGAATCAAGGCACGCGGCAGCACGTCACCCGTTCACAATGGTTGTTGGCAACGGCGCCGGACTTCGACTTGTGGCTACAACGTTTTCCCTACAAACGGGCTGAAACTCCGCAGACGGGATGGGACAATCTCATGCGTTACGGCACGATCGTTCAGTATTTTGATGACAAGGGGTACGGGTTCATTCGGCCGGACGTGGGGCCGAATATCTTTTTTCACATTACGGCGTTGGGGGCCTGCGATCCTCAGCGGCAGATCAAGCTGGGACAGCCGGTCAAATACGAGCTCATTCCCAACACGGAGCTGCAGGCTCGCCGGCAGGCCCGGCGAGATGACGAAGAATCCGCAAAACCCTCGCCACCCCTGCGCGCACAAGCCAAACTGGTCGAGTTGATCGACAGGATACCCGGTGCCACGCTCGATGACGTCACCAAGAGGCCGCGGTCCACGCGTCATCCGCGAGCCCGGAAAAAGAAGCCGACCTGGAGAAGATAACCGGTCAAAGAATCTCTACAGCTTCCAGCCTTCCCGGTACTCGCGGCGGATGAGTGCCGCGGCGGCAGGACAACCGGGGGCTTCGAGTTTCGCAGCGTCCCAGGTGAGTTTCTGGCCGGTGCGCAGTGCAACGTTGCACAGCAAGGCGGCTTCGGTCAACGCGCCCGAGTAGTCGAAGTTGCAGGTCGTCGGCCCGCCCGTCTTGCAGGCCTCAGTCCATTCGCGATGGTGACCGATGGAATCGGGAATGAACGGATCAGGCCGTTTGAAGTCGGCGTATCGAGCCTCCGGCAGCAGTTGATGGCGGCCATAGTCGGCGATCAGCATGCCACGTGATCCGAGAAACAAGACGGCACTGCCCCACTGCGGAATCTGCCGCTCGCGGATCAGCTCGGGATAGGCCCCACCGTTGTACCAGTGCAGCGACACGGGGGGCAGGTCACCGCGCGACGGATACTCCTGCCGGGCCATGGTCCACTGGGCCGTGCTTTCGGGATGGACCGGTCCTTGCGCTTCAATGGTCGTCGGGTGCCGGAGCTTCAGCGCCCAGAAGGCGAGGTCGCAGTAGTGGCAGAAGAAGTCGCCCAGTTGGCCGTTGGCAAAGTTCCACCAATACCGCCAGGAGAAGGGCGCGTAACTCGGGCTGTAGGGCCGGTAGGCGGCGGGGCCCAGCCACAGATCCCAGTCGAGCGAGGCGGGCACGGGCGGCTGATCGGTGGGAGCGTCCGGCTGCGACATGTCGGTGGGCCGAGCGGGGCCTTCGAAATTCGCGCCGAGCCACACGTGAACCTCTCCGACTGAACCGATGGCCCCGGACTGGATCAGTTCCACCGCCCGCCGGTAATTGCTTCCCTCATGGATCTGGGTTCCCATCTGAGTCACGAGCTTGTTCTCTTGCGCAATCATTGCCATCTGACGAGCTTCATACACGCTGTGCGTCAGCGGCTTCTCGCAGTAGCAGTGCTTGCCCAGTTTCATGGCCATGACGCCGGCCGGCGCATGCGTGTGGTCCGGCGAACCGATCACGACCGCGTCGATCTGCGCGTGCATCTCGTCGAGCATCCGGCGGAAGTCCTTGAACCGTTTGGCCTGCGGGAACTTCTCGAACGTCCCCGCCGCACGGGCTTCGTCGACATCGCACAAGGCGACGATGTTTTCGTGTGCGACGCCGTTCACATCGTCGCCTCCACGACCGCCGATACCGATGCAAGCGATGTTCAGTTTCTCATTGGGAGAGTTGGATCGTCCGAACGACAGGTTACCGCAGGTGGTCCAGACTCCGGCCGCCACGGCGGCGGTGCGGAGCATATCACGACGGGAAATCGGGTGGGACATCATGGCTGATCCTCGGCTGGATGCGCAGGAAGGAACGAGACGCGTCTGTCCCACCAGTATAGTCGGGGCGTTCAGCGCCCGCGTCCACCCTTGCCACCACCACCGCCGCCTCCGCCACCACCACCACCTCGGTTGGCTGGCCCGCGACCACCACCTCCTTGACCGGCACCTTCTGGATGGGCCACGAACTGGCCGCGACCCTCGCCACGCCGGGCCTGGTTCATCAAGCCATTTCCCTGCCCCGCGCCTTGTCCGACCTCACCGTGTTGCTGGTTCCGTTGCAGGTGCTGGAACAGGACCCCCAGCGCGGCCTGCAGTTCGGCCAGATTCAGCGCCGCGTCACCATTCTGATCAAAGTTCGCCAGCATCGTCTGGGCCAACTGTCCCGGCGCTTGACCGCCGCCGCCGCCACCACCGCCACCATGCATCCCCTTCGGCTGACCACCGCCTTGATGAGCACCCTTTCCGGCGCCCTGATTCGGTCCCTGGGCACCGCGTTTGCCTTGCGCGACGGCAGGACAGACCGCGAAGGTCGCAGCCAGAACCAGGCTCATGACGAGTGTAAGGGAGCGTTTCATCGAGTCACCTACTCTTTCGTGTGGGCCGCGCGCGAGAATCGAGCGCTGCAGATGAGATAGAACACCATTCGACACTCTGTTCCCATGTCCGCAGGCGTCTGGCCGCTTGCCCGTGCTTGATGAGATCACCGGCCCCCGCAGGACACCTGTACCCTATCAAACCAGGACGAATCGTGCAAACAAATGTCACAGCCCAGAAACGAGCGTGGGGCGGTCGAATGACCGCCCCACAGCAGAATCGTCGAGACAAACGCAACGGCCGTTAACCGGTCACGAGTGCCGTCAGCTTCTTGATGATCCCTTCGATGACCGACTTCAGGATATCGCCAACGCCCGGGAGGCCAAGCACGGTGTTCGCCTTCTCCTGCATGGCTTTTGTCGAAGCATCCACCATCTGAGTCACCGCAGATCGCGATTCGGCCGGCAACTTCCCGTACGTTGCGGAAAGCGCGTCGATTTCGGTTTCCAGAGCTTGCAGCTTGGGAAGCGCCGCCTGGGCCGTCGTGGCGTCCGTGACGCTGTCGAGCGTCTTGCCGGCCGTGTCAAACAAACCCGTAAACGACTTGGTGAGCTCTTCGATGCCCAGGGCGGCTGCGTCCACCGTCGTTTCTGGCGTCGTGGTCTCGGGTTGCGGAGCCGCAGCCGGACTTGTCGCACCAGCGGGCGGAGCTACCGGTTTGGGAACCGGCTTCGGGCGGTTCATCAGCCACCAGCCACCCAACAGGATCGCGGCCAACGCCAACAAAGGCAACAGCCATTTGAGCGGGGAGGTGGCCTCTTCGACCGCTCGAGTCGCCGTGGCACCCGCCGCCTTCGTCGCTCCACCGACCGCGGCCGCAGCGCCTTTCGCGAACCCCGTCAGATCACCAAGCCCCTGGACACCCGTCAAGGAACTCAACAAACCTTGCGGCATCGCGGCGGCAATGTTGCCCTTCTGGCCAAGAATCAGCTTGGTCAATCCCCCCAGGTCCAGTCCGCCGGATTTGACCTGCTTGCCAATCATGCCGATCAGGAAAGGGGCCAGCATCGGCAGGAGTTTGGTAACCAACGCGGTCTTGCCGCCCAGGAAACTCGCGAGCGCACCGATGAGCGCAGCGATCATGCCCTTGCCGAACAGCGACTCCAAGATCGCAGTGCCGGTTTTCGCGACTTGGTCCGACTTGCCTCCAGACAGCATGCCACCCAGATCGGATATCGTATTGTCGTCCACACTTTTGAGCGTGGACCACAACTTATTGGCTCCCTCGGGCTTGGATGCCAGGCTGCCCAGGCCACTCAATAAAGCTGGCACTGCGGCACTGATCACTTTCTTGGTGTCATCCTGACCCGCACCGGCGGCATCGGCCAACTGGCCCAAGGTGTCACCCGCCAGCAGTTGTTTCATCATTTGTTCAACCAGGTTCATACTCGTTCTCCTGTGCGTCTGCAAAAAAACAAATGGCTCTCTTCGGTCCATACGTCCGCATTCACGGGCGATTACCGATCCAACAAGTCCAGCTCGTTGTCACGAAACTTCATTACTCTATCAAGACTGGGCCGAACGGGTAGTCGCCCAGGCCATGTTTCTGGCTGGATTACCTCCCCAGAGGCAACAAAACGATGATTGCCAACAACTCGAAATGTGCGGCAATCGGCCGAATTTCTTCGGGGGCTGGCAGAGATCGACAGCGGGTCGCCTTGCCAGTCCGGCCGCCACTGTCCGCCCTCGACCGGCAGCATCAGACCACGGGACGTGCCAGAACTCGTTCCGTTCGACACGTTTATAGATGGCGAGCGGAAGATGTCCACAAGAAAACCTGCGATTATTTCCCGTGAAACATTTTCGGGACGCACTGCTGCCAGCCGCGTCGGAGGTGATCCTAGAGATTCGCTGCTGCGTCCGTGTCGCAAAGGCAAGTCACCTGGGAATGCAGCCACAGCAGCGATGCCGGGAAATGTGTGGTGATGCAGCGCGATAGCAGGCACTGCAGTGGTGCCGCCTTGTGGCGGCCACTTACCAGCAGCAGGATCTCCCGCGCCCGAAGATCTCGGCGATTCCCAGGGTCAGGCCGCAGTACGGACGGGTCCACGCCGGAGCTAACATCGGATGGGACAGCGATGACTCGGAAAGCCTCGCCACATGCGCAAACGGCTGCAACGAATCGGCCGGTTCGTTGAACCCCACATGGCCGTTGGCGCCCAATCCCAAAACGCACAGGTCGATCGGCCCGCACGAGTCCAGAGCCGTGCGAATCCGGGCACACTCTGTGTCGGGCTCTTGCGTGTCGCTTTGAAACGACAGAAAGCGATCTTGGGAAATCGTCAGCGGACCGAGCAGGTGATGGGCCAGGTACATCTCGCACGAGGCGGGATCGTTCATGGCGAGTCCACCCCATTCATCCAACTTGATCACGCGCAGCCGGTCCAGCAGTCCGGGTCGTTGGCGGTGCAGTTCGCTCAACCGTTCGTAAGAACCTGTGGGGGTCATGCCGGACGCTGCCGCGAGCAGCAGATCTGGACGCCGGCTCGCTGCGGCTGCGATCCGTTCGGCAGCCTGCCGGCTCAACGCGTCATAGTTATTGGCAACGACAATCTGCATGGCGGTTCACTGCAGTTGTGGCGGGTTCACGGCGTGGCCCAGTCTCTGGGCCTGCAGTGCTTCCTCTTCGTAGGTGCCGAAGAATGGCACATGTGCGTCGAGCCAGAGGTACAGCGTGCGGAGATGTTCGTCGGGCAACTGCACATAGGCACGATGCGTTTCGCCGGTGAGAATGGCGGACAATGGACTGCTATCCGCTCCGAGTTCTCCGGGTCGCGTCACGTTGTCCGGGGACGGCCAGCGGAGGTAGGGCAGGAGATTCTCGTACGAGCGGCTGAAGGACTCGGTGGGTGATCCGGTCAGTACCGGTTCGCTCTTGTTGAGTCCCGGCGCGCCATCGTGGCAACGCGTGCAATGCTGGTCCAGGAGAGGCTGAATCAGTCGCGGGTACCCGAAGGGTCGCGAGCCGTCGGGGCCAGGCTGAATGACCGACGGCGGGCGCAGTGTCGCGGCCAGCAGGCGCACATCGGGGGCCGACCCGGGTGGCTCATGACAGCCCACGCAACCACGACGCTCACCCGGCTGCAGGTAAACGACGGTTCGCATCCCCTGCACGGCTCGTCCGGAGTCGTCGACGGCTTGAAAGCAGAGGGGCTTGTGGGCCGGCGCCCGGAAGTAAGCCGAACCATCTTCCTCCACCGGCACGGTCCCCAACAGCATCCGCGCGTTCGACTGATCGGGGTGACCGATGCGGGGTATCGACGCGTGATCGGTGCGCGACTTCGGCAGCACCTGGTAGATGCGCAGCTGAGTAATGGGTCGCTCAGCGGGCAACGGGAGCAGGCTTCGGCGCACATCGCTCAGCAGAAATTCGCCGTCCTGCGGCACGTCCGCGACGGTCGTTGTGGCGGGGACCGGCGGCGCGGGTCGGCCGGTCAGCGGGATCGGATACACGGCCGAGATGCCGGACTGGCGATAGAGCAGTTCCAGATTGCCGAAGGCATCGAAGTAGTAGATGCCCGTTTCCGTATCGCGGTACTCGCCGGTATACCCGCCCGGTAGCGGGTCATGACTGAACGCTACCAGGAAGTATTTTTCGGACAGCGGCCAGGGGCTGTAGAAGTAACTCTTGGGCCAGCCCTCCGCCTCGGCGAAACCGACCTCGGGCGTCAGACACCGCAGCGCCTCGATCCGGTCTTCGCCCCGGTCGGCGTCCAAGGCAACGCGGGCCGGATCGAGCAACATCAACGTGCCGCCCACATTGGCGTGGTGCCCACCCGCCACGAACATGATCTGATGCGAGCCGGGAATCGGCTTGGCCTGGTAACATGCCCAGGGACGCGTCGTGTAATTGCCAAACAGAATACTCGGATTGGATCCATCCTGGTTGCATGTCCACAGCCCGTGAAACTTCGCGGCGTTGCGATCGACGTAATCCCACCGCGTATAGATGATCCGTCCGTCATTCAACACGCTCGGATGCCATTCGTGTGTTTCATGAAACGAGAGTGTCCGCACGTTCTGGCCGTCGCCATCCATGCGGTGCAACGTATAGACCAGCTCCGGGCTTCCGCCGCCACATCGCAGCTTGCTCCCGCGCCGCGTCGACTCGAACACCACATTTCCGTCGGGCAACGGGCAGGGATCGAAATCATCGTTGGGACCATCGGTGAGCTGTCGCAACTGAGTTCCATCGACATGCATCGCAAACAGGTGAAACGAGTTGTACTGCGTGCCGAGTTCGGCGGGAGCCTGCACAAAGCCGGGCGAATCGTAAGGATCCTGGCCGGCTGGATCGGCAAAGGCGAAGTAGATCGTCTGGGCGTCGTGGGACAGCGCGAGGGTGACGAAATGGCCCGGCGGCAATCCGCCCGCGGTGAGTTCCCTCGTAGCCAGCGACTGTCCCGGATGGTCGAGGACGTACACGCCGCCGCCGGTCTTGGGTGTGGCAAACTCGGCACTCTTGGCGCCATTTTTCGGGTCGTAGCCGTACGCATAGTACCAGCCCAGGTATTCGTACAGCATGTACCCGACCGCTCGGTTACGCTGCATGAATACGATGGGATGCGAACCGACCAGCGGATTCTTCAGGGCGAGTTGTCGAGTCAGGGTTCGGATTCGGAAATAGAGATCGACACGAACCTCGTCGTGCATCGCAGACCACTGCGTGGCGCGCAGTGTGAGTCGTTGCAGTTCGCCTGCCTCGGCCGAAAGGTCGAGTTGGCTCGGCAAGGCTGCGAGATCATTCAGCAATTGGGCGGACCGCTGGAGCGCGGCCTGAATGGCCGCGACCGACTGCGGTTCGCGTCCCAGCCGAGCTTCCTGGGCTTCCCAATCGGCGCGCACCATCGCTGCCAAAGCCGCACTGTCCTCGGCGGCCGGGGCGGCCGGCAGGAGGAACAGGGCCGGGACCACCCCGCCAGCCAAAACCAACACGGGAACCAATCGGATGGTGCAGATCATGGCTGACAACCCTTCCTTTCAGACTTACTGTGCGCATCCGCTCGCTCACATCGCAAGTTACCTGCCGTTCTTCGAACGAGGCACTCACATGTATACAATGAATGCTCGGTCGATTCAAACCCGAACGGAGTCCATTCCGTGCCGCCTGCCGACCGCCTTTCCGGACCGCGACTGGCTATAATCTGGCTACTGTTGCAGATGCCTGCTTGAGGACCTATTTCCGAGGGGAACTCCGATGAGCTTCATGATCAATCGCCGCCGTTTTCTGCAGGCGGCCTCCGCTTCGCTGGCCCTGTCGACGCTGGGGGCCGACGCGCTCGACATCACTCAGAAGCCGCGCCGCGTGGGCCTCATCGGCACGGGCTGGTACGGCACGAGTGACCTGCTCCGCCTGATCCAGGTCGCACCGGTCGAGGTCGTATCGTTGTGCGATGTCGACAAGCAGTTGCTGGCGGCTGCCGCCACGCTGGTCGGTCAGCGGCAGAAGTCCCGCCAGGTTCCGCGCACCTACACGGACTACCGTGAAATGCTCCAGGAGAAAGACCTGGACATCGTGCTGATCGGGACGCCCGATCATTGGCACGCATTGCAGATGATCGCAGCCGTCGAATCCGGCGCGGACGTGTATGTGCAGAAACCGATCAGCGTCGACGTGATGGAAGGCGAAGCAATGCTGGCTGCTGCGCGGAAGCACCATCGCGTGGTGCAGGTGGGCACGCAGCGTAAGAGTACGCCGCATCTGATCGAGGCCAAGAAGAACATTGTCGAGGCGGGATTGCTCGGCAAGGTTGGATACGCCGAGATTTGCTGCTATTACCAGATGCGCGCCAATGGTAATCCACCACTGCAGCCGGTCCCCGATTTCCTGGACTACGAACTCTGGACCGGACCCGCTCCGCTGCGGCCCTACGACGGACTGCCGCACAGGCGTTGGTGGCGCACCTTCACGGAATACGGCAATGGTATCGTCGGCGACATGTGCGTACACATGCTGGATACGGTCCGCTGGATGCTGGAACTGGGCTGGCCTCATCGTGTTTCTTCCTCGGGCGGCATCTTCGTGCAGAAGGACGGCAAGTCGAACATTGCCGACACACAGACCGCCACGTTTGACTACGATGACTTGAGTGTTGTCTGGCAACACCGCACGTGGGGTGATGCGCCGGACCCCGACTATCCGTGGGCTCTCACACTCTACGGCGACAAAGGAACGCTCCAGGCCAGTGTGATGCGTTACGACTTCATTCCGCACGGGCAAGGTCAGGCAATTCACAAGGATTGTGTGTTCGAACGCGAACAGTTCCCCGAAGATGTGACCGAAAAGGACATCGAACTGCACGCCGCTCCAGCCACGCGGCGGCATATGCTGGACTTCCTGGCCGCCATCGAGAATCGCGGCCGGCCCGTAGCCGACATCGAAGAGGGACACATCTCCACGGCCGCCTGCATTTTGGCCAACGTGTCGATGGAACTCGGTCGGCCGCTGGTCTACGATCCCGCCCAACGTGAGGTCCCGGGGGACAAACAGGCCACCAGGTTGCTGAGGCGTCCGTATCGGCAGCCCTGGCAGCGGCCGGAACCAGATCAATAACGAAGGGCCGAGCTGCAGGGCGACCAGATCCAGATCGAGGCCCAGGATTGACGCGCGTCCCGTAGATTCCACGAAAAACGGGTTACACGGTAATGACCTTGTCGGCCTCCCACATCAACTGCACGATGTCGGGCAGGCCTCCGACCGATCCGACGGCCAGCCGATCCTGCAGGCCGTAGTGGTTGAGGCAACTCTGGCAGGCAACGATACGTACGCCGAGTGATTCGAGCAGCTTCAGACTGAGCACGAGAGCTGAACCAGCGGCCAGCAGGCGGACTCCGTCCGTGTAGAAGCAAATCGCGTGCGGCTTCTCCGCTTGACGTTCCAAGGTGTGGAAGAACTTGTCCAGCATCTCCAGACCGAAGTCCGCATCCTCGGGTGCCGTCGTGCCCAGCCCCTGCCGAGTGACGAGAATCACTGTCTTGCTCATGGTCGCTGCTTCCTGACATGGCTTGTAATGACGGAGCGCTGCCTGAACCGCCACCGCCTGCGGGGAGTGACAGCCTGGCCTTCGTCGCAGATTCCACCGACGAAGGGTGCGCCGGTTCGATGCCCCCAGTATCCCAGACGGAGGGACGGTGTTCTACAGGCATCCTCGCTCGCCGACAAACCAGCTACACTGGAACCGGATGGCGTGGCAAGTTCGCACTGGTGAGTCGCGGATGCCACTGGCCTGTCACTCGGCGGAAGTGTCGTGCGTGTACTCGAATTGTTTTGTGGGATCGGCGGTTTTGCAGCCGCGGCCGGGCCACGGGCGCAGGTGGTGGCGGCGATCGACATCAATCGGACGGTCTTGGAGGTCTACTCCTGCAATTTCGATCATCCGATCGAGATGCGGACCATTGAGTCGATCCCTGACGCCAATTATCACCGGTGGGCAGCCGACATGTGGTGGATGTCTCCCCCATGCCAGCCTTACACGCGGCGGGGACTTCAGCGTGACAGGGAGGATCCTCGCGCGGCGCCGCTGTTGGCTTTGATCGAGCGACTCCCTCGGCTGCAACCGCGACACATCGTGCTGGAAAATGTCCCGCCGTTCGAGTCGTCGCAGGCCTGCCAACGTCTGCGCGACACCCTCGACCGCTGTCGCTACCACGTACAGCACGTACGGTTATGTCCGACCGAGCTGGGAATTCCCAATCGCCGCCTACGATTCTATCTGGTGGCTTCCCAAGACCAACTGCACCCCTTCGAGAAGGGTGTCATCGACCTTCGGCCGCTGTCCATGTATCTGGACCCGGATCCCGACCCAACCCTCCACCTCCCAACCGCCACTGCGCAACAATACGCGGGTGCCCTCGATGTGGTGGCAGACGCCAGCGATCCGCACGCCTGCTGCAGTTGTTTTACGGCCGCCTACGGTCGATCGCCGGTGCGGAGCGGTTCGTATCTGGCGACTCCGGCGGGACTACGACGGTTCTCGCCGCGGGAGGTCCGGCGACTGTTGGGCTTCCCGGACGTGTTCCGTCTCCCGACCGGGCTAACCCGTGAACGGGCATGGCGATGTCTCGGCAACAGCCTGTCCGTGGTGGCCGTGCGCCACGTCCTGGCAACGATTCCCGCCTGGGGCGTGCCGAGCGCTGGCACCCAATGCTAGCTGGCGGAAAATTCCCGGCGTTTTTTGGTGATCCCTATCCGCCAATTGACTTCTGGCACGTGCCAGCGTACCATGCCGTCTTAAAGTTGCGACCTATGAGTAGCGACTCTCTGCTTTGGAAGGTCAAGAAAGAGACGACGCGTTTGGGACGCTCGGTGGACTGTCCCGCAGCATCTTTTTTTCCGACTGCCCTGGTAGATAGATGTTGTGATCCGCTCTCATCCGGCAACGTGCGGACAATCCAGAGCTGCCGCCCCCCCTAAGGGTGTTGTGCGCGGCCAGCCCCCTAAACGAGCCATGCCGCAGCATGAATATCTCTTTTTCCCTCCCGGAGTTTACATGATGGGCCGAAAACTGTATTGCGGAAACCTCAGCTTTAACACCACCAGCTCAGACCTCGAAGAGTTGTTCGCCCAGTACGGCGAAGTGGTCAGCGCGGAGGTGGTTGTGGATCGCGACTCCGGTCGTAGCCGCGGATTTGGCTTTGTGGAAATGGGCAGCGATGCCGCCGCCCAGGCAGCCATTCAAGCCTTGCACGAAACCGAAGTGGACGGCCGTTCGCTGAAGGTCACCGAGGCGAAGCCCCGCGAAGACCGCCCGCGTGGTGGCGGACATGGCGGTGGTGGTGGTCGACGCGGCGGTGGCGGTGGCGGTGGTGGCGGTCGAGATCGCGATCGCTGGTAATCGCTCGAATCACAGGTCCGCCTGACCCGAGCTTTTTCTGCTGCTCGCCGCGAAACTTGGCGGGCAATCGGTGCGGTACGAAGCCGCCAGGACCACATGGCCGCTCGGCCGTGTGAGAGTGGCGATGCCCTGCACGCGGAGCGTCTGAGAATTCCCATTCACCGGTCGACGCATGCATGGTCGCCCGGTGTTTTTCACTCGGCAGGCTGCAAGACGTACCGGGCGTTGGCATCGGTTTCCATGTCGATCGTAGCCGCGTCCGTCTGCCGCACGACCTGCTCGTCGCTGTCGGTAATGACGGTCACCGGCCATGGGTTTCGAATCTGGCATCGTCCTCCGCGCGAACTTCGGATTTCCGCCAACCGCAACGTGCCCTGTGTGAAGTCAGCCGACACGAGCACTCCGTTCTCGGCAGCCAAGCGGAAAATGCCGGACCAGCCGGGCGGCAGTGTGGGAGCAATACGAATCACGCCACCGTGACTTTGGAGCAGCAGCTCTTGCACCGCCAATGCACTCAGCCCCGCCCCATCCATGTACGGCACCACGGACAACTCTTGCGGGAATACGCTCGAGTTGCTGCTGCTCCAGCCTCCGTAACGAAAACGGTTATAGCGAGTGGCGTGCTCGCGCAGCAGTCGCTCGCTTTCATCCACCAGACCCAGACGAGCGGCCCACACGGCATCTAACGACCAGCTGTTGGTGATTCCGTAAATGCGACGCGCGAACGTGGCGCGGGTCAGCTCGATGTCGGGCGAATCCAGGCCACTCAGACCAAAGGGAAAGACCCGATACAGCGCCGGGATTTCGAAGTTTTTCGCTTCCAAAATAGTCCCTTGGGCGGCAGCCGGCGCGTAGGTTCGCGCGTCGGGGTCGATGCGACCGTCACGGTCCCAGTGTGCCAGTGTGGGTGGTGGAAGATGCGAGAGGATATCGCGACACTGCGCGGAGTTCCTCATCCACACCATATTGCTCGGCGAGTCGCACGAACTCCGGGAAGACGGCCTGGATGCCGGCGATCGTGTCCGCCGGGTCGCGCACCAACCACCAGGTTTCCAGCGCGTTGGCGGGGTCGAGATGGTAGAGACCGTCATTCTCTTTGCGCAGCAGCGCGGCCAAGAACTGGCAGACGCCGCGCAATGTCGGATAGGCTTCTGACCGCAGGAACTCTTCATCGCCGCTGTACCGGTAGTAAAGCAGGTAATGGTGGCACACTTCCAAGCCGGCCGTGAACAGGAATCCGACATAGCCGTTGAACCGGCGAAACTTGCCATAACGGGCCTGGTCAGGGTCCCACGGCAGGAAGTAGCCGTCGGTGGGACCAGCCTGCAGCACCAGGTCCTCGGCATGTCCCCACGGCAACACCGTCTCGGGGATCCACAGTCCCTCGACGCCCCACACCTGTTTGGTCTGCGCCTGCAGATAGGGCTGCATCTGCGTGTAATGGCGAGTGAGTCCGCGGACCATCTCCAGGCGGTTGGCGCCGTAGAGCGGCAGGAAAGTGAAACGGATCTCCTGGACCCATTCGGCCAACCCCCACGTCCGTTCGTCGCCGCGCAGCAGTCCCGCACCGCCATCCCATTTGCAGGGCACGGCGCCCCGATTCACGCACGCCAAAGAATAGAGGTGCACGTGATAGGCCGCGCACAACCGGTCGGCCAGTCGATCGGGACTCTCGATGCGCAGAAACGATTTGCCCCACCAGTCCTTCCACCATCGCTCGTGCTCTACCTGCCACTGTGCACAGGGAGAGGCAAGCGCCACTCGCAGTTCCTCGCGCGCCGCGGCCAGCGGATCACCGTGGGGCGTGACGGCCGCCGCGATCACGATCTGAAACCGCTCGGCGCGGCCCGAACTCACTTGTGCCCGTGCCGAGAGTCCATCGGGAGCGGCCGCCGAGTTCTGTACGGGCGCACCACCGACCGCCACGCAGAGTGCCGTGCCGCGTCCCTGCAGTGGATCGTGTCCGGGCTCGAAATAGTCCTGCATGCCGGTGTTTGTCAGGTGCGGTCGCGCCGGTCGCTCGTGGATTTCCACCGCCTCGAGCGTATCGGACGACGTCGCGACCTTCATCGAGGGCCGCCATTGCGTAAGTTCCACTTCGATTGGGCCGAGCACGTGAGCTGGATCGAAGACCTCCACGACCAGGAACTTGCGGTGGGGATGCCCCCAGATGTTCAGCGTCACGCTCGATGGCGACGGTCCTAGTTCGATGACCACCCGTCCTCGGTACAGGTCCAGTCGCTGGCGGAACTTCGCCTCGGCCAGGGCCTTCGCGCGGGGTCCCCAACCCAGCCGCACGTGTCCCGGGCTGACGTTATTGAAGAACCGACCGCCCAGAGCCGCCTCCGGAGGAAGCTGAAATCCCCAGCAGTCGGACTTGGTCAGATGCAGATCCAGGTTGGCACCGTCGCAACAGACCATGGCCGACAGATCGCCACCCCCTACCGGCATCGCTTCCCACACTTCGGCGGACGGGTGCGTGTACAGCACGTCGTTGCGGGACACGATGGTCTCGAGATCCACAAGCCACTGGCCGCTGCGCCGATCGTACGCCGTCGGTTCCTCCGCGAAACCGGGAGTACCGGCCAACAGCATCGATGCGACACATCCCGTCATTACCAGCCACATGATCGTGTCCCTGTCGAAGTACTGTGGACGCTGTGTTGACGCCAGGATAACAGCCGACCGATGCCGGCGCCGGTCGGCGCCGCCTGTCGGCCAAGCCCGCATTGTACGGTTCATCCCGCCAGAATGCGCCGTCCAGTTCCGCAGGCGGTGCGAAGCCGGTCAATTTCTCGCCGGCTCGGATTGGCATGCCTGTCGCTGGCGATGACAATACAGAGAGTTGTCCAGGATGCCGTGAGCAGACGATCACCTTCCATCCTTCCTTCCAGTTCAGGAGCAACGTCCATGCCAGACGACAAATTGACACGCCGGGATTTTGTGAACAGAAGTGCCTTGGCGACGGCTGGAGTCGCACTGGGGCTGACGGCCACCAAGACGGTGTCCGCGGGCAACCCTCAGCAGGAAGACACCAGCAAGATTGTCAGCTACAACTCCGAAATGGAATACCGTCGCTGCGGCAAGACGGAGATGATGATCTCGGCCGTCTGCTTGGGTGGGCATTGGAAACGCATCGACAAAGTGCTCCCGCAGAAACCAGGCGGGCAGGGCTGGCTGGACGTGGGTGACGGCGTTCCCGAATTCGACCGGAACCGCCGCGAAGTCGTCAGCCGCTGCATTGACCGCGGCATCAATTACATCGACGCGTGCTGGGCCAACGAAGTGATCGCGTACAGCTCAGCGCTGAAGGGACGTCGAGACAAGATGTATCTGGGTTACTCCTGGGGAGTCACGGAAGTCCGCTATCCGGAGTGGCGGACGTTTGAAAAACTCAAGCAAGGTTTTCAAGATGGACTGCGGACGGCCGGTCAGGACTATGTCGACCTGTGGCGCATTACGTGCCTGGAAGAGAGCGGCCAGCACGACGACGGCACGATCGAGGAGTTAATCAAGGCGCTGGATTGGGCTAAGAAGAGCGGCTTGGCTCGGTTCACCGGCATTTCGTCCCACGATCGACCGCACATCAAGAAGCTCATCGAAACATACCCCGATCAGTTAGAAGTGATCTGTACGCCGTACACGGCCAAGACCAAGGTCGTGACCGATGAGAGCGGATTGTGGGCAGCGATGAGACAACACGATGTGGGTTGGTTCGGCATCAAACCGTTCGCCAGCAACTCGGTGTTTCAGGGCGACAGCAGTCCCGACAACCCGCACGCTGCGGAAGACAATCGCATTGCACGGCTGGCGATTCGCCACATCCTCTGCAACCCAGCCATCACGGCGCCCATACCGGGTCTGATCACCACTCAGCAGGTCGACAACATGGCGTTGGCGGTCAAGGAGCGCCGCACATTGGACCAGGATGAACAAGCGGATCTCGACCGCGCCATGGATCGCGCCTGGGCCTGCCTGCCCGCCAGGTACGAATGGCTCAAGGAGTGGGAATACGTGTGATCCGTTCTGCCGGCCTGCCGTCGACAAACGTCCCGCTTGCTCGACTACAGCCGAGACGGTTGAGCTGCGGAGGATTCGCACGCGGGCCTGGTGTCCGGGCCGAAGTTCATTCCGCCTTACCGGCCACTGAAATCCCGATACAGTCCGGTGACATCAACGTCATCTTCCGTCTTCGATTCGTGCACGACGACGCCAAAGACCAGCGTCAGCGAGTCACCGCGGCGGACGACCACGCGGCTTTCGTCATGGCCCGTAAAGGCTTTGCGGCCAAACGGGTTGAGCGCGACGAAACCGTAGTCGCGGGCGTGGGCCCAGCAGCGTCGAAAGTTGTCGGGGCCGGCCATCACCGTCATGCCCACCCACGAACCCTGGAGCGGTCCCGCATAATCGACCCAATCGACTGTGCGACCCCAGATCTCGCCTTCGTTGCGGCGGCCCTGGTCGTCGAGCAGACGACCGCCTTGTTTCCGATTCACGGCCAGTGGCGTCATCACGCGAATGCCCAGCCCCATTTCCTCCTGATCGCCAAACACGAGTTCATCGTCCAGCGGCCTGAACTGTGAACGCCATGTCAACCGGTAGCCGCCGGGCAGGCAAACCACCGAAAAGCTACACTCTTCTTCCGCGATGGCCGATCCGCCGGCACTCGCACCGTAGCGATTGAGCACGGTGAACTCCCCTGCCCCGTTGACCACTCGCGGCTCGACGACAAAACGAACATGCTCGGTGTGCGCCTTCATGCGCCAATAGTCCTGGCCACTCAGGTCGCCAAAAGACATCCAGATTCCGGCGTGGAGCCCGGCGTGATCTGTCGCATCCACACCTTCCTGCGGTGGGTGGTGCCGCGAGACCTGAATGCCACGGGGTGTCCGGATGTGGGCCCAATAGGGTCGGTTCACCTGTGCATCCCGGAACACGTAGGTCGCCACCGACTGGTCGCCAATTTTCAGGACGACGCGGTCGCTACCTCGCTCGATGGCCAGGTCTTGCGCCTGCACCCCGGCCGGCGGGCACGCCAGTGCCGCCAGCACGGCCAGCGCCGCCAGCACGGCCAGCGCCACCGGGAGTTGGCCACGAGTTGGCTCAAGGATCTTCGCACGTCTTAGCGCACGAGCAGCTGCTTCCAGCAAACGCACTGCGGGCCGCAGCGAGTCGTCACGCAAACGGCGATCGGCGGTCAGTTCCATCACAGGTCTCCTTTGCCTCTCCGCCCATGATACTCGCTGTGCGGCCAGAAAACACGGTGTACCGACCCCTGCGCGGAGGCTAAACTGATAGCGTGCCGGACGAAATCTCCCTCCGGGCGGCAGGGAACGGGCACACTTGGCACCGATTGCTCAACCTGCACTTGACCGTGGCGATCCGCGCGGCGTGTCGACTTCGAATTCACTCCCTGATTTTCGCAAGGATACGAACATGACCAACGACCGCTGGACGATTTCGCGCCGTGGATTCCTGGCTGGCATCACCGCGGCCTGTGCTGCACCGATGATCATCCCGCGGCACGTGCTCGGGGACGACAAGAATCTGCCCGCCAATGACAAGATCACCGTGGGGTGTATCGGGATCGGCTACATGATGTACAGCTCGCACATGCCGGACCTGTTGAGAATGCCGGAGTTGAAAATCGTGGCCGTTTCGGATGTCGATACGACTCGCCGCGAGGCAGGCCAGAAACGCGTCAACGACGCCTATGGCAATACCGACTGCGCGGCCTACAACGACTACCGAGAACTGCTGGCTCGCAACGACATCCAAGCCATCGTGTGTGCCACGCCGGATCACTGGCATGCGATGGTCATTCTCGACACGTGCCGGACGGGAAAGGACCTGTACTGCGAAAAGCCTCTGACCAACAATCTGGTGGAAGCCAAAACCGTGATGGATGCCGTCCAGGCGTCCAAGATCATTTTTCAGACCGGCAGTCAGCAGCGATCGGACAACAACTTCCGCTACGCCTGCGAGCTAGTGCGGAACGGCCACATCGGCAAGATCCAGCGGGTGGAAGTGGGTGTGGGGGGACCGCCCCGCCCCTGCAACCTTCCCGGTGAAGAAATGGAACCTGGCTTGGACTGGGAACGCTGGTTGGGCGCGGCGCCGCAACGCGACTATAGCTCGGTTCTCAGCCCGCGCGGTGTCCACAATCATTTCCCGTCGTGGCGGAATTTCTCCGAGTATGGCGGGGGCGGGATGACGGACTGGGGGTGCGCACCATTTCGACATCGCGCAGTGGGGATTGGGTATGGACCAATCGGGACCGATCGAAATCGTCCCTCCCGAGAACCTCCAGGCCGGCCATGGAGTGAAGTTCCTGTATGACAACGGCGCCGAACTGGTCCACGGCGGCCGCGGCGGGATCACCTTCTTCGGCACGCAGGGCGAAATCTATGTGGACCGCGGCAAGCTCGAAAGCAAACCGGACACCCTTATCAAGCAGACCATTGCCGATAACGAAGTGCACCTGTACAAATCCCCCGGCGACGGTCACGGCGGGCATCGCCAGGATTGGGTCAATTGTCTCCGCAGCCGCCAGCAGCCGAATTGCCCGATTGAAGTCGGAGCGCGAACCGTCGCCGTCTGCCACCTGGGAAACATTGCCTACTGCGCACGGCGAAGAGCTGGGTGGCAAGTCGCTCAAATGGGATCCACGGAAATGGGAGTTCGTCGACAACGACGCCGCCAACAAGTGGCGGGACTATCCCTACCCGCGCCGCGCCGGTTACGAATTGCCGAAGTCCTGAACGACCGAGTGAGCCGATGTCGCTGCGGCGCCGGGCCGCAGCGGGGCGGCCGCGCAAGGATGGCCAAGCCGTGGCCGATTCGCGTGCGGCGGATGTCTTGTGGGGCCCGTGGACGGTGACTTCGTTGATGAACAACAGACAGCCTGTCGTCGGTTGGTGTCTTGTGGTGGCTCTCGGATTGGCCGGCGGCTGTCGCCCAGCCGCACAACCTTCGAAACCGCCTGAGGCGCGTTCCTCCGCGAAATCGACCGCACCGGTCTCTGACCCGGCTCCGCCCTCAGCCAATGCGAAAGACTGGGCGAAACCGGCGGCCGGGCCGCAGAGTGGCAGCCTCTCCGAACGACAGCCGACTTCCACCGTCGAAGCGGAACCGTCCGACGCCCAGACCGCCTCACCCGAGCAGGTCGCCGCCGCGAAGAAACTGGCACAAGACATGGGGGTGGTGATCAAGGAGAACGCTGCAGGCCACGTGATACTGCTGGACACGGCCGCCAAACGCAGTTGGGTCGATGACTACCAGCTGCAGGAGATGCTGGTGTTTCCCCAACTCGAATCGCTGACGGTCGAGGGACCCAGCATCAGTCACGTGGTGGCACCACAAATTGCCAAGCTCACGGCGCTGTCCGCACTGGCCATGCGCAATACGCTGATCACCAACGAGGGGATTGCCGAACTCAAAGGGCTGCAGTCCCTCAAAGTCATCGACCTGCGTCTTTCCCCGCTCCTCGATGACACGGCGCTCGAGTCACTGGCAGAAATGCCCCAGCCTGCGCGGTCCGCCTGCTGGGCGTCAACATTTCCGATCGCGGTGTTGCCGCACTACTGAAACTTCCGCAACTTAACGAACTCGATCTGCGCAACTGTCGCGGTGTCACCAAGGCAGGTATGGAACTGCTGGTTGGCCAGCAGAGCCTGCGCTCGCTGAAAATCGGCGGCGTATCCGTCGACGATGAAACGCTGGCCGTTGTCGCCAAGATAATTCGGATCTCGACGTTGTCGGTGGACAACTGCCCGGTCACGGATGGCGGAGTCGCCAGGCTCGGCAGTCTCCCGCTCGAGGAGCTGACGATTTACCAATGCACGAACGTCTCCGACGAAGGTTTGCGAGTGCTGGACTCATTCACGAATCTGCGCAGTCTGACTCTGCGCGACGTCAAAGCGCGCGGAGCGTCTTTGGCACTCCTGCCGCAACCGGAGAAACTCGTGGCGCTGAACCTGGCCCAATCGGGAATGACCGATGCCGAGGTCATTCACCTGACACGGTTTCCGCACCTGGAGCATCTCACACTCAGTGAAACGGCGATTTCCGACGCGGCGGAGGACACACTGGCCAAGCTCAAGTCGCTCCGGAGTCTCACGATCGCCCAGACGCGCATGACGGAGGGTGGGATCAGCCGCCTTTCGGCTGCCCTGCCCGAGTGCCAGATCCGCACCCTCTGAAGGGGCGGCGTCGGATGATGCGCGAGCACGCGTCGGCAATTACGCGTGCTCAGCGCCGCGGTTGCCGTCCCAGCCTATTTTGACTCGACGATCTGGCTCAGCGACCGCCCCAGCGCCTTGCGACGGCCTGGGCTCGCCTTCCCCGTTTCGTCCGTAATCCGGTTCTGTTGGAGTGACGAAAGCAGTTGCTGGTTCAGCACTTCGATATCTTTCTCCGACCCGATGTCGGTCGCCGCATCCGACAGTCCCAGCAGAATCGACTGGCGTACCCCTTCACGAATCCAATCGAAGAAGTTGATTTTCATGCGCAATGGCTCCCATGGAATAATTGGTTCGTCTTCTCCTATCGGAAAACTCACCCTGGGAGATTGAATCAATTTCTTCGGCCCAATTTCGCACGGCGGGCTGCCGCGCCCGTCTTCGGGTGCACCCCGACCGCACCGTGGGCTCACGCGCCGGCGCGACGCAAGACTTCGGCCGGTACGTGGCGAATGTTGTCAAACACCCGCGCAGCCTGGCGGAAGTCACCGTCCTTGGTCCAGGGGCTGAGCACGACCAGGCATTCCAGACCGGCGGCCACGGCGGCGGCCAGGCCGCGCTGCGAGTCCTCCACGACCACGCAACGAGCCGGTTGCAGACCAAAGCGCTGCATAGCCGTCAGGTAAGGTTCAGGATGCGGCTTCGCCTCGCGGAAATCTTCCCGCGTCAGGACGAACTCGAGCATGGGCAACAGGCCGGTCGAGGCGTGCACGATTTCGAAGTGCAGACGCCTCGAACTCGTGACGACTCCCTGCCGCACGTGACCGTGCAGTGACTCGAGGGCCTGCTTCGCACCGGGGATCAGCGGCGAGCGAACTTTGAGCGCCTCGGCGAACAGACGGTCTCGCTCCTGTTTCAGCCGTTCGATCTCCTGCTCGTCGACGCCGCGAGCCGCCGCCAACTCCAGCGTGCTCCTCCCCTGCCGCAGCGAAACCTCCTGGAAAACTTCAACCGACAGGTCGATGCCCACCGTGGCCAGCACTTGCCGGGACGACTCGTAGTAAAGCCCCTCGGTCTCCACCAACACGCCATCGTTGTCCCACAGCACCGTGAACATGCGTCCCGCTCCTTTCCCGGTGAGTCTGGTTGTAACGCAAGCCGCCACCGCGGAAAATGGCAGGCAACCGGGACATTACCGGAAGTGCCAGACTAAGACCCTCGTATGTATCCAAGCAAGGAGTTCGACATGAATCGTTATCTGATGCCGTTGGCCGCTGTGGTTGTCCTGTGCCTGGTGCTGCCGACGAACGCTGCCGAGCCGCAGTTGGCCCACATGGTCTATTTCAAGCTGAAGGACAGTTCGGACGCTTCCAAGGACAAGCTCGTGGCAGCCTGCAAGGAGTACCTGACCGACCATGAAGGAACGGTGTTCTTCGCGGTCGGTGTCATCGCGAAAGATCTCAATCGCGACGTGAACGACAAGGATTTTGACGTCGCGTTGAATCTCGTGTTCCGCGACAAGGCGGCCCACGACAAGTACTCGGCGCACGAACGCCACATGAAATTCATTGAGAAGTGCAAGGACAGCTGGGACAAGGTGCGCGTGTTCGATTCGTACATCGCTGCTTCGAAGTAAGAAGTGACCGGTCAGGGCCCGTGTGCGGGATGGTCCCCTGCGTGCTCGCGCACTGGCATTTGACCGAGGGGCTATCATCCGAGCCGCGAGTTACTGCGCGGCTCGGATTTCGACCGTGTTCCCGCGTCGGCTGGCTGCCACCACACGATGCAACTGCAGGTCGGTCTCGGCAGGGCTGTGAGCGGCCGGGTGCCACGGCGTGACCGTGCGGAGCAACTGCAGGTGGCGGACAATCTGCTCGTCACTCACGCCACCGCGATCGTCCAGTGGCCCTGCGCCGAGCCGTGACTTGGCCATGTCGGAGTGGTCACCGACGTTGTCGAAAAACCACAGACCTTTGGGTGCGGCGTCCTTGTTGCCGGTGTTCACATTGCAGCCGATCAGACCACCGGCCACGCGTGGATTCGCCACGTTCTGCCAGACGGTTTCCGACGTTGTGCCCGGTTGGTTGACCCAAAACTGGTCGTTCAAGGCCAGCACACTCGCATCGGCGCCGTTTCCGCGCAGTTCGAACCGGCACGTCTCGTCCGTGCCGACCGGCAAGAGCATGCAGGTTGCCAAGGTGAAGAGTCCCTGGAAATCGTCGGCCGCCACCGTCGGGGCATCGCGTGAAGTGGCGTAGGAAAAACGCGTCGCATCGATGGAGAGCTCGCCGCGTCCGGCCAGGTGGAGTCCGCAAACCGCATCCGAACTTCGTTCGTGATACACGCCGCGCACGACCAGCCGTCCCCCGCTGCTGACCTCGTATTGTCCGGCCGCGGAGCCGGTTGCGCCAGTCAACACGACTACCGGCTGCGGGGATGCGGCGTCTGCGTCAGGCGTCGGCCCGGCCACGGAGACCCAAGCTCCTCCCTTGCCGCTCCCTTGCAGTGCGCAGCAACACCGCCGTGTTGCGGAAACCGTCCACGCGTAGCGCCGCGGTGCGGCCGTGAGGCTGCTCCTGCGGGCCATTCGTATTGAGTTGGTCCGCGAAAACACGCGATCCGGACGCATCGGGGACTTCGAGGACCAGCGCCTGAGCCAGGCCGGCCTGGAGCTGGAGATCCCGCACAGTCGCGCGCGTCGGTCCTTCAATCACCAGAAGTCGACCCCCCTCGGCACCCGTCCAGACCAGGCGAGCGGCCACTTCACTGGCGCCATCACCCACCAGCTGCAAATCGGAACCCCGGGGGATGATCAGCGTTGTATCGATGTCGTATGCGCCCATCGGCAGATGCACAACCGGACGCTGCCCGGCCAGGCCTGCGGCTTTGTCGAGCAGCGATTGAATCGTCTTGGCATTGGCATTGGCCGGCACCGAGAAGACGGGGCGAGTGACGCGTTGCGGAGTTGTCGGCAATTCCGGTAGCTGATCGGGAATCTCCGCTGCCGACGCCACACGTTCGTCAATCCGGCGAAACCGCCCCCGCTCCTCAACCATGTGCGTCGCGCGAATAGCAGTTCCCGACCAGTGTCTGATCGGCCCATGTCATGCGGATGGCCCGCGTGTTGGCTGGCAAGCGAAAGGTGTTATCGACGACGAGGTAGGGGCCCGCATTGTCGAGTACGACAGCCCAGTCGCCCGACGGGTCGAGGATTCGATTGCCCGTGATACTGGTCGGTGATCCCCACGTGTGGCCACTCGAGAAGTCGAGGAAGCAGCGCGAGCCGACACTCGTGTTGTTGGCAACGGAGAACGCCATCAGGTTGACAATGCTGACGTCGCAGACCTTGGAACGCAAGAACACGTTGTTCCAGGCGTGCCAGTTCCCCATCACGTTGTGGATGCCGCGCCCGCAATCTTCGAAGTGACAGTACCAGACCCAGATGTCCATGGAATTCCAATTGACGGTCTGAAGGCCGATGTCGCACCGCAGGAACTGGCATCGCAACACTTCGTTCTCCGCCTGACCGGCCGATTCCGGCGTGCCGAAACAGAGGCCATTCTTCGCGTTGCAGAAGACGACGTCGCTGGTCTCGTTATAGGTGGAGAACGAGGGCCCATACTGCAGGCAGACCGCGGCTCGACCGGCTCCATCGAGCGTCAGGCGGGAGAACTTGGCATACCAGGCATCCCATTGAATCATCGTCCCGTCGACGCCACCGTCCCACCGCAGGACCGTGCTGGCGGGGTCCTCGCCAACGATCGTGACCATATTGTCCGTGTGGCCCTGACGGCGAGTGGACAGTGTGCGAGTCAACCGGTAGGTCCCTGAGGGCACAAACAGCACGCAGAATTTCTGATGCTCACGGATCGCATTCAAAGCCTGCTGAAAGGCTTCTGTGTCGTCGGCCAGCCCATCGCCCACCGCACCGAAATCGCGTTTCACGTCGGCCCATCCAGGAAGGGGCCCGACAAACTCCTCGTCCAGTGCCGTCGCGCGACTCGCGGCAAACACGATGCTCAGGAGGACGGCACAGGCTGTCCGACAATGCTGCCGTATCATGGTTGCCTTGCTCGCGGAGTGAACGAATCGGTGCGTCACATGAGTCCACCGAGGCTGGACACAGACTCTTTACCCGGCGCCGTCGTAGGCCTGTCGAATCCAGGCGATCAGTTCTTTGTCCACCTCCTGAGCATCGGTGATCTTTACTTTGTACTGGCACATGCCGCCGGCGGGTATTTCAATCAACCGCGACGTGGCTGAGACGCCTTTCATGTTCAGGCCGAGTTCCACACGGGTCTTGGTGGCTGGGCCGATCATCGCGAACTGTTTCTTGCGTCGCAGGCTGACATAGCCTTTCTTCGGAGCGGTCTCGAAGGGACCAAACCTGGTGATCGCCGCCATCAGTTTCTCGTGAATGGGTCGCAGTCCGGCTTTTGGACCGGCGTAGATTTCGTCCAGCACGTCGGCGGGCGGTGCGGCCGTCTTCCCGGCGGCATCTTCACTTGTGGACTTGAAATAGTAGTGCACCAGCGTGTTGGCATCGCCATGGCCCATGCTCAAGTCGCGTTTGAGCATGTCGCGGATCTCGCCATGTTTGGCAAGGCCGCTTTGGCGAATGTGGTTGCACAATTGTTCGAGTGACTGGCCCGTCTTGGTCTGAATGTTCTTGAGTTGTGTTTCGATGGCTTTGTCCACACTACTCATGGCATCAATGTCCTTTCTCGATGGTGACATTTGGACGCAAGTCACATGATCGCTTCGCCCAACGCGAATGATACGCGGGAACATTATACGCACTTCAAGACAAGTGAAGGAGGACTTCTTCCACAAAGTGGAGCGGATGCAGACACTCTGCTTTCGCTCTGCTTTCGACGGGCTGGCCACACCTTGGGGCCGAGGGTCGAGAGGTCGTCGCCAGGCGAGCGAATCCCCGCGAATGCAGACACTCTGGTTTTGTCGGGCTGGCGGAAGCTCGAGGCGCGGGTTGGCTGGACTATCGCCAGGCGTTGGATCATCGGAACGCAGGTCCGAGACGCGTGCGGGGAGGTTGGAGCGTGTGGCAGTGAGGCATGCGAGATGATGAGGGGGCCGCTCGGCGTGCACGCGGAGCGCATGGGAGCGGAAGATACAATCGCGGATTCAGCGAAGGGCCGGCGCGGCGACTATGTGAACGCGCTGCGGCAGGCGGATATGCCTTTCAGGTGCTTCCGCTCCATCCGCTGGGCCACGGCGACCAGCGATTCGGGTCGCCCCACGGCGTGCCCAAAACCCTCTTCGTATTGTTCCACCGTCTCCAGCCACGCGTCATGCTTCACGTTCAGGTGGTCCAACACGGCCGCCAAGTCGGAGGGAATCGTACTCCGCTGGCCACTGCGCAGTTGCTGGGCCGTCCATTGGAGCAACTTCACGTAGTTCGCCAGCGAGATGGGCAAGATCCCCTGGTCCGACGCGCGGCGCCGGACCGCGAGGCGTAGGCCAAGGCCTCGTCGGATTTCCGTTCGGGCGACAAGGTCAGTTCTCCCAGCCAGGCATCGGGCCGATCCGCGGCGTTCTTGCGCATCCCCTCCGCTTGCAGACGCTGAAAGACCGACGTGTAGCGCGCCGTCTCAGGACTCTCCGCTTCGCCCGCCCGGAATGGGTTCAGGTCCACGTAGATCCCACACAGCAAAATGGCGCTCGCGTCGGTGCATTCGCGACAGCGGAAACGACTCTCCCAAAAACGCCCCTTGCAATCGTCTTCGGCGTTGGCCCGGCGGGCGATATTCTCGCAGAGGATGCCCATGAACCACGAGACACTACTCAACCGCCGCCGCAGTTTGTCAATCTTCTTCTTGTCTTTAGCCAGCTGTTCCACCCGCTGGGGATCTGGCTGCGGCAGGTCGTCCGACAGACACTTGGCCAGCTTCGTAATGGTCAGCCAGCGGCGGGCTACTTCGTGAGCCGACCAGCGGCGGGCCACCCGCGGCAGTGTGCGCAGCACATTGTGCAGGTGGCTGCTCAGTTCGGCACGGAACTCGATGTCGATCGCGAACAGACCTGCGAGCTGTTCTTCTCGGCGGACGATCCAGTCGCGGCGATGGGAATAGTCTTTGCGGGTGCGCGAATCCCGGCCACACAGAAAGGCGCGACGGACACAGCGTGTCCAGCAATGGAAGACGGCCTGACGTTCGCCGCCCAGCAGTTTGCGACGTGCAGAAGCGACCATGGAACAATCCTTCCTGGTAGGGGCCGTGTGCGGCCCACCGCGCTTTCCCGCTGGCCGCCCCGGCCGCGAAGTGATTGCCCGCGTCTCCACGTCGCTTTCCGACACCCCCATCCTACGCAATTCGTATCGGAAAACCAGGGGGGCCCGGGGGCCGCCGCCGGTCGGCACGCCTGACGCCCGGCCCGCGAAGTCCGCCAAATTCAGAGTGTCTGGATTCGTCGATTCGCGTCGGACGACCAGGGGGCCAGGAGCCGCGGTAGCGGTCGGCACGCTTGACGCCCCAGCCCACGAAGTGGGCCAAATTCAGAGTGTCTGGATTCTCACAGTGTCTGGATTCTCCTTACCAAGCGGATGACGAATGCTCAGCGGGGGCGGCTAAAGCGGAACTCGCGCCACGCGACTCGATAGCCCGGCCCCCGGCTCAAGTAGGCCACGCGGGCCGTGGTGTCGAATACCATCATGTCGATCGTCGCTTTCCCCGCACAGATCTCATACTCGGGATGCGTGAAATACCGCTGGAGGCTCTCCAGGTCGTTCTCGCCCGCCGAACTGCCCAGCAGTTCGTACATCTTCCGGCACCGCGGATGGAGCTCGACAGTTGCTCCCTCCGAAGTACCGGACATCTGCCTGGTTCCGTAGCTCACACGCGCCAGGCGTTCGTTCGCTCGTTCCACCGTGATCCCGCCGGGCGATCCTTCGATGTTCACCAGATTGCCGTCACCGTCCGCCACGACAAACGTAAACCAACCCGCATGCTTGTTCTGATTGGCTGCACGAATCACACTGTCCAAATCTTTCTGGCACAGCAGATGTGCGATCAATACATAACTTGGCAGTCCGACCCGCGGGATTGTCTGGTGGTCTTGCAGGTTCGCACTGGTCCAACAGACGCGATACCGGCGGAGTTCAGGCCTGCTCCCATCGGCATCCCGGGAAATCCGTACGCCAACACGCTGGCCCCCTCGTCCCGCTGCCACTGCACGACCGAGGAGAGGCCGGCCACACTCTCCATCCAGTCCCACGTTTGCCCGACATAGGTCTGGGAATTTCCCGTGTCGGGCGGCGCGACCGCCACGGCCGTGCAATGCCCGTGCTGGGGCACCCCGGTCCGATGGTACAGTTCTTCGTGCAGGTTGATGAGCATCACTTCCTCGAACGACAGCCCTGCACCCTCGGCGATCCCTGCGAACTCAGCGGCAATCACGGGGCACTCGTCGCGCACCACCTGGCCGCACGCCACCGCGTACTGCAGCATCTCCGCTTGGGACGCCGGTCGATCGACGAAAGCTGCCAGGATCTCCTTGTCCAGGAATCGATGTATGCCGTCACGGAACCGCTTTCCGTACGACAGTCCGCGTTCCCGCGGATTGCCCGCGACGGCGACAGCCGGCGCGAATTCCTGCGTGCTATCCCATTCCGTGGGTCGCTCCAACTGAGCCGGCGCGTCCGCTGCACAGATCACTCCGGCCAGCAGACAGAACGTGCGGACGGCAGCCATACGCGTGAATTGTTGGTGGACCATGATTGAACTCCCGAGGGTTGCAGTCGCAGGCCGACACGCAACAGCGTGGCGCACGCGCCGCGCGTGATCGGCGCAGGGTCGCGCGGTGACGCGTGGCCCGTCCCTGTTGTACCAAGCGGCCGGCTCTCAACGCAAATCGCCCCTGGCAGAGCGATCTCTCCCAGGGGCGATAACCGACTAGCGGTAACCGATTGCGTTACTTGTCATCGGGGTGCACGGCTCGAAACGCGATGGCCGCCACGGCCCCACCTGCAAAATTTGCCACGAGGAAGATCCAGATATTCGCGATCTTGGAGAGGCCCATCGCCGTGATCCCGACAGCGACGGCCGGATTGAAGCTCGCCGCCCGAGATGTTGCCGACAGAGAAAGCACCGATCAACACGGTGAAGCCAATCGCCAGCCCGAAATAGGAATTGCCCTCCGTCGCCTTGGCGGTGGCCACATTCAACACCATGTAGCACAGTGCGAACGTGAACAGGAACTCGGCGATCAGAGCACGCAGCACATCCGGATTCGCGGCTTCAACGGGTGCCGAGTTCTTCAGGAAGATGACCACAAACGCGGCCACCAACCCGCCCAGCACCTGGGCAATCATGTAACTCGGAACATCCGACGTCGGACATCGGCCGCGCATCCAGACCGCGAGCGTCACCGCCGGATTGTAATGCCCTCCCGACACGTGCCCGCCGGCATAGACCATCACCATCAGAGCCGAGCCGATGGCCAGCGGCGCGATCGTCCCCGCCCCAGGGGCAATCACCGTGCATCCGACAGTGGCCACCAGAAAAAAGGTGCCAATAAACTCAACCAGGTACTTCATCATGCGTGTTTCCTCAGAAAAATTCCTTGCTTGACTCTATGGCTTGACTCTCGTGAA
>CAVWHV010000006.1:0-21417 GCA_963754725.1 uncultured Planctomycetaceae bacterium
ATCGAAGGCGTTTTGGCAAATGACGAATGACGAAGCTGGACCGTGTCCTCGGAACAGGACTGCCCATGACTCTGCCCATGGGTCGTGCTTCGTCATTCGTCATTACGTCATTACTCATCCATCATTCTCTCCAGTTGTCTCCCGGTCGTGTCGGGCCCACCAGATGGCGATCAGGCCGAGGGCGTAGATGAGTCCGCAGGTCGCGCCGACGGCCGGATACGAACCTCCGAAGGCCGTGAACAGGACGCCGGCGGCCAGCACGCCCACGCCGGTGGCGAAACGCCCCACGTTGTAGGCGATGCCGCTGCCGGCCGCACGCACGTGCGTCGGAAACAGTTCCGGAAGGTACAGCGGCAGCCAGCCGAAGAACAACGTGGCCACGAATCCCTGGGCGAAGACGATCGGCAGGAAGGACGGCTTCAGCGGCGCGGTGCCGAGGAACATCGTCAAGGTCAGCACGGTGGCCCCGAAGCTGATCAGGGCATACGCGCGGCGGCGTCCGAGCCAGGCGGCGATCTGGGCGCCGAAGAAACTCCCCAGCACGGCCCCCAGCGCCCACCAGCCCTGCGTCACGCCCTTGTAGCCGGCCGAGAGTCACCCCGCCGACCTCGTCGGCCCAGGGGATCATCCACTTGCTGGCCGCCCACGCGCCGACCATCGGAATCGAACCGAGCAGGATGCCGACGAGCGTCAGCCGCAGCAGCGGCGGCCGAAAGAGCTCGCGGATCGGGGCGGCGGGCTGGCGCGCCGGCGGCTCGGCTGGCCAGCCATCGCGGCGATTCCGGCAGCCGCAACGAGGACGAGCACGCCGAGCACGGCCGGGGCCGCGGCCAGCCAGAAGATCCAACGCCACGAATCGGGCGTGATGTGCCAGATGCGGGCGATCTGCGAGAGCATCAGGATGCCGCCGTTGAGCGCCGCGCCCATCAGCCCGGCCACGACCGGACGCGACCTGTCCGGCCAGCACTCGGCGGCCAGCGCCACGGCGTTGGGCCACACGCCGCCCACGCCCAGCCCGACCAGGAACCGCAGCACGAGCATCTGCTCCTGCGTCCGGACCAGGGCGCCCAGGCCGGCGAACAGCGGAGTAGAACAGGATGCTGATCCCCAGCGCCGCGTGCGTCCGACCACGTCGCCCAGGTTGCCCAGCGCAATGCCGCCCACCGCCGCACCGAGCATCAGCGCCGCCGTGAAGCGCGCGAACCAGTCGCCGCCGAGCGTCTTCGTGTAGTCCGCACCGAGCAGGCTCTGCGACACCGACAGCGAGGCCACCGGCATCAGCCCCAGTTCGACGCCGTCGAACAGCAGCCCGGCGATGGCGGCCAGCAGCACGGCGAGTCGAGCAGACGTGGAAAGCGAAGCAGTCATGGTGTGGTCACCTGCAGGAAGACTCGCCCGACGGGCCGGATCCGCACCGGCCCCAGCAGGCCCGAGGGCCGGGCATAGTCGCCTGGCTCCAAGTGGTTCTTGAGGATGTTGGGCACGTCGATGCGGAGCGTATTCTGACCCGGCTGGACGATGGCCCGTCAGGTCCAGGCCATGCGGCGGGAACCAACTGGTCGCCACGTGGCGGCCGTTCAGCCACACGTCGGCCAACTCGTAGACCTCGCCCAGTTCCAGCAGCAGAGCCACGTCGTCGCGGAGGAACTCCGGCGGCAGATCGAACGACGTCTCGTAGCGGGCGATCCCGGCGTACGTTCGCAACTCGGGGATGTCCCGCCAGGAGACGAGCTTGTCCAACTGATCTTCACCGGCGCAGCCAGACCGACGCCTTGGCCGGATCGGCGGTGAGCGTCCACGCACCGTCCAACGAGCAGCGGTGCAGGCAGTTCCACGCGCAGCTCGCGCGTCCGGCCGTCGGAGAGTTCCACGTGGCAGGGGCCAGGCGCCGTCGAGCCGGCCGCGAGCGAGCCGTTCGACTCGTACGCGACACGCCCTCCTTCGCAGCGCACGGCGTGCAGCCGACGGTGCTGCCGGCGTGAACACCACCAGAGCCGATTCGTGCGGGCCGAGCGACAGGACGACAGGCCGTGCGTCCCTGCTCGATGCGATACTGGCCCGCCGGCAGGCATCGTGCCGGTGTCGGCGTCCCAGATTTCGGGCACCAGATCCGCGTGCGGAAACGAGACTTCGCCCGCAAACGCCTCGCCCCAGTTCGTCAGGAAGTAGATCTCGCCGCCCTGGACGCGGCGGTGCTGGAAACTGAGCTTCGCGGACGCGGGAATCCAGCGGACCGACTGTGCATCGGCCAGTGCTCCTCTGCCAGCCGCGCGACTCGGGCATCGACAATCTTCCCGCGCTCGAGCGCCTCACGGAAGTCCGTCCTCAGTCGCCGCACGTCCCTTCCGCTTGTCACCGGCTGCCGGCCGAAGCGCAGACCCATTGTCGGGCATCGTGCGGCAGCAGACCAGGACGGTGCCGTCTGGCCACCAGTTCCAGGATTCGCCGCACCTCGTCCAGCGTCGTGCACATCGTCGATCAGCACCAGTCGCGACAAGTCGTAGGCTGTCTCGCCGCCGCGCTTCTGGAGCAGCGCAAGCGCTGTACGGGCTGGCCGCCATCGATCGCATTGAGGGCCGACGCCGGCTGGTCGGTCGCCAGGTTGTAGGGACCGTCGGGCGGATTGGAGCGGACGGGATAGACCAGCGCATCGGCCACCGGAGTGCCGGACTGGAGGACCCATTGATTGCGAGCGATCCACCGGTTGAGCGGCGGCATGTACGGCCACCAGGGCACGTGGCGATTCAGGTGGACCTCGGCATAGATTCGCCAGCCGGGCGGCGGCACGCCGAGCGGCGAGTAGCCGAAGCTGTGCATTTGGATCCGGTTGACGCCCCGCGCAAATGGGCGCCCGCGTGCCAGCGCAGCATCGCCGGGTTGGTTTCCCACTGCTCGCTGCGGATCCGCCAGCGGTCCCTCGTGCACCCGCTGCTGGCCGTCTCGTTCGAGATTCCGGCCGTGACCGCTGAGAAACGTGAACGCCTCGGCGCTGACGATCGGCTTGCCCAGCGTGTGAGCCATCCAGACGGCTTCCGGCAGAAAGACCTCTTCTTCGATTTCCGGCGTGTCCAATTTGGCAAAGGCCTCGAAGAAGTCCCGCGACAGGCCGCGACCGCGGACCTGCGCGCCGATGCCGCAGCCCGCGGGCGTGGAGATAGTCGGTGGCCGTTTCAAAGAAGTTGCGGCGGACCGTCTCCTGTTCGACTCGCTCCACGTCGGCGAGTGTCTGTTCACGGTCCGGGCCATAGCCGAGCAAAGCGTACAACCGCGGCGGCAATTCGTATCCGGCCACGGTCGGAAACGTCGTCCACATGGACGGCGACCAGTAGCGCGCACCGCCGCGTCGCTCGTATTCCCAACTGTCGGAGGTCACCTCGACGAGCGTCGAGCCAAAGTACTTTTCAGCCGCGGCTGCAGCCGGTCGAAGACATGATTGAGGTGAAAGAGCACGGCCTCGCGCGAGCCGGGGTCGGCCTCGGGGCCGTTACCCTTGTCACACAGACCGCCGGGCACGCTTTCGATAGATGCCAATCAGCCAGCGGCCTTCGGCGACGTCCCACTCCAAGCGTCCTGACGGATTCACGAATGCCGCTCAAGTCGCGAAACGACTCGACCGAGACGTCCTGGCGATCCGGCCGATCGTCGCGAATCTGCCACGCACAGACCTTAGCGTCCTGGCGCAACCGGGATGGACTTGTCGCCTCGCAGCGTCGCCGGCCCCTGCACGACAACCGCTCGCGCAGCGAGGTGCTGGGACCGGTGTTCTTCCGTGATCCACGGTCCGCCCGGCGGCCAGCCCATGCCCATGTTGATCGCCAACCGCAGCCCAACCGACTGGGCCTCGGCGCAGGTGTGCTCGAGCATATCGACAAACGCGGGTGAAAGGAACTCGAGCCGCTGTTGGCCGAGCCGGTCCCAGCCCGCGGGATCAAACCATGGCCCGGGAAGTCCGGAGAAACCGTACAGCGACAGGAATCGCATCTCGGCACCGGCGAAGCCGGCGGCGGCCAGCTCCTCCAGCTCGCGCGTGATCTCTTCGCGCGACATCACGTTCTCGAAGAAGATCCAGTACACCCACGGCCCGGCTTCGCGCGGAGGAGCGGCGAATCCCTTGCGCAACGTGTCGATGTCCAGCGCGCGGTACGAGTAGATGGGTGGAAGCGAGGGAGCTTGTAAGGGCGGTGCGTAGGCTACGGGAGTGCTGACGTTCTGCGACGTTGCGGGCATCGCGTCCGGAGTGACACTACGTGGCACAGCATGTAACCGATCGCACCGAGCGATCAGCAGCGACAACGGCGCGACCCACAGCCACCGTTCGCTGGTTTACCTGGACATCGATCGTGGTAGCGGATTATTCATGAGCGGCATCCACGGATTTCGAGAGTCTCGACTCGGAGCGGGATCCAGACGGCGCGCTGCGTGCCGAGCTGGCGAAGGCTCGGATAATGGCGCTGTTGTCCGCGTCGCCGAAGCCGGCCGCTTCCGCGGCTTCCAACAACTGGCGATGCGTCTCGCGTCAGCGGCAGCGGCTGTCCGGCTGCGGCCGCGGCCTCGAGGATCAGGCAGATGTCTTTCAGATGCTGCGAGAGCCTCGCTTGCGTGCGGAAATCGCCCTCGATCATCTTGCGACCCTTGGTATCCATAATCCGCGAATAGGCCATCGTGCCGGTCAAGACCTGCAGCGCAGCCTCCGCCTCCAGGCCGAGCGACTGAGCAAACACCAGCCCTTCGGCCAGTGCCGCGCGATTGAGCCCCAGCACCAGGTTGCTGACCAGCTTCATGCGCGCCCCGCTGCCGCACGGGCCGGCATAAATCGTCTGCCGCGAAAAACAGTCGAACAGGTCGCGACAGGCCTCACAGGTCGCGCGATCCCCGCCCACGATCGTGGTCACCTCACCACGTCGTGTCTGTTCGCTGGATCCGGATATCGGCGCAGTCCAGGTACTGCACACCGCGGGCGGCCAGTCGCGCTCCCAGCCGGGCTGTCTGATCGGGCGCACCGGTGGTCGTGTCGATCAGGATCTGACCGGGACGCAGTCCGTCGACCAGCTGTTCGAGCATCTCCTCGACCGTGTCGGTGGTGTACAGGCTGATCAGCACCCGGTCGCAGGTCGTCAGCGGGTTATCGGCCCAGCGGGCTCCGCGGGCCAGCAACGGCTCGGCTTTCTGCCGCGTGCGATTGTGAACCCACACGGTGTAACCAGCGTCCAACAGCCGCTCGGTGAGCGCCGTGCCCATCAGGCCCAATCCGATCATTCCGACAGTCTTGTTGTCCAGGTCCATCGACTCCAGCAGTTCACTTGAGCTTGAGGAAATACTTGTAGCCGTCGGCAGTGGCCCAGTCGGCCGGATCGGGTTCCTGACCGTAGGTGGTCCGCAGTGGCCCGGGGCGTGACAACTCGCCCGCAGTTGCCAAACTGACCCGGGTTCATGGTATCATATTGCCAACGGACGGGCCGCCTGTACTGACGAGCACACGAAGAATCTCTGCACAGGGAAAGGGAGCTGCCATGATCAATCGGCGCGCGTTCTTGAAAGCGGGCGTGGGTGGTGCCGTGTCACTGGCCGCGTTACATGCCGGGGCCTATGCGGCAGCCGAAGACCAGCCGCTGCGCGTGGGGCTGATCGGCTGCGGCTGGTATGGCAAAACAGACCTGTTCCACTTGATCCAGGTCGCGCCGGTGGACGTCGTCGGCTTGTGCGATGTCGATCGCGAAATGGTGAAGGAGGCCGCCGAACTGGTCGCACAGCGACAGCCTTCGAAGAAGCAGCCGCCCGTTTACGGCGACTACCGTCAGCTGCTGGCCGACCAGCGTCCCGAGATCGTTCTCATCGGTACGCCCGACCATTGGCATTGCCTGCCCATGATTGACGCCTGCAAAGCTGGCGCGGATGTGTACGTGCAGAAACCGATCAGCTACGACGTGGTGGAAGGGCAGGCGATGGTGGCCGCCGCGCGGAAGTACGGGCGGACCGTACAGGTCGGACTGCAGCGGCGGAGCACGCCTCACCTGCTGGAAGCGCGCGAGCGGTACATCGACAGCGGCAAACTGGGAAAGATCGCCTATGTCGACATCCACAGTTACTATGGCGGACCGCACGACTTCCCTCCCAATCAGCAACCACCCGCCACACTCGACTGGAACATGTACGTGGGACCCGCCACGTGGCGCGATTACAGTCCTGGTATTCATCCGCGCAGCTGGCGCGTGCCGCGAATTCAGCAACGGGCAGACGGGCGACCTGTGTGTCCACATGCTTGACGTGGTCCGGTTCTTCCTGGGACTCGGCTGGCCCAAGCACATCGTGGCCAGCGGCGGGATCTTGATGCGCAGTCCCGCTTCCAACATCAACGTGCACGACACCCAGACCGCGTTGTTCGACTACGGGGATATCCAGGTCGTCTGGAACCAACGGAACTGGGGTGAGAATCCGGAGCCCGACTACCCGTGGGGTGCCACGCTGTACGGCGACAAAGGCACTCTCAAGTTCAGCGTCTGGTCCTATGACTTCATTCCCAAAGACGGCGGCGAAAAAGTGCATCGCGACTCGTTCGATGAAAGTGCGCAGTATCCCGAGGACTTGACGCACAAGGCGACGGAGGTCTTCGCGGCACCCGGTACGCGCCGGCACATGCAGAACTTCCTCGCCGCGCGGCGCAGTCGGGAGTTGCCAGTGGCGGACATTGAGCAAGGCCACATTTCGTCCGCTGTCTGCATTATGGCGAACTTGTCGATGGAACTGGGCCGCAGCCTGCAGTGGGACGAGACCGCGGGGTGTGTCGTGGGAGACGACGAAGCCAATCGCCAGCTCGCCCGCACCTACCGCGGCGACTGGATCCATCCCACACCCGATACCGTGTAGCAAGCGTCCCGCTTGTGCAGTCCTTTCCATTACCACGTAGCATAAGCGTCCCGCTTGTGCAGTCCTTTCCATTACCACGTAGCATAAGCGTCCCGCTTGTGCAGATCCCTGCATGAACCCGGCGCAAACAAAGCAAGCGAGACGCTTGCTCTACGCGCACAAGCATCAAATTCTTCCCAGCCGCCTGAGGTGCTGCTCCCACAACTCCCGTCGCACCCACAGCTGCGCCAGCACCTGCGGACGAAGCTGAAAGTACCCCGTCATGATATGGGTGTCTCCCAATCGTGTGGTCAGTTCCTCGTCGTATTGCGGCGAACAGACGACGACCGGCGCCGTCGCATCGGCAGGCAACGTGGTCCACCACTCGACGTGGGTGAAGCGGCGCATGTACCAGGGCAGTGGCCAGTAGTAGGGATCACTCCAGATCACTTTCACCGGCATTTGATAGCTTTGATCGCTCGCGTCGGCCAGCTGCTGCAACTGATCTTCCAGCCGCGCAACATCCGCCGAGGTTGGAGCGTAGACGTAAGGATTACGCGGGTCGGCGGCCAGGACGTAGCTCACGCGATACGCCTGCCACGCAAGATGGCTGGTCCCCAGCAGCAACAGAGCGATCACAAGCGCCTGCCGTGGCAGTCGGCGCGCACTGTGCACGAGCACCGCCGCACCAACACCGGCCAGCAGGACAAGTCCCAGGAGGAACTGCAGCAGACACCACGGCGTCTTGTACGGAATCAGCGTGTAGATCGCGGTCATCGTGAGTGTGTAGTAACCCAACCAGCGCACAAAACCTGCGTCGGCGTCGGTCGGCCAACGCGGTCTGCGCAGAATTCCGGCCACGAGTCCGACAGCCGCCAGCCCCAGAATCAGGGCCTCTGAACAGAGCAGCCCATCATCGGCACGCCACCAGACAAGTCGCTGCAGGTAGAAATGCCACGGGTGAATGTGAGCCGACTGTCCGCCGGCGCGGCTCAACCAGGGCACATAGGTCAGCACACCATCGATCGCACCGCGGGGATGCGTGAAGAACGATGACAGGAGCGTCGCTGCGACCAGTCCGGCCATCGCCGCCCCCAGTGCCAGGTGCCACCAGCGCCAGGGTGGCATGTGGTCGTGTGGTCTGCTTCGCCGCGCAGGTAACGCGACGGCCAACCAGGCAACCGCGGCCGCCAGATACGCGATGGCGGCTGTCTCTTTGGTGGCTTGCATCAGGCCCAGCATGGCACCGGTGGTCAGGCACCAGGCGACACGACCACTGCGCACATACCGCCAGCCGCAGGCGATCGCGGCCAGTGTGAAGAAAGCCAGCAGAGTCTCGTGAATATAGTAGCGGCTGTAGAATACGCCGGCCGGCGAGCAACCCACCAGAATGGCGGACCACAGCAGGCCCGCCCTTCCCAACGCATCGCGCAGCAACCACAATAGAAGGACCATACCCACCCCAAAGACAGCCGGCACGGCACGATAGGTCGCGGCAGAAGTTACCGCGAAAGTGTCGGACCCACCCCCGATTACCGACGGACGCGTGGCGTAGATGAGTGTCGGGCCATGATACTCGTTAGGATCGTAGACATAGTTGCCAGTTTGCCACCAGTCGCGAAAGCGTGCGGCCTGGACCGCTTCGTCCGCGTGCATGGGCCGCAACTGCAACTGCGGCATTCGGATGGCCAGCGCCCCCGCGGCAATGAGTAACAACAAGAGCGAGTCGATCCAACCGTGTTTCACGGAAACTCAATTCCTGAATAGTGCCGTGGTCGTCGGGAGCACTGACATGTCCGAGTCACCTGGTACCCCAGCTTGCCCGCCAGACGACTCGCACGGTTCCCACGTGCGTGCTGGGGTCCCGACGAGCATATCGTCGGATGATCCGTATGTGACTGCCGATCAAGTGTCGTCCGCGATTGCTTTGTCGATCGTTCTGCCGGCGTACAACGAAGCAGGTCGTCTCCCACGGTACCTGGAGTCCATCCGAAACTATCTGGGCGTGCCGGGCAGGCACCCATACGAGGTCATTGTCGTCGATGACGGCAGCTCTGACCACCTGCTCACTGCGCCGGCGCGGACACGTGACGGCTGGCCGCAGCTTCAGATCATCCGGCACCCGCGGAATCTCGGGAAAGGGGCCGCCGTGCGGACGGGTGTCCTGGCAGCCGCTGGAGACTGGATTTTGTTTGCGGATGCGGATGGCGCCACGCCGATTGAGGAAGAGCGTAAGCTGGCCGCCGCACTGGCCGCCGGCGCGGACCTGGCGGTCGGCTCGCGGCTGATTGCGGACGAGCGGGTGAAACGCCGCAGAACGTGGGGGCGGGCGGCGCTGGGCCGGGCGTTTGCGGCCCTGGCCCGCCGCATGTTCTCGCTGCCGGTGCGGGATACACAGTGTGGATTCAAGATGTTTCGCAGCGCGTGTGCGCACCGCCTGTTCCTGTTGTCCCAGGAGACCGGCTACCTGTTCGACATCGAGATTCTGGCATTGGCACAGCACTTCGGTTATCGTATGGCCGAGGTCCCGATTCGCTGGTCCGAGCAGCCGGGGAGTCGTATGAGCCTGCGGAAGGACGCGGCGGCTGTCGTTGCCGGCCTGTACCGAGTCAGGCGGCGTCTCCAGAGGCTGCCCATGAATTATGATTCTGCTCCACCGCATTGATACCGATTGTCTGTAACCATAGGAGATCGCATCGTATGCTTCGTTTGACTGCGTTTCTGTTGGGGATCGCCTGGTTCGCGGTTCTCTCTCCTGCCGATGAGAAGCAGGTTCCGTTGAAAACGGACATTCCCCGCGAGGTGCTGGCGGGCACTCCGCCCGATGTACTGGTGATGCTCTTCCCGGGTCTGGAAAAACCGGTGGACAAAATCCCCGAATTGCTCGTTCCGGAAGGCACCAAGAACCTTGCGCTCAAGAAGAAAGTGACCTCCAGCGAATCGGAGCCGATTCTGGGCAAGCTGGAATTCGTCACCGACGGCAACAAGGAAGGTACTGAAGAATCCTATGTCGAGTTGTCACCCGGCGCTCAGTGGGTGCAGATTGACCTGGAGAAGCCGGCCAAGATCTACGCCATCTACCTGTGGCACTTCTTCCGCGAAGCGCGCAGTTACCATGACGTGATCGTGCAAGTGGCCGACGACGAGGGTTTCACCAAGAACGTCCAGACCGTCTACAACAGTGACGTCGATGCCTCCGCGAAGCTGGGCGTCGGAAAGGACCGAGGCTACATCGAGACTTTCTTCGGAAAGTTGATCGATGCGAAGGGAGTCACGGGACGATACGTACGTCTGTACAGCAACGGCAACACGGCGAACAGCATGAACCATTATGTGGAAGTAGAAGTTTTTGCCAAACCCGCATCCTAATCGAGGGAGACCACACCATGTCGAATAGGCACGAAACGGAACAATCATCGAAACAGGCCCCTGGTTTTTCGCGCCGGGGATTTCTGGCAGGGGCGGGGGCCGGCGCCGCTGCGGTGGGCCTCACCATCCTGCGGCCCGAGCTGGTCCAAGGCTACCAGGCTAACGAGAAAGTCAATCTCGGCTGCATCGGCTGCGGCGGGCGCGGCACGTGGATTGCCGAACTGTTCCAGAAGCACGGTGGCTACAACATCGCGGCCGTGACCGATTATTTTCAGGATCGCGTCGACGAGTTCGGCAAAAAGCTGAATGTGAAAGCCGAAGCTCGCTACACCGGTTTGGACGGTTACAAACGCCTGCTCGAACAGAAGCTCGACGCCGTCGTCATCGAGACACCTCCCTATTTCCACCCGGAACAGGCTGCGGCCGGTGTCGAAGCCGGCAAACACGTTTACCTGGCCAAGCCGATCGCGGTCGACGTGCCCGGCTGCAAGACCGTGGAAGAGAGTGGCAAGAAGGCCACCAGCAAGGGACTCTGCTTCCTGGTCGATTTCCAGACCCGTGCGGATCAGTTCTACATCGGGGCGATCCAGCGCGTCCACGAGGGGGCCATCGGCAAATTCGCGTTCGGGGAATCGACCTACCACGCCGACAACCCGTGGGTGGGACAGGTCCCGTACGCCAAAGAAGCGGAAACGAATCCAGAGAGCCGCTTGCGCGCCTGGGGACTCGATAACGTGCTCTCGGGCGATATCATTACCGAGCAGAACATCCACACGATCGACGTCGCCAGCTGGATCATGGGCCAACCGCCGGTGTGCGCGTTTGGTACCGGTGGACGGAAAGTGCGGGATTTCGGCAACTGCTGGGATACGTTCAGCGTCACCTTCACGTATCCCGACAACGTGGGCATCGCTTTCAGCTCGCGCCAGTTCCCAGGGCACGGTACGCAGCCCGAAGGGATCCTCAACCGGATGTTCGGTACGGAAGGCGTGCTGGAAACCAGCTATGGCGGCAAGACGCTGATTCGCGGCAACAAATTCTGGCGGGGTGGTGATTCACCGAAGATCTATGAGGAAGGTGCCGTCACCAATATCGCCACGTTCCACAAGAGCATCCTGGCCAAAGATTGCGCGAACTCCACCGTACCCGAGAGCGTGCGCAGCAATCTGGTCACGATCCTCGGGCGTACTGCGGCCTATCGCGGTGAAATCGTGTACTGGGACAAGCTCGTGACCAGCGACGAAAAGCTGCAGCCCAACTTGAAAGGTTTGAAAAGTTGAGGTGAGTCCGTTCATCGCACACTCACGGTCAATTCCAGACGGATGTACCGTTTCGCGCAGCCAGTGCACGCTGGAGATCCGCCAATCGCCGACCTGCCACGGATCGGTGGCGGGTGCCAGCGGTTTATCGGGAATGTCACACTTGGCCGATACCTCGCCGTTGCGGTAGTGGATCAGCTTGCCGCCACGGCGAACTGTCCATCGCCGTGTTGCAAAGGGGCGTCGCGGCAGGCCGCAGCGCCTTGCTGCATCAGCTGGCGGATTTCCGCTGCCGCGAGGGCCCGCGGTACGACAAGAACTTCATCGACGTCGCCCCGAAACGCGCGTGGTTCCGCCACGCGATTTGTCCGCATCCGCTCGCTGCATTATCCGCGTCCCATCCCGTACACAAAAGGGGCGTGGCGCATTTTCCGTGGGAATCCTGGAAAGCCGGGCAAGCCGCCTTATCCTGCAAAGGCGCCATCTGCGGCGGTTTGCTGTGACATATGTATGTCATGCCCTATTTTCGGGTGGAATGGCTATGGGACTTCTGGGACGAATGGGACTCAGGGGATATAATCGCCCTCACATGGGTCTCATACGTCCCATTCGTCCCATGTTTCTTTGCCGCGTGGTGAAATGGCTACGGGACTTCTGGGACGAATGGGACTCAGGGGATATAATCACCGTCGCATGGGTCTCATACGTCCCATTCGTCGCATGTCGCTGTCATTTGCCAGAGCATCCGCCATGACTGAGCGATCCGGCTTCATCCCGCCGCACGGCAACTACCGGGAACTGCTGTCTTACCAGAAGGCCGAGATCGTCTACGACCTGACGTATCGGTTCTGCCGTCGGTTCTTGGAACGGGGCGACCGGACCATTGATCAGATGGTGCAAGCAGCGAGGTCTGGGAAACAGAACATTGCCGAAGGCAGTCAGGCGTCCGGAACTTCCAAGGAAACAGAGATCAAATTGACCAATGTGGCTCGTGCGAGTCTCGAGGAACTGCTGCGGGATTACTACGATTTCCTGCGTGTGCGCGACCTACGGCTCTGGGAGAAGCAATCGAAGGAAGCCCAGTTTGTACGGCAGCGGGCGCGGCAATCTCCTGCCACGTTCGAGAGTTGGCGCGAGTTCGTGGAGACTCGCCCGGCCGCTATCGTGGCCAACATCGCCATTTGCCTGATCCACCAGACCAACTACCTGTTGGATCAGCAGATTCGCCGTCTGGAAGGCGACTTCATCCGAGAGGGCGGGCTGCGTGAACGAATGACCCGCGCTCGGCTGCGGGAGCGAAGTCACCCTCGTCGTGAACAGGGAAGTCCGTGATTCCGACCGCCGTCGACGACGGCAGGCACTCGAGCAACGGCATGTAAAGGACATCCAGCGACCATGGACGCTGCCGCAGTGGTGGACAGCGGGAGGATCGTGGTCGTTTCATCAGCGACCTGGCGGTGAGTTCTTGACGGCCCCGGCGCAGTAGCCGTACACTCCACGTTCGTGACTGACCGTTGTCCCGACGGTACACAACAGGCTCTCTTGAGCAGAAAGGCGCTCGCATGTCCAACACTCATCGTTTCGTCACTTCGCGGCGCGAGTTCCTGCAGCAGGCCGGCGGGTTCGCCGTGGCCTCGGCGCTCGCCGCGACGGCCGTCCCGCACGTGCACGCGTCCGAGAACAACACGATCCAGGTGGCGCTGGTTGGCTGTGGCGGGCGGGGCACCGGCGCGGCGGCCAACGCGCTGTCGACCAAGAACGGTCCGATCAAGCTCGTGGCCATGGCCGACATCTTCGAGCGCAAGCTGGCCGACAGTCACGCAAACCTGCAGCAGCAGTTCGCCGCGCAGGTGGACGTGCCCGCAGACCGCCGCTTCATCGGCTTTGATGCTTACCAGCGGGCCATCGACTGCTTGAATCCGGGTGACGTCGTCATCTTCGCCAGCTACCCGGCCTTTCGCTGGGTCCACTTCACGTATGCGATCCAGAAGGGCGTCAACGTGTTCATGGAAAAGCCGGTGACCGTGGACGGGCCGACCACGCGCAGGATGCTCGCGCTGGCTGAGGAATCGGTCAAGAAGAACCTCAAGGTGGCCGTGGGACTCATGATTCGACACTGCCGCGGACGGCAACAGCTCCTTGAGCGCATCCGGCGGGCGAAATTGGCGAGATTCTCACGATGCGGGCCTATCGCATGTCGGGACCGATCAGCACGTTTCTGTCGGAGCCCAAACCGGACGGCATCAGCGAGTTGCTTTATCAGATCCAGCGATCTGTTAGCTTCCTGTGGGCCAGCGGCGGGTGCTTCAGCGATTTCAACATTCACCAGATCGATGAATGCTCGTGGATGAAAGGTGCCTGGCCAGTCCAGGCGCACGCCACCGGGGGACGTCATTTCCGCGGCAACTACATCGACCAGAACTTTGACCAGTACTCGGTCGAGTACACCTATCCTGACGGCAGCAAACTGTTCTTCTACGGTCGGAATATCCCCGGTTGCCATGACGAGATGGCCAGCTACGCCCACGGCACCAAGGGCGCGGCCATTATCTCCGCTTCGGGCCACACGCCGGGCAAAGTGCGCACGTTCAAGGGACAGAACATGCGGCCGGACGAACTGCTGTGGGCGTTCCCACAGCCTGAGGTGAACCCTTACCAACTCGAATGGGATGACTTGATCGATGCCATCCGCCAGGACAAGCCGTACAACGAAGTGAAACGGGGCGCCGAAACCAGCCTCGTGACTTCGATGGGACGGATGGCCGCCCACACCGGGCAGATCGTGACGTTCGAAGATATTCTCAACTGCCCGCACGAATTCGCACCGCATGTGGACCAGTTGACGATGGATTCTCCAGCGCCGCTGCAATTGGGAGCCGACGGCAAGTACCCGGTCCCGCAACCGGGAATCACGACACAGCAGGAGTATTGATGATGCGTGGCCCGCAAATAGACATCCCCACGTAGTTGAAGGCAGGCGTGCGCGTGCGCTGCGGCTCACGCCCCATTATCGACGTGCAGCACGGCGGCGAATGAATGGGTCTTTCATGGCTGCTCCACCTTCTTGTAGGTGATCACCACCGAACCGGGCTGCTGGTCGATCACGACAGGCAAACCCGCTTCGGTCAACTCGCGGCCGGTGACGATTTCACTTCCCATGGCGTCCACGTTGGTAACCAGGTACTCAGCTTCCAAGTCGAGGCCATGGAGCTTGAAACGAGCCGATTCGTAGAAGCTGTCTGCCCGCCGGAAGGCCTGCACCATGCCCGCGCCCCGTTCCGGACAGTTGAATTGCCAGGCCATCCACACATCGTTCTTCAGGCTGTACGAAGTGAGCGGATAATAGTCACCGTAGTAGTACTCGGCGAAATCTCGCCACTGACCCATCACGCGTCGGATCATGTCGTAGTCAAGGTCGGTCCGCCGCACGTCGAAACAGGCCGTGAAGTGCGGGCACATCACACTGCGCAGCAGGTAGGGATCGATCGCTCCCGATCCGGTACCCGTGCCGTAATACGGATACCAGAAGGCAATCCCGTATGTATGACACTGGTTGCCCACCGGTTCCATGATGTAGTCACTGCGCAGCAGCGGCACGGCACGGCGCAACGTCTCGAGATCGTTCCGGCGCCCACCGGAGGCGCACGAGTCGATCAGCATGTCCGGGTGCCGGCGACGAAGTTCGTCCCAGAACGCCAGGTATCCTTCCACGTGCGGATCTCGGTGATTCCCTGTCGGTCTTCCGGCTCGCCAGACCGCCAGAAATCCAACGGATCGATGTTGAAATCCTGTCGATACAGGTCGATCGCCTGGCTCGGTGAGCAGTTGGTCCACGTGGTCGGTGAGCCACTGGCGGGCCTGCGGATTGCCCAGGTTGAGGAGCCGCGTGCCGCCGACGGCTCCCAGCAGCCATTCGGGATGCTTGTCGTAAAGCCACGTGTCCGGAGTCACGCGTTCGGGTTCGAACCAGACGATGGTCTTCACGCCCTGCGCGTGGGCGTGGTCGCAGATCGGCCGCAGGCCGCCGGGAAACCGTTTCGTGTCGACTTCCCAGGTTCCGACGTTCGGCCAACCGGTCTTGTTCCAGTACCAGCCCGCGTCCATCCACCAGTAATCCAACTTCAGACCTTCGTCAAGATACCGGTCGATGAACAACTTCTGGCTGGCGCTGTCCGCGTTGATCATCTCGCCAAACTGATGCGAGCTGCAGGCGGCCAGCTGCACCGGCGGCAGCTGACCGCCGGGCGCGGCAGATTGTGCGCCATCATCCAGCGCCGCCACACGTTTTGGGCGCGGAGGCGGTCGCCTTTCCAGAACTGCAGCACGATCAGCGGCGTGCGCACTTCCTCGCCGGGCCGCAGGCGAAAGTGAGTCAGCTCCTGCCCAGCTCGCAGGTGCACGGAGCGGTCTCCCTCGCGGACGAACTCGGCCGCCCATTGTCCCGGCCAGCCGACCACGGCGATCAGACCTTGTCCCAGCCACTCCAGGTTGAAATAGGGCAGATCGCTGTTGGTCGGGCGGCCACCGGCGGCCGAGATCCGCTTGCGTCGTGGCGGGCTTCAGCTCCGTCGCAAAAGGTTCGTAATCGGTCGGCAAACACGGGCTGCCCGTTTGATGGTGGAGCACAAACTCGGCGCCGGGACTGCGTTCGAAGCGGGTGTCGAGCGGCAAGATATCTGTCAGCAGTGGTGAATCTTTCTGGCCCGTGTTCCGCAAGTACACGGTCCACTCCACCGTCGGAAAGTCCCGGTACTCGATCGCCTGGCACCGTACGACGAGACCACTCTGCGGATCCGTGAACGACAGCGTGTGCTCCATTCGCTGTTCGTCCAGTTGCCGCGACTGATACGAGCGTTTCCAGTTCTTCCGCAATTCCGCAAACGGTTTCCCGTCCACCGCCAACGAGAAGGGTGGGTCGGTCGAGAAAGGTGCCGTCATCGTGTCGAGCAATGGCAGGTCACCGAGCGCGACGATCTTTCCGTCAGCCAACGTCACTCGGGCATCCGCCCAATCCGCCTGGTCGCAGCCGATGCCGTCGCCGCCATCGCTCACCTTGAGCACGAATTCCCGCGCACCGGCCAGAGGCACCTCGATCCCCACACCCGGCATTCCTTCGCGCATGAGTTCGGAACGGAATACTTCCGTGCCGGCCACCTCCACCGAGAACACAACGCTCCCGCGGCCCGGCATGGTCTGACTGTTACTGTCGATGCCAACCACCGCGGAAAAAGTCTCCGCTGGTTCCCGCAACCGAACCAGCACATCACTCACCGCATGGCAGTACAACCCGCTCGTGTACTCGACGTCCACAATCTTCAGTGGCCTGTTCGCACGTCGGTTCTTCTGCACCGGATCGTTGTTGGCGCGGACGATCAAGCCGGTCTCAAGCGATGGCGGTTCCTGGGTACCCTCGAACTTGGCCGCCACCCAACGCCGCGCTTCCATCATCTCATCCGCAGCAACGACTCCCGCATAGCACGGCACAGTGGACAGGCAGACGAATATGAATGCCAACATTGGTCGCATGATTCGCATACCTCGAGCTCCTTAGTACCAGGCTTTCACATCCGCCACACATTCTACCTCAGAACCCACCGCGCCGATGCAACCTGTGGCCGGTTCGGGCAGACTGAAACACTCGATCAGCAGGTCGTCCAAATAGAATTCCAGGAGCGAGTGTTTCAACAGCAGCCGGAAGCGGGCGTGTGGGCCGAAGGACCATTGGCGGTCGATTTGTTTCTCGCACGCGAAACCGGTCCCGTCCACCCGCATCGGGCCGATCTCCGTCGCTCCCGTTGCCGCCACGCGAATCGCCACGCCCTGATCCGGCCCACACTCGATGTACAGACCGTGCGGCTTCGCGTCCGGTCCCACAGGCAACGTCAGCGTGCCCTCCAACACGACGCCGCGGGCCGTGTCGAGTTTGCCCTCCCACAGCACCGGGCGTCCGGCGGACTGCGCATGCAGCGGCTGGGATGGTGCCGTGACCGGTTCGTGTTTGAGCTTTTCGTTTCCCGGCCACCATGCGAGACGCAGGATTCCCTGTTCATCCACACGAGTGGCTTTGAGCGGGGCGAAATATACGACTCCGTTCGCGCGATGGAGTGATGATTCACGAGCAAACCGTCGGGGCTGGGAAAGAAACGGGCGAAATACGTGTGACCCGCCAACAACCGAAGGTTCTGCGTGGCGGGAACAAACGGACCTTCGGGATGGTCAGCGACGAGTGTGATCATGATGCCGCCACTGCCAAACATCATGTAGTAACGGTTGTTAATTCGCTCAATCGCTCCCACTTCCCCGGCGTCGACATCGTGCACACGAGGTGGCTGCAGCGCGCTCGCCACGTGATTCCGTCCGTGGTTTCGCCAAACCCGAACCGCCCTTCGGTCGCGGCCTGCGGAGTGGCCGTCCAATAACCGTACAGGCCACCCGATTCTCGCGGGATCGTATAGATGCAGTCCCAGCGGCTGTTGTTGCCGTCGTTCACGTTGTACCACTGAGGGTCAGGTTTGAATTCGTATCGATTGTCGAGACGTTGCCAGTGCAGGAGGTCCGACGACTCCGCGAAGAAAATCGTCTGCTGATTCCCACGCCATTCCGAGAAGTTGAGATAGAACCTGGCCTGCTTGTTGAGCTCCGGCGACTTCCACGTTGACCCAGTACCCATCCACACGGCTTCGGGGTGTTTGCGCAGCAAAACCCCGTGTTCCGTCCAATGGACACCATCGTGGGAAGTCGCCATCGAGATGTTGTCCCAGGAGGCACTGCAATTGGCCAGGTAGTACAGGTAGTAGGTTCCTTCGTGAAAGTACAGCCACGTATCCCACATGCGACCTGTCGCTCGATCCCGCGGACGGTAGAACATCTGTTGTGGCTCCGTACGACACCGATCGACCAACAGGAACGCGTCCGTACCGTTGAGTTGTAGCTGACCGTCCACGATCCGCGCGCCACCCGCGAGAAGACCCGCGGGAAAGTGGCCCGTCCGGTCGGTCGCGGTGCCATCTTCAAAGGTCCACCAGCCAACTGGTGCGGGACTCGATGCCTGATTGGCGCACAATTCGCCAATCTGGTCCTGTGTCAGCGCCACATCGTACAAGCGGGCTTCCTCGATGCTCCCGTGGTAGAAACCAATCGCACCCATGGCTCCCAAGTACCGCAACCCCAGCATCAGCGCGTAGTCCTCAAACCGCTGCGGCGAGTCGATCTCGTACGAACTGTAGACCTGCCCATTGCGATAGAGCGTAATCCGCCGGCCTGCATAGACCAGGGCAATCTGCACCAGATCAGCGGGCGCGGCAGCTTCGGACAGGCAGGTGACCTGACCTGCCTCCGCCTGCGTGCGCCGGAAGAAGTCGCTACCTGCCATCCAGCGCTGCGGCACACGTTCTCCAAACACAACCGCGTCGAACGCTTCGTCTTCTTGGATCGTCAACAGACTGCCGCCCTGCTGCGCGCGGTCAGCCACGGTCGCCCAGGCTACGAGAGTCTTGTCAGAGAGCACGGGAAAGGGACTTGCAGCAGCGGCGCCGCATGGTGGCAACAGGCAAAGAAGCACGACCGTTGTCAGACCGATATGTGACAGCATGGGCACACACTCCTCGATTTCATCGTGCACCGATTGGTTACGCGCGGATCTCCACTGCTGTAGAGCAAGCGTCCCGCTTGCTCAGTGCGCCTAACTGTCGTTGTTTCCGGTTGCGCCTGCACAAGCGAGACGCTTGTGCTACGTAGAGCAAGCGTCCCGCTTGCTCAGGGCCGGCCTAACTGTCGTTGTTTCCGGTGCGCCTGCACAAGCGAGACGCTTGTGCTACGTAGAGCAAGCGTCCCGCTTGTCAGTGCGGCAACTGTCGTTGTTTCCGGTCTCGCCTGCACAAGCGAGACGCTTGTGCTACGTAGAGCAAGCGTCCCGCTTGCTCAGTGCCGGCCTAACTGTCGTTGTTTCCGGTTGCGCCTGCACAAGCGAGACGCTTGTGCTACGTGGCGCAGGTCGAATCAGTATCCGAACTCCTTGAGCAACGCGTCGAGATCTGGGGGTTGCTCGCCAGGGGCTCGGACAGATTTCTCGCGGCATATTGGAGCATGTTGCGAAGCAGGCGCTCGGCCAGCGGGTCTCGCCCGAGGTTCTCCCGCAGCAGCAGTGTATTGAGCAGAAACTGTCCGGCGCCCAGCCGATATTCCGCGACGGTCAGTCCTGAGGAATAGTCGAACGAGACGTTATTGGCCCCGGCGATGGCCTGCTGCGGCGGGTCCTGGCCGGCAAAAGCCAGGTCAGGGATGATTTCGCGATACACCGCATAGTCCATCATCCCGCCGCTCGGTAATCCGGCGAAGACCGGGTGGCGTTTGGACCACTCGTCCTTGTGATAGAGCCAACTCGCGAGGGCAGGGAGCGTGCCTTTGTTCTGAGCGGCAGCCAGCGCGTGGGTTGGTTGCCCTCGGTGAACACCTGTGGCGACACGAATACTACCGATGCACCGCGGGCGATGCGACGGGCCAGTTCCTTCCAGGCGTCCGTGCCCCCGGCGGGAGGTTGCGTGCCGACCACAATCAGCTCGCGCACGGCGGGCGCCTCCACGGCAAACGGCCGCGTCGTGATACCGTGAGTGTCGAACCACTTCTGCAGTTCCGCGTCGGCACCCCACAGCACGACCTTGCACGGGATCGGAGGCATCTCCGCGGGATCCGCCACGTAGAATACCGTCTCGCCGCCGACTGGTGCCCCACCTCGTTCCATGGTCGCCAGGAAACGGTATGCGCCGGAGGGCACATCCAGCGTGACGTCGTCCGCGAAGATCGGCGCAGCAAAGGGGGCTTCCGACGCGCCGTCTTGGGCGGGAATCGCGACGGTGACAAGCCGCTGGAACACGTGCCGCATGTCCGGACCACGACCGACAAGCGCACCGGATATTCTCCGGCGGCAAAGCGTCTTCGTTGGCCAGCACTGCCTCCAATCTCACGGACGCTCCTCGGTAGACGTGCAGTGGACCGGCAAACAGGCACAGTCGCAGCGGTGCCCAGGCTTCGAACATGGCGTCCGTGGTACCCGGTTTCAGCTCGCGGAATGTCGTGAACAGACCTTCTCCGCTCATCCCCTGATCCACGGTCCCAGTCACGCTGTGAGCGACCAGTCCCGGATTGGTGCGCAAGGCGTTCAAACCATAGAGTCGTTCCGCAGCCATCTGCCGGATACTCTGTGCAAAGAAGTCCTCCGGCCGCGAAAAACACTCGCTCATTTTCCAGCGGTCCCAGTCCGCCAGGAACCGATCCAGCTTGTCGCGATAGAACTGCGCGTCTTCCACGTCCTGCTTGCCCAGCCGTTCGTAATGTCGTGTCACTGCGCCACAGATCCACGCCGCTCCCCACGCCATATTCGGACACGAACAGCGGGAGTTTGCCACCGCTGGTCGTACGCAAGAAACGAATGACCGAGGCGGTGTGAGGTACGGCGCTGGTAAGGATGCTGGTCAGCCAGCACACGCTCCCACTGCGCCGAGCCGGGATTGGATAACGTCCCGAACTCGTCGTTGTCTCCGCGCGTCTTGCTGACGGGATAGCGAGTGAAGGTCTTGCCATCGGGTGCGGGACCCGGGGCGAGTGCGCCATATTGCCACGGACCGGGCCCATCGGAGTCCGGCTGCACCGAGAAATCCCGGGCGGCATCGGCCACAACTTCTTTCCCCGCCCGGATGCATGCGGCGAGTGCCGTCGTGTCCGCACCGTAAAACCCGTTCCCCATCCCCACGATGAAGTCCAAAGTGTCCCCCTTCGTCATGGCTCGTGATCCTGAAAAGGCGGACTCGTTGCCGCGGCCATCGAGGTTGAGCAAACTTTTGTAGAGGGACTCGCCGTTGTGCAACACATGCACGTCCGTGGTAGCCGCGTGAGCGATTCCGGCAAAGGCCGCCTCGATGTCATACTGGCCGGTGTCGGCAACCGTCCA
>CAVWHV010000007.1:0-269894 GCA_963754725.1 uncultured Planctomycetaceae bacterium
CCTGCTGCTTGGCCAGACGCTGTTGTTCCTGGGCAATGTGCAGCTGTTCTTGCGCGCGTACTTTTCGGCTTTGGTCGCGCGGTATGCCTGTCCTGTGGCAACACCGGCACCCAGGATCAGAGCCAAGCTGACCGCCAAAGTCGCGATGACGGCAGCCTGATGGCGGCGCGTGAACTGCGCACACGATAGACCGTCGACGGCGGACAGGCCTCAACCGCTTCGTCATGCAAATACCGCTGGATGTCCCGCGCGAAATCGTTGGTCGTGGCATAACGGCGGGTGCGGTCCTTCTCCAGCGCCTTCATCACGATCCAGTCCAGTTCGTGACGCAGGAGCTGCTCAGCTCGACGGGACTGGTTCGCCGGTGTTCGGAAACCGTGGTGGCCGCCTTGCCCATCGTGCTAATCCGCGTACTGGGGCGCGGCGGCTCCTGTTCACGGATCAGGCGACGGACTTCGTCGTATCCCGCGTCTTTGAGCTGCTCGCGATCAAACGGCGTGCTACCCGTAAGCAGTTCGTAAAGCAACACGCCCAGCGAATAGATGTCGCTCCGCGTGTCGATGTCCAGGCCGCTGCGCTCCGCCTGCTCGGGACTCATGTAGAGCGGTGTGCCGATCATGTGACCGACGCCCGTGGCGATTGTCTTGCCGGTCAGTCTGGTCGATCGCTTTGGCGATCCCGAAGTCGATGATCTTGGGCACCGGGACTGCCGTCGTGCAGCGTGACGAGAACGTTGCTCGGCTTGATGTCGCGATGAATGATGCCCTTCTGATGCGCGTGCTGGACGGCGTGGCAGACGAGCGTAAACAACTCCAGACGCTCTCGAGTCGGCAAGTTGTTGTCGTCGCAGTACTGGGTAATGGTTACGCCATTCACAAGTTCCATGACGAAGTAAGGCCGGCCCGACTCGGTGGCGCCCGCGTCGAGCACCCTGGCGATGTTCGGGTGGTCCATCATCGCGAGGGCTTGCTCTTCGGCGGCAAATCGAGCAATGACTTCCCGCGTGTCCATGCCCGGCTTGATGATCTTCAATGCCACCTTGCGGCGGACCGGTGCCTTCTGCGCCGCCATATACACAACCCCCATACCGCCCTCGCCGATTTCCTCGATCAGCTTGTAGGGCCCGATCTGGGTGCCGAGCGACTCCCTGGGTGTTGTCACGCCACAGGTTATCTCCAAACGGGAGGCCAAGAACCCTCCTGGCTGATGGTGGGCCCGCAGCATTGCTTCCAGCTCGGATCGCAGGTCGGGGGTATCTGCGCAGTGTTCGGCAGCGTATTGAAGTTGGGCCTCCAGACCATCACGCTCCAGGGCGGCCAAGAAGTGGTCTCGTATTTGACTGAAGCGGTTTGTCATCGTGCGGCACTCCTCGACGAGCCCTCTATATATCAGTGCACGGTTCGCGGCCAAATCGCGCCAGGAATTCTGGAAATAATTCCGATCGGCCCGCTCTGACTGCTCAACCGGCACTGACCTGTGTACGCAGCCAGGCGCGAGCAAAAGCCCATTGTCGATCCACGGTGCGTCGACCGAGGTTGAGGGCTGCCGCGATTTCAGGAACCGTAAGTCCGGCAAAGATACGCAGTTTGGCTATTTCGCCCGCCTGCGCGTCCATGGCGGCGAGTTGGTCGAAGAGGTCGTTCAGGGCCATGAACTCGGACGGGTCGACTCCGCCGGGGACCGCGATGGCCTCGAGTGTCAAGCGGTCCCAGTCGGCTCCCCGTTTCTCGGCGGCCTTTTGCGCGCGTGATTGAGCAGGATGCGCCGCATCGCCTCGGCCGCTGCGCCAAGAAATGGCCCCGGCTGTTCCAATGCTGGTCGGACGAGTTCCCCACCAATTGCAGATAGGCCTCGTGCACCAACGCTGTGGCCTGCAGCGTCTGCCCAGGCTTCTCCTGGGCCATCTTCGCAGCGGCCAGCTCTCGCAGTTCCTCATAGACCAGCGGCAGGAGCTCTCGGGCAGCAGTCGGATCGCCCGATTCAATCTGACCCAGGATGCGGGTGACATCGGACATGGCCGTTGGCCCTCCCGAGGATTCGCCCATCGGCGATTGTACCGTGCCGTACGGTTCACCACACCATCCGCTCCCCTCGAGATTGTTTCAGGATGAGAATAGAGTCTGCATCGAATGGCAGAATGCGTGGCCTGCAGGTCTGCGCCGCTGGACAATCGTGGCGCAGACCATATTCCCGTGGGGATTTCACTCCGGCAGCGTCTGGCCTTTCGTTTCGGGGGCGAAGCAGATCAGCACCAGCCCCAGGAGATAGATGCTGCTCATCAGGGAGCAGGCCAATGGATAGCCTCCGGCATACTCGCGGCCCAGCAACGTGACTTTGGCCGCAAACAGATTGCCCGCTTGCAGGGTACCCACGGCGGCCAGGATGCGGCCGAAGTTGAACCCGAAGCCCTGGCCGGTCGCTCGCACGCTCGTCCGAAACAGTTCCGGCAAGTAGAGCGGCAACCAACCGTAGAAGGCCGCCGTGAAAATGCCGACCGCGAACGAACGGACCAGAAAGAAGGCGTTGTACTCGGCCGGGCCCTGGAACAACGCCAGCAGCGACACGATCGACAACAGGCACATCGCGGCGTAGGTCACGCGCCGGCCGATCCAGTCGCCGGCCAGGGCCGCCAGCAACGTCCCCGCGATCGCGCCCAGGGCGGTCCACATTTGTGTGTAGTACTTGGCACCCACCGCGGGATCGCCGCCGGTGAGTTTGTCGGCCCAACTCGGTGCCCACTGCGTCGCGCCCCAGGTACCCAAGAGCGCCACACCGCTCAGACCCGCCGCCAACAACATGCGCCGCAAGGTCCGTCGCGTCAGATCGTCGACGCCTTGCGCCGCGCTCTGACGCCGCAAGTAACGGACGACCGGATAGGTGTACCCCAGCGTGGCGATGACGAGTCCGGCGAGCGTGCCCACCACACGCCACGGCCAGGTGTGTTCGAACTGGAACAGGCTCCAGTCCGTACGCGGATAACCCCAGAGATAGATCATCAGGGCGGGCCCCGCGATTCCCACCAAGACACCCAGCAGGTCGGATGTCTGCCAGTGCGACGTGCGACCCTGCCGCTGCTCGTGCTGCCAACGCTCCGACTCCGGCACAAAGATCCGGATGAGGAACGTGAGCAGCGCGGGTGCCGCGCCGAGAATCATCATGATCCGCCAGCCCTGATGACTGGTGAGCCAATCGACCGTTTCTTGCGCGAGACCGAGACCGGAAAGCATGACGGACAGGTCGGCCAGGACCTGGCTCAGCATGAGTCCGATCACGCCGACGATCAGGTAGCCGACGTTGGCGGCCGCGCCGATGAGTCCGGCCATGAACGCGCGCGATCGATTCGGCCAGACTTCCATCACCAGGGCCACGCCCAGCGACCACTCGCCACCCATTCCCAGCGCCGCAATGAACCGCAGAACGCCCAGCTGTAACGGACTGCTGACCAGCCCGCAGAGTCCGGTGAACACGGCGTACGTGAGCACGCTCAACGTCATCGCACGCACTCGGCCGACTCGATCGCCCAGCCAGCCGAACAGAACACCGCCGGTGGAAGCTCCCACCAGAAACCCGGCCATCACGATGCCGAACCAGATGTTGAGCTGATCTTCGGCCGGATTCTGCAGCAGGTCCTTGAGGGAGGCCCGACCCACCAGACTGAAGACGCCCATCTCCGCGCCGTCGAACATCCAACCCAAGCAGCGCGGCGGTCAGCGCCAAGTATTGGCTGCGGCCGATGGTCGTTGCATTCTGCTCAGGCATGCTACGCGCCTTTCACTGCACGAGTCACTGCACGAGGGCCGAGTCTGCTGGAACGGCATCGGATCACGCTCCGTACTTGCGGATGGCCGCGTCGAGTTTGGGCTGCAGCAGCAACAGAAACAAGGCGACCAGTCCTGCCAGGCCGGCCAGCAGCAGGAAGAAGCCGACGGGTGACATCGCGCTCTGGATACCGCCGAAGAAGCCCGACAGGTTGTTGCCGAACGCCGTGGCCAGAAACCAGCCGCCCATCGTCAACCCCACCAGACGCTTGGGCGAGAGTTTCGTGACCAGCGACAAACCCATGGGTGAGAGGCACAACTCACCCAAAGTCACCACGCCATAGAAGCTGGCCAGCCACAACCCGGACACTTTCTGCGTGCCGTCGTCGGAGAGCAGTCCGGCGACCACCATCACCAATAACGCAGCGGTCGTCATGAGCATGCCGTAGAGCAGTTTGCGGGCAGTCGGAACCGCCTTGTTGACCTTCGCGCGCCACAGAAAGAAGGCGACGACGACCGGTGTCAGGAGCACCACGAAAAACGCATTCCAGCTCTGGTAGACTTCCGGATTGATGACCGCCAGGAACTCACCGGGGGGCAGCAGTTGGGGATCGTGACCGAATCGCTGGCGATACGCATCGTAGATCGAATCCGACGTGGCGCGGTCGGTGAGGAACGTGGCGACGTCCTGCTCCGTCGACCTCGCGCAGAAAAACGACCGAGCCGACCGGTTGAGCACGGTCCGGTACCTCGACCGTGACGGTCGGCGCTCCGTGGCTGTCGACGCCCGTGGCCGACCTGCACGTCGCCGGCCGGAAACACGCGTGCCGCACGCGCCACCCACGGCGCGGGAACCTCCTGACCCACCGGGAATCGTTCGACGCGCACTCCATCGCGCAGCGACGTCGTCAGCGACTCGATGACCGCTTCATCCATCCGTTGCTGACCGTACATGCGAGCGACCACTTCGGGCGTCATGTTCGGCATCTGCAGATAGTCATCGACCACCAGCAGGCTGCGCGGATCCGGACACGGCGTCGTTTCGTCGGCATTGCGATAGTAGTTGGGCAAGCGCATCCTGTTTGGCCCACGGATTGAGCATCTGGATGAAGGTGTTCGAGCCCTGCACTCGGCGATCCGTGTCGTCGCGAGCCCACTGGGTCATGGCCGATCCGTTGAGGTGCAGGATCATGAAGAAGGCACCACCCGCGATGTAGATCGGCAGCAGCGACAAAAGACCGGGCTTCTCTTCTTCACGTGCGGTCAATCCCAATCGCACAAAGAAGATGATCACCGGAATCATGCCGGCCAGGAATCCACACACGGCCGGACGCAGGGGAATCGAAGGCGGCAGATAGGCCTTGGCCAGGAAATAGCCCGCGATGCCGACCAGAAACGCCGGCAGGAGGATGCTGGAGAAACACCGCCCCGAAACCGGTGTCCTCCGGATCACGCTCGGGAGTTCGGTCGGCCTTGGCCAGCACCTTCCAGGTGGCCAACAGAATGAGCAGCGACACGATCAATCCGAACCCGGCCGCACGAAACGTCCACAGCCAACCAAATTGATTCCGCACGGCCGGCGCCACGTACGACGTCGCCAGGAAGGCGCCGATGTTGATGCCCATGTAGAAAATATTGAAACCCGCATCGCGCCGGTGATCGCCCGGCTCGTACAGGTTGCCGACCATCACGGAAATGTTGGGCTTGAAGAAACCATTGCCGATGATCAGCGCGACCAAGCCCAGCGTGAACGGCAGAAAGCCAGGCGTGCCCATCAAGAACAACCCGCCAGCCATCAGCAACCCGCCCAGAAACACGGCCCGCCGATAGCCCAGGAACCGATCCGCGATCATCCCGCCCAGAAACGGCGTGAAGTACACGAACGCCAGGTACAGCCCGTAGATCTCGTTGCCCCGTGAGGCCGACAGGCCGAGCCCACCACGTTCCACGTCCGTCGCATACAACAGCAGGATGCCGACGATCGTGTAGAACGCCAGACGCTCCCACATCTCGGTGAAGAACAGCGGGAACAGTCCCTTGGGGTGACCTAATGCCATTCGGGTTTCTCCCACCAGCGGCTTGCGAGGCTTGCGAAGACTCCAGGTATCGTAACCGATGGCCGCTGCCATCAACTACCCCGGAATGCCGGTCCGAGGCGCCTTTTTCCCCCGGCGAGTAGTAAGACAACACAGGCGTGAGGCCGGACGAACGTCCAACTTCGATCGCCGGGCGAACATCGAACATCGGACATCGAACGTCCAACTTCGATCGCCGGGCGAACATCGAACATCGAACGCTCAACGTCGAGCACTGAATGAACATCGAACATCGAACATCGAGACATTCAACGTCGAGCACTGGATGAACATCAAACATCGAACGCTCAACGTCGAGCACTGGATGAACATCAAACATCGGACATCGAACGCTCAACGTCGAGCACCGGACGAACATCGAACATCGAACGCTCAACGTCGAGCACTGGATGAACATCAAACATCGGACATCGAACGCTCAACGTCGAGCACCGGACGAACATCGAACATCGGACATCGAACGTTCAACGTCGAGCACTGGACGAACATCGAACATCGAACATGGAACGCTCAACGTCGAGCACCGGACGAACATCGAACATCGGACATCGAACGCTCAACGTCGAGCACTGAATGAACATCGAACATCGAACATGGAACGCTCAACGTCGAGCACCGGACGAACATCGAACATCGGACATCGAACGTTCAACGTCGAGTACCGGACGAACATCGAACATCGGACATCGAACGTTTAACGTCGAGCACTGGACGAACATCGAACATCGAGTGCTCGAGACAAGTAGTGAAACAGCTGGTGTAGGCCCGTTCGGCGGGTATTCGATGTTCGGCGTTCATCCAACATTCGTCGTTGAATGTTGGTTTTTCGAAGTTCGCCGGGCCTTCGACGTTGGACGTTCGATGTACGATGTTCGATGTTCGTCCGGTGCTCGACGTTGGGTGTTGAATGTTCGATGTTGGAAGTTCGTCGGGCATTCGACGTTGAGCGTCCGATGTTCGATGTTCGTCCGGTGCTGGACGTTGGGTGTTGAATGTTCGATGTTGGAAGTTCGCCGGGCCTTCGACGTTGGACGTTCGATATCCGATGTTGGATGTTCGTTCGGTGCTCGACGTTGGGTGTTGAATGTTCGATGTTGGAAGTTCGTCGGGCATTCGACGTTAGACGGTCGATGTCCGATTGTGGCACGCGCGCAGATGTGTTGGAATGTTGGGTTTTGGGGCGGGGTCTTGAGCAAGCGGGACGCTTGCTCTACGGGGAGGAATTGTCGATTAGCGTCCGATCTGCTGGTCGATGGCGCGTTCGATGGCTCGCCGGCAAACAGGACAGAAGCCAACCTGATTGCGGCTGAACATGAGGCAGTCCACTGTCGGGCGGTACAGGCCTTTGGATTCGTAGCCGGCCCCTTCAAAGGCGCCGACGCGACCGGCGTACGGATCGGCTCCGAGCAGCGCGGTCATGGACTGCTGTTCCTGGCGCATGAGGCCTTCCAGAGCCGCTTCCGCCTGGCCGGCCGCCCGCGACTCCTGCGCGCTTCTTCTGGGTCTGGTGAGAGGCCGCTTCGTACGCGTCCTTCTTCCAGGGCGTGGGCAGGGGCGTGTCGGCGCTGACCAGGTCCTTCCATTTCAGTTGATTGACGTCCAGCAAGGCCGTGATATTGGGCTCCCACGGTTCCACCTGCGGCAGCGTTGCCGGTCACGTAGGCGACATCGGACACGTAATACTCGTCGCCCAGCCCGGCCAGGTGATGGCCGAACTCGTGCACCAGAATGTAGTCGGCGAACGGGCTGTCGGCGGCGACCGTCGTCTGGTCGTTGTAGATGCCTCCTCCTCCGTACTTCTTGTTGTTGAGGAGGATGATCAGGTTGTCATAGGGGGCCGCCGAGGAAACGTCGCGCAGCGTGCGATTGTCGAACGTCAGCACGTATCGCTCCAGGTCAAACGTGTTGTACTGGCACGACAGTGCCGAGCGGCGAAAGAGGCCCTCGCGAGGCTGTGCGATGCCGCTTGACGCCCGAGGCGACGTCGACGGCTCGCACGTTGAAATCGAGTCGGCGCGACCGAAACGGCTCTTCGGCAAACAGACGTTCGACCAGCCGCCGCACATCCGCGTGGAACTTCGGCATTTCCGCGGACGTGTATCCGTCGCCCAGCAGCAACACGTCGACTTTCTGCGCGGGGGACCGTTTTCGAAGACGGTCCACACATGTCCGCCGGCAGGCAAGTCGGCGTCGAAGACGAACCGCGAGTGCGGATCGATCGTCGTCGTCCACACTGCGCGCCAGACGCCTTCTTGACGCCGTTTGAGCACGACGTCCACCGATTGCTTGGGCCACGGGAAACGCAGCGACTCGTGATACGTGCCCCACACCTGCTTCGCCGGCCGCGTCGTCTGCCATTCGCCAAACACGCTGCAGAAGCCGCGGCTGTACAACAGCCGCTGCGAGGTGGAATCACGCACTTCGAAACAGTACAGGCCGAAATCGAGCGTGTCGACGAGCCGTGTGCGAGAACCGGCCCAACTCCCGTCCCGGATGACACGCTCCAGCGCAATCCGATCCTCGCCGGCATCGCCGGAGTGGTAATAGTCGACACGCATGGTCTGCGGCAGGAAATACTCGTCGAAGTTCACCGACTCGGTGACGTCCGGCCGCCCAGCAGATTCCTGGGCATTCGCCAGGCGGGGAGTCAGGACGGCCAGACTCGTCAGGCCTGCGAAGCAACAGCACCTGCAAAAATACTTGACCAGCCAGGTGGTGGATCGCCACGCCGCGCGACTGTCTGTCAACTCGGTCATGTCATCACTAATTTCTGCGGTTCCTTGTTCGTCAATCTGCGGTTCGTCGTCGGAGAGAACTCGCTATTCCATGAACGCCTACCAATACCAGAATGTCCCAGCCGGTGCCAGTTGGCGATCGGCCGGCCAGGCCGGGAATGTTCGAACCGCACGGGCGACGTGGCGAACGTTCCGCTGCCATTCCGAGTGGCACTGGAGTATACTTGGAAGGTCTTGGGAGTCTGCCCGATGTGTGAGCAGATGGCCGAGAAGTCAGGAACTGCGAATCGCCGACATTTCGCACGTCTGGCGGGAGCGAGTGCGTCTGCGCCCGGCCAGCGAACGGGGACGCACCTACGCGCGGAACTCGTATCGCATGAAGCTCGGCCGCGAGACCGTGCATCTCGACATCATCGCGTTTCGCATTCTGAGCATTCCTCTCCGCCCGTCCCTATCGCGCCTACACGCGACGCCGGATTGCCGAGGCGGTCAGCACCCATCGCTATCCGGTCGCCGAGGAGACGCTGGACCAGCACATCCTGTCGCTGCGGGAACAGCTGGGGTTCTTTCGCGACTACATCCAGGCCGTGCCGTATATCGGATACCGCTTCAAGGCCTGACCGTGGCTGGTGGCTGCCGCCGGTCGGCGTGTCACCTGGTCAGCAAGTTGAATTCCGTGGGCCGACAGTTAGACTGGGAGGGTGTCTTGAAGCCACAACGGATGGTACTCAACCGACGGACCGGGAACAGCTTCCACCCTCATCCGGGAGTTCGCGACATGGTGTATCGAATGATTGGAGCGTGTTGTCTGGCCCTGTTGGTTCCGGGGATGGTACGGGCTCAAACAGCCGCGAAGACACCGGAACAGCTGACGAAGGACGTGCAGGATCTGCAGCAGAAGCTCACCACCGCCAGCGCGAACTTGACGAAACTGGCCGAGCAAGTCGCGAAGAACACGGAAGCCATTACCAGGAACTGCGCAGGGCATCGAACGTCTGACGACGGTCATCAACGAAGAGTTGCGGAAACAGCAGGAAATCCTGGACGCGAATCGACGAGCTGACCTAGCAACAGCAGGATCAGCTCGCTCGACAGCAGGCGATTCTCGACACGATCTCGCAAAAGGACTCCACCGGGACACGACATGTTGCGACTGAGCGCGAATATGGAGCAGAGCGAGGAGTTTCGCGACGACGTGCGCAAGGCGGTCCATCAGCGCTGGACACGCATGGCGAGCTGACAATCCACAATCGCATGGCGAACCACCAGCAGATCGTCGTGAATCAGAAAGAATACGGTCTCGGTGCCGACGAGATCCTGACGCTGAAAGTGCCGGTCGGAACTGTGACGGCGCAGCTCCCCGGACAGCCGTTGACGAACTGGACCGTGGCTGCGCCGAACTACAGCCAGAAGATCGAGATCGTTCCCGAGAAGATGCCAACCACGACCACGGCGTATCGGCCCATGAGCGAGCAATGGATCGGCCCTGCCGCTGCTACCCGCTGCCCGCCGCTCGCCAGCGCCCTCGCCCCGTTGCCGCCCTGGGTCGGCCCGGTCGTTGAGTACTACGTGTGGCCTTTCTAAGTCCCGGCCAGCGATTGCTGGACCCACTCCTGCCAGGCACGTTGCAGGTCGGGCACGTTGCGGATTCGATAGCACTTGCGCAGTGCGGCGTCCCAGCCGTCCTGTCGGGCATGTTGCCCGAATTCCAGCAAGGTGCGCTGATCGCCGCGGGTCAACAGAAACTGCGTCAGAGATGAAGCGACGGCGTAGGCCTGCTTGTCTTGGCCGGCAATGTTCTGACTGTTGAAGATCGATTCGACGTCGGACCAGTTTCCCGTCTTAGCCATCCACGCCAGAATCTGCTGACGTGTGGCCTGCCGGGGACCGTCGTCGTAACTGCTGGCAATGCCCTCTTCGAGCCAGGCGGGCAAACGTCGCGGGTGAGGGAATCGCGTCGCCAGCACCACGTGCACCATCTCATGGGCCAACGTGCTGCCCAGTGCGCGATCCGGCGAGGTCGTCAGGTAGAGCGTGTGGTATCTGCGGCGCGGATCGTCCTTGGCCCAGGTGATTCCCGCGTCACGCTGGGCGCTGAACGACACGTTCACCGTCGTTTGCCCTACGCTCGGAGGCAACTCCTCACCCAGCCACTGCCGGGCAATCTCACTCCGCCAGGCTTCGGCACTTCGCAGCACCTCCTGGGCATACGCTTGAGCGTCCTCGTGCGTCGGATAGGCGGGCGTGAAGACGGTAAAGTTGTCGCTCATGGCGAACCCGGCCGCATCGCAGCGGGCCGCGCATGCCCACAGCGCGAGCGTGCAGAGTAAGAATCGCTTGGCCATCCTGGGTCCCTCCTTGGCCTTTTCCTCGGATCCGAGTATCCGTTCCTGCGGGAGCGAAGTTTTACCACAGTCCGGCGACAGCACAAACGCCAATCCGAAAGTGCTCAGCAATTGGGCCTGGCGGGGTTGGCCGGGACAACCGACCTTGGATGTACGCACGGACCAAGTCACCGGTGCGTGGAACCACTATTGAGCGACGATTTCCGGGGCCACACCCAGGATGGTCGCGAGTTCCAGCAGTACGCGTTCGACGGAACTCAGGCGAGCGCGCTCGGAGAGCACTTGGCGCCGAGGGCCGGCTTGTCGGTGATGATCCCGTCCACTCCGCGGCCGATCATGGTCGACATGCTGATTGGGTCATTGACCGTCCAAACCAAGACGCTCTTGTTCCGAAACTTCGCCGCCCGGACGAAGGCCCGAGTGCCGATATCGGCCTTCACGGCGAGGAAGTCCGCATCGACCCGCGTCAGGTTGCCGCTGGCGACGGCCGTCAGCAGTCCCGCTTTCCAGGCGGGCCGCAGGCTCTTGAGTTTGTCGATTCCCTGTTGGCGGAGGCTCATGACCACGATGTCGGATTGCATGCCTTGTGCTTCCACCAACTCGACCACGCGCTGTTCCAGGTTCTGATCGTGTCCGTAGTATTTCAGTTCGATGTTGACACGAATCTTGCCCCGGCAGTAGGCCAGCACCTCGGCCAGGGTGGAGACCCGTTCCCCGCGGAATTCGGGAGCGAACCAGCTGCCGATGTCGATCTTCTCCAGATCGGCCCGTGTGGCATTCCAGATCTTCAAGTCCAGGCCGACCAGCTTCTTGAAGTCGCTGTCGTGGAAGACCACTACCTCGCCGTCAGCCGTCTCCTGCACATCAATTTCCACCCAGTCGGCCTGTTCTGCCACAGCCTGACGCACGGCCGCCATCGTGTTTTCGGGAGCCGCGCCTGACGCTCCGCGATGCGCGATGACGTCACACCGATCCTCGATCCGCACGCGACGCAGTGTGACCGCGCCGAGCGCCAGGGCGAGTCCAGCGCCGATCACCGCGAGCGCGACCAGACGTTTCCTCGTCAGGGCCGGTAGCCTGCGGCTCGGTTCACGGAACTCCGCGGCGAGTCGCTCGATGTCCAGTGCCTGGTCGGGACTCAATTCCCGGTATAGCCGAAAGAAGATCACCGCGAACGACGTCGTGTTGAGCAGTTGAACGGCCAGGTTCACGAGGGCCCAGAGGACTAACGTCGTACCGACCGCGAACAGCAGCAGACCCAACGAACCCGTGGCGCGGGGCACCCATCGCTGGGCAAGAGCGACCACAATTCCTGTCGCCACGGTGGACAAGAGTAAGGTCGCGAGAAACCAGGTCAGCAGCCACCACACGACTTTCTGGCGATGGCCGGCCACACGTTCCCGGCTGACGTGCAGAGCTTGGCGGGGTGCAACGTTCTCAAAACAGACCAGGGGCAGTGCGCAGAACCAGCTCGTGGCCAGCCGCACAACGACGATCGCTGCGATGGCTCCCAGCACACCTCCGCAGCCGACGGCCAGCCAGAAGGCGGGAGGTTTCTCTTTCAGATAGTAGTTGATGTCAAACTTCGTCAGCAGGACGACGTACACGATTCCGGCTGCGGCGAGCAGGGGAGCCAGGGCCAGTACAGCGAGGACCACGATGCGGGCCGTCACGCGAAGTACCGGCCACGCGTGGGCGGCGGCAAACCACAAGGCATCGCGGACGGTCAAATGCCGGTCGTTCTCCGCGGCGCACACGATTCCCATCAGAGCCGCTTGCTCGAGCGCGAGGATCGCCACGGACAATGTGCCGATCACCAGGATACAGATCCACCCGATCGGCTCCTGCACAAACTGCAGGATGTCCTCGTCCGCGACAACGTGTCTCCCGCTGGCCGCTAAGAAGAGGTAGAAGGCCACACTGACGATCGGCGTCAGGACGATGAAGGCGAGCAGCCGGTAGGCGATATCGGTCAGCGCCAGTGCTTTCCAGCTGCCACGCACGTCGCGCAGGAGGGCCCGGAGAAAACCGCGCAATGTCGCTGGTGCCATGATTCCCGTTCATCGTGGGCCTGTATCCCGACGGCAGCCGGGTCGACGGCTCACACTCCGCGGGCGAACCGAAAATGTACTCGATGCGGTGGTTTACCGCCACCGGAACCTTGTCTCGCCACGGCGGTTCAACCTTTCGGTCCCCGAGCGTTTTTTCGGGGGCCTCCACTCAGCCGCCGGGCGGTTCGTGCGCCCGGCGGTGTTTTTCTTGGGAGGGGGGGCCGTCGATGCCGCACCGACGGCCGGACGAGGGGCGCCGCTGGCCGTCCCGGTACGCTGGATCTCCCTGTCCCGCAGCGGTAGACTTGCCAGCGAGCGTAGGCAAGCCGTAGAGCTCATCGACTTGTCGGCCTGGCAATCTGGGGTTGGCCACAGCGGCGCGGAGTCTTGAGGGAGCAGTGACCATGAGGATGATGGCCCTTCAGTCCGGCAGCAACGGCAACTGCATCTTCGTGGAGGCCAACGGCGTGCGCCTGTTGATCGATGCGGGGATCAGCGGCGTGCAGATGCAGCAACGGCTGGCCGAGCACGCTGTGGAACCCTGCGACATTGACGCGCTGCTCATCTCGCACGACCACAGCGATCACGTCCGCTGCATGGGGGTGTACCATCGAAAGTACGGGATGCCCGTCTATGTCACGAACCAGACTCTGTGGGCAGCCCGGCAGCGGGCAAAACTGGGAATGATTGACGACGTGCGGTGCTTCGTTTCGGGCGATTCGCTGCAGATTCGGGGGGTGAAGATCGAGACGATCCCCACGCCTCACGACAGCGCCGATGGGGTGGGTTTTGTGGTGGACGACGGCCGATGCAGGGTCGGAGTACTGACCGACCTGGGGCACGTCTTCTCCGGTTTGGAGGATGTGTTGTTGTCCTTGGATGCCGTATTGCTCGAGAGCAACTACGATCCGCAGATGCTGGAGGAAGGTCCGTATCCCGAGTTTCTGAAAGACCGAATTCGCGGACCGGGCGGGCACTTATCGAATCATGAGTCGGCGGGGCTGTTGGGACGGGCGTTCCGGCGGCGGCTCCAGTGGGCCTGTCTCGCTCATCTCTCCGAACAGAATAACGACCCGCAGCTGGCTCTGGCCACGCACCAGAGGGTGCTGGGTCGCGAGCGTCGGTTGAGTTTAGCCAGCCGCTACGCTGCCTCCGACATGCTGGAAGTCTGAGCGAATCTTGTGCGGAATATGCTCGAAATCATTGACAGCAAGTAGCAGGCCTGTTTAGCCTTACAGTTGTTGGCAAGTCCCTGTTCCTTGTCGGAAGTGGCGTTCCAGACTGCCGGTGGTCTGTGGACATTTGCGGAAGATTCGTGTTGCCGTTCAATAGGGGTCGCAGACGATGGTTCACATGACGAACAGACGACGGCGTCGCAAAGCGTTCACGCTGGTTGAACTCCTGGTGGTGATCGCCATTATTGGAGTGCTCGTCGCGCTCTTGCTCCCTGCCGTCCAGGCGGCGCACGAGGCAGCTCGGCGAATGCAGTGCAGCAACAACCTCAAGCAAATCGGGTTGGCCTTGCACAACTATCATGACGTGCACAAGAGCTTTCCGTTTGCCTACATGATTGATCTCCGCAATTTGAACATCCAGACTTGGGGAACGCGGATTCTGCCGTTCATCGAACAGACAACGCTCAGCGACAACTGGAGCGATAGGGTCCCGTTGTGCGATCAGGGGGTCTCGCTGGGTTTTCCGCAGCTCGAAGTGGACCTGAACCGCACGCTGGCTAAGACGGTGCTGCAGTTCTATCTGTGCCCCTCTGCCGTGCGCGGATCGTTGGAATATACGGGCGTTTTGCCGGCGGGGGCCGGTGCGCCTGGTGTTCCGCCGATGACCCTGACGTGGACGGCGGCGCCCTCGGACTACTGTGTGTCCACCGGCGTGCGCGGCACGTACGCCAACATTGCCTATTCCGGTGACGCAGGCGGAGATCGCGGGGGCGCGCTCCAGCCGGTGGCTGGGCCGTTCGGCAACGCTCCCAGCAAGTTCACCAACATGAAGGATGGCACATCCCACACGATCATGATTGGCGAACGTCTCGGCGGCTCCGAGATCTATTTCAAGCGCAAACTGATGGACCTCGGACCGCTGAACGCGCTCAATGGCGGCGGATGGGCGGATTTTCTCAATGGAGAGCACTGGATGTCGGGTTCCTTGCACGACGGGACCCCCGGGCCGGACGGAGGGCCCTGCGCCATCAACTGTTCCAACCTGCGAGGTGCCGGTTTCTATGCCTTCCATCCCGCCGGGGCGCAATTTCTGCTGGGTGACGGATCGGTGAAGTTCATCGGCGAAAACGTCAAGGCGCACACGTTTGCCTCGATGATCACGCGGCAAAAAGGCGAGGTCTATGAGGAATTGGCGGAATAGTCCATCGGGTGTCGTACATGACGCGCACGGAGGCTGCTGGTACGCCCCGCGCTGGATTCTCGCAACACGATGTATGGGAGCGCGACGCGGATGCGACGGCTGGCTTTGATTCTGATCGTTTGTGCGATCTGCGGTGCGTGTAGTAAAGAAACCAATCGCAAAGCGACCTATCCGGTGACGGGCGTGTTGAAAGTGGATGGACAGCCGGCCGAGATGGCGGCCGTCAGATGCCTGGCCGTGCAAGGGCTCGACAAGGCCGATCCCACGGTCTCGGCCGCCTTCACGAACCCGGACGGATCCTTCCAGATCTCGACCTACGAGAAAGGGGACGGCGTCCCCGCGGGCGACTATGTGCTGTCCGTCGAGTGGGGCAAGATGAATCTGATCTCGATGCAGTATGGAGGCCCCGACAAGCTGAACGGGAAATACTCCAATCCCAAGACGTCGACGATCAAGTTCACGGTGAAGGAAGGCGTCCCGACGGATCTGGGGACCATCGAGCTGACGACGAAATAGGTCGCCCGCCGTGGTCGTCAGCGCCGGATGCGGATCAGCCACGCGGCCGGTTCCTGCTGCGCGTTGAGCCCGCTCCCCACCACGACGGTCCCGTCATCCGAGACGTCGCGCGACTCGTTCAAACGCCAGCCGGCAGCAGCCGAGTTGTTGCCTAGCAAGGCGGTGAGGGACTGCATTCCCTTGTCGGGCGTCCAGAGGAACGCCTCCGGCCCGCTCGGTCCGGAAGCCTGTCCCACAATCGTCTTTCCATCGCCCGACACGGCATAGGCCGTACTGGCAAATTCTCCGCCCGGGAGATCGCCGAGGCCCGTCATCCCGTCCGCCGCGGTCCACCGGAACGCTTCCTTGCCGTTGTCCGAATAGGACTGGCCGACAATCACGGAACCGTCGCGGGAAACCCCCGCAGCCGCGCTGAAGAAACGGCCACCAGCCAGTTCCCCCAAACCTTCCAGGCCCGTCTCTGCGGTCCACCGGAATGCTTCCGTGCCGCGGCTGGAACTGCTGTTGCCGACCACGACCGTGCCGTCACGGTTGACCGCCCGCCCCGAGCTGTCCTCGCGACCACCCGGCAGATCGCCGAGCGATTGCATGCCTTGCTCCGCGGTCCACCGGAATGCCAGCTTGCCCTGCGTGGAGCTGCTGAGACCGACAATCACCCGACCGTCGGCCGACACGCCGTACGCCGTACTCTCCTCGTGCTGTGGAAGCGTCCCCGATCCCGACCAGTTTTCCTCCGTCACGCGACCAGCGAAAAGCCTGTTTCCCCATGGAAGTGTGGCTCTCTCCCACAACCGCCAGCCCCTGGTCCGAGACGTCGAGCACGAGCTGAAATAGGCGGCGTTGTCCGATGGCAGTGCGTCGAGTCCCCGCATGCCCTGCGGCCGCATCCACACGAAAGCTTCCAGGCCGCGTGTCACGCCGAGTCCGACCGAGGAAAGACTCTCTCCCACCACGGCCTGTCCGTCGCCCGACACACCGTAAGCACTGCTTGACTTCTTGCCGGATTCGTCCGTGCCGCGCAGATCGCCCAGCACCACAAATTCGTACTCCGCGGCCGTCAGGCCGCGTGTGGCGAGTAAAATAGCCCACAAGCATCCGGTTGTTCTGCGCATGGCTGCCTCCTGTACTCAGGGTAACTCAACCTCGGCTACCACTCCAGGCCGATGTTGAACCCTTGCAGCCAAAGTCGCGAGTCGTTCATCGGCACGGTCGGGCGGGCCGGGCCGGACAGAGTCCCGCCGTTGATCTGCGTCGGATTGACCGCCAGATCCAGTTGATCGCCCGTGCGCACGACATTGTCGACGACCAGGACCGAGTAACCCAAGGTGAGAATCAGGTAGCGGGAGAGTTGCCGCCGGAGTTTGATGCTCAGCTCCGGCACGGTGGCAAAGCGGCAGGATTGGTGACGACCCATGTTCGTGGGGAGTGCCAGCAGGCCGCCCGCCGCGATCGTGGCCGGATCCCCCGGTGATTCGGTGATTGTCTGGCCACCGATTTCCACCGTGCGGGCCAGACCGCCGAGGGCGATCTTGGTCGTGGCTTCCACCGTCCAGCCACGCACGTGTGTCCACCATTGCAGGCCCACGTCACCCCCGTGAAATTCGTTCCAGGTGCTCACGTCCTCGAAGATGTCGAACGTGGTGCCCCGCGGCACCACGCCGCCCGGATCGGTCGACACCACGATCTCGTGCGCCAACAACTCCTCCTGCAACTCCACGTATCGGTAACCTGTCAGCCACTCGATTCGCCCGCCATCGCCGCGGAGCCATGCCTGGCGAAACAGCACGCCGGCGGACCTGAAATCGCTGGACGTCTCCAGCGAAATTCCGCCTGCCGCCACGTCCGGAAACGAGATCAGCTCGGCATCGGGTTGGCCCAGTTCCGTGTTGAAGAACGGGCGAGAAAGTATGACGTATTGGGACGAGTCGGCGTGAAAGTCGCCCGACGTCTGCCCGTCCCCAAGCCAGAGATAGTCAAACTGCAGTTCCGAATCCATGCACACGTCAAACCAATGGCCGAGACGAACGCCCAACGAAGTGCGAAACCCGCTCCGCGCGTCGTCATCCACTTGCTCACCTCCGAACAGCACGCGCGTGCCCGCGCCACGAGCACGCCCGCTTCCGAACGCGGTGTCCCGGCAGGACTGGTCGTCACGAGCGGAGGCAGCGGATTCCCTCGCATCCGCCACAGGAGATACTCGGCCTGGACCCAGATCGGACTCGTGTTGGCGTAGACGCTGCCGGCGTAAAGATCCCAGTCGCTGACCGCTCGCGGAGCACCCAGCGGTCCCGCCGAAGATGGAGGCGTGGTCGGTACCAGTTCGGGACTCTGGGCCGGCGTCGGAATCGCCTCTTGGGGCTCGCCGGCGAGTGCGTGCGAGACCAACGCCGCCATCAGCAAGGCGACGAACGAGTGGATCGCGCAGACGGCTTGGTCATCATGCTAGCTGCCTTGTCGGCGGATCTCGGACGAACTTTCGCGCCGATCGTGCGCTGCGGTCTCGTGGCGAGACAGGGGACCATGCGCGCAACGGCGCGCGGTTTCCTGTTCTTTATCGGTGTTCTGATTGCGCAAGATTTTCCGATTCTGCCGAGAATCTCGAGTGGGTTTCCACTATCTTCCCCAGCTTGCGGAATCCCGACGCAGCGAGCTCAACATCGCGTGAACGCTTCCCGTCTCGGACATGGCCAGGGGCGACTTGCGGGTGCCCGGATAGTTGCCGGACTGGTGAATAATCCGGCACGATTCGGCGCTGAAGAAGGGCTGCAATTCCATCACGGCCGTGGCGGTCATCGGTGTGTCGAGCAGGAAGAGCAGGTTGAGCTGTTCCATCTGTTTGAGCGACTCGACGGCCCCGTCGTCGATTGCCGTATTGCCGAGGTAGAGCTGTTGCAGAGCCTTCAGTTCGACGAGGGCTGTCAGCGACTGATTTGTGATCTGAGTGCCGTTGAGAATCAGCGTGTTGAGCTTGGGGAAATTCCGCAAGCTGGCCACACCGGCGTCCGTGATCTTGGACTGCGTCAGGTCCAATTGCTCGAGGTTCGTGAGTCCGGTGAGCATTTCGAGGCCGGCGTCAGTGATGTCGCAATTCAGCACGAGGGTACGTAGCCCATGCATCTGTCCCACGTAGGACATGCCGGCATCGGTGATGCGATTGCCCGAGATACTCAGGAGCGTCAGGTTGGGCAGGGTGATGAGGGGTGCCAACCCTTCGTTCGTCAGTTGGTTTTGCGGAGTGGCCACCAGAACGACTGTGCGCACGCCGGGCAGATCGCTCGCGAGCATCAGTGATCGGTTATTGGCATCCTCGCCCTTGAAACTGAGGCCGACCGCACGGTTCATCTTGTTCCACCAGATCTTGGCGGAGCGCTGGCGAGTCAGCTTGGTGACGGCCGATCGTTCTGTGGAGGTCAAGGGCTGCTCAACGGCGATGTCTTCGCGGGACTCCTGGAGTGCCTGTGCGGACACCGTTCCCACGAAACTCGACAAGATGACCGACAGGACCATGACAGACCGACGCATGATAAGGCTCCCACCACGGATCGTTGGACCGCAGCCTCGCGCAGCTTTGCGAGTGCGCTCGCACTTAATTTCGGCTGGTGGCGGCGGCCGGGAACAGTTCGTCGCGGGCCCGGATCGTGGTCCGGCAGAAAGCCAGCCAGCCCGTGTCCGGTTACACCGATTGTGCCGGATTTGTGGCGGCGCGCGGGCCGCTCGCCGCGGTTCTACTCGGGGGCGGGGGAAATCGTCGAGACCCTGTCTTTGTTGACCAGGACCACCGGGCTTTCCAACAGGTTGCCCGTGCGCAGATCTGCCCGCGGACCTTCGCGGCGGTGACGGGGAAGAAGCTCCCCGCTTCCAGCGACAGGTAGGCCTGCAGGTCGGTGGCCGACTTGGTATGGATCCGGCCTTCGACCAGGATGGTGGGCAAGGTGACGACCACTTCCATCGTCTTGCGGGCCATGGACGCGAAGAACACCTTGCTCTCGTTCGGGCGGTCTTCGTCCAGCAGCAGGACGGCCTGGAGACTGCTCTTGACGAGCACGGTACTGGCGAGTTCTGCCAACGCCTTCCTGTCTCCTGGCGCAGATGCGCACGCCGTCCAGTTTGAGATAGCGCGTGTTCTGGTCGTTCAGCACGTCCAGGATGCGGGATGTACCCGTGGAAGCTCTTCCATACACATCGTAATGGGGCAGGACAAAAACGGCTTTCGCTGACTGGCTGTTCACGGCGTTTTCCTTTGTACCGCTTCCCTGGAAACGCGGCGGCGCGGCAGTTGGAGCCCGTCCCCTGCTTCGGAGTCACTGCGGGAACCGGGGGAAGAGCGACCCTGCGGCGTTGCATCGACCACACACGGCGGACCGCTTGAGCGACTGTCGGTGGAGGGGGGCTAGCCGTACAGACACCTATAATCCGAAAAATGGTCCCCACCGGTCCACTCGGTACCAGGATCGGTGCGTGGCGACCGCGTGGTGGCGAACCGTGACCTAAACTTGCTGGACACGTTGGGAGATTGCGCACCAGGATGCTCCTGCGGACAGTCCCCAAGTCCACATCTCCAGCTGCACGGATTGTCTCACCATGACCATGCTCGAAAACTCACCTGCGACCGGCAGTCTGCTGGCCGCGATCTTTTCGGACGAGACCTTTATCCCGGCCGAGCCAGGTTCCATCGAAGAGACCGGTTTGTCTCCCGACGCTGGTGGAGGCCTTGATCTGCAAGTACGTGCTGGTCGTGGGATCGGCCAGCGGGCGGCAGATCGCGGAGCAGATCTGCCTGCCGTTTGGCACGTTGGAAGGCCTCTTCCGCGTGCTCCGCCAGCGGCAGATCATCGTGCATTCCTCGTCGGCGCAGATGAACGATTACTACTACGTCCTGACGGACCAGGGTCGCCAGTTCGCTCAGCGACTGATGGAAACCTGTGCGTACGTGGGGCCCGCCCCGGTGCCGTTGGTGGATTACATCGTGTCGGTCGAAGCCCAGACGATTCGTGCCGAGGCCCCCAAGCAGCAACACCTGGACAAGGCCTTCGCGGACATTTCGGTGGAAGCCGAGCTGCTCGACCAGTTGGGACCGGCGATCAACTCGGGTGCCGGCCTGTTCCTGTACGGTGCGCCCGGCAACGGCAAGACGACGCTTGGCGGCCCGCATCACGATGTGTTTCGGCCAGGACATCTGGATTCCGAAGACGCTGACCGAAGACGGTCAGTTGATCAAGCTGTACGATGCGGCCTACCACCGGTCGGAAACGGCGAACGAGAAGAGCCTGTTGAAGAACACCGACCACGATCGCCGCTGGATCAAGATCCGCCGGCCGACCGTCATCGTGGGCGGCGAGCTGACGCTGGATTCGCTGGAAATCCGCCACGATCCGGTGAGCAACGTGAGCGAAGCGCCGCTGCAGCTCAAGAGCAACTGCGGCTGTCTGCTGGTCGACGACTTCGGTCGCCAGCGGATCGAGCCGACGGAGCTGCTGAATCGCTGGATCATTCCGCTGGAGAACCGGCAGGACTTCCTGACGATTGCGACGGGCAAGAAGATCCAGGTGCCGTTCGAGCAGCTCATCATCTTCTCGACGAATCTCGATCCCACGGACCTGACGGACGAGGCGTTTCTGCGGCGAATTCCCTACAAGATCGAAGTGCACGATCCGAGCATGGAGGAGTTCCATCGGCTCTTCGAGACGTTGTGCCGCTCGTTCCATTGCGAGTATCGCCGGGAGGTCGTGGAGAACCTGATCAAGCGTCACTATGAGCCGTTCGGGCGGCCCCTGCGGCGCTGCCATCCTCGCGATCTGCTGATGCAGATCCGCAACTACTGCGCGTACAACGACCTGCCGATGGAAATGACGGACGAGCATTTCGACCGCGTGGTGCGCAGCTACTTCACGGCCCTTTCCGGCATGGGTGACAAACCGGTGTCCGCCGCACCTGTGCCGGCCGCTCCGGCGAATTACGGGGTCACGGAGTCGTTCGGATAGGCACCCGATCACTGTCGCACGCGGATCAGCTCGTCCAGCCGGCGTCGGAGATGATCAGGTACTGGCTGGAGAACGAATACGATTGCTCGGGAGCGAAGCTGTTGACGTTCAGCGGCTCACTCAAGGCCGCCAGACCACTGCGATAGACCATGCCGAGCGGTTTTTCGTGGCGGACGACGACCACCACGTGATTGGACTGGTTGTCCGCCATGAAGAACTGCATGAGCGCCCCGAAGCTCTCATTCTCCGGCACCGTCGCCACTTCCTGGACCATGAAGTCGCAGACCTGCGCCTCTTGCCGCTGCGCGTGAAATTGTCAGGCAGCTGGTCGGCGTTGAAGAGGCCCAGCAGTCGCCCTTGGCGATCGACCACGGGCAGTTCGCTCAGACGGGATTGTTCCAGCAGTTCGGCGGCCTCCTCGGCATCCTGGTCCCCCAGGACGAACACCGGGCAGGGGACCATCACGTCCCGCGCGACGGTGTTCTCGAACAGTCGCCCCTGGCGGGCAAGATCTTCCCACTCCCGCGTTTCCCCGTCGAACTGGCCGCAGCGTGCCACGCAGTTGCGTCCCGAGGATTTGGCCATCCGAATGGCGTCCTCGGCCCGCTTGATCAGTTCGTCCGCCGACGTGACGCCGTGCATGGTCCCGGCCACGCCCAGACTGGCCGTTACCGAAATGGTCTCGTGTTTCAGCGGGACGTCGAGGTGGGCCACCGCTTGACGCACCGTTTCGGCCCACGCCAGTGCCTGGGCGTCGGAGGCGTCCGGCAGCAGGGCGGCGAACCGGCCGGCCCCGAAACTCGCCAGATACTTGCAGTCCCCAGCCATGCTGCGGACCAGGTTGGCCACGGCCCGCAGGATCTCGTCCCCCGCGGCGCAGCCATACAACTGGTTGAAATTGTTCAGGAAGTCCAGGTCTAGCAGGACGCAGGAGATCTCGTGGTCGCCCGCGTCGGCCAACTCGCTCTGCAGCCGGTCGCGGAAAGCCGAATAGCTCAGCAGGCCGGTCGTGTGTTCGACCGCGGACTGCTCGCGGACACGCCGCTCGTATTCGATGACCCGGGCGCCGGAACGGAGCCGGGCGAGCAGTTCGCCGAATACCAGCGGTTTGGCCAGGAAATCGTCCGCCCCGGCCACCATGGCATCGGTCAAGCCTTCGATCTGAGCGTCGCGCAGCATCAGGAAGGTATACGAATAGCCCTTGCGGTTCTTGGAGAACAACTGGCGGCACTGTTCCATGTTCAGGCTGTCGCCGTCCACGATCAGAAAGTCCGGCGGGGAAGCCTTGCAAGCCGAAATCGCCTGCCGTACGTCGGTTACCGGATCGACGTCGAAACCGAAGGCGGACAGGAACCGCGTCATCCGGCGGAGGGTTTTGCGGTCTTCTGCGACAATCATCAATCGGAATGGTCTGGAGTTCATCGCCAGGATGCTCCCTTCCTCGTTGCCACCGGTCCGCAACGCCGCAAGTTGCGGTTTCGCTGCAGCCAGCGGTTACCTGGATCGTGTGCGCTAGGGCATGCAGGAAAACTCTACTACAAATCCGTGGAATAGGACGGGAATTTCGTCCGGTCACCGACCAGGCCACGTCGCAGGCTGACGGCAGTGACGCAGAGTTGTCAGCCAGTGCACGTTGTCAGCCAATGCACTGGCCTGGCGGTTGTGCCGGATGCAACGGTGGTCAGGAAACCACCGTGCGGCATCCCTCAGCGGAGTGTGGCGTTTCGTCAACGCGTACGCGGAGTCGAACCGCGAGGGAGTAATACCATCCGGATTCCGGTCCCCCACCTCGCGGAGATGCTATGTTTTTACACAGCCAGAAGCTAGTTCCGCTGCAAGTGTCTACCATACCCGCAATTGTGACGGTGGCTATCAACAATGCGCACCCGAATCATGAATGACCCCAGTGGAGGTTCTCCCTGGTTTGAGTACTACCAGGTTGGCGGCAGTCGGCCGGTCAAACAGGAGATCGGCGACCTCCCGTTCGTCATCGGACGGGACGAGACGGCGGATTTCTGCGTCGACTCCAGCCGCGTGTCACGCAAACATGTGCTGGTCGATCGTAACGACGACGGTTACGTCCTGCGCGATCTGGAAAGCACGAACGGCACGTACGTCAACGGCAAGCGGGTCACCGAGATCCCGCTCACCGATGGCGACGTAATCGTCATTGCAGACTTCGAGCTGACGTTTTTCAGCGGCCAGCCTCAGCAGCGAACGAACGCCACTCAGCTGATGACCCAGCCGGTCGGAGAACGACTGTCCGACGCCAACGACTTGATCGTGCAGGTGCGCCGCCTGCACGAACGACTGACGCATCGGTCGGTCGTCAGCTGTTTCCAGCCGATCGTGCAACTGGAGACCGACGACGTCTACGGCTATGAGGCGATTCGCGAACATCGAGCGATCTGCCGGGAGAGAGCCGGCAGGCGGAATCGCTCATCGACGGCACGGAATGCCGCCTGACGGAACGCATCAACCAGCAGCATCGGCTGTATGCGGCGGAACAAGCGGTGCTGCTGCCGGAGGAGCACGCATCTGTTCTTCGGGTTGAAGGTGTCGGAAGTCAGTGCGGACTTCGCTGCCGGAGTCGCTCGATCGCCTGGTCGATATCGTGGCGGGCAGACATCAGCTGGTCGCGGAGATTCCCGGAGACGGCCGTGTGCGACATTCCTTATTTCCGCCAGTTCGTTGCCGATCTGCGGACAGCGGAAATCGAGGTGGCCTACGGCGGATTCTGCATGGGGCCGAGCCAGATCGCCGAATGGCGGACCATGGCCCCGGACTACCTGAAACTGGCGCCGGCGGTGGTCCGCGGCATTCGGCGCGCCAGTGGCGGGTATCGCATGATCCAGTCGCTCCTGCATGCGACGCAGTGACCTGGGGTGCGCCGTCATCGCCGTCGGCGTCGACAACGAATCGGATGCCCAGTGCCTGCGCGACGTGGGTTGTCCCTACGCCCAAGGGGACTACTTCGGTCGTCCCGAGCCCATTGCGGCTTACATCCAGAAGATACCGGCGCCGGTACCGCCTCGACGTTAGTTCCGGTCTGCAGCTCATGGAGTGAGACAGGTGCCACTTCAAGCGATTACCGCGTCTGAACCGATTCCTGGCTACCGGATCCGCGAACGGATCGGCGCCGGTGGTTACGGCGAGGTCTGGACGGCCGATGCGCCCGGCGGGCTGGTCAAGGCGATCAAGTTCGTCTACGGCTTCCTCGACGAGGATCGCGCCTCCCGCGAACTCAAGGCGCTCAATCGCATCAAGACGGTGCGGCATCCGTTCCTGCTGTCGCTGGAACGCATCGAGGTGGTCGACGGCCAGCTGCTGATCGTCACCGAGCTGGCCGAGGCGAGCCTGAAGGATCGCTTCGACGCAGTGCCGCGAGACCGGTCTGCCGGGCATCCCGCGCGACGAGCTGCTGCGCTACATGCACGACACGGCCGACGTGCTCGACTTCATGAACGAGCAGCACTCGCTGCAGCATCTGGACGTCAAGCCGGAGAACCTGCTGCTGTTGGCGGGCCGCGTCAAGGTGGCCGACTTCGGGCTGGTCAAGGACATTCACGACGCCACGGCCTCGCTGATGGGCGGCCTGACGCCGCTCTACGCGCCGCCGGAGGTGTTCGACGGTCGACCGTCCCGCCGCAGCGACCAGTACAGCCTGGCGATCGTCTTCCAGGAGATGCTGACCGGCGAGCTGCCGTTCCCCGGGACGACCGCCATGCAGCTGGCTCGGCAGCACCTGCACGCCCGCCCGCGGGTCACGTCGCTTGCCGGAGCACGATCAGGAAATTTTGCTGCGGGCCCTCGCCAAGGCGCCCGGCGATCGGTATTCAAACTGTCGCGAACTGATCGATGCCTTGGACCACGCCGCGGAGAACGCCGCCCGCGCGCCGCGGAACGTGAGGAGGCCAGTCGCAATCGTGATCCGGGCGTCCGGAGTTTCGTTGGAGATCGCTGTGCGGAACGCGGCCCCAAGACCGAGGTGTTGGGGGACGGGCGATCGGCTCCGCGGCCCTTCGGTAGCTGCGACGGACTCGTGCCGCGCGTCCACGCCCCGCCGACAAGTCACCTCGCTGCCGCCGATCGAACTGGACGACTCGCCGACAGTCGTGCTACCCCACGGTGTTCATCGGCGTCGGAAGGTCGGCAGGCCGAATTCTGTTGCAGCTCCGCCGCAGACTCGCCGACCGTTTCGGTCGGCTGGACGACATTCCCGCGTTCCAGATGCTGATGCTGGACACCGATACCAAGGACCTCGTGACGCTGACCCAGCACCGAAACGGATTCAAGTCGCACGAACTGGTGGCCATTCCCCTCCGTCACCCGCAGGACTATCGGGACGATTCGGGGAAGCTGTTGCGGTGGATCAGTCGGCGCTGGTTGTACAACATTCCCAAGTCGCTCAAGACGGAAGGGCTGCGGCCGCTCGGCCGACTCGCCTACGTCGATCACGCCCAGGAGATCGCCCAGCGTATTCGCGCCGCGATCACGACGGCGACGTCACCGGAGTCTCTGTCGCTCTCCCGCGAGAGCACCGGGCTGCAGCTCCGAGACCACGATGTCCGCGTTGTGGTGGTCTCATCGATTTCGGGCGGAACGGGTAGCGGGCTGGTCATGGACTTGGGCTACCAGGTCCGGCACCTGCTGGCAGAAATGAAATTCCCGGACGACCAAGTGCTCGCCGTGCTCACGCATTCCACGGGACGCAGTCCACGTGAAATGGAACTGGCCGCGGTCAATGCCCATTCGACACTGTGCGAGCTGAATCACTGCGGTCGGTCCGGCAGCTACTACCCGGGAGAGAAGGCCTGTGGCGTTCCACCGCGGGAGGACGACAACCTGGCGTTCCGCGACATCTACTTGGTCGATCTCGGTCAGGAGCTGAGCGAGCGGCAGTTCGACGACGCCGCAGAAACGGTGTCGACCTACCTGTTTCTCGATACAGCCACGAACGCGGGTAAGTTCTTCCAAGCGTGTCGTCAGGCGGAACCGCGGCAGCCGGAAACGCGACACATCGAGCTCCATTTGCGCACGTTCGGAGTGCATCAGTTCAGCTGCCTGCAGGACGACATCATGGCTGTGGCCGTGGAGCACCTCTGCCGCTACGCGACCGACCGGTGGCTCTTGGGAACGGTCGTCCCGGTGGAAATGCCCGTGTTCAAACGCTCTGCGGCTTCGGTGAGCCGCAGCACGGACCGCAGAAGGGAGACGGAGTACGCGCACCTGACTGTCTCTGCAGAACGGTTCGTGGAGTCCATTCGACTGGACGTCGACTCGTTGATCCAGGAGATGCTGCGGCACATCGAGCAGGAACTCGGCCAGCCGGTGAACAAATTCTTCCACGATCAGGTCGAGCAATTGTCGTTGCACGAGTTGCGTGGATCGCCCAACGAGATGGCAGCGGCGGTCGCCCAGTTCATCAAGAACCTGGACGCCCTGCTCGGTGGTCGTTTCGTGCCCGCCAATTGTGGATTGCCTGAACCAGGGACGATGGAGCCCTCCATCGCGCCGTTCCGCAAAAAGGCGGCACTCAAGCGGACCGATGCCATTCGCGAGTGGCTGCTGGACATGGTGGACGACGAGACCGCTCGCATTCGTGGTTCCCAGTGGCTGGCCCAGTGGCTCGGCTCGCTCTGCAAGACGATCGAAGAACGCGTGCAACGCCTGCACGAAAACGTGGCGATCGAACTGACCGAAGCCGAACGGCTGCTCGCAGCACCCTCCACGGCGCGCATCCGCGGCACCGACCGCTCGATCGCCGACGAGGTGCCCAACTTGCTGGAGCTCTATTGCAAGCACCGCGTGTACGAGCGAGTCGTCGACAATGTGTCCAAGATCATCAAGTCCACCAAGGGACAAGTGGCGGCCGTGCAGGATGAACTGGTCGACCTCGAAAGAGAGGTCCGTCACCTGGCCGACCACTTCGACACGTTGCGCACGTTCGACTCACTCATCGGCGAGGATGGCGAGGTCGGTGCCGACGAACTGCTCGAATCGATCGGCCACGTGCTGGTCGACGGCGGCACGCGATCTGACCGAGCGGCTGGATCGGCGGCTGGCCACGGCGGTGCTCAAAGATGCGGGTGGGCTGCGCAGGCTGCTGGGGCAGGGGGGGGACATCCGCAACAAGTTGCCGGGCATCGTGCGGTCCATTGCCCGGACGACCGTCATCAACCTCATGAAGACGCTCGATGCGGCCGACATGATGTTCGCCAAGCAACGCGACGTGGACAACGACTCGGCCACGCTGGCGGAATCGCTGGTGTCCGCCCGGCCGCGGTTGATGCGGTGCGGCGGCAGCAAACGACTGCTCGTCATGCTCCCCAGCGGCTCGACCCACGTCCGACCGCTGGAGATCCTCCATGAAGAGATGAATGAGACTCCGTCGGTGGCCGAGAACAATGACGGCGACTTCATCCTGTGCTACGAGGTCGAGCGGTTGTCGCTCACGCAAGTCGCCGTGACGCTGATCGATGGCCGACGCGACTATGCCGAGTACGCCGCGCGCCTCCACACTCGTACCGATGTGGATTGGTCGACGCTGCCCGACATCGTGTGACACGCGGCTGAACAGTCAGCTGCCGAGCCGCGCAACCCCAGCGCGACACTCGCAGCCGTGCCGCGTTGGCGTCTTCGGCAAGGTGTTGTGTGACGCGTCCTCACAGCACTCCCGCTCACGATCGCCGACGTACCACGGCGATGTGACCGATCACCGTCCAGACCGCGAAGAACGTGAACGCCATGGTGAAGTGAATCAGGTCGGTGGCCATCCGGCTTCCCTTTACGCCATCCAAGAATTGTCTGCACCGGACCGCTCGCGCAATCGTCAGCTCATCATCGGCCTCCCGATTGTATCCAGATCACCTGTTCTCCTCGGGCTCGCGCGGACCCGCCAGTCGACAAGGTCTGGTCAGCTGGCAATGCTTACCAGTCGACAGAATGACGAGCGTTCGTGACAGTCAGGTAAATGTTGATGAGAGCCGACGGCGGAATTGGCGCGCTGCAATCAGCACAACCGGTACACTCGGTGCCACGGCCGCCTCGGCGCGGCGGCATAACCGAATGCCTCCAGGCCGAGTCAAACGTCCGCGTCAGAGAACGCTCGTTGTCCGTTTCCGGGGGGCTTGGTAGAGTAGAAGAGCTATGAAACACTCGACACAACCAGCCGTGGGCATCGATCTGGGCACCACGTTCTCCGTCGCCGCATGTCTGGACGAGACGGGCCGGCCCCAGACGCTGATCAATGCCGAAGGGGACAATCTCACACCCAGCGTGGTCCTGATTGAGGACTCCGAGGTGATTGTCGGCAAGGAAGCGGTCAAGGCCATGGGCAGCGAAATGGAACGCGTGGCCGACTGCTCCAAGCGGGACGTGGGGCAGCGCATGTTTCATAAGTCGCTCGGCGGGCGGCAGTACCCGCCCGAGGCCTTGGAAGCGTGGGTGCTCAACAAGTTACGGGTGGACACCCAGAAACAGATCGGGTCGTACCACAAAGTCGTCATTACGGTGCCCGCCTATTTCGATGAAGTCCGCCGAAAGGCCACCCAGGACGCCGGGTACATTGCCGGGTTCGAAGTGATGGACATCATCAATGAGCCGACGGCGGCCGCCGTGGCCTTCGGGTTCCAACGCGGCTTCCTGTCGGAGGCCGGCACCAGTCAGCAGCGCCAGAACATCCTGGTGTACGACCTGGGGGGCGGCACGTTCGATGTGACCGTGATGCAGATCGGGGGCCGCGAATTCATCGCCCTGGCGACCGATGGAGATGTGCATCTGGGCGGTCGCGACTGGGATCAACGGCTGGTGGATAGCGTAGCCGAGGAATACGTGCGCAAGTGCGGTGTCGATCCGCGCGAGGACCCCAACGTGGAAGGGCGACTCTGGCGGGAATGCGAGGATGCCAAGCGGACCCTCTCCGCCCGCTCGCGGGCCAGCATCGCCTGCGAATATCGCGGCCAATCGGTGCGCCTGGAGGTCACTCGGGAGCAGTTCGAGGAAATGACGTTGGACTTGCTGGAACGCACCGCCTTCACCACGCGACAAACGCTGCAAGCTGCCGGATTGCAGTGGTCGGAGATCGATCGCATTCTGCTGGTCGGTGGGTCGACCCGCATGCCGGCGGTCGTGCGGATGCTGAAGGGCTTGTCAGGCAAAGAGCCCGATCAGAGTGTGTCCCCGGACGAAGCGGTGGCGCACGGAGCGGCGCTGCACGCCGGACTCGTCCTGGCCAGGCACGCCGGACGTGCGCCGCAGTTCCGTATCAAGAACGTCAATTCGCACAGTCTCGGTGTGGTCGCCAACGAACCGAAAACGAGACAGCTGCGCAATGCCATCCTGATCCCGCGCAATACACCGCTGCCCGCCGAAGCCACCCGCATCTTCAAGACGCAGAAGGCGGGACAGAAGTCGATCCTTGTACAGATCGTGGAAGGGGAAAGCGCTTCGCCGGCCGACTGCTGCCAGATCGGCCGCTGCTCCGTCCACGATCTTCCAGCGGGACTGCCGGCCAAGACGCCGATTGAAGTCGGGTTCCGTTACCTGGAGAACGGCCGGCTGAATGTGCGCGTGAAAGTGGCCGGCACCAACACGCAACTGGAACACGAGATCATGCGCGAGAACAGCCTCACGCGCGACCAGCTGAATAGCTGGCGAAAGTATGTTTCCGGTCTGCCGCCGCTGGCCCAGATTGTGTCCGAGGAAACAGGTCCCCCATGACGTCTCCGGAGCCAGTTCGACGCGACGACGTGCGCATGCGCGGGTTTGCTCAGCGCTCGCGCGTGAGCGACGTCTGGCAATGGCTGCAGGACAACATCCAGCCACTCCCGCCCGAAGCGATTCCCGTCGCCACCGCCGCCGGACGTGTCCTGGCGTTGGCCGTGACCAGTGAGGTGGATGTGCCGGCCTTCGCCCGGGCGATGATGGACGGATACGCGGTGCAGGCGGCCGACACCTCCGGCGCGTCGACCTACAATCCCGTCCCGCTGGCCGTGATCGACCAGTCGCTACCAGGTCAGCCCGCGCGCCGGACGGTGACCGCCGGCCAGGCCGTGCGGATCATGACCGGGTGCCGCTCCCGACAGGTGCCGACTCGGTCTTGCCGGTCGAGTACGTCCGGGCCGACTCCGCAGGCATTCTGGCCTTGGCCGACACGTCGCCCGGCAGGCACGTGGCCGAGCCGGGAGAGGACATTGCCGCCGGGACCGAAGTGCTGCCAGGCGGTGCCGGCTGCGCCCGCAGGATGTTGGCGTGCTGGTCTCCATCGGGGTCCCCGCGGTGCACGTGATCTCCCAGCCACGCGTTCGCGTGGTAGTCACCGGCAACGAATTGTTGCCAGCCGGTTCGCGGCCGCATGGCGTGCGCATCGTGGACTCCAACAGCCCCATGCTCGCGGCTCTCGTGCACCGCGACGGCGGCGTGCTCCACGGTTCGGGAATCGTGCCGGACGATCCGCAGCAGATTCGAGCCGCGATGGCCGCTGACGTCCACGTCGTCTTGGTGTCGGGAGGATCGAGCGTGGGGCAGGAAGATCACGCACCGCGGCTGGTGGCCGAAGAGGGCCAACTGATTTTTCACGGGATCGCCATGCGGCCCAGCAGCCCGGCCGGGCTGGGACGCGTGGGAGAACGTCTCGTCTTGTTGTTGCCGGGAAACCCCGTGTCCTGCCTCTGCGCGTACGACTTCTTTGCCGGGCCGGCTATCCGCTTGCTGGGCGGCCGGCGCTGGGCGTGGCCCTATCCCAGTTGCCGCAAACAGCTGCGACGCAAGCTGGTGTCAACCGTGGGCCGCGTGGACTACGCGCGCGTCCGACTGATCGACGACGAAGTCGAACCGCTGGCGATCGGTGGCGCGTCGGTCCTGAGTTCCACGACCCGCGCCGACGGATTTGTCGTGGTTGGCGAAGACAGCGAAGGATATGCCGAAGGTACGGAAGTGGAAGTCTTCCTGTATGACCTGTGATGGGCAAGCAAGAACAATTCCTGGAAGTCATTGATCGCGACGCGGCGGAGCGTCGTTTTTCGGCGCACGCTGCGCCTGGAGCCGTTGGGCGACGAGTCGGTCGACGTGGCCCATGCGCTGGGGCGAGTGCTGGCCCGCGATGTCGTGGCCGACGCGGATGTCCCCAGCTTCGACCGCTCCAATTTCGACGGGTTTGCAGTCCGTGCCGCCGACACCTATGGAGCCGGCGAAGAAGATCCGCGAGTCTTGCGCTTGCTCGACGAATCGATTGCCACGGCAGTCGTGCCGACCGGCGAGGTGGTGCCCGGCACGGCCATGGCGATTGCCACGGGCGGGATGTTGCCCCGCGGTGCGGACAGCGTGGTGATGATCGAGGACACGGATGTGTCCGGTCGCGAACTGTCCGTGCGGCGGGCCGTGACACCCGGCTCGGGCGTGACGTTTGCCGGCACCGATATCGCGTCGTCCGAAACGGTGTTGTGGCGCGGGGAACTGCTGACAAGCCGCGAAACCGGCGTCCTGGCCGCCATCGGGAAGAGCCGTGTGGATGTTCACCGCCAGCCGCGAGTCGGGATTCTCTCGACGGGGGATGAAATCGTGGCCCCGGGCGAGTCACTGCCGCTGGGCTGCGTGTATGACTCCAATGCCCAGATTCTGGCCGATGCGGTGCGTGAACTGGGAGCCGTTCCCGTGCCGCTGGGGATTGTTGGCGACCAGGCGGAGCAACTCCGGGAGATGGTCGCCGCCGCGCTGGTGGAATGCGATGTGCTGCTGCTGTCCGGGGGAACCAGCAAGGGAGCGGGAGACATCTCGTATCGCATCGTTCGCGAACTTACGCAGCCCGGTATCGTCGCGCACGGCGTGGCGTTGAAACCGGGCAAGCCCGTCTGCCTGGCGGCCCACCACGGCAAACCGGTGGCGGTGCTGCCCGGCTTTCCCACTTCGGCGATCTTCACCTTCCACGAGTTCGTGGCGCCGGTCATTCGATGCCTGGGCGGACAAGGGGCCAGAGCGGCCCAGGACGTGGCCGCACGCATGGCCGTCCGCGTCAACTCGGAGATTGGGCGCACGGAGTACCTGCTGGTCTCCCTGGTGCATCGTGCGGAAATAAGTGACGATAACGTGTCACTGTCTGCGTATCCGCTGGGGAAGGGATCGGGGTCGGTGACGACGTTCAGTCGGGCCGACGGGTTCGTCACGATTGCTCGACATCAGGAGATCGTGTCGGAAGGTTCGCTGGTGTCGGTGCGGTTACTGTCCCCCGCGCTGCAGGTGGCGGACCTGGTCGTGATCGGAAGTCACTGCGTGGGACTCGATTATCTGCTCGGACAACTGCAGACCCGCCATCTGCACACCAAGTTCCTGGCCGTCGGGTCGCTGGGTGGGCTCGAGGCAGCGCGCCGCGGTGAGTGCGATCTGGCAGGCATGCATCTGCTGGATGCGAAGACCGGGCAATACAACACGCCTTTTCTCACGCCCGACCTGGAACTCATTCCAGGCTACCGTCGCATGCAGGGGATTGTTTTCCGGCCCGGCGATGCACGCTTTGAAGGGCAGTCGGTCGAAGCGGTCATTGCGCGCACGACGGCGGACCCACGTTGTGTGATGGTCAATCGCAACCGGGGCAGCGGCACACGCGTGCTGATGGACCAGTTGCTCTGCAGCGCGCAACCGCCCGGCTATGCGCTGCAACCCCGCAATCACAATGCCGTCGCGGCGGCCGTGTCGCAGGGACGCGCCGACTGGGGGCTGGCCATCGAATGCGTAGCCCGCCAGGCCGCACTCGGTTTCCTGCCGGTGACCGAGGAGCATTACGACTTTGTCGTGCCTGCCGTGCGCCGATACCGACCGGCGGTGGAGGCCTTCTGTCGCCTGCTGGCCGATCCCCAGATTCAAGCGACTCTCGCGAAACTGGGTTGCCGCGTCACAGGGTAAGGCTGGAGGCTTGTTCCGGCCCACATTGCTCCAGTGGATCATCCGGCGTTGTCCGCTCGCACCAGCAATTCCCCGCGTCCCCCTTCCAGCAGATCACCGCTGTGCAGCACGACCGCGGTGTCACCCAGCGCCAGGGCGCGGGAAAGTTGTGACGTTGCAGCGCCCGGTCCACGAGCCGCAGGAACTCGAAGCGGCCCTGGCAGGCTCTGCGGAACGTCGGCAGCAGCGTGAGTGGTTCCGAGCCGAAGAGTCCGATCGTGCCGCGCTTCATGCTGGCACCGTGTCGAATGCCGCTGTTGCCAAACACGAAGATGCTGCCGGCCAGCATGTTGAAGCCAATCAAGTCGCCGGCATTGCCCGCGACGGCCAACAGGCCGCGCCGCAGGCCGTGACCGATCTCGCTGCCGACGTCTCCGTGCACCAGGATCGTGCCGCCGGTCATGCCCCGGGCACTGCCGCGGTAGGCCGAGCCCACGAGATGTCCGGCCCGTCCCCGCACCACGATCTCGCCTCCCAGCATCTCGCCGCCCAACCAATCGCTGACGTCGCCCGACACTTCCAGGCGGCCGCCTCGCATGCGACTCCCCACATGCCGCCCGGCCGAACCGTCGACGTACACGGTCCCCTGCGTCATGCCGGCCCCGATCCAGTGCACGCCGGACAAGTCCCCCTCCCAACGCATGCAAGCATCGTCCGAAGTGCCGGAAACCCGAAAGAAATCGGCCAGCGGCACCGGGCGGTTCCCGTGAAAGATATTGAGTTTCTCGATTTCACCCAGCGGCTTTCCGAGCACGGCGGCGGGGTGAATGCCTTCCACTTCCAACGGGATCGGGGTGCGGTCTGCAAGTTCGAAACGCAGGGCCATGCCATGACTGCCTTGTGCCAGGAGGTTTCGCGAAGTTCCATCGCCCCGATCGGGCGGTTGGGCTGATCGGGTGGCCGTCCAGTATAATCAATTTTCTTTTGCTGTGAGGGCGTCGCATGATTGTGGGAGGGATCGTCCTGTGTGGTGGTCAGAGTCGCCGGATGGGGCAGCCCAAGGCCACACTGCCGTTCGGTTCGGAGATCATGCTGACACGCGTCTTGCGATTGCTGGGTGAAGCCGTGGGACCTCGATTGGTGGTGGCAGCGCCGTCGCAGGAGCTGCCCGCACTGCCCGCCGACGTGAGGATCGTCCGCGACCGGGCCGCAGGTCTGGGGCCGCTCGAGGGCCTGTTTTGCGGCCTGTCGGCCTTGCGACCGCGGGTCGACGCGGCCTACGTCAGCGGCTGCGACGTTCCGTTGCTGCGACCGCAGTTTGTCCGTGCGCATGATCGAACTGCTGGGTGAACACGATGTCGTCGTGCCGGTGGAAGGGCGTTTTCACCATCCGCTGGCCGCTGTCTATCGCACGCGCGTCGTGGATGCGATTGCCGACCTGCTGGCGCGTCGCGGACTGCGGATGAACGGCTTCTACGCCCAGGTCTCTACGCGTTGTGTGGAGGTCGACACGTTGCGGGACGTCGACCCCGACCTGGACAGCCTGCTGAACACCAACGGGCCCGAGGACTACGCGCTCGCCTTGCAGCGGGCGGGCCTGCCGTAAAGTCCACGACCGGCCGGTCAACCGCAATCGATGATCTCGGAGTCGTGCAAGTACACATCGGACACCGGGTAGTTCCGGAAGCGGATGGAGTAGTACTTCTCGAACCAGTCGGCGATGTCCGCTTCAATGGCCCGATCGTACTGCGGTGCGACGTGCAGCGTCTTGCCGTCGTGCGTTTCGCGCAGTTCGCCGTCTTCGACCAGGATCTGCCCGCTCTTGATCACGTATCGCGGCAACTCGAACATCACCTGCTTGTTTTCGTGCGGCGTGTAGATCGTGATGTCGGCATCTGCGCCGGGCCCGAGATGTCCCTTGTTCTTGAGTCCCAGGATCTTGGCCGGGCCGGCGCGGGTGATGATGGCGATTTCGCTCAGCGTGTACTCGCGGTCCAGGTCCCTGAGCGACGATCGTTCCAGCGACTGCCGGGTGGACCGTCTTCAGCACGTCCTGGCGGATACGTGCGGTCCATCAGCAGGCGGATGATCTGCGGATAGGCCAGGAACGAACCGCCGTTGGGATGGTCCGTGCTCATCACCACGCGCCAGGGATCCTTGACCAGCAGGATACCACTCCAGGCCGATGGCCCACTGCAGCGAGTGGACGAGGCTCTTGTTGCGGTACTTGATCGGCGCGATGCCGCAGCCCGGCTTCCATCTCCGTGTCGACGCTGAACCACTTGGTTCCGTAGACGTTGTGCAGGTAGTAGCCGAGCGGGCCGTCGCCGGTCATGCTGGTCGTCTCGCCGAACAGCACCTGGCCCGACGTCGACCGTGATGTTGGCGTGGTCGTTGACGTACTCGGCCAAGCGGAACGACTTTGGAGTTGAACGTGTTCTCGTCGGCGTCGCCGCCGCCGTAGCTGTGGAACTGGATGTGCGTGATGTGGCCGCGATGTCCTTCGAGCGCCTTCATCGTTTCGAGCGTGGTGCGCCAGTTGCCGGGCATGCCCAGGTTGTTGCAGTGGATGTGCACCGAGTGCGGCAGACGCAGCTCGTCCACCGCCGCGGCCACACCGCGAATGATCTGTCGCGGCGTCACGTCGAAGCGAATCGACGATCTGGTCGATCGCTGTGGACGTTGCCGGCCGCATGGTGTTTCCAGACCTCGACACCGCCGGGGTTGACCAGCTTGACCGCATAGCCCTTGGCGGCGCCGAGCAGCCAGGCGACGAACGACCGCGACTTGCTCGGGCTCGTCTTCGCTGCAATCGCTTGCATGATGTAGTGGTTGTTGCCCATCAGGACGTAGAAGCCCTTGTCGATGCAGGGCGTGTCCTCGAACTCCTCGTGAGCGTGCCGTGCGGAGAGCGGCGGCACCGCGGCGTCGAACGCGGTGGTGTAGCCCAGGCCCGCGTACTTGTAGCCGGTGGCGAAGGTGCTGGGCACGCTGCCCATCGTGCCGCTGTGCGTGTTGGCCGTGCGCAGAACCGGCGCCGCCAGGCGCTTGTCTTCGGGCGCATCTTGCGGGCCACGTTCACCTTCGGCCCGGCGATGTGGCAGTGCATGTCCACGCCGCCCGGCATCACCACCAGGCCGGAGGCGTCGAGCGTGCCGCGCCGGTCGCACCGGCGGAGTCCTCCGGCGGCGCGACGATCTTGCCGTCCCTGGATCCACAGGTCGCGTACCTGGCCATCGACGCCGTGGACCGGATCGTATACGTAGCCACCGGATATTTTCAGGAGCGAATCAGACATAGCGTCGAGGTACCTGTCGGTTGTCGTGGCGAGTCTCTATCGGGGGATTTGATTCTCCCTATCATGGCGTTCCGCATGTCGGTCAACAAGCAGGTGTCTCCCCCACGGGGAACGTCAATGTATCAAAATGCCTCCGATGCGAAAACGCGGCGACGGGGGCGAGCGACCAGTGAGACGGCACGGTCTCTGCGGCATCGCCATGGGCTCTTGCGATTGACGTCGTGCCGCATCGCATTCGCAAAAAAGTGCTTGTTTGCCGCTAGAAACGGGTTTCCTCCGCTTGCGTGCCGTGCTCAATTGCAGGGAGTTTTGCGCGTGAGATTCTCTTTCCGAACGCGTGATCACATCGCACGGTCAGCACGCGCAGGTCGCGATTGACTGTGCCGCAATTCGTAAATGTGCCAGACGATTTGTACGTCATTGCGCGAGCACACATCGTGAAAATCATTGCAAAGAATTTCTCGTCGAAAGATCTTGACAACGCTCTTTCTTGTGAGAAGATTGCCCCCATCGGAGTTGGGCTGCTCGTTCGAGCATGCCTAGTGTGACGCGTTGATCGCAACGCGAAACGAGTCAGGTGCGTTAGACGTCGGTTGTCCAGAGTGTCCGCGTGTCGTGGTCGAACTCGCGTGGACTGGCTTAGGGAGCGGTGCGCGGAATATCGAAGGTCGCGTGCATTGCTGACACTCTGTCGCAGAAAGAATATGAGCCAATCTCAGTGGGTTGCTCTGTCGGGTCACCCACGTCCCATATGTCGATCACGACGTCCCGGAGAGTTCTAATCGCGTGTGTTGGAATTGCCAAGCTGGTCGCGAAGCGACGCGATCGGCCCCCTCTCCCGCGCGGGAGAGGGTTGGGGTGAGGGTCTTCTTGGAGAATTCCAGAACACGGTCAGTGCAGTTGTCTGTTGCTTGTCAGGATCAATAGCCGTTATCCGGCACAAATCTCTTGCTCCATCTTCGACCCAAGGAGTGCTTGTCGTATGACAACGTCACGTCTTCTTCAGCGTTCTCGTCGCACGTTGCGTCATCACCGGGCCCGTCGGAATCTTCTTCTGGAACCGCTGGAGAGCCGAAGAGTGCTCGCCACGATTCCGGTCACAACGTTCGAGGATGTCGTTGTTGCCGACGAGTTTACCAGCCTGCGAGAGGCGATCACACAAGCCGACGACAATGGCGAGGCAGATACGATTGTCCTCCCCCAGGGCACCTACACGCTAGCGCTCGGTGAATTGGTGATCGATGACGCCGGCGCACTGGAGATCGCGTCGAACGGCGAGCAGGCGACGATCGACGCCCAAGATGCCAGCCGCGTATTCTGGATCAAGGCGGGGAGCGATGTGACGCTCAACGGTCTGGTGATCACGGGCGGGTATTCCGCGGAAAACGGTGGCGGCATCATCAACCACGGCACGCTGACGATCGAGGACAGCACGATCCAGGGAAACCGCGCGGACTGGAACGGTGGTGGGCTCGAAAACACCGCTGGTGCCACGATCACCAATACTTTGTTCCAGGACAATCATGCCAGTGGATTCGGCGGTGGATTCCGCAATCTAGGGGTTGAAGGTGGCGCGGGCAATATGGTGATTACCGGCTGTACATTCCTCGAGAATTCGTCGGGCAATAACGGTGGTGCCTTCGACAACAATGGTGTCTTGGTAGTTTCCGGAAGCCAATTCGGGCCAACGGAAGGCGAGATCGGCGGGAACTATGCGGGCGGCCTCGGAAGCGCGAAATCGGCAACGGCGGCATCTTGACGCTGAGCGACACCGATATCGCTTTCAATACCTCCTACAATCAGGGCGGTGGAATCTTCAACACCTTCCGTGACGTGACCTTTCCCAGCGAGTTACACATGACGGGAGTCACTTTCAGGGGGAACAACTCACTGTACGGTTGGGGGGCGCACCTCGCGAACTTCGGCGTCTCGACCATCAGCAACTCCTCGTTCTTCGGCAACAGTGCGGCCAATGGCGGTGGGGCGATCGATAACTACGTCGGCACGTTGGCGATCGACAACAGCTCTTTCGATAGCAACACCGCCGGAACCTTTGGCGGCGCGATCCATAACGTCAATGCGGCTTCTCTCGGGATTCTTGATAGCAGCATTACGAATAACACGTCCAATTACCCTGGCGGTGGCATCGTCAATTGGACCGGCCCCGTGTCGATTTCTGGCACCACCATTTCTGGAAATAAAGCGACGTACGACGCCGGTGGCGGACTCGCGAACTTCTCCGGCACCGTGGACATCTCCGAAAGCCTTATCGAAGGGAACACGGCCTACTCCAGTGGCGGTGGCCTATATCTTTCATACGGCGCTCTGACGATTTCTGGCAGCACCATTGTCGGAAATACGGCTACGTTCGGCTCGGGTGGCGGATTCTACACCTCGGGCACCGTGAATATTTCCGGAAGCTCGATCGAAGGGAACACGGCCTACTACAATGGCGGTGGCATCGTCAACGGCTACTACGCGGTGTTGGGGATGACCGACAGCACTGTTTCGAACAACATCAGCCAGTATGGCTCAGGCGGCGGCCTGTATCTTGAGTACGGCAGCGCCTTGACGATGTCCGGCAGCACGGTCTCAGGCAACAGAGCGTCCTACTCCGGAGGCGGTTTGTACAGCTATTACAGCAACCTCTCGATCTCCGACAGCACGGTTTCGAACAACGAGAGCCAGTTCGGCGTTGGCGGGGGCTTGTACCTTTCCAGTAGCGGTGCGACGACGATCACTCACAGCACCATCTCGGGGAATAAGAATTCCGGCATTGTGCTCAATACCTCGTATGCCCAGTTACAGCGGAACACGATCGCCGACAATCTTGGCGACGGGATCTACATTGAGTCCGGCTACTACAACACCATCGGCACCAACGCGGATGGGATCAACGATGCCGACGAGGGTAACGTCATTACCGGCAACGCCGGGGCGGGTGTCGCGATCGCTGTGTATGCCGGCAGCAGCAACTCCATCCGCGGCAACGTGATCAACTCCAACGGCGGCCTGGCCATCGATCTGGGCAATGACGGCCGCACGCTCAACGATCCCGGCGATGGCGATTATGGCCCGAACAATTTCCAGAACTATCCCGTCATCACCAGCCTCACCACAGGCGACGACGACCGCATGTCACGGGCACGCTGAACAGCACGCCGGACTCGAACTTCAACGTCGACATCTACGCTCAGACCGGCGGGGTGCCCGTGAATCCGGGCTCGAGCATTCGTTACCTCGGCTCGGTCAACGTAACGACCGATGCATCGGGGAACGCCACCTTCGATGTCACGCTGGCTGCTGCGACGTCTGCGAGTGAACTGGTGAGCGCGACGGCCACGGACCTCAATGGCAACACCTCCGAATTTTCCGACTTCAACCTGATCCAGGTTGCTGCACCGTCGCGGAGTTGTTCACCTCAGAAGGGGGTGCACAGGCCAAGTTCAGCGTGGTGCTGGCCATTCAGCCCACGGCCAACGTGACGGTCGCGCTCAACAGTTCCGACACCACCGAGGGCACTGTCTCCCCCGCCTCGCTCACCTTCACGCCCGGGAATTGGAATCAGCCGCAAGTCGCGACCATTACCGGTGTCGATGACACGATTGCCGATGGCTCCTTCAGCTACACCGTCATCACGGAACCGGCGACGAGCACGGACACCAGATTCGAGGGCTACAACGTCGCCGACGTCCAGGTTCTGAACTACGACAACGACTTTGCGTCTCAAAGGGCGATTCAGCCACTGGGAAGTTTGATCTACAATTCGACGCTCGAGGGAGTGATCGCCGCTCCCGGGCGCACTGAAAGCTACTCCCTCCTGCTCGACCCGGGCCAGACGCTGACAGTGCTCGTGGAGTCAAGTGAGACTTTGCGTGCCACGATCCAGGTCTATGGTCCGGGCAACAAACTCGCCGGCTCCGCCACAGCCGCCAGTTCGGGCACGACGCGTTGGTCCAGACCGGTGCGGATTCCCGGCCAGATCGCCGGCAACGGCAGCGCCCCAGCGACCTACCGCATCGTCGTCGGAGGCGCCGATGGCACGACAGGCAGCTTCACCGTTGCCACCTACCTGAACGCCGCGTTGGAGACGGAACTGCACAACGGGCCGGCGAACGATGCGATGGCGTCGGCGCAGAACCTCGAAGATTCCTTCATCTCGCTTCACAACGCGAACAACAACGGTAATTCACCCCTGCCGCAGCGCGGTGCTGTCCTGGGCGAGATCACGGTCCTTGTGCCCGACCCGGCTGATTGGTATCGCTTCGATCTTAAGTCCGGCCAAAGCGCAACCGTGGCATTGAGCATGTTGGGTGGCAACGATGCCCAGGTGACGCTGGTCGGTCCCAACGGCACCACGCTGGCCTTGGGCAGTTCCGATCAGGCCGACAACGTGGACCAGATCATCAGCAACTTCGTGGCCACGTCTACCGGCACGTATTACCTCAGCGTCACGTCGGCGGGCGGTGCCACCTACAACTTGGTGGTCACACGCAACGCTGATTTCGATACGGAGAACAACGATTCGATCGAGACGGCCCAGCCGATCTTCAGCCCCGAAGCGGCGGGACGACGGTGGGTGATGGGGGCGGTGGAGGCCGAGGCCCGGCTGTTCGCGGCCTCGTGGAGCACGCCTTTCGTGATTCTCGAGCTGGATCCGGAATCCGGCGAGGTCATCAACCAAATCCCTGCGCCGGAGTCGATTAGCGGTTCCGACGGACTGGCCTACAACGGTTCAAGCCTCTTCTTTGTCAACGGCTACGGGAATCAGCTTCTTTGGGAATTGAACCCCGACACTGGGGCGGTTATCGACAGCGACGCGCTCCCCTTTGTTTACTACTACGACGGACTGGCGGCGCTGGGTGGATCGATCTACGTCGCCAACTTCGCCACCGATCAGATCCTCCAATTCGACCCAGTGACCGACACGATCGTCAATACCCTGTATGTACCCACCGATATCGGCGGCGGTCTGGCGGGCATCAGCGGGCCCGACAGCCTGATTGCGACCGTCGGAGCCTACTCCGTCGTCGAGCTTGACCCGGCAACCGGGGCTATCCGACAATCATTTTCCCCGCCCGCGGGACCAATCTACGGCACGGGCGTGATCGACGGTGAGATCTACCTCGGAAATGCTTTCGGCGGCGGAGTCAGTGTCTGGTCGCGAGACGGGGTCTTTCAACGTTACGTCTCCGCTCCTTTCGGCATCAGCGCGTCTGGTGCCGACGATGTGGGAGGTGTGCCGAAAGGCGACTTCTACAAGATCACCGCCGAAGGCAACAAGACGATCGAGATTGAGACATCGACACCGGCCGGTTTGGCGGGCGAGTTCCAAAACGGTCTCGACTCAACCATTCGACTGTATGACGCGGCTGGCAAGTTCCTTTCCACCAACGACAATGGACGCCTGACCGTCGCAATGCGAAGCTGTCGTACAAGGTGCCGAAAAACGCTGGTGGGACTTTCTATATCGAGGTGGCGGCCTCTGACCAAACTGCGGAGCTGACCACGGGCGAGTACATTCTCTCCGTGAAGGGTGCTAATGCGCCAAAAGATGAGTTCTCTGTCACGGCAGTTGATCCGGCTGATGGGAATCGAGTTTTCATACCACCCACAAATATCACGGTCGATGTGAGTGACAACATCCTTCTGCCGACTCTCCAAGCATCGGACCTCAAGGTGGATGGTATGCCGGCCAGCGCGGTCACGGCTGTGGACGGTGACACCGCCTCGTTTGGTGTCCGGTTCGCTCACGAGTATAACGGACACTACTACGTCCTGACTTCCGGCCCGATGGATTGGACGCAAGCCGAGTCGGAAGCCAATTCGCTGGGTGGGCACCTGGTGACGGTCAACAGTCAGGCCGAGAACGATTTTCTCCAAAAGGTGTACTTCTCCGGAGCCGAGCGTGACACCGGCTACTGGCTCGGCCTCAACGACGTGGAAACCGAGGGTGTCTGGGTCTGGGTCAGCGGTGAAGCGGATACGTACACGAATTGGTATCCCGGCATGCCTGACGATTACTATGGCAACGAGGATTTTGCGGAGATCAACGGCTATTTTCCAGCCGGTACCTGGAACGACACGAACGTGAATAACTATGGCGGTCCGTTCGTGGGGATCATCGAGCTGGACGATTTGCCAGCGGGCTATCGCATCGCAACCGAAGGTCTGCATAGCGTATCGATTGCCGCCGGGGCATTCCAGGATGTGCAAGGGACGCCGATCCAGCCATTCGCGAGCACCTTTGTCCTTGACTACACGGCGCCTCGAGTCGAATCGTACTCGATCCTGCAAGGTTCAGCACTCCCCGAAGGTTACCAGAATCTCGACTTGACCATCGACTTCGCCGAGGCGATGGATACGAGAGGCGTTGACGTTTACGACGTCACACTCATCGGCCAGACTTTTGGAGGCTTCTACTACCCGTCGGCAGTTACCTTCAACGAAGCTGGCACCGAATTGACGATCAGTTTTTTCGGGATATACCTCGCCGAGGATGTCTACGCCTTAACTCTGACAAGTGGTGATTTCGGATTCCAGGATCTGGTCGGTCTGGACCTCGATGGCGAATACTCCGGCACGCTACCCTCGGGCAATGGGCTCGAAGGTGGTGACTTCGTGGTCCAGTTTTCGGTGGATGCTCCCACTCGGCAACTGCCGGTGCCTTTGACAGCGATTGAGCCGCTGGGCAGCCTGATCTACCAGACACCTTACGCGTCGAGCGGCGTCATTGCCCCTGGGTCCGACACTGATGATTTCACCATCGAACTTGATGCCAACCAGACCGTGACTCTGCTGGTCGGCGGCGTTGCGGGCTTGCAGCCGACGGTCTCCCTCTTTGACCCCGCAGACAACCAGGTCGGCAGCACGGCCACGGCCCCTGCGCCAGGCAGTGAGGCCGTCTTCCAGGCCACTCTGATCCCCGGTGCCGGCACCTACCGGATCTCGGTGGGCTCTGCTGGTGGCCAGGGCCTATACTCGGTGCAACTGATCGTGAACGCGGCGGTGGAGGACGAGTCGCACGGCGGCGCGATGAATGACAATATCGCCGACGCTCAACCGCTCGCGGATTCCTTCTTTGATCTGGGCGGCGGCATCTCGCGGGGCGCAGTCCTGGGCAGTGTGGGGGCATTGCTCGTGGGTTCAAACCAGAGTGCCCAGTTCCTGGAGGTTGATCCCCTCACAGGCGCGGCCACGGTGATTGCCGATGGCGTCAACAACGGCCGCGGCTACACCGACCTGGCCCTTAACCCGGTGACGGGTCTCCTGTACGGCACTGGTGCGCCGGTGATTCGGGTTTTTACATTGTCAATCCATCAACGGGTGCAGGAACGTTGGTCGGCTACGCCGGCTCGGGGGTTCACTCCCTCGCCTGGTCTCCCGACGGGACGACTCTGTACGGGGTTCAATTCTCGAGCTTCGGGACGATCAACGCCACGACGGGGGAATTCTCCTTCATAGCGGATGAAGGAGACTTCGTGCATGGCATGGCCTTCCAGCCTGGTACCGGAACACTCTACGCCATCATCGGCCGTTCTTACCCCAGTCTGTACACTTTGGACCCGGTGACAGGCGCGGCGACCATCGTGAGTTATCTCAGCCACGGATACCAGTCGCTCGAGTTCCTGACCGACGGCACGTTGCTGGCGGGAGGTGACGGCGCCCTCTATCAGATCGACCCCGTCACCGGCGCGGAGACCTATATCGGTTACACCGGGTACGGTGAACTCATCGGCCTCGAGTCCGTCTCCACCGACGCGGTCGACACCTATTCGTTCACCCTGGATGCCAACCAGTCCACGACGCTCGTCGCGAGAGGTTCCGATAGCGCCCTGACCCTGCTCGCCAGCGATGGTGTGACGGTCTTGGCGTTGGGAGTTGCCGAGGGAAACGACGGGCAAGTCATCCGCGACTTCATCGCAACTTCGGGGGGCACCTATTATGTTCAGGTGACCCGAGCCTCACGGGGTGATTACAGCCTGGTCGTCACCCGCGACGCCGTCCTGGAGATCGAAGACAACGACACAATCGACACAGCTCAGTCGCTTGATCCGCCCGCGGGGTTCGCGACCGTGCTCGGATATAAGGAGGCTCCGCAGTCGCCTCTGTACGCAACTGGCAACGACGGTAATAACCTGATCAGCATCGACAGCGGCACCGGCGCCGGCACCGTGGTCGGGCCGTTCGGTACGTACTCGACCTACGCGGCGGCTTTCACGCCGGACGGCACCCTCTGGACCATCATCTACGCCTACGATTCGATCTTAGCTCAGCTCGCCACCGTCGATCTTAGCACGGGCGAGGCTACGCCGGTTGGCTCGCCAGTTTGGACATCCGACGTGATGATGGCGCTCGAGGCCGATGCAGCGGGCAACCTCTACGGCCTGAACTGGTCGGGTCACCTGTTCTCGCTTGACCAAGGGACCGGACAGGCCACGTACATCGGCTTCACAGGGCTTTACGGTGCCATGGATCTGGCCTTTGACAACAATGGTACGCTTTGGGCAGTGGACGGTTCGAGCAACTTGTGGACTGTTGACTCGGCGACCGGGTTCGGGACGTATCGGACGTATATCTACGGCCTTAACGCTAACCCGATGGGGTTGATGGTGGACCCGGCCGACAACTCCATGTACGTGACAACCTTCGCGTACGACTCGAATCTCTACCATCTTGACCCGAGTACGGGCAATTCGGCGCTCGTCGGTCCGGTCGGCATTATTTACCCGCACGGCGGTGATTTTGTTTCCACCGTCACGTCGAGTCCGGATTATTTCGAGATCAATCTGGCCGGCGATGAGATACTCACCATTGAGACTTCAACCCTCGGGGATGGCCCCGGCGAATTTGTCAACAACCTCGACCCCATTGTCCGCGTGTATGACGGGGACGGTGATCTGCTGTACGAGGATGACAACAGCGCTGCTCCGGACCTGCGCAATGCCCTGCTCGTTCTCGACGACCTGCCGGAGGGTAACTACTTCATTGAGGTCGCTGCCGCCGACAGCTCAACGGGCGAATACGTCCTGTCAGTCCGGCAAGCCCCATCATTTGCTCCCATGATTATGGCCGATGGCGAGGCGGAGAGTCTGGCGGTCAGTAGGATCATGAGCTCGGAGGTGGAACACCCGTGGTGCAACCGTAATCAACCTGCGGATGTGAGTAATGACGGAAGCGTGTCACCGCTGGATGCGCTCATGATCATCAACAGCCTGAATGCGGACGGTTCCAGAAGCCTGCCGCGCGGGGTAGCGAACCAGGTGAAGCGACCGTTCTACGATGTCAATCGGGACGATTTTGTTTCCCCCATCGATGCTCTGCAGGTCATCAACTTCCTCAGCAATCCGGACAGTGGACAGACTGTTGTGGAGGTGTTGCCGACCAGCGAACCTGCGAAGGTGCCAGCGGCACCGATACAGAAACAGGTCGTCGCGCCGGAGAATCGTATCCCCGCCGCGAAGATGCCGACCCACTCTCCGGCGCTGCCGTATCCGGTTGTGCGAGGTCCACTGGCGGACATGCTTCCACCCGCCGGAAATGCGAAGTTGGACGCGCACCTCCTTCCGCCCGCAGGCGATGCGAAGTTGGCTGCTCACATCTGGGGTGATCCCAACCAGGATTGGCTGTTCGAAAACCGTGATCTGGCGATGAAGAGTTGGGCCGGTGACGTGGCTGCGGCGTGGCCGGGGGAGAAGAATTGGCACGATCTGATGTTCCAGCCCGGTCGTCGACGACCCTTTGACGGAGACAAGTGATTGAGCAGAAACGCGGGTTGATGGCGGTCTCGGCGACGTGCCGGTTGATGGATACCGTAGTGCTCGACCGCCGGAGGAGCGTGGCGTGTATCCCAGGGTAGGCCTCCCTGCGGTCGGCCAACCCTGGGCTACGATGAGCAACCGCGTTGCGGTTGTGTGGCCTCTTGCCGTTCTGCGGTGCCACTGGCGACGTGCCGGTTGATGGAGGGCGGTTCGCCCGCCCGCCCGGGGCGTGGTTCAATTCCTTCGTTGGCCGACGACACCTCGTGATTGTTCACTCACGGTGCATGCGAGATAGTGGTGGCATCCCACCGCGAGGCGGCAGTGCGCTCGGCGAACTCACCCGAGCTGTCCGCCGGCAGCGAGCCATGACTCGCGGAGCTGAACGCGACGTGGCGAGTTCATATTCAGCAGTTCGGGTTATCATCCCCCGCGTGTTGCCGGGCCCGGATGTGTTCCACATGGAGCGGAATGAAGGGCATGGCTCTTGCGGAATCCGGCAATACTCGCAACGGTTGCCAGCACGGCGCCGCACAAGTTGACGTGTGGGCGCGTCGATCTTACCCCGCATGCTGTGCAAGGAACCGTTGAGCCTTCGCCTGGAGAATCGAAATTACATCGACGGACTCAACGAAATCCTTGTACTCGGCGTCTTCCTCGGGTGTCAGTGTTCCGTCATTTGCCTTGCGGCGCAGTTCGGCAACATGCCGCTCCACGTCCGCGTCGACTCGCAGGCCTACGATCTTGCGTGCGAGCGATGGAGTAAACGACTCAAACACCGGATCCAACAAACGGTCTAGGTAGCTTGTAGTTGCCATGACCAAAGTATACGACAACAGGTACGAAGTGCCCATATTGTCGCAACGGGGGACAAGTCGAGCGATACCAGACAGGGGCGGGCAACTGGGACTGGCACATTTTTCGCGGTGAAATGGGCAGAGTGGGTGAGTTGTCTCGCTGGCGCATTGCGGTGCGCACGAAATGACATGTTCATGGCACAGTCTGGATTTTCTGGGCTGACTTTCCAGCGGCACTTCCTCAGTCGGCAACATCGCTGCGACGTCGACCAATGGTGGAACATGAGCGCGGGTTGATGGCGGTCTCGGCGACGTGCCGGTTGATGGATACCGTAGCGCTCGACCGCCGGAAGACCGTGCGTGTAACCCAGGGTAGGCCTCCCTGCGGTCGGCCAACCCTGGGCTACGATGAGCAACCGCGTTGCGGTTGTGTCGGATGTTGCCGCTCGACAGCGCTGTACGCCGGAACAATCGCCGTAGGCCGGAACAAGCCTGCGCAGTTCCGGCATGACGGCAACACCGCACCGGAACGAGTTGGCTTGGCTCGGGCGGCTGTCAGTTCATCCAGGGCCAGAGTATCCTGCTGCCGTACATCTTCCCAAGAGGCACGAGCGGCCGACAGTCTCTATCTCCTTGAGAAGGTAATCTTGAGGTCGGGCAGTCCGTCTCCGCCCTCGAACTTGCTGCCGATCCATTCGAAGGACTTCTGGTCAACCAGCCGGGTCACCTGCTCGAAAGCAACTTCCACCCCCGTGCCCATGACGCTTGTCTGGCGGCTGGTGATCGTGTTTGTCGCCGGCGCGATGTCTCCGGTGCGGATACTCTGACCGCCACCGGAATCGAAGATCGGCATCAGAATCTTCTTCGTGTTTGGATCCCAGGCGATCAAGTACATATACTCCACTCGCTTTCCATCGCGGTCCCTGAACCAGCCTTGCCCATGGATGAAGTTCTTGTTGAAGATCCACTCTGCCTGCTCTTCGCCCTCGTGGGCTTTGCCATCCGCCCATTTCCCTTGAATCTGCCAATTGCCGACGAGCCACTCGATGGGCTTTAGTTGCTCGTAACCGGGGCCCGGCGATTCGTCGAAACTCGGCGCTGCGATGTCAATCTGCGGAGAAAACACGACGTGCGAGTCAGGCATCTTTTTGTCGTTTTCCATACCTTCGGTGAAGTCCAGCGTCATTGTCTTCTCGTCCATCGCCTTCAGCTTGATGTTGCTCGTGTACTTCGTGTTGTTGGAGAGAAAACCTTCTGCCCTGGCATTCCAGGTCTTCACTGCTGGATCGTACGTGCCAATTCGCTGCTCGAAGCCGTAAGCCTGGTGGTTCCCGCCCGCGCCCCATTGAAACACCATCTTGGATTTAGGATTCCAGCCGGTCACGATACCGTATCGAAGCGGCGTTCCCTCGAACTCTCCCCAGCCGACGTGCTGCACACAGCTCTTACTGAGGATCCACTTGGCATCCTCGATCCCCGCGGCTTTGGTCTTACCCTCCTTCGTTTCCATCACCTGCCGCTGTCCGATAAACGGCTCGAGAAACGTCAGATGCTGATAGCTGGGGCTGACGTCCTGTCCCCAGCAACACGTCGCGTACCAGGACACCACAAATACCAGGACCCTCGCAAATCTCTGGCTCTTCATGTCAAACTCCTTTTGCATATTCGCAAACACGGATGAACCTATGTGGTGAGCCATCGCTCGTTTGCTCGCTTGCGCGAGCTTGGCTCACCTTTCTTTTTCCTCCAACCGCGCATCATTTGGCCGTGCGCTTGAAAGCTAGTTGGCCGCCCTCCCAGTTTACTTCCCAGGTATCTGGGTCGATCGACTTCCATTTTCCGGCCAGCGTCGATCCGGGCAGCCAGGAATCCCAAGTCTTGTCTTCGTTCTGCGCCCACAGGAAGCTGACCGGTCGCCCGTCCTTGTCGAAGCACCAGTTCGTCACGCGACGGTTACCTTCATCCCAACCCAGCATGCCTTTGTTCGAGGCCTGAATTTCGCCATTGGCGGCAGTCGTGACGAGGTGATTCTCCAGGATATTTTTGTCATAGACCCACTTGAACGTCCATGTTGAGGTGCTGCCGTCCGCGTGCTTTGCCTCCCAGGAGCCAAGGAATCCCTCCAGGCCCTTCAGGTGTTCGTAATGCGACGGCGGCTTCGAAGCCGCTTTTCGCTTCGCAGCACTGATCCACGGTTTTCCATCGGTGGTGTCTTCGTACCGCACGGAGTCCGGCTTGAATTCGATCTTGGCCGCCGACTCGTACGTCCGTCCCTCGAACGTGCCCGTGATTCGGCCCTGCCAGGAGTCCGCGGAGAATTCCGTCCAGCGCGTGGTCCCGATATCGCCACCGGCAAAGAACCCGGTCACCAACAGTGCCTTCTTGCTCGCCTCCCAGCCAGCCAGTGACGTGTACGGGAGCTTCGCGCCATCCATCTCGATGAAGCCCTCAATGATGGCGGTCGACTTGTCGCCGGCCCACCGCCAGGACTCTTCACCAGTGAACTTCTTTCCGCCGAACGTGCCTTCGAAAACTGATTCTCCTATCAAGTGCTTTTCAATGGCCTGCTGCACCTCCACCGGTATGCCGGGCTTTGCTTCTGCCTGCCCCATACACACCGCCACAGAAACGACGAGCGTAGTCCAGGACAACATGAGAAATCTCCTTCAGTCTTATATTCACAAAACACGCCACCTCACGCCTGCAATCCATGCAGCAAACAACAGCATCGCGATCCTCCTCAGGAAATGAGACTCTATTCTCTCCGCGCCTTGGCGCAGTTATAACGCTCGGGCGGATGAACACAATCGGCCACGAAACCGCTATCAGGTGGCCATCGTACCCCCAGCCCGTCCGTCGACAGATTCCCGATGCGGTCCGGCCCGATTAAGTGCTGAGGGTCTGCCAATGACAGCTCTCCCCCATCACGTGTTGCGATCAGCCTCTGACGAAGTGGATGATCTGCCCGCGCAACACGTGACGGGGGAGAGGGAACATGTACTCACCGACTTTTTATCAGCCCAGGGTAGGCCTCCCTGCGGTCGGCCAACCCTGGGCTACGATGAGCAACCGCGTTGCGGCTGCGTCGGATGTTGCCGCTCGAAAACGCTGCAGCGATGTAGGCCGGAACATGCGTGCGCAGGTCCGGCATGACCGCAATGCCGCGCCGGAACGCCAACAGGCGCGTGCCGGAACTGCGCAGGCTTGTTCCGGCCTACACTGCAAAACTGATCAACAGAGCAGTGCAGAATGTTCGCTGTGCGCAAATCAGCGCGCACGCGAGATCGCAATCGGGCCCCAGCGCGTGGCGGCGGTGCTCTCGGCGGGCTCCACGTCGGCGAAGAGGATGCGGGTTTGCGCCAGTTCGTCCATTGGTACGGTGCCCGTATCCCACAGCGGCGGCTGCAAAGGCTGCGCATCACGAGGCCACACCGTCACACGCCAGGTGCGCTTCGTGATCTCGGCTATCACGCGATACGTCACGTGGACCTCGATCGGCGGGCCGAACGCCCGCGGCTTCCAGCCCGGCTCCAGGTCTTCCCAGGGCCCAGCGATCGGCTCCGTGTTCTGTGTGTAGATGCCAAACTGTGTCTTGGGCGCGTAAAACGAGAACCGATAGGAAACGGCGCCCGTCTCCGTGGCGGCAGCCACGAGCTGACTGTCAAAGCCCATCTTCAGCGGCGTCAATTCGAACTCCAGCAGCAGTGGTCGAACATCGTCCAGATCAAACGCCTGACGCGTCGCGATGCCCGAGAAGTGTTCCCAGCCGCCCGGCGCCTGGGTCTCGAGATGACCCTCAACCACGCGCGGCTCACCCAGTACAATCCACTTCGCCGGATCCACTGACGCGAAGCGCTCGTCCAAGAGTATCTCGCGGTCGCCGCTGGACGGTGGTCCCCCCGATCTGGCAACCCGCGTCACGTGGGACTCGATTTGGCTCAGATCACGCAGCACGGCCGCGAGTCCCAGGGGATCACCCCGTGTATAGAGACCGTTCACCTCGCGCAGGACGCGTTCCATTCGTTCGCGATGCGTTGTCCACCGTTGCGGCAGGCCGGCGAGTTGTTGATCACGAAGCTCCGGAGGCTCGCCAGCAGCTCGCAACAACGCCTCTTGGGTGTCGATCATCAGAATCTGCCGCTCGGCATGGGCTGCGATTTGTTCGGCAGCGCGCTGCAAGTCGCCCAGTGCTCGATCTCGTCCCACGTGCGGACTCTGGGCATTCAACAGCGTCATACACTCGGTTGACTCTTGCACGACCTGGCGAGCCGTGTCGCGAATCTCCGTCAGCCGGGTCCGTTCTTTGTCGCCCGCTGCCAGCAAAGTGGCACAGCGTCGAAACGATCCCATCAACGTGTTTCCGATGTAGCCGGGTTCCTGGGTATCCACCACGCCGACAACATCTCCCAGTGTCTGGTTGGCGAGTTCGAGAGAAGACTTGCAGCGATCCAGTCGCTCGTACACTTGCGCCAGCGCGTCCGCCGCTGCATCAGTTCGGGCGTCGAAGAAGTGGCGGGTAAACGCTTTGGTGAATGCCTCCTGGTAGTCCTCGAGTGCGAGTTGCGGTTGGCCCCAGCCCGCATGGCCGTTGAGGGCGAATCCGTACCAGATGGAATCGAAAGCCCGCAATCGATGCTTGGAAAACGAAGCGGTTGCGACGCCCCAGAAGTCGGCGGCTCGCCGGGTCCGGACGGTCCGCAGCGGCCTGGGACAGCATGGCCGAGATGTTTCGCAAGCCCGTTTGCTCCATCGGGGGCCAGGCCTTCGTCGGCTTGTCGGGCGAGAGATCGGCCAGGTAGAACGTGTGATTGTACATGGCGGAGATGCCCAGCACATCGTAGCCGCGTTCGAGCAGACCGGCGATGCCCGCGTAATCGGACCAGTATTTCCAGTAGCCCATGACCGTGTCGCGTGGGATCCGATCAATGCCGACCCAGTCTTTGCCGGGCCCGTACATGTAGAACTCGTCCGCCCACATCAAGGGCCGCACCGGTCTGCCGAGTTCCGCCGCGACGCTGTGCACGGCGGCCACGCACTTCTCCGCGTGCCCCAGCAATAGATCGCGAACCGCTTCACCGGCATCGACCCTCTGCCGGCAGGCCGGGCAGTATTTCCCCTGCCACTGCATGTCGATCTCGCTGCAACCGATGCCGATGATCGGAGCATCGTCGAATCGTCGCAGCAAGTCCCGGTACAGCCCGGTAATGAACGGATACAAGGCCGGATTGGACGGGCACATCAATCCCGGGGCCGTGGTCTCCCGAAACGGTGCTCCCTCCGGACAATTCCACACAAGTTCACTGGCCTGCGCGAGCGTTTGCAGCGAGGGGATAATCGTGACATGACAGCGCTTGCTCTCGGCCACGATCTCTTGGCAGTCGGTCTCCGACAAGGTGCCCTCGTCGGCACAGGCGGGAAACGATGCGAAGGGGAACAGGTTGTAACACTCGATGACCAGCGTGTTCATCTTGAATTCGGCCAGTCGACGGATCTGTTCGAGAAGATAGTCCTTCTCAACGATCCGCCCGAAACGCTCCTGGCCCCCCTCGATGTACACACCTCGCATCCGGAATGTCGGGTAGTCGACGATCGTCAGGCAGGGGAGGTGGCCGGTCTGGGCGGAGATCCGCAGCAACTGCCGCAGAGTCTGGCTGGCATACAGAATGCCGGCTGGTGATGCTCCCCGAGCCGTGATACCTGTCGGCGAAATGCACAAGACGTAGGCTTCTTCGGCATGACCTTCATTCGGCAATGCGGGTAGCTCGACAGGCTCGCCAACGACAAAGGAGTGCCCCGTGCCGCGGGCCTCGCGAACTCTCATTCCAGCCCGCTCGAAGGCCGTCGTCAGAACATCGCGGCAAAACGCGTGATCCGGTCCGTCCGGCAGGCTCACCGTCCAGTCGTGCTCCAGAAGGGAGAAGCGGCCGGTGCCCGGTGTGACATGTTGGGGCAGGGGTGTCAGCATGGCGGCGATACTGGAAACATCGGTCGCCAAGCTCTCACTGCACGCAGTCCCGTACAGGAAGCTGACGCACGCGAGTATTCCTGCGGCAAAGGACCTGGTCATGGCAGCATTTTCCCTCGTCCCTCGTCCCTCGTCATTCGTCATTCGTCATTCGTCATTCGTCATTCGTCATTCGTCATTCGTCATGTCGTCATTCGTCATTCACCCAGCGGCCCCGCGCTGCATCGTCAATACAGTGTCCAGTTCACCCCTGTTCCCAAGGGGATGTCGCCAGCGGGTTTTGCACCCCGCTCGTTTCGGTAGACGTACACGGTCGTGGCCGGATTGGTGCTGTACAGAACATCCGGCACCCGGTCGCCATCCATGTCGGCGGTCAGGCAGATGATCGATTCCTTGAGCGGATCGGGCGGGGATTCTCCGGGAGAAACCGGCATTTCAAAGATCGCCTGCTGGCGTCCCGTTTCTCCGTCGTACATGGCCGGTGGTTGACCCACGATGATGGACTCGACTCCTTCGCCGTACCAGTCGATCAGGCGGTGGAAGCGGCTTTCATCGTTCAGGATCTGGCCCAGGAGCGTGCCCTGGCCATCAACGACCCAGATCGGCTGCTGGCCGTGGGGAGCGTACGGAATGTCGACCACGATCTGCGGGCCGGGCACCTGGCGACACACTTTCCCCACGTCGATGGACTCGAAATGCGATCCGGGGATGTTCCAGCGAACGCGGCCATCTCCATCGACGAGCGCGAGGCGATCGCCACCGCAGAACGTGAGCGCGATCGTCACCTGCGAGCTGTCGTCGCCGCGGGAAAACAGGCGGGCGCAGTCCAGGTGCCCGACGCTCGGGCGTTTGCCGCTGGCCAGTGCGGGATCGCGGTCGTCGAGCGCCAGCGCACCGACCCGTCGGAGTTGAGTACCGCATAGCCGGCGACGATCTCATCGCGGCCGTCGCCGTCGATATCGATCGGGCGCGGTTGATGAGCCGTGCGTTGTCCCCCGGGCATGTCCACGGTCCACAGTTGCTTCCCCGCGCGGTCAAACGCCCAGATCTGCGTGTACCTCGTCTTGACCAGCACGTCGGTCGGCCGCTGGCCGCCGGAGAGATTGCAGAATACGAGACAGTCCGAGGCGTTGGCGGGGATCGCAAAGCGGCGTTTTTCCTGACCCGTTTTTCCGTCGATCTCGACAACCGCCCGGTCGGCGGCCACGATGACCTCATTCGTCCCATCGCCGTCCCAATCGTACACCTGAGCGGCGACGTCGTGGTGCAGTGGATTGCGGCCTGCTTCCGCCTGCCCCCACCGCCAGAGCACCGATCCATCGAGACGATGCACGACGATGGACGAAGTGTAATGCACGTCATCCTGATCGTGGTTCCGGGCGCTGACGATTTCCGCCTGGCCATCCCCATCGAGATCGCCAGCGACAATCCAGGCTCCGCGGTAGAGTGGATCGAGCTGGATCGTTCGCCACGGTTGCACGTGAGCGACCTGTTCGTTCGGCACATCGTTACAGCGGACGCTGAACAGTGTGGGTTGTGCGCCTTTCCGAGCGGCCTGGATCACGAAGTCAATGAGTTCCTGACACCGGAAGAAGCCTGGCCAATAGTTGTGTCCCTGACCTGTCGCGATCGTCAGTTGCAGGATGTCGCCAGATCCCGCTGCTGCGTACTGGCGTGCGACCTCGGCCGAGTTCTGCTGCAACGGGACCACTTGATCATCGTCGCCATGGATCAGAAACACCGGGACGCGGGCCTTGGCCAGGACGTCGATGTGCGCGATCGGATTGTGTACTGCCAACTGAGAGGTCAGTGCTTCTGGTGACATTTCATACGCGGGAGCGGCGGTTGCCACGCCTGGCCACGAAGACAAGTTGAACACCGGATAGATACCAGCCATGCCCGAGAGCTTCTCCGGGTTGTGAATCGCCCAACTGCTGTTCCACAGTCCGCCGCGACTTCTCCCCAGCAGGCAGCACTGTTTGGCAAAGCCGCGACGTGTTACCAGTTCGCTGTAGAACGCGTCGTAGGCCTCCCGACCTTTCGGACTTCCATAGGCCTCGCCGATGTCGATTCCGGCCACCGCGATCCCGGCGGCCATAAACTGTTCGTGCATCCATTTTTCGTGTTCGTCGGGGAGGCCCGGCAACGTGGGCGCGTACATGACCCACGGTTGTGGAGTCGTTCGTTTGTCCTCCGAGGGAAGCAGAACGAACGCCGGGCAACCCACCACGACAAACGACTCGCCAGGCAGGATGAGCTGTTTAACGGGCTCATCGGCGGCGGCGATTGCAGGATGGGCGGTGCCGCCCAGGACGAGGCTCAAGTGCGCGACGACGAATGGAGAGAGTATGCGCGGCATTGTGTGTTCCTCGGCGTAGCTGGACTCGCCTGGCGTGAGCATGCGTGTTATGTCGCTCTGCGGCGCGACCGCGGATCCCAGAATCAGCATGCCGCCTTTGATTGTAGCAACTCCCGTGAGCCGTTGTGCGCTGGGTTTCTGAAGAACACTCAAGCAGCAACTTGTGGAGTCCGAAACGCTTCAGTACGCTGAGTGTTCGGGGCAGGGGTGCTTGTACATCGCAAGCGGCGGAGGTTAGTGCATGTCCGATTCGCGCTGGAAATGGCTCGTCAGCAAATCGAATTCGCTCGGAGCTATACCCTGAGTCTGCTGAGCCGACATCGACGACGCGGATTGGTTCTGGCTCCCTCCGCAAGGTGTGACTCACGTGGCATGGCAGGTGGGGCACCTGGCGATGGCCCAGTACGGCTTATGCTTGTTCCGCATGCGCGGCCGGCGGCCGGAAGACGTGGAGTTGATGCCCAGCGCCTTTCGCAAGAAGTTCAGCAAGGGATCGACGCCCGATCCCCATCCCGCCACACATCCTGCGCCGTCCGAGATCCGGGACATTTTCGATCGCATCCATCGCCAGACGATCGAAGAATTACCGGGCTATAGCGACGCTCTGCTCAACGAGCCCATCGAAGAGCCGTACGCGTTGTTTCCCATTCGGCTCGGTGGACTGTTCTTCTGTGCCCTGCATGAAATGATGCACGCGGGGCAGATTGGCCTGCTGCGTCGCTTGATGGGCAAGGCCACGACGCGATAGCCTCGGCTGTGGCAGACTGCCGCAGCTGCGATGGTGGGCGGATGCCGGAAGACGTAATGACGAATGACGAATTGGCTCGGCCGACATCCTTTCCAGGGTCAGCACACACGGATCTCCCGCGGATTTCGTCATTCGTCATTCGTCATTAACTTGCCGCTGTCGTCCCGCGCGGTGACTTCGCCTGCAACAGTTCTCGCACACGCTTCTCGATACCGCGGAGGATCGTGTAGTCGCTCGGATGGGGCGACTCGAAGGCGGGGCGCAGGGGAATGGGCACGTCATCCATGCGGTAGACGGTGCCCGGCACATTGATGCCGTAGGCGGCGACGTGGAAGGTGACGGTGGCGTGGCGGGTCGTGGGCGTTTCCTTGGGATCGAGCGCGATGTAGGGGATCGACTTGAGGTGCTCGCGGGCCTGGTCATGGAAGTTGGCCATCGGGTCGCTGGCGAGGATCAGGGCCGCGTCCGCTTCGCGTCGCCCCAGAATGTCGGAGGCCGTGTACTCGCCCGGATTGAACCGCGGGTAGCCGCGGCCGAGGTTCACGGCAAACGGATAGCCGGTGCGCCAGGCCACGACATTGTCGGCGCCGGTGACATTTCCGTGTCCGCGATTCGGCTTGCAGACGAAACGCGTGTACCGATTGAGATCCCGGGTCAGGGCCAGCAGGGCTTCCGTATTGGCGTGTTTGCCGCGGGTCATGGTCAGTCCCATGCCGAAGAAAACGACACCGAACTTGGCGGCCTTCATCCGCTGTGCCAAATCCTGCCACGCCGAGAGCGGCTGCCCGGTTTCCTGCAGGACCAGTTCCGGATCCAGTTCGATGCCGCGGACCAGTGCCGGAGGGTCCAGATCGCCTCGAAATCGGCGCGTGGCTTGATCTGCAGGAAAATGTCCGCAGTCTTGGATGTCTTGGTCTTCCGCACATCCACCACGACGCACGTGCGGTCTTTGCGACCGTTGGGGAGGAACATGCCCTTGGGCATCAGGCTGTAGCGGGTGAAGTGCCGCGGGTGGCTTTCCGCTGGGTTGGCTCCCCAGAACATGACGAGGTCGCCCCGGTTGCGGACTTCGCCCAGCGTGCAGGTGACTTCGCCGACGCCCTGTACGGCCATGCCGGACGGTCCGTGGCAGACACTGGACGTCGTGTCGATGTTGCCGCCGATCCAGTCGGCGATCGAGACCGCCACGCGCTGGGATTCGCTCGTCGTGTCGCTCAGCCCGTAGATCAGCGGGTACCGCGCCGCGACGAGGATCTGCGCCGCGCGCTCGATGCCTTCCTCCACGGAGGCCGGCTTTCCCTCGATCCGGCAGGCCGGACCTTCGTCGAGTTCATGATTCAGGAACCAGGCCGTGCCCAGCACGCAGGCGCGCTGCGCCTTCTCGATCTTCGTCCCGCGGACGTGCAGGTCGATGTCGTCGCACACACAACCGCAGAATGTGCACGTGGCGTCCTTCACGATTCTCAGTTCGCTGCTGGTCATGCCGATCCCCGTCGCTGCCGTTGATGAGACTTGCGGATTATTGAGAGCTGCTGATCACGTGGAAGCTTGATCACACTGCCAGGCCTGCTGCTGTGGCTCAGGATCCCGCCCCGAGTTCGTCTCGCTGCGGAGTACTTCCAGCTCCACATCGATCCCCTTGCTGGTGGGCATGCCGGAACCGTGTGTGTCGGCATCCATCAGGCGACAGGAAATGTCTCCGTAGGGAATGAACAGCAGTCCCGCGGGCAGGTCGTCCCCTTTCGCCGACATCACCGGCATTTCCAGCCTGGCCGCTGGGACTGGTCAGCCGTACACGGTCGCCATCCGACAATTGGAGACGCTGCATGTCTGCCGATGAAACCAGCAGCACGGAGGTTTCTTCCTGATAGTTGACGCCGAACTTGCCTTCGCTGATGCCGCAGCCTTGGCGAGCCGTACGTCCCGGAATCAAAATGAATGGTCCTGCCATCGTGAAGTCACCTGATCCGTCTCGTCAGCAAGCTTAGGGCTCGCGTCAAAGCACTACTCGTAGGATGGGCTTCCAAGCCCGTCCGTGCACCAGCGCACATCCTTGTCGTAGGACGGGCTTCCAAGCCCGTCCGTGCACCGCGCACATCCTTGTCGTAGGACGGGCTTCCAAGCCCGTCCCTGTACCAGCGCACATGACGGACGGACTTGGAAGTCCGTCCTACGGGACACCGCATACCTTGCCAGGTGCGCGAGACCTCACCTGCCCAATCCGCCGTGAACGCGGCCGTACCCATTGTTGCGACTGTCCTCGTCATCGGCCAGTGGTACGAGTTCCGCGCACCACCGCTCCCTGCCCGGAAGGCGTGCGGCGGTCCGCTTTCCGAGGACCCGCAGGGGGTAGGAACGGGGCCGCATCCACCATTGGTGGAGTGGCCTGCGCCCCCGGATGAAAGATTCACGCCAGGATACTCGGAATCCGACTTCACTTGGTTTATCATAGGTACGAAACTTGTGCCCCGGTAGCGCACGTACAGGAGACGCCGAATGAGTTCTCGAGGTATTTTGGTCCCAGCGTCGGTTTTCCAGCGGGCAGTGTTCTTTCTCGGTGCCTGCGCACTGCTCACCGGTGTGTTGAAGGCCGAAGCGGGCAAGTATCTGGGCCCGATCGATGTTGTGGCCGCGCCGATCAAAAGACTCTCTACGTCGTGGAGATGGATGGCCAACGCGTCGATGTGCTGGATGCGGCATCCAACCAGATTGTGCGAAACATTGCCTGTCCTGCCGCACCGACCGGTCTGGCCGTGTCCGCCGATGGCAGCAAGTTGTACGTGACGTGCGGCGGACCTCAAGGAATCGTCTGCGTGGCGGATGCCAACACTGGCAGCGTGCTGAGCACGATTCCGGTCGGACACAGTCCTGCTGGGCCGGTGCTGTTGCCAGACGGAAAACACCTGATCGTCTGCAATCAGTTCACCGATGACGTGTCGATTGTCGACCTGGAGGCGGGTCAGGAAGCGGTGCGCGTGCCGGTTCTCCGCCAGCCGGTAGCGGCCGCTACCACCCTCGACGGTGCTCTGGTCTTCGTCGCCAATCTTCTGCCGAACGGTCCGTCCGATGCAGAAACTGTGGCGGCGGAAGTCTCCGTCATTCAGATGGCCGACCTGACGACGTCCTCCATCCGACTGCCCAACGGCAGTTCCAGTGTGCGTGACGTCTGTGTGTCTCCGGACGGAAAGTACGCCTACGTCGTGCACATTCTGTCGCGTTTTCGCATGCCGACCACGCAGCTCGAACGCGGCTGGATGAACACGAACGCCTTGAGCGTGATCGACGTGGCGGGCAAGACGCTGCTCAACACGGTGTTGTTGGACGAGATCGACCTGGGCGCGGCGAATCCCTTCGCCGTGACCACTTCGGCCGACGGCTCTGTGATCTACGTAACGCACGCCGGCACGCACGAGCTGAGCATCATCAATGCACAGGGCCTCTTGCAGAAACTGCTGGCCGTGCCCAAGACCCTCGAAGAGGCAAAAGCTCAGGGGCGCACGAATGTGGCCGGCACCTACGCCTCGACGACCGTGGTGGACGTTCCCAATGACCTGACGTTTCTCGTGGACTTGCGGCAGCGCCTGAATCTGCGGAAACGTGGCTTGCCCGGCCTGGCGGCGGAAAAGAAGCAGGTGATCAACGGACCACGTGGCCTGGCAGTGATTGGTCCCAAAGTTTACGTGGCCGCCTACTTCAGTGACGCGGTCGCCATGGTAGACATGGACAGCAAGCTGTACGACAAGGTGACGGTGATTCCGCTCGGCCCCGAGCCGGAACTCACGCCACAGCGGCGGGGCGAGATGTACTTCCACGACGCGGACATCTGCTTCCAGCAATGGCAGAGTTGTGCGAGTTGCCACCCCGATGCTCGCGTCGATAGCTTGAATTGGGACTTGCTGAATGACGACATTGGAACTCCCAAGAATGTCAAGTCCATGGTGTGGTGCTACAAGACGCCGCCCGCCATGAGTGCCGCCGTGCGAATGACCGCGGAGGAAGCCACCCGCGCGGGCATCGAGCGTATCCAGTTTGCCGTGCCCCCGGCCGAGGATCGAGTTCCCGAGTCCCTCGACGAGTACTTGAAGGCCCTCGAACCCACTCCCAGCCCCCACCTGGTCGGCGGCAAGCTCAGTGAATCGGCCGAACGTGGCAAGCTGCTGTACTTCTCGGAGAAGGTCGGCTGCGCGACATGCCATCCCGAACCGTTGTACACCGATCTGAAGATGCATGATGTCGGTTCGAGTGTACCCTACGACCGGCGCGTGGACTTCGACACCCCGACGCTCGTCGAAGTGTGGCGCACCGCTCCTTACATGCACGACGGGCACTACATGACGATCAAGGACCTGCTGGTCACGGGAAAACACGGCGGCAAGAGCGGTGAACTCGATGGGCTGTCCGAGCAGGATCTCAACGATCTGGCGGAGTTCGTCCTGTCGCTGTGACGTCGCCCGTGGCACGGAGTTCTTTCCGTCCTACACAGGCGAGCAGTCGCGCAGGTCCAGCTCTTGGAGCAGTTGGTCAGCGAGCAGGCCGTCGTCGGTCCAGCCCCGGGCCCGATTGTAGGCCTGGATGGCGGCCTGGAGCTGGTCGTACGTCAACCGGGCCAGCGGGTCGTCCGGCAGAGCCTGCTGCAAGAAACGGTCGGGCAGGCGATCTTCGACCGGCGTCCAGCCGGCTCGGATGTTGTACAACTTCTTGGACGTGACGATCCGCCGGGCGGTCTGCCGCAGTTCAGCGGCCGTCACGTCCCAGCCGGTCACCCACTGCAGCATCTCCGCCGACTGCCCGTAGAAATCGTCAAGCGCGTTGCGTAAGAAGCGGCAGAGGATCAGGGAATCGAGGATAGCGGAGCGATCCTCGCTTTCCACGGCCAGCGCGGCGGCATCGGTGGTCAGGTGGCGGCGATCGGCAAGTTCCGAGAAATCGACCTCGGCCGCTCCGCTTCGGTTGTGGTCGGCGCCGCGCGTGCCGACTGCCAGTCCGAGCGCTAGTGTTTGCATGGCGCGCGGTTCGTACCCGGGGATCTCCAGCCCTTTGACGTGGGGCGCAAAGGCCATGGCCTGCGGGCCGAGCGTCTCTGCCAGCCGGCGGCTGCCCTGGGACAGCATCTCCCCCAAGCCCGTGCGCACTGCGATCAGGTCCAAGGCCTGGAGCAATGCCTCGCCGGAACCAAACGTCAGCCACGGCGCATCGAGCAGCCCACGCTCGACACACTCCATGGCAAATGCGATGGTCCCACCGGCGCTGATCGTATCCAGCCCTAGCTCGTCGCACTTCTTGGACGCCGACAGAACGGCCTCGGGATCCGACACGCCGCACAGGGAACCGAGTGCAAACAGGTTTTCATACTCGACCCGCACTGTCTGCGACGGCGCTTGCGAGTCGGGTTTGACGGAGTATATGTGTTCGCAACCGATCGTGCAGGCGACGCACGAGGTGCGTGTCTTGCGGTGCGTCTCCACGAGGTGTTCCGGGGCCAGACGTTCGACGCCCGGAAAATGGCCTTGCTGGAAGTTCCGGGTTGGCAGCGCGTGCAGGCGATTGAAGACCAGCAGATTGGTGGCCGTGCCCAGTTCGCGGTACTTGGCCGTGGCCGGTCCCAAGGACCTGGCAGAGAGTTGCCTGGCACACGCGACAAGTTGCTGCGGGTGTGCCCACGTGCAGCGCTGCGTGCCGCGCACGAGGATCGCTTTGAGGTTCTTGGAACCCAGGACGGCCCCGCTGCCGCCCCGGCCGGCATGCCGGCCGGCATGGGACACCGTGGCAAATCGAACGAGGCGTTCCCCCGCCGGGCCGATCACCGCCGCACAGAAGTCTTTGCCAAACCGCGCGTGCAGTTCCTGTTCGGCCGCGCCGCACGTCTGGCCCCACAGACCGCGGGCGGGTTCCAGTCGCACGACGCCGTCGTCGATGATCAGCACCGATGGTTCGGGAGCCCGCCCCCGCACCACGATGGCATCACAGCCACACTTCTTGGCAGCGATGGCAAAACCGCTGCTGACCAGCGAGTCATTGATGCGGTGTGTCAGCGGACTCTGGGACACCACCGCGAATTTCGCCGACGTCGTCAAGGGGCTGCCGACCAACGGGCTCAACGCGAAGATGATCGGCGCCGTCGGAGAAAACGGATCGGTGGTCGGTTCGCTGTGCCGCAACAGCAGCCAAGTTCCCAGGCCGCTGCCGCCCACGAAGCGGCGCAGGACATCCGTGGCCAGGGGGAGGAAGGTACCGGTGCCTTGGGCAAGATCCACGTGCAGATACTGCGCGTGATAGCCCGGCACGGCTGAGCGATTGGTGTTTCCGAACGCGTGCTGTGTCACCCCGTTTGCCTCGCTAACCGCCCGCGTCCGCCGACATGATCAACAGCGACGCGTTGTCCGCAATCGGCTCCCGCGGATCGTGCACGAAGCGATGACCGTCCACATTGATGATGTAGCTCGGCCGCATCCGATCGCCATCCAGACACTCGGCCGCCCAATTCGGAAACTGCTCGGCCAGCCGTGCAAGCAGCACTCCGAAGCGCCACGGTTCCTTCGGCCGGAATGACCACGGAGGCCGCGCCGATGCGCTGTCTGGCCACTCCGAAAAACTCGATCTGAATGCCCATGCGTTGACTACCTTTCGGCCTACGGTGGTTCACGCCACTGCCTTCAGAGTAGTCGTTGACAGATCCGACCTCCAGTGCATGTCGACCCAAGATGGCATTGCGCGATCCGGGGATTACTTCGCCGCAGTCAAGCCGATTGCCCGTTGGCTGGCCTGGAGGCGGTTCGTGGGCTGGCGTCCATAGGCCCGGCCGCGCCTCTGGCGTACAATGGGCGGAACATGCCGGGGAAGATGCCGAGAGGAGATGAGCGTGACTGGGTCATGGCGGATGGCGGTGTTACTGGCCCTGTGGGGGAGCATTCTGAGCGGTTGTCAGCCGCGGTCGAACGAGCAGGGGAATCCGCCACGTGCGCCCGGCAGGCTGCCGGAGTTGACGACGAGCGCACGCAGGACGGGCATCGCCCCGACCATCGCCCGGCGAAACGGGCGGAGGGCCGCGAGGCGGGAGGCCGTGCGGCCGTCACCAGGCTGCAGGCCCGCACCCGCAAGGCGACAGACCATGACAGCGTTCTGTCACAGTCGGATGCGATTCAACGTGCGCTGGATATCATTCGCGATTCGGTCGATTTCGCTCCGACGACCGTCGTCTGGCTGGTGGATATTTCCCCGAGCGCGATGAGTTGGGGGAGCGAAATCCACAGTGACGTCCGGCGGTTCTATGCGGAAGTCGTTCCGACCCTCATGGCGGCGACCGATCGGCTGCAGACCGGCGTCGTGACGATCAGTAGAACGGTGGAGTTTCGTGTGAAGCGGACGACCGATCCGCAGGTGGTCGTGGCCGCCTGGGATGCGATGCGCATCGAGTCGAGTGGTCGCGAGACCACGTTCGAAGCCGTGAAGCAGGCCCTCGACGAATACCTTCCGCTGCGGATTCGCGAGCGGCGTGAGGTGGTCTTGGTCATCATCACGGACGAAGCGGGTGACGATTGGGCACAGGTCGACCGGCTCATCGAGCAGCCGGGGAAGTATGCGCTGCCGATCTACGTGGTGGGCGTGCCGGCGCCGTTGGGACGAACGGCTGCTCTGGATCCCGGCATCGAGTCGTCGACGGAGGGGACCGACACTCGAGCGGCAGTGGGACGGACGGCTCTCTGGCAACCGATTCTGCAAGGTCCGGAATCGCGGGCAGGAGAGGCGATCCAGTTGGAGTTTGAGGAGTTCTCTTCCAGCTTGGAACTGCTCGATTCCGGGTTCGGTCCGTTTGGTTTGGAGTGGCTGTGCCGAGCGAGTGGAGGATCATTTCTGGCGGTGCGCGGGCGGAGCCTCGGATCCGGCGTCGCCAACGCGCGGCGACAGCAATGGCCGACGGTGGATGCGGGAGAATTCAACGCACAGATCATGCGCTCGTACGCGGCCGGACTGGGTGGACGAAACATCGTATCAGAACTTATTGCAGGGCAATGCCGCGTGCCGCGCAGCTCCACGACGCCGCACGACTGCCGCGGACGGCGGTTCTGCGGGACGCGGAGTTTCGTTTTGAAAAGCGCGACGAGGCCGACCTGAAGAGTCGCCTGGATCGAGCACAACAAGCGGCGGCCAAGGTCGCGCCGGCCGTTAACGAGCTGTACGATACTCTGCGTCAAGGGGCTGGTGATGCCGAGAAGCTGACACGTCCGCGCTGGAAGGCGGGTTTTGATCTGGCCATGGGCCGTGCGACCGCCGCCAAGGCTCGGATTGACGGCTACAACTCCATGCTGGCAGCACTCAAACGTGGTCGGCCGTTTGCCAGGCCGGACAGTCGATTCTGGGTACTGCAGGCGCCACGACCACCGATGAAAGCAGCGCGCTGCAGAATCTCGTCAGCCGCGCCCGATCGCACCTGCAACGCGTGGTCGATGAACATCCCCAGACGCCTTGGGCGAAGATCGCCCAGTACGAACTGGAAACTCCCATGGGATGGCAGTGGACCGAAGAACCCTGATCACGGTGCGTTCCGCAAGGCGTTGAGTTCTGCATTGATCCGCGCGATTTCGGCCCGCAACTCCGCCACTTCGGACTCCAGGGAGGAAAACTGTTCCAGGGAGATTCCGGATGGTCGGGAACTCGGAACTCGAGCCACAGCCGGTTCGGGCGTCTGCTGTCCCGACGCGAACTGGCTCTTGAGTTCCTCCAATCGTTCCGGCGTGTACAGATTGTGCGTGACCACTTGACCGCGACCGGACGGAGTCAACAAGACGACCAGTTCCTTGGCAACCAGTGCCTCCAGGATGGCGTGCAAGGCGTTGAGGTCGGCGATCGGCTCCATGCGCGAAGCATGGCCGCGCAACTCGCCGATCGTCTGTTCGCCGCGCAGGAGCAGTTCGGCCAAGACTGCCAGTTCGACCTTGTCGACTCCCAGCCATTCGTACAGGTAGTGCCGAAACTTCGGGACTCGACCTCCCGATTGCACTTCGGCCACCGCGCCCATTTCGCGCAGTTCCTCCACCGTTCGTTCCACTTCCTCGGACGACAAGTCCATGTGGGGCGATCGGTTCGACTTCTGGTTGCACCCGTTGGTCAGCGCATTGAGAGTCAATGGATAGGCATCGGGTGTCGTTTTGGCCTTTTCGACCAGCACTCCCGCCACGCGACGTTGAATTGCCGTGAGCGGTCGCCAGCGCCTTTCGGTCGGTTCGGAAGAAGGGGGGATCTCGGTATTCATGATGCATGGATTCGCTGGAAGAATGAAACGCCTGGGACGGAAGGACCGTACAACGGTCTCCAGTGCCGCGAAGGGCGCCCCCGCCCGCAACAAGCTGCAAGAGGAAATCTACGCTCGCGTGCTGTTGGAAACAAGCACGGGGGGACTTAACGTCGGCAGGCCAATTCGACGATCCCCGCCACGATCTGGCGCACGTACGGTTCGGCCTGCGCGGCCGAATCGACGACGTCCGACGCATCTACGACCTGCGGAGCGTCCGGCGAAGCCACGTTGGTGACGATCGAGAGTCCCAGGATGCGCATCCCCAGCGCGTGGGCCACAACCACTTCGGGCACGGTCGACATGCCGACGACGTCGCCGCCGATGCGGCGCAGAAAGCGGTATTCGGCCCGCGTTTCGTAGTTGGGACCTGTCATGGCCACGTACACGCCCCGCTGAGCGACGAAACTGTTCCGGCGGGCGATCTGCAAGACCTGTTCCTGCAACTGCGCATCGTACGGCGACGGACTCGTGCGGACGGCGCGACCAAGAACGGTTCGGCAGGTCGCCGGCAGGACGGGGCGGGTCATCAGGTTGATATGGTCATCGATCACCATGATGTCGCCTGCGGCAAATTCCGGATTGAGTCCACCGCTGGCATTGGAGGCGATCAGCAGCCGAGCACCGCAAGCTTGCAGCACGCGAACGGGCAGCGTGACCTGGTCCACGCTGTAGCCTTCGTACAGGTGGCAGCGGCCGTCGAGCAGCATCAGTGGCGTGCCGTTGAGACGACCGCAGATGACTCGCCCGCGGTGTCCTAAGGCTGTTGTGGGCGGAAACCCCGGGAGAGCTGCGAAGGGAATCGTAACGTCACGCTGCACGTGCTCCGCCAGTCGCCCCAAGCCGGTGCCGAGAATTACGGCGGCAGCGGGTTGCAGGGGCCACTTGCGGGCAATCCGGTCCCGTGCCATCGCGACGGCTGTTTCGGTATCTGGTTGCATCGCCGAATCAAATCCCGCGCAGCTGGAGATTCCCCTGTCCGTCCACGGTTCTGACATATCAGCAGCCGCGCTCAACGGTTGACTGATTCGCCAGCCAGCGCGCCCATCACCAGCTTGGTCAGCCGCGGTTGGGCCTCGTTGGCGGTGGCGATAATGTGGTCGATGTTCGCAGGTTTGAGGGCGTCCGGCAGGCACATGTCGGTCACGATCGAAAGTCCCAGAACTCGCAGGCCCGCGTGGACCGCTACAATCACCTCCGGAACCGTGGACATGCCAACGGCGTCAGCCCCGATCGACCGCAGGAAGCGGTACTCGGCCCGCGTTTCCAGGTTCGGCCCGGCGACCGCCACAAAAACTCCCTTGTGCGCGACGATGTTCTCGCGCCGCGCAATCTCCAGAACCCGGTCGACGAGCGCCAGATCATAAGGTTCGCACATGTCAGGGAACCGTGGGCCCAGGCGGTCGTCGTTCACTCCGATCAGCGGATTGTCCCCCATCAGATTGATGTGGTCTTCGATGACCATCAGGTCGCCGCACCGATAGTGCGGATTCATCCCGCCACTGGCGTTCGACACGATCAGCAGTTCGGCACCCGCCGCCTTCATCACCCGGACCGGAAGTGTGATTTGTCGGAGCGAGTAACCCTCGTACAAGTGGAACCGGCCCTCCATGACCAGGACGGGCACGTTCTGGAGCAGACCGCAGACGAGCCGCCCTCGATGGCTGACGGCGGTCGAATTCACGAAATGCGGGATCTGCTCATAGTCCAGGGCCGCCTCGACTTGGAGCTGATCAACCAGGTTGCCCAACCCCGTTCCCAGGATGATGCCGGCGTGGGGCTGGCGGGGCCAGTGTTCGCGGATGGCGGCCGCCGCTGTCTCGATTTCTTCATACAGGTCCAGCATGATGCAACGGGTTCTCCAGGATCGCCATGGTCGGGACATCCACCGGCGAAGTGGCGTGGCAGAAGTCGGGACCAGCATCGTCAGCCTGCGGCACCGTTCCCGGAGAAACCGCCCTGGGGTCTCACCGCGCGTGCCGACCATGAAACACGTGCCAAGCGTAATGGACTGGTGCGGCCGAAGACAAGTACGGGTCGGGTATCGGCGCGTCGGGAAGCCCGCGAGTGGCTGGAGAAAGTGCTGGGTAGTGACACTCAGCTGTCAGAAGAGTCGCCGTTCATCCGGGACGGATCGCCGCACGGTCCGAACTGCCATCACATCATTTTGGCGGGCTTGGGTGGTCGTCCGGGCATGTGCTCAACGAGGCGGGCTACTGGAACGTCGGCATCGGAATCGCTCCAGGATTGGCAAGTGCTCATGATCTGCTGGATTTCGACGGCCGACATGTTTCGGTCGAGCATGTCCTGAATCAGCGAGGCCACGATCTTCCGGTCCCGGGCCTTTCGCCAATTCCCCATGATGATGGCTGTCAGCGCGACCAACACCCCTCCGCCAATGCCGAGGGTGACGGTGATGATGGGGAGAATGTCGGATGGCATAATATATTCCAACACGGGTGCCGCCTGGGCCAGCAGGCTGGGAAAAGTCTCGTGCATAGACCACCAACTCCTCGTCGAATCAAGTCACGGCCGTTATTCGTCGGTGCCTTCAGGATCTTGGCGTGTCCGCCGAAAAAATCTCCGGGGCACCGGCACTCGCTACAGCTCACTTTCGCTGGACTGGGCCTCTTCCAGGGCCTTGTCGGTGCTGGTCGGATCGACCTTCCGGCACGAGTCGGTCAGTTCATTAGCGATTTCCTGCATCTCTTCCCGCCAGAGCTGGGGATCCAGGTCGGGCGGTGTCAGTTGCGTGAATTCGCCGATCAGCAGGATCAGGCGGAGCAGATGCCGGAAGATGATCCCTTCTTGTTTCTGCAGCTGTTTGCCGGTGATGAACTTATTGAAGTCTCCGCCGAACTGCAGCAATTCACCGGCCGCCCACACGGCGCGTGTCCGCAGATCGTGGACACCGGGAAAATCGTTCTCGAACCACATGCGCAACTTGTCGGCCAGGGTCAGTACGAATACCGGCTCCTCATCATAGAATGCACGCGGTCCGTCCCGTTCTTCAGGCGGCGGAGCGACGCCCAGCTGTTCAGCCGTCACCAGGCCGAGCTGCAGCAGGTGAATATCCAGCCGGGTGGTGGCCAGCGGACCGGGTGGCAATTCGTCATGTCCCGGCACGTGCAGGTGGTACGCGACCGCGGGGGGCATTTCGAGCACGCTTTCCAGGGCCTGAATCCGTTCGTTGCGATCGGCAATTCCCAGCTGGTTCACCAGGAACACGCCGTACAACGGGTTCACACCGCGGAGCAGCAGTAGTTTTTGCAGGGCGGGCGTGGACCGAGCCAGGTGGGGTCGATAGGGCTCGCCGGCGCCTTCACCGCCCGCTGCTGATTGACCGTCGCGAGGCAGGCCCACCCCACGGGCCGCGGACTCCTGGCCCGGCTTCGGCGGCTCGGGATCCAACTCCACGTAGCCGGCCGTCCACAGTGTCATGAGCATGCGATCCACCGCCTGCTGACTGGCCTCCAACCGCTTGCCGAACAACAGTCGCTTGGCGATGAGCTCGCGGATCTTGTCCACTTCGGGAGATGCATCCAGCCAATAGGCCAGCAGCCGCCAGGGTAACGCTCCTCGACTGGACAGTCGTCCGGGTGGCGACGATCGCAGCTGTTCGAACTGGGCCTCCGTCCAGTACTGTTCCGTACTGCGGCGCGTCGGCATCTTTTTCTTCAACGCCTTTTTGGCCTTCAGCAATCCCGGGTCTTTGGTGTCTTCCGGAATGCGGTCGTACTTTTCGCGCCAGCGCAGAATCTTGACGTCATCTTCGTGTGCCAAGGCGAACACGTAGCCTTGCGTATCGAATTGAGGTCGACCGGCGCGGCCAAAAATCTGGTGGGCGCTGCTGGAATCGATCAGTTTCATTTCTCCCGGCGGACCCTTCAACAGCTCGGGCATCACGACACTGCGTGCCGGCAGATTGATGCCCGCGGACAAGGTCTCGGTGCAGATCGTCAACGCCAACAGCTTGCGCTGAAATAGATCCTCCACGATCCGCTTGTACTTGGGCAGCACGCCGGCGTGGTGCACGCCCACTCCGCGCAAGAGCAGTTGCCGCAATTTCGGACCGACACCTTGTGACCAGTCGTAGAAGTCCAGCTCCGCAGCCAGCTTCTTCTGCTGCTGGTCACTGATCATCTTCTTCCCCTTGACCTGCTCGGCGACGTTCCAGCACATCTCCCGGTTGAAGCAGAACACCAAGGCGGGTGTCTTGCGGGATTCGTCGTCTCCGCCGGCCATCGTTTCGAGGAACTCGTTCAGCAGCATATCGCCGATCCACTGGTAGGTGAGCGGCACTTTGCGTTCGTCGCTCTGCACAAGTTCCAAACGGCGCGCATGATGGTGTGACAACCAGTTGATGAACTCGAGACTGTTGCCGACGGTCGCCGACAGCAGCAGAATCCGCACCTGGGGGGGCAGCAGCCCGAGTGTGAGTTCCCAGACAATGCCCCGCTCGGGATCGTTGAAACTGTGGAATTCATCCATCACGACCGAGCTGACCTGGGAGAAATCAAACATCGCAGGATGCAGCAGGCGGTTGAACAGGATTTCGGCGACGACGACCAGGATGCGCGCGTCCGGGTTAATGCGGCGATTGCCGGTGACCAGCCCGACATCCTCCGCCCGAAATCCCCACCGCACGGCCGAGTCCTGCATCTCGTAGAACTTCTGATCGGTCAACGCGATCAGCGGCGTCGTGTAGTAGGCCACGGAGCCGTTGTGCAGCGCCTCGAACAAGGCGGCCTCGGCGATCAGCGTCTTGCCCATGCCGGTCGGAGCGCAGACCATCACCCCTTGCGTGGAAGTGAACCATGCCAACAGAGCCTCTTCCTGGACCCGGTACGGTTCGTACGGCAGTTGTTCGAGATACATGGCCGCGAGTTCATCGCGAGCGGGTGTGTCGGCGGTCATCGCATGCACTTTCGGTAACCGTTCACGAACATCGGACCGAGGACCCTTTGCGGCGGTGTGAGCTGCGTTCTCCGCCGCCGCGGGGCATTCTTGGCGTCGGCGTGCCCGGTCATTGCCGCGGCACGTCCCAAGCAGCACTCGGAAATCGAACAGACTTGAGCCTATCCGGTAACCCGCTGCGGCGGTAGTGCCACAGCGTTGAATCACGACCTCCAGTCCACGGTTTGACTCAAGGGCGCGCGTACCGGATCTGACCACCGATGATCGTGTAGAGGACCTGCGTGTCGCGCAAACGCTCTGCGGGAATCGACAGGATGTCTTGCGACAACACGACGATGTCGGCCAGCTTGCCGGGCGTGAGCGAACCTTTGATTGGTTCCTCAAACGCAGCGTAGGCGGCATCCAACGTGTAGCTTCGCAGGGCCTCCTCGCGGGTCATGCACTGCTCGGGATAGAACGCCAGGCCGTTGTGCATCTTCCGCGTCACCGCGGCATAGAACCCGGCCAACGGGTCGACTTTTTCCACCGGCACATCAGTCCCGTTGGCGATCACGGCGCCGCTGTCGAGCAAGCTTCGCCAGGCATAGGCCCCCGACTGAGCACGCCGTTGGCCGAGCCGCGTCACCACGAAGGGACCATCCGATGTGGCGTGCACGGCCTGCATGGCGGCGATCACTCCCAGTTGTGCGAAACGCGGCACGTCGGCCAGGGCGAGGTGCTGCGCGTGTTCGATTCGCCAGCGGAGTTCGCGGCGGTCAGGGTGAGCGCGAATCGTTCGTTCGTACAAGTCCAACACTTCCCGATTGGCACGATCTCCGATGGCGTGAACGCACAATTGACAGTCGTGGGCGATGGCCAGCTCCGCAGTGCGCTGCAGGTCGTCCAACGCCAGCGTGTTCAAACCGAGACTGGTGGGAAGATCCTCGTACGGTTCGAGCAGCCAGGCACCGTGCGATCCCAAGGCGCCGTCGATCAATCGCTTGATGGCTCGCACGGTCAGGTGTTGATTTCCCATACCCACGACGCGGTACCGCTCCAAGTTGGCGGCGAGCGCATCGTTGTCCTCGCCGATCATGACCCACAAGCGGACGGGCAGTTGGCCCGCTGCCGCCAGCGTGCGATACGTGTCGATCACGGAAAACGCTGCTCCCGCATCGCAGAAGCTGGTGATGCCGTGGCGCAGACACTCTTCTCCCGCTCGCCGAATGGTCTCCAACTGATCTTTACGACTTTGTTCCGCGGATCGCTGACGCTGGTGTTGTTCGTAAACGCGGTCGATCAATTCCATCGCGTTCTCGCGCAAGACCCCGGTGGGATTTCCCGCGGCATCGTGCAGAATCTCTCCGCCGGCCGGTGCCTGCGTGTGTCGATCGATGCCTGCCAACTGCAGGGCCTGCGCATTCGCGATGCACATGTGTCCCGAGGCGTGCGTCAGCACGACCGGATGCGCGGGTGCCACCCGGCTCACCGCCTCGTGTGTGGGAGTGCCTTCGACGCTCGGCTGAGGCACCTCTCGCCACTTGCTCTGATGCCATCCGCGTCCGAGGATCCACGTGCCAGCCGGTTTCTCGCGTGCGGCAGTTGCCACTTGTTCCACTATCTCGTCCCAAGTTGCGGCCGACGAGACATCGAGGCTCATCTGCGACTCGCCCAGGCCCAGGAAATGACCGTGACCTTCGATGAAGCCGGGCACGACCATTTGGCCGTCGAGCGCGATCACGCGCGTCTGCGGACCAATCCAGAGCGCAATGTCGGCCACGCTGCCGACCGCCAGAATACGCTCCCCTTGTACGGCGATCGCCTCGGCCGCGGGGTGTGGCGAGTCGACGGTGACGACCTTGCCGCCCGTGAGCACCAGGTCGGCGGGTGGGGCACCGGACACGAGCGAACCGGCAAAGGAAGCACACATGAGTCCTGCCATCCAGAAGGAGATGCTGGCCAGGCTGGGAACTTCGCGGACCGCGCGAATCGTACGCATCGTCGGGAACCTCCATCGGCAGTTCACACGAATCCTCGATCAAGTGCCCCGGAACGGATCTGGTTTCACACGGATGCGGCGGAGGGTTTCCGTCAGCGGCGTCGATCGAGCGAGGCGATGTCGCTGACGAAGTGCTCGGCAGTCTGACGATCGATCTTGTCGGCCACCAGCAGGCGGCGGACCGACTCGTCGAGCGTGATCATGCCGGCGGCCCGGCCCGTGAGAATGCAATTGTCGATCGACTCCAGCTTACTGAAGCGGATCGAACTGGCAATCGGTGAATTGTTGAACATGACTTCCAGAGCCAGGTGCCGTTTCGTGCCCGGCTGAGAACTGGGTAAGAGGTGCTGGCTGATCACTGACCGCAGTCCCATCGCCAGCTGGGCACGAATCTCGTGCTGCACCATTTGCGGAAAGAGATCCACGAACCGCGAGATCGCGCCCTTGGCGTCGCGCGTGTGCAGGGTCGACAGGACCAGATGGCCCGTTTCTGCCGCACTCAGAGCGATCTGCGCCGTTTCTCGATCGCGAATCTCACCGACCAGCATCACGTCCGGATCCTGCCGCAGGCCAAATTTCAAACCGTCGGCAAATGTGCTCACGTCGATACCCACTTCGCGCTGCGTGACGACCGAAGTTGGGACGCGCGGGAACAAGTACTCAATCGGCTCTTCAATCGAGATGATGCGACATCCACCTGCCAGATTGAGCTTGTTGACCAGCATCGCCAGCGTGGTCGTCTTGCCCGAGCCGGTGACGCCGGAAACGAGGATCAGGCCATTGCGGAAGCTGGTCAACCGTTCGGCCAGCTCCAGGGGAATTCCGGCCCATTCGAAATCGGGAATCGCCGACGGAATCACGCGGAAGCAGCCGCCGACATTCTGGCCGTTGACAAAGTAGTTGGCACGGAACCGGTGCGGTTGAGCATGGATGTCAACCGACAGCGAGAAGTCGGTGTTTTTCTCCTGCTGAAATCGTTCCGCGAACGGAGACGGGCAGGCCGGCAACAGCAAGGCTTCCAGCTGTTGCTTCTCGAGCTCCGGTTCGTCGAGCGGTTGCAGGACGCCATGCACGCGCAGCACGGGCGGGTGTCCGACAACCAGATGCAGATCGGACGCTTCCCGATCCACGGCCAGCGTCAACCACTGTTTCAGCCGATCGGGGCAAGTTGATTCGTAGTGTGCCATGGTGTCATGCTACAGGGTCTGCAGGAAGGCGTACAAGTCAGCCACGTCGGGTGGTGGCCGGCTATCGAACCGCATCCAGCATGCCCTCAGGCACAGGCAGTGTGTCCGCCGGCAGTGTGTCCGCCGGCAGTGGCGTCTCGAGCGGTTCCGGCGGTGAGTTGTCGAGCGGCGTGCCTGCGGACGGGGCACCGCGATGCTGCAGATAGGGGCCGCGACTGATCGGTCGAGGCTGCTCGAGACCGTAATCGAGGCTGCGCTCCGTGAAGTGCCGCGACCGCTCCAGAGCGTCGCGGTACGCGCCGTTCGACCAGGGGCCTTCCGCCAGCGAGACGCCATCGTATTCCAGCAGCGACCCTTTGGCGATATGCACATCGCGCATGGCCAGCGAGTAGTCGATGAGAGAACGGTAATAGGCGCTGGTCGACTCCGCCAACCGCTGTTCGGCACGCAGCAACACGTCCAGTTGCTCGAATCCGGTCTGGAATCGCGCCCGCAAGGCCTGGACCTCATCATAGGCCGCCAGCCGCCGATTCAGGTTGGTCCTCATCAGTTGGAAGGCCCGATCGCCGCTGCGGATCGCTTCACTCAGGTCGTGCGAAATGCGGAATTCTTGTTCATCCAGAATGGCTCGTTCGCGGGCCACTTCCAGCTCCGCATTGCGCAAAGCAGCAAACTCGCGCCGGAAACCGATCGGTACGTCGAATTGGAAACCCATCTGCCATTCCTGCCAGTCTCCACCGGTCAGGCTCTGGTAGACGCTTTCCGACCCGCTGGGACCCGGGGGGGCGAACAGCTCGTCACCGAAGCCTCGGAAACGATACAAGGCCACGGCGTCCAGCCGCGGCATGAGGTAGTTCTTGGCAGCGATCAGCTGCAATTCGGTCCGTTTGATCAGCCACTTTTGACGACGCAACTCGACTCGGCGCAGATACGCCTCTTGGAGCGCAGACTGCCAGGGGAAGATGACCTTGGCCGTGGTCGGTTCCGTGGCCGGGCGCAGCAGTTGAGGACCGTTCGGCGGCAGCCCGAGCAGGTAGCGCAGGCGTTCTTCGCGGCTGTAGAGCCCCGCCAACGCGTCGTCGACGGCCGCCTGGAACAGGAAGTACTGCGAACGCAACTGGGATTCGTTTTCGGGCGTGCCTCCCCGCAAGCCGAGGCGCTGGCGTTCGGCGATATTCTGCCAGGTCACCAGCGAGCTGTCGCGTCCGGCGATCTTGGCGTCCAGGTCGCGATATCCGAAGTAAAGATCCCAGTACGCCTGCTCGACGTCACGCGTCAGATTGATCACGGCAGCCTCGAAGTCGGCCAGACTCACGTCGGCGTTGATGCGAGCCAGCAGCACTCCATTGGCGCCACCCGCCACGGAGTTGGGTCCGGCGATCCGGTTGAACTCCACGCCGGCTCCCCGCAACAACGGCTGGCGCACTTCGGCCTCGTAATCGACTTCGTACACGGATTGATATCGCAGGAATGCGTTGAAAATATCGGCGCGGTTATACGTGACATGATGTCGCAGAGCAAAGCGGGAACCCGTGGCGGCCGTCTTGGCCAGTTCGATCTGGTAGTTGCTCGTCGTTTGCTGCAGCGAGGGTATTTTCAGTGTTGTGGGGCCGGCTTGGAAGGGTTGGTTAATATCACGGTTGAATTTGTTCCAAAACAGCGCCGACGTCAGCTGCGCATCGAAAGCGCTCAACGCCGCCTCCACGCTCGTGCGCGGATCGGATTCGACGATGGCCGGGTTGAACATCGTCGTAGAGCCGGCCGGCCCGGGTACCACGCTGCCGCCCAGATTGCGAATGACGTCGCTGCTGGCGAACGCCAGCCGCATGGCTTCGGCCAGGCTGATATCCATCGCTTCCTGGTCCCGCGGATTCTCCGTGGTGCGAGGGGCTGAGCTCGAAGCCAGGTCCGGATCGATGGTGGCTTCCACGTCCGGGTACTCGATCTGAGTCGCAATTGCCTGGTGTGGACCGACTTGATGCTCGGGAAAACGAAACTCCTGGCGGCGATACCAGCACCCGGCCGTGCTTAGCAGCAGTCCGATCAGGGCGATGGCAATACAAAGGCGACAGTACATCGCGGGCCGGTCCAGGCTGTTACTTTGGTTTGGCAGGGCAATTTACGACGATGGAGCGCGACATCGCAATGCGCGCAATCGCTACGAGTGCACTAACTGGTATCGACGGCAGATATTGCCCAACTGGAGCAATTTCTCCAGCTGGCATATTCGGAAGTGGGCGGCCTTAGAATTCCATCCCACGTACCTGCCGCAGGCCTGGACCGTAGGGCGGGCTTGCAAGTCCGCCCAGGAAATCCTGAACGAAGGTGCCGGTTACGCCGTCCGGATCCGACGGCCGACAGGGATGCGCCCGACGTTACGGGATCAGGAAAATCAGGCCCACCCAGGTCCCGGCCTCCACAAGCCCGGCATCGGTTTGCAGTGGAGGACGCTGCAGCAATAGCGGGGCGCTGCTGCCGGGGCGATAGTGTCCCAGCGCGCTTGCGCGGGACGTGGTGAATTCACGGTCATCGCGTACGGCAGCACTGGGAACGTGAGGAAGAACCGCGTGCCGGACGCCACCGGCTGCACCAAAGGATGCCGCGTTTGCCCATGTCGTTCCAGCATCGCGTCTTCGAAATACAGCGGCCGGTAGCGCAGGTCGGACGCTACCCAGTTGTACTGGATCGGCAGCCAATCGTCGCCGCGGAAGACCGTAGACGGCGTCTCGCGCAGGTCAAATACCTCCTGGCTCACATCGGCCGGCCGGACCCCCGCACGAAGTTTCGTGTCGGGCATCTTGGCCGACAACGGCTGCGTACCGCGCCGAATCAGTTCCTTCAGATTCCTGGGTGATGGTGAGAGAGACGAGGGAGGCTGTGGCGGCGTCTGTGGCGGGTTGGGCAGCTCCTGGGCACGCACCATTCCACAGGAGATTGCCGAGCAGAGGAGCGCCCACAGTGGCAGTGGCAATCGCATTCGACTCATGGCCGTGTTTCCGACTTGCTGGGGCAATCCACAGGTGAGGCCGGCGGGCGGTGCCGCGTGGCTGATGTTGCCGGCCCCCGGGGCCAGCCGTGTCGGCTCGGTGCGGGCAACCGCGCCTCCTTTTCTTCGCTTCCTGTCGTCCGGTGGCTGAACGATGCTCCATCAATTTTTCGTCAATCCGCACAGACTCCCCAGCTTCTGCGCAATGTGCCGCCGTGCCACGCCTTGACGATGGCTGCATCCGACAGGGACAATTCCATTCAGCGAAGGCGATTATCCAGGGTCCCATTTGATGACGCAGCAAGCCACATCCGCGCCAGCTGGCGCGACGCCGGGTTCAGACACGCCAAAGTGGGGGTGGCTGCTGACCGTCTGGATGTCGCTGGTAGTGATTCTCCATGGGATCGTCTGGACGACCGGCGTGCCGGACTACGATTTGGCCGATGGGAGTGGAGCGGGGTGCGGCTCGCGTGGAGCAGCGTTCGGTGGGTGAGGAGAACGCGGATGTGGTGCGCAAGTCGATACAATTGCAGCGAGACAGCCTGCCGTTCTGGACAGTGATCACCCTGGTCGGCGACTTTCTGATCGCGCCGTTGTGGATTGCATTGCGAGCGTTTTCGGCGGCGGTGGCATTGAGTGCCGTGGCGGCGCTCACGGGCCGACCGGTCCGCTTTCCGACCGCCATGCGGGACTGTGTGGCGTGGCAAGGCGTGTGGGTATTGGGCCTGGCCGTCCGAGTCGCTCTGATGTTGGCGATGCATCGATCCGAGATTGACACGTCGGTCGTGCTGTTGCTGCCCCCACGGATGTACGCGGCGCGGGAATGGGTGGTGCTGCAGCAGATCGACTGTTTCGCCCTGATCGGCTGGTTGGGGATCGCGTGGAGTGCCTGTCGACGCGGCCAGGCGAGTTTGTGGGCGTCGGTGCTGACGTGCCTGTTTGTGGCCGCCGTGGAGGCTCAGATCATTGCCGGCACATTCTTGCTGGTCAACCTGGGCATACGGCTGACGATGTTTCCCGAGTAGGCTGGCCGGACTGAAACTCGGCCCAATGCGGGGAAGTACAGCCCGCTGGGAACGCACCGCATCACAACGTTTTCCGGTGGTGCCGGGGTGGTTGATGGTGTGGCGAGAAGGTGATGGAATTCATGCGACGTGTCATCGTGATCCTTGTGCTGCTGGCGGTCGTGGCAGCCATCGTGGGGGTCATCAATCTCCGGCGCGACGCCACGATGTTGGGCGTGGATTGGCGGATCAAGAAACGCCTGCCCACGAAGGAGGTGCAGCTCCAGCGTCCGCAGCGGAGACTGATCATCCAGACCGTGACGGCGCCTGGCACGATCGAGTTGATCGACGAGGCGAAGATCGCGTCGCAGACGATGGGGCAGGTGGAATCGGTCGCAGGTCGAGAAGGGTGACCGGGTCAAGACGGGCGACCTGCTGGTCAAGCTGGACAGACGAAGATGCCAAGGCGCGTCTGGAGTCGACGGAAGCGCGCATCGACCGGCTCAAGGCGGCGATCAAGTCGGCCGAGGCGGATTTGAAGAAGGCTGAGGCGGAGTCCGAGGGGTTTGAGAATCTGAAACAACTGGGCTTCTCGTCGGAGACCGAACTGCGTGACGTCGGAGACGATACTTGGAAAAGATGAAGGCGGCGCTGGCGATGAGCCAGCACGAACTGACGGAGAGTTTCGCGCATCCGGCGCAACAGCCAGCAGGACCTGGAACGGACGGAGATCCGCTCGCCGATGGACGGGACGGTGATTGACCGCGATGTGGAAGAGGGTGAGATCGTGATTGCCGGCACGACGAATCTCCCGGGCACCGTCTTGATGACGATTGGCGACATGGATCGCATGCGGGTGCGGGCGGACGTGGATGAGACGCGACGTGGCTCTGATCCGGCCGGGCCAACCCGCCCAGATCTTCCTGCAGGCGGATCAGGACGATCCGGTGCCCGGCGATCGGTGGACTTGATCGCTCCCAAGGGCACGAAGTCGTGCGAGGTGGTCAGCTTCGAGACCTTGATCAATGTGTCGGCAAACACGATTCGCTGTTGCCGGAGATGACGGCCACGGTGGAAATCGAAGTGAAGCGGGCTGACGATGCGTTGAGCCTGCCGGTGCAGGCGGTGGTCCACCGCCGGTTGAAGGACCTGCCGGCCACGCACGCTGTTTCGCGACTGGGTCGCACGTCAACCGAAGACACCGGCCGAAAAGGGCAAGGACGAGGCGTCGCTACGTGACGGTCGTGTTCGTGATGGTGAACGGCGAGGCGCGTGCCCGGCCGGTGAAGACGGGCATCAGCGATCAGGAACGGATCGAGATCCTGGAAGGACTCGGGCCCGACGACGAGGTGATTGTGGGGCCTTTCCGCGTGCTGGATGAAATGGAAGAAGGGCAACCCGTGAAGTTGGAGGAGTTCGAGAAGGAACCGGCCAGCTCTGAATCGGCGGCGAAGCCAGATGCCGAGACGCGCCTGCGGCAGACTGCACCGCGAGCGACTCGCCGAACCCGCGCCGAACGGAGCCGCGATCCGACGCCGAAGGAGCCGCCATGACGGCCGGCGAGCCGCTGATTCGGCTGCAGGGCATCACGAAAGAGTACCAGATGGGTGCGGAGATCGTCCGCGCTCTGCGCGGCGTGGACTTGACGATTCGGGCGAACGAGATGGTGGCCATCATGGGTTCGTCCGGGTCCGGGCAAGTCGACGATGCTCAACATCCTGGGCCTGTTGGACGTGCCGACGGCCGGCCAGTACTGGCTGGACGGCCAGGACGTGGCCCAGTCTGTCGCAGTCGGCGCTGGCCCGTGTGCGCGGGCGGCGCATCGGGTTTGTGTTTCAGACGTTCGAGCTGCTGCCGCGGCAGACCGCGATCCGCAACGTGGAATTGCCGTTGATCTATTCCGGTACGCCAGATCGTCGCCAGCGCGCGGTCGAGGCGCTGCGACGCGTGGGCTTGCAGGACCGGATGAAGCACCGCCCGAATCAGATGTCCGGCGGGCAGCGGCAGCGCGTGGCGATTGCCCGAGCGCTGGTCCAGCGCCCGGCCATTCTGTTGGCGGACGAGCCGACGGGGAACCTGGACAGTCACACCAGCGAGGAGATTCTCGATCTGTTCGAGAACCTGTACCGCGAAGGACAGACGATTGTGATCGTGACGCACGAAGCCGGACATCGCTCAGCGCTGCCGCCGCATCGTGCGACTCAGGGATGGCCAGGTCGAGTCCGATGGACGTGGTGCAGCGCACAGGAGGTCCGGCGGCGACCCGGTGCCCCGCGCGGGACTGGAGGCGGTCCCATGATCTTTCTTTTCCAATGCCTTCAATGCGCTCGAACAGCTGGTCACGCACAAGATGCGTTCGCTGCTGACGATTCTGGCGATCGTGATCGCGGTGACGGCGACGATCACGGTCGTCAGCGTCGTGCAGGGGTTTACCCGCGTACGTCTCCAATTTCCTGGAAGGACTGGGAACCAACGCCGTGTTCGTCGCGCCGCAGCGACCGGCGGGCGAAGCGGGCAAGTCGCTGGGACGTGTCGAGTTGGACGAGAAGGACTTTCGCGCCATCGAATCGCAGTGCTCGGCGCTGCGGCGTGTGTCACCGCTGATTCCGCGGCAGGGACGTCAAGCTGCGTTACGGCCGCGACGAGATCACGGTGAACATCGAAGGGGTGTCGCCCGTCGTACCACACGGTGCGCAACTTCCCGGTGGACGTCGGGCGTCCGTTTGCGGTGGTGGATGTCGAGCGGTCGCAGCAGGTGTGCGTGGTGGGACGCGAGATCCTGCGGAAGTTCGATGTCGACGAAGGACTTGTCGGCAGCAGCCTGTTGCTCGACGGGCGCCGGTTCCGCGTGATCGGGGTCCTGGCCAGCAAGGGCAGTTTCTTCGGCCAAAGCCTGGATGACGTCGTGCTGATTCCGTACACGACGGCGCTGAAGATGTACCCGGCGTTTCGCCGCAACATGGTCGATCGCCGCCCAGGCCATGACGGCCGAGGTGGTGCCGGAGGCCAAGTCGCAGATCACGAATCTGCTGCGCCGCCGCCACGGGCTGGAGGCCTATCAGCCGGACGACTTCATCGTGCAGACGCAGGGCGAGATCCTGGCCGCTTTCAACAACGTGGGGACCGTGGCCGTCTCGGTGCTGGCGGGCATCGTCGGCATCTCGCTGCTGGTCGGCGGCATCGGCATCATGAACGTCATGCTGGTGAGCGTCACGGAACGCACGCGCGAGATCGGCTTGCGCAAAGGCGGTCGGCGCGCGGCGCCGCGACATCATGCTGCAGTTTCTGACCGAGGCGATGACGCTGAGCCTGATCGGCGGCGGACTGGGGATCGCCCTGGGCTATGCGCTCAGCACTCTGGCCAGCATGCACCCGCGCATGGTCGACGTCGTCGTGCCGGTCTGGGCCGTGCTGCTCGGGTTCGGCATCTCCGCCGGAACCGGCGTCGTGTTCGGGATCGTTCCCGCACTCAAGGCCGCCTTGCTCAATCCCGATCGACGCGCTGCGGCATGAGTGATCGCGGTGCACGGGAACGACGCCCGCTCCGGGAAGATCACGGCCTGGCCGGCCGCAAGCACTGCAAGGCGTCTTCTCGCGTACCGCAGATGGGCCAAAGCGTGTCCAGCCGTGTCAGTCGCAACACCTCCTGCTCGTACGGGGAGACATTGCAGAAGGCCATCTTCCCGTCCACGCTCCGGATCCGCTTCCACAGCTTCAGAAAGAACCCCAGGGCCGTCGACCCGTAGTAATCGGTGCCCTGCGAAATCCAACACGACATTGCGAAATCCCGAGTCTTCCAATCGCCGAATGACGGCCCGGAGCTCCTCGTCGAAATAGCTCAACTCCAGTTCGCTCAAATCAGACGTGGGTGAGAGAATCAACGTGTCCGCGTTGTCCTGGAACTCGAAGAGGTGTTTTTCAGTGGACATATGGTGCCGCCTCTGCCACACGGTGGCTGTGGGGTTCTTCCCCGCGCTCTCCCGTCTCGCGTGGCCGGGCAGGCCTGCCGATCAGCAAGAAAACCCGTCCGAGCCGCTGGGTGAATTACCGTCTCTCATATTACTGCATTCCTCGTCCGCCACACAAGAGATTCGCGGCCCCCCGCAAGAAGGACCGGCGTGGCCGGTCAGGTCGCTGACGAACCGACGCCCGGGACGAACCACCCGACAGAGCGCAGCCGGCCACCGCGGCCATCGTACAATGCTCACGGAAAACGAGAATCCGCGGGGCAGACCATGCGGGCGGACCGTTCGGACAGACACGCGGCTTTGGCACGTTCTTTGCGACCATCGATGCTGGCCGACGGTGTGGCCGAAATGCCCGGTGGCGAGCGTCCTGCGACGAGTCGGGGGAGGTGCGTGATGTGGGGTGCAGGCAGTTGGTATGCGCACCACGAAGGCCTGTGGTGGTTGGTGCTGTTGTCCGTTGCCTCGCTGTTGATGGGCGTTTTCGCACGCGAAGCGCAAGGTTCGGCACGTGAGTCCGGTGTTTCGATGGCTGCCGTCACGGTCGTGACGTGCGGAGATTTGCCGCTCAGGCATCAGAACGCCGACGAGTCGTGGCGGGCGAGTTTCGTGGCGGCCGCACCCGCGGCGATCACCGCCCGCCAGGAAGCCGTGCGGTGCATGCGGTAACGACCATCGGGGGGGATCGCGAAGGATCCACACCGGGTGTCGTGGGCAGGTGGGTGACTCGCCGTTTCAGTCGACGAGCAGTCTGCGGTACCCGGTTTTTCTTGTCCTTGCGCGTCGAGTGGCGGTTCTCGGACGACACAAGCTCGCCATCGCGTGCAGGCGGAACTCGCCCGGGGCGAGTCAGGCTGCGCCGCTCAGACCGGCAAGAAAAAAAATGGCCTCGGCGATGGTGCGAATCGCCGAGGCACGAGGGTAACCGGTTTGCAGGTCGGAGTCGGGCTCCTGGCTAGGCTGGAGCAAAGAGAAACCGGCCACCCTATAGCTGTATCGCTCGATCCCTGTTCTCGCTCGCACCCGGTCGGTCTCGCATCAGTCCTGGTTTCGCACCAAATAACGCGGAGCCGGATGGACAGTGGTTCGAACGTTCTGCCAGCGCAAAAAATAAACCCCACGATGTGCACAAACTCACTGCACAACTGGGGCCGTCTTGACCTGGAACTCGCACGTCCGCCATGAACGACAGGTTCCATTACGTCCCACTCTACGAAGTGAACAGGTGCCTGTCAATCGCCGCGGAGCCACATTGTGAAAAAAACCCCAAGAGGGTTCCGCAGTCGTTGGCAAGGCCTGCAACGCCGCGGTCCGCGGCACGGCAATTGCCCGTGGAGAGACCATGGCGTACAACGAGGTCTCAATCAAGGAGCATTGGCGTATGTGGTTGCCCCAGCGGGGCTCCGCGAAGGCCCTGTCGACAGGAGGGGGTCGCGGACCGGTGGGGCGTGGCGGCTGGGAACTGTCGGGATCATGAGGGGGCAGTGTTGGCGGTTTTGACCAGACCCGGAGGGATTGTGGCTGTGCTGCGGATTGCCGTCGCCGATGACGAACCGGATATGCAGGAGTACTTTGAGAAGATCCTGCCGCGGTTGGGGCACGAGGTCGTGTCGGTGGCCGAAAACGGCCGGCAGTTGGTCGAACACTGCCGGACGTTGAAGCCGGATCTCGTGATCACGGACATCAAGATGCCCGAAATGGACGGCATCGAGGCGGCGGAAGCCATCTTTCACGATCGCGCGGTGCCGGTGATCCTCGTTTCGGCTCACCACGATGCCCCTCTGATCGAACGCGCGGAATCGAACCACATCCTGGCGTACCTGGTGAAGCCGATCAAGCAGGCGGATCTCGAGCCGGCGATCAGCATTGCCGTCCGGCGCTTCCGGCAGTTCCAGGCCGTGCACGAAGAAGCTGCCAGTCTGCGACAGGCGCTCGAGGATCGCAAGGTGATCGAGCGCGCGAAAGGTATTTTGATGAAACACGCCGGACTCGATGAATCGGAAGCCTTTCGCCGACTGCAGAAGTTGGCCAGTGAAAAGAATCTCAAGCTGATCGAAATCGCCACGAGCATTGTGACGGCCGCCGAGGCGTTTCGACAACTGTAACTGCTCAGCACACAAATTCGCCCAGGTTCTGCCGAATCACGTTGACAGCACGACGCGGACGGATATCTTTAGGTCAGGCAACGTGTCGCGAGGGGACGTTGCGGGGGCAGAAAAAGTACGTGTGCGGGTCGCCGTGGCTGCGGAATCTTTGAGAGCGCACAAGCTGTAATTGCCGTCTCCCGAGGGGGCGGATTCTCTGCCGGTTCTGGAAGGGCCATCTGAAGAGGGTGCCAAGGAGCCCGTCACGCTGCGCATGATACGCCGTGTGGATTGCCAGTCGGTGGCGAGCGATTCTCGAGGAAGGAGACCCAAGAAGATGACTGCTCACACCAAGCCATCTTCGGCCAGCGGAAGGCGTGACGGACCGCCAGCTATCGAGTCGATGAGCGTGCAGATCGAGCGTACGCTGCATGGGAGTTCGCATGTCGGTCTGCGCAACGTCCGCTGCAAGTTCGCCGACGGCGTTGTCACACTCAGTGGGATGGTCGTGTCGTACTATCTGAAGCAGGTCGCTCAGACGATCGTCGGGCGCTTGCCCCAGGTGCGGCAGGTCCACAACGAAGTCCATGTCGCGCGGCACGCTGGCCGGTCCCGGGACTCGTAGGCACACGCTTTTCCCGCCGCCGGCGCTGGTTCCGCAGCGCTCTTTCGGGCGGCCACGGGGAGCGGGGCCGGCGGTTCTGCCACGCGACCGACTTGATTCCGACGGCCACAACTCGTCTGGCTGCGGGTCCGCTTCCTGCTTGCATTTCGGTGCGGAGTTGCGTAAGTTGCCAGCGGAGATTTCCCGGTCGAGAACTCCCTACACGGTCCATTCCAGCTGAGAGAGGTGACCTATGGCAAAAGCGGACTCCCGAGTCGACAAGTATCACGATTTGCTGGAGGAACACGTCAAACTGCGTGGCCTTTTGAGCGATCTGGAGCGGATGCTTGCGGAGCGGTCGGAGCCGATTGGCGGCGTTGGAAAGCGTTTGGCGGAACTGCGCGATCTGGTCGACACTCATTTTGTGGCGGAGGAGGCGAGTGATTGTTTTTCGGATCTGGTGAGTTTCGCCCCGCGTGTGTGCGATCGCGTCAAAATCATGTTGGCTGAACATGGCGAATTACGCGCGGAAATCGTCCAGATTGTCCAGCATGCGGAGAAGAGTTCCGGTCAATCCGAGGAGTGGGATCGGCTGTCCGCGAGGTTTCGGGAGTTCAAGGCCAAGCTGATGAACCACGAACAAACGGAAAACGAATTGGTCCAGGAAGTGTTCACGGACGATATCGGCTCCAAGGACTGATCCGTGGGGAAACCTGGCATCCGCCATCCGTTCTCGTCGTCTGTTTGCGGGAGGGGCCGATGACCGTACTGCAAATATGCCAGCGCGATGTGGACCTTGTGGACCTGGACGAGAGTGCGTGGGCAGCGGCCGAGCGCATGCATCAGCGGGCGGTGGGGTCGTTGATCGTTCTGGACCGCCTGCATCAGCCGATCGGAATCGTCACCGATCGAGACCTGGTCGTGAAGGTGCTGGCGGCGGAGAAGGCCCCGCGTACGACGCGCGTGCGGGACATCATGACGACACCCGTGAAGACGGTCTTGGAGAATGCTTCGATCGAGTGGGCGCTGTCGGCGATGCGCGATGGCGAGATCCGGCGCCTGCCGGTCGTCGATGGCGAAGGACGGCTCGTCGGTGTCCTGGCCCTGGACGACATCCTGGCGGTGCTGGCCAGCGAATTCCACGAGATTGGCCGCCTGCTGAACCGCCAGACGCCGCGCGCGGCCGTGGCGCGTCCCCAGGAAGAATGTTGAAAGGAAACACGCGGAATGAACGGTATACCGGTGCTGGTCGTCGAGGGGGACTGTATCGCCAGGGCCTGGGAGAACTCGCTGGTCAAACTGTATCAAGAGGGCTGCGAGATCAGCACTCAGTACGACCGACCCGGTGATCCGCCCAGTAAGGATGCGACGATGCTCGTCACGGTCACCGACCCGCTCCAGGAACCGATGATCCATCGCGACATGCCCGGTGGTTTCGAAGACCTGCAGGAGTACGTGATGGAGGTGTGTGACGGGATCAAGGACCACTGGGTGCGGGACACGGATGACGTGCGGGACACGCGGTGGGAGTACACCTATCATCAGCGTCTGTGCAAGTATGACGTTCCGTCACTGGCGGGCGTCATCGATCAGATCGAAGTGATGTGCCAACAGTTGGCGCAGACCGGTTTTACGCGCCGCGCCCAGGCGATCACGTGGAAAGTCTGGGAGGATGTGCATTGTTACGACCCGGCCTGTCTGCAGAGTGTCTGGTGCCGGATCATGGAGCAGGAAGGGGTGCCGCGTTTGAGCATGAACGTGCGCTTCCGCAGTAACGACGCTTACAAGGCTGCGTTCATGAACATGTTCGCGCTCGTGCGGCTGCAACAGCGGATTGCCGACCGAGTCACCCAGCTGAGCGGTCGCCAGGTTCAGTTGGGACGGTACTGCCATGTCGCCGACAGTTATCACATCTACGGGTCGAACATGGCCGAGTTCCGCGCTCGATTCCTCGGAGCCCTGGAAACTCGGGATTTCGCCGGGCGGACCATCCGGTATGCCGACGTCCAGGATCTCATGGAAGAGGCCAGGCCACTGATCCTGGCCAAGGTTCAGCAAGGCACTGCTTCGTGACACAGAGGTTTCGTGCTACTTGTAGGTGCGACCGAGGCGCTGGACGATCGCGCGTTTGAGCTCCAACGGCTCGATCGGCCCGTTCTGACGATAGACGACCTCTCCACCGGGCGCGATCAACACGGTGTAGGGGACGGGCCCTTTCCAGTCCTTATCCAGGGCTTCGGCCAGGGCATCGCGGTCGGCCGAGTCGAAGACGTAGTTCCGGGCGGCCACGTGCTTCTGCTTCAGCAGGTCGAGCGAGACGCTGATCTTGTCCGCGTTGTCCAGGCTGATCGTGACCAGTTCGAATTCACGTCCGCGGTACATGCGGTGAATCGTGACGAGCTCGGGAAGCTCGGCGACGCACGGAATACACCAGCTGGCCCAGACATTGACCAGCACGTATTTCTTGGAAGCGTTTTGAGCGAGAGTCCGCACGCCGGCCGAATCGATTCTCTCGAGCGTCACTTCCTCCCGGTCCCACTGCTCCACGGCCTCCCGTGCGCTCGCCTGCTTGTCGGACCATTTCGTCGAACATCCGAAAGTGCGGGTGTGATCGACGGGCACCTGTCGGCCCTCCAATAACGCCTCGATGGCGTTGCGGGCATCGTGGGACTTGACGTTCCCCTGTTCGGAGTCGTCGATGCGACCGACATAACGCAGCTTCCGGTCTTGGTCAAAGATGAACACGTGCGGCGTGGCCAGCACTCCATATGCGCGGGACACTTCCTGACTGTCTCCGTCATACAGGTAAGGGAACGGGAACTGCTTCTCCTTGGCCCGCAGCTTCATCTCCTCCAGCGAATCGCTCAAGTCGGAGTAGCCGAGTTCATCCAGACGCACGGCCGTCGGGTCGTTCGGCGAGATCGCCACCAGGGCGACGTGACGATCGTGGAAATCGCGATACAACTGCGCGAGACGGTCTTCGTAGGCCTGAGCGGTTGGGCAATGATTGCACGTGAACACGACCACCAGCACACGTGCAGCTGCCAAATCGCTGAGTCGCACACGGCGGTCGTCAACGCCGAGTAGATCAAAATCGGGCGCCGAGGCGCCGATCGCCAAAGGCTCGACGTCAGCCGCTTTCGCCGCTTGGCCGAGCAAGAAGAGCTGGACGGACAGCACCAGCGCCGCAACACAGAACTTGCCAGGATTCAGAACCGCATCGTCGTGTACCTCTGCGTTCTGGAGTTTGCCGAGGAGAACCGCTGGGAATCAATGTAGCGTCATGGGCCGCTCGATCCTAGCGCGGCGGCCGTGCTCCGGCGGGAGAGCAGAGCTCCCACGCGATTGCCGCTTGACGGTCCGCTGCGATTGAACGACAGTGAATGAGGAATATAACCGTGTGTGAAGTCGGCGGCGGCCGCGCCCGCTGATCGGAGGTGAACGGATGGAATTTCTGGTGATGCTGGCGATCCTGGCCGTGTGGTTGGTGCTGCAGCTTTGGGTCTTGCCCAAGTTCGGGGTTTCGACGTGAATGGCCGATTCGTGCTCCGTGAGTTCACGGAAAGGCCCGGCCGAGACATCGCCGGAACAGCAGGACCTGACACCGCAGAACGAGTCGCGTTCGCGTGGGCTATAGAAGTCCCGCTTTCGGGCCACGCATGCCCGCGTGTGGGGGGGGGCAACGCGGGATTCGAAGAATGCGTCCTTGCAGAGGACGGAAAATGCCGATACTATATCGGTAGACCTGCTGAGATTCAGTCTCATGTTCAGCAGAAACCGAGTCCGATCAATTTTTTCGTGTGCTTCCCAGCCTTGATCGATACAACACACGCCGACGAACTGATTCCCCTGGACCAACTCTCTGCCGGGCAGACGGCCCGGATCGCCCGCCTGGTCGGGTGTGCCGAGCACATGCGACGGCTGGAGGAAATGGGACTGAGGCCGGGCACGACCGTGCACATGGTGCGACGTGGTCGGCCGTGCATTGTGCGCGCGGGGGGAAATCGGTTGTGTTTCCGTTGCAGCGATTTGCTGGGAATCATGGTCCGTAGTTGCCAGGTCACCAACTAGCGTCGGCCGCCGCTTCGCTGGTGGGTGCATGTGTGGCCGGCGTCGCAGGTGTGTCGACGAGGCCGATGGCAGCGCCTTGCGTACGCCACGTCCATGTCCACGACGATCGATGGAGCGACGATTACCGTCGCCTTGCTGGGCAATCCCAACACTGGAAAGTCGACGCTGTTCAGTGCGTTGGTGGGTGTCCATCAGCGGATCGGCAATTACCCGGGCGTGACGGTCGAGAAGCGACTCGGTGAGACCGTTGTTGGCGGCCGGCATTTCACGATTGTGGATCTTCCGGGCACGTACAGTCTGGCGCCGCGTTCGCCGGACGAGATGGTGGCGGTGGACGTCCTGTTTGGACGTCAGAAGGACATACCGCCGCCCGCGGTGATCGTGTGCATTGTGGATGCGAGCAATCTGGACCGGAATCTCTATCTGGTGAGTCAGGCCTTGGAGTTAGAGCGCCCGTTGGTGCTCGTGTTGAACAAGGTCGACATGGCGTACGAGCGGGGCCTGCAACTGAATGTGGCGCGGCTGAGGGAGCGGTTGCAGATTCCGGTGGTCGAGATGGAGGCTCACCGCAAGGTCGGAGTGGACGACCTCTGGCGGGCCCTGTTGGCTGCGGTGGGCTCACCCGCACCGCGGGTGCCCAGCCTCTTTCCACCGCCGTTCTGTGACGAAGTCGCGCGGCTCAAATCGACCTGGGACCACCGCTCCGGCAACGGCGCTCCACGGTACCTCGTCGAGCGGCTGCTGTTGGACACGAGCGGCTACCTGGCCCATACCGACTTTATCGGGTCGGACACGCTCTTATCGCCCGAAGTTGACGCCGCACGCCGGCGGCTTTCCGCCGCGGGATGTGTGGTGCCGGCCGTGGAAACGCAGAGCCGTTTTGCATGGGTCGACAGCGTGCTGAACGAAGTCGTGCAGAGACCGGCGCGAGATGTCGTCACGATGACGGACCGGCTTGACCGCGTTCTGACCCACCCGGTGTCCGGCGTGTTGGCCTTCGTCGTACTGATGGTGATCGTCTTTCAGGCCATCTTTTCCTGGGCAGCGCCGCTGCAGAACCTGTTGGAGTGGCTGGTCTCGGGCGTGGGCGGCTGGATCTCGGCCGTCATGCCGGTCGGCGTGCTGCAGTCGCTGCTGGCCGACGGCGTCGTGGCGGGGGTGGGAGCCGTGTTGGCGTTCCTGCCCCAGATCGCCTTGTTGTTCCTGTTTGTGGCGATTCTGGAAGACTGTGGCTACATGGCGCGGGCGGCCTATCTGATGGACAACATGATGTCGCGCGTGGGGTTGAGCGGGAAGTCGTTCATTCCCCTGTTGTCCTCGTTTGCCTGTGCCGTTCCGGGAATCCTGGCCACCCGCGTGATCGAGGGCCGCCGCGATCGCCTGGTGACCATGCTGGTCGCCCCGCTGATGAGTTGCAGTGCGCGGCTCCCTGTGTACACCCTGATGATCTCCGCGTTCATTCCGAACCGGCGTTACTTGGGGGGCTGGTGCGGTCTGCAGGGAATGACGATCTTGGCGCTGTACTGCGCTCGGGATTGTCGTGGCGGTCGGCGTGGCGAAGATTCTCCGCAGGACGATATTGAAAGGCGAGACGCCGCCATTTGTGATGGAGCTGCCGGACTATCGTCTTCCCTCGTGGCGCGTCGTCGGGCGCGTGTCGTGGAGCAATGCTGGGCATTTGTCTGCGGCGCAGGCACGTTGATCTTGGCGGTGACGGTGATCGTGTGGGCCGCCGCCTACTTTCCGCATCCCGCCCACGTGGAGGCCGAAGTGTGGAGCCGATACGCCGCGCAGCGTACCGCCCTCGATGGACAGCTGGCGGATCTCCGCGGGCAGCCAAGTGCCGCCACCGACGCCGCAGTGTCCGCAGCGGTGGCGGATCTGGAGCGGCAGCGCGCGGCCCTGGAGCAAGTCGTGTCCAATCACGTGGCCGGGGCGTACATGGAACAGAGTTTGCTCGGCCGGTTGGGGAAGTTGATTGCGCCGGTCGTGCGACCGCTGGGATGGGACTGGAGGATTGGCTGCTCCGTATTGGCCTCGTTCCCGGCGCGGGAAGTTGTCATTGGGGCGATGGGCGTGATCTACAATCTGGGAGAAGGGCAGGCCGCGGAGTCCTCCTCGCTCAAAAAGGAGCTGGCCAGCCAGACGTGGCCGGGCACCGACCGGCCCGTGTTCACAATCCCCGTGGCGTTGTCGATCATGGTCTTCTTCGCCCTGTGTGCCCAATGTGCGGCGACCTTGAGTACGATTTACAGGGAGTCGGGGAGCCTGTGGTGGCCGACGTTCACGTTCTGCTACATGACATGCCTGGCCTATGCCGGCGCGCTCATCACGTATCAGCTGGGCACGTGGCTGGGTACGTAAACCGTCCGCCGCGCCGCTTCTTCCCCGCCGATCGGTGGAGGAAGGCCGGCGAACGCATTTCGGCAGGAGACTGAATTCCCATGGCGGACGCGACTCAGTACCTGATGGTCGGCCTGATCGTGCTGGCGGCGTTCGTCTTCGTCGGCCGTCGCGTGTGGCGTCTTCTGGTCGGCAACGGGACCGGTCGCTGCGGTCGGTGCTCTTCCTGCTCGTTGACGACCGTCACCATGGTACCGCCGGAATCGCTCCACAAATTGCCCTCTGACGATGATCAGCGGTGAGCTGGGGAAGAACGTGCGCAGCGCTCGACTGCCCGGCACACGTCAACCCCGTCGATTCCGTGCGAGAAAATACTGTTTGGTGATCAATCCGGGAAGCAACCCGTTTTCTCCAAAGTCGTAGTCAATACCAGCAGCGTTGACGGCCAGGAAGATCTGGTCGACAGCGTCGGGCAAGAGCACTCCTCCGAGGCTGCCGACCTGGTCGGGGCCGTCGACATAGCTGGTAGGCTGCGTCTCGGCGATGCGGTACGTGCCCGGCACGAGATTATCGAACGCGTAGTCACCCGCGGGTCCGGTGGTGGTGGTTCGCAGCACAGGATTGCCGCCGATGTCCAGGCCGGTGAGCGTGATGTTGACGCCGGGGATTCCCATCTCGAATAGATCGGACCGGCCATTCTGGTTGACATCGACGTAGACCCGGCCAGCCAGACTACCGAAGGCCAGTTCCCCGAAATTGTAGTTGCCGGCAAATTGGCCCCAGGTAAGCGCGAGGCCATCGAAAGTGTCGTTGCCCACGATCGCGGCGGGGGTGCCGTTCTGCTCCAGCCCGTCAATGTACGCGGCCGGTTGTGTCTCCGTGATCCGATACGTGCCGCGACGCAGGTACTGGAATTGGTAGAAGCCGTTGCTGTCGGTCGTATCGGTGAGCAAGACCGGTTGTCCCAGATCATCAGTGCCCGTGACCGTAATCAAGACACCCTGAATCGGCGGCTCGCCCGGATCGCGCACCCCGTTGTTGTTGGCATCGATGTATACGTAGCCGACCGGATCGGCTGGAGGAAGCTCGCCGAACAGGTAGCTCACGCCGGCGGTCCCCGCGGCGATCGTGATGCCTGTGATCTGGTCATTGCCCGCCACGCCGCCCGCCGATCCGCCGGTGTCGAGTCCGTCGAAATAGAACGGCGACTGGGGTTGGATCTCGGCCAACGCATAGGTTCCCGGGCGCAGGTTCTGGAACAGGTACGAACCGTCGCTGGCCGTGCTGGTAGTGAGCGTGACCGTGTTCCCGAGGTCATCGGTTCCCGTCAACGTAATCGTCACGTTGCCGATACCATTTTCGCTCGAGTCGAGCGAGGCATTTTGATTGAGGTCTTCGTACACATAACCGGCGATGCTGGCCGGCGGGAGTTCGCCGAACAGATTGCCCGTCTCATTGTCTCCGGGTCCGAGCGTGAAATCGGAGATGACGTCATTGCCTGGCGTCCCGCCTTGGGAGCCCACAGTGTCCCGTCCGTCAAGCAACCCGGCCGGCTGCGATTCGGTCAGCGTATACGTACCCGGTCGCAGGTCCGCGAAAGTGAAGGCCCCCGTTCCGTCGGTGGTGACCGTGATATCGACGTTGCCGCCACGGTCATCGGTGCCGGTCAGACGCATCGACACCCCGCCGAGGCCAGGTTCTCCGGGCTGCTGTGTACCGTTGTTGTTCAGGTCTGCGTAGACCAGCCCCGACACGCGCGCGGGCAACAGCTCACCGAAGTTGTTCCCGCTGCCGCTGGTCGTCACACCGACGGGCAGCACGAAATCGAAGCGATCATTCACGGCCGAACCACCCTGCGTGCCGAGCGTGTCGGAGCCATCCAGATATCCAGTCGGCTGGGTCTCGACGATTCGATAGCTACCCAGGTCGCAGGTTGGTGAAAGCGAAGGCCCCTGTCGCATCGGTTGTCGTGGTGGCGGTGACAGGGTTTCCCAGGTTGTCGGTGCCGGTCAAGTTCAGCGTCGCATTCGGGATTCCCGGATCGCCTGGATCGCGGACCGCATTATTCGTCAGGTCGGTGAACACCGATCCGGACACGCTGTTCGATCGCACGGTGACCGGAATCGAGCCTGTGTCCAGGTAGTCGTTGGTCGGTCCGCCAGGATCCGCCGTGTTGCCGGTCCGTTCTGTCGACAGGTTGTGGTACGGAGAGAGGGGTGTCGTGGCGTTGCCTGGCAGGCTGGAGTAGCGCAGGGTCGCGGTGTTGGTAACCGTCTGGCCGGGAGTGGTGGCGGCGTTGAACGTAGCGGCAAACGCCAGCGTGCTGGTGCTTCCCTGCGGGAAAAGTGCGTAGGTGGCGCTGATCGTGCCACCGGCCTCGCTCAGCGATCCCGGCACGACTCCGCTGACATAGGCGAGTGATGCGGGGACGTAGTTGAATCCGGTCGGAATCACATCCTGCACCGCCGCGTCAAACGCATCGGTGGTGCTGGCAGGATCGTGCGTCACGACGACCGTGAACGTGATGGCCGAGCCCCCGGCGTCACCCTGGGCGCTCGAAGCGGACTTGTCGAGGTCTAAAACGGGCTCGACGACGCGGACCGCCGGCGCCGTGGCGGTCACGTCGCCGCTCGAGTAGAACACCGTGGCCGAGTTGACCAGGTCGACTCCGTTCTGGTTTCCACCGACGTTGAGGACAATTGCCGTAAACGAGACACGAATCGACTCGGCCGTGCTGTTATTCGTGTCGGTGTTCGTGACCGTTTGCAGAAGGATGCTGAACTCATGGCCGCCCGGTTGCACGTTCGCTGCCGCAAGAGCGCCGGCGAAGCCACCCGCTGCGGACGTGCTGAGCGTGGGGGACGCGACGATGGAATCGAGTGACACGAGTGCCAGGCCGGACGGAAACTGATCCAGTACAGACATGTTGTTGGTCGTACCTTCGACGACCGAGAAGGTCAGCTGGTACTGCACGAGTTCACCGATCGCAACGTCGCTGCCGGTCGTGAACGACTGGTTGGTGGAGAGAACGATTTTGGAGACAGCCGGCGCGGTGACGGTGACCGCCGCGTCGTCACTGTCGCGGTAGTCATTGTGGCCGCCGCTGCCGTTCCGCTCGCCGGTACTGCTGCCGGCGGGGCCCGGGTTGGTTGAACCGGTGCCGTTCGTCGGCGTACCGCCAATCGGCAGGCTCGTATAGACGAGGTTCGCCGTATTGGTCAGCAATTGCTCCGGCTGCACTGTGCCGAGCAACTGGACATCGTAATCGATCTGAACCGTTCCATTGGCCGCGAGGCTGCCGATGAGAATGTTGACCGTATTGCCGGACGAATTATTGGTGACCCCCGTTCCGTTGGTGATGGAGACCGCGATGCTGCCGAGATTCAACTGCATGCCGGCGGGCAGGACATCGACCAGTTGCAGATCGAACGCAGTGGTGGCGTTCGCGACGGCGGGATTGGAGAACGTCACGCGGTAACTGATCGTGTCTCCGGCGTCTCCCGACGTGGGGTTGGCTGTTTTCACCACGTTGGTGATCGACGGTTCCACGATTGAGACGCCGACCGTATTCGAGTTCGAGCCGACGGCCGCGCCATTCACCAGAACGTTGGCCGTATTGTTACGAGTCACGCCGGCATTGTTTGTCGAGATGTTTTCGACCAGCGCGTTGAACTCGAGGACGACGAACTCCTGGTCGGCGTCACTGTCCAAGTTGACGAGTGTGCCCAGGTTGAATGTCGGGTCGGTCCCGCTCGCAAATGGCCCACCGGTGATGGACCCGCCCGGGAGGACGAACGTGGGGGTGATCGTGCTGAGCGTCGACTCGTTGCCGGTGACGGCCAGTCCGGCTCCGGAGAGGGTTGAGGAACTGATTCCGCCACCATTGGCGACGAAAGCGACCCGGGCGGTCCCGTCGTTGAGCATCAGGAGGCCGGCCGGCAGTTGATCGACGAGCTGAAACGCGGGTGCGGTTCCTTCCGACAGCCGGGACACGACGCGATAACGTGCGATTTCGCCGATTGCCATCGCGTTGCCGGCCGTCGATGATTCCGACGATGTCGGCAGCGATTTCGTGGGGGTCGGATCGTAGATGTCGATTTGCGCCAGGCCGTTCACGGCATAGTTGTTCAGGCCGGAGCCTGGCCCATTGGCCCCGGTTCGTTCGGTGGAGTTGGTGTTGTAAGGCGAAATCGTGCCCGGACTGCCGTCGATACTCGTAAATCTCGCCTGGGCCGTGTTGAAGATGGTCTCATCGGGTCGCACGAGTATCGACAGGGTGCCGGTCATAGTGACCGTGATCGACCGACCGGCGTTGTTCGGCATGTCGAACGTGACACCGGGTCTGGTCTGCAGGATCCATCCAGTGGTGTTGTCACCGACCAGTTCGAAATCGGCTGACGTGACGAGGCCGGCTGTATCGACGACAGAGAAGCTCGGCGAGACGATCAGCGATCCGGTGCCGGCTCGCAGCGGCAAGCTGTCGGAGACCGTGACATCGAACGCATCAACACCGCTATTATTGCGCAGCGTCACGCTATACTGGACGGCGTCACCCGCGTCACCGGTCGAACCGCTGCCGCCCACCGTGACGGACTTGGTCGTCGTGACGTTGGGCTCGACCACGCTGATCTGACTGGACGAGACAGGAGGTAGCGCGCCGCCCGCCCAGCTGACGAGGGCCGAATTGTTGAGATTGGTGCCTTGTTGATTCCCGAGCACATTCAACACGATGGCTCGGTAAGAGATCGTCAGGGTCTCGGCTACGCTGTTGTCCTGGTCGGCATTGGTGACTGTGCCCAGATTGAAGGTGATGGTTTGGCCGTTGTTGGTCACCACCGGCGTCACGGGGTTCACCCAGCTTACGTCGGTGGCATCCGATGTGCTGACATCGATCAGATCGACGAAAGCCAGGCCGGCATCGAGTGTGTCGACCGCGCGGAGTGCGGGAGTCGATCCTTCGGGAACGGTGACGACGATATTGAACTGCACGATCTCGCCAATCACGGCTTGAGTGTCTGGTGTGTTCTTGGCGGCCGCCGGGCTCGCGATTATCGTATCAGCGGAATCGGTCAGGTCCGTGGCCGTATGATCGGTACCCCCTTCCAGGCCCGCGAAGTGGAACAACGTGGTGGTGTTTTGCAGAGTACTTCCCGCCGTGACGGACGCCTGGGCTTCCAGGTCGTAGGTGATCACGGCGATGTTCCGACCATTGGTCGGGTGACTCGCGGCCAGGGCTCCCGTCGATCCGGCGTCCACCAGTTCCAGACCCGCTCCGAACAGGCCGCCTCCCAGATCGATGTACGACAACGCATTACCCGCTCCGTCGGTAACGGACAGGTTCAAGCCGCCCGTCGGGATGGCGAAACCGGCGGGCAATGTGTCGCGAACGCGAATATCGAAGGCGCCATGGACTCCGGTACCTGTGTTCTCGATGACGACGGCAAACGTCGCCAGGTCGGCGGCGTCGATGCCCGACAGGTTGCTGTTGATCGGCCGGGTGGCAAGGTTTGTCGAATTGATCGCGGCGGCGAACCGGGGATTGGCACTCCCGGGCGCCGAAAACGCCACCGGGCCGACGTCGGAGGGAGAGAACGTTCCGTGCGCGTTGCTGGTGGCCACCACTCCTTTCACGATATCCAGCACCGGTTCCGTCAACACGACCTGCACGAGCGTGTCGATCACCAGGTCGGTAGCGTTGGTTGTGGATTGGTTGGCGCGGATCTGATTGGTGAGCAGAAGTCGGTCTGCGAAGGGATCTGCGGAGACGACGAACGTGGCCAACAGGTCCAGCACGGAGGGCTGGCTGGTGAGATCATCGTGGTCCGGGTAAGTGATCGTGAAGCTGTTCGATGTGGCCGATGTGGTGAGCGATGGTGAGAGACCCGTTCGAGCCAAAAACGTGTCAGCAGGCCCATGTTTCATCGTGCCTGGGGCAGGGGAGGTGGCGCTGACCGTGGCGCTGAACGTCGTGAGTGTTGTCGCGTCGAAGATGGGCAAAGGCAAATAGTCGACCAACGACAGCCCGTCGAAGTCCGTCATCGGCAGGCTGTACGTGAATCGATACGTCACCGCGTCGCCCGGCGTTACGAGGATCGGCGCAGTCAACGACGTGTTGCCGTTCACCGCATAGACTGATTTGGCAAGCGTCCCGACGACGACGGTTGTCGATCTTTGGCTCGCGTCTTGTTCCGTCCCGAGAACAGTGGTCAGGTTTCCGTTACGCGCGGATCGACCCGTCTATCGTGACGGCGTTGTGCAGGGAATCACCCTCGGAAACGTTCGGCGTGTTAGGCAGATACGTGTCGGAGAAGTGTTCCTGGATGGTCGTGCGGAAGGTGATGGTGCCGGTCGCCGGGCCGGCATCGGGAACGACGCTGCGACCACCCTGCAGGATGCCATCGGCGGCGCCGGCGTTGCGCAAAGCCTGCGAGACGTCAAACACGAGTCGCGTGCTGCCATCGGTGGCCGGGTTCGTGTCGTTACCAATCTCGGACAGGTCGACGATCAGGTCTGGAGTGCCGCCCGATTGTGCAAATGATCCGGCGACCGCGCCTGGCGATCCGTGATGGAAAACGTGGGAGTGAAGCCGGCTGCGAGGCGTTGTCCGTCGCTGAAGACATCGGTCACGATCAGGTCGCCGAAACTGAAATAGTCGGAGATCTGAAACGTCAGTTGATACGCGATGGTGTCTCCCGGCGACGGGCCGGTCGCCCCCACGTCGTTGACGAGGGAGCTCGATTTCTGGATGGCAATCGACTTGTCGAAGAGTGTGTGCTCAGGAGTCGGAGAGTCGACTGCGACGGACGTGAGCGGGTCGCGGGAGTCGGTTGGTAGCCATTGGGCGACACTGCGGGCCTGATTGTCGGAACTGCGGTCATCGCCGGTTGTGGGGTCGAGCACATCGCCGCCGCCGGCGTTCGTTCGAGGAACGTAGAACGTGAAGGTCATCGACGCGTCATTGCCACCGCTGGTGCCGGTGACGCTGGCGAAGCGGCGCGTAAGTGTGCCGCCCGGTACGGACGTGTCGGGAGTGGCGAGCGCATCGGCCGCCACGGGTGCGCCGTGGACCAGCGTCGAGTCGACGCTGACGAACTGCACGTTATCGGGCAGGACATCGGTCAGTTGCAGCGAGGTCAACGTGACCCCTTGGGCCAGGTTGGCCGTCACCGTGTACTGCCGAGGGAAATTCGGGCCGCTGGCCGTTTCGTCCTCCGGGCCTGAGTAGGTCTTGGTGAGCCGGTAGACGATCGGCATGACGGACGCGCTGTGCAGCGGTGACTCCAACAACGAAGGATCAGTCGTCGGGTTATCGAGTGGATCGTTGCCGAAGCGAAAGCCGCCACCGACCTGGATAGAGAGTGGAGCGTTGGCGTCTGCCAGAGGACTGATGACGACGTTCGCCTGGATGTGCGCGACCGGCTGGCCGGGTGTATAGCTGCCAAACGGGAGTTGCAGGACGACTAGTTGGTCGCCCGGCGTGCCGCTCACGATGACCGGATTCCCGCCGACATCACGGGCCAATGGATGCGTAGCTTGTCCGGCCGCGTTGAACGTGAGCACGGTCGCCGGAACGCTCTGGCCCAGATAGCTGGCCGAAGAGAAGGTGATTCCGTCATCGACCAGAGCGCCGCGCCATCCAGGCCGGTCGCCGGGAGCTGCAGGTCGATGAAGGGGCCGTAGCCGGCATCGCTGGGTGAGTTGTTGACGAAGCCGATGTCGAGCGACACGGTTTCACCGAGCAACGCTTCGCTGGGGATGCTGAGCGTCGTGTGCGGTATCGCCGCCAGGAGTTGCCGCGGTTCGAGTCTCTCGACATGCAGGAACCGGTTGCGCCGAGTTGCAGGCGTGCCGGCATGGCGGTGGCGGTGACGTCGGGCGGAGAAGATCTGGGATCGGAACATGCGTGTTGCGAACGAATCGCCTCCTGCAGTGGGTTAGCGGGCCGCGACGCGGCCGCACGCTCAGTATTGCCATTCCAGATTGGCCGTCAGTCCTTGTGCCCAGAAGCTGGAACTCCGCAGCGGAATAACGTCACTTGCGCTCGGCGCCCCTGCGCCGGACGGGAGCTGCGAGCTGTCGATGGCCGTGTCAATCTGTTCACCGGCCCGCACGACCTGGCTCCAGTAGAGGAACGAATACCCAACCGAGCATCGCAGACGGTCGGTGATTCTGCGCCCAACTCGCAATTCGACTTGGGGTACGACGGCGAACTCGCGGTCCGTGTGTTCCCCCAGCAGGTCGCCCTGGGCCAACAGTCCACCGGGAAACGAGACCTGCGGCTGGCCGGGGACGGAGACGCGCGTTGTGCCGGAGACGTTCAGCCGGTGATAAGACTGGCCCAACGCGACGCGCATTTCCGCGGAGACGAAATAGCGGTTTCGCGCTACCTCGCCGCGGATCCCCACGTCAATGCCGTGGAAGTACGAATGGCTCGCGTACTCGTCATACACCTCAATCTGCGTGCCCAACAACAGCGGGCCCTGTATGTCGCTGGCCACCAGGCGTTCGTAAATCTGCACGCTGTCCGACAGTTCCAGGAAACGATACCCGGCCAGTACGTCCATGCGATAACCGGCATCGCAGCCTACCCCGGGACAGCAAAGGATGTTTTTGTGCAGCGCGATACCAGCTCCCCAGAGCTCATTCGACGCGTCCACCGCGATGCCACCAGCGACCAGTCCCGGGAAGCCGATCAATTCGGAATTCGGCATCTGGATGGCTTCATCGTAAAACGGACGAGCAAGGATGGGGCTGCCACTGGAAGTTGCCAGGAAAGTATCGGCATACGAGGGCAGAGCAAACGTGTCGGCAACAAGCCACCATTGGTGGAGATCATCAATCGCCATACCGGCCCGCAGCCGTAGTCCCGACCGGGGACCGCTCGATGTCAACTCGTCGCCGAACAGCACTTGCGTGCCAGGCTCACCCAGCACTCCGGCGTCTTGGATCTCGGTGCCCGAGGGGCTGGTCGTTACCAGCGGCGGCAAGTGTGCGCCTCGCGACCACCAGAACAGATACTCGGCGTCGAAAAACAACCAATTGTCGGGGCAGCAGTAAGACGCGATCTGGTCCGCGTCCGCTTCGATGTCGATCGTGGCGGGTGGTGTTTCTACTTGTGCGCGCAGCACCAGTGGCCACACCATTGCGAGCAGCAGAAGCAGAGTCGCCACGGCGCGGGGGCGTGTGATAGGTGGCGACACGGGATTCCAATCGGGATACCGCATGGGAATGCGCCCAATAGCATTGCCAGAACGATGAGATGAGACGCGGACCGATTCCAACCGAGCGGTTACCCGAGAAGAGCCGTTGCGGACCGCCCGGTTGGGGACAACGATCGCGGGACGTTACGCAAGTCCGGATTTCGATGCAAGAGCAACCCGCGCTGCGCCGTCTGCTCAGCACGCTTGATTTCAGCCCGTCTGGCAATTGACGGAAGGCTGCGGAGGTGTCACAACACGTGGGGTTTCCTGAGGTTCGGCCTCCCGTTGGATGCGCCCAACTCGGACGCAAACCGCAATCCAGAGGCCTGAGGATGAACCGTTTCCACCAGCTGATGTTCGTGGTTTCCATCCTCGTACTCAACTGGCTCGCGAGGATGGCCGTGCACGAACTGGGACACGTCATCGGGGCGATTGGGAGTGGTGGTTCGGTATCTCGGGTAGTCCTGCACCCGCTGACCATTTCGCGGACCGATGTGTCGCCGAATCCTGGGAGATCCATCGTCGGTTACTCCTCGGATGGCGATCTCTACATGTGTGGTTGCAGTGGTCGTTGTGATCGGCGAACTCGTCCTTCAGTACCCGGCCATTCTGAGGTAGACCCATCCGGCCGGTAGTGGAGTAGTACGTCAGGATAAATCCGCTCGTGTCGTGTTGCTGCTGACGTCAGTCAGGTTAGAATGCCGGCTCGTGATCGGCGGACCTACCGGTTGTGGCATCGTCGGCTTGCCACCGAGGCGCTTGTCTTCAGGAGTCAGACGAATGAAGCGTCGTGTCGCTGGTGTGATTGTCGGATTGATGGCGGGCGTCCTCGCGGTAGCGCTCCTCGAGGGTCTGTCCTCGCTCATCTATCCGCCGCCAGCGGACCTTGACTTCGGCAATTCCGAGGCTGTCGGTGCGTTTTATGGTGACTTGCCGATCCCGGCGTTTCTGATTGTGCTGGCTGCCCATGCCTGTGGTGCGATGATGGGCGGGTTTGCCTGTGCGGCGATGGTCCGCGAGCGGTGGCCAGCCGGGTCGTTGATGGTGGGCAGCGTGCTGCTCATTGGCGGGGCCGTCAATCTGTTGTGGATTCCGCATCCGATCTGGTTCTCCATCGCCGATTTGATTCTCTATCTGCCCACGGCGGTCGTCGGTGGCGTGCTGGCGAATGAGTTGTTTGCGCCGCGGCCAACGCAGGATGCCAGAGCACCTGTGGAGATTGGACACTGAACGGTGGCTGTCAGGCAGGGGTGTCTGGTGGTCGCATACAGGAAAGCGTAAGCGACCGCGTGCTTCGCGAGAGGACTGATGCAGGACGCGGTCGCCCAACCGGGACGGTTGGGCGAGAGCAAGCGAGACGCTTGCTCTACAGCGACGGCCCGCCCATGTCGCGAGGATCAACCAGGGGCGAGCCGGTATCGGGAGGATTGGACTTGCCTGTGTCGCTGGGTTCCACATTGTCCGTTTCAAGGAATCCCAGGCCGCAGCAGGTGGGGCACTCTTCCTGCGAGAGCAGGAAGCGGCTCTCCCCCTTGAAATAGCAGCATTGTCCGGTGCCGTGACATTGCTCGCAGATCTGTTTCATGTCAGGCTTCTTGTTTGTGTGAGTCTCTCGATTATCCGATAGAGCGAGCGACGAGTCATTACCATGTCGTGGGACACGATCGTCTGGCTGTGGCGGTGGGGGAATGCCATTTCGCTGTTGGGAGTGCTGCAATTCCTGGGCTGCCTGGGACTGGCGGTCCAATGGTATGCCGGCGGCAGCCCGCTGCATCCGCAGGCCACGGGATACTCGTTCGAAAACAACTATCTGAGCGATCTCGGCCGAGGTGTGGCGTGGTCGGGAGCGCCGAATCGGGCGTCGGCCCTTCTGTTCAACGCATCGCTGGTGGTCCTGGCCGCGACGCAGGTGCCGTTCTTTCTGTCCGTTCCGCTGCATGTTCCCGACCGGGCATTGCCGCTGTGGGGCGTGGCAGCGCTCGGGGTTGTCTCCTGCGTCGGCCTGGCCGGCGTCGGCCTGGCACCTTACGACAGCCACCTGCGCGCGCATTTGACATCCTTGTTGTGGTGGATTGTCCCCCTGCTGATCGCCTTGATCATCCACGCCTTGGCCATCTTCAGCAGCGACGAGTGTTCGCCGCTATTTTCGCTGATCAGCTTGGGTCTTGTCCTGCTCGTCGGTGCTTACGCAGTGCATACGGTTGCGTACGGCTTTCCGCCCCAGTTGCAGGGGAATCCAACGCTGCTCTCCAAGTCGATTGTGTTGCAGAAGTACATGTTGTTCGGTTGCGTGGGCTGGTACAGTATTTTCAGTCTGCGGACGCTGATATTGTTGCGGGCGTCTGAAACGAAGCAGTTCGCTGATCGGGACAGATCCGCGGAGGAATACGCCCGACGGCTGGGTCGTTGAATCGCGAGCCGCACACAAAAACTTACGTCGGTTTCTCGTAGAGGAAACCGCAATCCTCGAGTCGGGTCCCCTGGGCGTCGGTCACGGCGAATTGGGCCGGTCCGTACAGGGACACGCCGGCGTGGCCGCCGGACTTGTCCAGCAGGTAGAACTTCAGATCGAAATTCGGTCGACCCTGGTCGTCGAGCAGATCGGGGCGCCGCGTGTGTTGGGCAATGCGGCGGCAGATCTCCAGTCCCGCGTCCCGCGGAGACATGCCCCCGCGCATCAATTCGACGGCGGCAAAGCTGCTGAGATTCTGCAGGTTGGCTTCGCCACGTCCCGTGCTGCCGCAGGACCCGATCTCATTGTCGACGTACAGGCCGGCTCCGATGATGGGGGAATCCCCCACGCGCGCCGGGAATCTTGAAAGCCAGGCCGCTGGTCGTCGTCGTACACGAGATATCGCCGTGGGCATTCATGCCGGAGCAATGGATCGTTCCCGTGGGACGGACGAACTGGCGGCGCTTGGTCACCGGGAGGCCGCCGGCGCACGCTGCGGGACTGGAAGAACTCCGCCGTTTCGGCATCGACTTCGGCCGCGTCCGGGGCCAGCCAGTCGTCCTTGTCGGATAGGTTCATTTTCCAGTGCAGCCAGATCTTGCGGGCGCGCTCGGTCAGCAGATTCTCTTCGGGAAATCCCATGGCCCGCGCGAACTGCAGGGCCCCTTCACCGACCAGCAGCACGTGGTCGGTCCGTTTCATGACCTGCAGGGCGACTTGGGCTGGATGCTTGATATTACGCAACGCAGCGACTGCGCCGGCGAGATGTTGAGGGCCGTGCATCACCGCCGCATCCAGCTCGACCACACCCTCTTCGTTGGGCAGGCCTCCGTAACCGACCGACGTGTCTTGCGGATCGGCCTCCACCAGCGACACTCCTTCCACGACGGCCTCCAGCGGGTCCTTGCCCGCCAGAATCAGCTCGTAAGCTTTCTGAGTCGCGGCGAGTCCATTCGCGGACGAAATCACTTTGGTAGGAAAGTCGCCCGGCTTCGGCAGGTTGGCGCGACGATCCGCCATGGGGGCGGTGGCCGTGATTTCCTCCGCGGCGAGGGCCGCCGAGGCGAAACCGACGGCTGAAGCGGAGAGAAAACTGCGGCGAGGCATCTGTTCATGGATCATGATCTGCATTCCCTGGAGGAGCTGGAAAACGCCACGCGAGACATCCAGCCAGGGGCGAAGGTGCAGTGTCGATCTTTCAGCGGACCTCCTGGCTGACGACGCGGCCGTCGATCACGACGCCCACGCAGTGGCTGGTGTATTCGAACGGATCGCCGTCGTAGAGTGCGACGTCGCCGTCCTTGCCGACCTCCAGCGAGCCGACGCGTTGATCGACTCCCAGGATCTTGGCAGCTCCGCTCGGTGATCGTACTCAGGGCCTGTTCAAAGGAGAGTCCTTCGGCGGCGGCTCGCGCCGCCTCAAACAGCACGATGCGTGTCTTGGGCACGTACGATTCATGGCCGCTCTGCATGGCCACGGGGATGCCGGCGGCCAGCAGTTTGGCGGCCGTCTCGACAGCTGAGATTCTCTCGGTCTTCGGTGGCACGAGCCATCGTGGGGTGGATCAGCACCGGGACACCGGCGGCCTTGATTTCATCGATGAGCAGATACGATTCGGCAGCGCTGTCGAGCCAGATCCGAATGTTGAACTCGTGCGCCAGGCGGATGCATTGGCGATATCCGTCGCGCGATCGGCGGTGATCATGAGGACGAGTTCTCCCCGCAGCACCTGGCTCAACGCTTCCAGGTTGAGATTGCGCGGCGGCGACTCGCCGCCCGCGTCCTTCTTCTCGGTAGCTGCCGTGAGCTTGGCCTGATACTCCTGAGCCTTGATCAGTTCGGCCCGCAGCATCGACATCATCTTGCCGCGCGTGCCAGGGGATTGGTTGCCCGACTTGTGAGCCTCGGATCCGAGCGAACAGGCGATGGCGCGAGCGCGGGACCACCAGGGCCTCGTCGACGGTGTCCCCGACCGTCTTCACGATCATGGTTTGACCCGAAATCAACTCGCCCGGAGCATGACCGGTGTGAACGCTGGTGATTCCAAAACTCCGCGCCCAGGGAATCAAGCGGTCCTGAGCGTTGTACGCATCGACGGCGCAGTGCCGGTTGGATCGGCGCCGAATGTTCCAGCTGGTCCTGATCGTGGTTCGCTGTTGAGCACTCCCGACAGACCCAGGGTGCTGTGCGCGTCGATCAGGCCGGGGGTGACGATCTTGGCCTTGAGGACCTGCGTCCCGGCGGGAATCGGTGTCTTGTCCGCCGGACCGACGGCGGAGATCTTTCCGTCGGTGATGACCACGACTCCATGGGGAATCGCGGCGCCGGCCATGGTGTAGAGCATCTCGCCCTGGATGGCCACCTGCGCGGGTGCAGGCCGAGCCACTGCGAGCAGCAAGCAGCAGAGACCGATCGTGACGGGCGGCAAGTCGTGTCATTCCTGCTCTCCTTGCTCGAAGCAACAGTAATACGGAGACTGGTCGTGGCCCGCACCGTAGCCACCGACGGCATACAGGTGGTCCTGAGGATTCGCACGATCGAACGCCTTGCTCCCCTCCACCCAGGTTTCCAGCACGTGGGTGTAGACGCTCAGCGGATCACCACTCAACACGACGAAGTCCGCATCTTTGCCCGGTTCCAGGGAACCGATGCGGTCTTGCAGGTTGAGGATTTCCGCGCCGGCGAGCGTCAGGGCTTCCAGGGCCGCTGTGACGCGACATGCCGGCTCGTACCGCCAACGCCGCCATGCGGTTGAAAATGCGTGAATCGGTGATCCAGTCATCGGTATGAAAGGCCACTCGGACACCGGCTTGCTTCCAGGAGTCTTTCCCGTTTCGAAACGCAGGTGCTGAGCTTCCAGCTTGCCGCCGGGCGAATCGATCAGGATGATCGAGCACGGGACTTTGGCCCGCGCAATTTCGTCGGCGACTTTCCAGCCTTCACTGACGTGGTGCAGCACGACGTGCAAGTGGAACTCTTCGGCCAGACGCAGCACGGACATGATATCGTCGTGGCGATGTGTGTGGTAATGCACGATCCGCTGGCCTTGCATCGCCTCGATCAAGGTTTCCAGGTGCTCGTCGCGCGGCGGCAGTTTCGTGGCGTCTGCCTTGGCACTGTCGACCTTCGCCTGATACTCGCGGGCCTTGATGAACTGCTCGCGCACGAGATACGCCGACTTGCCGCGTGTGCCAGGCCAGGGCGCGCTGCGAATCGAGTTCGTACCGTTGGCCATTTTCAAGCCGCCCAGAGGATGGCCGGCCTGGTCCAGGATGAACAGATCGTCGATGACTCGCGGTTTGTCAGCGGCAAATCGCAGCTTGACGTAAATCGTCTGGCCACTGATCAAGTGTCCGGATCCCGGCATGATGTTCAACGTCGTCAATCCGCCGGCCAAGCGCGCTTGAACCCCGAGTCGCGAACGTTGAGCGAATCGACCACACGCACTTCCGGCTGGATGGGCACGCTGCCGTCCGCCGCTCCGATCCCGCCGATGTGACTGTGTGTGCAGATCAGACCCGGCATGATCACCTTGCCCGTGACATCGATGCGCTCGGCGCCCTCCGGAATCGTGACCTGCTGATAGGGACCGACGGACAGGATCTTGCCGTTGTCGATCACGAGCACGCCATCCGGGATCTCCGGTCGGGAGATCGGGATGATCCGGGCATGCAGAAATGCCTTGGGAGCAGCCCAGACTGCCGAGGGCCACGCTGCCATCACCAACAGAATCGCCAGGCCGCCGCCGCACGACACGCGACTGTGGTGCTCCCGGCGGGCGACGTAAGAATTGCGGGGAGGATTCACGGTGTCAGATCACCTGTTGGAGAGGAGTGAGACGCAGTGTAATGGGCACGCCATGCCAGGTGTCCAGACAATCTCGCACTGATCCGGGCCGCGTCCCGTCACTCAGTTTCCAGAGAAGTACCAGAGAGATGGCCGTTTCGAGTCCGTGGCACCACAGATAACGGTAGTTGAGGGGACCGGTCTTTGCAACAAGTGGCAGCGGCGTCCGGCGGCAGCCGGCGGCCGGTCCAGCAAGCTGTCAGGCCCGGCCAGGCAACAGCGGGCGAATTCACGGGTGAGTCACACGCACCATTTGCCGACGGTCGGTGACGCCGTCAGGCCGAACCAACCCAGGTACCACTCACCCAATCAGCGGCCAAGAAGCAGAAGTGGCGTGGCCGAATGACCACGCCACTGCGCAGCGTTTGGGTGAGCAAGCCAGTTGTAAAGACTAATCGTGATCGTCGTCGTCCCGATCGTCGTCATCATCCTTCTGCATCTCTTTGAGCAGCTTGTGGATCTGCTTGAGTTCGCGTTCGATACTCTTAAGTCGTTCCACAACGTCCGCATGCGATGGAGAGGCTTCGGTCGCCTGGACGGAGACCGTGTGGGTCAGTGGTTGGCCTTGCACGACTCGGAAGACCTTGCCGGCGACGTGGCCATGGCCCGGATCGACCTGCACGGCGCGAACTCGGATTTCTTTCGCCTCTTTGTCACCCTGGGCGTCGTTGTCATCGACGACGATCGTGTACACGCCCTCGCCTGCGTTCGTCGCAGCGCCGAGAACGATCGTGTGCACTTCTTCATCAGACTTCTCATCCAGCCTGGCATCAATTTTGATCTGCCCCTTCTTGACACTCTTGATCGCGGGGATCTTCACCGGCTTGCCATTGATCAGTGCTTTGCCGTTGTTCACGGTGATCGTCAACGTCTTGGTCTCGGCTTCGCCACCGGCTGGAGTACCGTCGACGACGACCGCCACATCGGCATGTTCGCCGCCTTTCACGTCGATTTGGCGGGCAGAAATCACCTTCATCTTGGGAGTGGAACCGTCGCGAGAACCGTGAGCCTTCTTGACGGCTTCCAGCTTCTGCTTGATTTTCTCCTGGATTTCCGCCGGCAGCCCTCCCAGCTTGTCGTGCAGCGACTTCTGAAGATCCTCGGCCGCGTCGACCTTCCCCTCGTCCGCTTGAACGACAATGACCTGCTTCTGCTCTTCGACGACCGGTTCATCGTCATCGGCCGAGGCGCGATCGAGCACGAGGGCCAAGCACGCCACTCCCACGGCCATTCCAAACACGTTGCACACGACGGATTTCATGTTACAGACTCCCCACAGACCAGATTCATGCGGCGCATCGTCGACCGTCGACGCTTGCTCAGCAACACCGCCCCCCGAGAAACCGGCGTCACCGTTGACACGACCTATTGTTACCGTGGAAGGCGAATTCTCGCAGACAGCGGGCCCGACCGCCCGTTGGGCCGGCCGAGCACGCATCCCGAGGATCGCACTCCGCAGGTGCGGGGATTGCCGGTCAATTGCCGTATACGGCGACCCAGTAAGTCGAGCCATCCGGAGCAATGGCATAGCCGAAACCGGCCAGAGTGGCTCCGCTGATGATGTTCGCCCAGTGGCCCGAACTCGACCGCCAGCTCTGAAACGCACTGGCCACCGTCGGTTGACCCATCGCGATGTTCTCGCCCGACAGGCCAGAGAAACCGTAGCGCGACGCGCGCCCTTCCGGACCGCCGTTGCTCTGATGACTGAAACTTCCGGTGTGCGCCATGTAGCGGGCGTGGTCCTGGGCGGCCTGGGTCAGTTCGGGCGACATCTGCTGCGGTGCGCGACCAACGCTGGCACGCAGCCGGTTGTTTTCTTCCAGCATCCGCACCAGCGTCGGATGCTCATGCAGTGGCAACTTCTTGGGCGCCGCCGTCGACTTCTCGCCCACCAGGCTGGCGAGTACGACCAACGAAACGAGACTCCAACTTCCCATGGTATGGCTCCTAGCCAAAGAGTGATTGGTAAAAGACGTCATCTAGGATGACTTTAGCGGGAGTTCCGAGTGTCTCACGTCAGCGGCTGACTGCAAGTCCCCTCCACGGGCCGTGGGGGTACGACCCCGTCATTGAGGGTACTGCGGGGGGAATCTCACCGAGGCACAGTCGGAGTTGCGGGAGCCGGCCGTATTTCGCGCCAGAGTCATGGCTTAGCGAAATACAGACAGTCTTTCAGTCGCCCGACAGGCACGCCGCATGCACTCGGTTCCACGCTTCTTGGGGGTGTCAAGAAACGCACCGCTTTCGAGAAATTGCGGCAAGTCGTGAGCAACCGAGCCAGGAATCTGGTCCCCAGGGTGTGAGCGCGTCACACCGTTTCTGGCCTAGTCGAGCCGGATTGTCACTGAGGCGAGCGGCTTGGGTCTGCGATGCCCACCCGTAGCCGCGTTGCCGTCCGTTGAGATTTGCTGCCGGCCTGAACCGTGCGATCGATGCGAGTCAAGCCCGCGCGGTTGACCGGACCGCTCGGGGATCGGTCTTAGGCGATACGGCATTGGGTTTGGCTCTATCCGCTGCCGCGTTGGCTCGGGCTCGCATCATCGCGTCGGCCAGCTTGTAGGCACGCGTGGCCAATTCCAGATCTCGCTCTTCGTCCGTCATCGCGCGGTCTGCTTTGACATCCAGGCCCTTCGTGGTCAGGGCCTGCAACGCGACCGCGGCGATCCAGTCGTAGCAGGAGATCCCCGTGTTAGTCGAGCCGGCGGGAACCGGATAGAGAGGAGTATTCGAGTCCATGGCGGAGGTCGCTCGTTCTGTAGGGCCACAAGTGGCGGGAAGCCGTCCTGGGATACTCTAGCTTTCTTTCGACCCGAGTGGCGTGCGGTATCGTGGATCGCGATACGAACGGCGCGGATATGCCTGGTGTGGCGGATTTGCGGTGGAGGGTTGTAACTCGTCAGAACGCCCGTCACGATGGTGAGACGAGGGCTGAGGATCGACGGGGCGGGAGTGCCGCAAGATCCGCGTCGGGATGGCGAACCAGACCACGGGGCGAGAGGTCGGGCTGGCTGACGAGTTTGGGCGTTGCCGGAGCTGTGACACGTCTTTGTCGAGGGACCTCTGATGGAAGCCGAGCGTATTTTCCAGAAAGTTCACGTTGCTCCGGCCCGCCTGCTCCAGCAATCGGTGTCCTTGATGGGGGACGACTACTGGATGTTCCTGGCCATTACTTTCGTGGGGATGGTCATTGGCTCGGTCGTGCCGGTGGTCATTTACGGTCCGATGGTGTGCGGCATCTATCTGTGTTACTTGCAGCGGATGCGGGGTAAGAAGGCGAGCTTCGAGACGTTGTTTCAGGGTTTCGATTTCTTTGTCGAGAGTCTGATTGCCACGCTGCTGGTTGCCGCTGGCGACGTTGGTGTTGATGGCACCTTTGGCCGTGTTGTTCGTGGTCGTCGTGGTCGGAGCGGCCATGGCCGGTGACCATGCCGTACCAGCCGTGTTGGCCATCATCTTCATTCTCGTTCCGTTTCTGATACTGATCTGCCTGGTGATCTCGTCGCTGTTTCTGTTTGTGTATCCGTTGATCGTGGACAAGCGGCTCACGGCGGTGCCGGCGATTACGACGAGCTGTAGCGCGGTGTGGGCGAATCTTGGCGGAATTGTCTTGGCGATGGTCCTCTACGGCATCCTCGCCTGTGCCTCCGTGATGGCCTGCGGAATCGGCACGATCTTTGTCACTCCGGTGGTGTTCGGCGCGCTGACCATTCTGTATCGGCAGATCTTCCCGGAGCGGCCGCCGGCGCCGGCTGCGCTCCGTTCGCGGACGTGTGAGCCGGCCAGGTCAGCTCAGCTGCTTGCGGAACCGCGCTACACTGAGCGACATGATGATGATGCCGCACACGACAAGCCCGGCGACCCAGGGCAGCAGGTCGAGAAAATCCGCGCCGCGCAGCACGATGCCGCGGAGGATCTCGATGAAGTACGTGGCTGGAATCCCGAACGTGATGATGTAGATCGGCAGCGGCATCTCGGCGCGCGGAAACACGAAGCCCGACAGCAGCACGGACGGGAGCATGATGATGAACGCGAACTGCATGGCTTCGACTTGAGTGCGGGCGAGCGTGGACACGAGCAGGCCCAGGCTGAGCGAACAGACCATGAACAGCATGGCCAGGCTCAGCAGGAGCGGGACGCTGCCGTGGATCGGCACGCGAAAGACGTAGACCATCACGCAGATCACCATCAGCAGTTCGACGAAGCCGACGATGGCATAGGGAAGCAGCTTGCCCAGCAGCAGACCGGTGCGGCCGACGGGCGTGACGAACAGCTGTTCCAACGTGCCCGAGTTCGCGTTCGCGCACGATGGCGAACGAGGTGAGGAACAGCGTCACCAGCTGCAGGATGATCCCGATCAAGCCCGGCACGAAGAAATGGGAGCTTTCCAGGTCGGGGTTGTACAGCAGCCGAGGCCGCACGTCGATCGGCATGCCGGCGGCCCCCGCGGGGTCGCGGGAAGGTGCGAAATGAGCCGCCTCGCTCCGCGGCCGCGCCATCTGGATCGACAGCTGGATGCCCAGTAGCTTGGCGGTGTTCAGCGCCGTGGTGGCCACCTGCGAGTCGCTGCCATCGATCAGCACCTGGACACCCACCTGTTCCCCGCGCAGCAGGCGATCGGAGTAGTTCGGGCGGAATGCGCAAGCCAACGCGGGCTCGCCCCGACGTCATCGCGCGACGGAACGACTCGTCGTCGTAGACGCGGTCGGTGAGTTCGAAACGGCGTGTGTTGACGAAGGCCTCGATCAGGCGGCGTCCTTCGGTCCGCCCGTCCTGGTCGAACACGACCAGCGGGAATGTGTTCAATCTGCGTGTCGATGGCGTAGCCGAAGATGATCGTCTGCATCACCGGAACGACGAGCATGAAGAACAGCGTCGATCGCTGTCGCCGGATGTGGGCGAACTCCTTGACCATGACGGCAGCGAAGCCGTCGGTGGTGCGCCCGAGGCGTCGTCGACGCGGTGCGGGAGGTGCCAGGGGGGCGAGTTCGGGTGGCTCGGACGCCTCCTCGCCGGCGGACAGTGGAGCGGTGGCGAGATCGTTCGTGGTCGGTTCGGCCGGAGCGGCGGGTTGGGCCACCTTCCCGCTGGCGCGTTCCGCTTCCCGCGTCAACGCCACGAAGACATCTTCGAGCGACGGGGGGATGGTGTGGATCTCGGCCTCACCCCCGCGTTGCCGGACTCGTTCCAGCAAGCGTGCCCGGCGCACAGGAGTCGGAGACCATCAGGTGGATGGTCTCGCCGAACAGCGTGGCGTCGTGGACCTGTTCGAGGTGTCCGGAGTTCGGCCAGGTAGGTCGCCGGATTCGCCACTCGGATTTCGTAGCGACAGGTGCCGGCCGGCGTGACGGCGGGGAGTGGCTTGAGCTGTCCCGGCTTGCCGCAGACCAGCAGTTTGGACAGGTAAATGTAGCCGACGTCGGTGCAGCGTTCCGCTTCGTCCATGTAGTGCGTCGTGACCAGCAGCGTCACACCCTGGGCCGCCAGTTGGAAGAGAAGATCCCACAGCTGGCGGCGCGCGACCGGATCGATCCCGGCCGTCGGTTCATCGAGAAACAGCATTTCCGGCTCGTGGATCAGCGAACAGGCCAGCGCGAGTCGCTGTTTCCAGCCGCCGGACAGCGTGCCGGCCAGTTGATCGACGCGACTCTTCAGCGCAGCCAGCTGCATGACGGCCTCGCAGCGCGCTGCGAGCCGATCCCCCTGGAGTCCGTAGATCCGGCCGTAGAACTGGAGATTCTCCAGCACGGTCAGGTCGGCGTACAGGCTGAACTGTTGCGACATGTATCCGACGCGGCGCTTGATCAACTCCGAATCGTACCGCACGTCGTGGCCCAGCACCGGGGCATCGCCGGCCGTCGGCGCGAGGATGCCCAGCAGCATGCGGATGATCGTCGACTTGCCGCTGCCGTTCGGGCCCAGCAGGCCGAAGATCGCCGCGCGTTCGATCTGGAAGCTCACGTCGCTGCACGGCCACCAGGTTGCCGAAGTGGCGCGTGAGATGCTGGACGTCGACGACCAGGTCAGTCATGGCGCGCCTCCGTGCGAGGCAACCAGACGTCGGCCGACATGCCGGGCAGCAGCCGTCGCTGGGGATCGCTGCACCGCCACTTTGATCCGGAAGACCAGCTTGGAGCGTTCCTCGGGCGTCTGCACGTTGCTCGGCGTGAACTCCGCCTACCGCGAGACGAAGATCACGGTGCCAGGGAAAACCTCGTCGGGAAAGCTGTCGACGACCACTTGCAGTTCCTGGCCCACCTGAATGCCGACGCGATTCTGGGGCACGTATGCGCGGACCCAGAGATGCTGGTCATCGAGCAGCGACAGGACGGGGGCGGAGGGCCGACCAGATCACCCGGCTGCAGCTCCATGGCCTCGATCACGCCGTCGAGCGGGCTCTTGATCTTCAGTTCTTCGAGCTGGATGCGGAGCGCATCGCAGGGCGAACTGGGCGGCATCGCGAGCTGCCTCGGCGGCGGCGATCTCCTCCCGCCGATAGCCGTTCTCGGTCAGTTGCCAGGCCTTGCACGCCTCCTCCACCTGGGCCGCGATGCGCTCGAGATCCTCCTGACGCGTGCCGACCTCCAGCAGGTTGAGTTCCTGTTCGCGCAGCGCCACGGTCGCCGTCGCGGCCTTCAGCTGCTCGCCGGCCCGATCCAGTTCCTCCGCGGCCGCTGCCCGTTTCTCCACCAGGCCGACCACCCGCGCGTGGTTCTGCTGCGCCAGCACGAGTTGTGCCTTGGCCACCTCCAGTTGGCGCGGGCCACTTCGTTTTCCTGTTCCCGCGGACCGTCGCGGAGCTTCTCCTGTTCGGCCAGCAACTGATCGTAGTGAGCCTTGGCCTGGGCCATCTTCCTCGGCCCGATACCCGTTCTGCAGCCGGTCGAAGTTCGCCTGCTGAGCCGCCAGGTTGGCTTCCGCCTGCTGCAGTCGCTCCAGCAGATCGAACGGTTCGAGCTCGACCAGCACCTGGTCCTTTTGGACCCGCTGTCCCTCCTGCACGTGGACGGCCGCGACGCGTCCGCCCACGCGCGAGCCGACGCGGATTTCGTCCGCTTCGATGAAACCGCTGACCTTGCGCGTGACGCTGCGGTATTGGTCAAAGAGGATCGCCGCGATGAGCAGGACGGCGATGACAGCCCAGGGCCAGGAACCGCTTGATCATTGGACATCATTGCCGAGGTAACTGGAAACGTCGGTGCCGGTCACGATCCGAGGCGGGCTGCCGCACGCTGTGCGACGTATCCCACCGTCCAGGTACTGTCGGCCGGACGTCTCCATCGTACGATCGTTCCGGTGCAAGTGCGTCAGCCCCGGGATGTCGCTTACACGGTGGTGAGAGTTCAATGCACGTCGGCCAGGTCGATTCCGACCTGCAGGACCTGATCGCGACGGCGCAGGAACGCATCGAGAACGGCGGGATCGAAATGCGTGCCTCGCCCCCGCTCCATCATCTCGATGCACTGGTCGAAGGGGTAGGCTTCCTTGTAGGGACGCTCGTGTTGCTCAGCGCATCGAACACATCGGCCACGGCGGTGATGCGTCCTTCGAGCGGGATCTGTTCACCGCGCAGGCCCAGCGGATAGCCGCTGCCATCCCAGTGTTCGTGGTGGGTCTGTGCGATCGTGGCGGCGACGGGGATGAGCCAGGCGATGGCGTTGCCCGGCTCGATCAGCTGCAGCTGGCTGCGCGTGCCGCGGCGCTCCCAGACGCTCTCTGGCGACTGCTGGATGATCCGGCGACCGAACGCGCAGTGCTGCTTCATGATCTCGTACTCCTCGTCGGTCAACGAGCCGGGCTTGAGCAGGATGGCGTCGGCGATGCCGATCTTGCCCACGTCGTGCAGCAGGGACGCTTCTTCCAGCAGTTCGATGATCTCGTCCGGCATCTGCAGTTCGTTGGCGATGATGCCGACATAGCGTCCGACGCGGCAGATGTGGTGGGCGGTTTCGTTGTCGCGGTATTCCGCCGCGCGGGCCAGCGTCTGCACGAGGCCGCGGCGCGAAGCCATGAGTTCGGCGGTCCGCGCACGCACCTGCCGCTCCAGCTGCACGGAGTAGTTGGCCAGGTGATCGTAGTGCGACTTGACCATCAGGGCGTTGCCCACGCGCAGCACCAGTTCGCTCGGATCCACCGGCTTCGTCAGGAAGTCCGTGGCCCCCAGTTCGAGGGCCTTCTGCTTGATCCGCGCATCGCCCGACGGCGGTCAGAATGACGACCGGAATGCGGCTCAGCTGGCGGTCGGCTGCGGACCTGCTGCAGGATCTCGATGCCGCTGACCTCGGGCATCATGATGTCCAGCAGAGCGATATCGGGCCGCTGAGTGCGGAACAACTCCATCGCCCGCGTGGCGTCGCGAGGTGGTGATGAAGTGCGAGTAGCCGTGACCCTGCAGGTACTTCTGAACGACCTTGATGTTGATCGGTTCGTCGTCCACGATCATGATCTTGGCGCTCTTGGTCGTGTCGCGGTTCACGTGACGGACGAGTCTCCACCGCCGTTCGAGCCATTGCACGACTGCTTCCGTCGGTCTGCGGCGGGACCATCCAGAAGTGCTGCGGAACTGAAATCGTACGTCATGCGAGAACCTGCCTCGTGTGCCTGTGCATGGCTGACCGACGACCGTGCCTGCTACCGTCACCGGAGGAGGTGAGGTCGCTAACTGCGGCGTGCAAAGACTCCCGTAACCAGCTTAGGGTATGTCGGGGGATGCCGTGGACGCTGGGCAACTTGCGATTTGGGCAACCTTGACGATCTCGGGCGGTGCGACGGTTGATGCGGCGCCTGCCGTATTTGGGCCGCGCCGGCATGGGTGGTACCACGATGCAGTCCGCAATCAGCTCGATTTCGCAGCTCGGCCGATTGAGTCGCAGCGCGCTCGGAGTTGACCAGTCGGCCCAGCCGCTGGCGGGTCGGTGAACTCGTGGAAACCGGCCGTACCGCCGGACCCCTTGAGCCAATGCGCCAGGATTGTGCCAGCTGTCCGGGAGTTCCCCGCTGCAAACGCTTCGCGCATGGCCGCCAGTTGCTCGCGCAGCCGCAGTCGAATTCGGCGATGATCTCGCAGAAGTCCGGATCGTCCGTGGGCAGTGTCGGAGTGGACCGGGCCGCGAGTCGAGCCGTACGGTCGACGGCAGGTCGCCGTCCGACGGTCAGTATCGACCGAAGCGAAATGCGTAGCCGTTGTGTTCGCAGCGTCTCCGCCAGGGAAGTTGACCAGCTTGTCCATGTCGATCGGTTTGGTGAGGAAGCCAGTGCAACCGGCCTCCCGGCATCTCGCCTTCGGTCCCTTTCATGGCGTCGGCCGTCAGGGCGATGATGGGCATCGTCAAATCCTCGTCGCGCAGTAGACGCGTGGCGGTGTAGCCGTCCATGACCGGCATCTGCATGTCCATCAGGACCAGGTCGAACAGACGTTCTCCCGAGGCTTCCACCGCTTCTTTGCCATGTCGCGCACACTGCACGATGGCCCCGGCGCGGCTGAGCACGAGGCTGATCAGCTTGCGGTTGGAGTCGCCGTCGTCGACGACCAGGACGCGCACGGCCGGCAGTTGGCCGCGGATCGTGCACGCGCTCGACCGTCTTGCGCAGCGTCTGACGTGATTTGATCCACGGTGACGTCCGCACGTCATCCAGCGGTCCGGTGTCGATCGTGAAGGTGAAGACGCTGCCCTTTGCCGCAGTTCGCTCTGGACCGTCAGCTCGCCGCCCAGAGCCTCGGCGAACCGCCGGCTGATGGCCAACCCCAGTCCGGTGCCGCCGAACCGCCGCGTGACCGACGTGTCGGCCTGGACGAACGGGTCGAAGATCTTCTCGAGCGTCTCTTCCGGGATCCCGATGCCCGTGTCGATCACGTCGACGATCAGCTGCGGGTGGCGTTTGTTCTTCGACGACGCGTGCCACGACACGCACGCCGCCTTGCTCGGTGAACTTGATGGCGTTGCCGATCAGGTTGGTCAGCAGCTGTCGGAACCGCACGGGATCGGTGGTGCACGTATTCGGGCAGGCCCTCGGGCGCCTCGTAGGTCAGCGCAGATGCCCTTCTTTCGGCCTGACCGCGCAGGACGGTCACCGCCTCGTGGATCAGCTGCAGCGGCGAGCAACGGATCTTCTCGACGTCCAGGCGCCCGGCTTCGACCTTGGACAGGTCCAGGATGTCGTTGATCAGGTTCAGCAGGTGTTGGCCGCTGGCGTGGATCGTGTCCAGGTACTCCTGCCGCTCGAGTTCGTTGCTTTCGAACCCGCGCCGCAGCACGTCGGTGAACCCGAGAATGGCGTTCATGGGCGTGCGGATTTCGTGGCTCATCCGCGCCAGGAAGTCGCTCTTCGCCTGGTTGGCGGCGTCCGCGGCTTCCTTCGAGCGGCTGAGTTCGTGTTGGGTCTCCTCCAGCTGCGTGACGTCTTCCAGACTGGCCAGCACGCCGCGGATCTTCCCGTCGTTGCCGGGGATCGGCGTGCAGTTGACCATGAACGAGCGGTGTTTGCCTTCGTGGTCGACCAGGTGCATCATCACGCCGGTCAGCGGTGTTTCGTCCCGCAGGGACGTCTCCCAGGGATACTCCACGTTGGTCCACCGCGGGCGAAGATGACCCAGGGCAGGTCCGACGCCGAGCCGACCCACCAGCCGTTCCGGCGGTTCGCCCACGATCTCGGCAAACGACTGGTTCGCCAGCATGATGCGATAGTTGTCGTCCAGCACGAGCAGGCCTTCCGCCAGCGTGTCCAGCGCCGAACGGACTCGACCCGGCACGACTTTCGACGGATCGACGTGCTGCAACGTCTTGCGCAGGTAGACACTGGCCAGCAGAAACGTCGACAGTACCGATGAAGACCACGTAGAGCACCTGACGGATTGGTCACATAGCCCAGCCAGCCAGTCGCGTGACAGCGGTCGAAATGTCAGTTCCACCCAGTGCCCCACTGGGTGTTGTTCGCGTCGGATCGGTACCGATACTTGCGTCGGCGTCGATTCGCCACCCACGATCGGCTTGCCAAGCCTCTTTATGGTGCCCGACCACTGCGGCCAGGGTTCCGTCCTGCACGGCGCACGGCCGCCGTCAGGATGTCGTCGTTGCGATCGACGATCAACTCCAGGATGGCCTGCATTCGCTGCAGGTCGCGTTGGCGCACCACGACCGAACTGTTGGCGGCGATCGCCTCGCACAACTGTGCGCGACCCCGCATGGCCACGTTGCGGTAGTCGGGCATGATGCCGACGTTCATGGCGATCAGCACGACGCTGACCACCGTGCTCGTGAGGCCGAACGCGATCCGTGATCTGGTAGAGAACATCAGAGCAGATTCCGCGTGGTTCGAATGGCGGTTGGCGAACCGAGAGCCGGGTCGGCAGAAGTTCGTGACATTCGACGCGAGTTCCACCGGAGCACCCGGGACGCCGCCGCTCGTGCAAGCATAGTTCGCAGAAGGTGACGCAAGGAACCACTCCCCAGTCCGCCCCACGTGATCCTGCGCCCACCGTGGCGAAGGCAGTGAGCATGAGCTCTCGTCCTGCTCTGCGGCTCCTGCCGGTTTTTCGGCTGGAGACGAAAGTACCGTTCGGGATGCCGACCGTCCATTAAACCAGTCGCGTGGCATCCCCGTGGCCCGCTTGCAGAATCGACTCCAGAGACTCCCCGTCCGACGGGGCCGCGTCGCCGCTGAGCGAGTTGAGAATGGGAAGCGGGTCGACGAACCGCCAGGCCGGCATCTGGGCGATGAGGCCGGTCAGCAAATACCCGCGCGGACTGTCCAAAACACGTAACCGACAGTCAGGCCGGTGGTCAAACCGACGGCCGAGCCGACCATCCAGCGGTGGAACAGGTCGCTATCTTCCAGAATCGTCTCCACGCCAGCCAATTCGTTCTGCAGACCCGCGGTGACCGGTGTGACCAATTCCGGCACGTGCGGAACGACTGCCATCTCCGTGGGAACAATCGCCGCTTCCAATGTGTCGTCGGATGAGCGGGCCCGCAAGACGCTCCGATGTCCGGCCGCGTCGTCTCCGACGTTGGAGTGTGACAGTTGCCCGACAGAAGTCGTCAGTGGATCGATGCCCGACTCCAGATTCTTGCCGACCTGTTGGTGATCGCGTGCCGCGGTTGGCTGTGTCTGGGCATTCAGTGCGGCCGTGTTCGGTGCCTCGGAACTCAACAGTGTCTGGAGATTGGAGGAAATCTCGGACGATCTCGCAGGTGTTGGTGTGTTCGGCGGCAGGTTGTTGCTGGGAGTCTGCGAGTTTGGATCGACAGGAGAAGTCGGAGCCGCGATCTTGATCGCCACTTGCGTACGATCCGAAGCCGCCTGTCCGTCGGATGCTACATACGCGAACGAATCGATGCCGACGAAACTGGGGTCCGGTTCATATCGGAGTGACCCGTCCGGATTCAGTACCAGTTTTCCATGCAGCGGTGGGCGCACGAGGATTGCCGAGAGCTTGTCTCCGTCCACGTCCGCATCGTTTGCGAGGACGCCCGGCGCATCCAAAACCAGGACTTCATCGCCTCGCATCGAAAACGAATTCGGTGCCGAAACAGGCGTGTCGTTCACCGAGTTCACAGTCACTCTCAACGTGTCGTCGACGTAGAGCCCTTCCGCGTCCAGGACACGTACCGTGATTTCGGAATCGCCGTACATGTTCGTCGCGTAGCGAATCACGAGCCAGCCGTTCGTGCTGTCCACGAAAACGTTCTTGAACAAGCTCGGATTTGTAACGTCGAGAATCGTGTACTTCAGCGCATTGTCCTGCTGTTCGACATCGTCAAACGCTGCGAACAGGTCTGCACGGGTGACCGGCGCGTCTTCGGCGACCTTGATGTCGGTGAGTCCCGTTGTTGTCGGGGTGTCGTTAATACTCAGAATCGTCAGGTCGACACGGCCGCTGTCGATCAACGCACCACCACTGCCACTGTGTCCAAGGTCGCTGACCGAAATATCCAACGCATCGGGGCCGTGGTAATCGAGATCGGCCTGGTACTGGAGCGTGGCCAGGGCCGCATTGATGTCGGCTTGGGTCCCGGTGAATGTCATGGCGGGATCCTGAGTGCCGTCGCCGGTGACAAAGGAGAGCCCGGCGGTTGTGCCGAGTGTGAGTCGTGCCGTGATTGACGTCCAGCGTGATTTGCATGTCGGCGGTGTCCGCATCGACGTCACTGACGGCCAGTCCGAGGACGGCGAGATTCGTGTCTTCGTTCACACTCAGGCTGGCGGGCAGGCTTAACTGGGCGCATCGTTGACGCTCAGCACAGTAATTTCGACACTGCGGCTGTCAATCTGCGCCCCTCCGCTGCCACTATTTCCCAGGTCGTCGACCGACACGTTCAGGGAATCCAGGCCGTTGTAGTGCACGTCGGCCCGATACTCGAGCGTGCTCAATGCGGTATTGATGTCCGTGACCTTCCCCGTGAACGTTAACGTGGGATCCTGGATGCCATTACCGGTCGTGAACGAAAGTCCGGTAGTCGTGCCGAGAGTGAGCTTGCCATGGTCGACAGCCAACGTGACCTGCATGTCGGCAAGGTCGACATCCACGTCGCTGACGGAGACGCCCAAGATGGACAATACGCCCTTCTCGGGGATTGAGAGGCTGGCGGGCAGGGTCAACTGGGGCGCATCGTTGACGCTCAGCACCGTGATGCCGGCCGAGTCGGTTGCGGTACTGAAGGCGGTCTCGCCTCCGTTGGTTGACACGTCGATCCCCGTATCCCCTACGTTCCCGCTCGTTTGATCCCAGGCACGGAACTGGATCTGCCCGGGCGATCCGGAGTAGTCGGCGTTCGGGACGAAGCGAAGCAGCGAGTTTGTGCCGAGCAGCAGGGCGGATTGATCGTTCACGGACCCGATCGTTTGCCAGTTTCCGGTGGCGCTGGCATCGTACTGCCACTGACCGTGGGAGTCGTCGACGCCAATGATGGCGATCCCTTCCAGTGCACCGGGGTCCACGTCGCTGATTCGGTCGTCCCCTGCGCTGAACAGCATGTCGGCGACAGCGGTTCCGGCGCTGAGGACATTGTCTTCGTCGATCGAAATCAGGTTCAGTGCGTTGCCGCTGTTCAGTATCGGTGCATGGTTGACGGGTGCCGGGGGGAGGACGATAAGTGTTTCGTAATCGATTTGGACTTCATCCACGTAGACCGACCCGCTGCCCGTTCCGTTGATGATGAAGCGAATCTGAGTGTTGGCTGATGCGTAGGGCGTCAAGTCGAAAGAGCTGGTGATGTCCGTAGCATCGCTGCCGTCTGAAATGGCGTAGAGCGTGCTCCAGCTGCCACCGCCGTCACCGGAGACCTGTGTTTCAAACGTCGCTCCAAAGAACCCGTCGATGTCGTGGCGCTGCCAGCTGTAGGAAAGCGTCACCGATGTGGCCGTGCTCAGGTCAAGTTCGCGAGAGGCGGCGATTCCGTTCAGCGCCTCGAAATGCAGGCTGTGCGTGCCGCCAGTTCCCAGGTCTTTCACGTCGACCTGCAGGGCACCTGAACTGGCGCCGTCCGACTCGCCGGACTCCTGCCAGTCGTGCGACCAGTGCGCAGTACCGTCGTTCCCCGAGAACGAGATATTGGCGAAGTCGTCGCGGACGCACTCGGACGACAGGACGTGGTACCAATGCAGGCGAGCTTCGGATGACATCAGCTCGGTTGTCTCGATACTTCCGAGCGTGAATTCCAGTGACCAGTCTCCCCCCAAGCTGACGTGCCCCGTGGTGTCAACACTCGCGGCCACGTCGGCGCCCGTCAATACGTGAAACGCCTCCAGGACCGACTGCCCTTCAGGCGACGCAGCGAGGCCGCAACTGTAGAACAGAATGTCGGCGTTGGACGAGAGGGCATCCGACCAGCCGGAGATCATGCCTGCGTAGGCATTGATCCGATCGGCGTCCAGCCAGGTGTTTCCCAGCTTGAGTCGCGCTATCAGTACCATGCGACAGGATGTGAACGGCGGTGAGCTGATCGTGTTGTTCCAGAACGTGCGTGATTTGTTCGATACCGTCCATGTCAGTCTGCAAGAACACGACCTCCAGATGCCCGCCGTCTCCTTGTTCATCTTGCAGGTGAGCTACCAGGTCCTGGTAGCCGTCTATCGACCTGTCGACGAATGCGAGTGCGGACCGCTCGCTCGCCGCCTCTGCCAGCGCCTCCTGCGTGTGGTCGGACACCGTGGCATCCGGTAGTGAGAGCAGGTCGGAAGAATTGTCGGGCGCTGCCCACGCGTGTGGCAACGAGCCTGTGACTCCCGCGGTCGCGACTTCTTGCACGTTTCCCGTGTCGTCCCCATTGGTGTCTGCCATCACGTCCGGAGCGATGGGCGTGGCGCTCATCAGGATGCGGTCCTCCAATTCGGTGAGTTCGAGTCGGGGAACCGTACGCGCCGTGTTGGGCGAACAGTTCAAGTTGCCAACGAGTGTGGATTCAGGTCGCCCCAGCAATTTGTGCCAGATCATGGTGCAGCCCACCGGTTCCGAGCAATTGGAAGCACGCAGCCACGGCACAGACGGGTACGGCGCAGCCGTGGCGGATTGGTCGAAGGTAGACATTGAAAGGATACTTCAGCGATTGGGTAGGTTGCCTGCAACGCGATCGCGGACAATCAATTCAATTTTGGCTATGTAAAGAGAAATGGATTGTGCCGATAGAAGGGACTTTGCAGGACGACCGGCCGGCGACCGAAAATCACCGGCCCGAATCGACGGCAGTCCGAGTCGCCACGCGGTGAAGTGGCCGGCAGTTGGCCGAGGTTGACGGTTATGACGCGTATGCCGGGGCGGGTTGTAGGTAGTATCAAGTTGAACGGTTGTAGCGCTGGGGAGTCGGCACGCCATGCGACGAATGAAACAATTGTTGCGGACGGGAAGGTTGGAGCATCGTCGCTATGTTGGATGTCTGGGGTTGGAAGCTGTACCCCACGCTTGGAAATCCAGGATGACCCGGTCATTTATGCTCGAGTGGGTGGCATGGTCGCGGTGCAGAACCGTGTTTGCGGTATTGCTCTGCTGGACCGGAACCGCCTCTCTGGTGTGGAGCCAGGAACGGCCATCGAGCGCCGCCACGTCCCGTCTCGCTCCCGTGGTGGCCGGTGCCGACTACCGGCCGAGCGTGGCCGGACCGGCGGCGGCGCGAGACGGCGCGGGGCGGACGGCAGTCGCGAGGGTACCGGTTACATCCTCGATTGCCGACGGACAGCCGCAGCCTTCTCGTGCGGACGTGGAAAACGTGGCACCGGGGGAACGGCGAATTCGTTGCCGACATGCCTGCCGGATTCGTGCCCTGGTGGCGGCCGGCGGTGCTGCATGCGCTGCGCGAACCAGCGGACCTTCGCCCGCTCGACCTCGACGCGCTGATCATCAGTGCCCTGGCATATTCGCCACGAGTACGAGCCGTGAGTGAAAACGTGCTGATCCAAGAAACCGTGGTCGTGGAAGCCCAGGCGGCGTTTGACGTCCGCGCATTTGCGGAGTCCAAGTTCTTCCGAAGAAGCCAACCGATCGGCAACGTGCTGGAAACCGGTGGACCGCCGCGCTGGCGCGAAGAGGATTGCGGGGTTTTCGGCCGGGCTGCGGAAACGCACGCCGCTGGGCGGTTCCTGGGAGATCTCGCACAGCGGATCGGCATGCAGGACAGCAACTCGGCGCTTCTTCGTGCCCGAACAGCAGGGCAACGCCCGCATGTCGCTGAGCTTCGATCAGCCGTTGTTGAACGGTTTCGGCACGACCTACAACACGGCACTCATTGTGCTGGCGGAACTCGACACGAACCTGGCGGTCGACGAGACGTCGGCCGCTCTGCAGCAACAACTGACGAGCATTGCGGAGGCATATTGGGAGCTGTATTTGCAGCGGTCGTGTACTGGTGCAGAAGCGTCAGCACCTGAAGCGTGCCAGCGTCGATCCTGGACGAGCTCGAACGACGACGGGACATTGACGCGTTGGAAAGCCAGATTGTCCGCGCCCAGGCAGCCGTGGCGGCGCGGCAAGCGGAGTTGGTGCGGTCAGCGGCCAACATTCAGACATATCGAAGCGCAGGATACGGGCGCTCACGAACTCGCCGGAACTGACGGCCAATCCGCGCGCCGAAATGATTCCCATGGATCAACCCGCGAGACGGTCCGCGTGGAGGTCAGTCTGCAGGATGCCCTGGTGACGGCGCTGCAGCACCGACCGGAGGTCGACGCGGCCTCTCAGGAGATTCGTGCGGCCAGCGTTCGCTTGAACATGTCGCGCAACGAACTGTTACCGGCACTGGATCTGGTCCTCGAGACCTACGTGATGGGGCTCGACGCGCGATTATGACATCGGGCAGTCGTGGGCGGACCAGTACAGCGTCGGCGAACCGAGCTACTCCGCGGGCCTGGTCTTCGAAGTGCCGCTGCACCGCCGGGCTGCCAAGGCCCGCATGCAGCGTCGCAGCCTGCAACTGCGTCAGGTGACCGAGCAATTCGACGAGACCGTCCAAGATGCTGCTGGCCGATGTGGAAGTGGCGGTCCGAGAATGTGAATGCGACCTATCAGGAAATGGTCGGCAAGTACCGGGCGATGGTGGCAGCCAGGGCGGAAGTCGACTACTCGACCAGTCGGTGGCAGTTGCTGTCGGGTGAAGACCGATCCGCCAGCCTGTTACTCGAAGACTCTGCTGGACGCCCAGGATCGACTGGTTCTCGAGGAATTCGGCTTTGCGCTCGCCCAACACGACTACACGGTCAGCCAGACAAACTCAAACGGGCCATGGGGACTCTGTTGCAGCAGGAGGGCATCGAACCCGTCCGCGTGTGTCAGGGGGGCTGCCGCAGCTGCAGTTCCAGAAGGGACCATCATCCATCACGCCGCACGGAGGTCCTGCCTCCGGCGGAGCCAGGTCTCGGACAACGGCCCGGCTCTTCGACCCTGCTGCGATAACGTCATTCTGAAGTCGTAGGGTGTGCCAGCTCGCCAACAAACGTCCGTCCCTCGTCGCGCCGCAGCGAGCGGAGGCACCAGATTCCGTCACGCGTCATCGCGCGGTTGGTGTCCAGCGTCCGCACGGGTCGGCACACCCTACGGACTTGACTTCGGCCGCCGTCACCGCGTGAACCGTTGTCGGCGAACCGTCTTCCGCCTTCGTTCCGGTCATCGGTTCGGATCTCCGCGGAATAAGCCGCATTTCCGTTGTGATCCCGTCGCCCGACTCGGAGATGCCGTTCACCACGGTGACCAGCCGGCGATTCCTCTCGTCCTGTCCTCACAGGACGGTCACACAGCGTCACATCGGTGAGCTACGTTTACGCAGTGATACTATCACGCGGTAGCGATAGTACGGCCTGTAACGAATGTATGCCAGAAGTCGCACAGCCATGAACATACCCACGCATCTCGCAACGAATCGGTCCGATGTCCGGTGCGACCGACTGCCAGTCCCTGTGCTGGCGGGGATCACTGAGCGTCGTGATCCTCGCGTGCAGCCGTGCCGGTTGGTGTGCCGAATTTGACGGTTTCACGGAGCCCTCTCGGAAGGTGAACGTCGCGTCCGTCGAAACAGGAACGATCAAGACGCTGGAGGTGCGGGAGGGGGACTCGGTCGAGAAAGGACAGATCCTGGCGCGACTCGACGACGATGTGTATCTCGTGCTCTTGGAGATCGCTGCGGAGTCGATGCGTGCACAGGGAACACTGAAGTCGGCACAGGCCGAGCTGGACATGCGCCGCGAGCGATGGGAGAAGCTGAACGAGTTGCGGATTCAGGGACATGCTCGACAGGAGGAAGTCGACCGCGCTCATGCCGATGTCGAGATCGCGGAAGCACGCGTGTTGTCGGCAGAGGAACTGATGGAAGTGAAACGACTCGAGCATGAGAAGGCCAAGATACAAGTGGCGCGACGCTTGGTCGTGGCACCGTTGTCCGGTGTGGTGACCGTGCTGCACAAGGACGAAGGCGAATTCGTCGCACCCAACGACCCCTACGTCGTCGAAATCGTCACGCTCAACCCGTTGCTGGCCACGTTTTCCGTGCCCAGCTACGAAGCCGTTCACTTGCGACAAGACGAGAAAGTGTCCGTATATCTGGAAGACGTCGCGAAGATCGTGGAAGGCGAGGTCGACACGGTGGCCCCGGTCACGGACGCGGAGAGCGGCACGGTCCGCGTGAAAGTGCGGATCGCCAATCAGGACGGTCAATTTCGTGGTGGCGAGCGCTGCACGCTCCAGCTCCCGCTCAAGAACGCGTCTGCCATGGCCAATCCCCGCCCATAACAGAGCTCTCGACGTCAGCGGGGAAATCGCCACATCATGACCAGTCCGATATCTTCTCCGGTCACAGAGTTGGGTTGTCGAGGCGTGGTCGCCGGGATTCGGATCACCATGACGCGAGCCACGAGCTGACGCCGGCCAGATGACCACGCAGCCGTGCAGTCGGACTTCATCCTCCGCACCATCACGCAGTTGCTGCAGAGCGCAGGACGCGGTCGACGCGTGTCGACTCCTGGCCAATCGACTGCAGCAGTTTCTCGGCTGCCGGCAAGTGGCGGTTGGCTTGTGCGATCTGCGCGGGCAAGCGGTGCCGATTGCGTGGACTCTCGGGTGTCGTTCGTTTCGATTCGCACGCGGGATATGTCGGTGCCGTGCAGGACGCGCTCGAGGAAGCGGTCGTGCGCGGCTGCTGCACGGCCTGGCCGCCCGAGGACGATTCGCAAAAGCATGCCGCACTGGCTCACCAGCAACTCATTTCGACTGGTCGGAGCGGAGTGCGTGGTGAGCATACCGATCCGGGACGGTCGCGACCACGTCGTCGGCATCATTCAATTCATCGACGAGCCCGCCAAGAGTGCTCAGAACTGCTCAATCACTACGCGGTGCCTCTGGCATCCGTACTGGGCCGTCTGCAACAGGATCAGCGTGGCGTTGTCGCCCGCTCATGGCGATGGTTGACACGACTGGTGCGCCAGTTGGCGAGGCCGCACGATGGTGCTGGTGAGCGTCGTGGCCGTGGGGTTGCTGGCGGTGCCGTTTCCTCATCGTGTGACGTGCCATTGTCAGGTACAGCCGGTCACGCGCCGTTTTGTCGTCGCCCCCTACGACGGGACTCTGGAGAAGTGTCTCGTGTCGCCGGGTGACGTCGTCCGTCGCGGCGATGTGCTCGCGCGCATGGATGAACGCGAGATCCGGTGGGAACTGGCGGGACTCACGGCCGACTGCGCGCGGGCGGAGAAAGAACGCGATTCGGCGATGGCCGGCCACAAGACCAGCGGCGCGCAACTGGCGGAACTGGAAATGCGGCGGATGCAGCTGCAGATGCAGCTGCTGGAGCACCGCCTGGAGAATCTCGCCGTCCGCAGCCCGCTCGACGGGATCGTCGTGGCCGGTGACCTGGAGAAGGCCGAAGGCGCACCATTGACCATCGGACAGTCCTTGTTTGAAGTCGCGCCGCTGGAACGCATGGTGTGCGAGGTGAGCATTCCGGAGAAGGAGATCGCCCACGTGCAGGCGGGAATGCCCGCCCTGGTGCGTCTCGACGCCTGTCCGGCCAAACGATCGAGGGTGCATTGCAGGTGATTCATCCGCAGGCGGAACTGCGTAACGAACAGAGCGTCTTTGTAGCGGATATGGAACTGGAGAATCCGCAGGGACTCCTGCGCCCGGGCATGAATGGTTCCGCCAAGGTGACCAGCGGCCGCCGCAGCCTGGGCTGGATTCTGTTCCACGAACCGTGGTCTGCGCGTGCGACGGACGCTCGCGTGGTAGTCCAGGGCGTCATGACGGATGTCGAATGACGAATGACGAAGAGCGTGATTTCAAGGTAATCGTCATTCGTCATTCGTCATTAACTTGAACTCCGGTCCTGCATCATCGTCCCAGGGAAGGCTGTGATCGCATGGAGAGAGATCTCGCCGAACTGCCGTTGGTGAACGCCCTGGACAGGCGTGCGCCGGCGCTGCGCCGCGAATTGAACTTTCGTCCCCAGCGGTTCGGCAAGAAGTCATGCTACGTGGTGGAAGATCCGCTCAACGCCCGCTTCTTCCAGATCGGGCTGGCGGAATACACGTTCATTTCGCTGCTGGACGGGCGTGCCACGGTCGGCGACGTCTTGCGGGCGACCAAGGCGGCGTTACCCGCGTGTGCGTTCACGCCCTCCGACGCGCTGGCCATCTGTCAGTGGGTTCTGCGTAACGGACTCGCGAAGGACCAGTCGGTTACCGCCGCTGACCTGCGGGCCTGCGCGGCGATCGGTCCGGTCGTCGCGGCGTTCGGGCGGTCGGCTGAGTCCCCTGTCGATGCAGTTGCCGTTCGTTCATCCGGACGGATTCTTCACGCGCTGGAAGCCTTGGCTGTGCTGGTGCTTTTCATGGCCCGCCCTCGTCGGCTGGTGCGTCGTGATCGGCTGGGCGTCGTGCGACCTGGCGGTCCACAGTCAGCGGCTGTTTGAGTCGACTTCCCGTGTCCTGGCGGTCGGCAACTGGCTGTGGCTCGGTGTGACCTGGGTCGGCTTGAAGGTGCTTCACGAGTGCGGGCATGCCGTGGCGTGCAAACGGCTGGGAGGCGAAGTGCGCGAAGCCGGGGTGATCTTCATCCTGTTGGCGCCCTGGCGTATGTCGACGTGACGTCCACGTGGCGATTGCGATCCAAATGGGCCCGCATCCAAGTGGCTGCCGCAGGCATGTATGTCGAGCTCTTTGTGGCAGCTTTGGCGACCCTGGTCTGGGCGCGAACACCCACGAGCGTGTTGAACCAGGTCTGTTTCAATGTCATGACCACCGCCAGCGTCATGACGGTGTTGTTTAACGCCAACCCGCTCATGCGGTTCGACGGTTACTACATCGTCTCCGACCTGCTGGAATTGCCGAACCTGTACACGCAAGGTCAGCAGTACGTGGCTTACCTTTGTCGCGGGTTCTTCTTTGGAATGCGGCCGGACTGTCCTGTGGGAGGAGGGGTACGAGGGGTCTTTACGCGATGGTACGGCGTCGCGTCCTGCTGCTGGCGTTACAGCGTGTTTGGCGGTCTTGTGCTGACGGCGGCGACGTTGCTTGAGGGGGCAGGGATCATCTTGTCGGCAGCGGCGGTCATGCTGTGGCTCGCTTCCGCTGCACGGCGGTTGGCGTGCCTTGCCCGCGATCCGGCGCTGACTCGGCGTCGGTGGACGCGGTGTGCCCTGGCAACCGGTGGTGTGGGGGGACTGGCGGCAGCTGTGCTGCTCCTGATTCCCTGGCCCGGCACCGTGGTGGCTCCGGGCATTGTCCGCTATGCGCCCGAGACGGTCGTCCGCACGGAGAGCGACGGATTCGTCCGCGAAATTCGCGTGGACAGTGGTCAACAAGTCCAACCGGGTGACGTACTGATCGTACTCGCGAACCCGGAGTTGGAGCACGAGCTGTCCAAACTCGGATTGGAGATTGAGGCGTGTCAATTGAAACGCCGCATTCATCAACAGCAACGGGAAATGGCCAAAGTCCAGGCGGAGGAGGAGAAGTTACGAACGCTGGAGAGCCGGCATGCCGAGCAGCGGGAGCAGGTCGCTCAGCTGGTGGTTCTCGCTCCCTGTGCCGGCAAAATCATCGGCCGGAACCTGCGTTCGCTGCACGGGACCTGGCTCAAGCAAGGCAGTGACTTGCTCGTGATCGCGCACGAGGACGCCAAGGAAATCCGCGTATCGATCGCTCAGGAGGACATCGATGCGTTTCGGGCCTGTGTCGAGAGTCCGCTGCGTGCCTACCTGCCGGAGTCCGTTGTGCTGCAAGTTCCGCTGGCCAAGATCGAGCCCCGTGCTTCAACCCTGCCACTCGACCCAGCCTTGTGTGCCCCGCTCGGCGGCTCGCTCGCCGTACGTCGCGTGAGTGATGCGGCAGGACACAAGGGACGCGGCCAGTTCGAATTGCTCTCACCTCGCTTCACCGGCGTCATGCCACTCGGGCCGGTTCACTGCGATCAGCTGCACGCCGGACAGCGGGCAGTGGTCGCTGTCCGTCCACGCGAGTCGCTGGGAGGGCACTTGTACCGGAAGTTGATCGAGTGGATGGACGCCAAGCTCCATCGCCCGGTCCACAGCCGAGCAGGCTGATCCGTCCGTCACGCAGACTGCTGTTTCACGCCGGGTCCCGGATTGAGTTTGCCGGCCAAAGCGTTAGTCTTAGGGGCGGGCAGGCAATCCCTGCCGCATCCGAAGTTCTCGCGAGGCGCAAGCATGTCGAAGATCCAGGCGGCGGTGATCGGGTCCGGGTTCATTGGTCCGGTGCACGTGGAAGCGTTGCGACGTGCCGGCGTTCCGGTGGTGGGAATTCTGGACGCTGATCCTGCAGCGCAGCCGTGAAGCGGCCGCGCGTTTGCAGCTGTCCCAGGCCTACGCGAATCTGGATGAACTCTTGCGACGATCCCCAGGTGCATTCGGTGCACATCGCGGTGCCCAATCGGTTCCATTATCGACATGGCGAAGAAGATCGCTGGCCTGCGGCAAACACGTCCTGTGCGAGAAGCCGCTGGCGATGAACAGTCGGGAGTCGGCGGAGTTGGTGAAGTTGGCGGCGAAGTCCGGGTGTGCGGCGGGAGTCAACTACAACATTCGTTACTATCCGCTCTGTTTGGAGGCCGCCGAGCAAGTTCGCAACGGTCAGCTGGGACGGCTGTTTCACGTGACCGGGAGCTACGTGCAGGATTGGCTCTTTCACGACACCGACTTCAACTGGCGAGTGTTGGCGGACGAAGGGGGATCGCTCCGCGCGGTCGCCGACATCGGCACGCATTGGCTGGACTTGATGCAGGCCGTGACGGGGCTGGAAGTCGAGGCGGTGTGCGCCGATCTCAGCACGTTTACCCGGTGCGCCGACGTCCGACGGGTGTCGTCGAGACATTCAGCGGCAAGGGCGCAACGCCGGTGGCTACCGAACCGGTCGCGGTGGATACCGAGGACTATGGTTGCGTGATGTTGCGGTTTCAGGGAGGCACGCGCGGCTGCCTGTTTGTGTCGCAAGTGACCGCGGGACGCAAGAACTGTCTCCGCTTCGAGATCGCCGGAGCCCGACAGGCGCTGGCCTGGAACAGCGAAACGCCCAACGAAATGTGGATGGGACATCGGGATGAGCCCGAATCAGCAGCTCCTGCGCGATCCCTCGCTGTTGAGCGACCGAGCACGGCAATTCATCGCTTATCCTGGCGGGCACAACGAGGGATTCCCGGACACGTTCAAACAGTGTTTTCGTGATTTCTACCAGTACATTGAGGTGGGTGATTTCTCGGCTCCGCCGCCCTATCCGACCTTTGCCGACGGCCACCGGGAAATCGTGCTCTGCGAGGCCATCCTGCAGAGCCACCAAGAACAACGTTGGGTCAATGTGGAAAGGAACCAGATCATGAAACTCGGATTTGTCAGTGCCATTCTGCCCGATCTGTCGCTCAGCGAGATTCTCGAATTCGCGGCGTCAGAAGGATTACTCGTGCGTGGAAGTCATGTGCTGGCCGCCCAGCAAGGCTGAGCGGCGTTACGCGGGAGTCACGCATATCGATGTGGTGGACTTCGGACCGGACGACGCGCGGCGGATCCAGGAACTGGTCGCGAAAACCGGCGTGGCCATCAGCGGCCTGGGATATTATCCCAATCCGCTGGCTCCGGATCCCGCAGGAAGCGCGCGTGTACGTCGAACACATCAAGAAGGTGATCGTGGCCTCCGAACTGCTGGGGTTGGGTCAGGTGAACACTTTCATTGGCCGCGACTGGACGAAATCGGTCGATGACAACTGGCCGCGCTTCCTGGCGACGTGGAAACCGCTGGTCGAATTTGCCAAAGACCATGGCGTCCGTATCGGTATCGAGAACTGTCCGATGCTGTTCTCCTATGACGAATGGCCGGGCGGCAAGAACCTGGCCACATCGCCGGCCATCTGGCGGAGAATGTTCGCCGACATCCCGTATGAGAATTTCGGTCTGAATTACGACCCGTCGCATATGGTGTGGCAGCACATGGACTACCTGGCGCCCTTGCGTGAATTCAAAGATCGAATCTTCCACGTGCATGCCAAGGATGTGCGCATCGAAACGCACAAGTTGAACGACGTGGGGATCCTCGCACTGCCGACGCAGTATCATGTGCCGAAGCTGCCAGGCATGGGAGAAGTCAACTGGGGCAAGTTCTGTTCGATCTTGAGCGACACGGGATACCGCGGACCGGTCTGCGTGGAAGTGGAGGATCGAGCGTACGAGGAGTCCCTGGAACGCCGCAAAGCGTCCTTGAGGCAGAGTCGAGTTTACCTGCGGAATTTCATTCCGGGTTGACCTGCCGAGCACCGGCGCCAGCATGATGACTACACCTCTCTTCTCCAGAGGAAGAGCCGTGCGGAACGAAGAGCAAGCGCAGGCGGCGGGAAAATCGATTCTCCAAACCCCATCTGACCTGTAAACAAAACACCTTGATTCGCGTGGTTGGCCCAGGCCCACCCGATCGGGCGTCGCTACGCGACGCTGCAGCTCCCGCCGCACCAGACCGTGGGATAAATCCCACGGCTACCGGCGAAATGTCGCTACGCGACAACGACTCGTCACGCCAGGGATCACCGGAAACCCTGTCGATCGGGTTGACTTTGCGGGCGCTGCGGCGGCCCGCCGCCGGCGACTGCGCGCGATTGTCCGTTTGCAGGAGCTTACGTGAAGGGTACCCCACAACATTGGTCGATAAAAGGAGTCAACGAGTCAGCGTGTTGGTTCGCGACGCATCAGGAGACGGGGAGTGTTCACTAGACATACTTGGAAGGGGTTTCCGGTCGTCGTGATCGTGCTGGTATCCACGCTGCTGTGCGGTGCGGCGGAACCGGCCAAAGACGACGGCTTCAAGTGGAGTGGTGACCTGAAGGCGGCCTGGGAGGTTGCCTCGGAGCAGCAACGACCGCTGCTGGTGTTCGTCACCATGGATGGCTGCCCCCACTGCCAGAAGATGAAGCAGACGACGCTCCGCGACAAGTCCGTTCAGCGCGACCTGAAGTCGCGTTTCGTGACGGTCGCTTTGAACCTCAAGGATGAACCGGACTTCATCGGGGTCCTCCGCATTCGGACTTTTCCCGCGATGGTTGTCGTCCAGCCGAACGGGGACGTTCTGGAGTCGATCAGCGGCTACCAAACTCCCAGGCAGTTGCGCGAAAAACTGCTGTCGACGGCGCGCCAAGCTTCGCTCGAAAAGAAATCGCCGAAGGTCCGTTAGGGCCACAGCAGCAACCCACGGCGGCCCGCTGCGGCTCCCTCTGAGCGACCTGATCCCGGGCCAACGGCTTGCGGACAGGTCCGTCGCCAACACGGATGGGCACGCTACCGGCGCGGTGCACCATGCCCGCGTCTGCGACCTGTATCGAGGCCTTCTACCGCTGGCAGCGTCTGGTTCGAGGCGGGGGCAGGGGATAAAATACCTGGGCATGATTTCCGCGTGCCGGGTCTGGTCGCACGGGCCGGGGAACACGCTCCGCCGAAGCTCAGGCTGACCGCGTCGAATCCCCGGGTTCCTTGACGGTCGGGGGGCTTCCGGTCATTCCCCCTCCCGGCATACGCTGTGAGGGTCCGCGTTGGTCCCGAAATCAAGGAGTCGCTCTGGGAGAGCTACGATGACCTGTGTCCACCTGCGAAAACTGTACGATCTCTGTCAGACTCACGATCTGAAACTGGGCGGAGCGGACCTCATTCATATCATTTGCCACGAGTGCGGTGAGAAGGAAGTTTGTCCTTCCGGACTTATGGACGAACTGCCCGATGAGGGGAACTGTGGAGACTCTCCCGCCCCCAAGACACCACCGAAGAAGTGACATCGCTGCGCCTGATGAACGTTCGACGCCCTAATGTGATCTTCGACGTAGACGGTGTGCTCGTCGATTCATACGCCGCGCACTTTCACAGTTGGTTGGCTCTGGCAGACGAGCGGGGCTGTCATCGCATGACCGAGGACGAGTTTCGTGCGACCTTCGGTCGTACATCGCGCGAGACCATCGCTGCGATCTGGCCAGGCCCTCGATTGACGGTGGACGAGATCGCCGAGCTGGACGATCGCAAGGAAGAGCTATTTCGCGAGATGTTGCGAAGCGATTTTCGGGCGATTCCGGGAGCGCGGCAGTTGATCGTGGAGCTCAAGAACGCCGGTTTCGGACTGGCCGCCGGCTCTTCGGGACCTCCTGCGAACGTGTATCTTACGATCGATCAGTTGCAGGCCCGCGACCTGTTTGACGTGGTTGTGACGGCGGCCGATGTGGCACGGGGCAAACCGGATCCGGAAGTGTTCCTGACGTGCGCCCGGCGCCTGCACGCGTCGCCCGCCGCGTGCGCGGTGATTGAGGACGCGGTCGTCGGCGTGGAGGCCGCCAATCGTGCCGGCATGTTCAGCATCGCCTACGTTGCTCCCACTCGCGATGTCAACCTGTTCCGCCAGGCAGGCCGAGTGGTTGCGTTCCTGGGCGATCTCTCAGCGGCCGATATCCGCCGCGCCATTGAGCTGCGACACGACGCCGCGTGAATGCTCTTTTTGTTGCCAGCCCGCGGTAGGGAAACGACTAATCGATCGCCATCCCACCGCTGGCGGTGGTCCAAGTGTATACTTATCGGAAACCAAGATTGCCAGCACGGCTGCGAAAACGCTCGGTGGAGATCGTATGAAACGCTGTCGTATTCTGGTGGTGCGCTGGCGTGGCTGACCGCCGGCGTGGCCCTCTGTTGGTGGATACGGGGATTTGTGTTGGCTCCCAACACCGACGGCCATCGCGTGGCGACGGATCTCTGCCAGTTTGCCTCGGCCCCTCGGCGCATCGTCCGGATCCAGTTGGAGGAGGCCATGCCGATCGAGGTCGGGGATCCGATCTATCGTGTCAGCGGACCGCAAACAGTCGAGCAGGTGGGGGAGATCCGCCGCATTCTGAGTCAAGATGATGTGGAAGCGGGCACTTCGGTCGGTGTGATGGTCGAGGCGCTGCTCTACCCCGCGGCACCGCCCATTGGCATCGAGTCGCACCTGACCTATTACACGACGCCTCGCTCGCTGAGTTGGGTGATGGAGACCATGCTCCCGCCAGAAAGACGGGCCGAGATCGCCCGGGAGATTATCATCACCTACGAGTCGTATCACGCCGAAATCCTGCAGGCGATCCGACCGGTGATCGTGGGAGGCCTGCTCGATGCCATGGAGGTCGTGCAGGAGGACCTGGCCGAGGCATTGTCGCGTCGCCATGCGTCGCTCGAACAGTTGGCCCAGCGCTATCAAGATCGCGTGGTGGATCAGGAAATTGTGCCGCTGATCCGTCAGCAAGTCTGGCCGATTGTGAAGAAACACGCGGAACCTCTGGCCAACCAGCTGGGCGAGGAGCTATTTGAGCGGGCCTCGATGTGGCGATTCGGCTGGCGGGTGCTCTACGACAAATCGCCTCTCCCGCAAAAGGACCTGACGCGAGCCGAATGGAATCGATTCGTGACGGAGGAAGCAGTTCCTTTGCTCAACCGTCACGCCGGCGACATCCTGGCGGCCCAGCGGCTGGTCTTCGAGGAAGTCGCGAACAACGAGCAGGTGCAGGAGGCCCTGCGTCGCAACTTCTCCCAGGTCGTCGACGACCCCGAGTTCCGCACGATCGTCTGGGAGATTTTCCGGGAAGTGCTGGCGGACAATGCACGGCTCCGCCAGAAGCTCGAGGAACGCTGGAGCGGAGAGGAAGCGCGGCGCGCCGTGCAATTGGCGTCCGACTACGCCGAGCCCTGCGTGCGCCGCATCGGCGACCTGCTGCTGGGAACTCGCGACGCCGGAATCTCGCCGGAGTTTGCGCAGGTGCTGCGCAATCAGATCCTCGACAAGGACTGCCGTTGGCTGGTTCTGGAAACGCCCCCCTCGGCCGCTCCGCTCGACAACCTCTCCCCACGCACCGTGCTGTTTGCCCGGGAGGGAGGGTATCCCAAAGTGAACCCGTTTGCCGTGCAGTTGCAGGGAGTTCGCCCATGACCGACTCTGCGTCCCACGCCGCGACCGGCCGCTCACCGAGTGTGGACGTCGAGCTGCAAGGGCTGACCGTGCAGGCGGGTTCGCGGATTCTGCTGCAGGACACCTCCGCGCGGTTCGCCGCGGGACAGGTCACTTTGATCGTCGGTCGCAGCGGCGTGGGCAAGTCCACGCTGTTGAAAGTCATTGCCGGTTTGCTCGACGACCGTGAAGAAGGAATCCGGGTGACCGGAGCAGTCCGCCTGTGTGACGAGGCAGGGCATCCGCTGCAGCGGCGACAATCGGTCGGCGTCGTGTTCCAGGATTACGCGCTGTTTGACGAGCTGTCTCCGCTGCAGAACGTACGGCTGGCGCGGGCCCATCGACCGCGTCGGGCGGGCCATGACGGGATGCTGGAACCTGACCGCCTGCTGGAAGAACTGGGAGTGCCGACCGATGTCCCCACCCACGCGCTCAGCGGGGGGCAGCGGCAGCGGCTGGCGATCGCCCGCACGCTGGCCTACGAACCGGAAGTCGTGCTCTACGACGAGCCCACATCGGGTCTGGACAGTGCCACGGCCGCGGAAGTCACCCGTGTCATTGCCGCCACGCACGCCAACCACGCGTGCACTTCCCTCATCGTCACGCACGATTACGAGTCGTTGTCGCGGATTGCCGACGCGATCTACTTGATCGATCCTGACAGCTGTACGCTGCGACCGGTGCCCCGCGACGAATGGGACAATCTGAGTGCGTTGCTGGAGAGGAGTGGATCGGCCAGCGATGAGCTGTTGCAGGTGGAAGTCAGTCGACTGCCGAAATGGATGAGGCGCGCGCAACCGATGGATTGCCGGCGTGCTGGCCGAGACGTCCCGCATGTTGGAAGTGTGCCTCCAGCTCCCCTGGCGGCTGGTACCTGCCTGGAAGAGTCCGCGGTGGGGACTGCGTTTCTTCTGGCACTACCTGCGCACCGTGGCGAGTCCGTCAGCCTGGGTGTATATCGCGATTGCCGGGGCGATCATCGGCTTCGTGGCGACGTATTTCACGTTTCGATTCCTGCCCAGTGCGAACTACACCAAGCCGCTGGTGATCGAGGATCTGCTGCGATCGATGGGATTTGCCCTCTATCGCATCCTGGTCCCGATTCTGGCCACGATCCTGATTGCGGCTCGCTGTGGGGCGGCGGTGGCGTCGGATGTCGGCGGCAAACGTTACGGCCGACAGATGGACGCTCTCCGCACGCTCGGTGTGGAACCGAAACGCTACTTGCTGACCGGGATCCTCTACGCATTCCTGCTCGGGACGCCCTGGTTGCTGGCTATCGGGTATGCGTCCGCCGCGCTGACCAGTCTGGTCGTCTTCACCGCGACACACCTGGCCCGCGGTCCGTGGTTCTGGCAACTGCATTTCCACCGGGAACTGGTGGTTCCCGATCAGTGGTTCTATGCCGGAAGTCTCTGGCTGCTGGCCAAGACGACCGCCTGCTCGGTGGGAATCGCGCTGATCGCCTACTCGCGCGCGCCCGGCCGAAGGACTCGAGTCGCGCGGTCAGCCAGGGAGTGACCTCCACGATCTTGTGGTCTACGTTGTACGTGTTGGCCGTGCATTTCGTATTTGCCTTTGTCGAATTCCGCTAGAAGTGATCCATGGACCTGGCTATCAACACCGCTCAGCTGACGCGTTTCTTCGACGATTTTTGCGCAGTGGACCGAGTGGACTTGCGCGTGGGGCGAGGCACGTTCTATGGTTTTCTGGGGCCCAATGGTGCCGGCAAGTCGACGACCATCAAGATGTTGACCGGGTTACTGGCCCCCTCGAGCGGTCAGATTTCCTTGCTGGGAGAAAACCCGCTGGACCCCGCCGTGGCGCTGGACTTGAAACGTCGCATCGGAGTCATTCCGGAGGATCTGGCCCTGTTCGACAACCTGACGGCGCGCGAGCACCTGACCTTTGTGGGACGCATGTACCTGATGCCGCCCGAGACGATCCGCCAGCGCATCGACGAATTGCTGCCGCTGCTGCGTCTGCAAGACGACGAACGAAAGTTGATTCTGGAGTTCTCGCACGGAATGCGCAAGAAGCTCGCCCTGGCCGCCGCTCTGCTGCCTGATCCCGCTCTGCTGTTTCTGGACGAGCCTTTCGAAGGAGTGGATGCCGTCACGTCGCGAGTCATCCGCGACCTGCTCGTCAAGATCGTCGCCCGCGGGTCCACGGTGTTCCTCACGTCCCATGTCCTGGAGATCGTCGAGCGACTGTGCACGCACGTGGGAATCATCGTGCAGGGCCGACTCGTTGAACAGGGCGCGCTGGAAGAACTGAGAATGGGTCGATCGCTGGAAGAACGGTTCCTGGAGACCGTAGGTTCCATCGACGACATGCATCAACAGCTGAGCTGGCTGGACGGCAGCGGACCGGTTCACGACAACGGAAGTCTTCGCGAACCGCTCGAAAACCCGGTGCACACGCCAGCCAACGGCGAGGGTGACCGTCCGTGAACTGGCAGCACTTGAAAGCAATTGCCTGGCTGCGCTGGAGATTGACCGTCAACCAGTGGAAGAAGGGCGGATCGGTCAACGCGGTCCTGGGAATCATTCTGCTGACGCTGGGTTCCGTGGCTGCCGTGTTGTCGTTGTTCGTGTCGCTGCTGGTCGGCATCCTGTTGTTCCCCCGGCTGGAACCCGATTCGATACTCGCCCTGTGGGATGTGCTCGTCGTCGGTTTCCTGTTCTTCTGGGTGATGGCTCTGGTGACGGACCTGCAACGATCCGAGGCCCTGTCGCTGGACAAGCTGATGCATCTGCCGGTTTCTCCGAGTGGGACGTTCTTCTTGAACTATCTCAACTCGCTGATCTCGATGACGTTGGTCATTTTCGTTCCGACCACGGTGGGACTGAGCCTGGCGTTGGCGATTGTGAAGGGGCCGGCCATGCTGATCCTCTTCCCACTGCTCGGAACATTCCTGCTGATGGTCACCGGTGTCACGCACCAGTTTCGCGAGTGGTTACACCTGCTGATGCTCAACAAGCGGCGGCGCCGGGCCATCGTTGTCTTTGTGACCGCGGCATTCATTCTGCTGGCGCAGCTCCCGAACGTCATCAACATGGTGGTGCAGCGCGGCCGCAGCGGTGGCGGTGTGGACGAACATCAGTTGGCGATCAACCAGCTGCAGCAGAGGATCTCGCGCGGCGAGCTCGAGGCGTCTCGCTACAACGAAGAGTTGGTGGCCATCGAGCAGCAGCGTCAGGAACAGAAGAAACAGGAAGAATCGCTGCGGTTGCGGCGAGCCGCACGAGTCGTGGCGGTCGTCAATGCAGTTCTGCCGATTGGCTGGTTGCCCTACGGCGCTCGCGCGGCGGCTCAGGGGTCGCTCTGGCCGGGCCTGCTCGGCTCGCTGGGGGCCCTGGCGCTCGGTTGTCTGAGTCTGCGGCGCTCGTACAGGACCACCTTGCGGTTCTACACGGGCGGTTTTCAGACGGGCGAGCGCAAACAGGCCACGGCGGTCAATCAGCTTGCCGCGCCCCAGACAGGAAACTTCTTGGAGCACCGGATCCGCTGGGTACCGGAGCCGGCCGCAGCGGTGGCGGTGGGCGGATTCCGCTGCCTGACACGGTCTCCTGAGGGGAAGATGCTGCTGCTCGTCCCCCTGATCCTGATCGGCGTGTTCGGCACGATGGTCTTCGCCGGCCGGGCCCGCAACATACCGGAGTTGGCGCGGCCCCTGCTCGGCCTGGGCGTGATCAACATCACCATGCTCTGCTTCACGCAGATACTCTGCAACCTCTTTGCCGTCGACCGGGACGGCTTTCGAGCGTTCGTGTTGGCTCCCATTTGTCGGCGCGACATACTCCTGGGAAAGAACCTGGCCGTCGCTCCCTTTGCGCTCGGCGTAGGCTGCCTGGTACTGGTGGTCTTGCAGGCGCTGCAGCCGATGGGCAGTCTGCACTTTCTGGCCACTCTGGTTCAGCTGCTCATCGCGTTCCTGTTGTGCTGTCTGATCGGAAACGTCGTGTCGATCCTCGCCCCGTCGGCGGTTTCCGTCGGGTCTCTCAAGCCGGCCAAGGCAAAAATATCCACCGTGCTGATCCACCTCCTGATAACCCTCCTGTCGCCCGTGGTGCTCTTGCCGGGGATCGCCCTGTTTGGAAGCGAGTTGCTTGCCGATCTGGTGGAAGGCCTGGCTTGGATACCGCTGTACCTGGTCCTGTCTCTGTTCGAGTGCGTCGTCGTCGTGTGGATCTACCGGCGCTCGCTGGCATCCCAAGGCAGGTGGCTGCAGAGTCGTGAGCAGACGATTCTCGAGGTAGTGACCCAACGCGCTGAGTAGATGGGCGTTCACAAGGGACCGAAGCGGTCGACCGCTACAATCGCTACGCTACTCTCAGCCGGCCTTCTTCTTGCCGGAAATGTTTCGCAAGTCCTGGAAACTGCAACTACGGAAATCTTTGCGCCGATGATCCAGTGTGGTGATGTTGCCTCTTTTCAACACGGTGCCCTGAGCGGCGCCACTCTCGTTGGGAATCGACGCGGCGATGCGACAGAACAGCAGTCCACACCAGCCAGCCACGACAACGACTGCCCGCCATGCGGTGCGCCCGAAGTTTTCCCCCGGGTGGGTCCTGGGGGGTATGGTCCTGTTTGCCTGTTCGGATCCGGGGTGGCTGGAATTCCGCATCCTGCGTGCCAATGACGCCTACTATCGCACGCTGTTGCCCGAAATGCTCCCCCCGCCGACTCCGGCGCCGACGAACCAGCCGGGGCTCTTGAACAGTTGGTTCAACGGAGGCCGGTTCGGACGGCCGCAGCAGATGGTCGTCTATGCGGACAAGCCGCGTCAGGCCGCGACGGCAGCGCTCGCGAACCCGGCCCTGGGGGTGACGCTGGCCGGCTATGCACTGTCTGCAGGATTAGCGGCCGAACAAGCCAAGCTGGCCACGTGCGTCGACTTGTACTTTGAGACGGTGGCGTTCAGCTGGAACTTCCTCAAGTCGCCCGGCGCATCGGCGCGGCCCGAGTACGAGTTGGCCTGGCAACTCTATCACAACGGTCTGGCCCGACTGATGGGCGCCGGCCAACGGTTCGGGCGGCTCGATCCGACAGCGGGGTTGCGAGTCATTACGACAGTGGGTTCCGTGGTCATTCCCACGACGTACCATGGTTTTGTCTGGAAGTCGGAAGACTTCTCGCGAATTGAAGTGGTCAGCAGCATTGCACCCCGCAAACTCACTCATCACTACTGCGCACCGGGACTCGGTGTGCCGCTCATAGTGATTCGCGAACGACAACAGCTCGAGCGCTTCTACAACGACAAGATGCCGTTCGGAGCGACCGTCGTCCTGCGTCCCAGTCTCGCCGTATTGGCCGGTACAGCGCCGCCCCTGGGGGCCGATTCGTCGCACGGTCCGGTGGAGTTCTACGATCCTCTGCGCGTGTCGAGCGTCGTCGTGGGAGAGCACAAGATCGCGATGGCGATGGACACGACAGCGCCCTGGAATATGGCCTGAAGTACACCGATTTCAGCGCTTGGAGAGGCCTGATCGAACCCAGTTCGGCGGAACCCGGCCAAGAGAAGCTCGTCATGCTGGAACCGCGCCAGCCGGGCAAATACCCGATCGTGTTCGTGCACGGCTTCTTCTCGTCGCCCGTCATCTGGTTGAACGTGGCCAACGAGATCTTGGCTTCGCCCGACCTGCGAGACCGCGTCCAGATCATGGCTTTCCGCTATCCGACGGGGCGGCCGTTCGTCGGATCGGCGGCGGTCCTGCGCAGTGAACTGAACGAGTTCGTCAAGACATACGACCCAAACGGGCAGGACCCGGCCATGTACAACACGGCGGTCGTTGGCCACAGCATGGGCGGACTCGTTGCGAAACTCACCGCCACGCACAGCGACGACCGGCTCTGGTATGCAATCGCCAACCGGCCGCTGAGCGAGATCAATATCTCCGAAGAGGGACGCCAGCGGCTGGCGGATTGGTTCTATTTCGAACCACTGCCGTTCGTCCGGCGCGTGGTGTTCATGGGTGCTCCTCACGGCGGCGCCATGGCAGCCAGCCAAACCGTGGGACGCTGCAGCTCACGCTTCGTGGAATATCCCACCTCCCAAATCATCGAACACGACCTGGTGATCAAACAGAATCCGGGCGTCTTCTCGCCGGAAGTCCGTGATCGAGTGCCGACCAGCATCGACATGATGGAGAGCGGCAGTTGCCTCTTGAAGGCTGTTAAGGAACTCTGCCCCGGCGCGAACGTCCAGTTGCACAATATCATTGGCGCCAAGTGCGTGTCACCCGTGGAAGGGTGTGGCGACGGTGTCGTGTCTGTCAAAGATGCAAAGCATCCCGGGGTGTCTACCGAAAAAACGGTGCATTCCAGCCATGTCGGTCTGCATTCCAACGAGGAAGCGCTCCAGGAACTTATGTGCATCTTGCGGCGGCACATTCTGGAAGCCAACGACGAACCGGGCGTCGCTGATTCCGAATGCGTGACACCCGATTCCGTCATGCCGGAGCAGGTCGAACCGTGCCCGCCGGAAGCCCTGACGGACGACTGCTGGGAAGGCGTCGAGATGGCGGACCCCGGCGACACGAGCTCCAGAGTGTTCCTGCCGACCGACGACGTGGAGACTCTGCGGAGGACGGCTCCGGAAACGGAGGACCCGGCCGACGACGGCTCGCTTCAGTTCCCCGTCGAGGCACCCCAGCTGGAAGGCCCGGAATTGGTATTCCCGAGCGACGTGTCGCCCGAGTGACGTGCCGATGCTCGCGGTGTCCTGAAACGCCCTGGCCGTGGGAATACGCCCTCCGTTCTGGAGAGCCCCAGGGCACCCGTCGGTGCGTTGCACCTTGCCAGGGAGGGCAGGTTCAGGGCAGAATGCCTTGGATGCATACGACGTCAAGATGCCAGGGAACCACGGAATCGTGAATAGCGCCAAATACCTTGTGATTGTGGTCGTTGGCCTGGGGACGCTCTTCGCTCCGGTGCGCTCGGCCAAGAAGCTCCGTTGCCAGATCGTGTTGAGTTCGACCGTGACGTGCGGCCGATCCTGTCGGATCGCTGCTTCGTTTGCCACGGGCCGGACTCGCAACGTCGCGAAGCAGAGCTGCGTCTGGACACACGCGATGGATTGTTTTCCAAGCTCGACGATGGTCTGGACGCGATTCGACCCGGCGACTTGCAGCACAGTGCTGTCTATCGGCGCATTTCGTCAGCGGACGTCGATGAACGAATGCCGCCGGCGGATTCGAAGCTCGTCCTGTCGCCACGAGAGATCGAGATCATCCAGCGTTGGATCGCGCAGGGCGCGGTGTGGAAACAGCACTGGTCATTCCAGCCCGTCGAACCGGCGGCGGTTCCGGAAGTCCGCGATTCTCACTGGCCGCGCAATCCGATCGACCGTTTTGTGTTGGCTCGGCTCGAACGGGAAGGGCTGCGACCCACGGCGCCGGCAGCCCAGGAACGTCTGATCCGTCGTGTCAGCTTCGACCTCACTGGCCTGCCCCCGACGCTCGCGGAAATCGATGCGTTTCTGGCCGACACGCGTGAGGATGCTTACGAGCGGCTGGTCGACCGATTGCTGGCTTCGCCCCACTACGGCGAACGCATGGCGGTGGATTGGCTGGACGTATCACGCTACGCCGATACCTACGGATACCAGTCTGACGTGTACCGCGCGATGTGGCCGTGGCGCGATTGGGTCGTCAAGGCCTTGAATACGAACATGCCCTACGACCAGTTTGTCACCTGGCAGCTGGCCGGTGACCTGCTGCCCGAGCCTGCGCAGGAGCAAGTGCTGGCCACGGCCTTCAATCGACATCATCGCCAGACCAATGAAGGCGGAAGTGTGGAAGAGGAGTTCCGCGTGGAATATGTCGCCGACCGGGTGAGCACGTTCGGCACAGCCATGCTCGGACTGACCCTCGAATGCACGCGCTGCCACGATCACAAGTTCGACCCGTTGACTCAGGCCGAGTTTTACCAGCTGTCGGCGTTTTTCAACAGCATCGACGAGAGCGGACTCTATTCACATTTCACGGACGCGGTTCCCACACCCACGCTGCTGCTGCCGGACGAGCCGCAACGTGCACGCGAGGAATCGCTGCGACAGCAGGTCCTGGAAGCCGAAGAGCGTCTGGCCAATCCGGGCGAGGGGCAATTCATCGCTCTGGAAGCGTGGTTCCGCAGTGGCCCGCACACAGCGACCATTCCCGGACTGATTGGTGACTACCCGCTGGACGGAATCGAGGCGAACAAGGTGGTCAATCGGGCCAATCCCGAGAAGCCGGGTACCGTCGCTGAATCGCCACTGAGCGTCGGGGGGAAGGTCGGTCAGGCGCTGAAACTCAGCGGAGAGAACACCATCAGTGTTCCGACGGGCGGTGACTTCACGCGCAATCAGCCCCTTTTCCTTGGAGGTCTGGATCAACTCGCCCGACGAAAAGGATCGGGCAGTCGTTCTGCACCGCTCGCGCGCCTGGACCGACGCGGGCAGCCGCGGCTACCAGCTGTTGATCGAGGACGGCCGTCTGAGCGCGTCGCTGGTTCATTTCTGGCCTGGCAATGCCATCAGCATACGAACACGCGAGAAGGTCCCGGTCGGGCAGTGGGTGCAGGTCGACATGACGTACGACGGATCGAGTCGGGCCAGCGGCCTGGCGATCTACCTGGACGGCCGGGCCGCGGAATGTGAGGTCGTGCGGGACAATCTCTTCAAGGACATCACAGGGGATGGCGCTTCGACGCTGGATGTCGGGCAGCGGTTTCGCGATCGCGGCTTCAAGAACGGTTTGGTCGACGAGCTGAAGGTGTTTGATCGCTGCCTGACGCCCGTCGAAGTCGCTCAATCGCACGACGGCCAGACGCTCACTCAATTGCTGGAGCAGCCGTGGGAGAACCTGACCGAGTCGCAGCGGGCCCAACTCCTGCCATATTATCTGGACAACTTCGATCGTGCGCACGCTGAATCGCGTGCGAAACTCAAACAGCTCCGGGATGAACGAAGTGCGGTTGTCGACCCGACCCCGGAAGTGATGGTGATGAGCGAGCTGCCCGAGCGACGGACCACCTATCTGCTCAAACGCGGCGCCTACGATGCGCGAGGACGCGTTGTCGAGCCCGGAGTGCCGGCTTGCCTGCCCTCGTGGCCCACCGGATCAGCCCAAGAATCGCCTGGGATTGGCCCGCTGGCTGACCGACCCCCAACATCCGCTGTTGGCCCGCGTGGCCGCCAATCGACTGTGGCAGGCGTTCTTTGGACACGGTCTGGTGGTGACGACCGAAGACATGGGCAGCCAGGGCGAACGGCCTTCACATCCTGAACTGCTCGATTGGCTGGCCAAGCAGTTTGTCGAGTCGTCCTGGGACCGGAAGGCATTGGTCCGATGGATCGTGACGTCGGCGACCTACCGCCAGGATTCCGACTGCACGGCCGAGGCCCGATTGCAGGATCCGGACAACCGGCTGTTGGCCCGCGGCCCGAGTTATCGACTCCCGGCCGAGATGATCCGCGACAACGCTCTCTCGGCCAGCGGTCTGCTGGTCGACAAACTCGGTGGTCCACCGGTGAAACCCTATCAGCCGGAAGGGTTGTGGGAGGAGAAGTCGGGACTCGCATACGTTCGGGACGCGGGCGAAGGGAGCCACCGTCGCAGCTTGTACACGTTCTGGAAGCGGACCTCGCCGCCCCCATCCATGATGACGCTCGACGCACCGACGCGCGAGGTGTGCGTCGCGCGCCGCCAAGCGACGTCGACCCCCTTGCAGGCACTCGTCTTCTGGAACGATCCGCAATTCGTGGAAGCCGCCAGAGCCTTGGCCCAACGTGTGCTGCAGATGCAGCTTGCGAACCAGGAAGACCAGCTGATCACGGTGTTTCGGTTGTTGACCAGTCGCCGGCCCACGGCCGAAGAACTGGCCATTCTGCACCGTTTTCTCGAAGAGCAGCGCACGTACTTTGCCAAGGACCCGGAGAATGCCGCCAAGTTCCTGAGTGTGGGGGATCAGCAGCGCGCGCCAGAGCTGGATGTCATCCAATTGGCAGCACTCGCGCGCCGTTGCGCAGTCGCTGCTCAGCTACGACCAGACCGTCATGAAGAGGTGAATTGCCTGTGGAGAAGCCCATGAATTTCAACCAGCAGCAAGAAACCGCACAGGTCCAGATGACTCTGGCACGTCGTCATTTTCTGGCCCGAGCGGGATTGTCGCTGGGCACGGTTGCCTTGGGACAGTTGCTGGCGGGAGGAAGTGCGCGAGCCGATCAGGAGCGAACGCAGCGCGGCGTATTGGAGAATCTTCCCTATCCGCGGCGAGCCAAGCGGGTCATTTATCTGTTCATGAGCGGGGGGCCGTCGCAGCTCGACATGTTCGACTACAAGCCGCTGCTTGAACGAGCAGAACGGCGAGGAACTGCCGGAGGACGTGCGCAAGGGGCAGCGGCTGACCGGCATGTCGGGTAACCAGGCGTCGCTGCCCCTTGGCCGGATCGGTGTTTCGATTCGATCAGCACGGGAAGAGCGGTGCGTGGATCAGCGAACTGTTGCCCCACACGGCGACCATGGTCGACGAGATGTGCATCGTGCGGTCGATGTTCACCGAGGCGATCAACCATGATCCGGCCATCACGTTCTTTCAAACCGGTTCGCAGATTGCCGGGCGGCCGTCGATCGGCGCCTGGCTGAGTTATGGTCTGGGGTCGGCCAACGAGAATCTGCCGGCGTTCTGTGTCTTGATCACGCGCGACAAGGTCGACCAGCCGTTGTACGCCCGGCTCTGGGGCAGCGGCTTCTTGCCGTCGATTCACGAGGGCGTGCAGTTTCGGCCCGGCAGTTCGCCGGTGCTGTACCTGCAGAATCCGGACGGGTATCTCAGGGGAAAATCGGCGGCAGATGCTCGATCAGCTCCAGGAACTGCAGCGACTGGAATACCAGCGCACGCAGGATCCGCAGTTGCTGGCGCGGATCGAACAATATGAGATGGCGTTTCGGATGCAGACTTCGGTGCCGGAAGTCGTCGACATTTCCGGCGAAACCGACGCGGTGCTGGAGATGTACGGACCGGATGTTCGCAAGCCGGGTACGTTCGCCTCCAATTGCCTGTTGGCGCGACGCCTGGCGGAGCGAGGCGTGCAGTTCATCCAACTATTTCATCAGGGATGGGACCAGCACGGCAACCTGCCGGCGGCTATTCGCCAGCAATGCCGTGACACGGATCAGCCCAGTGCCGCACTGCTCCAGGATCTCAAGCAGCGCGGAATGCTCGACGATACGCTGGTCGTGTGGGGCGGTGAATTCGGTCGCACCAACTACTCGCAGGGCAAGCTCACGGCGACTGACTATGGCCGCGATCATCACCCGCGGTGTTTCACCATGTGGATGGCGGGCGGAGGGGTCGCGCCTGGTCTGGTCTATGGCGAAACCGACCCGTACGGCTACAACATCGAGAAGGATCCGGTGCACGTTCATGACTTGCACGCCACGATCCTCTACCTGCTCGGGATCGACCACGAGCAGTTGACATACAAGCACCAGGGGCGTCGCTATCGCTTGACCGACGTGGCTGGCAAGGTGATCCAGCCACTTGTGGCCTGAGTACGTGTCACTTCGTCGGCGTCTTCAACCTGTTACTTCAGGTCCGTGTTACTTCAGGTCGGTGTTACTTCAGGTCGATGTTACTTCAGGTCGATGTTACTTCAGGTCGATGTTACTTCAGGTCCGACGGGCGCACGCCCGGTGTGTGCTTGCCGAAACCAAAGGGCAGGGGATCGTACTTGCCGACAATGTCGACGTTAGACGTCGCCGGGATTTTGTCTTCCAGTCCCAGCGTCCAGTAGCTGGCATTCACCAGCAGTCGGCGCAGTCCTTCGCTGCGGAAGTCTTGGGCGGCACCCATCGTGGTGGTGAATACCCGCGCCGCTTTGCCCGCCGATCCCGTGTACGTCTTGATCCAAGCCACCGGCATCATCGGATCGTTCTTGGCGCCCACCACGGGCTTGTCCTGGGGATCCATGCCGACGAGAACCTGGCCCAACACCAGCGGTTTGCAGTCCGCGGGCAAGGGAAGGGTCACCGTGTAGACGTCGGTGGGGCCGTAGATGTCGCCGTCCCGGATGCCACGCAGGATCGGATGGTCTTGCATGCCGGGAGCCGTCAGGCCCCGCGTGCTTTCGACGGCGTGATTTCCGTGATGAGAGACCCAGGTCTCACCCAGCACCTGCCGACCGAAACCGCCATCCCACGTCTTGCTCTGCCAGGAATAGCGGGCATAGGTCGAATCCTCGGGCAGCTGGAACGCGTGCGTGGCGGTGCGCAACCCGATGATCGGCCGTCCCGACTCGACGTATTCGACGATCTGCTTCATCTGGTCGTCCGGGAGATTCCGGAAACGCGTGGCGATGATCATCAGATCTGCCGACTGCAAGGCTTCCAGACCGGGGATGTTGTCGGTGCGCGTCGGATTGATCGTTCCGTCCTTGTCGATGGCGAACAGCACGGTGCACTTGAACCCGTGCCGTTCGGCCAGGATCTTGCCCAACTGGGCCAGGGCCTCTTCCGAACGATACTCCTCGTCACCACTGATCAGCACGATGTGCTTGCCTTGGCCCGGGCCATTTCCGCCCGGATAGACCACCCACGAATCGTCTGCCCTGACAGCATTCGAAGTGCCGACCGTCGTAATGAACAGCACAACCGGCAAGAACTGTTTCCACAACATCGATGTCACGGCTAAGCCCTTTCGTCATGGAGTTGATTCGTTGGAGCAAGGATTGCGAGGCCCCAGAAGACTCGGAATGCGCCCAGGATTGTAACATCTGGCCGAGCCGTCGACATAGTGTGGTGGAACCACACACTCCAAAAAAACTGTTGAAACCACCTGCGTGACCGGCCAGCCAGGACGGACTGCCGAGCCCGCGTGTGATCGAAGGTGGTGCGTTCGGCGATGCGGCAGAGGACGGACTTGCCGGAAGTTTGTCTCCATCGGTCACGGCGTGCGAAAACAGCGGTGCGGCACATCGTCATCGCTATAACCGTCAGGAACGCCCGTGCGCTGGGGTGCGCCCGCCAGAGTGACACGCCTGAACCCGCACCGGGTTTCGGCGTGTCCTATACTTCCAGCACCTATGAACAGAAAATATTACTTCGCGTTAGCGGTTGTACTGGTTCTGTCGCTTCTGTCAGGGACTGTCCAGGGCGAGGAACCGGCAAGAAACTCCCTGGTCACACGGCACGCGGCTCCGCCAGGGGGGCGATTGCCCGTGGAGCTGGCGCCGCTGCCCGGCATTGCACGACCCTCCAGCCAAGTCACGATGTCGGCGCCTTTCGAAGGGATGCTGATGGAAGTCCGCGTTCAGGAGGGACAGCGGGTTGAGCAGGGTGAGATCCTGGCGGTTGTGGACAATCGCGTTGCCCAGGCGGCCGTGAAGGTTGCACGTGCGGCTGCAGATCACACCGGCGAGATTCAGCAGGCTCGCGAGGAACTGAACTTTGCGAAGATACACTTGGACCGCCAGCTTGAATTTAAGTCGGCGACGGGAGGGGCTGGCTTCGAATTGCTGGAGGCTGAGACGCGGCATGAGAAGGCCAAGGCAGCCTTGCAGGTTGCCGAGCAGGACCAGCGACGGGCGCAAGAATCGCTGAATCTTGAAATAGCTCGGTTGCAGGCACACGACATCCGCTGCGTTTTCAGCGGCGAGATTCTGCGGCTCCACGCTCGTCCCGGCGCCACCCTCACACGAGACGACGATCTGCTGACTATCATCTGTGTAGATCAACTGGAAGTCGATCTGTACATCCCGCTCGCGCATTACGAACAACTCCAGGTTGGCTGCGAATATCCGCTGATGGCGGGTGCTGCCGTGAACCGCACCGTCACGGCAAGTTTGAAGTACGTAGCTCCTGTCATCGATTCGGCCACGAGTGCCGTGTGCGCCGTGTTCACCCTCGATAATCACGATCAGAATCTGCCTGCCGGGTTTCCTGCACAGTTGGATACGAATATAGCTACGGAACGAAAGAGCCTGGCCGGTTTCCCTTAGTCGACTTTGCGAAATGGCACGTTGCGCAGCGTGACGTCGAGCCGGGCATGGCGAATGGACGCGACCGATTGGCGACGTTGCGTCCCTCTGCGATGTGCGTGACATCGCACTCTTTCCTTTCGCGTTCTCCCTTTGCCGTCGTCACAATCTGACCTGACTCGCGTCAATTGCTGAAAGGCTGTTCCTGCCATGACACACGACATTGCCCGCGGCCGCGGCCGTGACCAGTCCGAGGCACGCGAACCGTCCGCCACACTCACGATCGCCGCGCTGGAAAGCCGGATCCTGTTGTCCGCCACGTGGACGGACGGAGAAACCGGCGATCTCTTGACCGGTCCCACCGTGCACGACGACGTGTTTCACGGTTCGACGGGAAACGACATTGCCCATGCACTCGATGGAGCCGACACGTTGTTCGGAGGGTTGGGAAACGACCGGCTCTATGGCGATGGCGGGGACGACAACCTGTTTGGTGAAGGTGGGAATGACTCCCTCTTTGGAGACCATGGAAATGACTCTCTGGATGGCGGAGCCGGTAACGACACGCTCGATGGTGGTAGCGGAGACGACCTGATTTCTGGTGGTCAGGGCACCGACACGTTGTATGGTCGCGACGGGAACGATCGGCTCGACGGTGGTGACGGTAACGACAGGCTGTACGGCGGCAATCAAGACGACGTGTTGCTGGGCGGCACCGGCAATGACCGTCTGTACGGCGAGAATGACGCCGATCGGTTGGAGGGCGGCGACGGTGACGACCAACTCGACGGCGGCCTGGGCGACGATGTGCTGTCGGGCGGCGTGGGCAACGACACGCTGTACGGACGTGATGGAGCGGATCAACTCGCAGGGGGCGACGGCACCGATCGCCTGTACGGCGAGAACGGTGCGGATCGAGTTGGACGGCGGAGCCGGCAACGACACGCTCGATGGTGGTAGCGGAGACGACCAGATGTCTGGTGGTGACGGCGTCGACACGCTGTACGGTCGCGACGGGGTCGATCGGCTCGACGGTGGTGACGGTAACGACAGGCTGTACGGCGGCAATCAAGACGACGTGTTGCTGGGCGGCACCGGCAACGATCGTCTGTACGGCGAGAATGACGCCGATCGGTTGGAGGGCGGCGACGGTGACGACCAACTCGACGGCGGCCTGGGCGACGATGTGCTGTCGGGCGGCGTGGGCAACGACACGCTGTACGGACGTGATGGAGCGGATCAACTCGCAGGGGGCGACGGCACCGATCGCCTGTACGGCGAGAACGGTGCGGATCAGTTGGACGGCGGAGCCGGCAACGACACGCTCGACGGTGGAGTTCGGCGACGACCAGTTGATCGGTGGTGCCGGTGTCGACACACTGTACGGACGCGATGGTGTCGACCGGCTCGATGGCGGTGATGGAAACGACAGCGCTGTACGGTGGCAATCAAAACGACGTGTTGCTGGGCGGCACCGGCAATGACCGCTTGTACGGCGAGAATGACGCCGATCAGTTGGAGGGTGGTGATGGTGACGACCAACTCGACGGCGGCCTGGGCGACGATGTGCTGTCGGGCGGCGTGGGCAACGACACGCTGTACGGACGTGATGGAGCGGATCAACTCGCAGGGGGCGACGGCACCGATCGCCTGTACGGCGAGAACGGTGCGGATCAATTGGACGGCGGAGCCGGTAACGACACGCTCGACGGTGGGTCCGGCGACGACCAGTTGATCGGTAGTGCCGGTGTCGACACGCTGTACGGACGCGATGGTGTCGACCGGCTCGGTCGAACCGCTGCTCTTGGACTCGTCTGATCTGATTCCGGTTGTGGCACATCAGAACGCGGACAATCCCACTCCAGTCGAGGTACGTAGGCCGGTATATCCCGCCGAGACGAGCGCAGAGGGTGCTGACGATGTTGGTAGTAACGGCGAAATGTTACACGTGTCGTCTGGCGGGGTTGCGGCGTTGTGGGGACTGCTTCGCGGTTTCGCGGGAATGCGATACCGCGACCGAGGTGACGACATGTAGTCCAATCTGCGACCTACACTTGTAGACCCGCAGGTCGGACGAACAAGGAGACTCAATCATGACGCTGACGGCTGAGGAGGCCTTGGATGCCATGGCGGAGATCGAACAGAACACTCCGCAGCAGATCAAGACCAAGCGATCCCATGCCCGCATTGCCGTGCGTGCCAAAGTGACTGCCCAGCCGGCGAACTCGAGTCAACGGAACAGTTTCCAGACCCACGGCGTCCTGGGGGACATTTCACGAGGTGGGTGTCGAACGGAGTGGCCTGCGCGGCTCTACGATATCGACGGGACCGATTCCCGTGTAGCCGTCCTGTCTGTGCCGATCCGGGATGACCGGGGACACACTGGAGCCGTGGCAGTCGTCGTGCCTTGTGCTGACCGGACAGCGGCCGAGGCGGACCTGTTCGAACTGCGTTCCTTGACGCTGCTGGCGTGTGCCCTGGCGTCGTCCGTCCATACGACGAGTGAGTGTGATCCGGCGAGTCCGGCAAGGCGTTGCGAACTCTTGGCAAAGCCGCTCGATTTTCGTCGCTGACCGAGATGGCCTTTGCCATGGCCAATGGGCTCAAGACCAAGTTCCAGTGCGACCAGGTGATCCTCGGCAAAGTGGACGGCGGCCGAGTACGGATTGTGTCGATATCGGGTCTCGATGCACTCTACCCGCAGCAGCCCGGTTGCCGCTTGATTCGGCAGGCCATGGAAGAGTGTCTCGATAGCGGCCGCGTGGTGGTTTCCGCACCTCGCGGTGATTGGTGGTGACATTGCAGTGGATCCCGGGCACGCTGGAGTGCCAGAGCTCGCTGTCGAAGTCAGGTGCGCGTACACGACGGACACGATCAGTGCTTCACGGCAGTCGGGCGAGTCGTCGGTACGCAGACAGACGTACGGCGAGTGCCTCATCCATCGCTGCCCCTGTGCCGGAATCGCTGCACTGCGCTGGGTTCCGGCCTACTCTCCCGTGCGCTAAATCGCATATTCCGGACGTTGCGGGCGGCTGAGCATGGCGGTGGCTTCGGCGTCGCCGATGAAGTCTTCCTTGACCGGGTCGAATTTCAGCTTGCGACCGAGTCGCATGGCGATGTTGGCCAGGTGACACGTACTGACCGCACGATGGTGCGACCACACGTCGGAAATCGGCATGCCTCCGTCTTTCACGCAGTCGAAGAAGTTCTGCATGTGGTTGCCCGGCTTCTTGCCGTGGCAGAGCTTGAGGATCTCTTCCTGCATCCAATCGTTGTCTTTCTCGGTCAGTTCTTCGACCGGCTTGCCGGTGAGTCCGCCACGATTGACGCGAATCCGGCCGCGCGTGCCGGAGATGACTAGTTCGTTCTCTCCGCTGTACAGTCGAATCGACTTGTTTCCTTCGAACTTCATCGTGCAATCGAAGTCCACCGCGACGTTGAAGCCGTTTTCGATCTTGGGATAGTTGCCCTTGCCTTCGATTTCGTACGGTCCGGTGTTGTCCAAACCCAGGGCCCAGCAGGCGATGTCGGTGTGGTGGACTCCCCAGTCGGTGACCTGGCCGCCGGAGTACTCGAGCCACCAGCGGAAGTCGTAGTCGCAGCGCTGCTTGCAGTAGGGAACTTTCGGAGCCTGTCCCAGCCAGAAATCCCAGTCCAGTTCGGTCGGCGGTTCACTGTTCTCGAACGGTCCGCCCTGTCGCCCGTGCCCACCGAACTGAGCGCCTGCAGGTTGTCACCCAGTCGACCACTGCGGGCGAGCACCACGGCCTTCAGGAACCGCTCGTCGAATTCGCTGCGCTGCTGCGTTCCCACCTGGAAGACGAGCCCCGTCTCCTTGGCGACCTGGCAGGCTCGCTTGCCTTCGTCCACGGTGAGTGTCAGCGGCTTTTCGCAATAGACGTGCTTTCCCGCCCGCAGCGCGTCGATCGCGACCTTGACGTGCCAGTGATCGGGCGTGCCGATCGTGACGACGTCGATGTCCTTGCGATCCAGCAGCTTGCGATAGTCCTGGTAGATTTCGATCTTGGGGTCGTACTCCTTGGCGAAGAACCGCGCGTGTCGCAGGTTCACGTCCGCCACCGCAATCATGTTGCCGATCGCGCCGGCCTGATGGCCAATGACAGCGCCGCGACCGGCGTGCTCGCCTGCACCTGTGTATCGGTTCGTGTAAATGCTCGTCCCAATGGCCCCGACGTTCAGCTTGTCGTTGGCGGAGTCCTGGCGGGCAAAGGAACTGGACACAAAGTAGGGAACGGCAAGGGCCGCGCCGCTGGCGGCGGCAACACCCTTGAGAAAGTCACGGCGACTGGACTGCTGGCGGAACATCGCAAACTCCTTGTCAGGGGCCAACCGGATACGACACACCAGTATAGCCGACCGACCTGCACTGGGCGAAAGCGTTGTCCACCGCCGCCCCGAAATCCGAAAGCCGCCCGCGGCAGCAGTCCCGGCGGGGTCGCGGCATCGGCCCGAGGCATCGCGCGGTACTTCGGTAAACCGGCAGCCACTCTCGCCTTGTGGCAAGACAATCAGTAGACTGCCGTTGTGTCGATCGGTTCCCGGCTGAGCGCTTCATGCATGTCCGCGGCATCGCATGGCGTGAGCACATGCGAGGCAGTGTGGTGAGCGGTGCACTGAGCAGGGCGCCGGCCTACAGCGTGTGGAGGACGCGCCCGAAGAGGGCATTTTCGAAGGGGAAATGGAAATGAAAATGCAGTGGAAACGAATGTTGGTCGCTGTGTGTCTGTGCGTCTGCGTGAGGGGAGTCGCGAGCGCTCAGGAGTCCAAGACAGCCTCCGCCGACCAGGAGGCGATCATGACGAAGTGGATGGAGTTCATGACGCCGGGCGCGGAACATGAGTTGCTGAAGTACAAGGAAGGCAATTGGAAGATGAAGATGGAGATGTGGGTGACGCCCGGCACAGAACCAACCGTGTCGGAAGGAACTTCGGAAATGAAGCTGATCATGGGCGGACGCTATCTCCTGGACACGACCAAGAGCACCTACAACAACATGCCGTTCGAAGGCATGGGCATCGTCGGGTATGACAAGTTGAAGAAGAAGTTTGTGTCGGTGTGGATCGACAACATGGGCACGGGTCTGCTGCCGGGGACCGGCACGTACGATCCGGCCAGCAAGACGTACACGTACACGACGATGGCGCCGGATGTCACAGCCGGAGACTACAAACAGGGACGCACCGTGGAACGCATTGTGAACGAGAACGAATGGGTCGTGGAGATGTACGACACGACGCCGGACGGCAAGGAATTCGTCACCATGAAAGGTGTTTACACACGCGTCCGATAGTCCGGAGTGCGGAGCATGGCACAGTCGAAGCTGCCGGTCTGGTGGATTCTGGGGCTGCTGCTGGCTATCGAGCTGGTGATCCTCTCCCGCCTGCAGGGGCCGGCTGCCAAGGACGACGCGGCGCCGTTGGAGGAATTCTCTGCCGCCCGGGCCGTGGCCGTGTTGGGCCGCATCTTGGGCGACGAGTCACCGCATCCTGCCGGAACGCCAGCGAACGGCCAGGTTCGCGATCGGCTGGTGACGGAATTGCGCAGTCTGGGGCTCGTTGTCGAATTGCAGGAGTGCGATCACCCGAACGACAACCGCGTCACGCTGTGCAATGTGCTCGCACGGCTGCCCGAGACACCGGACAGCGGGCAGCCGCTCGTCTTGGCCACGCACCATGATTCGGTCGCCGCCGGGCCGGGTGCCGCGGACGCGGGATCGTGTGTGGCCGCGTTGCTCGAAGCCGCTCGCGCCATGCGGCACGGCGGGCCGTACCGCCGTCCGGTGTTTCTGCTGATCACGGACGGCGAGGAGATGGGGCTCAAGGGTGCCGCGGCCTTCGTGTCCGCCCATCCACTCGCCCGCCAGAAGCCGTTCGTGCTCAACTTCGATGCGCGGGGCAGTAGTGGCCCCAGCTTGATGTACGAAACGCATCGGGGAAACCTGGGGACAGTCCGCTGGATGGCCCGCTGCCTGCCACGCCCCTGCTGCACGGGTTCCTCGTATGTCACGGTCTACCGGTATATGCCGAACGACACGGATTTCTCGATTTTCTCGCGTGACGGCTGGACGGGATTGAACTTCGCTTTCATCGATGGCGCGCACAATTACCACACGGCCAACGATACGCTGGCCAATCTCGACTGGCGGAGCGTGCAGCATCATGGCGAAAATGCGCTGGAGTTGGCGCGGTTTATTGCCAGCTCCGAGGAAATCGAGCTGCAAGCGACCGAGGAGGATGCCGTCTTCTTCGACGTGCTGGGCACCTTCGTCGTTTACTTCCCGCAGTCGTGGGCCTGGCCGTTGTCTGTCGCCGCATTGGTCCTTCTCGCCGCGTGTGCGGTGGCACGTGCTGGCGGGCGTGTCGGGGTCCGAAGCATGTGTCTGACTGTATTTTCCCAGCTGCTGGCCGGTTTACTCGCGGTGCTTCTGGGTTGGGCCCTGGCGCGAGGCATGATTGCGAGCGGCTGGCTGCCCAGGCAACATGTGGTCCACGAGCGGTGGATGGCCGCGCTCTACTGGCCGCTCTCGTTGGCCATTCTCGCAGGAACAACGCGCATCGTGTGTCGGCGCGTGCCTCGCGAGGAAGCGTGGACAGCCTACTGGCTTACGTCGTCGATCATCGGGTTGGCAATCGCCTGGTGGATACCCGGTTTCTGCTACATGTGGCTGGTGCCTGCTCTGGTGGCTGCGCTGCTGGCGGTCATCCCCGTGAGTTTCCCCGTGAGGCTGGTACTCTCGGTGGCCGTTGCGGGAGTGATGCTCTTGCCCTTGGGAAATATGCTGCCGATCGTGTTTGGCCCCCGAGCGGGCGCATGCTTTGCCCGGTCTGCACATGGATCTTGTCCCCGTTGCTTCCCTGCTTTGTCGCTACTGAGCGAACTACCGGGTCGCAAGCGGACGTGTGAGTTCACGAATGAGAATAGAACGACGGATAGATAGAGGGAGTGTTCAATGCAACCTACATGCTCGTTGATTGGGATTGGTCTGTTGTTGCTCGGCAGTCAGGTTAGCGCCCAGACCATCAATCTGGGATCGTTACTCGATGAAATGATCAATCGCGACAACCTGGCGCGGATTCCTGCGCCGGCGTACACGTGCCGACAGGCCAGCAGCTACGACCGTGGCTCGGTGGCACCGGACAAGCCGGGTTGGTTTGCGAACGCGGATCGCAGCCAGTTCGTCCGCGTGGAAGAGAAGGACGGGCGGAAGGAGTATGTGCTGATGGACGAGGAGGGGCCGGGGGCGGTTGTGCGATTCTGGGCCACCTGGCACGGCCCGGGCGGAGGCCCGTTTTCCAACGGCACGTTGCGGTTCTATCTGGACGACAACCCGCAGCCGGTGATTGAAGGTCCGGCCGCCAGCATCATTGATGGCGGCGCACTCTGCACGGGTCCCTTGTCCGAAGGGGTCTCGCCGCAGACACCGACCCGCAACAGCAGGGGCACAATCTGTACCTGCCGATTCCGTACGCGAAGCACTGCAAAGTGACCTATGAAACCGACGTGCTGGTGGATATCGGGGCACCTCATGGTGAAGCGCTCTACTACCAGATCAACTACCGGACGTACGGAGCTGGGACGAACGTCGAGTCGTTCGCCATGGATCAGCTCGCCCAGCACAAGGAAAAACTGGCGGCCGTCCAGCAGCGGCTGCTGAAATCCGGAGTCGACGCGGGCGGGACTCTGAAAGAAATCAGCTTCGCGGGACCTCTGGCGGCCGCAGACGACTCGGGCGCTGGTGATCGACAACCCGGGTGCGATTCGCCAGATCAGCGTCAATCTGCAGGCCGGACAATCTGCCCCAGGCGCTACGCTCCACGATCCTGACCATTGAGTTCGACGGCAAACCGACCGTCTGGTGTCCCGTGGAGGCGTTCTTCGGCCGCGGATACCAGTCGCAGCCGCATCGGACCTGGTACACCGAAGTGACGGCGGACGGACGCATGAGCTGCTACTGGGTCATGCCGTTCGCCAAGACGTGTCGGATCTCGCTCATCAACTCTGTCGGATAAACCGGTGGAGGTTGTGGAGGGGAAGGCGCTGGTGAGTCCCTGGAAATGGGACGACCGGAGCATGTACTTCCACGCCACCTGGCGACAGTTGACGAAAGTTCCTTCCTTCCGCGAAGGCACGACGAAACCGGAGGAAGGTGCGTTCGACGTGAACTTCGTCGAGGTCGCGGGACAAGGCGTGTACGTGGGAGACACGTTGACGGTCTTCAACGGAGCCGATGCCTGGTGGGGTGAGGGAGACGAGAAGATCTTCGTGGACGGTGAAGTGTTCCCCTCGCACATCGGCACGGGTACGGAAGACTATTTCGGCTACGCGTGGTGCCGGCCCGAGTTCTTTGCCTCGCCGTTCCATGCCCAACCGACCGGGGCAGGAAACTTGACAGCCGGGTTTTCGGTCAACAGCCGCTATCGAGCGCTCGATGCGATTCCCTTCACGAAGTCGGTGAAGTTCGACATGGAGTTGTGGCACTGGGCCAACACTGTCGTCAACTACGCGCCGGCCACGTTCTGGTACGCACGACCCGGAGCGACACACAACGTCGCAGCCGGACCCCGGAACCGCGGCCAAGCCGGTGGCTCTGAAACGCTCCGATGTCGTGGAAATGATTCAGGTGAAAGGTGCCGTCGAAGGCGAAGATATGAAGAAACTGGAAATGACGGGCGGCACGCTCGAGAAACAAACGGGGTCGCAGTTCCGCTGGAGCAACGACGCACAAATGTGGTGGAGGGATGCCGAAGTCGGCGCATCGCCTGGTCCTGGAGTTCCCCGTGGAGAAGGCGGGACGTTACGAGGTGGTTGCGAACCTGACCAAGGCCATTGACTATGGCATCGTGAAGGTCGCCATCAACGACAACGAGCCGAAGGAGTTCGATCGATTCAATGATGGCGTGGCAAATGACCCACTCGTTCTCGGTGTGTTCGATCTGCGGCAAGGCCCCAATCGACTTACTGTCGAGATCGTCGGCGCGCCACGAGAAGGCTGTGAAAAGCCACATGTTCGGACTCGACTACCTGCAGCTGATCTCCAAGCCGTGACGGCGATCGAGCGCAGGCCGTTGGCAAGACCGTTTAACCGCCGGCCCAGCGGGCCGCGCAGGGCAAGCCGCCGCATGGCCGTGCACACGCGTCCTGCCTCTCCGCAGCGGAAGGCCGGTTGGCCGTGGCGCGCACGCCGTTGGCGTGGCGGTCAAACGAGCATGGCCGCAAGCTAGGATGATGCGTGCAAGGAATCCGCCTTACTCAACAGCGGCCAGCAGTAGCCGTAGAGGGCAATGACCGCGAAGCAGGCCATCGGCACGATGAATCCGCGAGACATGTCGTAGCGGTCGGCCACGGCGCCCATGAACTTGGGCAGGATGGCGCCGCCCATGATCGCCATGACGATGTAGGCCGATGCCATTTTCGCGCGCTTTCCGAGTCCAAAAATGCCCAGCGCGAAAATCGTGGGGAACATGATCGACATGAAAAAGAAACTCAAGAACACGCACCCGACCGACAACCAGCCCAACTTGCAGAAGACAAGCAGGCACATCAGCACGTTGAGCGTCGCATAGAGGCCGACGGTCTTGTGGGCGGAGAAATTCTTCAGCAAACCGGAGCCGGTGAACCGACCAATCAGGAAGCAGAGGAAGCCTACAGACAGTAGAGTGGACGCCGCCATGTCGCTGATGGATAACCGGCCGTCCTGAAACGGAATCGCGTTGGGATAGGCATCGTCGAGAAGCATGCGGTTGAGCCGGCAGCGGTCGATGCCAGTGGGATTCTGCGCCAGCAATTGTTGCGTCGTGTCCTGTAACGGGATGCCACTAAACCGCGTTGGATCGTAGAGTGTCTGAACACCTTCGTCCTTCTCCAGGTCTCGTCGCACGATCGAATTCAAGTCGCGAGCCACATTGAAAAGCAGCGTGGGGGAATTCAACGCGGGGTCATTGGGATTCGCCAGTGCTTCGAGCGTGTCGTCTCCCAGCTGACTGCCCAGGAACTCGGAAACGGGGTCTGACTTCTGCTTCAGTTTGGTGGCCAACAACGCCAGGTCCTGGACATCGCGCTTGGCGACCGTCGTGCTGACTTCGACCCAATCTTGCGGTGCAATCGTTTGCAGAAATTTGGGGAGGGGAGGAACCTCTGCGGTCATGTAATTGATGAAGAAACTGAAAATGCCAGCCTGTGCGGCTACATACAGGAATTGAGCGAGCGTGGCACCCGTGAAGTGAGGATGTGACCAGATCCTGTGGTGCGACATCTTCATCGTGACGGGTATCAGGGCGACGGCCAGAATGGCCAGTGTCAGACAGCCGACGGCCATCAGAACCACGACCAGCGAAGTGTGCGAAGTGATCGTCAGACCGGACGGGTGAGGTATCCGTGACGCGATATCCACAAGTTGCTTCCCCAGACCCAAAGCGTCCAGGCAGGCGAAGGCGATCATGCCGATCGCTCCGAAGAGGGCGGCGCTGTTAAGCCACAGGAGCACATAGACGGGCAAGCGAGCCACCTGTCTGTCGGCCTGCGCGGAGGCCTTCTCCGGCTCGTTTCCGTCATCAAGGTGGTAGTCGTCTTCCGTCTTGATGTTCGGAACCGGTGCGAAACAGAAAATCAAGGCCAGGATGAGGACAACAACCGCTACCCCGACATAGGGGATCCACAGCATCTCGGCACCTGTGCTCCTGCCGGCGGCATCCGTCCCGTAGAAAAACAAGCTGCCCGCAATGGGGCCAAGAATCCAGCCGAGACCGTTGCACGATTGGGCGAGATTAATCCGCGTTGCCGCATACCGCGGTGTGCCCAACACCGTGGTGTACGGATTAGCCACCGTCTCCAGGAACGTGAGGCCTGCGGCAATCCCACACACACCCAACAGAAACGCCCAGAACTCTGCGATTTGCGTCGCCTGCCAAAACCAGAAACCGCCCGCTGAGACCAACAAGAGTCCGCCAATGATACCCACGCGGTAGCCCAGCCATGTGGCAATCCAACCGGCCGGGATCGCCATCAGGAAGTAGCCGAGATAGTGCGCGAACTGTACCCAGGCGGATTGGGCCAATGTCAGGTGCAATTCCTTCTGGAAATGCTTGTCCATGACATCGATCATGCCATTGCAGAATCCCCAGAGGAGGAACAACGAGCTGACGAGAACGAACGTGAACATCACGTTCTGCCCGTCATTGGTCACAAACATGCTCTCTTTTTTGGCAGTCATGTGTGGAGTCCGTTGGTAGTCGTGTGTAGGGGCGCGGGGCCGACCGGCCTGGAGACTTCAGCCGGGGCGCCGGGCATAACCTGTCAGCTGCGGCGACGTGTCGACGTTTCCGCCAGAGTATCGATCACGGTTTCTTCAGTGCGCTCTTGATTTCGGCCAGTGACACGCCGAGTGTTGTGCGGGCCACGGCGTCCAGGTCGGCTTCCGCTCCGACCAGGTGGATCGTGCGATGAACGTGCGAGAGACTCTTGCCGGGAGCCAACGCGGCGGCCGGAGACGACGATTCCAGTTCGTAGAACGGACCCAGAGGCTTGGCGCCGGGCGATGGCGGGCCGTCATTGTAGCTGTTGGCCGCATCACCGCCGTAGGGATTGTCCTGCAACTTCCAGAGCGAATTCACGTAGTCGGTTACCCCGGCGGGCTGGCTGAACTGCACGATCGTCAAAACGTGGTTGTCGGCATCGTAGCTTCCCAGCACGGCTTTGCTGCGCTGGGGATTGATCCCAATCTTGCTGCGGTATTCACCATCCGCCGCAAAGTAAATCACGTCGTCGTTCACCACCAACCGCTCCGGCGGAATGCTGCCGAAGTAGTCCGAAGTCACCTTGACTCCCAGTTCGGCTTCCGGACCTGCATGAATCGGTACGACAATCGTGGCGGACGGCGATGGGTTGAACATCCCGAGAATCCACACGGAGAGCAGTCCGGTTTCCTTCTTCCAGGCGGTCTGGCTCGCGTTCGTAATCCGATTGTCCGATTCGAAGGCGACCAGGCTCACACCCTTGGCCGGCTGCACACCCATCCGTTGCCAGGCAGTGTCGCTGTCGAGCAACCGCACCTCGCGGCTCACCGCCACCTCGAAACGAGTTCCCGAGTAATTCGTCAAGGGGAACTTGGCCGCAAACATGGCCCGGTCGCTGGACTTGCTCACGACTTGAAACGGTTCGGTATCAATCACAGCCGGTGTTTGCCAATCCGCCAGTTCGAACTTTGCGCCTTGGGCGAAGAAAATCGAAAACTGTCCACCTTCCGGGCCCAACCAGAATCGGTCCTCGCCGCCAAACACATTGATGTGCGGCAGAATCTTTTTGGATGCAATCAACTCGCGATTGATCCAGCCGAAGCTGAGACCGGCATCTCCGCCGGCCGTACTGGTCATCACACGGCCTTGCCAGGCCGGAGCCAATGCCACCTTCCCCGCACCAAGACTGTCGCTCAGCACGATCAGTTCCGTGTACTTTTTCAGAAATGCCGTGTCGTCGCCAAATTCGGCGGCGCCTACACCGTGATGAAGGGCGGCAAGCGAAACCAAGAATACGAGCGTGACGGTAATCGTGTTGTGTTTCATGGCGCTGGGGCTGTGTCTCGGTTGTGAGGTGAAGCTCGGAAACTGGACTGTTTTCAGGATTGCCTTCTCGCTGCTGCAAAACGACGTCCAACATATCGCACGCCTGGGGCACGGTCAATTGGAACAGGCGGGAGGCGGGAGGCGGGAGGCGGGAGGCGGGAGGCGGGAGGCGGGAGGCGGGAGGCGCGCGTGTTGTGGGCGAACTTCGGTCTGTTTACCGGGATCGAGAGTCGTCCTGCTGTCGCGGATCGCGGTGGCGGCTGACCATGCATAGCACGCATGCAGAACGAAATCGGCCAGCCTTCGATTCGTCTGATTCGCGCTATGCGTGGTTGACTTCTCTCCCGGCTGCGAATGTTGCCGGTGTGGTTCTCGCCCAACTGTCACTTCGAGCGGTTTTCATGGAGCTTGGCCACTTCCTCCGGTGTGAACGGGCGCGTGTTCAGCTCCAGGTTGGCGACACGGCAGGGGAGCTGTTCGCTGCTGCCCGTGAAGTGCGGATTGCCCCCCAGCGCGAAATCTCGAGCTGCGGATGCGACGGCCGCCGGGACGCGTATCGTCTCCAACGGCTTTCCGTCCACAAACAACGTCAGGTCGCTGGCACGCTTGACGACACACACGTCGTACCAGGTGTCCTGCTGAATTGGTACCCCGCTCGTCGAATAGCCACTGCCCGCTTCGATGCGCGCGTAGAGTTTCCCTTCGAACACGCAGATGCGCAGGGGATCATCCACGCTGCGACACCAGGCGCTCAGTACCTGTCCCAACGAGCCGGTCACGCGCTGCGCCGAGAATCGCAGCGCGACGGTATATTCGGTTTGCGGGAACGCCCGCAGTTGGTACCGCAACATGCCATCCGCGCCGTTCAATTCCACGGCCTGATCGGCCACGCCGTCCGGGCCTGGTGCGGATTTCCACCCGGCAGCGGACACCAGCGCTCCGTACGATGGATCTGGTGTGCCCTTCAGCTCCGCTTGCACGATGACTCCATCCGCGTTCTCGCCATACTCCGTGAGCATGTCGTCCGGCCACGGCAGCGAGCGCTGGGTCGATCGTAAACTTCCGCGCAGCGTTGGGACTGATCGTCGTGCCCCACTGGTTCTCCGCCGACAGCTTCCAGTAGTAGTCCACATTCGGCTTGAGTTGTTGCGTCTGTTCGGCAGGTACGACGATCGAGCGCGGTCGTTCGCACGTCATGTCGATCATCGGTCGCGCAGGTCGGGGTTGTCGGCGATCAGCAGTCGCAGACGCTGGTCGTTCGACACGCCGGCCGGGTAACGAGCGCGGAACAGCAATCGGCCGGGTGGTACGACCGCTGCCTCCTCGGGATAGTCCGGCGCTGGCGCTGGCGGAGCAATCTGGTCGGCGGGGAGCCAGGACACGTAGTGGCTGCCCGCGCGCCGGCCGAGGCGAAGTCACAAAGTCGCAGCGACGTACCGTCCGCCCGCGGCACGTCCACGATCAGCCAGGCAGCGAAGCGGCCGATGCGGGCCTGGTCGGGTGCCGGCGTCGGGAATGCGAGGCGCGCCTTGGCGAGATCAGACGGTGTGCAGGGCGCCGGATCGGGAGGACCCTTCTCAGTGAGCAACACGTCGTACGCCAGCAACAACGGACCACGATACACACTCATGCGTCCCGCCATCTCGCCGCCCCCCGGTTCGTACCGCAGAGGCATGTCGAACTGCAACTCGACGATGTCGCCGGACGCCCAGCGCCGACGCAGCACCAGGTAGCTGCCCGGCTCGGCGCCCTATCCAAACCGATGGCAGCCTCGCCCACCGCTGCGTCCAAGTCGTCGTCCGGTGACGGGTCGCGAGTATCCTCCGTGTTGGACTTCTTACGTGCCGGAGACTGGTTCGCCGAGGCAACGCGAACGACCGTCTTGGCAGACCAGGCCGGGATCCGCAAACGCAGCGTGAACTCGCGCGGTTCCTTCGTTTGCACCTGGATCTTGACCGCGCCATCGAGCGGATAGCGCGTGTCTTGCCGCAGAGTGACCGGCAATCCATCCGGCAGCGTGAGTCGCGTTTGGAGCGGGCCGTAATAGTTCACCGCAAATCCGTCGCTGGCCCGCATGACCGCCCACTCCGAAAGCATTCCCAGGCCGCGGGCGCGTTGACGCTGCAACAATTCAGATCGGGCGTGCCGGCCCGCGACTGAAAGACGATGGTGTGGTGCGAAGCCTCACGCACGCCGTTCATCGGCGTGTTGTAAGTCCACCAGCTGCCGGACGGATGCTGGGCGCCCAGCATGCCGTTGAATGTCGAGAGCTCCAACTCGTCTGCGGCGAGCGGATTGCCTGACAAGCGCAGTGCGTCGACCGTCAAGGCCATCCAGGCAATCGTGCAGCAGGTTTCGATAGCCGTCGGTTCGTACGGCGTGCCGGTCGCCTGTTCTCCCGACGAGAATCCGCCCGTGTTGCGTCGATCCAGCCGGCGAATGCTGTTCCAATGATGGAGAAATGCCGTTCGATATCGGACGTCGCCAGTGATCAGAAACAATTCCAACAGGCCTTGCAGGTCGGGCAGGCTCTCCCAACGCGGTTTCGGAGTGCGATAGAACTCCACGCCAGCCAGACCGGTCCGAAAGTAATCTCCTTCCTGTTCCCAGTCTTGCTCAATGACGCGCATCATCTGCAGGTAGCGGTCCTCTTTGGTGGTGCGATACAGGCGGCCCAGGGCATGAATGATGGCCAGGTTCATCTCCGTCGAACCCGCCTCGCGCGGACGACGCCCGGTGTCCAGGTAGGTCCGGCAAACGAGGTCCGCCGCCTTGCGGCAGGCCTGCAATGCCGCCACGTCACCGGTCTGCTCGTGCCACATCAGGAGTGCGAGCATGACGTGGTAATGTCCCCAGAGGTCCCAGTACTTGAGCAGACGCTCTTCTTTGGGAAACGGACCGAGATAGCCGTCTTCGGCCTGGCTCTGAATCAGCTCCTGGATCAGCGACTTCACGGTCGCGAACAGCTTCGGGTCACTGTCGAAACGAATGGCCTGGATGGCTGAAATCAAGTACTTGCCGACGAACTCGCCAGCCCACGGCATCAGGTTCGGGGTCGGGCTGCCGATCGCGCAGCGAGAACATCGCGAGCAGGCCGGGGTCGGCGGCCGGAGCGCGGGTCAACCAGCCACTGCTGTTGGCGGCGATGCGATCCCCCACGACTCCGGAAAACTGGAAGCGAAACTGGGGATCCATGTCCAGCATCAGTCCCGAGGACTGCGCGCCAGCGACCGCGGGGACCAATCCGGCGAACGCAATCGTCAAACAGGTGATGTATCGACGCACGATGGACGCCTCCTAATGCTACGGCGTGATCAGGCACGGATTCGTGTTTCGCCGCGTGGCAGGTCGAAGCAGACGACGGACGTCATTTCGGATTCGCGGAACCATGTTCCGTTCCGCAGGGCATGCGGCGCAGCTACGGGCTGCAACGTGATCGGAGTGCTCGGGGTGCCAGCGACCGGCGGTTGCTGGCTCGTGTGCGGCACGCGCAAGGTGAACTGGGGGCAGGCAAAGGGAGCCTGGAGTACGTGTTGGTTGCCGGTCGACGTGATACGCGTCAGCTGCCTGGCTCGCCCAATAGCGGGCGATTTCGCTGAGTTTCATCCACACGGTTTCTTTCGACAGGTGTTCTTCCAACGCCAGGACCACCTGCTGCAAGGCGGTGAATCCAGTCTTGGTCCCCTGCGTGTACATGCCCGGCCAGTGACACAACATGATGGCCGGCTCGCCGCGCCGGATCAGTTCGACCAGGCGCCCCGCGGTCGCATCGCGGTTGCAGTACTTGTCTCCTGCCGGTGATTCGTCGCCGTCCCAACCGCCGAACCAATCACCGGTTCCCGCGTAGATACTGACGGTCAGACACGGATCGTCACCCGTCGCATCGCGCACCTGCTCGATCCGGGGCAGAGCACTTTCATCGCCTTCGGCCACATACTTGAAGTAGTGGGGAATCTCCGCGCCGTACACGTCACGCACGGCTTGCTGCACCGCCAACGACAGCTCTGTGGGAACGGTCCCCCCGAAGCCACCGGGGGTCGTGATCCCTTCACAGGGCAGGTCGCAGTTCTTGAGGATTCGCAGGGCATAGGCCAGGTACGCCGCCAGCTCATCCACGCTCCGCGGAGTCTGCGGATAAGCGTTCTCCATGGTGGCCGAACTGATCTCCGGCAGGGGTCGGCCGGTGTGGAGATCGATGACTCGCGTGTGCGTGATCATTTCGGGATGAATGTCCCAGTTGGGCACCATCAGTTCGCGGACCAACTGCAGGCTGGCGCTGAGTTCCTGGCGGGACCAACCGGGAAGCTCGCGGTCGAGCCAACCGACGCAGGCAGGGTAGGGGACGACGCTGTACTTTCCTTTGACCCCATGTTCGGCGCACCACTCGCCGAATTCGCGAACAAACGTATCGGGGATCTCGACCGGCCAGGTGCTTCCAGGGCTTCTGGTATTCCGCGCGATCCGGCCAGGCAGTTGCGAACTGGGGCATGCAGAAGCGGCCCATGTTCACCAGGCAGGTCGAATCATCGATGATGAACGACAAGGGCACGCGCATCCGCGGGTTCAGCACTTCAACTGCTGGCGAAGCTGCCTGACGGCACGCGTGGGCAAAAGCTTGCGGGGACGACCCCATCAGCGCAAGTCCGCCATTGCGCCCGTCGTCCGCAGGAAGTCACGTCGAGAGCCGTGCCACATCATTGGATCCTCTACGCATCCTTGGGCCACCGCCCGGATCATTCAGGTAGGCCGGAACGAGGTCGCGCATGTCCGCGCCGGAACGGCGCAACCGCTGCAGCGACCGAAGTTCCGGCAGTGCTGGCGGTGGCTTGTTCCGGCCTGCACGCTTCAGGAATAATCCGGGCTGAGCACCTCGTGCCGTTGATCATACCCCTTTCCCAGGGTGGAGTCAGCTCGGCTTCCCGTGACCGCTCAGGTTGGAATCGGCTCCACGGGCACCTCGCCCAGGTGGCCGTCTCAGGCAGGCGCGTTGTACAATCACCGGGGAGTCGCGCCATTGAAGACCGAGGTTTGCGAAAGGAAGGACATGCTGACCGCCGAAAAAGTTCTGGACAACTACTTCCTGGATACCCGTTGCATGTTGATCGAAATCGCCTCGCTGCTGGACCGCTATGATCGTGCCGCGCAGGCGCGACCGGGCGTCATGCCGATCGGAGTCGACCGACTGGACCGGATCTATCAGGCGTTGACGCTCTTGGGCGAACGCGAGACGACCGCCGATCGCAGCGAGCGGCTGTTGAATCTGTTTTCCGATCCCGCGTGACGGAGCCGCTTGCCGCGAGCGACGCACCCAGCGGCGACCGGGACCACGGCCTAAGGACTACCAGCCGATGATCGTTGGTCGCCTGGGTCCTGGCACTTACCACGGAGCAACTTACATGCAGATTATTCAGCCTCACTACCACGGAATCGCCCGCACGGCGCAGGACTACGAACGGATGGCGATGTCCGGGGTCGTCGCCGTGGCCGAGCCGGCCTTCTGGGCGGGGTTCGATCGGGCCTATCCGGAGACGTTCCTGGACTATTTCCGGCAGATCAGCGAGTTTGAGCCGACGCGGGCGGCGCAGTACGGGATCCGCCATTTCTGCTGGGTGGCCGTGAATCCCAAGGAGGCGGAGAATCCTGCCCTGAGTCGCGAGGTCATCCGCCAGATGCCGGAATTCTTCCAGAAGCCGACGGTTCTGGGCGTGGGTGAAATCGGATTTCACAAGACCACCCCGAACGAGGAAGCCATCTTCGAGGAACAGCTGGAGATGGCCATGCGATTACAACCAGCTGGTACTGATTCACACGCCCCATTTGCAGGACAAGGTGCGCGGCACCCGTCGCACGCTGGAGATCCTGCGCCACGCGAAGATCGATCCCGAGCGGGTCTGGATCGACCATATCGAGGAACACACGATGCGCGAGCCGCTGGAGGCGGGTTACTGGGTCGGCTTCACGTTGTATCCCATCACAAAGTGCTCGCCGAAACGCGCCGTCGACATGCTGGAGCTGTACGGGCACGAACGCATCCTCGTGAATTCGTCGGCGGACTGGGGACCCAGTGACCCGTTCACGCTGCAGGAGTGCGTTCTCGAATATCGCCGACGCGGACACACGCTGCAGGAAGCGATCGAAGTGTTCCACAACAATCCCTGCCGCTTCCTCGGGTCAGAATCCGAAATTCGATATCAAGCCGATCCGAATCAGTGAGGAGTAACTTGCGATGCACGTGTCCCCCAGCATATTTCCCGGCCGCTTTCCCACCACGCGGATGCGCCGCAATCGGCGTTTCGCCTGGTCGCGGGCCCTGGTCCGGGAGAACCGGCTGACGGTCAATGATCTGATCTGGCCCGTGTTCATTCGGGAAGGCGAGGGGCAGCAGGAACCGGTGCTCTCGATGCCCGGCGTGAACCGACTGTCGGTCGATCTGCTGGTGGAAGCAGTCGGCGAGGCGGTTCAATTGGGGATTCCCGTGGTGGCGTTGTTTCCGGCGACGAATCCTGCCAAGAAGACGCCGGGAGCCGAAGAGGCCTGGAATTCCGATAACCTGGTATGCCGTGCCGTCCGCGCGATCAAAGCGAAACACGGCGACAGCATCGGCGTGTTGTGTGATGTGGCGCTGGATCCCTACACCAGCCACGGTCAGGACGGACTGGTCGAAAATGGTTACGTCGTCAACGATCCGACCATCGACGCGCTGTGCAAACAGGCGGTCGTCCAGGCGGAAGCCGGTTGCGACGTGATCGCTCCCTCCGACATGATGGATGGCCGGATCGGAGCCGTCCGCAATGCGTTGGATGAGAACGGATTCGAGGAAGTGCTGATCATGTCCTACGCGGCCAAGTATGCCTCGGCCTTCTACGGTCCGTTTCGCGATGCCGTCGGTTCCGCGACCAGCCTGGGTGGCGGCGACAAGAAGACCTATCAGATGGATCCGGGCAATGGCGACGAGTCGCTGCGAGAAGTGGCATTGGATCTGGATGAAGGTGCCGACATGGTGATGGTCAAGCCAGGCATGCCTTATCTGGATATTCTTTGCCGCGTGAAGCAGGCGTTTGGCGTGCCGACATTCGTATATCAGGTGAGTGGCGAGTACGCCATGCTGTGCGGGGCCGCTGAACGCGGGTGGCTCGATCGGCAGAAGGTGATGCTGGAGAGCCTGCTCGGATTCAAACGCGCGGGCGCGGACGGGATTCTCACTTACTTCGCGGTGGAGGCAGCCCGGTTGCTGCAGGCGGGGGTGAGTGCCTGAACCTTGGCGGGAGTAGCCGCTCGCCACGGCCTGGTGCCGTTTGTGGCTCTGGTTCGACCGAGCTGGGGAGAAACCTGCCCGCTGCGTCGACCGCTCCGCGACCTGCGAGCGCGGAAAAAGAGAGTGGAGTGGTCGGGCGACCACTCCACCACCTCGGATTATTCTGTAGCGTTGGCCATCGTTGTGCCAGACTGCGCTCGGTGGCTAGTTCCCGCCGCCGCGCCGTCCGCCGCCGGGGCCGCCCATTCGCAGTTGGGACATGTCAAACGGCTCGCCCAGCATTGCCTTGTACTGAGTCTTCTGTTCGTCGGTGAGGATCTCCATCATTTTCGCGTTCATTTTCTCGCGCATCTCAGCAAACCCGCCGGGCCCACCACCACCACCGCCTTGGCCTGCGTCGCGCAACGCCTGCATCGCGTCCCGCATCTTGCCCGTCTGTTCTTCGGTGATTTTGAGTTCCTTGACCACGTCTTCATTCATGAACGCCATGGCGCCGGACACCTGCAGTCGAATTTGCTTCAGTCTCGCCGCCTGTTTGGCATCGAGTACTTCGGCAATCATCTTGTCTTGTTCCGCGGTCCGCTTGACCATTTCATCCCGCAGCTTCTGACGTTCTTCGTCCGTCATGTCCTGGAAGTTCCGTCCCCCGCCGCCCGGCCCCGGGCCCGCTTCCAGTACATCCTTCAGCTTGGTCAGCTGTTCGGCCGAGATGCCGATTTCCTTCTGAACAGCTTCCTGCCGCAACAGCATGGCAGACGCCATACCCCGACCACCTGGACCCCGTCCACCCGGACGCTGGCCATAGGCGACCATCGACATCATCAACACGGCCGCGAAAGCCGACACAAAAACCACTCGCCGATTCATGGTGTTCCCCCCAAACATGACTAGGACTCGATAGACCTACCTATGCACCAGCGACACCTCACGCGAGGCGCGGTATTGCCAACCTCCATGGAACGCTCCGCTTGCCAGGAAGTTGCGAAAAAACTCCAGAAAAAACCCCGTGGCTCCCGACTGCCCGACGACCGGTGGCGTACTCCACGCCGCGGAGCCGAAACGGAATGTCCACGATTCGACTCAAAATCCACTACAAATACCAGCCGTCTTGCCCGCGGATTGCCGAGCGGGCAAGTGGTGTTCGGAGTCAGCGGAGGTCCTGTTTGCCCGGTCCGCTGCGGATATGCAGGTGGCAACATGCACCGCGGTCTGGCTCCCAGGTCTCGGCCGCAAACGAAAAACCGGCTCCTTCGAACGTCCCGAAGTCGATCGCCGCGGCAATTCGGCACATTGTGGCGACCTCCTGGTCGTCAAGGCCCGCCTCCTGCCAGGCTTCTTTGAGCGGACAGCTTTGCAGGGTAATATCCAGTCGCTCGTCGTCACACCGTTCGACCTGCGCCGAAAACATGCGACCGTCGTCCGGGATATTGGCCAGGAACGCCCGACACAAGCCGCTCAGATCGTGCGGAGCGAACGAGGCGAATTGCTGACCAAGCACGACTCCGCGGCGGCGAATGGCCCGCTGTAGGAGGTCGATCGCCTGCTCCTCGTCCAGCACCTGCCGCAGTTCGTCGAAGATCAGGTAATAGAGCATCGCCCGATGCTTGTAGGACGCATACAGTTGCTTCCGCAATTCCTGCTCGGACATGGCGTCTCCTCCTGGCCGCTTCGCCAGAAACCGCGGCCTCCAACGTGTCATTCGTCATTCGTCATTCGTCATTTTCCGCCTGCCAGGGTCCCACGATCACGGACCCGTTGCAGGATCCCGTCCCGCGGCCCAGGCACAACCGCGGCGGATAAGTACCGCCGGCCCGGCCAGTGTAAATGCCTTCACATCGTGACCTAACGGCGTGTGAAACACTCGCCCCTGACCATACTCGAACACGAAGGCCATGGGGTGGTCCTTGCCCGTGACTTTCGACCGGGCGGTGGCCAGCACCGTGATCGGGCGTTCGCCGGCCAGGCAGGTGTAGAGTTCATCATCGGTGTCAAAGGCGGCCAGTCCGTGAGACACGGGGTGATCCTGGTTCACCACCTCCACTCGGAACGGGCCGCGCGGGTCGTGCGTGTTGACCTTATCCCACACGCGGCCGGCCAGGTTCTGGAATTCAGGCCAGTTGCTCCAAGCGCCGCATGTGAAATGCAGGAGCACCAGTCCCTTGCCGCTGCTCACAAATCGCTGCAAGTTCTTGCTCGCCGCTTCGCTGGGGTCCGGGCTCTCCCAGTTCATGTAGTTCAGCACGACCACGTCGTACTGATCCAAAACTGGAGAAGCGAGAAACTCGGGATCTTCAATCACGCGGACCTGCATGCGCGGGTCTTGCTCGAGAATTTGCCGCACGGCTGGCGTGGTCACTTTCCACTCGTGTCCCGGGTAGTCGTTTCCCGTGACGATCAGCACCCGGATCTTTCCCGCTTCCTCGGCCTGCCCGATACTCGCCCCGGCGGTCAACAACAAGATGCTCAAACAGATCGTCTTAAGGCTGTTCGTCATGGATCACTCCTCTGGATGTCGCGCGGAAGTATTTCATCGCTCAAGAGCCCGAAGCGGACGAGTGCCGGACCGGGCAGCTCGGCAGCGCCGGTGCGGTAGGCGTGCGACAGCGTGCCACCGGTGAGCAGAAACAGGACCCCGCGCCGCAGGAAAGCGCGGCGGCCGAGCGCCGTTGGTGTTTCTCTTGATCTGCTGCAAGTCGTTCACGTGGCTGCGATCACGAGCGGGTCGGGCCGGCATGGGGCAGGCTCCTGGTGGCGATGGTTCGGAACTGAATTGTGCGCGCTTCCGCCGCACCGGATGCAAGGTTCCGCTTCCGGCCGCACCGGGCTGGTACCTCTTGTTCGGACCCACCGGCTCTGGTAAAGGAAAGCCTGCGATTAGGCGTCAGCACGAGACTGGTCGCCCGGCGGTGGATGTTCCAGTGAAAGGCGAGGGAAAATCGTGGCCCGAGGCAAATCAGCATCGAAGATGGCGGCGTGGGCAGGTTTTGATCTGAGCACCACGGGGTTGGCTTTGGGCGTGCGCAGCCGCGATGGCGAAGAAGCCTATGCCCAGGCCAAGATGCAGGGCGCCACGACCTGGAAGGGACAACCTGCGTTCGCGCTCGAACACACACCGTGCCTGATCTTGACCTTGCTGGACGATCTGGAGAAGCAGGGCTGGAGATTCGCGGGTACCGCGTGCTCGTTTGCCGTGCGACAACACGACATGACGTTGCTGGACAACGCGGGTCAATTGCTGGTTCCGGCACTCAGCTGGCAGTGTAACGCGGCCACCCAGGAAGTGCGTGAACTGCGACAGCAAGGTGCGGAAGCCGAAGTGGGCCGCGTCGAGGAACGTTTCATTCTGCCGAAACTGATGTGGGCCCTGCATAGAGAACCACGGCTGCGTAAATCGATCACGCAAGTCATGACGACCGGAGACTGGATCGCCTATCTGTTGACCGGCAAGGCGCGGCTGAGCACGTCCGATGCGCTGAGCAACGGGTTGCTGCTTCAGAAGACCAAGCGGCTGGCCGACGCGGTCATGCGGCGAGCCAAGCTGGTGCCCGCCTGGTTTCCGCCGGTCATTCAGAGCGGCCGGGTCGTCGGCGATGTCACTTTGAAAGAGGTGGCTGGAGCCGACGAGGCGTGGCTGGCCGTCAAGCAACGACTGGCTGGCTCGCCAATCATCAGCGGGCTGGGTGACAACCATGCCGACCGGCGTGGGATGCGGACTGGAAGAAGATGACTTCGAAACGATCGTCGTCTCCGCAGGCACCAGCGGAACGGTCAACCGAGTGTGTCCCGCCAATCTCGCGCTGGCCGGCCGAGCGGCCTGCTTCGAGTACTACAAGAACCGGCTGCTGTTACGGATGCTCGCCGATTGCTGCAAATGGTACGACCGATTCGTCGCCCAGCACGCGTCGTCGTTCGCAGATCGACTGCATGACCTGAATGCCGAAGTCGAACTGGCGGATCTGGCCGGCGTGTGCCGCGTCCTGCACCGTGGCGGCAAGGAGACCTATCCTCCGCAATGGAATCGGCTGACCGTCGGACAACAAGCAGCCAGCACGCAGTTGTCCATCATGCTCGAATTGCTGCTGCTGGTGCGAGCCATGCTGGACGAGGTACCGGACGCGAAGAAGTCCGTGTCCCGTTTTGTACTGACCGGAGGCTTGAGTCAGTCTCCGTTCTTTCAGCAGGTGTTTCACGCCGGCGTGCAACTGCTCAACCCGAAGGCGAAACTCCTGATCAGCGCCCGCCAGGGACCGCTGCGCTATCAGACGGCCGCCTACGGCGCATTGCTTAACGCCATGCGTCCCTCCCACCCCAAGGCGGCCGAACAACTCTGTCCGGCCCGCTCCGCAGCCCGTCCAGATAACACCAAGAAACAACAAATCCAGTACCTGCTCCAGGCCTTCGGACTGCACGAACAGTGAATTGGGAATGATGAATAGTGAATGGTGAATGCCGGACGAACATCGAACATCGAACATTGAATACGGGACGAACATCGAACATTGGACATCGAACATTGAACATTGAATACGGGACGAACATCGAACATTGAACATCGAACATCGAACATTGAATACGGGACGAACATCGAACATTGGACATCGAACATTGAACATTGAATACGGGACGAACATCGAACATTGGACATTGAACATTGAACTTCGAATGTGGGACGAACATCGAACATTGGACGTTGAACACGGGACGTTGAATGCGGGACGCACATCAAACATTGAACGTCGAATACGGGACGAACATCGAAAGTTCGATGTTCATCCGCCATTTAGCCTTGAAAGTCCGATGTTGTAAGTTCGATGTTCATCCGGCACTCAGCGTTGAAAGTTCGATGCTCAGTGTTCGATGTTCGCCCGCCATTCGAAGTTCAACGTTCAATGTCCAATGTTCATCCGGCATTCACCTTTGAAAGTTCGATGTCCGATGTTCAATGTTCGCCCCCCATTCACGTTTGAAAGTTCGATGTTCAATGTTCGATGTTCGTCCGCCATTCAGCGTTGGACGTTCGATGTCGAATGTTCGATGTTCCTCCAGCCTCCAGCCTCCAGCCTCCAGCCTCCAGCCTCCGGCCTTGTAAGTTCGATGTTCGTTTGCCAGTCATTTCAGGATGAGGTGATTTCATGCCAGTGACTTTACCGCCGCTTTCACGACGGCAGTTTCTCGCCGGGTCTCTCATCGGACTCTCGGCAGCGGCGACGAACGAGCACTTGTGGGGGGACGAGAAGGCGGTTGATCCGAATCGGTTCGTTCTGTTTTCCGACACGCACATTGCTGGCGATCGAGCGACGGTGGCTCGTGGGATCAACATGGCGGACCATTTGTGCCAGGCCATTCAGGAAGTTCTGCATAGCTCTTGTCTGCCGGCGGCGGTGTTGATCTGTGGCGACTGTGCGTTTTCGGAAGGAACTGCGGAAGACTACACAACGATGCGCGCGTTGATCCAGCCGTTGCGTGACGCGGGTGTCCCCGTGCAACTGGCCATGGGAAACCACGATCATCGCGCACGGTTCCTCCAGATCGTCGAAGAGGGCCGACGTGCGCTTTCGCCGGTGGAACACCGACACGTGTTGGTCATCGAGAGTCCTTTCGCGAACTGGTATGTCCTGGATTCACTCGACGAGACGAACAAGACACCCGGAGTGCTGGGCAGTCTGCAGCTGGAGTGGCTCTCGCGAGTTCTTGATCAGCATCGCGACAAGCCGGCGCTGGTGATGGTGCACCACCAGCCAGACCACCGTGACGAACCGTCCGGATTGGTCGACACGAAACGGCTCTTGGACTTGCTCGCCGCTCACTCTCACGTACAGGTGCTGTGCTTCGGTCACACGCACCGCTGGCAAGTCACGGCCAGTGACCTCAAAGGTGCTGGAGGGTCCAGTGTTCACCAGGTCAATCTGCCACCGACGGCGTACATCTTTCAGAAGGCGATCCGTGCGGGTGGGTCGATGCGGCAATTCGCGCCGATGGCATCACCCTGACGCTCAATTGCATCGACAAGAAACACGCGTTGCATGGAACGAGTCACAACCTGACATGGAAGTGACCGGCCGTTCAGGCCCTGTCAGCGATTCTGTAGCTTCGTGGGGGCCTGTTCCATGGACTAACGGCCTTCCAGGCACACGACTTGTCCGTCCACGAGTGTCAGAAACACGCGGCCGTCATGATCGACGGCCAGTCCCCAGGGGACCGCGGGAGCGGGAAGCTGGTGTGCCCACATGCGTGTTCCGCTCTGGATGTCCAGGGCGACGACCTGGCGGTCGACGGCCATGACAATCGCATTGGCGGTCACGGCGATCGCATTTCCACCCGTCGTGTTGAATCCCCACCGTGGCTGCTGTTTCACGTCGAAGCTGCCCCACGGCTGAATGATGTGCTGCGGGATCTTTTCGTCGCTGACGCAGCGGTTCAGCACGTCTTTCTGGATCGGATCGAAGCACAGCAGTTGCTGGTTATCGACCCACACGATGTCGCGGTCGGCGACCGACGTGTGCAGAAGCTTCTTGGTGACCGTGTGGTCGAAGACGTCCAAGTCCGGACGGGAGTAGTACGGCTTGCCGCAGGCGATGACACGGTCGCCGACGAGGAACAGCTCCCAGCCGCGCGGGTTGGTCGATTCGCACTTAGCCAGCGAGGATGGATCGTTCAAGCAGCGGCCGTCGCGCAGGTCGTAGATGGCGGGGGAAACCGCGTTGCCGCCGGCCAGGTAGAGTTTCCCGTCGTTTGCCAGCAGGTGTCCCATGGCGCTCACGCCGACGCGGGCATCCGGATCGAGATGGCCCGATGAATCATTGCACCACAGGACTTTGCCGGTGGCGGGGTCGACCGCGTAGACGTAGGTCGCATCGTAGTTGGCAATTCCCGCCGCGAAGTAGGCAATGTCGTTGTCGATCAGCACACCACTGGCGACCGGCCAGGTCGACAGGAGTTGGCCATAGACGGGAATTCTTCGCGGGGCGGGTGCGGCGCGGAATCGCCACAGCAGCTGGCCACTACTCGCCTCCAACGCATACACCCAGCCATCTCCCGACCCAACGAGAGCACGACCGTTCCAGATCGTGGGAGGCAGACGCACTTCGCTGCCGGTGTAGAAGTTCCAACGCGGACTGCCCGTCGCAGCGTCCAACGCGCGCACGACGCCATCGGAGCCGGAAAGAAATACGAGTTGGCCGGCGGCCACGGGGGGCGTCGCGTTGACTTGCGGGAGCTGGAACGGACGGGTCTGCCACCCGATGCGTGTCGTGCTCGGGACTCGGGTGGCGGTCGTCGCGGTAGCTCGCGAATTGGCACGAAACGTCGGCCAATCGTTCGCGCGTGGGGGAAACGCCGCCACGTCGACTGCCGGCGCCGCGACCTGAAGACGTTCGGGGGATCGCCAGTCGGGCGAGAAGTCGAAGCTGCCTGCCGCACCAAGACAGGTCACTCCGTAGATGCTGAGCTGGCAATCGCAGACGTACGGCCACCAGTACAGCAGGCCGTTGGCGATCGTGACTCCGTCATGGCAGGCCGGCCGCATGGGCGACAGCCACTTGGCCTTGCCGTCGGCAAGGTCCAATCGCACGGAACCGCCCATGGCGCGGTACAGAATGCTGTCGCAGGTCCCGGTGGGACGCGTGCAGGCTCGCCGCCCGACGGCCAGTTCGGCCAGTATCTTTCCGGTGAGCGGATCGAACTTCTTGCTGACGTTTTCACCCCACACTCCGCCACTGATACCGTACAGCGCGTCGGGTCGAATGATCAGCTGGAAGTTGTCGTAGGGATATTCCCACAGGATACTTCCATCTTTGGTCGACAAGGCCAGCAGCTTGCTCATCTGCGTGCCGGCAAAGTAGAGGGCGTCCTTGGTGCACTTGAGGTAGGCCGCTGTCCGCCAGTTCGTCTGCCAGCTCTGACGAGGAAGGTAGGGACCGATCGCGTCAAAGAGTGCCGCGTCGTGTTCTTTCGTCTTGCGCCAGAGGACCTTGCCGGTCGGGGCGTCCAGGCACGTCAGGTAGTCTCCGAACCGGAAGGCATAGATGCGTCCGTCCGACATGCACAGGGCCCGGCTGTCGATCGGTTCCTGCTCGTGGTAATCCCACAGAATCTGCCTGGTCTTCGTGTCGATGGCGAGCAGATTCCGTCCGTATCCCCACGGCTGGTCCGGTATGTTGTAGCCGCGCGAGATGGCATCCCACGGCCAGCCGTGGTTGGTGCTCTTCCAGCGTACGTCGCCGTCGTTCAGTTCGTCCTCGCCGATCAATGCGTAGAGCGTGTTGCCATCGAGTGCCATCCACTTCCAGAAAGTGCCTCCCGCAACCGCTGCGGGAGGGCTGATTTCGTCCAGCACTTCGCCGGTGGCGGCGTTGAGACGCTTGCAGGACTTGTCGTCACCCACGTAGACAACGTCGGGAGTGGCGATGAACACGTTGCGATGGACCATCATGCCTGCAGGCAGCTGGTACTTCCAGAGCATCGTCCCGTTGTAGCCATCATAGGCGACCAGGGTGTCGAGAAACGCCTCTTCACGTTCGTGCCACGCGACATTCCCGAAGGCCTTGAAGACGCGTCCGCCAGCGGCGACCGCCACCTGCGGCGCCGGACCGTAGCGCGGATCGGCAAGGAACTGGGTCAGGTACGGTGCGGTGATGTTGGTGTCCTGGGACAGCGGGTTGTTGTCGGGCCCGTGGTAGGGATGTGACCAGTCATCCGTGCCCGCTGGCACGGGCTTGGCCACGAATGTGTCACCCCGCAGCATCTTGCCGCGCGGATGTAGCACACGCATGATTTCGGCGTCCGAGGTGGAGACGGCCGCGTCCAATACAACCAGCGCGTCGGCCAGGTTGTCCGCCAAGTGCAGTTGCCGCAAATCGCCGAATTCGATCTGCAATCGCGACGCATCGAGTCCTGCATGTTCCGCCGCGGCCCGTGCTTTGGCCACCGCCGCCGCATCGGTCAGCTGCACGTAGACCAGCAGCTCGCTCTGGCGGGCCAGTTCCATGGACCACTCGCCGTCGGCGTCTCCCAGCACGACGCAGATGCCGCGGAGGAGTCCGATCTGCTTGAGCACTTGCACCGGATCGGCGGACCCGCGAACGGGGAGCACTGTCGCCGAGATCAAGAGCACGGCACACCCGAGTTGGAACAGGAATCGCTGGAAACGTGTCACGGTCATATTCGCACTCCTGGACTGCAAATGCCTCGGGACAAATTCGCCGCTGCAAGCTCGCCTCACCTTGCACGCCCCGTATTGTAACTGTTTTCTCGGATATACAAGTCGGAGATTTGGCACGCAGGGCAGCCGCCGATACGCTGGGTCATGCTTCCTGCCGATCTCACCACACACTTTGCAGACGAGGGGTACGTATGCGACGACCACGCTTCATCCGTTCGTTGGTCACCGGTTGCCGGCTGCACGGGATGCACAATTCCACCGGTCCCATGGCGGTGATTCTCTTGGTTTCGACGGTGTTGGGGCTGCAGGTGGCTCGCACCGAAGCGGATCCGCCGCCACGTCCCAACGTCATCTTCATCCTGGCTGACGATAAGTATGTGTCCACCGATTCTAAACCGCGAAAATGCCCTGGAAACAGCGATTCCCCTGGTGCTCAAACGTGATCTTGCCAGGTTGATGGGATTCAGCTGTCATGGACACTGGCGAGTTTCTTTCGTCGGACGTGCTGTGGCCTATAGGTGAATGCCATAGTGTCCCCTCACCGCCATGACGGACATGCTCAATGATGCCCCGCGCGGCGAGTTGATACAGATCCCGTCTGGCCTTGTTGGCTGGCACATAGAATTGCCACTGAATGTGAAGCCGTCGCGGGTTGGCCCCGCTGCAGAGCTCAGTGAGCAAGTATTTGTGACGCAGACTTACCACTTGTTCCGCAGGGCCAGTTGCGGGTTCGAGTCGCGTGCCCTCCGCTCTGAGCCACGTCTCGCCGGACGTGGCTTTCTGGGTAGGTCTGAGCCGGTTGCAGTTGCGAAATCTGTTCCGTTGATGGGCCAATTCGCATTGACTGCTCATCTCTTTTCTTTACCGCGAAGCGGTTACATCCCGCAGCCCAGGGTAAGCGGCCCAGCCGCGCCACGCTGGGAAATAGACAAAAGTACGAGGCCGTACGCCGAAGGCGTTATACTCCAGAGCCCAGGGTCGACGCGTTTCGCGGCGCACCCTGGGTCACGGACGACAACACGCACGGATACCCCGAAGGGGTTTTACAAGAGGCCGCAATCACAATGACTCCGCCATCCCGCCTTGTGAAACGCCTTCGGCGTATCGGATGGATGGGAACCGGTAACCCAGGGTGCGCCGCGAAGCGCGTCGACCCTGGGCTGCGGAATGTAACCGCTTCGCGGTAAAGAGGTGAACCGTCGATGCGAAGAGGCTCACCGATGGAACAGATATCGAAACGATCACCAGGGCCGTTTCTCCCGGCCTTTCACCACCCCAGTGGCGATGTTACTAGTGACGTACGACGCGTCGCCCCACGATCCCAAAGATCACTTCGATTTGATTCAGCCACGACGAGTGCTTCGGCAGATAGACGAACCGAACCCGATGACAGCAGTCGGACAGGAAGGCTTGTCGCGTCGCCATCGAGGTGAGGATGCCCGCCTTGCCCTTTTGTCCCAACGTGTTCTCGTCAATTCCTTCCAGTCGAGCGACGTAACGAACCAGCGCTTCGCTGCAGTGGGTATTCAAGTTGTCCACCACGAAGACCCACCCCGCTTCCGAGTCGGTCTGAACGGTATGGTGGATGTGCCAGGCAAAGTCTTCGTCGGTGCGTGTCTCGCGGATGGTCGGCGCGATCATCTGTCCCAATACCACATCCCAGTTGCCGAACAGGCACAACGTCCCCTGTCATGCTTATGGGTACGCGTGTTCACTACGCGTTGGTCATTGGCCTTGCAGGGATCAATAGTTGCCACCAAAACCGTTATCGGTCATACTTTCAGGTTGGCTTTCTGGCACGATTCACACTCAAATCCTCTCCGCCCGTGGAGTTCGTGACCCGGTTTGCGCTAGGCAAATACCTCGGGCGGGGCGACTTATAGGACGCATGAATCAGCAATCGCGGGGAGAGATCGATAGGTGCTTTTGCCCCGGCGACGTGAAGGTTCTCGGCGAGAACCGTGCCATCGCGCCGCGATGCTGCGCTCGGCGTGAGCGATCGCTGGCGCGAGTCTTGCGTGCCCTTTTCTACTGTCAGAATAGCGAGGGCTCTTTCCAGCGACCCCCAGTAAGCCAGGGAGGTTCTCGGTGAAGAAGTCCCGAAAGAATCGCATAGAAGGGTCCGCCGCCTCCTCATCGAAGGTAGCGGGACCTGACCGCGCCGGTCGAGTCGTCCCTTACCGGTTCTGCTCCTGGTTTTCGCCATCCTGGCCGCAGGCATTCGGGCTGTTTTAGCCTAACAGAACAGGATGAACACAATGGCCAAGAGAAGAAAACCCAGCGTGAAGGAAGAAACCCCGGCGCTTGAAGAAGCAGAGTCGGGCGCGCCGGTTAAGCCCCCGATGGCGGCGGAGCCGGCCGTGGAGGCAGACTTGCGGCGTCCGCCCGACGGCGGGTTTTCCCATCGTCGGCATCGGCGCATCGGCCGGGGGATTGGCGGCCTTCGAGGCATTCTTCTCCGGCATGCCAGCCGACACCGATCCGGGCATGGCCTTCGTCCTGGTGCAACACCTGGCCCCGGACCACAAGAGCATCCTCACCGACCTCATCCGGCGCTATACCCGCATGCAGGTCTTCGAGGTTGAAGATGGGATGGCGGTCAGGCCCAACTGTGCCTACATCATTCCGCCCAATCGGGACATGGCCTTTCTGGACGGTACGCTCCAGTTGCTGGAACCGGCTGCGCCGCGCGGCCATCGCCTGCCGATTGACTTCTTTTTTCGCTCTCTGGCCCAGGACCAACATGAGCGGGCGATCTGCATCGTGCTCTCCGGCACCGGCAGCGACGGCACGCAGGGAGTGCGGGCGGTCAAGGGTGAGGGCGGCATGGTGATGGCACAGAACCCCGAATCCACCGAGTACGACGGCATGCCGCACAGCGCCATCGCCACTGGACTGGCGGACTACGTGCTGCCACCCGCCGAGATGCCGCCCCAGCTCATCGCCTTCGTCGCCCACGCATTCGGCAGAACATCCCGGCCGGTCTCTCTCCCGGTTCCTAAGGCCGTAGACGCGATGAAGAAGGTCTTTATCCTGCTACGTGCCCAGACCGGTCACGATTTTTCACAGTACAAACCAAGCACGATCAACCGCCGCGTCGAGCGGCGCATGGCTGTCCATCAGATCGATCGGTTGAATGAGTACGTTCGCCACTTGCAGCAAACCCCGGCCGAAGTGGAGGCCCTCTTTCGCGACCTCTTGATCGGCGTCACTAATTTCTTCCGCGACCCGGAGGCGTTCGCGGCGCTGAAGGAACAGGTCATCCCGCGACTTTTTGCGGCTAAGGACGCGGGTGCAGCGATCCGCGTCTGGGTGCCCGGTTGCTCCACCGGTGAGGAAGCCTATTCCATTGCCATCCTGCTCCAGGAGCAGGTGGAACTGCTGAAGCAGAGTTTTAAGGTGCAGGTGTTCGCCACGGATATTGATCGCCAGGCCATCGAACAGGCCCGCACCGGCGTCTATCCCGTCAGTATCGCCGCCGACATCTCACCGGAACGACTATCGCGGTTTTTCGCCCAGGAGCCGGACGGCACGGCCTATCGCGTCCACAAGAGCCTCCGCGACCTATTGGTCTTTTCCGAGCAGGACGTGATCAAAGACCCGCCGTTTTCCAAACTGGACCTGATCAGTTGCCGCAACCTGTTGATCTATATGGGCGGGGATCTCCAGAAGAAGCTCATGCCCCTGTTCCACTACGCACTGAATCCGGACGGTGCGTTGTTCCTGGGTACCTCCGAGACTGTGGGCGAGTTCGCGGACCTGTTTGCCACGCTGGACCGCAAGTCGAAGCTCTATCAACGCAACGAGACCGGTTCTGGCGCGCACCGCCCGGCCATGGGAAAGTATCTCCCGCCCCTGACGGAAGGTGGGGCCACCTCACGGCCCTCCGCGAAGGCTCCCGGCGAAAGTACGTTCCGATTGCGCGAGTTGACCGAACGGGCGTTGCTGCAACAGTATGCCACGGTCGGTGCGCTCATCAACCAGCACGGCGAGATCCTCTACCTCCACGGCCGCACCGGCTTGTACCTGGAACCGGCCCCAGGCGAGGCCGGTATGAATATCCTGAAGATGGCCCGCGAAGGGTTGCGGCGCGATTTGACTACCGCCTTGCACAAAGCTGTGGCCAGCAGAGATCCGGTGCGCCACCCGGGGCTGCGGATCAAAACCAACGGCGACTTCACGACCATCGATCTGACGGTCCGGCCGGTGACGGCAGGCCCCGAAACAGCCACCGAGGCGATCCTGTTTCTGGTCATCTTTGAGGAATCGCCGCCGGCAGCCCAGCTTCCGCCGGAGAAGACCCTCGCCGTGGATGCAGTCCAAGCTGCGGGCCAGAGCGCCACGGACTGTGACGCGCGGGTCGCGGCGCTCAAGCAGGAACTGCGGGCCAAGGAAGAATACCTCCAGACTACGAACGAGGAATTGGAGACCTCCAACGAAGAGCTGAAATCCTCCAACGAGGAGATGCAGTCGGTCAACGAAGAGCTGCAATCCACGAACGAGGAACTGGAAACCTCCAAGGAGGAACTACAATCGGTCAACGAGGAACTGGCCACGGTCAACGCCGAGCTGCAACAGAAGGTGGTCGATCTTTCGCGGGCCAACAACGACATGAACAACTTGCTGGCTGGCACAGGCATTGGCACTGTTTTCGTGGACTATCAACTGCACATCCAGCGATTCACCCCCGCTGTCACCCAGGTGATCAACCTGATCCTGACCGATGTGGGACGCCCGGTGGGGCACATCGTCTCCAACTTGGCAGGCTATGACCGCCTGGTGGAGGACGTGAAGGCCGTCCTGGACACCCTGATTCCCAAAGAGATTGAAGTGCAAACCAAGGCGGGTGCGTGGTATTTGCTGCGAATCCGGCCCTATCGCACCCTGGAGAACGTGATTGAAGGCGCCGTGATCACCTTCACGGAGATTACCGAGATGAGGGATGCCCAGGCGGCTCTGCGGGAATCCGAGGCTCTGCGTCGCCTGGCCGTCGTGGTGCGTGATGCCCACGATGCCGTCCTCACGCAGGACTTGCAGGGGCGTATCCTGGCCTGGAACCCAGGGGCTGAGCGGATGTACGGCTGGAGCGAAGTCGAGGCGCTGAAGATGAACATCCGCGAACTGATTCCGGAGGGCCAGTACGAGAAATCGCTGGCCATTTTGAGACAGCTTGCCCACGCTGAGGTTCTGGAGCCCTACCGCTTGCAACGAATCGCCAAAGGCGGCCTAACCGTCGAGGTTTGGCTGACTGCCACCGCCTTGATGAACGAGACCGGGGAGGCGTATGCCATCGCGACCACGGAGCGGGAGATACGCGAGCAAAACGAGGATGGGGCCTCCATCGTCACCAGGAGGAAGCAAGACCATGACTGAAGAACAGTCTCCTGGAGATGATTTATCGGTGGTCTGTTTTGGTGCATCCGCGGGTGGCTTCAAGGCGTATTGCACGATCCTCTCACTCCTCCCTGCGGACACCGGGTTGGCCTTCATTATCGTTCATCACCAACCGGCGGACGGAAAATCGCTTCTGGTCGAACTTCTGCCGCGTTTCACGCAAATGCCTGTGGTGCTTCTGGCGGATGGCGAAATCGTGAAGGCCAATCACGTGTACGTTGTTCCAGCCGGGATGCAGGTCCTCATGGCCGGGGATGTATTCCGGATTTCTCCTCTCGCCGAAAGGACAGGCTGGCCCAAAAACATTTCCATTTTTCTACAGTCCCTGGCGGCCGATCGACAAAAACGGGCCGTAGCGGTCATTTTGTCGGGTTTCGACTCCGACGGCGCGGCCGCACTCAAGCCGATCAAAGATGCGGGTGGGATCGTCATGGCGCAAAGCTTCCAAACGGCACAACAGCCCGACATGCCGCAAAGTGCCGTGAAGACAGGTTGTGTTGATTTCCTGCTATCGCCGGTCGGAATCGCCGACGAAATACGACGCATCGGCGAGGAACGGGCTCGTCCCGATAATGGAGGCCCACTTTGACCAGCAAGTATGACCGACCCGCGGACGCCGCCGACTTGCGCCGGCGGGCCGAGGAAAAGGCTCCCACCGACGATGTCCCGGTCCAGAAAACGCTCTCGCCTAAGGAAGCCGGACGGCTGCTCCACGAGCTACAAGTGCATCAGATCGAGCTGGAGATGCAGAACGAGGAACTGCGCCGGGCACAGGGGGAACTCGAAGCCTCGCGAGCGCGGTATTTCGACCTCTTCGATCTGGCGCCGGTGGGTTATTTCACCCTCAGCGAACAGGGGCTGATCCTGGAAGCAAACCTCACGGCGGCCGGTTTGCTGGGCGTGGAGAGACGCGATTTGGTCAAGAAGCCGTTGACACGCTTCATCCTTCCTGAAGACCAGGACATCTACTACCGGCATCGCAAGCAACTCTTTGAAACGGGCACGCCGCAGGTGTACGATCTGCGAGTGTTGCGTGCAGATGCCGATCCTTTCTGGGCGAGGTTGGAGACGACCGAGGCGCAGGATGCTGACGGTGCATCCGTGTGCCGGGCCGTGGTGAGCGACATTACCGCGAGCAAGCAGGCGGAGGAGAAATTGGCCGAACTGGACCGCCGCAAAGATCAATTTCTGGCGATGCTCAGCCATGAACTTCGCAACCCGCTGGCCCCTATCCTCAATGCCGTGCAACTACTGCAACTCCAGAAAGGCCAGAACTCCGTTCAGCAAAAGGCCCTGGCCGTCATTGAGCGGCAGGTGGGGCAACTGACGCATCTGGTGGGTGATCTGTTGGACGTCTCCGCGCGATCACCGGCAGGATTCAGCTTTGCCAAGAGCAGGTCGCCGTGAGCAGCATCGTGGAACATGCGGTGGAGACGGCTCGTCCGCTGATCGACCAGCGGAGACATGAACTCACGGTGTCGCTGCCGCCCGACCCGATTTGGCTGTACGCCGACGCCTCCCGGCTGGAGCAAGTCGTGACGAACCTCCTAACCAATGCCGCCAAGTACACCAGCGAAGGCGGTCACATCTGGCTCTCTGCCCAGCAAGAGGGCGACAAAGTGGCGCTGCGCGTGCGGGATACGGGCCTCGGCATCGCTCCCGCCTTCCTGCCCCACGTCTTCGACCTGTTCACCCAAGCCGAGCGGTCATCCGACCGTTCGCAAGGCGGGTTAGGTATTGGATTGACCTTGGCGAAACGGCTGGTGGAATTGCACGGTGGAGACATTGGGGTTTCCAGCACTTTGGGACAAGGCAGCGAATTCGTCGTGCGTCTTGCGGCCTGTCCGCCGGGGGCGATGTCGCACAAAACGCAGTCGTCCCCAACCGAAATCGCCAAGCCGACCGGGGCAGCCTTGCGGATCCTGGTGGTGGATGACAACCTCGATGCAGCGAATGTTCTGAAAATGCTTGTGGAGGAAGCGGGTCACTTGGTGCGGATGGCTCACGCCGGCCCGACCGCATTGGCAGCAGCCTTCGATTATCGGCCCGACGTGATGCTGCTGGATATCGGCCTGCCGGAGTTGGATGGCTTGGAAGTAGCGAAGCGGATGCGTCAGGAGCCCATTCTCCACGACATCGTGCTGGTTGCCGTGACGGGGTATCGACAGGCGGAAGACCGGCAGCGTATGCAGGAAGCGGGGTTCGATCACTACCTCGTCAAGCCCGCCGACTTCGAGAAGTTGCGACAGATCCTGGCGGTAGTCACAGAGACGATAACCTCACGCCCAAGAGTCGGGTAGAATGACCTGCGATTCAGGTTCAGGGCTCAATTCGTGGGATTGGCGAAAGAGAAGGAAAAGTATGCCTGGGACGCAGAAGAATCTCCGGGTTCTCGTGGTCGATGACGACCGAGACGGTGCGGACACACTTGGCCTGCTCCTGGAAGAACTCGGCAATCAGGTGCATGTGACTTATGGCGGGACGTCGGCACTCGACGTTGCGACCGTATTTCGGCCCGACCTGATGTTGATCGACTTGGCAATGCCTGATATGGATGGTTGTCACCTCGTTGCGCGCTTTCGCCAGATACCAGCCTTCGCTCACACGAAAATCGTGGCCATCACCGGCCATGTCGACGAGGGACACAGAACTTTGGCTATAAAGGCCGGGTTCGATAAGGTCCTCTTCAAGCCGGTTGCTTTGCCAGAAATAAAAGCAATCTGGGTCAGTGTCGTTCCTCCGGTCACACCGGTGGGTTCGTCGCCACTCCTGACCAATAAGCGTGCGAGTGCCCAAGCAGAGCGACGTTTGCCGATCAAAGAAGCGCGAAGAATCAGGAAGGAACGCACATCAAGAAGCCTTACTCAAGAAGAAAGCGAAGCAGCCATCTGCGAGGGGATCATTCGCTTTCAAGAAGAATACTTGGGAAGGGCAGCGGAGCAGATTCGCGTATACCTCATCAAAGACCTCCTGGTGGTCCGCCTTCAGAGTGTTTTAACAGTGGCCGAACGGCACCTGGCCAAGTCGTTGTCGCCGGAGAAAGGTAGGGATCTCATCAAGATGACACGGCACCAACTGCTGGAGCTGGCACGCCCAATGTTGGAGTCGATGGTCCATGAGGTCATTGGCGTGAAGGTGTTGGCCATGCACCATGACATCAGTACTGTGACCGGCGAAGAAGTGATCCTGTTTGGCTTGACCGAAGCACCTTGCGTTTCTTAAGACCTCGGCTGTGGCACCGATTCGGGCCGCTGGCGATTCCGAGTCTCTTTGACTTCCAAGGAACTGGCCGTTAAGCCAATGTTCGCACGGACTTTTCCCGCTCCCATTGCCGTGTCTTTGCCGCAGCCAGGAAGGCGTCTTTGTCGTGCGCATCTATGACGCCCGCGTCGTGTCCGACATTCGCTATTTTCAACAGCGCTTGGCCACCTTTGTCGACGGCGATTGCCTTGAGATGACCAAATGCATCGCGCACGAAATCGATCGCGGCGCTTTCCTTCGACAGTGCCTTGGCGCCTTGGTCGGAAAGGATGACGGCCACTGCGTCGAACAGCACAGAAGGCGTACCAGCTAACTGTCCATCCGCCGGCAGGATTGAACCATCCGCAAGCTTTGCGCGGCCCACTTTCGGCGCAACGATCTTCACGGTGGCCCCCGCATCGGTCGCGGCTTTCCTTATCTTCTTGATGGCATCGCCATCTGAGCCATCCGCAATCAGGATGCCAACCGCGCGCCCCATGAGCGTGTCTTTCATCCTGCCGATGATCTGCAATGTGGGCGACAAATCCATTTCCTGCACGGGTGCCGCGGCCACCGGCGCATCGGGCATTTGTTCGAACGCAAGACCCGCGGCGACCCGATTGGCAAGGTCTTCCTCGATGTGTCGCAGGTGACCGACCATCGCCTCACGCACAACGCTCCGATTGCGAGCACGCCGCCCCCATTCTTCGTTTCCTACATTTGTGCCGAAGATGTCGCGGCGGATTTGTGGTGGTATCCCCCGTGACTCTCAGCAGGGTGGCTAGACGTTTACCACAGCTTGAATTTCCAACCGAGTACGAAGCCAATGCCGAAGCACCATAGCGCCACGACTCCAGGGCGCTCGCGCTGATATTCCTGAAAATGCTCCCAGGCGTTCTGGGTCGTTAACGCGCAAGGTGCCGTCCGCACCTGGTTCTGGTTTCGCGATTCCGGGACGGTATGTTGTTCTGTAAATGAGGCCATGTTAGGCTCCTTAGTCTGGGGTAGTGGAAAATATCAGCGATCCTGAGGTTGCTATGATTTCACGGGCGCCGGCCGCTTCAAAGCGTGCTTGATCCAAGCAATGTTGTGGGTCAATTCTTCGCGGGAACGCTCGAACACGGGTACGATTCCGCGGAGATAGGACCACCCTACGAGTCCCAGGGCCACTGCCAAGATGAATCCGCCCAGCGCAGCGAGGGAAAAGGCCGCCGGCCTGCACGAGGACTTCTGCAATGCCAATCAGCACCAGGGGTACTGTGCCGGCGGCCACAATCGCTGCGACCAGCAGCAGCACGACTGGGATCAGCAGTCCTTTCAGAGCATTGCGGCAATCGCTTCTGAACAGCTCGAACTGAAGCTCGACGAGCGACATAATGTCGTGCGTCAATTCGCCCACGTCTTTGGCGACCCCGTTCGGCGGCTCGGGGGTTGATTCGCTGAGTAGGTTCATAGTCGTTTCACCCACCATCCTAGTGCGATTCCTAGGGATAGTGCCGCAGCCAGGCAGTACCCTGGTTTTTGGCCGGCCAACCGCTCGATCGCCCGAGCGCTCTTTGAAAGTACTTTTCGACCCGCATCCCCCCACCTGCCACGGTTCCGCTTAAGCGAAGATTCGCCGACGTCGTCTTTCGATGGCGCAGGGCCTGCAATGCTAATCATAGGGCTTCTCCAAAATGACTCCCAAAGCTATTCAGCGCCGCCGAGCCGCGTCATCCGGCGCACCGTCGAAAGCCGACAGAGTGCGGGGGGCTCCATCTTCCGTTATTACAAGTACTCTGGCGGAACTTTCCGCCAACAGTCCGATTACCCTGTGAACCGCCATACTGGCGACGGTTGCCAGTAGCGTATTGACCATTCCGCCAGAGGTGGATCATTCATGATCGGTACCTTCACCAAGTCGGGGTCGGGCGATTGCAGGGCCGCGTCATCGCGAACGTAGCGACAACGCAATCACAACGCCGGCGATGAGACCCACGCCAAGACACACGAGTATCGACTCGCCCGGTCGATTGCGAACGAAGCGTTCGGCTTCGTCATAGCCGGCGCGCACTTGGTCGCCAGCCTGCATGGCCGTGTGCTGCACGCTCTCGGAAGCGTGTTGTGCATAGTCGCGTACCGTTTCGGCTGCCGTGCCCATCGCTGCGGCGGCGCTGCCGGACATTTCCTTTAAATTTGAGGCTGACATGACATTCGTCCTTTCAAAAGTGTGTCGGCGGGGTTGTTGATCTCCGGCAGCAGTGCCGACGGCTGCCCCGTGAATTGCTTGCCGGTGAAAGGCCGATCATGGTGGCACGCTCCTCAACCAGACACTTTCGCCGAACCGCTCCGCCCACATCGGCGGCAGCCATCGGCCGGTGATTTCGCCACCGCTCCAGGCCGCCAGGAACGAACCTGCGATCACACCGATCACCAGCGCCACTTGCCAGTCGATCTTGGAAGCTTTCTTGTCTGCGTAGAAATGCAAGGAATCGGTATGCTGCGGGGCGATCAGCCGGCCGATCAGTCCGGCCACGTTGGCAAAGGCGGTCGACGCGCCGAGCGGCTTGGCACTGAAGTAGAACGTGAACATGCTGAGCACGCCGATCAACACCCCCACCAGGTACGGCGACCAGGCAGGGCCCGTCGCGCCCGGGTCAACTGCCTCGGTTTGGGCATGGGCAAGCATCGGCGTCGCGACGATCAGCCCAATCGCGTGAAGCACGTTGCGACTTGTCATTCTCCAACTCCTTCATGGTTCGCTTGACATGTCACGTCAGTCTCCCCTAATCACCTGACACTCCACGTGGGAGCACGCCGACATCGATCTGAGGCAAACCTCGACGGGTTCGATGCCCTGGCGACTTAGGAACGCCGCCGCGATCATGGCCCGCTGGCCGCTCTTGCATAACGTGGTGATCGGCCGGCGTCCCGGGATCTGTTCGAGCTTCGAGGGCAAATCGCCCACGTAGACATGAACCGCCGTGCGAAGATGGCCGGACTCGAATTCCTCCTTGCTGCGCACATCCAGCAGCGTGAAGCCATCGCCATCGTCGAGCCGCTGTTCCAGATCCGTGATGTGAATGGCCTCGATCCGGTCGTAGCCCCGTCCGCTCGTCTCCCAGGCGTGAAGCCCTCCGGCCAGGAAGCCGTCGACCTGGTCGTAGCCAATCCTGGTCAAGCGGAGCACCCTCCAAGTTATATTTTTCCATCTGCCGGAAGTAAGGAGGCTGGAAGTGCTCTTCATGGACCTTGAAGCGGATGAACTCTTCGCGATCCGTCTTCTGCAACACAGGGTTGTGCTTGCGCTCGTAGCCAAGTGTCGAAAAGTTGCGTTCCGCGATGCCGGAACCACACACCGAGCCCGCCCCGTGGGCAGGCCACAGGAGCACATGCTCGCCCAACGGCAGGAGCTTCTGAAATATGCTGTCGTAGAGCAGGCCCGAGACTTTTTCGGCCCGATCGGGGTAGAAGTCGGTCCGGCCCACATCACCGATGAATAGGGCGTCGCCGCTGAATACACCCAGCGGGTCAGCGCTGAACACCAAGTCGCGATAGACGATCGAGATGCTCTCCATCGTATGGCCGGGTGTGTGGAGGATCGAGAGCTTGATGTTGCCCAGTTGGAACTCGTCACCCTCGTTCACCGGGTTGCCGTATTGGAAGTCGAGCTGACTGCCATGGTAGATTTCAGCTCCGGTGCGGCGGGCCAACTCGAGCGAGCCGATGACGTAGTCCTCGTTGCGATGCGTCTCGAAGATGTGGGTGATCTTCGCTCCCCGGCTGTGGGCGATTTCCAGATATTCGTTGACATCACGGCGGGGATCGATGACGGATGCCTGGCCGCCGTCTCCAAAGATGTATGACAAGTGCGCCACTCCGGGCGTGTAAAGCGTTTTCATGAACATTGCCACTGCAATCTCCTTTGACTTCGAGTCACCTTCTGTGCGACATTCCTTCCACAAAGTGATCGTCAGCAGACTTCGCCGGTGCTCGGCGGCTCTGCTAACTTCGCCCCTGCTTGCTGACGCCGCCAGGCGCACGAGACGGCGTAGGCCCGGCGGCGGACGCGGTTAATACCTCCCAAGGGACGATGTGCGGCGAGGGCATGCCAGACGTTGAACGAGAGGCGCCGGTAGGCGTCTTGCTGGCGTAGTAATGGGATCTCCTGGCGCGGGAGTAACAGGTGAGCGACCGTACGATACGGCGATTCGCGTTCCGGCCACTCCACGGTGGCGTCTTCGATGGACATCGTATGCTCGGAGGTGCGCAGTTGCACTTGGAACTCGAACAGCACTTCCTGTGTTTCCAGCGTTTCCTCCAGCGCCAATCGCAGCGCGTCGGTCTGGGAGCCCATTCGTTGGATCAGATTTAGGTACGATTCGTGGCGATCGCCGGCGGGCTTCGCCCGATACTTGGCCACATAGGTTCCGAATCGAATCGGGGCCATGCTGAAGTAGGTGATACTCGCCGGGTGCGCGGGGAGCTGTGCCGCGATTTCGGCGACCGCCAGCATCTCGCGCCAATGCCAGTGAAGTGGATTCCAGTCGCCGCCGGTGAGGCCCCCCTGCAACGTCGCGAGCGAGTTGTCGTCCGCTTCGACGAGAACCCGCTCCAATACGCAGAAAGTCCTTCACGTTACGGGCAAAAAACACGGGGTGATTGATCATCAGAAAATCTTGCGTCGGGCCGCTCTGCTCGTCCGTCAAGATCATCTCTCCTTTCACCTCCAACACCTTGATCGCCATTCCGCGACCGTCCGGAATGGCATCGGCCTGCGGCTGGCTGGCCGCGTTGGAAAACCTAACCACCGCCGAGTAGACGCCCTCGTGTTCAAAAAGTCCCTGCGCCAGTTCGTCGGGCAGGTTCGGCAGCACCCGGAATTCCCCTTGGGCGTAACCATGCGATTTGACATGGACGTCTGCGCGAAACTCGCCGCTCTTTGCCTGGGTCCGCGCTAGAATCAACTCCATTGCTTGGATCACCCGCTGGATATCGTCCGCCTCATCCGCCGGAATCGTTTCGACGTCATCCGCATAGGGCAGTGGCAGGTTAGTATGGTTCATCGCAGGTACCTTGAACGAGTGCAGAAGTTTGACCGCCCCAGTAGCGAGGCATGTTTGCCTCTTTTCGTCACGACGTTAGAGCTGCGAGCGGAGGAGGCCGGCGGCCCGGTCTTTGAGCTTTTCGGTCCAAGGATGATTCGTCCATTCTTCGAGAGTGATGCGACGCGAGCGTTCCTGATCGTGCTCGAACGCCTCCACCTGTTCGCGCCGAAGTCCGCATCGTAGACGTTCAGGTTGGCCTCGTCGTTCAGCCGGAACGAGCGGTTGTCGAAGTTGGCGGACCCGATGCTCGTCCAACAGTCGTCCACGATCATCACCTTGCAGTGGTACAACGTCGGCCGGTACTCGTAAATCTCCGCGCCGGCTTGCAGGAGCGGCCCCCAACGCGAGCGGCCCGCCCGGCGGGTGACGTCCGTATCATTGTGCTCGCCGGGGACGATGAAGGTCTCGAACGTGACCGTGTGCTGGAGCCGCGCCGATGGCGGTCGAGCATGGCGGGGAAAATCTCATCCCCGTTTGTGAACGTAGTGATCCGATTCCCGCGCAGACGCGCAGCCGGAGGGAGCAAGCCGGCCATCGAGCGGAGAAACTGGTCGTCGCCGACCGAGAACAGGTGCTGCGACTCCGGTACTCGACCTTCTTCTCTCGCGAGGTCAGGAGCGCGGACGACGATCGCTTCCGACAGGTACGAAACCGTCGCGGTTGTGACGATTCGATCGAGCCCGACGTTGGCCAAAGGCTATCATAACGCCTCCTCTTCGTTTTGCTCGATGCTATTCAGAACCGGCACACGCATGTCCAACTGCGTGACGATTCTCGCCGCAGTTCCTGCGGAGCGGCGCGAATGTTACAGCCGCCCGCCAGATCCGCAGCACGGCGTCAAAGGCCGCCCGCCGTAGTTGGCAGGCGGCCCTCGATCGCTTCTCGCTTGCTTTGTGTGCGTATCGACGTAACGCTATTCATTCCGGCCGGTCGATTCGATTCCACGCGTCGCGGGACGCAGCCTGGGCTTGAGCCCACGTCAATCGGGATTTGCCCTTGGCTCGCCCCCAATCACGTTCGAGGTCTTTTTCAACCTCCTCGAACCGCTTGTCCGAGTACCGGCTACGGGACTCCCAGCCATACCGGTACGCGGGTCCATAGTCATCGATTGACGCACCGGGGGTGACATAAGGTCGGCTTGCATAGTTCTCCCGCCAATATGCCTCTTCGATGGTGGGGTCGAAATGTTCTGCAATCCCCTTACCGGCCAGGCCACCCACGACAGCGCCCACGGCGGCCCCAATCGCAGTGCCCACCGGACCGACCGCAGTTCCCAGCGCCGCGCCGGCGGCAACGGCTGCTCCCATTGCCGCAGCACCGCCGGCGGCCGCACCAACTCCGGTTCCGACGGGGTGCGATCCCGGTGCTTTGGTAATCGGATCAGGATTCCGCTCGGGTGTATCTAATCGTTTCTTTGTTTCCATATTCGTATCCTTAAGAAAAGAGCGTTCAAATTCTGTAGACCACTTTCATCTGCTGACTTAGACTCTCTGCCGCGCCTCGTCACAGGCCTGCTCTATGAATCGCCGGCGTCGTGGTACGTACCAGCCGGAAAAGAAGTCGCCGACGGTTAAGAGGCGGACGCCTGTTCCTGCGTTGCGACAATCTCACTCGCGCACCTATTTCAGCGCTTTCTTGACCTTGTTGACCACCTTCGCAGCGGCTTGCTTGACCTTGCCGCCCGCTTGGTCGGCCTGTCCTTCGGCGCGAAGTCTGTCGTTGCCGGTCAGCACGCCGGCAGCTTCCTTGATTTTCCCTTTCACCACGTCTGTCTTGCCACCCATGATGGTGACTCCTTTTCCTAGAGGTTGTTGCGTAACATTGGACTTGTCCTTGAGAGAAGGCAACGCGGCCGCGGCTAGGGACTGAAGTCCTACACCCAGGCTCGCGATGTCGTCCGATCGATCGAGTCAGTCGCGTTGCGCATTGCTCGGCGATGCAGGCTCTTGCGGAACGTGCACGTGCCTCGCTTCAACTGTCTTCTGGGCGGCCGAACTCGGCCGACAAGCGTTGCTCATTCACGTCGAGATACCGAAGCGTGGCAAAATCCACGTCTGTAGCGCGATCCACAACACCACCACGCCGAGGCCGATGAAGATTTCCATGTTCGCTGCTCCACGTTGGTCGTGACATGCTGCTTGGATTCCTTTGCTCAATACTCCGAGTACCCGAACGGCACGTAAACGGGGCCGTAGGATGGCTGGAGATAGCTCGATCGGCCATAGACGCGGACAGGGGGACCGATTCCATAGTCGAATCTGTTGCCATAACCGAGCGGGACGTTTCGATTCAGTGAGTATCCATAAGTTCTACCGCCGAACATTCCGCCACGGCTCGGGAACATGCTGCTATTGGCTCGAGCTGTGGCGGCGTAGCCCCGGTTGTATCCACCGTAGGGACCTTGGCCGTACGGGTTGTAGTATCCGCCGTTTTGGTAGCGGTACACCGTCACCTGGGCATCGACACGACTATTCGCCGTGGCCGCCAAGGACGCCAGAAAGGCCGCCATGACAATACCACCGGCGAGTACCGGTAAGCGAAAGATACGTTTCACGATAGTTCCCTTTCGTATGCTGGGGATGGAGGTGGAGAAATCGCTCACTGCGGCGGGGCGCTGCACCGTCCGCCCCACCGCGAGAGCAGCAAACTTCACCTGGTCCGCGCCGCATCCTTCACGTTGGCTACTTCACCGGGCGTGGTGGGCGGCGCACTCTGGCGAATCTTACACAGTTCCTGCAATTGATCTTTCGTGAGGACCTTTTCGATCTCCACGAATTTGTCCGCTTCCAGCGAACTTGTGAACAAGTGACGCATGGAATTCCTCTCCGATCGCAATAGGTGCGAAACGCGTTTTGCGGACGATCCGCTCGTACACGCTCGCCGATGTAGTCCCCTGCGACCCCCACAGGTTCCTGCAATGCCTGCCGATGGGGTTCCAGCAACTCCTGAATCAGCCTTTCGGTGCCCGGATCAGACGGGACTTTCTCATGGTCCAGGGGAATGAGCGTGCGACTGTGATCGGTGATTTGGCCGTTCTCCATCACCAAGTCCAGCCGCCCCAAATCGGAGCCGTGAGCACCGCCTGAACAATCAGGGTTTTGCCGACGCGCAAAGCGTCGCCCATTCGATTGTGACTATGGCCACCAACGATGACATCAATGCCGGAAACGGCCTCGGCAAGATGCTTATCGGCACTGAGACCCAGATGCGTCAACAGTACAATCAATCGCGCCCCCTCGTCACGCATCCGTGGAATGAATCGGCGGGCCACGTCTACGGGTGTCTGGAAATCCAGATCGTCGATGTTCTTGGACGAGGTTGTCCACGGGGTCTTCGGGTAGGCGAGCCCCAAGATGCCGACGTCCACGCCGCCGATCTCGCGCATCACATACGCCTTGGTGAACAGTTGGCCGTCGGAACGGGTCACGAGGTTCGCTGCGACCACAGGGAACCGGGCCTGAGTGATAAGCGTTTTCATGCCTTCGCGGCCGAAGTCCGGCTCGTGATTGCCGATCGTCATCGCGTCATAATCCAGGTGATTCAGCGCGGCAACCAGGGCAGAGCCCTGGGTCCGATCGGCGATCATCGTATCGCCCCAGCAATCGCCAGCGTCCAGCAACAGGCTCCGTCCTTGGTTATCCTTGCGTATTTGCAGAACTGCTGCGGCCAGGCGATCCAGACCGCCGATCTGGCGGTCCTTCAAGTCTCCTTCCCAACCGCGCCAGGCAGTCAGATGGCCGTGAATGTCGTTGGTGTGCATCAGGACGATCCGGGAGTCATTTTCGGAGGATCGCCCTGCGAGGCCGAGTGCGCCGATGGCTGCCAGAAACTCGCGTCGCGTCGCATCCATAAGACTGTCCCTCCAAAGCCAAGTTCACCTGCTGGGTCGCAGCCATCTCCGCGTCTAAGGCTTGAAGTAGCTGAAGCCTTCCTGCTGCTTTCGCAACACCTCCACCGCGCCGGAGGCGGTGACCTGGACTCCGGGCAGGAGTCGGTCTTCCGCAATGGACTTGTCGCGCAAGGAGTTTCTGCAGGCCACGAACTTCACTTTGCGATCAATCAGCGATTGGATTTTGTCGGCGTGTTTGCTTTCGCCTTGCACGAGCAGAACGATGCCCGCTCCATGCGCCACGACCTCGATCTCGGCGTCGTTGCCGACCTCTTTGACGATGTTCTCGACGTTCTTCAGGCCGTGGCCTTGCCGTTCCGGGTCGCTGAAGTTCACATGGACCACTGCTTTGAGCATTTGGTTTCTCTCTTTCGGATTGTCTTCGGCTTGCGATTGCTCTCGCACCACAAAGACCGATACCGCCAGCAACGCGATGATCGGAAGCATCCACCTACGCATAAGATTCTCCTTTACTGGTTTAGGGCCGGGCGTTGTGCTCGCCGCAGCGCGGAGGAGGAGAAAGAAGCCCGCGGCGGCCGCTACCGCGGGCTCGATCAGCAAACGCGACAACGGCGCAATCGTCATCGCCGCAATCCAGAACCAAGGCGATGTGCCTGTTACCTCGGGCAGCGTGACTTTGCCCCGGTCGCCCCAGGCACGAATGATCGGTTGCAGCGCGGGATACGCTCGCAACATAGACGCCCGCTCCGAGCAGCATCCCGAGGACACCGACCATCGCGTCGCGGCGGCCCTCTCCGCAGGCCGCCACGCTTGTTCCGGGGCAATACCCCAACAGAGCCATGCCGACGCCGAACAAGACGCCGCCCAAGAGGACGCCGCCCAGCAAGGCCGGCTTCACGTGGAGCGAGACAACTCCGGCCTCCGCCATTGCGTAAACGCCGACGGAGCCTACGACGACAGCCGTGAGCATGATCTTCAGCACGGTCCAATCACGCAGAAGAAACTGACCGACGATCACCTCAAACTTCGCCACGCGCCCTTTTTGCAGCAAGAAACCAAAAAGGAATCCGGTAATCAGTCCCAGCAGAAGCATTCGAGGAGAGTCAAACATGGGCGGCCCCCTTTCTGCCGTAGAGGAGAAACGCGGCGACGACTCCGACGCCGAAGAACGTCGGGGCGAAAATCCAGCTCGACAGCGCCAATTGGAGTCGCCCCGCTGATGCCGTGCCCGCTGGTACAGCCTCCGGCCAAGCGGGCGCCGAGCATCATGACCGCCCCGCCAAGCAAGGCGGCCAGGAAACGCAGGGGCACGCTCGGACCATATCGCGAAGCCCAGATCGCAGGAACCATTTCTCGCGTCGCATCGCCGGACAGCCGCGCGCCTGGCGAACCCGTACTCAGCCCCGCCTTCGGCGCTAACATAAACCTTGGCCGTCCCAGTGCGGTCAGCCAGCCCCAGAGATCCAGACACCATATCGGCGTGGATGTGCGTCTCCACGGCGTGGGTAATGGACAGTTTGTGCTTGCGGGCCAGCTCGACGTACACATCGATGTCCCGTCGGGCGTCGATGACGGCGGCCTTCCCGGTTGCCTTGTCGCCGATCAGGTAGGAGAGTTCGGCGATCCCCTCGGTGAACACCGTCTCGAAGATCATGCTGGCGGGAGGATTGGCCGGCGGTTTGGTATCGTCCGCATTGAGGGCGCTCGTGCCAAGGAATAGACTCCCCAAGCCGATGCCGCCCACCTCAGCTCAAAAAGTTCCGACGTGAAGCTGCCATGACGATTGTCTCCCTTGTTTAGCTACTGAATCTGGCCGCGACGAACGTCATCGTGGCGATCTATCGACACAGGATCAAAGTGCCCTCGACAGCAGAGGCTGGTTTGGCTCCATCCCGGCCTACGACGGCATAGCTACGTCCTCCTGGCAGTAAGAACCGCTACAGGCATCGCATGAACGCAAGCAAATCCTGCTTCTCCTGCTCGCTGAGCTTCGTCTCCAGGATCAGGTTGAAGAACTCCACCGTATCCTCCAACGTCAGCAGTCGGCCGTCGTGCAAGTAGGGTGGCGAGTCCTTGATGCCGCGTAAGACGAACGTCTTGATCGGCCCGTCGCTCGAGGCCATCCGCCCATTGACCATCTGTGGCTCGAAAAACCGTTCGGCACGCAGGTTGTGCATGAGGTTGTCTGTATAGTAGGGGGCGGGATGGCACACCGCACAATTGGCCTTGCCGAAGAAGACCTTTTGGCCCCGCATCTCGGCTTCGCTCGCCTGCCGCGCATCCAGCGTGCCGTAGACGTTGAGTTTAGGCGCCGGCGGAAAGTCGAGGATGGCTTGGAACTCCGCCATGAAGTGCACCTGGCTGCCGCGTTCCAGGATGTTCACCCCTTTCTTCGTGGCGATCACGGGATCGCCGTCGAAGTACGCGGCCCGCTGCTCGAACTCCGTGAAGTCCTCGACGCTTTTCAGGGCCCGCTGTGAACCGAACAGTCGTTGGATATTCACGCCGCGCAGCGAGGGCGTGTCCAAGCGGTGGCGGAATTCCTGCGGACGAATGTCCCCGACCAGGTGCGTGGCCCCATTTGCGTGGCCGTTCACGTGGCAGTCGAAGCACGTGACGCCCGTGCTCGGCTTCAGTGACCGCCGGTCCTCCGTTGCGTTGAACTGTTGTTGTGGGAACGGCGTGACCAGCAAGCGGACACCCTCCAACTGCTTCGGGTTGAGAATTCCGTTAAAGAGCTTGAAGTAGTTGCTAATCGCCACGACCTGCCCTTGGGACACGTCACCCAGATCCGTTCGCGTCGTGAGGTAGATCGGCGGCGGGAACTCGGGCAGGAAGTGCTGTGGCAGGTCAAAGTCCAGGTCGAAGCGGGTCAAGTCGCGTTCTTCCTGTTTCTTGATGTGGTCGATATGGTGCTTGGGGAACAGCATGCCTCCTTCAGCGTGGTTCGGATGCGGCAACGGCAGGAACCCTTTGGGCCACACCGCCTTCTGTCGGATCTGCTCGGGACTCATCGCCCCCAGGTCGGTCCACGAGCCCACGCCCTCCGGCAGTTTCACACGCACGCCACTTTGCACAGGCTTGCCACGCGACATGGTTACTTCTTTTGCCGGCTGGTCGCTGAGGTCGTATCGCTCGAGGAGCAGGGCCGCCTGACGCTCGTTGACTTGAAGCTTGGCCGCTTCCATTCGGGCCACGGTCTTCTCGAAATCCTCCGGAATGACCACGGGTGCGTAGCTGCTCGGCCGCTTTTCGTCGGCACCGGCGCAGGGCGCACACAGAAAAGCGAAGCTGACCAATCCGACAACGAGAATCGTCGGAGTAATTCCACGACAGAGAACGGTTCTGTGACTCATGGGGCGACCTTCCAAGTTCGAAAAGTGTTTTCTGGCACTGGTTTGCTGTTCTGAAGGCGGTGTGAATGATCCTGAGATGAATCACTTGACAGCAGCAGCGTAGCACTTTCCGGCGAAGTCCCAGTTTGCCGCCTTCCAGAAGGCGTCGACGTACTTCACTCGTTCGTTGCGGTATCGGGCCTCCGGCGGACGGTTGTAATCGACGAACACGACTGCAGCGTGGGCGCCGTTGGCGATTTCCCGGATCAAGCGGTCATGTGTTTCCACGTCGCCGAGTACCCAACCGCCGCCGTGGAAATACATCACCGCGGGGAGCGCGTCGGTGCTGCCTTTCGGTCGCACGATGCGAATCGCGACCTGACCTTGTGGGCCACCCGGGATGAGGCGGTCTTCGCTATCGGCCGGGAGTTTCTCAACTCCCCCCGACTGCGCGCCGGAAAGCACGCCGCGGGCGTCTTCGACCGACAACTCGTAGATCTGAGGACCACCTTTGGACGCCAACCCATCCAGGAAGGTTTGCGTGCTCGGTTCCACGACGGGATCTTCTGTCATGTGAGCTGAGGGGCTGGTATTTTGCATCATCTGTTCTTTTGCTTAGGACTGAAGTTGAATCCCAGAATCACTTTCCGTAATCGCTATCCACACCGCCCAAGTCACGGTTCGCAGGTCCGCTCAGAACTCCGCCGAGGCGGTCGAAGCGGGAGCCGTGGCAGGGGCAGTCCCAGGTCTTCTCGGCGTCGTTCCAATGAACGATGCCACCCAGATGCGGGCAGACGGCCGAGCGCTCGTGGAGGGCTCCCTGCTCATCGCGGTAAACGGCCATCTTCGTCAGGCCGCGCCGGATGACCGCGCCCGCGCCTGGAGCGATCTGCGCCGACGAACCCACATCCCCGCCGGTCAGCCAGTCTCCGTATTGCCTGGCGACGTTGAGATTCTCTCCTGCAAATCGGCCCAGGGCACGCCACGTCTTTCGGGAAGGGTCGTAGAGCGTGGCCCAGGGGTTCTCCCGACCGAGGATCAGGTCGGTCAGGAGGACGCCCGCGATAGTGCCATGGGTCATCCCCATTCCCGAGTCGCCGGTTGCGATGAAGACGTTTGGCTTGTCCAGCGGATTCCGCCCGATAAAGGCGAGCCCGTCGATGGTCTCCATTACCTGACCCGACCAGCGATACCGAACTTCCCGGATCATCGGGAACCGCTGGCGAGCCCAGGCCTCCAGGCGGGCGTAGGGATCCGAGTGGGTCGCCGCTTGTCCGGTCTTATGGTCCTCTCCGCCGACGATCAATACGTCGAGCCCCTCAGCTTCGCTCTGCTCCGAACTACTGGCCACTGGCGAAAGAGGTTGAATTCGAACGTAATGGTAAGGATCCAACGTGTCCCAGTAGAGTGCCGTCGCGACTGACCCCCGCGGTACGATCGCGCCGATGACGTAGCTCATGTAAGCGGCTTGTTTGGTGTGGATCGCCAGGAGGTCGTTGACCGGAGAATTCGTCGCCATCACGACGGCCTCGGCGGTGACAACGTGACCGTTCGAGGTTTTGATCCGCGCCGGCTTGCCGCCCTCAATGGTTTCTGCGTGCGTGCCCGTGAAGATGCGTCCCCCGCTGCGCTCAATGGCCTGGGCGAGTGCTGCCAGGTACTTGAGCGGGTGGAACTGCGCCTGGCGGGGAAATCGCAAACAAGGCCCTGAATCGAAGGACGGGAGAGGTACACATGCGAGCCGCTCGACGCCGTTTAGCCCGGCCCGGTGGGCAGCGGCAAGTTCGCGGTCCAGCAACTCAGGAGACTCACCAGGCGAGAGGAACAGGTAGCCGTCCAGCCGGGTGAAATCACAGGCGATCTGCTCGTCGCCAACGATGGACTCGATGCGGTCGATCGCTGCCGTGTGGCTGCCGGCGGCGAGCCTTGCGCCTGCCGCCCCGTGCAGTTGCTCGAGCTCCACGTAGCGGTCATCAAGGGCATTACTCAGGTGGGCGGTTGTACGCTGAGTCTGGCCCCCGCCGATGACACCGTCGTCCAATACGACGACTGACTTGCCCTGTTTACCCAACAGGTAAGCGGTCGTTATCCCCGCGATGCCCGCACCGACGATGCACACATCCGCGTGAGTGTCCTCCACCAAGGTGCTCTGATTCGGCACGGCGGTCGTTGCCATCCACAAGGAGATGCTTTGTCCTGAGTTTTCCTGCTGCATGATTTCCACAGACCTCAATGTCCCGCTGGACTCTATCGGATCGGGTTTCGAGGTTTCAAATGCCGCCAACACAGCGGTGGGCGCCAAGTGCTTGACGTCATGTGATTCGGAGCGGTCGCGCGCAATGAAGCGCTCGTCATTGGACTCGACATGTTGGTTCCAGACGCGACCGCCGGTTGGCCTCGTGATTGAACATTCGAGGCAATTGGTTTGCTCCGCCGGAGTGAAACGCCGTCTGGTTTGCCTGAGCGGGGTGCGCAATATTCCCGCCAATTGATCGGGCGCATTCGGTTGGAATTGATTGTCGCTCTAAGTCTGCGCGTCATGAACGACAACAGTCTGAGGACCAGGACGACGAAGAGCAGGATCGTTGCGCCTGCCCAGGTGTAGCTGGCAACGGTGCCGAACCCGGAGAGAGCAGCGATCGGAGCGATGACAATCAACACGGTTGCAGCTCGCCGCATGGCAAGATCTCCCTCAGCACCACGCCAATGGGGCAAATTCCCGAGGTGCTGGCGAACATCACACATCGCCAAAAAAAAACCGACATGGCTCAACACCCGGAGGTGTCGCGTCATGTCGGCTTACTCGTTAACGAACCACCCGGCCAAGCCGAATTGTTCTCTGCCGAGTCATCCAACAGCTTTGGATCAACTTGTTCTTCAACGACGCGGAATTGTACGGCCAGGAACGGAAAAAACAAGTCGTGGTTGTCGTGAAGGAGCCGTTCGTGTTGTGCGGCGCTGGCTTGTGGTGTCAGTAGTAACGCACGGTGCTCCAGGGACGTTCCCCGCAGACCGCGTGAGACGGTCGTGCGGGATTGACGCCGAGCCGGAGCATTCTTCGCGAGGTTTCGACCATGCGGGTTCGAGCGGGCAGAAGCCTGGTGGAGGGGCCGCGCGACAGTCCGCTTCTCGCGCACGGAGGTTTGCATAAGGTCTCCACATCGTTCCAGTCATCCGCCCCACACGTCACCACAAGGATCGTAATGACCAGCATATCCAGCAAAGAGGTGCTTGCAGGACACCGCGATTCGCGGGTCTTCGAGGTCGGAGAAACAGGGCTGCATCTCCTTCCAGAAAGTCATGTGCTTCGCCATCCATGGCCGTGTGCTCCCCGGAGATTGGCGAGGTCGGGCGGCATCCCCGCCGCTGTCCCGCTCCTCGCCTCAGCGATAAACTACATGACCACAGGCAGTTACGTCAACAGATCGGTGCGCAGATCCTGGGCTGAGTGGGAATGCATGGTTGCCGAATGGACCTGTGTCAGACAAAACCCACTTGTTATCCATCTTCCGGCGAAGTACCATCAAATTCCTGTCGAGAAGCGCCTCCGAACCGTGAGTCGCTCCGATCAGGATGGCCGCCGGATGACGAGATGAAGGGCAAGTCGCTACGGCGACGGGCCAGTCGAATAGTACGCCGGCGCGGTTAAATGCTTCAAGTGCATTCAACCGCGTCGGCTTTTTTCGTTGAGTGTGGGATATGTGCCAGGAACCGCTGATGGTTTGCAGGCTTGGAAAGCGGAAGTGAATTCACAGAAAAGAGTAGAACATGCCAGGAAAACGGCAACCCATCCCGAAAGTGCCAACCAAGATCGCCGGTCTGGATGAGATACTGGAGGGTGGACTTCCCCAAGGCCACACCACGGTGGTCAGTGGTGGGCCGGGCTCCGGAAAGACGGTGCTGGGCCTGGAGTTCCTTTGCCGTGGGGCGATGGCGGGTGAACCCGGGGTGTTCGTTACATTTGAAGAGAGAGCCGAGGCCATCCGCCTGAACGCCTTGTCGATGGGATGGGATCTGGCGGCCCTGGAGAAGGCCGGCAAGATGGCCATCATTGAGGCTCGGTTGCACGGAGAAGAAATCGTTTCCGGCGATTTCGACATTCAGGGCATGCTGGCGATTGCGGGCGGGCACATAAAAAGGATTGGCGCTCGGCGGATCGTGATGGATGCGTTGGATGTGCTGCTGCGGATTTACGGCGACTCGAAGCGCGAACACAACGAATTGTCCAGGCTCCATAATTGGTTGACCGATCAGGGGCTGACGAGCGTCCTTTCGGTGAAGACTTTCCGCGACGAGAATCAGGAGTCTCAGTATGAGTTCCTCGACTTCATGGCGGACTGCGTGATCCGTCTCGACCATCGCGTGGTGGGACAGGTGGCGACACGCCGACTACGGGTGATCAAGTATCGTGGCTCCGGCTTTGGGACCAACGAATATCCCTACGTCTTTGGCGAGCATGGGATCGTCCTGTTTCCGCTGACCACGGCGGAACTGACCCATCAGCCGCTAGGGGAAAAGGTCTCCACGGGATTGAAGGGACTGGATCTTATGTTGAATGGAGGATTCCGGCTCGCATCCTGCATTCTTATTTCGGGCAACAGCGGCACGGGCAAGACCACGCTGGCGAGCACGTTCGCCCAGGCCGCCTGCCTTCGCGGCGAGAGGGTGTTATACCTGAATTTCGAGGAATCCAAGGAGGCTATGATCAGCGGGATGCTTAGCCCCGGCATCGACCTTCGTCCCTCTATTCGCGACGAAAAGCTGCTGATCCAAACCGCGATGCCGGAGAGCACAGGCTCCGACAATCACCTGAATCGTATCATGGAAACGATCGAAAGCTTCAAGCCGAACCACCTAATCCTCGACGCAGTCTCCGCATGCGTCCGCATGGGGTCCAAGCAATCCGCTTTTGATTTCATGATGCGGCTGGTAAGCGTGGTCAAGGAACAAGGCATTACCAGCATCCTGACCAACCAAAGCAGCAGCAACAGCCGAATAGGTAATGATGAGGAACTCAGCGGCATCGGCTTCTCCTCCGTGGTGGACGCGGTTGTCCAGCTACGTTTTGCCGAGACCGACCAGGAGATCACTCGACAGATACTTGTCGTCAAGTCCAGGGGATCGGCGCATTCCAATCGCCGCCAGTTGTACGTCATTACAGACCGAGGCATCGAGTTCCCCGACAGCCCACACCGGCCACCGGTTCGGGCCAGGAAAGCCCGCCGAAAGGACGGTGGAACATGAGCAAAACGACCAAAGCGAGGCCCGCCGCGAGAAAAGGCAAGCCTGGCCATTACTTGCTCCGGCTGTTTATCGCAGGCAATGGCCAGAATTCCCACAAAGCGCTGGCCAACCTTCATAGCCTTTGCCAGGAGCACCTGGAGGGTCGTTATACGATTGAGACGGTTGATGTAGTTGAGGACTTTCAAGCAGCGGTCAGGGACAACATCCTAGTTACCCCGGCGTTGATCCTGGTCGCTCCACTTCCCAGGGTGATAGTCCTGGGCAACCTGAGCGATCAGCAGAAGGTTCTGCTTGCTCTCCGAGTGTCGGAGGATGAATCATGAACAAAAGCAAGCCGACATATCAGGAACTCGAAACGCGGTTGGCCGCGGCGGAGTCCATCGTCGAGGCTCTGAAGAACCAGGAAGTGGATGCGGTTGTTGGCGAGGAGAAAATCGCATTCCTGCTGCTCCGGGAAGTCGAGGAGGCGTTGCGGATCAGCGACGCGGGATTTCGTGCCATGTTCGAGCTTTCCGGCGTCGGCATGGTCCAAGCTGATACTCCCGGTTTCCGCTTCACCAGAGTCAACCAGAAGTTCTGTGAGATAGCGGGATATTCAGCGGAAGAATTGCTGACCGAGACCTACATTGGCCTTACTGATCCTCAGGATCGCCGGCGAGACATGAGCGAACTTACGCGGGTGCTCCGCGGCAAGGCCGACTCATGGTCCATCGAGAAACGTTGCGTTCGCAAAGACGGAAGTGTCATCTGGGTGGGCGTCAATGGGGCCGTTCTGCGGGACGATACCGGCCGAGCCGTCAGGATCCTGGCCATGATCAGTGACCTCACGGCGAGCAAACAGGCCGAGCAGGAACTGCGCGATGCCGAGGCCTCGGCAAAGAAGGGCAAGCCGATGACGCGCAAGAAGGTGGCTGTCAAGAAAGCCCGGGAATCCGCCAGTACAAAGTCATCCGATAAATCACGACTCAAGAAGCGGTAACCGAGACTGCTGTCTGGTTCTCAGGCACGGATTGTCGCCCCTTCCGCCCGGCGACTGAAACTGCAGCATGCGAGAGGTTCCGATGATGAAGACGTCAGGAGAAATCGAAGCGGCCATCTGCCAGGGGATGACCCGTTTTGTGCAGGAGTGCATGGGCCGCGGCCCCAAGGACGTCCACACCCACCTGATCGGTGATCTGCTTTTGGTCCGGCTCCAGGGGGTTCTGACTGCGGCTGAACAGCATCTGGTCAAGTCGCTCCAAGCCGAGAAGGGACGGGATCTCCTGAAGCAAGTGAGAATCCAGTTGATGGAAACGGCGCGGCCGATCATGGAAGCGATGGTCCAGGAGATCACTGGCGTCAGGGTGCTGAGCCTGCACCACGATATCAGCACCGTAACCGGCGAAGAAATCGTGCTCTTCACCCTCGTTAAGTCGCCTCTTTTCCGCGAGACAAAGAAGAAATAGCGGTGCTGACTCAGATTGTATCGTTCACTGCCTTCTGATCTTCGTAGCCCGCGGGCCTTTCGGTCCGCGTCGCTCCTCGCAGGTTATGCGACTTCATCGCGCCGGCGATCTGGCGGGCGTGCAGATTCCCGCCGGGTTGGATTCGATCAGTCTCTACCCGACAATCACGGGGCAGCCCAGTTCGCAGCACGCCGCCGACTATCTGTACTGGGAGTTTTACGAACAAGGCAGTCGGCAGGCCATGCGTGCCGGCACGGTGCCGACTTGTTCCGGCCTACGCTGCTCGTGAAGCAGCGGTGCCGGAATCCGGCGTTCACTTCGTCAAGTTCTCGAACCAGGCGGGACCACCCCACTTGCCCGTGACGACGATGTCGAGGTCGCCGTCCTGGTCGAGGTCGATCACACGCATGGTCAGTCCCGATCCGATGCCCTGATCATACGAGATGTTGTGTTTGGTCCAGGTCGGGTTGGCGCCGCGTTCCAACTCGTACCAGTAGACACCCAAGGGCTCAAATTCGCCGGGATCGCCGCCGTTGTGAGCCATGAAGCGTTTGCCGGTGACGAGGTCCAGATCGCCATCCCCGTCGATGTCGGCGAGTTCAAAACTGTGGGCCTGGCTCCAGCTCTTGTCGATCAGGTGCCGCTTCCAAGTGGGCTCCGGATTACCCTTGATCTGTTCGTACCAGAAAATTCCGTAATCGTGGGCAATGCTCGTGACGATATCGTTCAAGCCGTCCGCATTCACGTCGTACACCAAGATCTGCGGAGTGTGATCGGACTTGCCTTCGTCCAGTCCACCGAGGGCCAGCGGGTGTTCCTTCCAGGTGCCGGTGCGAATATCCGCGGGTGCTTCGTACCAGCCAGACGGTCGGAGAATATCCGGTCGCCCGTCTCCATTGACGTCGCCTACGCCGATGCCGAACGTGTGCTTGTTCTCGTCGGCGTCCACGACATGTCGCACCAGGCCGCTCTTGCCATCGGGGCCCTTGGCCACTTCGAACCACTCGGTGGCCTTTGTCGCCGGCACGATTTCCTGCCGCTGGCCATCTCCGTCCAGATCCATCAGTTCGCCGCATTCGTAGTTACTGTTCTTGTGGACTAATGTGGCCGGCCACAACTCGCCACCGATCTTGTTGTTCTTGAGATCCCAGTTGTTGCGATACCACTCGACCTGCATGCCGAACCACGAGCAGGAAACGACGTCCAGCAGACCGTCGCCGTCGACGTCCAGCGGCGCGTTCATGAAGTCCCAATCGTACCCTTTGCCTTCCTCGTTGATGTCGGTCTTGATCGAGCGGATCTTGACCGGCTTGAAGTCGGGTCCGAGATAGATGAAATCACCCGCAACGATATCGAGCACCTTGTCGTTATTGAAGTCCGCGACATCGCAGACCTCGCCGCGGTACTTCCCGACGTGGTGCATCTTGAAAGACACCTTGTCGGCTGCGCCGGCTGAATCAGCGATCAGGAAGACGGCGAACGCCGTCGTCAGCACCCACAGGGCCACACGTACCGACAGATAGCGGACCGTGACCACACGGCGCGTGTCGTGAAACTGCATAGTTCGTCTCCTTTGTAGCATAAGTGTACCGCTTGTGCAGGACCGCCGAAAATCGCCGCGGTGCCGCCCATGACCTGAGCAAGCGTAGACGCTTGCTCTACGTTCGTGGACATAGTGAGTAGGTTCGTCGTACCGTTCTATTCAGACTTCTTCATTGCTCGCAATTGCTTCCAGCCGATGACCTGGATTCCTTGCTCCTTGATCAGACTGCATTACTTCGGGATCGGAGAACACGCGGCGATCTTCGTCGCGCTGCGGGGCGCTGCCGGTGATCGCCCGCAATTCCGCGTCGTCGTAGCCACAGTGAATGATGAGTTGCGAGACGCCCGGGCGGAGTTTTCGCAGCGTTTCGAGGTACGCCTCGCGGCGCGTCATGCCGGGCTGTTCGCCGTAGATCTGCGCCATCTGATCCAAGAGCGGCAGCTTGTGTTCGCGGAACAGTGGCAGCAGCTTCTGGGCTTGTTCGGCCAACGCCGGATATTCCTTGGCCATTTCCTCGTCGACCGTCCGCAGAAACAGAGATCGGCACATCGTATTCGATCGCCAGCTTGACGTAGACTCCTACCAGGTCGGGCCGGGCGAGCACCGAGCCCATGTGCGTGTCCAGGTGCGTGATCGGCATCGCGAACTGCTTGGCACGATCGATCTGGGCTCGCAGTTCGATCTCGACTTCTTCCGCCTTAGCATGTCTCCGCCACCTGCCGCACGTTGCTCCACAGGTATCCGTCCGGATCGACCAGGCTCGGGACCTTGTCACGCGACGCCACCGGACCCCAGCGGTACCGCTTCCATTCGCAGTTGAGCGTGAGATGAACGCCGAAGTCACGTTCGGGATGAGCTCGGCGCGTACTCGGCAATCTCGATGAACCACGGGCAGGGCACCATGATGCTGGCCGACGACACGATCCCTTTCTCCATCGCGTCGATCGTGCCGATGTTGGCGGAGTGTGACATGCCCGCGTCGTCGCCATGGATGATCAGATAGCGAGCGGCTGGTGTCTGGGCGTCACACGCGGTTGAACTGCCCCAGAGCGCGAGCGCGCAGGCAATCCAGCGGGCGGGAATCAAGACATGTCTCATGACGTTGCCTGTCGGGGTTTACGAAGCGGAAATACTGCTACGGTGGCGAAACACGCGCTGCAGAAGTCACGCGATCGAGAGGCAGGTCGCCATGGCGGCCGTCCTCGCGAGGTGACAAACAACCGAGTGATTGTACCATGGTAAGTGTGCCCGCATAATCGGTACGGAAGTCGGGCCGACCGATCGGGATCACTTTCCTCAGCCGGACCAGACGGCGAAAATAGCGTACAGCCCGACCCGGCGTGGTACAGTTGCGGAATGGGGGCCCGTGCCGGTACACGTAGCAGGTCGCGTATTGTCCGATTGGGGGAGTCTTGAGAAGTGCGGTCTTTCTGTCGGCGCATGACGTTTCGCCAGGGCCTCCTGGTATTGAGCCTGGTGCTGCATGGCACTCGCCGCCGCGCCGAGCCTGGCTCGAGGATCCTCCCTTTCGCGAGATGCTGGCCAGACTCAAACCCAAGAGCCCGCGGGAGTCGCTGGATTGCCTCCGGTGCGCGAAGGATTCCGCGTGGAGCTGGTCTGTGCGGAACCGCTGGTCACCGACCCGATTGCCATCGACTGGGGCCCCGACGGTCGCCTCTGGGTGGTGGACATGGGCGACTATCCCACGGGTGGCGACGGCAGCGAAGCGGCCGCGTGGCTGCGTCAAGTACTTGGAGGACACGCGACGGCGACGGTCGGTACGACCGTCAGCCAGGTGTTTCTCGACGACCTCAATTTCCCCACGGGCGTCATGCCGTGGCGCTGTGGAGTGCTGATCACTTGCGCTCCCGAACATTCTCTACGCGGAAGACACGGATGGCGATGGAAAGGCCGATCGACGCGAAGTGCTGTACCGAGGTTTCGTGGAAGGAAATCCGCAGCACCGTGTGAACGCGCTTGCGGTGGGGACTCGACAACTGGATCTACGGGGCGAATGGGGACAGCGGCGGCAACGTCACTGTCGCTGAAGACGGGCGAGCAAGTGGACATCCACGCCCGCGACTTCCGCATTCGACCCGACACGGGAGCCATTCGAGACGCAGACGGGCATGGCCCAGTACGGACGCTGCCGCGACGATTGGGGCAACTGGTTCGGTGGTCGGAACCTGCAGCCGAGCTGGCATTGCGCACTGGAAGACCACTACCTGCGTCGCAATCCCGTTTCTGGCTCCGCCGGACGCCTGTGTCGACCTGATGGACCCCCCACCTGCGCCCGCGTGTACCCCATCAGTCCGGACGCTGCCGCGGTTCAATGAGTTGTGGACGTTGAATCGATTCACGGCGGCTCTGCGGGATTGGAAGTGTATCGCGACGACTTGTTCGGTCCGGAGTTTGCCCACAGCTATTTCGTCTGCGAACCTGCGTACAACCTGGTGCACCACAGCGTGCTGCAGCCGAAGGGCACGACATTCTTCAGTCGGCGTGCACCGCAGGAGCTCGACAGCGGAGTTTCTGGCGTCGAGTGATCCCTGGTTTCGACCGGTGCAAGTCCGCACCGGGCCGGATGGAGCGTTGTGGGTGGTCGATATGTACCGGCTGGTGATCGAACATCCGGACTACATTCCAGAGCGGTGGCATGATCAGTTGGAATTCGACGCTGGCCGCGGGATGGGACGCATCTATCGAGTGTCGCCGGCGGAAGTCTTGCAGCGTCCGGGCAGAGTCCTGCGCGACCTGGCTACGAAGGAGCTGGTGCAGACACTGGATAGTCCGAACGGTCCGAAGCGCGATCTGGTCCAGCAGTTATTGATTCGAACGTAGGGATCCCCTCGCGGTCACGCCACTTCGTCAGCTCGTCATCAACAGCCCACATCCCAAGACTCGCCTCTCGGCCTTGTGTACGCTGGACGGATTGTCCGCGGCCGATTCGGAGATTCTCCTGGCGGCGATCCACGACCGACACGCGAGCGTTCGCAAGCATGCCGTTCGCATTTCGGAACCGCTGCTGAACGACCAGCCACGACTGCAGTTGGCCGTGCTGGAATTGGCGGCTGACCCCGATCCGCAGGTCCGCATGCAGCTGGCCTACAGCCTGGGAGAATGGAACGACTCTCGTGCCGGACAGACGCTGGCCACGATGGCGATCCGCGACGCGGACGACCCGCTGATGATCACCGCCGTGATGAGTTCCGCGACGGCGTTTCCCGCCGAGATGCTGGAGAGAATCCTGGACCAAGGCAGCCCACGCGGAGCTCAAATCGCGCTCCTGGAGAACCTTCTGCGGCTGGTCCTGGAATCGGAACAGACTGCGGCCCTGGTCGCGCGGGCTCCGGCGGATTGCCAGTCCCGTCGCGAGTCAATACGAAACCTGGCAGTACCAGGTACTGGCGGGGTTTGTGGATGCCATCGAGTACCGTGGAGACACGCTTCGCGACCTGCACGCAGCGGAGTGTTCCCGAGCTGCGGGCGGCCATCGAAGCGACGACAGGCATGTTCTCGGCAGCGCGGCACGACGTGGTGGATGCTGCGCAGGATCCGGACCGTCGTCGGAATGCCGTGCGGCTTGTCGGCCGAGGGCTGGAACGACAGGCCGACGACGTGCAACTGCTCGCCGACCAACTCTCGGCGTCCACGCCGGTGCGCGATCCAGCAGACAGGTTGTCGATGTGCTGGGAATTCTGCGCCCTGACAACTTGTCCGACGTGTTGCTCGAGCAATGGACGCAGCATGGTCCAGAGGTCCGGCCACAGATTCTGGAGATGTTGCTGCGGCAGACCAATTGGACGCTCGGCCTGTTGGATCGCATCGCCGCCGGCGATGTGGCCGCCAATGAAATCGGCGCCGTGAATCGCAGCAAGCTGATCTTGCACAGTTCGTCCGTCATCCGCAGCCGGGCGTCCCAGTTACTGAACACGGCGTCTCCGGCTGAGCGATTGGCGGCGATTGAGCGTTACCGTGACAAGCTCGGCTGGCCCGCGGATGCGGCGCACGGTCGCGAGGTGTTCCGCAAACAGTGTGCCGCAGTGCCACCGCCTGGAAAATGAAGGGATTGTGATCGGGCCGGATCTGCTGGCGCTGACCGATCGTTCTGCCGAAGCGCTGCTGATCGCCGTGCTCGATCCGAACCGAGCGGTCGAACCTCGCTTCGTGGAGTATTCGGCGGTGACCAGGAGTGGCCGGGTGTATGCCGGTATCATCGCGGCCGAAACCGGTAACGGTGTCACGCTGATCGACGCCCAGGGAGCCAGTCATGCACTGCTGCGATCGGACCTGGACGAACTGGTCAGTACCGGGAAATCGCTGATGCCGGTCGGCGCCGAAGAGTTGCTCAATCAGCCGCAGGATCTCCTCGATCTGATTGCGTATGTGCGCACCATCGAGTCCGATCCATACGGCACCGAAGCGGATGTGAAGCCGCGGTGATCCGGGGGGCCTATCGATCCTGCCGCGGTTCGACACCCAGCAGGTGGCGCACGAAGAAGTCGCTGCGGCGCCGCGTGCCGTAGGGGCTCTCGGCAATTCCGTGGCCGCCGCCCGGGACGACGAGCAGGTCGAAGTCCTTGTCCGCTTTGATCAGCGCGTTGACGACTTGCATGCGTCGAGGCCGGATCGACGTTGTGATCCAGTTCGCCCACGATCAACAGCAGTTTGCCCGCAAGCTGGTGGGCATTGGTGACGTTTGACTGTTCTGCGTAATGCGGACCGATTGGCCAGCCCATCCAGAGTTCGTTCCACCAGATTTTGTCCATGCGATTATCGTGACAACCGCAGTCCGCGACGCCGACCTTGTAGAAATCGCCGTGGGCCAACAGCGCGCCCACGGCGCTCTGGCCTCCGGCACTGCCCCCGTAGATGCCGACGCGAGAAATATCCAGCGAGGGATACTGCGCCGCCGCGGCCTTGATCCAGGCGATGCGGTCCGGCAGCCCGGCGTCACCCAGGTTCTTCCAGCAGACGTCGTGAAAGGACTTCGACCGGTTCGACGTCCCCATGCCGTCGATTTGCACGAGAATGAAGCCCAATTCCGCCAGGGACTGAGCCCCGAAGTACGGGGAGAACTGTTTCGGGACAAACGAGTCCTGCGGTCCCGCGTAAATGTTCTCGATGACCGGATACTTCTTCGTTCGGATCGAACGTCGTCGGGCGCCAGATGACCCCGAAGATGTCGGTCGTCGAATCACGACCCTTCGCCACAAAGCGTTCGGGAGGCCTGCCAGCCGGTGGCGAGCAACGCGGAAATGTCGCCGCGCTCCAGTTCGCAGATCAGGGCAGCCGTTCTCGGCACGTCGCAGTTCCACGATGGGCGCCATGTCCACGCGCGAGTAGGTGTCGACCAGGAACCGCCGATCGGGTGAGTATCGCACGGAGTGCGTGCCGTCCCCTGGCCGTCAGGATCGTCAGCCCGCTGCCGTCGAAGTTGACGCGGCAGTCGTGAATGTAGTACGGGTCCTGGTCCGGATAGACCCCGCCGGCACGAAACCAGATCTGACGCTGTTCCTCATCCACGCGATCCACTTCGCGAACGACCCAGTTCCCGCTGCGTGATCTGATTCTTCACCGTCCCGGTTCGCGCGTCGATACAGGTAGAGATGATTCCATCCATCGCGTTCCGACATCCAGATGATCTCAGCGGAGTTGTCGGCGTAGTACGAATACTGTTTGCCCGCGTAGTCGATGAATGTCGAGCTCTGTTCATCGACGATCGCACTGGTCTCGCCCGTCTCTGCATTCACCGCGATGATCCGCAGCACCTGGTGGCCGCGCTGATTGTAGAGAAACGTGAATCGCTGGGAGTCTTGCTCCCACCGCACCTCGCTCACACTCCACGGATGGGGAAACAGCGAGTTGCTGATCGCGATCGGCTGTCGATCGGCCACGCGAAACAGGCAGGGTGTGGTGAGTGGAATCTCATCGCCCGGTTTGAGATAGTCGTAGGAGTCGAGTTTGGGCTGCAACCGATCTTGGGGGGAGGATTCGATAAGAAAGACCTTGCGATCGCCGCCACGTTTGGTCTTCAGCGCCACGAGGCGAGTGGCGTCAGGAGACCAGAAGACCTGTTCTTCATAGAAGTGGTCTGGCGACGCGTCCGCGTCGAGAACCGACTCTTCGGACGTCTCCCGATTCCGCAGCCACAGCTGGAAATCCTTGATCACCGCGGTCCATTCGCCATCGGGAGAATCGCGGTCGGGGTGCGGCTGTGCCGGTGCATCGCCTCGTCGGCGTCGCCCTCGTCGCTCGGGCGGGTTCTCCACGTCGGCCGCAGAAATCGTGTAGGACTCCAGCGAACACGACCAACCCTTGTCGTAGGCGCGAAACAACACGGTATTCGAAGCCTCATCGATCTGGATCCAATCGAACGGCAGTCGTTGAGCATCGCACGGCTGCTCGGTGGCCTTCGCTAAGACCTCGGCCAAACGTGTGTGATCGAAGGCGGGCCGTTTCTCGCCAGTTTCGGCGTCGACGAGCAGGAATTGTCGCGCGTCGTCCGCCAGGTCGACTCGATACCAGAAACGTCGGTTGTCCGACAGCCAATGCGGTTCGACGCGAGCGCGAAACACTTTGCCGCGGGTCAGTTCGGCGAGGTGTGACGCCCGCTCGTAGTCGGCTCGCGTGCCTTGTGCGAGGAGGCCTGCGGGCGACAACAGGATGGAGATCAGAGCGAGCGATCGTACGAGAGTCCGGCGAATCGTCATGGTGTCAATCTGCGGTTGAAAAGGACGGCTGGTCAAAGGTCTGTGAATGGGTACCGTGTAGTCCGGTTGCCGGCCGTGTCAGTCCGACTTCAGGAAACGCGCGAACCAGTCGCGCACGTTGGCCCACATTCTCTCTGAAAGAACGTGCCCCGTATTCTCTTCGATGAAGCAGCTGAAATGGTCGGAGGCGTTCTGCTGGGCGTAGGCGGTGGCGATCCGTTCGACACCGGCCCGCACTTCTTCGATGGGGCTGCCGGAATCGGTCTCGCCAAAATTCAAATGCAGCGGGCGGGGTGCAATCAGGGCGGCCACGTCCGGCGTGTCCCCGTAGGCAAACAGCCCGGGGACGAAATTCGGAAAACAGTGCAGCAGGTGATGCCGGTGAATGGCCCGGTAGGTCGGCAGGCAGCAGTTCCCGACCAGGCATTGCAGACGCGGCTCCCACGGTCCGACCAGCCACGTGTGCGTGGAACCCATGGAATGGCCGTAGCACCCGATCTTCCGCGGTTGCACTTCGGCTCGCGAACAGATGTAGTCGATCGCGCGGCGCATGTCGAGGATGTTCTTCCACGCCATGCATTTGCCGGCTACGACGTATCGCAGGAACTCGAATCGTTCGAAGTCGCCGTTTTTGAGCTGAGCGTTCTGCCGTTCCTCAAAACACAACGCATCCGGGCAAAGCACCACGTAGCCTTCGCGCACCAACCCCACACCCGTGTGTTGTGACGGATCGCCCGCCAGGCCAGCCGGTTCGCTCTTCCCCAGATGCCACTCGCCATTGTGCTGATGCCAGACTGCCACCGCCGGCGCGGGATGGTGGGCGTTGACTTCGTCCGGGATGAGCAATAGGGCCGGAATCGCGTCTCCCGCTTCCGCCTCATAGGTCACCGATTCGATGCGATAGCCGTCTTTCTGCAGGGTTTCTCGCAGTTTCGGCCGCAGGGGCGTTGGGTCCGGCCAGGGGCCCCCCAGGCATGCCAGGAGTTTTTCACGAAAAGTGGCGGCGTTCATCGCGGTTCTCCTCGGGGCTGATTCACGGGCCAATGCGACCTTGATCGTAGCAATTGAAACCGTCGGCCACTATTGCGGGTAACTACCTGCGGAGACCCGCCGGGGGTGGGTGCGGTGAACCAGGCGTGGCCCGGCTGGGCGGCTGCCTGTTTTCCAGGTGAATGCGGGGGAACCGACGTGGATTTTGCCATCCGTACCGAGCATCTGACGAAGGTGTACGCGGGACGTGTGATTGCGGTCAACGACCTGACGCTGGAGGTGCCTCGCGGCTCGGTGTATGGATTGCTAGGACCCAATGGTGCCGGCAAGACCACCACGCTGCGCTTGCTGCTGGGACTCCAGCGACCCACCGCGGGCTGGGCGGAGGTGCTCGACCACCGGTGCGGAGTCAACGCCACGTCCGTCCGACGCTCGATCGGCTACCTGCCCACGCACCCGACGTTTCCCGGCCATCTCCGCCCGATCGAATACCTGGACCTGTTGGGGAGGCTGAGCCGAATTCCCAGTGCGGTACGCAGGCCCCGGCTCGCCTCGCTCTTGCGAGCCGTGGGGTTGCTGGGGGCCACGGAACAGCGCATCCGCACGTTTTCCACCGGGATGCGCACGCGGCTGGGGATCGCCGCGTCCTTGTTGGCCGATCCACCCCTGTTGATCTGGGACGAACCGACCGCCGGGCTGGATCCGGCGGCACGACGTTTCACGTTGGACCTGATTGCCGACCTGGCCCAGACTCGGACCGTTGTCGTCGCCACACACATTCTGAGTGACATCGATCAGATCTGCGATCACGTGGGGGTGATGCACGAAGGTCGCATGATTTTCAGCGGATCGATGCGCGACGTGAAACAGCGGCTCCGCCGCGACGACTTTTGCCTGGAGTTGGATGGCCCAGTCGAGGGGATCCAGGCGGTGATGTCCAAGATATCCGCGGTCGAGGGGATTCAGGCCCGGTTGCGGGATCATCACGCGCTGGTCGTGCACGTCGACAGCGGTTTCAGTCGTGCCGCGAAGATGGCCGAATTGCTCCAGCTGATCGACTCCGGCGGTCTCACGCTGCAGGCGATTGGATCGGGACAGAGCGAAACCGAGTATGCTTATTTGCAGCTGCTTCAAGAGGACAGTGCCCATGGATTCCGACGGTTCGATTTCCAGGCTCAAGCTATCGCTCATGCCGACCCTGGCGATCTTGACGCATGAACTGAACGTGCTGACGACCAGTTGGTTGGTGCGATTGTGGCTGGTGGCGGCTGTGGTGGGCACTTTCTTGGTGGTGGCGGGTAATTGGGCCAGTATGCAGTCCGCCCCGGCAGTCGCGTCGGTGATGTTTTCCTTCCTGGTATTTCCCTGGTTTCTCGTCGTCATTGTGCTGGGCATCAGCCCGGTGACCGGTACCCGACTCGATGCGCTGGCCGACGGGATCCTCAGTCGCCCGGTGACTCGTCACGAGTATCTGTTTGCTGCGTTGCTGGCGCGCATTCTGGTGGTGTTGGGCGTGTTTCTCGTGGTCACGCTGCCCGCCGTCGTTCTGATCGTATTCGCGAAGCGGCCGGTCCCTGCGGACGGAGTCACTTTCTATGGCGTCGCTTCCGCGTTGGTCATCGTCTCGCTGGTGCTTGACGTTTCTGGTCACTCTGGCGTTTTTTGCGGGGACGCTGCTGCGCAATGCGTTGCTGGCGGCCGTGGTCATGGTCTTCGTCTGGTTTCCCGTCAACTTGATTCTGCACACATTTTCTTTAGAAGAGTTTTCGCCGATCAGTCTCAGCCAGGCGTTGCCGACGTTGCTGCGTACTTCCTGGAGCCCGGGCGAAGCCGCAGCCGAGGCGGGCGGGAATACTGCAGGACCTGGCGGCCCTGGCGCGGCAGACCGATCAGTTCTTGCGCGTTCTGTCGGGAGGTGCGACACCTGCCCGCCAGAGCGAGGGTAGTTTCTTTGAGAAGGGCGACTACCGGGATTTTTCCGTGTGGCGAGTCCTGCTGGGGTACGGTCTGCCCACTTTGATGGCGTTCGGTTTGTCCGTGCTGTTTTTCTGCTGGCGCGATCTGTAGATGTCGTTGCTGGTGTTTCGAGACATTGAATTCTCAATGCAGGAGATATGTCCATGTTTTGCAGGGCAACGGTACTACTGGTTCTGCTCGTGGTTGGTTCCTTCCGCGGCCCGGCGCGGGGGACGGCCCCGCCGTGCCGGCGACGGCATTGATTCCCGACGACGCGATCCTGGTCCTGCGAGTGACCCAGCCGAAAGCGCTGATCGAACGGGCGTTCGACCAGCGTGTGGTGCAATTCGTCCAGTCGCTGCCTCCCTACCAGCAAGCCATGGCTCAGGCGGAAACGCAGCAGGTCTTGACCATGGTGAAGTTTTTCGAAAGCAAGTACAAAGCCGACCTGCCCACGATGATTGGCAAACTTGTCGGCGGCGGCATGACGCTGGCCGTTGGCCCCAACGAGTCGAATCTCCTGATTGTGGACGCCGAAGATGCTCAAATGCTGAGTGAGATCCACGATTTCTTCCGCACCATTGCCAAGGGGGAGGCGAGCAAGCAGGGAGACCCCGACCGAGTCGCTTCGGCGGAGTACCGGGGTGTTATGGGTTGGAAGTTCGGGCCTGGTGAGTCTCACGCGATCGTGGGCAACCGGCTGCTGTTGTCGAATCGGCCGGAAACGCTGAAGGCCGCTATCGATCGCCAGGTCGATCACACGACCAAAGACGTCACCCAATCGTCGCGTTACCAGACGGCCATTGCTTCCCTGAAGAACGAATCCCAGGTCACTCTGTTCGCCGACATGGGAGTCTTGAATCAGGTGCCGCAGTTCAAGAAAGGGTTGACGCAAGACGACAATCCGATGACGCGGCTGCTGTTTGCCCCGTTTCTGGCCGCGATGACCGAGGCCACCTGGCTGGCGGCTGGCGCCAACCTGACGGCCGATGACCTGGCGGTCGATATCGTCGCGGATCGGACGTCGACCGAACCCACGCCTCTCAACAGTTTTGCTCTGCCGCTTAAAAGACGGTCAGGGCGCAATGCCGAATCTGGTTGTGCCCGGCCAAATCGCGGCGGTCAGCATGTACCGGGATCTGCACCAGTTCTATTCGGCGAAAGACGAACTGTTTCCAGACCGCACGTCGGGACTGATTTTCTTCGAGAACATGATGGGGATCTTCTTTTCGGGGAAGGACCTGACCAACGAAGTCCTGGCGCAGACGCTGCCCGACATTCGCGTGGTCGTGTCGGAGCAGCGGTACGACGAGAAGACAGGCACTCCCGCGATGAAGCTGCCGGGTTTTGCCGTGGTCATCCAGTTGCGCGATCCGGACAAGTTCCAGCTGGTCATGAAGGAAGCCTGGCAGAAAGCCATCGGACTGGTGAATTTCACTCGGGGTCAAAAGGCCCAGCCGGGCTTGATCATCGACAGCGCGATGCACAACGGCATCAACTACACCACGTCGTTTTTCTCGGTGGCCGACGAAGAGAACAAGGACGCGGTCGATATCCGCTTCAACTTCCAGCCGGCGCTGGCCGTCGCGGGCGATCGATTGATCATGAGCTCCAGCGACCTGCTGGTTCGCGATTTGATTGACGCGATCAAGCTGCAGCAAGCCGAGGGCGCGGTCCCGTCGTCGGGACAGCACAGTCTGGTGACCGTCAAGAGCGGACCTTTGGCCGCCGTGCTCGAATCAAACCGCGAGACGCTGATCCACCAGAATATGGTCGAGGACGGGAAATCCCGGGAAGCCGCGGAACAGGAGGTGGCGGGACTGTTCTTGATCATCAAGCACTTGACCCAACTGCAAGTCGCGGCCGGCACCCAGGCCGATCGGTCAGAGATGTCGATCAAGTTGAATTACGAGTTACCGCAGTAATCGCAAGATCCGGAAGGTGGTCCGATGAATCCGACTCGGCAGCAACCAACAGGCGCGGAACAATCCGGGGCACTCCCGAGCAAATCGCCCGTGATTTCCGTTGATCCGCAGTGGGCATGGGCCGAGTACCAACCGGACTCGCGCCGACCATGGGACCTGGCCCGCGCGGGGCACTTGTATCGGCGCGCCGCGTGGGGTGCCGGCTGGCCGCAGTTGCAGCGAGCGGTAGCGGACGGCCCGCAGGCGGCAGTCGAACGGCTTGTGCGTCCACCCGCCGACGTCCAGACGCTGGAAGCGACGTTGGATCAGGACGAAGACGCCGTGGCCCGTACCTCGGGTATGGAGTCGTTGCGTGCGTGGTGGCTGCGACGCCTGATCATGACGCAGGATCCACTCCGTGAGAAAATGACCGTCTTCTGGCACAGTCACTTCGGCGTGAGCAATGCTCGGGTGAATGACAGCCAGTTGATGATGCGTCACGTGCGGACCCTGCGCACGCATGCGCTGGGATCCTATCGCTCGTTGCTCGATGGCGTGTCGCAGGATCCCGCAGTATTCCTGGCCCTGGGCGCCGACGCGAACCGCAAGGCCGACCCGAACGAGCTTTTCTCCAGGCAGTTGATGGAGCGGTTCAGTCTGGGCCCCGGGCACTATGGCGAAGAGGACGTCCGGGAAGCCGCCCGCGCATTCACGGGTTGGTTCGTGCTGCGGGGCCGCTTGCGATACTTTGCTCATGAGTACGATGCCGGTCCCAAACGAGTCTTGGGTCAAGAGGGCCAGTGGAAACCTGGCGACATCGTGCGGATCGTGCTCGAGCAACCGGCGACTCCGCGTCTGATCGCCCGCAAATTGTTCCGCTGGTTGATTTCGGAAGTGGATGAGCCGAGCGACGAGTTGATGCAGCCCATGGCCGAGATGCTGGGCAAACAATACGACGTGGGACAGGTGGTAGAAACGATGCTGCGATCGAACGTGTTCTTCTCCGAGCACGCTTTGCACCGGCGCATCAAGAGCCCTGTCGATTATTCCGTCGGGTTGGTCCGGGCGTTCGAGACCGTGGTGCCGACATTACCGCTCGGCGCATCGCTGGCGGAACTCGGACAGGATCTGTATTTCCCCCCGACGACACGCGGCTGGGCAGGGGGGGCACATTGGATCAACCCCGCGACCATGCTCGGCCGAACGAATCTGGCAGACCGTTTGTTGGCCAAGAGCGGGCCGCTCGGAGGCAAGCTCGATCCGGGGGACCTGGTGCGGCAACACGGCGGGTCCAACCCACGGGATCAAGCGGAGTTCCTCGTGCGTCTGCTGCTGCAGGACAATGTTTCACCGGCCGTACGGACAGCGCTCATCGATTCCGTAACGGGTGATCCCGGCGGCGCGACCGATCTGGGATGGCGCCGATTGACGTACCAGATCGTCACGCTCCCCGAATTCCAGATGAGCTGAGACCGGCCGATCCCTGGTGCGATGATGGCGACTTGCCTGAGGAGTGCAAAATGACCTGTTCACGTCGGAGCTTTCTGAAATCGATGGCTGGCACCGCATCGCTCCTGTCGCTCGCGCCAGCCATTCCCGCCTTTCTGCACAACGCGGTTGCCGCGGCGGAAGGCAACGACAGCGATCAGGACACGGTCCTGGTAGTCGTGCAGTTGTCCGGCGGCAATGACGGCCTCAACACGGTCGTACCCTATGCCGATGATGCCTACGGACGCAGCCGAGACACCCTGCGACTGACGCCATCCCAGGTGATCAAGATCGACTCGTATCTGGGGTTCCATCCGGAACTGAAGGATTTTCATCGGCTGTGGCAGGACCAGACGTTGACCGTGGTGCACGGAGTCGGTTATCCCAAGAGCAACCGCGATCACGACGCGGCGTTACGCGAGTGGCACACGGCGCGGCCCGGTGAACCGCAGTGTCCGACGGGCTGGGTCGGCCGTGCCGTCGATCAGATCGATCAGTCTGGCGGCACTCGTCTACCGGCTGCTTTCGTCGGTCCCATCGCGATGCCTTTTGCGCTGAATGCCGAAGCGTCCGTGGTCCCGGCCGTTCGTGCCACTCAGCAGTTGGCCCTCGAGTCCACGTGGGACAAACCGGCCGAGCGAGCGCGGGTTCGCCAGGCGTTGCCGCAGGAACCCGGTGCCGCTGGTAATCCGCTCCAAGAGATGGTGCGGGCTGCCGCGCGAGCCGCCGAATCCATGTCCGAACGCGTGGAGAAAGTGCTGTCGGCCAGCGCCTCCGTGTCGAAGTACCCATCGTTCACCTTGGCCCAGCAGTTGCAGATGGTGTCGCAGTTGATTCGGGCGGATCTCGGAATCCGCGTCTACTTCGTTGAGCTGGGTGGCGGAGGCATCGGCGGTTTCGACAATCATGCCAATCAACGGGACAACCACGCGGCGTTGCTGCGTGAGATGTCCGTTTCCATCGGCGCGTTCATGGACGATCTGAAACGCGAGCAGCTGATTTCTCGCGTGCTGTTGATGACGTTTTCCGAATTTGGCCGCACGTTGAGCGAGAATGGGCGGCGCGGCACGGACCACGGTGCGGCCGCGCCCGTGTTCCTCGTCGGCGGACGCCTCAAGGGCGGACTGTGCGGCAAGCACCCGAGCCTGACCGATCTGGATCAGGACGCGCTCAAATTCCAGATCGACTACCGGAGTCTCTACGCCACCGTGCTCCAGTCCTGGCTGGGGTGGAACGCCCGTCCGGCACTCGGCGCGCGTACGAGCCCCTCGACGTCATCGCGTAGCACGGAATTCATGCCGGGCAGCACTTGCCTCCCATCCCGGGGCACTTCACCGGCCCAGGCACGCGGGGGCATTGACGATCCACTTCCGAGACGCGATAAGTTCAGCGTGCGGACATTTTGACGGATGAATATGTCATGTCAACTTGCGCTGCACGCTCGAACGGGCGGCGAGGTCGAAACGGGTCATGATGTGCCCAGCCTCGTGTCGGTGCTCGCCGTGTCTATTCCGCGGCCGAGATGGTTCCGAAGCGTGGCCCGCCTTGTGCGTTGCCGATATCGGTCGTCTCTCACCTGTGCTTTGTAGCCGGGAGTCAAGCCACGATGTTTCCCCAGGTCGATCCCATTCCGTTGCCGGCCCCCGTGTGGCTCTTCAAGGTCCTCGAGGTGTTGACGGTGCCGTTGCACTTCGCGGCCGTGCAGCTGCTGCTGGGCGGCTTGATCGTGAGCACGATCTGGGCGTTTTGGGGGCGTGATGCAAATCGAGCGGTGTTCCGCAGCGCCGCCGGCAGCATCGCCACTCGGCTCCCGCTCTTAATGGTGTATGTGATCAATTTCGGCGTGCCACCGCTCTTGTTTGCACAAGTGCTCTACGGGCGAGCCATCTACACGAGCAGCATCCTGATCGGGGCGGCCTGGATCTCCGTCATCGGCCTGCTGATGGTGGTCTACAGCCTGCTATATGTGACGGCCGCGCGGCCCAGCGCGGAAAGACCTGGTGGTGGGTTTCGCTGATCGCCTTGGGAGTGGCGGGCCTGATCGCATTGATCTACTCGTCGAACATGACGTTGATGATTCGGCCGCAAGCCTGGCTCGAGATGTACCGCAGCAATCCGCTGGGACTGCGGCTCAACCTGGGCGATCCCACCGTCTGGCCGCGCTGGCTATTCATGGTCACCGGCGGCGTGTGCACCTGCGGTGCCGGGCTGTTGTGGCTGGGTGTGGTCAGCACGCTCACAGATGACACGAGAGGTTTTCTCCGTGATTGGGGTGCCCGCCTGATGGCGGGAGGAATCGCGGTCCAGATGCTTATCGCGGTCTGGGTAATTATCGCACAGCCGGCGTCGGTGAGGACTGCGTTGGTCCACCAGGTGTTGTATGTGATGTGCCTGGTGCTGTGGCTGGCTCTGGCCGTCGCGGTGCTGGTGCTGGCCCTTCGCTCGCGTCGCGCGGCGGCGGACGTCCAGTGGCGATGGGCGAGCCTGCTGAGCGGCTTGGTGTTCGTGAAGATTCTGATCATGACCGTCATCCGGGGCGGGATTCGAGATCTCACGCTCCTGGAACACGGTCTGAACGTGTGGGACCGGCGTGTCGAATCGAATTGGCTGGTCACCATTGCTTTTCTCGTGTTGTTCGTGTGTGGACTGGCAGTGATCGCCTGGCTGCTGACGGTCGTGGCACGTGCCAGGAGAGTGGAAGAACGCTATGTCTGAGTCAAGAGGGAATTGCGCCAGGACGTGTCGTCGTCACCGCAGCCGCCGGCCAGCGTCGCGCGACGCCGGCTGATCGGTACGACCGTGGGCGTGTTTGGTGCCGGCTATGTCGGGGCGATCGGGTACCCTGTCTTCTGTTATCTCCATACGCCCGTGGAACGCGCCGCATTGGCAGCCAAGGTGACGGAAGTGTCCCCGCAGGGCGCGCGCGATCTCCAGCCGGGCCAGGCGCTGGGGTTCATGTTCGGTACCCGGCCCGCCATGCTGATTCGTCATGCGGATGGCACATGGACCGCGTTCGATGCGGTCTGTACCCACCTGGGCTGCACCGTGAAGTATGAGTCGGACAAGGACCGGATTTTCTGTGAGTGCCACCTGGGTACGTACGACCCCCGGACCGGCGAACCCACGTCGGGACCGCCCCCACGAGCGCTCACCAAGTACGTTGTGGAGGTCAAAGATGACGCAATCGTCGTCTCCCGCAGCTGATCCAACCTGGCGCGGCAAGCTCTGGGATTTCTGCGATGAACGTCTCGGGCTGTCGGAGCTGATCGAGCTGTTCCGGCACAAACTGGTTCCGCAGCATGCCCAGACGTTCTGGTACTATTTGGGTGGCATCTCGCTGTTCTTTTTCCTGGTGCAGGTCCTGACCGGCGTGTTGTTGCTGGTCTACTTCCGTCCTGGGCCGGAAGCGTACGACTCGGTGCGGCGGATTACCTACGACATCCAGTTCGGATGGCTGGTTCGCGCGGCGCATTCCTGGTCGGCGAATTTGATGGTGCTGGCGGTGTTCGTGCACATGTTCTCCGTCGCTTTCATGAAGGCCTATCGCAAGCCCCGCGAGTTCGGTTGGTGGACAGGCCTGGTCTTGATGGGACTGACCATGACGTTCGGATTCAGCGGTTACCTGCTGCCGATGGACGAACTGGCCTATTTCGCGACGAAAGTGGGGCTGGAGATACCTGCGTCCGTGCCGATGGTCGGCCCGTTCCTGGCGGATCTGATTCGGGGCGGCTCCATGGTGGACGAAAACACGATCCAGCGGTTCTTCACTCTGCACGTCGTCATCCTCCCCGTGCTGTTTGCGGGAGCCCTTGTTGTTCACTTGTACCTGGTACAGCGACACGGGAACGCCGTGCCTCCCAGCGAAGAAGCGAAGCCCGCATCGCAGCGGCAGTACATCAAGTTCTTTCCCGATTTCCTCGTCAAGGACCTGGCCATGTGGCTGATGGCCCTCAATCTGTTGGGGTTTCTGGCGTGCCTGGTCCCGTGGCAGCTTGGCGCGCAGGCCGACCCGGTCAACGCCGCTCCGGCTGGGATTCACCCCGAATGGTATTTCATGGCGCCCTTTCAACTGCTGAAGGTGCTCGGCGCCTGGCTGCCCGGTGCGGTGGGCGAGCTGATCGGCATACTGGTCGTCACGGTGGGCGGGATCTTGTGGGGCCTGCTGCCATTGTTTGATCGTTCGAGCGAGAACCGCCGCGCATCGCTTGTGGGTACATGGTTCAGTGCCATGACCTTGGCTGCCCTTGTGGGGTTGACCGTGTGGGGGTACCTGGCTTTGTAGAGCTTAGTTCTTAGTTCTTAGATCTAGTCTAGTTAGTCTTAGATCTTAGTTCTTAGTTCTTAGTTCTTGGGCTTAGTCCTACGTCCTAAGATCTAAGATCTAAGAACTAAGATCTAAGAACGTGCCTCATAGGAAACCGACTTCATGAATTATCCGGTTTGGGATGTGCCGCACCTGGGCAGTGGCCTGGTGATTGCTTTGATTGCGATTTTCCACGTCATGATCGCGCATTTCGCGGTGGGAGGCGGGTTGTTTCTGCCGCTGGCTGAGGCCATGGCGCTCGAGAACAACCGCCGCGATTGGCTGGCGTTCTTGCCGCGTCATTCCAAGTTCTTCCTGATACTGACCGGGGTCTTCGGAGCGGTATCGGGTGTCGGGATCTGGTTTTCGATTGGACTGGCATCGCCCGAGGGAACCAGCACGCTGATCCACAATTTCGTGTTTGGGTGGGCGATCGAGTGGGTCTTTTTCCTGATCGAACTCACGACCGCCGCAGTCTACTACTACACCTGGGGTCGGATTCCCGACCAGCTGCATTTGAAAGTCGGCTGGTTGTATGCGGCCTCCTCCTTCGCCACGCTGGTCATCATTAACGGCATCTTGACGTTCATGCTCACTCCCGGGCAGGCTTGGCTCTCCGTAGCCGGGACCGGACGCGAGCCGGGCCTGTTCGTGTGGGCGTTCTTCAATCCGACCTACTGGCCGAGTCTGGCGTTACGCACGCTCTCGTGCATTGCCTTGGCCGGCATCTGGGCCTTGGTTACCGGCAGCCGCATCGACGGTGCGACCGAACCGCAGCTCAAAGCGAGACTGGATCCGTTGGTCCACCTTGTGGTTGATTCCCGGGTTCGTGTTGATGCCCATCTGCTTGTGGTGGTACATCCAGTTCGTTCCGGAGCAACAGTTGCAGTTGTCGCAGTTGGGGATCTCGACCATCGGCGCCGGAACGTTCACGCAGGTGACCAGGACGCTGCTCGTTTCGGTGATGGCTTCGGCGACCATCCTGGCGGTGGTGTACCTGGCTGCGTACCGGCAGCCGGAGCAATTTCAATTGGGCTATGCGATCGCCGTTGTGCTGTTGGGTGTCGCCGCCACCGGGTCCGCCGAGATGTCCCGGGAACTGCTGCGCAAGCCGTTCGTCGTCGTCGATTATATGTATTCCAATGGCATTCGGAGCGTGGCGATCAACCGGGATGGTGAAGCGATCAAGGAAGTCGATCGGTTCAACGACCGCGGATATCTCGCCGATTCGAGCTGGGTTCGCGACAGCGAACGCGCGGCGTGGACCGGGCAGGCGACGCGGCGCCACGAGTGCTGGTGCACGCAACGCCGCGACGTTGGCGCGTGGCGAATTGATGTTCCGCGGCCAATGCATGTCGTGTCATACGACCAACGGGTATCGCAGCATGCCGCACGACTATTGCGGGAACGGAACGAGCCGGCGATCCGCAACGTCGTGACGATGCTCCACAAGCACGAAGCGAGTTCTCCGTATCGCGCCTTCATGCCACCCCTGGTCGGCTCGGCAGCCGAACGCGATGCCCTGGCCGACTTCCTGAACGACCTCGTTCACGGCCGGGAGAAAATCGCTCTCGCCAGCCCATAAAAGAGTCCGCGCTTGGACTTTGGGCAGGGGAGTCGTACATATTTGCCGGCAAAGGGCAAAGAATGGGCAAGGTACCGGCCGAAAACGATCGCTCAGGCCGCGGCACATAAGTGACTACTATGTGTCACACAGATAACGCAAGCGACTTCGATCGTGCATGTTGTTACGCAGTACGCCCAATCTGCCGGGAAATATGTACCACTCCCCTCGACTTCGTCGACCCGGACGGCAGTGGTGCTTAGGCCATGTCGCTGTCGAAGCGGTACTTGTACGGCGAGGCCGTCGATCAGATCTTCGCCCAAGAAGATCTTTCCAAAACTCTCGGCGACGCAGCCCGGAATCTCTGGCCGCTCGTGGATCATCTGGGCACCGTGCGCGATCTGGCCAAGCAGGATGGGACCATCGCGTCCACTAAAACTATGATTCGTTTGGCAACGTGACCTCTGGCGACACTACCAAGACGCGCTACCTGTTCACGAGCCGCGAATTAGACACGGCCACCAAGCGCCAGTACAACCCCGCGCGGTACTACGATGTCGCCGTGGGCCGCTGGATCAGCGAGGATCCACTGGGCTTCACGGCGGGTGATGCCAATGTCGGGAGGTATGTGGGAAATGAAGCGACGGGGGCGACAGATCCAAGCGGATTGCAGCCGCCGATAATTCTTCCCAACGGCAATACGCTGTACCACTGCGTACCTCTGTACGGACCTGGTGGCACAATCTTCAACGGCGTGGGCGCTGGAATCGGGCGGTACCCGAACTTGGGTGGGGACCCGGAACTGGGATACGGGGGAAACGCTCTCGTTCTAACATTCGCTGGGGACTATGGAGAGGCCGACCCGAATGCGGCAGGCATCATCGGCAGCATTGCCCTGGGAGGGACCGGCCAGGATGTCTACAAGGACGTGGCTGACATCGTATAGGGAATCCATCATTGGGAATGGAGTTGGGGGCACGTGGGCATTATGCTCATCAACGGCATCGTCGTCCTGCCCGTCATCGGGGCCATCAAGAATCTGAAACACTTGGATGACGTCTTGAAGCATGCCGACGATGCAGTTGATCTTGGCAAGAGCGGTGCCCGGCTTCCAAAACTTGGGACACCAGAGCGTGGGGCAATCGAAGCCGCAAGGAAGCGAGGCATCTATGCCGCAAAGGCCGAGGAACTGGAGAATATCCAGGCACGGGGGCAGGGAAGCGGAGTTTGGACCGACGCAGAGCTGCAGCAGATTAGCCATACGGGCAAGTTCCCGTCAGACGTGCGATGGCACCACGATCCAAGTGCTGCTAATCGCCCCGATTTGGCGGCTGATCCGAGCGTAGTGCGGCCTATTCGAGGTGTCGTTAAAGGGCACCTTGATGCACACGGTGGAGATTTTCGACAATGAGTGCCGGCATCGAAAGTGTGCTTAAAGATCGCTATGGTGATCCAACCATTGCTCCCGGAGCCGACTTCCTGGAATATCGGTGGAACGAGCACGACGAGAAATTGACCTGTCTTCTCTACAAGGCGCTCGCAACTAGTTCGGCTGGCAATGTCAAGTTGCGTGCCCTTGGGCCGGTTTACGGTGATGCATTGGGCGGGTTCCTCCTTCTCGATTCTCTTCGGCTCGCTATGCTTGCAGGCCCACCTGTGTATGGGCTATATGCAATCGACGAGCTTTGGGCGCAGCCGGAGGTCAGCGACGCCAATAGACTGAACCGTGAAATCCAGTTCTTCATGGATGCAGCGAATGTCTGGTTCTACGGGATGAAGGAGGGGGAGCTGTATGTGTATGACTCTGAAGCAGCGGAATTGATGCGGTTGGGGCCGTTCGATCTAGCCATACGAGAGCTTCTCGAACAGTGGGAGCAGGCGGCGCCGCCATGAAATCCATGCCGGGCAATATGTACCACTCCCCTGGTCAGTCCGTGGAGATGGTGGCCAGCGTGCGGGGGCTCCACCACCATCTGATTCCCGCGACACTCAATTTCACCCTGCCCGATGCGGCCTGCCCGGTGAATGTCATAGCGGGGCAGGCCCAGTCGGCGGAGTAGCCCACAGCCGCGATTGTCAGCCAGGCAGGAACGGGACAGGCCGGGAAGCGGATGCAAGCGCAAGCGGATGCAGACACTCTGGTTTTGTCGGGCTGGCGGAAGCCTGAGCGGGCGGGTTGGATGGACTGTCGCCAGGCGTTGGATCATCGGAACGCAGGTCCGATACGCGTGCGCGGACAGTGGAGCGTGTGGAAGTGAGGCATCCGAGATGATGATGGGGCGGCTCGGCGCGCACGCGGAGCGCATGGCAGCGGAAGATACAATCGCGGATTCAGCGAAGGGCCGGCGCGGCGACTATGTGAACGCGCTACGGCAGGCGGATATGCCTTTCAGGTGCTTCCGCTCCATCCGCTGGGCCACGGCGACCAGCGATTCGGGTCGCCCCACGGCGTGCCCAAAACCCTCTTCGTATTGTTCCACCGTCTCCAGCCACGCGTCATGCTTCACGTTCAGGTGGTCCAACACGGCCACCAAGTCGGAGGGAATCGTACTCCGCTGGCCACTGCGCAGTTGCTGGGCCGTCCATTGGAGCAACTTCACGTAGTTCGCCAGCGAGATGGGCAAGATCCCCTGGTCCGACGCGCGGCGCCCGGACCGCGAGGCGTAGGCCAAGGCCTCGTCGGATTTCCGTTCGGGCGACAAGGTCAGTTCTCCCAGCCAGGCATCGGGCCGATCCGCGGCGTTCTTGCGCATCCCCTCCGCTTGCAGACGCTGAAAGACCGACGTGTAACGCGCCGTCTCAGGACTCTCCGCTTCGCCCGCCCGGAATGGGTTCAGGTCCACGTAGATCCCACACAGCAAAATGGCGCTCGCGTCGGTGCATTCGCGACAGCGGAAACGACTCTCCCAAAAACGCCCCTTGCAATCGTCTTCGGCGTTGGCCCGGCGGGCGATATTCTCGCAGAGGATGCCCATGAACCACGAGACACTACTCAACCGCCGCCGCAGTTTGTCAATCTTCTTCTTGTCTTTAGCCAGCTGTTCCACCCGCTGGGGATCTGGCTGCGGCAGGTCGTCCGACAGACACTTGGCCAGCTTCGTAATGGTCAGCCAGCGGCGGGCTACTTCGTGCGCCGACCAGCGGCGGGCCACCCGCGGCAATGTGCGCAGCACATTGTGCAGGTGGCTGCTTAGTTCGGCACGGAACTCGATGTCGATCGCGAACAGACCTGCGAGCTGTTCTTCTCGGCGGACGATCCAGTCGCGGCGATGGGAATAGTCTTTGCGGGTGCGCGAATCCCGGCCACACAGAAAGGCCCGACGGACACAGCGTGTCCAGCAATGGAAGACGGCCTGACGTTCGCCGCCCAGCAGTTTGCGACGTGCAGAAGCGACCATGGAACAATCCTTCCTGGTAGGGGCCGTATGCGGCCCACCGCGACTTTCCCGCGCTGGCCGCCCCGGCCGCGAAGTGATTGCCCGCGTCTCCACGTCGCTTTCCGACACCCCCATCCTACGCAATTGGCGCCGGAAGACCAGAGGGTCCGGGGCCGCCGTCGGTCGGCACACTTGACGCCCAGCCCGCGAAGTCCGCCAGATTCAGGGTGTCTGGATTCTCGAGTGGCCGATGCATTTCGTGCCATGCGACCAACGGGTATCGCGGCATGCTCGCACTGCTGCGGGAACGAAATGAGCCGGCGATTTGCAGCGTCTTGACGGTGCTCCACAAGCACGAAGCGAGTTCTCCGTATCTTGCCTTCATGCCATCCCTGGTCGGCACGCCAGCCGAACGCGATGCCCTGGCCGAATACCTGGACCAGCTCGTTTATGGCCGGGAGAAAGTCACCCTCGCCAGCCCATAGAAGAGTTCGTGGTCGGCCTTCGATGTTGACCGGGTACTCGCCCGCGACGTCCGGTTTGCGGTGGGGCGTTCTCGCCAGTAGAATGAGTCCATGATGCCACACGGAATTGGACTGCACGAAACTCATTCCGTTTGAGTCGCCGCCGATCAGCCTCCGGCCAGACTTCCCACCCCCGGAAATGTCCCAGAAAGGACCGTCATCGTGGATTGGCGAAAGGAACTGCGTCTGCCAGCGTCGGCCCTCCTGTTTGCATGGTGCGGACTATCCCTGGCGGGTGAGGGACCGACAGGCTCGGCCGGTGAGGCCAGATTGCCGAACACTGCCATGCCGCAGCCGATCGTCTTCGTGGTGCGGCCGCAATATGCGCCGGACCATCACAATACGGAGACGATGTTCCAGACCGGCGAGATTAACACCGAAAAGTTTCAGGGAGGAAGCGCGATTCGTACGTTCGATCTGTCCGATCGTGGGCAGATTCACACGTTGCTGGAGGTGAACAACGGAGTTGTGCGGGATATCGATGTCCATTTCACGGGGCAACGCATGTTGTTCTCCCTGCGCAGGGATGCCGCGGATGACTACCACATCTATGAGATGAACGCCGACGGAAGTGGGCTCACTCAGCTGACGTTCGGCGGGGGTATTTCCGACATCGATCCGATCTACCTGGCGGACGACCGGATTCTGTTCAGCTCGTCTCGCGAACCGAAGTACTGCATGTGCAATCGGCATATCATGTGCAATCTGTTCACGATGGATGCCGATGGAGCCAACATCCAACAGATCGGGCACAGCACGTTGTTCGAAGGGCACGCGTCTTTGCTGCCAGACGGGCGGATCTTGTACGATCGCTGGGAGTATGTCGACCGCAATTTCGGCGACGCGCAAGGTGCGTGGGTCTGCAACCCCGACGGGACCCATCACGCCATTCATTGGGGCAACAACACGAATTCGCCGGGAGCCGTGCTGGACAATCGAGCCATCCCCGGGACCGAGCTGTTCATCTGCACGTTTTCCTCCTGTCACGACCGACCTTGGGGTGCCCTGGCCATCGTCGACCGACGAAGGGGACTCGATGGTCGCACCCCGGTAGTGCGGACCTGGCCGGCGACGGCCATCGACCTGGTGGAACAGGGGAATTACGACACATTCACGCAGGTCAACCCCAAGTACGAAGATCCGTACCCGCTCTCAGATCGTCAGTTCCTCTGCTCGCGCGCCGTCGGGAATGGCGAGCAGATGGGGATCTTCCTGCTCGACCTGGACGGTCGGGAGGAACTGCTGCACGCCGAGCTGCCGGGGTGTTTTGACCCCATGCCCTTGGCGGCACGTCCGCGTCCACCGGTGATTCCCGGGCGAATCGACTTGACCAGGTCGCACGGCCATTTCTACATCGCCGACGTCTATGTGGGCACGGGCATGGAGCAGATTGAGCGAGGATCGGTCAAGATGCTGCGCGTGGTGGAGTCGCCCGAGAAACGGTTCTGGACGAATCCGGCCTGGGATGGAGGAACCGGCCAACAGGCGCCGGCCATGGCCTGGGATGATTTCAACAACAAGTGCATCCTGGGGACGGTGCCGGTGGAAGAGGACGGCAGCGCCTATTTCTCGGTGCCAGCCGACCGCTTCGTCTATTTTCAGCTGCTGGACCAGCGGGGCATGATGATCCAGTCGATGCGCAGCGGCACCATCGTCCGCCCGGGTGAAACGGTCGGCTGTGTCGGATGCCACGAGAATCGTCGCGCCTCTGTGCCTGCGGGACAACTCGCCACGGCGATGCGGCGCCCGCCCAGTCCACTTCAGCCGTGGTATGGACCTGACCGCAATTTCGGATACCTGGCCGAAGTGCAGCCTGTGTTCGATAAGCACTGTGTCCGCTGTCACGACTACGGCCAAGTGGCCGGCCAGAAACTCAACCTGGCTGGTGACATCGGCTTGACTTTCAACACGTCCTATGCCGAGCTGCGAAAGAAGAAGTACGTGAATGTGCCCGGAGCGGGGCCGTTTCAGACGCTGCTTCCCAAGAGCTGGGGATCCCATGCGAGTCGTCTGACGGAGGTCCTGCTCAAGGGCCACGGGGATCCGGCGATCGATCCCCAAGTGCATCTGGACGAGGAGGGCTTCAGCCGGATTGTGACCTGGATCGACATCAACGCTCCGTACTATCCCGAGTATGCCAGCGCGTACCGCGACAACCGATACGGCCGGTCGCCACTCGACGAGGCGCAGCTCGGTGAAGTGCGCCGCCTGACCGGCTCGGACGAGGTGAACTTCACGCGTCCTGTGTGGAGTCCCTGTCTGGCACAATTCCAGAACGCATCGGACCCGGCCCGCGTGGCGGCACTGTCTCTGATCGAGCATGGGCGCCGCACGCTGGCGGCCGGACCCCGAGCCGACCTGCCCGGTTTCCGCCTGGTGTCGGAGATCGAAATCCGCCAGCAGGCGAAATACGATGCTCTGCGCAATGCCGAGGCCCAGTCCCGCGCGGCGATCGCGCGCGGTGAGAAGCAGTATCAGAAATAGCGACTACCACAGTTCGTTGTACTTCGTCCAGAGCAAGTCGCCGAGATTCCAGTAGGCCTGAGTTGTCTCGACACACGCGTCCGCCGTAATGCGTGTCAGGTACTCACGCGCCTTGGACGGATCTTCCTGCAGCAGTCGTGCGGCGGTGCCGGCGATCTCTTTCTGGGCAGTGAGAAACTTCTCCTGCAGCGGCTCGCGGACGGCCGCCACGTCTTTGCGCATGTCGCCCCACCGGTGAGCGGCCAACGTTGCCACACGGTTGAATGCCCACCACGCGGCGCGGCGGCTGAAGCCGGTCGTTCGCCCATCCGTCTGGTATTCCTCGGGCAGATTCGTCACGCCCGCATAGATGGGCACATACGTTGTCATGGCGGGATTGCTGTAGCCGAACCAGACAATTCCGCCGACCGGACCCGGCAACCAGGATCGGGACTGCGTCACGGTGGCGTACATGCAGTACCAGCGCGCCATCGGTCGCTCACCCAGTTCCCCCCAGCCGCCATTGATCTTGAACACCTTGTTCATGTCATAGGGCATGAACGGGTTGGCCAGCGGGCTCTTGACGGTTTTTCCCTCGGCGTTTGTCACAGTAATGTTCTTGACCATGTCAAACTCGGTTCCCTCAAACGTGTCGCGAAAGACCTCCATAATCTTCTCCGGGCCGAGCGGTTGGTCCGGCTTCACCGAAAAAGGAAATACATTGCCGTTGGGATGCAGTCCAGGGAGGGAGCCAGCATCGACAACACCCGCCACTCCCGCCGCGTGGACGCGAAACTCGTTCGGCCGTCGGGATTGTACGCCTCGTAGAAGCGAAACGGCTGACCACTCTGCGGATTCCAGAACCCATGAGCTGTGGCCACGTCGATGACGTTGGCCGACGCCATATAGTAGTCCGCATTCGCCAGGTTCAGCTCCCCAATGCGGGCCGAGTTCGCCACGACGCACACGTGATCATCGGGGACGCGTTGAGCGGCCCACACGGCGCCCACTTGATCCTTGCCCGGCCCGATGATCTCCAGGACCCAGACTTCGTTCGGGTCCGCAATGGTGAGCGCCTCGCCGATGTCGCACCACCCGTACGTAGCGAGCAGTTGGCCACTGATCTGGATCGCCTCGCGCGCGGTGCGAGCCCGCTCGAGCATCAATCGCGTGAGCATTTCGCAATCGATCAATCCCTTGTCACTCTTGAGCTCGACGCGTCCCTCAAACGTCGATTCGCCGATGGCCAGCTGGTGCTCGTTCATCGCCGCGTAGGCGGGTGCGAGGTAGCCGAACGTCTCGGCAACTTGGGGGATCTTCCCAGTCGGCACTCGGCCATAGCGTGCCATCGGGCCCGCCTCGTCGTCGCATCGTTTCACCAAGGCACGATCGGACCCGGTCTCGTGTTTGGCGGGGGGGACGACCACCACCTGAGACGAAGTGCGATGACTGTCGCACGTGTGCGACGTCATGACCGAACCATCGATCGAGGCCCGCTTGCCGACCATGATGGAAGTGCATGCGGGCAGTGGATGTGCCAGGGGGCCCAGCGCCAGAACCACGGATAGCAGCAAGGTAATACAAGTCGACGTGCGCACGAGTGGGCTCCTCAGTTGGGCGAAATCGCTGAAGGGGGACATGAATGGTGTCGTGAAGAACGACTTGAACGAAAACACGCGGCGGGCGGGCCAGCGATCCTCGCGGACAGCCGCCCGTCGGACGCCAAGTTCTTGCACAAACCAGCATAGCTGCCGACAATCGATCATACAAATCTAGTTCAGGGGCACGGGTCATGCAAAACTCGAAATGGCTATTAGCAGCCGGCCTGGTGTTGGCATGTGGCACGGCCCACGCCGACATCGTTCTGTATCGGATTCCGGGTACGAACGTGGCTTTTGTGCTGCAGGGGTCCGTGTCGACGAATCCGGGCAGGACGATCACGTTCAAGCACCCTCGCTATGGAACGCTCTACCTGGCACTCGAGGATGTCCAGAAATTCGAAGTCCCGTCGACGCAGGCCATTGCCGAGCGCAAGCGGAAGAAGGCCGAGCGAGACAAGGATATCGAGGCGTGCATCGAAGCCGCGCGGTGGGCGTTGCACAACGGTTTGCTGCCGGAGTTCAAGGAAGCTGCCTCGGCAGCCTGGCGCATCGACAAGAATCACCCCACGGTCAAACGGCTGGGGGCGATGAATCAGCAGATCAAACGGCCTCTCGCAGACTCGCCGGAACTGGAGCAGGAGATGCGCGTCAGTTCGTGCGTGGCGGCCGGAACATGAAATTCCAATCCAGCGAACACTTTTTGCTTTTGCACGACACGACGGACGCGAAGGACCGGTTCAGCAAGAAGACGCGGGCCGAAGAACGGCTGGAGTTGCTGGAAACGGTGTTCAGCAGCTTTCTGCTCAAGTTCAGTCTGGAAGGATACGATCTGGAGGTTCCCAAGCAGCGACTGAAAGTGGTCCTGTTTGCGGAGAAGGAAGACTACCTGCGATTCGTCGATTTGCTCGGCCCCAGTCTGTCCAAGGCGGCGGGGTTTTACGATCGGAAGAACAATATCTCGGTGTTCTTCGATCAGGGATCGGACGAGAGCTTTGAGGCCCTTTACCAGTTGAATACCGAATTGCAGGAGCAGAAACGCAGCATGATGAAGGATCGCTGGCCCCCGGCACCCGGGATGTCGTGCGACTGGCAGACACCGTTCGTTGTTGACCGAAGTGGCACGCGAAAACCTCGATATCGAAGTCGTATCGCACGAGGCCACGCACCACCTGGCGGGCAATACGGGGCTCATGCCGGCCGATGCTCCCGTCCCGGTGTGGGCTGCCGAAGGGCTCGCTACCTACTTCGAGTCGCCCAAGCAGGCGGCTTGGAGCGGCATCGGTTCCGTCAACAAGGAACGCCTGGATTGGTACAAGGGTTTAGAGGCCGACAAAGAGCATTCCAACATCGACTTCATCGTCTCGGACCAGATCTTTTCGCGGGCGGGTTCGCAGGGATCCACGCTCCATGGCTACGGACAGGCCTGGGCATTGACACACTTCCTGATGGCCAGGCACTTCGACAAGCTGCTCAAGTGGTACCTGCTGATTGCCAAGAGAAACCTGCGGGAAAACCTCTCAGTGACAAGGAACTGGTCGAGTCGTTCGACGAGGTGTTCGGCAAGGACAAGTCCGCGTTGGATCTCGAATGGCGCCAGTACATGCGGACGTTGAAGACCGATCTGCAACTGGTGCTCGAGGACAAGGACTAGAGCGCTTCCAGCACGCCGCGAACGTAGCCGATCGATTCCGCCAGGCCAGGCAGCGGGTCGTCGGGCTGTTCCTCGTATTCGAAGGCCAGGAATCCCGAGTAACCGATCTGGAGGAACGTGCGGAGCAGCCGCGGCAAGTCGATCACACCGCGCCCGCAGGGTGTGCAGATTCCTTGTGCCGTCATCGCCGTGACGTCCTTGATGTGCACGTCCAGCAATCGATCGGCACACTGTTGCGAGATTGCTGCAGGATCCTTGCCGACGCGCACCGTGTGCCCGACGTCGTGACAGAGTCCGATCCGCTTGTCGAGCGTCTTGATCCGTTCGTAGGCCAGATCGGGGGTCGTATACACGTCGTCGCCGGGACCGTGATTGTGGATGCAGACTTCGATGTCGTATTGCTGGACTTTATCGTTCACCCGTGGCAGCATGGCCGGCGTTGGGACGCCGATGATCTTCGACATGCCGGCGGCCTCGGCATAGGCAAAAGCCTGATTCACTTCGGCTTCGTTGTTCATCGGAATCACGCCACCGCCGTACAGCAGGATCCCGGCCTTCTTGACTTGCTCAACCACCGCCTGGATCTGCTCAGGGCTCGCATTCAACGGCAGATGAAACGACTTGAGGCAGATCGCGTCGACCCCGACGCGCTGGGTCATGGCCAGGGTCTTGTCGAGATCGAAGTTGCGGAGCGTATAGGAGGCGAGAGCCAGCCGCAAGGGAAGCCGCCTCGTGGCCTCGCTCTCCTCGTTGGCCGATGCGATCGCAGACACAGAAGCCGGCCGGACACTGGTCAGCGATGCGGCGGTGCCTGCCACGGCACATTGCAGAAATCGGCGTCGCGTTGAGGCGTGGTTGCTTGTCATGACCTGAGAAACTCCCGAGGGTGGGGACTTCCTGAGCACCCTATGACTCTAACACGCGCGGTCCTGCCGTCAAGAAGCTGCCCTGTCCCGCGGCGGTTCTTTAGTAAAGGTGAGTCACACGCTCCGCGCCCGCTTCCGCCGAATGGACGGACGTGTGCCGATCCGCTATACAGGGCGGCATTGGTGCACCACAACACCCACGACGAGGTGTTGCGGCTGGCGGAATGTCTGCAGAATCTGCTGTGATCCACAGCCTCGCGTCATGTGCCCGTCGTCATTTCGCCGACGGCGGGACCGGCACCGCCGAAAGGATAGGGGGACGGCACCACTTTCTGCCGCTCGATTTCGTGCAACACGGGTGTAAAGATATCCCAGGCCGCTTGCAGTTCATCACTGCGGATGAACAGGCTGCGATCACCTCGCATCACATCCAGGATCAGACTTTCATAGGCATCGGGAATCTGTTCCGCGAAGGCGGACTTGTATTGCAGGTCCAGGTTGCGGGATTCGAACTTCAAGTTCATGCCCGGGACTTTGTTGATCAGCGACAGCAGGATCGCCTCATCGGGCTGCACGCGAATGACGAGTTCATTCGGTATCGGGCATGACCCGTCGTGGCAGAACATGTTTCCAGGCACCTCCCGAAACCGGATGCGAATTTCCGTCGTGCGCGCGTCGAGTCCCTTGCCGGCCGTGACGAAAACCGGCATTCCTTCCCAGCGGGGATTGTTGAGTCGCAGTCGCGCCGCGGCAAATGTCGGGGTGAGCGAGTCGTGCGGTACCGTCTTGTCGGCGACATAGGCCGGATACAGCGTGCCGTTCCGCTCGGATTCGCGATACTGGCCCAGTACCAGATCCGGCAGTTCCAGAGGAGGAATGCTGCGCAGGACCTTGACCTTCTCCGCCGCAATACAACTTGCATCCAGACGCAGCGGAGGCTCCATGCACACCAGAGCCAGAATCTGGACCAGGTGGTTCTGCATCACATCGCGGATGATGCCGTACTGGTCGAAGTAACCGCCACGACCTTCCAGACTGAGGTCCTCCTTCCAGGCAATTTCGATACAGCGGATGAACCGGTGGTTCCAGATCGGTTCGAACACCAGATTCGCAAAACGCAGCACCAGCAGGTTCTGAATCACTTCCTTGCCCAAGTAATGATCGATGCGATAAGTCTGGTCCTCCACAAAGACTTCCGCCATGGCTTGCGCCAGCGCGTCGGAGGACGCTCGATCGCGGCCGAACGGCTTCTCGATGACCACGCGCGACCAGGGGTCCTTCTGGCCGCATTCCACCAGTCCGGCGTCGCCGATGGCGCGTGCCACATCCAGGAACACCGACGGCGGTATCGCCAGGTAAAACAGCCGGTTGGCGGGCTGGTTCTGTTCCACGTCCCGCATCTTCAAATAGAGATCCAGAAACGAGTCGCGCGAACCATACTCGCCGGAGATAAACCGGCAACGGTCGAGGAACTCGCGCACACGCAGGTCGCATTGGCCCTCGGGCGAATAGCGGCACGTCAGATGCTCCGCCATCCTCCCGCGAAACTCGGCATCCGAGAACTCCGACCTGGCAAACCCGAACACGTGAAAAGGCTCAGGAAGCAACTGCTGGCAGTACAACGCAAACAGGGCGGGGAAGATCTTCCGTCGCGCCAAGTCACCGGAAGCGCCCACCACAATCAGACTCGTATGCCTGGACGAAACCATCGACGAACGCCTCCCCGGTAAAGGTCACTCTGGACGGCGACCGCTCTCACTCGGCCAGTAACTTCGTCACGATCGATTCGAGGTACTCGTATTCGTGCAGCCCGACTTCCTTGGCACGGACCCGACCGGTCTTGTCGATGAAGATCGTCGTGGGGTACCCCTGCAAATTCGGGACCTGGGCCTGGATTTCCGGAGTGCCCAGCGCGCACGGATAGTTGACCCCGTTGGAAGCCATGAAATCCCGCACCTTCCGAGCGGCCGATGCGGGAGCACCTCGCTCGTAGTTCAGTCCGATAATCTGCAGGCCCTGCGGGCCGTACTTCTCCTGCAATTGCACCAAAGAAGGAATCTCCTCGCGACAGGGCGGACACCACGTACCCCAGAAATCCACGATCACCACCTTGCCCACATAGTCGGCCAGACGCAGCGGCTGGCCCTGCACGTCGGTGACTTCGAAGTCCAACGAAAACGCCGGCGGGCCAGCCGTGAATGGACCTCGGGTTGACGAACTTGTATCGGTGCAGCCGGGCACGCAGAGAACCAGTACCAGGCCGGCCAGCGAGCGAACGCGATCGGACATTGTCAGGCCCTTGTCAAATTCGATAACAACCGCCGACCCGGGCCACAGCCATCGATGCTCGCAGCCGGGAAATTCCGCCGCAGCCCACCCAGCTAGGAGTCTACCATCTTGGCGCGGCCTTGCTCAGTAGCCTCGGGGCCACAACAAGGCGAACGTCGCGCCTGTGACCAGGCTGTAGATCACACCGTCCAGGATGAACTTGGCCGTCACAATCCAGGACTGTCCCTTCCAGATCGACTCGTGCAAGTGAGGGACACCGTAACCGAGCAGTGCGGCCGTGCTGGTAAAGCGAAAGACCTGCATCGCGGACCGATCGCTCAGCCCGATCGTTGCCAAATAGGCTACGAAAATGTTGACGATCGCCAGGTACAGCAGCCACAGAACCAGACTCTTGGCTATGGCGGGCACGCCGTTGGGGAGTACGGTGACCGTACCCACCGGGCCTTGCTGGTACTTCTCAATCATTTCCGGCGACGCCATGTCTTTCATCGAGTCGGGAAATGGAAACGAATACGTGCCAGGCGCAACGCCGTGCGTCCGCATGGCCGTCAGCAGTTCCACTTCCTTGGGCAACTTGTGATAGTCGCCCTTGTGGATGGGCAACATCATGTGCAGGACGGAACTCACGACGAACACCAAGACGGTCGCGACGAGTGTGCAGATCCAGAGCGCACTGAGTGACAGCATATCGGCCCCTTTCTCAAAAGGAGTTGGCTGAAAACAGCAATGTATCCAGACGTACCCGCGGATACAAACAAAAAATGCGATCTTGCCGGTCCGGTCGTTCGCTTCCACCGCTGGGCGGACTCGGAGGCCACGTCGTTACCCGCATTTCTTTCTTTCTGTGACGGGACGTGCCCGCGACGGCCGCAGTCCGATAGAGTCATTTCGTGCGAGGGGCATGGTGAATGCGATGTCCGAACGATTACCATGGGAACGTGTGCGATCAGGGGTCCCCGGGAAGCCGCACGGGTGATGAACCGCCGAAGGAACTGAGGCAGCATGGACCGTTCCGAGCGTTTGGGCAGGGCGAGCATCTCCTCCCTGCTCCTGAAGTTCTCTGCCCCGGCCATCGTCGGGATGCTGGCGCAAGCCCTCTACAACATTGTGGATCGGGTGTTTGTCGGACGGGCACTTGGGACGCTGGGGATCGCTGGCACGACCCTCGCTTTTCCCTTCATGCTGATCTTGATGGCCTTCAGCATGCTGGTCGGATTCGGTTCCGCAGCGCTGATTTCCATTCGCCTGGGTGAGCGGCGACGCGACGAGGCCGAGCACGTGCTCGGGCACGCGCTGGTGCTCCTGCTGCTGGTGGCCGTTCTGCTGACTGCCGTCGGATTGCTGTTGTTGGATCCCCTGCTGAGGGCCGTGGGTGCCAGCGATGCCAGCCAGCCGTACGCGCGGGAATACCTGCAGATCATCGTCGCCGGATCGGTTTTCCAGACGCTCGGGTTCGGGCTCAATGCGGCGATCCGCGGCGAAGGCAATCCTCGCGTCGCGATGATGACGCTGCTGATCGGCGCGTTGCTCAATACTCGCTCGACCCGCTCTTCCTGTTTGTGCTGGGCTGGGGGATGCGAGGGGCTGCTGCGGCGACCGTGTTGTCCCAGGCCGTCTCCGCCGTGTGGGTCCTCGGCTATTTCGTGTGGGGCAAGAGCCTGCTCAAGTTCCGCAGGCCACATTTCCGGTTGCGGTGGAACACTTGTGCGGCCATCGCGGCCACCGGCTCTCCCATGTTTGCGATGCAGCTGGCGGCGAGCGTTACGAACACCATTCTCTTCAATCAGCTCCGCAGCCACGGTGGCGATCTCGCGATCTCGGTGGTGGGCATCGTGCACGCGGTCTCTCTGTTCATTGCCATGCCCGTGTTCGGACTCAACCAGGGTGCTCAGCCGATCATCGGCTACAACTACGGGGCAGGCAACTATGATCGAGTGCTGAAGACGCTGCGCATGGCCGTGCTGTACGCCACGATCATCTGTGTCGCCGGTTTTCTGTTGGCGATGTTCGCACCAGCCTACGTGATTGCGCTGTTTAATCCCAAGAGCCAGAGGGATCCGCAACTCATGGCAGTCGGCACGCACGCCATCCGCATCTGTCTGGCGATGTACCCGATTGTCGGTTTTCAGATTGTCAGTTCCAGCTACTTCCTGGCGGTGGGCAAACCGAAACAAGCACTCCTGTTGGGACTCTCGCGGCAAGTCCTGCTGCTGATCCCGGCCATTATCCTCATCCCGCGTTTTCTGGGCCTGAACGGCGTCTGGATCGCCATCCCGACGGCCGACCTGTGCGCCTCGCTGCTCACCGGTGTCTGGCTGTTTGTGGAACTGCGGCACTTGCGGGACCGGCACGTGGAGACGGCCGCAGGGCGGATTGACGGGGCCGTTCCAGCCAACGCGGGGTCCCTCAGCGGCGCGGCACAATCCAGCACGAATCGTGGCGCTGAAAACCGATGTGCGGATAGTATGCCACCGCCTTGGGAGCCGCCAGCAATATGAGCGTGGTGCCCAGCCCTGCCGCTTCGTGCGTCTGCCGAATCAGGGTGCGGCCAATGCCCTGGCGCTGATACGCCACATCCACCGCCAGGTCGGACAGATACGTGCAGTAGCTGAAATCGGTAATCGCCCGCGACACGCCGACCAGTTGCCGGGCCCTCCGCGCCGTGACAAGGATGTCCGCCTGACTCAGCATGCCGCGCAGCGTCTCCGGCTCGTCAACCGGACGACGTTCGGCCAGTGTTGAGCGACGCAGCAGGTCGACAAACTCGTCGACGGACAGATGCGGTTCCAGCTGGTAGGTAATGTCCATCGCCGTGATTCTACTCGAAATCCAGTGCAAAGATCTTGGCCTGGTCCAGCTGGAATCGGAGCACGACGGCCTCGCCGAGCTGCATGCCCAGGTCTTCGCCGCCTTGCCACGTGACGAGCGACTTGAACTGATCGCCGATGATCGGCCGGCAGTCGGCGAACGTGCGGCCGGGCAATGGCTGGCGGCGGATGTCGCAGGCTTCGATCCGGATCGAGCCGCCGCGGCGCGTCACGGCGTTGATCCGCAACCGCAGTCCGGGCGGGACCACGGCGACCATCGCGAACTCGCCCACCTGCGGTGCCTCGAGTGCGATTAGGCGGCCTTTGGGCCACGTGGCGTAGCCCAGGTTGGGCGGAAACCCCTCGTGACCGCGCGGATACTTGTGCGGGAACCGGTAGCCGCTGTAGGGCAGCACAAAGTCGCCGTTCGCCAGTTCCACCAGGTTGGGCGCGGCGAACAGGCAGCCTCCATCGAATGTCTGGAACTCGCCGGTATCCAACACCGTGCCGCCCGGGACCCAATCCCACAGCTTGCCGTTGGGACTGGCCGCGATCATCATCCGTGTGGCGTCGCTGGCCTGGTTCCAGATCGATGGGAACATCAGGCGCAGTTCGGGAGCGGCGGGGATCGTGGTATAGCAGTTCGTGTAAAGCACTTCGCTGGGCAGCATGTCGGAAGTGGAAATCATGATCAGCTCCGACAGCGGGAAATTGCCGAACGACTCGCTTTCGGTCCGCCCGATCGAGCGGCGGCCGACCGCGTACCAGACTTGGCCCTGCCCTTCGGCCACGCGTGAATCGCGTTCGGCCACCCACCAGGTGCGCGAGTAGATGACGTATTTTTTGAGGAGCGCGTCGTAGGTGCCGATGTTCTGCGTGTCGGCGTGCTCGACATTGAAGATGTCCGGCAGAACGGTCCAGTGGAACCCGTCGGCCGAAACGCAACCGTGGAAAGCGTAGATGTGTTCGGGTCCGACGTCCCGGCGGTCGGCACGGGGCTCCCAGTCGCGGGGCCGCTGCTTCTCTGAACTCTTCGTACTGCGCCCGATTGATGGGGAGCACCGCGATGCCTTTGTAACGCTGATCCCCCGGCGCCGAGGGATCCAGGAAGACGCTTTCGGCCGGCAGGCTGGGAATCAGGTTGTTTTCCCGGCTGCCCTGGTATTCGACCAGTCCGAGGTTGGGGCGTGTCCAGTGCTGACCGTCGGAGGATTCATAGTAGCAGGCGTGGCCTTGGCCGGCCGCGTCGACGCACGTTGCCCACAGCCTGTAAGTCTCGCCGTCTTGGAGCAGGGTCTTGACCGCGATGGATCGGGCCTCCCAAGGGCGTTCCTTGGGAATGATGTCGCCGCGGCGTTCGGCGGATTGAGCGGTAATGCGAATTCCGCGCGGCGTGTCGCTCGTCTTGAAATGCGCGTCCCAGTCGCCAATGTTGGCATTGCGATTGGCGGCTACGCCATGACCTTGATCATCCAGCCAGTTGAAACTGCCCGGATGGACGTACTGCCAGTTGGTGAACACGATCCGGCGGCCAAACATCTTGTAAGGCTCGCCCGTGACCTGCTCACGGATCACGTTGTCGACCGGTAGGGTATTCACCGGCCCCTGGCGCAGGCGGCAAGTGTCCCGAATGCCGCGACCGTCGCCAACGCGACGAACCGAGCGAGCAGTCCTGTCATTTTTTTTCCCCCTTCCCGCGGGTGAGTCGTGGAAAGTCGAGTCTCACAGGAATAGACCATGTCCCAATCGCAGCCGAAAGGCCTTATTTTCAAAGTACTTATAGCCGATTTCTCGATAAATGAACGATTTGGATGATTTTTCCTGTTGTGTGGGTGCAGGGTTTTCGGTTGAAGCTCGGTAACGGGGGTGGAAAGCGAATCTGAAAGGACAGAACCATGCACCGCAGTGCAACGTTGAATCGAAAAGCGTCGAGTGGGCGGCCGGTTACGAACAGTCTGGTGCGGGAGCGAGCGATCCGGCTGCTCCGGAACGAGATCGAGTTCATCAGCAACAAGGGTTTTAGCGAGATCGACCGCGTGTTTGAGCGGGCGGTTTTGGAGCAGCGGTACGAGGTCGCGATCGCGGAAGCGCCGTTGCCCCGCAACCTGCCTGGACACCTGGCTCGGCTGTGTGAAGCACGCGTGTTGACGCCCGAACAGGAACAGGATCTGTTTCGGCGGATGAACTATCTCAAGTACCGAGCGAACATGCTGCGGTCTCGGCTCAACCCTCACGCGCCGGACCAGGAGATCATGGTGAAAGTCGAGCGGTTCCTGGCCGCGGCCCAAGCGATCCGCGACGAGATCATTCGCGCCAACATGCGGCTGGCGATTTCCGTTGTCAAGAAGTTCGTGACACCTCAGAACTCGTTCGACGAGCTGCTGAGTGACGGCATCTACTCGCTGATGCAGGCGGTCGACAAATTCGACTTCGATCGGGGGTTCCGCTTCAGCACCTATGCTTACCGGGCGATTGCCCGCAACGCCTATCGTGCGATCATTAAGAAGCAGAGAGAGTCGTCGCGGTTCGGGACCGAAGTGGACGAGTCCAACCTCGACGACAGTTCAGCCGTCTCCGAGTCATCGATGGACGTCCGCACGTGGACTCGCCTGCGAGGGCTTTTGTCGCAGATCATGGATCGGTTGGACCGCCGCGAGCGGTTGATTGTGCGCTGCCGATACGCCCTGGGCGGACATCGAAAAGTGAAGACCTTTCAGACGATCGCCGACCGGCTGGGTGTTTCGAAGGAGCGGGTGCGGCAGCTGGAGCAGCGGGCGATGAGCAAATTGCGGGCGATGGCTGCGGAGTTGCAGCTGGAGGACTTGGTGGAACCATCGCTGGGCTGAAACGTTTGAACCTGAGTACTCCCATGAATGCGAATCCCCACCGCACGCCGCGCAACGACCTGACCGCGGAGGGTCGCGATCGGGACCAAGGCCTGTGGCGGGTGGCCATCAGTGGTTCGCACGGAATGATCGGTCGCACGTTGGTGACGCTGCTCACGACAGCGGGTCACGGAGTGACTCGACTGGTGCGGCACGCAGCCGCCGCCGGCGAAGTGGCGTGGTCGCCAACTTCCGAGCACTTCGATGCCACTGCGTTAGATGGCATCGACGGGGTCGTGCATTTGGCGGCCAGCAACATTGCCGCGGGTCGCTGGACACCTTCCCGGAAGCAATTGCTGCAGGACAGTCGAGTGCGTGCCACGCGCAGTCTTGTCGGAGGGTCTGGCGCGGATGGCGCGGCCGCCGAGAGTGTTGGTGAGCGCGTCCGCGATCGGCTGGTATGGAGATCGCGGTGCGGAGCTCTTGGACGAACACAGCTCCCCGGGTACGGGATTCCTGGCTGAGCTGGCTCACGACTGGGAGTCTGCCACGCGACCGGCAGTGGAGGCCGGCATCCGCGTGGTTACGGTGCGGTTCGGCATTGTCTTGAGTCCGCAGGGTGGAGCGCGCTGGGAAAGATGCTCCCCGCGTTCCGCTGGGGCGTGGCCGGCAGATTGGGCAGTGGCCGTCAGTACTGGAGCTGGATTTCCCTGGATGACGCGGTCGGCGCTCTGCGGCACGCACTGCGGACCGATTCGCTCACGGGCCCTGTGAACGCGGTGGCTCCCCATCCGGTTACGAATCGGGAGTTCACAGGGACCTTGGGGAGGGTGCTGACACGGCCCACCTGGATCCCGGTCCCGGGCAGCCCTGATCCGCTTGGCCCTCGGAGAGATGGCGGACGAACTGCTCTTGTCCAGCGCCCGCGTGGTGCCTCGACGACTGCTGGAAACAGGCTATGTCTTCCGCCACGACGATCTGGAAGACGCTTTGCGGCACATGTTGGGGAGAGTGACGTGAAAGTGAACACAATGATGCCAGCGGCACCGGGTTGGATGAGTCGCGTCCTGCGACTGGCTGCTGCCTACAACCTGGTCTGGGGCGCCTGGGTCGTGCTGTTTCCCCTGGCCATCTTTCGCTGGACGGGCCTGGACCTGCCGCAGTATCCGCAGATCTGGCAGTGTGTGGGCATGATCGTAGGTGTCTTCGGAGTCGGCTATTGGATCGCAGCGAGCTCCCCGTACCAACACTGGCCGATCGTGTTGGTGGGTTTGCTGGGCAAGATCTTGGGGCCGCTGGGCTTTCTTTCCGCGGCAATGCGGCATGAGTTGCCGTGGAGCTGGTCGATCATGATCCTGTCAAACGACGTCATCTGGTGGGTGCCGTTTGCGGTCATTCTCTATGAGGCGGCCCGCACGCAGATGGACAGTGCGGCGCGTGGTTCGTCATTGGAATGGGGTCAAGCGGTTCGCGAGGTGCGCAGTCACCGGGGAGCGACGCTGGCAGAACTGTCCACTGACCGGCCGACTCTGGTCGTGTTCCTCCGCCATGCGGGGTGCACGTTTTGCCGCGAGGCGCTGGGCGACCTCAGTCGCTGTCGCAGGGCGATCGAAGCGGAAGGGGTGCGGCTGGCGATTGTGCATATGAGCGAGCCGCTCCGCGCGACCATGCGATTCGAAGACCACAACTTGAGCGACATCCACCGTTACAGCGATCAAGAGTGTCTGCTCTATCGGGCGTTCGGCTTGAATCGCGGCACCTTTGCACAGCTGTTTGGCCTCCGAGTCTTGCGGCGTGGCTTCGTCGCGGCCGTCTACCGCGGTTGCGGAATCGGGCTCTTGGAGGGGGACGGTTTCCAACTGCCGGGCGTGGTCCTGCTGTACCGGGGCCACGTTCTGGCCGAGTTCCGGGCGTCCTCAGCCGCCGATCGACCGGACTACGTCGGCATCGCTCAACGTGCTCGCGCGGCGATCGCTGGCCGTCGCGACCCGGCAGCCGGTTTGACCGCGGGCTTGACCGTGGGAGCATGACGCGACGTGCGACGGCGGACATGCGACGCACGGGGAACGTATACCCAAAGCGCCGGCCGGCGCTGTCCTGGCCTTAGCGTGCGAGATTTCCGAACAGTGGCGTCGACAGATACCGTTCGCCCAGGCTGCACATGATCGTGACGATCCGCTTGCCACGGAACTCGGGACGCGCCGCAACTTGAGCGGCGGCCCACATGTTGGCTCCGCTGCTGATACCTGCCACAATGCCTTCACTTTGGGCCAGCTTGCGACCCCATTCGAAAGCGACTTCATCGTCGACCTGGATGATGTCGTCCACCAGGGACGTGTCCAAGTTCTTGGGGATGAAGCCGGCGCCAATTCCTTGAATGCGATGTTTCCCCGGCTTGCCGCCGCTGATGACGGGCGAATGGACCGGCTCGACGGCGATCGCCTGGAACTTGGGGTTCTTCGACTTGAGATATCTCGCGACGCCCGTGATGGTGCCGCCGGTTCCCACGCCCGCCACGATCGCGTCGATATTGTGGCCGCTGTCTTCCCAGATCTCGGGTCCCGTGGTTGCCTCGTGGATGGCCGGATTCGCGGGATTTTCAAATTGCTGGGGCATCCACATTTCACTCCCGCCTTCGACCATTTCGGTCGCCCGTCGAATCGCCCCGGGCATGCCTTCTGCCGCCGGCGTGAGTTCCAGGTGAGCGCCCATCGACAACAACAGAGCTCGACGTTCGATCGACATCGATTCGGGCATGGTCAGGGTCAGGTTGTATCCGCGGGCCGCACACACAAACGCCAATGCAATCCCCGTGTTACCACTCGTCGGCTCCACGATGTGAGTGCTGGGACCAATCAGACCATCACGCTCCGCGGCCAGGATCATCGCCACACCAATGCGGTCTTTAACGCTGTTGAGTGGCTGAAAGAACTCGCACTTCGCAAACACCGTCGCGTGTTCCTGGAGTACCAGCCGATTGATCCGAATCATCGGGGTGTCGCCTATCGCAGCCAAAGCGTCGTCGTAGGTTTTTCCGCGTGGCATGGTCGGACATTTCTCCTCGTGCAATTGAGTTCGCTCGCCAATGTGCCGCATCGTAGCAGATGGTCGTGGACTTCTTCAAAGCTGAGCTACGCAAGAAACTGGCCCTACCTGACTGACGGGGGGGAAGGTGAGAGTTCCCGGAAAGCGGTCCAGTGTACTGGAGCTGTGAAATTTGCCACAATCAGGACGTGGTGGGTTGGCTCAATTCCCTGACCCCATCCCGGCAGCAGACCCAACGGGAAGACCAGCGACTTGCCTCCTGACCCCACCGAATTCCTCCTACGTCTCCATTGAGTCAACGGATTGTCATGAGCGATCTCTTGCGTGTGCTGGTCGTGTTGCTTGTCGCTGCCACTCTCAGTGGCTGCCGCGAGAAGGTTGTCTCGGGTCCGGCGTCGAAACGGGAACCTGTCAAGAAACCGGGCGTCGACCTGGTCGACGTCTCTCCGCCGGTCGAGCCGGTATCGTTGACGCAACGTCAGGAGCAGGTGCTCGACAAGATTCTGGCTGTCGGCGGGCGTATCGAGCGGGCCGAGGACGGCATGCCCATCGGGCTGGACCTGGCCAGCGAACGGGTCTTTGCGGACGACGAGTTGATTCGCGGGACGCTGGAGTTTCCCCATCTGAAGCGGCTCCGCGTGGCGGTCAGCAAGGCCTCGCCGGAGGCCTTGGCGGAACTGGCCAAACTGCCTGAACTCGAAGAACTCTTCCTGCAGGATGCGCCCCTGGATGACTCGGCCCTGACGGCGCTCCTGCGTTCCTTTCCGGATCTTCAGCGTTTGGCGCTGCGCCGGTTGAGCCAGGTCACCGATGCCGGACTGGAATCGCTCCCCAGCTTCCAGAAACTCGACGTGGTCGCGTTGATCGAGATGAGCGGAATTACGGGTGGCACGCTGCAGAAATTGCAGCAGGTGCCGCATCTGCGACTGCTGGACGTGCGCAATTGCGGGCAATTGACGACGGCGGATTTCGCGCAGCTGTCCGCGATTGCCTCTCTGCAGGAACTCAAACTCGGCGGGCCGGCCATCAACGACGAGGTGCTGGTCCTTGTCGCAAAGCATCCTGCCCTGTCCGCGATTTCTCTCGACGACGCGCAGGTGTCGCCGGCGTGCCTGCAACGGCTGGCGGAATCACGCGACTTGGCGAGCCGACTGCAATCGGTATCGTTCACACGCTGCTTCGGACTGAAAGACGAGTCGCTGCACGTGCTCGGCGAGTTCCCCAAACTGGAGAGTCTGGCGCTGCGGGAGATCATGCTGACTGGCTCATTCCTGCAAATCGTGAATGATTCGGCCAACACGCCACTCCCGCTCAAATCGCTGGCCATCACCGATGCGTTCCTGACCGACGAAGCGCTGACACCGTTGCCGGGATTGTTCTCCGCACTGAAGCGACTCGATCTGAGCGGAAACCAAGGCATCACCGACGCGACGCTCGTTGTTTTGAAACAGATCCGCACGTTGGAAGAAGTGCGTCTGGACCGGACCGCGGTCACGGGCAAGTGGTTTCCCGGTGGTGACTAGGCGGCCGGCCGGAGGCGGCAGGCTGGAGGCGGTGCATCGAACTAAGAACTAAGAATAAGAAGAACTAAGAACTAAGAACTAAGAACTAAGAACTGTCCTCTCTTGCGAGCGACCTCATGAGCACAACCACGCGTCGCGAATTTGTCAAACAGGGATTGGTGGCCGGAGCGGTCGCCGCGGGAACGACCTGGGCCGCGCCCCTGATCCTCGGCCAGGAGGCCCGCGGAGCGAACGATCGCGTCGGGGTCGGTTTCATTGGCACCGGGGGGCGCTGCGGCGCTCACATCGCGATCGTCAATCAGTTCAAGGAGCAAGGAGTCGCGGAACCGGTGGCGGTATGCGATGTGTATCGCCCCCGTTTGGAAGCCGCCTCGCAGGCCACCGGCGGAGCGCGCATGTACATGGAGCACGAAGCGCTGCTGCAGGACCCCCGCGTCGATGTGGTCTGCATTGCCAGTCCCGATCGACTGCACGCGCCCCAGACCATGGACGCGCTCCAGGCCGGCAAAGACGTCTACTGCGAGAAGCCGCTGACGCATTGGAGTCAGTTCGAACTGGCCAAGCAGATCGAAACGACGGCCAACGAGACCGGTCGACTGGTCCAGGTCGGGACCCAGCACATGGCCGACGACAACTATCCCGAGATCATTCGGCTGATTCACGAAGGAGTCATCGGCAAGCCGGTGCACGTCGAGTGCAGCTACTTTCGCCGCGGCGATTGGGGCGAACGCATGCCGATTCCTGATCCCCATGCGCAGCCGGGCGGGGACTTGATCTGGGAGCGGTTTCTGGGTGATGCGCCGCGCGTCGATTTCAGCGTCTCGCGTTTCTTCCAGTGGCGAATGTACTGGGACTATGCGGGCGGACCGGCCACCGATCTGCTGGTGCACACGTTCACTCCCGTTTTCTGTATTCTGGAGCTTGATTTTCCCCGCCGTGTGTTGGGTGGCGGGGGGAACTTCGAGTACGACCGGGAGGTACCCGACCAGTGCAATATCATTGCCGATTATCCTGGCGGGCCCAGCGTGGTGATGATGAACTCGCTGTCCAATCAGACACCGGCCGACACCGTCATTCGTGGCACCGACGGGGTAATCACCTGGGGCATGCTGCAGGGCGGCAAGGAGTACGGCGTGCGGATCACGCCGTTTGCCGAAGGCCGGCCGGAAATCCGGCTGCCTTGGCAGGGGCAGGGTGACACGGCCAAGCTGTGGACCGATCTGCTGGACTGTGTCAAGACACGCCAACAGCCGAAGTGCAATATCAAGATGGCCGTCCGCGTGCAGGCGCCACTGTCGATGGGAATCCTCTCACATCGCGAAAACAAGGTGGCCATCTTTGATCCGGAGAAACAGTCGATCGTGCTCTGAGCGGGACCGGTCTGGCCGGTGGTTGGGCTGCGCCGCGGCGCCTGGATCTCGGAGCACACCTGGTCGCCGCGTGGGCGCGCCAGGATCCGGAAACTGACCTGAGATTAACCTACCGCAACACGCAAGGAACCTGATGATGGCGCGGATCGCATTAGGCGTAAACATGGAATTCGTGCGTCACGACGACAAGTGTTTTGAATGGGGCGTGGAGAAGGCCGCGGAGTTCGGCTACGAGTATGTGGAGCCGATGGTCCATTGGGGCCGCGAGCTGTTGAGCGAGGCAGGCTATTTCCACAGCGTCTCCATGCTGGACGATCCGCTGCGGATCCGTCGCGCCTGTGAACGGGCGGCGATCGGGATTTCCGGACTGTCGGCGCATACGCCGCTGTGCAAACCCGAGATCAGCACGGAGTACTTGAAACAGGCCGTGCGCTTTGCCGCCGAGATCGGTGCCCCGGTGGTGAACACGGATGAAGGACCGAAACCGAACTGGACGACGGTGGACGAAGACCATGTCCTGATGCGGTACGTGTTGACGGAAGCAGCACGCATGGCCGAATCGCGCGGGATCCTGATCGGGCTTGAGCCGCACCAGCAGTACTCGAAGAGCCCCGATGGGTTGGACCGCATCTTTCGACTCGTCGATTCGCCCGCCATCGGCATCAACTTCGACACGGGCAACAGCTACTTGTGCGGACATGATCCGTACCAATGGCTCGAGCGGGTCAAAGACCGACTCGTGCACCTCCATGCCAAAGACATCTCGGTCGCGCAGTCGCAGGGTGAACGGGGCAAAGTCACGGGTACTCCGGTTGGCTGCGCGTGTGGCGATGGCGTTATTGACTGGGCGCGAGTCATCGACATCTGCAAGTCGGTCAAACGCGAGTTGATCGTGTTCAGTGTCGAGTGCGGAACCGTGGAACAGGCCCAGCGAAGTATCGAACATTTGAAACCGTTGTTGTAGATCACCGGAAACCTGTGCCGCTCGCGAAGATTTCTCGCGCGCGGTGCGGGAACGCGGACCCTTCGATCCCAAGGAGCAAACCTGATGACCTCGAAGCGAAAACTCAATCGGCGCGACGTGTTGAAAGGCTTGGCTGCCAGTGCCTTAGCGGCTCCGCTCTTCGTTCCCGGGCGGGCCCTGGGACTGGACGACAAGGCACCGGCCAGCGAGCGAATTACCGTCGGTCACATCGGTGTCGGCGGACGTGGGTCTGACATATTCCAGTATTCGCAGTCGGTGCCCGAGTTCCAGAGCGTGGCCGCCGCAGACTGCTTTGAAAACAAACGCGAGACTGTCGCCGCCAGGTGCAAGGGAAAAGCGTATCCGGACTTCCGCGATCTGTTCGCGCGCGACGACATCGACGCGGTGGTAATTGCCACTCCCGACCACTGGCACGTACCGATCGGCATCTTGGCCGCGCGGGCTGGCAAGCACGTGTACATCGAGAAGCCACTGGGGGTGACCATCGAACAGGACCTGGCCATGCAGAAAGTGGTGGAAGAGAAGCGAGTCATCTTCCAGTACGGCACTCAGCAACGCAGCATGCCGCACTGCTGGGTCGGTTGTGAACTCGTCCGCCGCGGAGTGATCGGCAAGATCCACACGATCGAAGTCGATGCTCCCGACGGTGGCTCGGGAGGCTCCACGGCGGAGGCACCGATTCCCAAGGGATTTGATTTCGACATGTGGTGCGGGCCGTCTCCGATGCGCCCTTACACGAACGATCTCTGCCAGCCAAACGGTACCTATTGGGTCTACAGCCAGTCGATCGGCTATCTGGGCGGATGGGGCGCACACCCGCTGGACATCATGGTATGGGGTAGCGATGCGGATCTGTCGGGACTCGTGACGGTCGAAGGGACCGGTGCGATACCCACGCAGGGTCTGTACGACTGCGTCTTCAACTGGGATATGTCGATCACCATGGGCGCCGTCAAGCTGATCTTCCGGCCCGGTGCCGATCGCACGAAGTTCATCGGCGATCAGGGCTGGATTCAAGTGGCCCGGGAACTGGCTCGCAATGGTGCCAGCGATCCGGCGTATGATCCGAAGAGTCCGGCCAAGCCGGTCGAACCGACGGACAAGAGCTTGCAGGTGAGCGCGAACCATTCGGAGAACTTCATCCAGGCCATCAAGGCGGGCAAGCCGGCCGTTTCGCATGTGCAGGATGCCGTGCGCAGTGACATCATCAGCCTGCTCTGTGACATCGCTGTGCGCACCGGTCAGAAGATTACCTGGGATCCCAAGGTCCGCGACCTGGTGAATCCCAGTCCCCAGGCGAAGGCCCTGCTCACTCGCAAGATGCGCAGCCCCTGGACGCTCTAGCACCGTCCCGCGGAACAACTTCACCGTAGGGCGGACTTCCAGGTCCGCCCCGGCCCCGCCGCACGCCTGGACCGGAAGGCGGACTTCCGAGTCCGCCCGTTCTTCCGCGTCGTCGACGGCGGTTCGCACAGCATGGAAGTATCGATACCGAGCCGCAACGCAGTGTGGTGGAGGTTTCCTGCCGTGGCATGCTGAGGCATGACTTGGCAGGTACGACGGTGTATGATGCTCGCAGCGACGCGAACGCGCACCGTGCGCGAACCAATTGAGATGTCATACCGGTATCCTCGAGACGCAGCCGATATGGATTACTCCCAAGCCGAATCCCCGCAACCACCCAGTTCCGTCGAGCCTCGGACACGGCGCTGGCAGTTGGCCCGACTCACCTTCATGGCAGTCGTGGCGTACTTGATTGCGGCGTATATTCTGCTGCCGCTGTTCTGGAAATTCTACGAACGACGGCATCCGTCCCTGGACGACGTGCCCGGCATTACGACCACGGGTTCCGGTATCCCCGGCGATCCACTGAATGTCGGCCTCATCGCCACCGAAGAGGAACTTCTGGCTATCATGGCGGCGGCCCACTGGAACTCGGCGGATCCCTTGTCGCTGCGCAGCGATGTGCGAATTGCCGAAGACACGGTGCTCGACAAGTCCTACGACAAGGCCCCGGTGAGCAGCCTGTACCTGTTTGGGCGCAAGGAGGATTTTGCGTTCGAGATGCCGGTCGGAGACAATCCGCGGAAGCGCCATCACGTGCGGTTCTGGAAGTCCACCAAGAGCGATCCGGACGGTCGCCCGATGTGGCTGGGTTCCGCAACGTACGATGAGCGAGTCGGTTTGAGTCACACGACGGCGGAGGTCACTCACCACATTGCGCCGGATGTCGACACGGAGCGAAATCACCTCGTGGAATGTTGGCAGCAGACCTCGCGTCTGAGCGAGCTGTACTACGTCGACGACTACCACAAGGTCCGCGAGGGAAAGAACGGCGGCGGCGACCCCTGGCACACGGACGGGCGACTTGCCGTGGGAGTGGTGGCCGATCAGCGTTGACCGTCAGCAAGCCTTTACGAAGGCCTGTCGGGGCTGACCCCGGTCCACAGTGCTCGGCGAATGGCGTCCAGAACTTCATGGTCGGCGGGCAAGGGGGACGGCAGGATTTGCCGGAGCGGCACAGGGACTTCGTCCATGCGATAGGCCGTTCCCGCGCGATGAATCCCGTAGATGGCGGTCGTGAACTGGACCGCCGGCTGCCAGGGGCACTCGGCGGTGGGATAGTCGAGCACGATCGACGGAATGCGGGCGATGGCCTGCTGAGCGGCCGGTGTCAATTTCGCCACGCCTTCGCTGCCGACCAGCAGGACCGCGTCCACTTCCGATCGCTCCAGCAGCGGATTGGCCGTGTATTCTCCCGGATTGTAGCGGGGGTAGCCGCGCGCCAGGTTCACGCTGAACGGATACCCCGTGTGCCAGCAGAGCACACTGTCGGCGCCGGCCACGTCGCCCGGGATGCGCATGCGGCGCGCGACGAATCGCGTGTGAGCATTCAAGTCGGTCACCAACCGCAGCAGGGCCTCGATGTTCGCGTGCGCGATACCGTGACGCGTCAACCCCAGGCCGAAGAAGACGGCTCCATAACGACAAGATCGCATGCGCTCCGCCAGTTGCTGGACCAGCGCCACGGCACATCCCCGTAAGGAATTTGGGCCACCTCAACGCCGCCTACTGCGGCGCGCAGGGCCCAGAGCAGGTCGAAGTCGCGGCCGGGCGCTACTTGTACAAACGTGTCTGCGCGGCGCGCCGTCTCGGTTTCCACCACGTCAACCACGACGAGATGTCGGCCGCGACGGCCAGCCGGAACGAACATCCCGGGAGCATCGATCAGTCGTTCCAGATGCCGCGGGTGGCTCACCAGCGGATCACTTCCCCAATAGATGACCAGGTCCGATCGGTTCTTGATCTCGCCCAGAGTGGCCGTCGACTCGCCGACCGATTGCACGGCCATGATCGACGGTGCGTGGCAGGTCGAGGCCGTCGTATCGATCGTGGCCCGCAGTTCGTCCGCCAGGCGGACCGCCGCCCGTTGGCCAGGCGTACTGCTGCGGGAGAGCCCATAGATGAGCGGCGCCCGGGCGCGGCGCAGTACGTCCGCAGCGGCTGTCACGGCGGTGGAGAAATCCACCGGCCTGCCGTCGACGCTCGCGACAGCGCTGTTCCCAAACGTCGACTGCCGCAGCCACCACGGTTCGGCCAGCGGACAGGGCGGTGTGGTGGCAACCACGCGATCCTGATAGGTCGTCACCGATAGATCGTCACAGACGCACCCGCAGAGCATGCACGCCACGTCCTGGACTGTCTGAGGGATTTCGTGCGGGACCATGGGGCTGTGCCCAAAGAAATGTTCGAGTCGACCGACAGTCGGCGCACACTGTGCAATTAGTGCTCAGCAGACCGTTCGGTAATTGCTGCAGCACCAAAGTACCAAGAAAACCGCCGTTTGACGAATCGAAACCGTCTGGTACGATGACGGCTCGATCGACAGGCAAGCAGCGTAATTATGGATGGCTGCACGTTTCCTAGAGACGTTCGACAGGAAGGTCGAGCACTTGCCGCTCAGGCTTCTCGGATGCTGACTCGGCGGAGTTGTCCGGGTCTTCGAGAGGTCTCGACCAGACTGCGCAGTCCGGACGCATCGATGCGCCCGCCGGGCGGAGTTCCCGGGCGGATCCGGAGACTGCTCGAAAGGAGACTTGTATGCTCGTCCTGTCCCGTCGTGAAGACGACAAGATTATCTTTCCGAATCTCGGCATCACGGTCGAAGTCTTGCGGATTGCCGGCCGCTCTGTTCGGCTCGGCGTGAAAGCTCCCGCGAATGTGCGCGTGTTGCGGCATGAGTTGGCGGAGAACAGCGAGGAGTCATTCGAGCAACTCGCCGCAGGACTCGCGGCTGGACCGATGTCCAATCACGGGCTTCGCAATCGGCTGAACAAGGCCACGATCGGTTTGTCGCTCGTGCAGAAGTTGTTGGAGTTGGGCCGCACCCAGGCGGCTGACGAAACACTCGAGAAGGTTCTGTCGGAATTCCAGTCGCTGGAAAACGATCTGACGCACACGGCGAGCGTTGCCGACGGGCACGGTCGCCGGGCCCTGTTGGTGGAAGACGATGCGAACGAGAGCGAGTTGCTGGCTGGATTCTTGCGGCTCAGCGGCTTTACGGTCGACAGAGCGTCCGACGGTTGCGATGCGTTGGAATACCTGGCGGCCAACGTCCAGCCCGATGTGGTGTTGCTCGACATGCAGATGCCTCGTTGCGACGGGCCGACCACGATCCAGGCCATTCGCAAGAATCCTACCTTTGCCGGGCTGAAAGTGTTTGCGGTCAGCGGCCGGGTACCGGCGGATATGGGCGTGACGGTGGGACCCGCGGGGGTCGATCGCTGGTTCCGCAAGCCGTTGAATCCTCAGTCGCTGGTGACTGAGCTTAATCGGGATCTGCATCTGGCCGCCGGTTGATTCCAGATCACGACTGTCCCGGTTGTGCCAGCAAGTAGCACAACCGGTCCGGTTGTGCCCGAACATGCGAGACAACCGTTCCCGTTGTGCCCGAGCAAGCGAGACGCTTGCTCTACGCAGTTAGCACCTGATTCACTCCGACCGGCGTGCGGTCAGCACGCTGGCCAACTTGCGTTGATCGAGCGGCTTGACCAGGTGTTCGTCGAATCCCGCCGCTTTGACCGCTTCGCGGTCGGCGGTGCGGCCGTAGCCGGTGAGGGCGACGAGTCGGATGCCGGAGTGCCGGGGATCCTGGCGGATCTTTTCCGCGACCTGGTAGCCGTTCATGCCGGGCAGGCCGATGTCGACCAGCGCGATGTCGAACTGGTCTCGCTGCAGGATCTCCAGTCCTTTGCGACCGTCCTCGGCGGCTTCGACCTGGTAGCCGTACAGTTCGAGCAGGGACTTGAGCATTTCCCGGCTATCGGTGTTGTCCTCCACGACCAGGATCCGGCCGAAGCAGACGAGTGCGGCATCACCATCGCCGAGCCGATCGACGGCTTCGGCCTCGGCGCAGGCCGGCAGACGTACGACGAACTCACTCCCCGTGCCTGGTCCGGCGCTGTAGGCGGCCACGGTCCCGCCGTGCAGTTCCACCAGTCTCTGGACCAGGGTCAGTCCTACCCCCATGCCGCCGTCCGAGCGATCGAGGGTCCCGCCGGCCTGTACAAACAGATCGAAGACGCTCTGCAGCATGTCGGTCGGAATGCCTTCGCCGGAGTCGCGGACGCGGATCACGGCGTGTTGACCTTCCGTCTTCGCCGAGTACCAGATCTTGCCTCCCGCCGGCGTGTACTTCATGGCATTGTTCAGCAGATTGACCTGGATCTGCTGGAGTCGCGTGAGGTCTCCGTGGACGATCAACGGCGTCGGTTCCACGTCGACGAGGAACTCCTGATCGCGACCGTCGATCTGGGGTCGGACCACCTCCAAAGCCGCTTCGATCGCTTTTCGCAGATCGCAGGGCTCCAGGCGGATATCGATCTTGCCCTGCATGACCCGCGAGACGTCCAGCAGGTCATCGAGCAGGCGGGCCATGAGGTGCGTCTGGCGCTCGATCACCTGGCACGGCTGCTTACAGCTTCCCTTGGACTTGCAGTTTCTATCCAGCACATAGGAGGCGTTGAGTACCGCGCCGAGCGGGTTACGAAGTTCGTGGGACAGCATGGCAAGAAACTGATCGCGGCGCTGCACGGCCTCACGGCATTGGAGTTCCGCCTGCTTGCGATCGGTGATGTCTTTGGCGATGCTGGCAATCGCGATCGGCTTGTCGGTTTCGTCGGTCAGCAGCGACAGGGTCAGCAGGATGGGCTGCGTCACACCTGCCTTGGTCCGCCGCACGGTCTCCACATTCCGCACCGATTCCGCACGCCGGCAGCGTTGGCGCAACTCTGCGGTCCGGTGTTGCTCGTGCTCCGGCAACAGCAGTTCGATGCTGTTCCCGACCAACTCCTCGCGCGACCAGCCGTAACTCGTCACGGCTTCGTCGTTCACGTGAATCACGCGTCCCGAAAAATCCTCGATGATGATCGGATCGGTTCCGTCCGTGAACACCTTGGACATCAAATTCAGTTCGCGTTTGGTCCTCTTGAGCCGGTTATCCAGGTCGATCGTCAGTTGAGTCAGCTGGGCGATCTTCCGCTGCTGCTCCGCATTGACCGTGTACAGCGCTTCGTTGTCCGTCACATGAGTCGATCCAGCCGGTTCCATCGCCACCTCCTTCGGATCGTGGTCCTAATCCGATAGATTGTAGCCGTTTACGGCGAAAAGCAAGCCTCCGGCAGTGCCGGCGGTTCGAATTCACGTAGGCCGGAATGAGGTCGCGCCCGGCCGTGCCGGAACGGCGCAACCGCTTTCGCGACCGAAGTTCCGGCGGTTGCTTGTTCCGGCGTACACGCGGGCATTTCAGAGGGGCACGCTCGCCAGCCTAACGGTACTTCATTTCCGTCAGCTGCAATACCTGATCGGCCGTGGCAGGTGTGATGAGCGTGGCCCCGGCGTCCATGCTGGCGGGCATGATGCCGTACCGCAGATACAGCGTCAGCTGGATCACCGGATAGAAGCCCTGAATGTAGGGCTGCTGGTCGACCGTGCAACGAATGTGGTGCGCCTTGATCAGCCGCAGTGTCGTGGGGGAAAGATCGAAGCCGGCCGCCCAATACCCCTGGTCGGCGAAGCTTCTCTCGATCGCTCGTCCCGCCGCCTCGGTGTCGGCCTGGCCGGTACTAAGCACGACGCGGATATCCGGATGCTGGCGCAGTTCCTGTTCGATGATGTCGCATCCCTTGACCGCGTCCGTGCCGGTAATGCACACGGTCCACCGCGCATTCTTGTCCTTCAGGATCTCTTGCAGGCCGCGCAGCCGATCCTCGAGCGATGAGACGCCTTCGTCGTGCATCGTCATCAGCACGTGGGCCCCGTCCGGGATGTCCGGTGCCAGGTGTCGGGCCAGCGACTTGCCGGCCTCGTACAACCGCTGATTTACGCAGCTGAGTCGCGGGTTGGGCGTCGCATGATCGTCGGTGTTGAAACCCACGACCGGCACGCCCTGTCGGATGGCCTCTTCCGCCACCTTGTCGAACGCCACCGGGTCGACCAGGTTCAAGGCGATGCCGTCGTACTTGTCCTTGACGGCCTGCACGACCAGTTCGGCCTGCGCTTTCATGTCCACGCCTGCGACCCCCATCCAAGTGCAGGAGACTCCCATCTTCGCCGCCGCATCCTGCATCCCTTTCTTGACCGGTTCGAAAAACGGCGCGTCTTTGCAGCAGGTGATGAATGCCAATCGCAGCGGTCGCTCGGTCTGCGCCGATTCCTGAGCAGGCAACCAGGTACTGGCAGTCACAAGGGCAGATATCAGCCAGGTGCACAGCCACAGACAGCGTCGTGGGGATTTCATGATCGAGTTCTCACATGCGAAAGGGCCATCAGCCAAGTGCAGCCGCGGGCCACTCCTGACTTGGGCGCGTTGACTCACTCACGGATACCACGGTAGCCGCTAGGCCGATCACAAATCAACTGCCCGCCACGACAAACGCGTACGTTCGGCGAGCGCGAGCGGTCATTTCTCGGCTGCTGGCGGACTCGACACCAAGGAGCTGATGGCGGCCATGTTCTCGTCTAACTGCTTGGCCACCGCCTGGTAGTCGGCCTCTTTCTTCTGGTGCACCGCGTCGTCGATGTTCCCGTAGGCCTCAAATATCTTTTCGACCGACTGCTTCAGCTTCTCCAGGTCCGTGGCAGCGAGTCCTGCCTTCTGTCCCAATTCCGGCAGAGCTTCGAGCACGCTGCCGACCTGGTGCAGAGGCTCGTGGGCCTTCTCGGCTTCGCCTTGAGTATAGGCCGTTTTGATCTCCTCATAGTGTTTCTGAAGAGCCGTGACCCCTTCCGCAAAGCTGTGCGGTGCCTGCTCGGCGTGTTCGTCATGGTCTCCGTGCTCGTCCGCCTGGGCATCCACGGCCGACGGCTGCCGAGCGGGTGCCGAAGACGGCTTCTGGCGGGAATCGCCGCAGCCCACGGTCGACGCCAGCAGGAGGAGGCTCAAACCCGCAGCCGCAACACTGAATCCGAGAAAACGCCGCATGGTGTGGGCTCCACTGATATTGGGGGAAGGAAATAGGAGCGTCGGATGGTTCGACGCCTGCGCAAGACGCTGCCGGATACAGTACGATTGCATCCTTGGGCGGGTTCGCGCCTCCCCGTCGACACCCGAGGGGCGAACCCACGGCAGCACAGACGCGTACACCCTCTTATGGCCATGGAAGTGCCCGCCTGCTGGAACTGACCGAGCGTGTGTGGCACTGCTTGCTGGCCAGCAGTGAGACGTTGAAGAACCAACCGAGGTTTGATGGCCGACAGCGTGGGAGACGCCTGATGATGAAACCGATCTGCGCACTCGTGACCGTGACTTCGGTCCTGCTGTTGTGGGTGGGGAGTGGATGCCTGGACTCCACCGGCACGGACCGCGACGCTGCCGGCGCCGCGGGCGCCGATTTCCTGTTGAACGCGGAACCGGAAGCCGCGCAGTCGGTCGTCGACGTGCGGACACGGCTGGAGGAACAGAAAGCGCCCACGAACGTCGTGGTTGTCGGTCGCATTGACGGACTCGGTCAGCCCACCTGGGATCCGGAGCGAGCGGCCTTCATGCTGGCGGACTTGTCCTTCGCGCCCACGAAGGTGTCTGAGGAGGCGGAGCATGACGAGACGCCCAAGCACGATGCCGAGAACTGCCCATTCTGTCGCGCGAAGCAGAAGAAGGAACTGGCCGGACTGGCTCTGATCCAGATGGTCGACCCGAGCGGGGCGATTCCGGGGGTCGACGCCCGCCAGTTGCTGGGACTGTCCGACGGACAGACCGTTGTCGTGCGCGGTGAAGGTCAGGTGGACAAGCTGGGGACGGTTGTCGTACGGGCCAGTGGCATCTACGTGAGACCGTAAGCTGAGGAACGCATCATGAGCCTATGGATGATTGCCTGGCGCAGCATCCAGCAGCGCGGTTTGGCTTCGTCGCTCACCGCCTTCTCGATGGCCTTGGGGGTCATGCTGGTCGTGGCGGTGCTCTCCATCCACGGCGTCATCCAGGCCTCGTTTCAGAACAACGCCAATCTCGGGTACAACGTGATTGTCGGCGCCAAGGGAGGCAAGCTGCAGCTGACGCTCAATTCCGTCTACTATCTGAGCCAGCCGATCGAGAACGTTTCCTACGACTTCTACATGGAGTTCCTGTCGAAAGCCGATCGACAACTGGAACTGAAAAACGCTTTGCGTGTGCCCGGCGAGAGTCGCGACGGCGAGTTCGCGGCCCACATCGACGTGGCGATTCCGCTGTGCCTGGGCGACTACTTCGGACGGTTTCGCGTGGTGGGCACGACGCCCGCGATGTTCGAGAAACTGAGGTTTGGTCCGGAGGGTAGTCGCCAGTACGAGTTCGCTCAGGGACGCAACCTGCTGCGTCGGAGCGACGAGAACGGGTTCTTCGAGGCGGTCGTCGGTTCGACGGTGGCGGCCGAGATGCAGGTCAAGCTGGGCGACCGGATTTCGACCACGCACGGAGATCCGGAAGGGGAGGGGCACGGACGTAAGTTCACCGTCGTAGGGATCCTCGCGCCCTCCGGCACGCCCAACGACCGTGCGGCTTTCGTGAACATGGAAGGTTTCTACCTGATGAAGGGACACGCCAAACCCCTCCAGCCGGAAAACGCACCACAGGATCTGCCAGACCGGCCGAAATCCGAGAGTTCCGCCCCCCCACCACCGGAAGACACGCACGACTCGGCGGCCACGAAGGATGAGCATGCGGCTACGTTCGAGGACCAGTTGGCCTTGCCGGCCTTGCCGGTCGAGCAACGTGAAGTCACCGCGATCCTGGTTCGCACGTCGAGCATTCTGATGGTGCCTCAGCTGCAAAACACGATTAACGAAGGCCAGCAGGCGCAAGTCGTGCTGCCGATCCTCGAAATCTTCACGTTGTTCGAGGTGTTCGTCAAACCGGTCCAACTAATCCTGTTGGTGCTGACCGCCATGATCTGTGTCGTGTCGGGTGTCAGTATTCTGGTGAGCATTTACAATTCCATGGCCGGACGCCGGCATGAAATTGCCGTCATGCGCGCACTGGGGGCTTCCCGCACGGCCGTGCTGTCCATTGTGCTCATCGAGTCGATCATGCTGTCGATCGGCGGTGGAGCGGTGGGCTGGTTGATGGGGCACACGTTGAACTGGTTGGCGAACCCCATCATCGAACGACGCACCGGCGTGTCGGTGGGGTTCTTCGATTTCGCACCCAGCGTCAACTTGTATGAGCTGTTGGGTGGCACCGGGAACGTTGAGTGGATGTCGGTCTCGTCCGAAATCCTCTTGATTCCCTCTCTGCTGGCACTGGCTGTGATTGTGGGTTTCCTGCCTGCGCTGGCCGCTTACCGGACCGATGTGGCCGCGTCCTTGGGGAAGTAGAGTTCCTGGACGCGGAGGCTCCTGCCTTCAGCAGGCACCTGGTGCGAGTTGGTCCGAGCCAACAGAGGCAGTACCATGATGCGCGCCAGACTCGATAACCCGAAAATCAGCAGATAGCCTTGATAGCTGGTTCCGCACGCCGACAGGATGAGGCCGCCGATCAGTGCTCCGCTCACCCAGGCGGCTGTGTAGAACAGATTGTAGAACGTCAGCAAGTTGGTACGTTCTTCCTCGGCGATCGACTCGAAGAACATCAGGCCGAACGCCAACTCGTAGGCACCCCAGGCCGCGCCGCTGATCACCTGCATCACCAGCAGCCACCACAACTGCTGGGAGACGATCCACCCACCACTGATGGGAATGATGCCGATGCCTCCGATCCAGAGCAGTTGCCGCGCACCCACGTGCTGGGCCAGTCGGCCCCACGCGGGAAGGGCCAACACTTTCGCCAGATACGCCACCGAAATCAGGATTACGTACACGCCATACGAGAAGTGCAGTTTCTCCAGCATGAAAGGTGTGAAATACGGTCCGGACATCTGCACGGCGGCCTGGACGCACACCAGGTAGATCAATAGCCGACCTCCACGGCCTGCCGCCAGTTGATGTCGTATCTCCCGCCAGGCCATCGGGCGCATCTTGGGGGGAATGGGCTTTGGTTCGGTGGTTCGCACCAGCATCCACACGGACAGCAGGCGTGATACTCCGGCGATGGCGAACAGGGCGGCAAATGTCGTCAGCACGCAGTGACCCGCTGCGCCGCGTTGCAGCGCGATCCCGCCCAACAGGAAACCCAGAAACAAAGCCGCTTGCGAGGCGCGTGTGCGAAATGCGAAGAACCCCGCACGCATGCCTGAAGGCACGATCGTGCCAATCCACGTGTTCCAGGCGGGGCCAGTCGCCAGACCCGCCGCCCAGTACACCGACACGATCCACAGCAGACCGATCCCGCTGAGATGCCCGCGACAGGCGGCCACGATCAGAGGTATGAATGTCAGCGACTGCATCGCCGCACAACAGACGACCCACCGTTTGTGCGACCCGAGCCAGCGAATCGCAAAGGGCGAAATCGTTTGCAGAATGCCGCCCGCCAACAACGGCAGACTGGCCACCAGGCCGGCCATCAGCTCGCCCAGGCCGATGGCCAGCGCAAACGCGGAAAAGTAGATTTCGCCAAACCCGACCATTCCGCCGTAGCCGGCTCCGTCGCTGAGACTGGCGCGCAGGTCGCGACGCAGCCGCATCTGCCGGCTCTCCGGCGCGAGATCGACCGTGCGTGCTCCGTCCCGGGACGGGGCCACCGGACGATCGGAGATCGTCAAACTGGACACACGAGACTCCTTCCCGTCCCCCACAGGGCGGGCGTACTGTCACGGACTGCGGCATCTTGCCGCAGTTCCCCTGTCTTCTCTGTTGACCAAAACAAACCGGCAAGATCGCGGTGGCCCTGGCGATGGGAAATCGCGAAACGGGTATCAGGCCAACGACTTGTCCGGCAAAGTGGGCCATTCCAAGGCTCGAACAGATGGGCCCGCCGGGCATCGGCGGGTCTCGAGTATCGGAAGGACAGGAACCCGCCGGGGCCCGGCGGGCCACTCTGATTGACCGCGACTTCTGTCACCAAACCTCAAAATCAAAGTTGGAAAAGACACAAGTTGCGATACGGTGCGCGATCCGCTCGACGTGCAACTCGCCGACGTCTCGGCGAAGGCCCTTCTACAGATTCGTTTGCTAATCGGTCAAGGCCGGAAACGAGGCATCTTGCATCTGGCATTTTGCATTGACGCATCCACGCATGCGCGCCGATGCGTTCGCACGCCCGGCCGTCAGGCCGCCTCACGACGCCGGCGCGGCACGACCCGAGTGGGCGTCGGAAAGGCCACGACCGACGGTTCCGACTCAGGATCCGCCACATGGACGCCGAGACCTTCCTTGAACTGTCGGAACCAGCCCCACAGCGCCAGGCAGCGAGCCGTGCCTGTTGTCAGCCGCTGGGGAGTGTCTGCGGCCCAGGCGACGTTGGCAGCCAGCAAGTCGAGGATCTCGTCGTGATCAAAGTACGATGTGTGGACCAGTTCTCGCCCCGTCATCGTATCCCCGCACGACTGCAGGCCGCTGACAAAGGATGGCTCGGCCAGTAACTTCCGCAGCTTGGGCGCGATGTCGCGTGCGTGCACGTCGGCCTCGGCGGAGATCTTCGCAGTCAGCCAGTCGGGCAGGCAGGGCGCTTCGATCGACTCGATGGGCCCGGGCGAGACCGACATGACTTCTGCCCCGGGCCGGTTGTTTCCCAGGGCCGTCTTGATGACGTGGGACCGAACCACTCCATCCAACATCGGCCGGAGCATCGCATTGTAGAACCGGATCAGTATCCAATGGTACGGGCGGGATACCAGCGACAACCAATCGGAGAACAGCACCGATTCGCGCAGCGCTATGCGGGACACGAAGGAGATCGACAACTTGATGGTGGTTCGCAAACCGTTGATCGCTTCATCTTCCGGCGACCAGATTCCCAGCCAGCGCCCTTGGTACGTGCGCATCACGCCCCGCTCCAGACTCTCCTCCTTGCGGATCCACAGCGATTCCACTAACGGACCGAGAAAGAACGTGGCAAGGTTCAAATAGACGTAAACGCAGAGAATGGCCACTCCGACGATGACCCAACCTTCGATGCTGAGGAATAGATACTCAAAGAGCGACCGCCCCGCGGCAGGATCGTAGCTGCCCAGTTGAATTCCCTGGGCGGTCTCGGTCACGGAGACCCCCAACCATTCCAGCACCCGCAGGCCGATGTCGCGCGTCAGCGGCATCGATTTCGCGACTCCCGTGCGAGCCAGCGTGATGCCTTCGTCACGACCCAGCAAGGCCGCACCAGCCACTTGCGTCAGTTTCTGCAGCGTGTAGTACGCTGGACGTAAGAGAATCGCGGCCAGCAGCAGATTGATGATGTTCAGGACGTGCCACATGCTCCGCGTGCGATGCTGCAGATAGGGAGTTCCCACCGTCGACCAGCTGCGCAAACAGGTCAGGTCTTTCCGGTACAGCCGCGCGCGGCACAGTGCGTGCCAGATCACCGAACCACCGTGACTGTGGCCCACCAGATGGTAGCCGCGTTCCTCCGCCTCGAGCTCCAAGAGATGTTCGTACAGGTCGTGCCCCGCCTTGATCCGGGACCGCTCGCTGTTCTCACCCGACCAGTGGAACACCTCGCCTTCTCCAGCCAGCCGCACGCCGGCAGGAAGTCGCTTCCGCAGCTGGTGCCACGCCACGCTGCCCTGTTGCCACCATTGGTCGCCTGAGTCCTTGTCCCGCGCCGCATACGTGCCGTGCACCAGGATCACCAGATCATCGACGTCGCACACTTTGGGCTTGTCAACTACAACTTCCATGTCATGATCGACTCGCGTGAAAGACGGAAGACAAGAGAACAGGACGCATCGGTGCGCAGCATTCCGCGGGCCGTTCCCGCCAATCCGTCCTGACGCCACTCGTCTTCGGCTGGCTGCGCTCTTCTCTTTATCGGAAAAGTCCCGCCAAAACGCGACCATTTATGGCGGCAGCTGCCGATCAAGGTGCGTCAAGCTGAGCACGGGCGAAGCCCGTGGCACACGTTCCCTCCGATGAACTCGGGCTGGGCGCCAGAGCCGGCATCACAACCTGTCCGCGGACTGTTACCACGATGCTGCGCACAGGAATGTCCATCGCCGTTTGCTGCACGGCCGCTTCGGCGATTTGCCGCAACCCGTTACAACACGGGACCTCCATGTGCACCACGGTGATGCTGCGGATACCCGCCGTGTGGATGATCTGCGACAGTTTCTGCACGTACGCCTGACCATCGTCCAGTTTGGGGCAGCCAATCGCGACCGGACGGCCATCCAGAATCCGGGAATGGAAGTCGGCACAGGCAAACGGCACGCAGTCGGCGACCAGCAGCAAATCGGCGTCGCGCAGATAGGGCGCCAGCGGCGACAGCAAATGCAGCTGGACCGGCCAGTTCGCCAGTTGGGATGCGTGGAGGTGAGATGCGGTGGCTGGCGGGTCTGTGGGTCCTGTGCAAGCTGCGGCAGTTGCAGGAGTCAGCACGTGGAGTTGGATCGGCGTGGCTCCGGGACAGGATGGCCGGATCGGGGCAGGTGCGGAATCCTGCTTGGTGGCCTGCAAGTGTTCTGCCACTGCGGCGTGATCGAAGGGGGCCGCCACCCGCTGCACGACCGAAATAGCTCCGCGAGGACAATGCCCCAGGCAGGCACCCAGGCCGTCGCAATACGTTTCCGACACGACACGCGCTGTGCCGTTGATGACGCGAATGGCCCCTTCCTCGCAGGCCGGCACGCACTGGCCGCAGCCGTCGCATTTCGACGCGTCGATTTCAATGATGTTTCGCAGGATCATCGGTTCGTGGCGACCTTTCCGACGTTTCAGACACTCTGGAATTGGGGGGCGCGACGTTTCAGACACTCAGGAATTAGGGGGCTGGGATTCGTCTTCGGCGCGGCAGCACTCCGGTCCCGCATCCGTGGCTGGCGCTGGATCGTGTGTCGGCTGCGTCGCGGGTGGCGCCGGTTTGTGTTTATCGAACAGGTGCCCGACCGCTGAGCACCGGGTGTCGCAGCAGCATCTTGGGGCCCGCGTACCGCATGACTTCGCGGACCTGATCCCGCATGCTCGGCTTGTAGCAGTGAATCGAGCAGTTCGCACAGACCGGCTTATCTTCGCCCCACGGGCACTTGCCCAGCCGGGCTTGAGCGTACTCGAACAATCCTTGGCATTCGTCGCACAGCGTTCCCCGGGATTGGTGATGGTCCTCACAGTAGATCGCGATCATGGCCCGGATCGTCTTTTCTTCCCGCTCTGGCGACATCGTCTTTTGCCTGTTCCGTTGGGGCGACTCGGGGTTCGTGTCCGAACCGTGCTTCGCCCCCCTCAGAAAGTATTGCCCGCCCACGACGGGCAGTCCTTGACCCACCTCAATTTCCCGCGACCGATCTTGTCCTCTCGGCAACCCCAGCACGGGTGGTCGAGCTTTTTCCTGATTTTCCGTCGGTCGCACGACCGGAGCCACTCGACCACGCTCGTTCATCTTGCCACGCCCAGGGAGTTTGTCCACCATGGATTTGACGCGGTCGTGGAACCGGCTTCAATCGCCTTGCCGGTCAGCCAACGGTGGATCACGAGGGAGAAACCTGGACACTGGGACTGAAAGAACCTTCTGCGACCTGGTACCTGCCGGAACTGGAGCGACCGGGCGAACACGGATAACTTTGCCGTGGTCTCTTGCGCGAGGCGGTCTTCGGGTGGGGCTGCGTTGGAATTTGGTTCCAAACACTTGCCAATTTCCGGCCTGCGCACTATAGAGATGGCGTCGCTTCCACGGCGATTCACAGCTCAGACGGTGGTGGACTAACCAAGTCGCCTGAGGATCGCCTTTCTGGGAACAGCTGTGCATTGATGACACGATGGCGACGTCCGGCCGGCTTCACCTTTACCGAAAAATAGTCGACTCGGCCCTGTTACCGTGTTTGACGGGCGAATCAGTTACGCACCATCCTCTCGCTACTTGGAGACACTACCTTGGTCCGTTCCACATTTTCGTCGCTGACGTGTGTAGTTTTGATTGCATTGCTCGGCCGCAGTCCGCAGGCCGTCCGGGGGCAGGAAATTGCGCCGGCACAAGGCGCTTCGGCTGCTGCACCGGCGGCGGCAACGGAATCTGCCCCGCCGGCCTCCGATGCGGAGACCGCCGCCGTGCAGGCCGTTTCGGAATCGCTGGTGGCTGCTTATAACGCTGGCGATTCGGCCAAGTTGGCGGCGTGTTTTCTGCCGAAAGCCGAGCTGATCGACGACGCGGGAAACGTCTACCGCGGCCTGGAGGAAATTGGGGCGATCTTCAAGAAGTTCCGCGAACAGTTTCCCAAGGCGACCATGGAATTGGCCGTCGACTCCATTCGCCTCGCCGGCGAGGAATTGGCGGTAGAGGACGGCACGCGGACCGTGACGACGGAGGACGCCGCGGCCGTCAACAAGTACACGATGTTGTACGTCAAACGCGATGGGAAATGGCTAGTGGCGGCGGCTCGCGAGACGGTTGCCGACCCGGAGCCGACCCCGCACGATCGGCTGCTGCCGCTCGCCTGGATGGTGGGGGAGTGGGTCGATGAAAGCCATGAATCCGCGATTTCGATCAATTGCCGCTGGGCGGACAATCAAAACTTCCTGATCGTTGATTTCAAGGTCACGGTCGAAGGCAACGTGGTCATGCAGAGCGGCCAGCGGATTGCATGGGATCCCCAGGCCGAACGGATTCGCTCGTGGGTCTTCGATTCGGATGGCGGCTACGGCGAGGGACGCTGGGCGGACGTGAACGGCATCTGGATCATCAAGTCCACCGCGGTCTTGCCGGACGGTGATTCCGGATCTGCGACGATGTACATCGAGCCCGTCAGCACCGACAAGTTCCTCATGAAGGGGTTTGACCGGATCGCCGGCGACACGTCACTGCCGGACTTCGAGGCGGCGATCGTGCGGAAGCCGCCGCAGCCCGGAAAATAGCCCGGATCTGCCAATCGCTCTGCCAACTGATACAGCTCCCAGGCCCAGAAAAGGTGTCTCATCCATGAAACGTCGTTTACGAAAACTGATCGCCGTCAGTACGGCCATCGCTTGCATCGTGGCTCTGTCGGTTGACCAACCAGCCCTGGCCCAGGGTAGGGGCGGTCGCGGAGGAGGAGGTGGCGGAGGTGGCGGAGGTGGCGGTATGAGCCGAGGTGGTGGTGGTGGTGGTGGTGGCGGCGCGCGTCCCTCCATGGGTCGCCCTGGCGGCGGCGGCGGAGGGCGTCCCTCGACGGGTCGCCCTGGCGGAGGCGGGTCGTCCGTGTCCCGACCCAACATGTCGCGTCCTTCGGGTGGCGCCGGGCCCGGCGGCCGACCCTCGATGTCCAACATGGGACAACGGCCGACGACGAAGCCGGCCAATATCAACCGACCTTCGATGGGCGGCGTTTCGCGCCCGAACGCTTCGCTGCCTTCGACGCGCCCGGGGGCTCCTGGCACGCGACCCGGAACAACACGTCCCGGCGCCGGCGGCATCGCCGGGACCCGCCCGACGACCCCCTCGACGCGCCCGTCGACACGTCCGACGACACCGCCGCGACCAGGTGGAGGTAGTGGGCTTCCCGGAAACGTTGGGGCGAATCGTCCGGGCGTC
>CAVWHV010000008.1:0-209551 GCA_963754725.1 uncultured Planctomycetaceae bacterium
TGATGGGACCACCATGCCCGTTCCGCAGGTTGTCATCGTCGGCCGGCCCAACGTCGGCAAGTCGAGCCTCTTCAATTGGCTGGCCGGCCGGCGGCTGGCCATCGTCGACGCCACGGCCGGCGTCACCCGCGACCGCGTGTCACCCACCTGATCGAGATTCGGGAGCGGTTCGTACTTCGAGCTGGTCGACACCGGCGGCATGGGCATCGAGGACGTCGACAACCTGACCGAGCACATCGAGCGCAGATTCAGGCGGCGATCGACTCGGCCGACGGTGATCCTGTTCGTGGTCGACACGCGCGACGGGGCTCGTCGCCCGCTGGACCAGGAGGTCGCCAAGCGGCTGCGCTACGTCGACGCGCCGGTGATCTGCGTGGCCAACAAGACCGACGACCGCACGATCGATCGCCGCAGGCCGACGAGTTCTACCGGCTCGGCCGGGCAAGCTGGTGCGGGTCAGCACGCACGCAGAACCGCGGCCGAAGACGAGCTGCTCGAACGATCGTCGAGCGGCTGCCGCCGCCGACGCGCCGACGAAGCCGCCGGCCGAGCCGGAGATGAAGGTGGCCATCGTCGGCCGCCGCAACTCGGGCAAGAGCACGTTCGTCAACACGCTGGCCCAGGCCGAGCGGATGATCGTCAGCGAGGTGCCCGGCACGACGCGCGACAGCGTCGACGTGCGGTTCGAGCTCGACGGCAAGGCGTTCATCGCCATCGACACGCCGGGCCTGCGCGGCCGCAAGAGCATGCCGACCGACATCGACTTCTACAGCATCGCACCGCGCCCAGCGGAGCATTCGCCGGGCCGACGTGGTGCTGCTGTTCTTCGACGCGCACGCAGCGGATCAGCAAGGTCGACAAGCAGCTCTGCGACTACATCGCCGAGCAGTACAAGCCGTGCATCTTCGTCGTCAACAAGTGGGACCTGCTGGTCGAGCACGATGCCGACCGGAAAAGTGGGTCGACCTACCTGCGCGACACGTTTCCGCACGATGTGGTACGTGCCGATCGCGTTCATCACCGGCCAGACCGGCAAGAACGTCAAGGCGCTGCTCAACCACGCGCAGATGCTCTTCAAGCAGTCGCGCACGCGCGTCGGCACCGGCGGAGCTGAACAGGCTGGTGCGCGACGGCGCTGGAGCAGCAATCCGCCGCCGCTGCATCCAGAACCGCCGGCCGAAGATCTACTACGCCACGCAGGTCGCCGTGCAGCCGCCGACGATCGTGCTGTTCTGCAACGATCCGCAAGGCGCTTCCGCGCCGACTATCAGCGGTACCTGCTGGGCGTGTTCCGCGATCAGCTGCAGCTTCGGCGAGGTGCCGATCAAGCTCTACCTGCATCGCCGGGGTGACGACGACCATCGCGACGACGTGAACATGTGATCCGCGAGAATTGCCTCCCCCCAGGTCGCCCGCCGGTCTCTGGCGTGAGCTAGACTAGTGCTGTGGCAGAACTCGCACGTGTCGATTCTCTGCCTCGGCAAAATACCGCGGCCGTCGACCGAGCAACGCTGTATGCACCGCCGTCGAAACAAACTGTGGGGGCTGCTGCTGCTGGGCATGGCGTGCATCCAGGCGGCCTGCCGCGAGCACCCGGAAACGACCGGTGGCCCGTCCGACTCATCCGCCACCCGCACCTCGGATGCGCGGTTGCAGGCAGCCATCGATCGATCGGCGCACTATCTGGCTGGATTGTGCGACGATCACGGACAGTTCACGTATCGCACGCATCTCGATCCGCAGGTTGAGCAGCGACCGGCCTACAACGTGTTGCGTCACGCGGGCGCCGTCATGGCGGCATGGCTCAGTACTGCCAGCGGTCGCACGATGACGCGGCGCGGGCCGCCATGCGGCGGGCCGCCGAGTTCCTGCGACGCGACTGCCTGGGTCCGGTGGCCGGCAACGCCAATCTGTTGGCCGCCTGGTCCGACCCGGTCCGGGAGGGAAATCAGGAACCGCGGCAAGCGAAGCTGGGCGGTGCCGGCCTGGCGCTGGTCGCGTTGCTGAGTGTCGAACGTAGGGAGCCGGGGTCGATACCGCTTCCGGAGCTGCAATCGCTCGGACGGTTCTTGATCTTCATGCAGAAAAGCGACGGTAGCTTCTACTCCAAGTACTTCCCCGACACCGGACGCGACGATGTCTGGCAATCGGACTATTATCCGGGTGAAGCGGCATTGGGACTGCTAATGCTGTACGACCGCGACCCGGCACCGCAGTGGCTGCGGACCGCGGCGATGGCACTCCATCGCATTGCCGAGAAGGGAGCGGCTACCCGCCCGACATTCCCTGACCAGTGGTACTTGCTGGCGACCGAGCTGATGATGCGCCAGGAATTTGATGAATCGCTGCCCGCCTCGCGTGAGGTTCTGATCGCCCACGCGCGCCAGACATGCGAGGATATGCTGAATGAGCAGCAAGGCCAGAGTCACAACCCGCAGATTGGCGGTTGCTATACGCCTGACGGTCGGAGTTGTCCCACCGCCACGCGTCTGGAAGGTCTGCTCGCCGCGCAGGCCTTCCTGCCCGAAAGCGATCCCGCCCTGAAACGGCGGATTCGGCAATCGATCGAGCAGGGCATGGAGTTCCTGTTGCGGTGCCAGATTGTCGACGGGCCGAACGCCGGCGCGGTCCCGCGTGTCATGCCCGGTTTCGCGCAACCGGAAAGCGATTCCGATCACGAGCGTGGCCAGGAGGTCCGGATTGACTACATTCAGCACGCGCTGTCCGCCATGATCCGCTTCGAGGCCGAACAACTCACCATCCCGTAGGCCGGAACAGGCGTAGCGCCGTTCCGGCACAGGGCTTCCTCGCCCTGTTCTCCCCATCGCCACCCGAAATTCCCGACGCTCGCTCCAGCCTGCCGCCTGCCGCCTGCCGCCTCCAGCCTCCGCCCCTCACCCGCGTCGCAGCACGTACTTGACGTGTGGACTTCCGGAAGGGCCGAGGTGCAACGGCGGACGGGAGTGAAACTCCCTGGCCAAGGCCTCGGCTCGCGCCGGGTCGCACGCGCTGCGGTGAGCGTGCAGCAGGTAGCGGAGCACCAAGGGCGCTTCGCGGGCCGTCACCAGCGGGGCCGTCATGCAGGGAGAGGCGGTCATCCAGCCGTCTTCACGGACGTGCCACCCGGACGGATACCCAATATTTCTGGGTGGGAAGTCAGCCGTTCTGCGATGGTCCCAACAACGGTTGGCTCACCGTCAACGCTGCGACATTGGGCAGCCACGACGCGCATCGTCTCATGCCAGGTCCTCAACGATCGCCCAGGCTGCGCTGCTGGCCATAGGACGGTAAGGACTCGGAAAGTTGCTTCGCCAGCAACAATTCGCGCTGGGTCACTCCGCTCGCGCCACGCCCCTGCGTACGTGGGAACTTGACTTGAGCCAGCATCTGCCACGGCACTCCGTTGGCCACATGCCAGGCCGCCAACTGGGCAATCCGCTGGTCCAGGTCCCCTTGCCCGGATCGTCTCAGCAGTTCCTCCACGGCCGGCTGATCGTTCAGATCCTGCAGTTCAACCACCTGATAAGGAATCCGGCGGTTGGGATCGGGTTTGCCGTACTCGAGGCAGAAACACGGAACCTGGATTTGAATCATCTCTCGTGCGGCGAGGGTCCACGAGCGCGGTGCGGTGACGTCGCCGTCGGGCGAGTCGGCAGGACCCTGCCCACTGGCTGGCTGACCGTTGGCCCATGGTCCCGCCAGCGACGCGCCCAGCCCTTGGGAACCACCTTGGTTCGGGTAGCTGTTTTGGGCCAGACTGGGAGGCATGCCATTTTGTTGCAGCGCCTGTTGTGTCTGCCACCGCGCTGTGGGGATCGCGGCCAGCGTTTCCGGCAACAGCGCGCGCAGCGTCCCGGATGTGTAGTTGCGAACTCGCAGGGTCATCAACGAGTAGCTCTGCGGCACGACGGCCACCTGGATCTGGCCGCTCTGGGCCGCGCTGAGCAGCTCGACCTCGATCGGTTCACCCATCGCCGGCTCAACAGGCTTTCCCCCCCTTTGGCAAAAGCCGGGTATCGCCCACGCGAGCGACAATACGACACTCAGAAAGACCGCTTTCGCGTTCATGCCTTCACCCCAGAAACCGCTTTGGCGACAACTCGCGGATTGAAATCACGCTCACGGACCACTGCATTCTATCCAGTCAACGTCCGGTCGGCACGCAATTGGCCACAAGAAATGTGGGGGTGTGGCGGCCGAGCGAAGGATTCGGTTGGTCCGATCGGTTCACGTGTGGCAGGCCGTTGCGGTCGCTGGCGGGACGCGCAGCGGTTCGGTGAGCCGCGGGGCAAACGACGGTGGCTCGCCCTGGATCTGGGCGAGCCACCGTGCGGAATTCGCCGACGACGACAGAGTTCACACTTCGAGTTTTGTGTGTGCCAGCCACAGGTCGTGCAGATTGCAGAACGACGTGACGAACACGCTGGAGGAATCACCCAAGCCCGCGAGTTTCACCTCAAAGGTGGACACGGGCTTGTCTTTCGGTGAGAAGGTCTTGGCCCCCAACACTTCTCCTTTTTCCGACACGACGACGTGCCGCACGATGTAGTGCGCGTCGCTCATGCCGTGCTTGTTCTCCACGGTCAGTGTCAGCATGTCGCCGGATTTCGCGGTCGCAACCAACGGGACGTGGCTTCCGTCCTTGCCCTTCCAGACGCCGGGTCGTTCCTTCGTGTAGATGATGTTTTCGGGAATGCGTCCGAGCAACTCCGCGATCGATTCCACTTCGGCGGCCAGCGTGTTCCGGCCGGTTTCCGCCAACAAGGGAACCAGGATTCCGGCGGCCGGGCCGGCCGCCAACAACTTCAAAAACTCTCGACGTTCGCTCATGCCACTACCCTCCTATCGCCAAGTTGGGTCTACCAAAACGACCAATCTCCGACAGACCACAGCATATGGCAAGTGCTGACCGTCTTCAACTTGGCGAGTTCCGATTCAAGCGTGTCGGCTGCCCACATCTCTGTTCTCTCCTGCTCCCAAGAGAGTGGAGAGGAGACCGCAGGAGCGAAGAGAGAGAGGGGAGCTTTTCTGCATGGCTCTACTTTCTCCTCTCTCTTCTCTCCTGCTCTATTTTTTGCCGCTTTGTGGCAAAAAATCGGAGCGGCCAGATTCGAACTGGCGACTTCCTGCTCCCAAAGTGAAATCCGTACGTTCAGCAAATGGCCTAAATCCAGGCGGTTTCGACGTTTCCGTCATTGTAATGTCGTGCATACAGTGCGTCAAATGCACCGATTTTACCCAGTTGACTGCGGTTTACTGCGGCGCGTGATTGATCACCTGCCTCGACGCAAAGCGGTCGTCGCAGTCACCGTGTGGGCAGCCACATTGACTGCGCCTTGTGGAGTCGTTGCGGGACGAAATTGGTGCCTCGAAGGAACGGATTGTGACACCAGCAGCGACGTGCCATAATTGAGGCATGATCAGCAACTCCCACATCGAAGTCCGTCCAAATCGAGCGGGTAGACCCCGGGCCTACATTGTGGGGACCCGTGTACGCGTGCAGGACATCTACGTTGATTCCGAGGTCCATGGGATGACGCCGGATGAAATTGCGGCAGGGTATCCGCACTTGACCCTGGCGCAAGTGCACGCTGCTCTGGCGCATTACTTTGATCATCGCGAGGAAATCCAAGGCGAGGTGCGTGAAGACCGAGATCTTGTCCAGGAACTGAAGGCGAAGTCCGGTCCTGGGCCACTGGAGCGGAAGATCACAGGCTCGGAGGCCCAACGTGATTCGGTTTCATCTCGATGAGAACGTCCACCACGGCGTAGCCCGCGGTCTGCGCCTGCGCGGAATCGACGTGACTACCACGACCGATGCCGGACTGGTCGAGGCAACCGATGAAGGGCAGTTCCAGTTTGCCGTCGGCGAAGACCGTGTCTTTGTGACGCACGATGTGGACTTTCTTCGCGCCGACTTCACAGCGCGCACACATGCAGGCATCATTTTTGTAGCAAAGGGTGCGCGGAGTGTCGGAGAAATCGTTCGTTCTTTGGTTCTGCTCGCGACCATCATCAGCCCCGAAGAGATGCGCCAGCAAGTCGAGTACCTGTGAGAGTGCGAAAGACCGGCGCGGTGGTTGCGGGCGGTCAGAGAAATGAGTCTCGTGGCATGCCAGTGGAAGAGAGCCTCAGAAAGAAGTCGGGTGCGTCCAGTCGCGGGACCGCCGACCGCCACCGTGAAGAAAGCCACCCGGCGTGTGGGACCCGGCGGTGTGATGTTGGTAGTACGTGCTACCCTCGGTCTTTAGATCTGTGCGTACCGCCAACGGACCGTAATGGACATCGCGTGCCGGGTGCGGGCACGAGCGACGACTCGGGTCAGGCACAAGCGATTAAGCCCAGTCCTGCACCGGGTGTGGCGAGATGATGTGCAGGAACAAAGACGCCCCGGCGGAGGCACTTGTCCAAGCCGGGGCGTCGTATTGGGCAGGTCACGATCACATTGAACCAGCTATCAAGCTCACTGCCCGAGTCGCCCACCGAGGCGCGAAACGGATTCGCTCACGTCCGAGTTGAACTCAGGGCTTTGGATACGGAGTCAAGATGAATGCGCGTTTTCCGGAACTAAATGTAGCTGTACCCACAATTTGATCAAAGGGATCTGAACTAGGAACTACCGCGACATTGCTGTCGTTAACGTGGGAAAGAGAAATGTCGGTGGAAGTAGAAAGCGCGGACTTGGCAGCGGCATTCAGTAGATCACTCACCTTGTAGGTCTTTCCGTCGAGCTTTCTGTAAAGATACCCGACATCGTACACCGCATACAGGAAATCTCCAGCATCATTAACATTGCCAGCACGGACTCCCGAGCCTTTGGCATCAGAATAAACCGTGTGCTTTGCCGTATCGAAATAACCTGCCGTGTAGTTCCTTCCTTCTTTGGAAGTGAAACCGAATACGCCAGAGGTATTCATCAGGTGATTACTATTCATCTGATTCAATGGCGCTACTGTGGCGTTGGCACCGTAAGAAATACTCCCCCCAACGAACCCGTATGAGTACGCAGCAGTGCGTTAGTTGTCTCGTTCACAATTAAGAACTGATTGTCGTTTAGGCCAACTGCCGAACCATAGGGACTACCCACGGCCAATAGATGCAACTTCGTCGGATTCGCGGGTGTCCACAGATAAAATTGCGATTGGCTATAATCTCCACCAAGGAGGAATTTAACCAGCACACTGCCTCCTTCACTGATACAAAAACCGCTGTATTCCCCTGCCCCGGCGGTCGGATCGGTCGGAAGAAGCGTGAAGCCTACCGCTTCGTCAAACAGGAATGCTCTCCTTTGACCCTCTTGGTCGGCTGAACCCACCATTTGTCCGGCATTGTTAATCTGTTTACCGTTGTGGGTCATCCAACCATAAACATACGAACCCGCGTCCAGATCGTACCAAATAGGAAGACCAGAAACCGGGTCGCGCGGGTACAAGTCATCGAGTAGCTGTATGCCAGAGGCTTCAGTCAAATGCACGGCCCGATACACTCCGTCGGCATCACCATGCCAACCGATAGCCTCTCCCTCGTTATTCAAGTTACCCACACTCAAGAACGTTGTCATCGGCCCCAACCAAGTCAGTCGATATTCCACAGGGCTGGTATTTGTTGGCGGCGGAGGTGTCTTTCCGGCGACCGCCGTTTCGGACACGATAAGGGCGAATGCAATCGCCAGCAGGCAACAAGTGACAATTGTCAGAGTGCGTGACATGATCGGATCTCCTACAAGTGTTGGGGTTTGGGCCGAGCGTGGTCAGTCAGTGCGAACGACTCGGCGGGTACGAAATAGAATGCGATGGCAGTCAGGTTCGGGCGTGGGATCTGGGATTCCTCCTGTGCTACAATCAACAACAAGTCGCTCTGGTGCGCACAACCAGCGCCCGGGTGATGGGCCAGCCGGTGAGCGGTCTGCTTTGCTCGTAGGTGCTCACTGGCTGGTTTTGTTTTCTCTTGTAGGGTGTGTCAAGCTCGCCCCCCTGAACGTCAACTCATCCGTCGCGATGACGGCGAGCGATGGCACACCAGGATCGGCGTGGCCAGTCATGGTTCTGGTGTGCCTGCGCTCGCCGTCACGTGGCATAATCGCACCACGGTTTCGTGGCGAGCTGGACACACCCTACAATCTACTCTGTCAAAGCAGCAAGTTTCTCCTTCCAGGCCGTGACCTTGTCGGGTTGGTTCGTCTTCTCATAGAGCTGCACCAATTGCGTGCAAGCCTCACGCGCTTGCGAGTGGTCATAAGGCGTGGGATAGGCGGCATCTCGCTTGGCATACCCTTCGTGCGCGGCCAGCAGCAGGGGTTCTGCTTCCGCATATTTGCCCTGCTCCACATAGGTGCCGCCGAGCAGGATCATGGAAGCCAGGGTCTGCGGATGCTCCGGCCCGAGGGCCTTCTGCCGCAATTGGAGAGTCTCCGTATGCAGGGCTGTCGCCTCTTCCAGACGACCCACGCCGTGGTAGGCAACGGCCAGTTGATGCATGGCGGCGAGCGTGCGATAGCTCTCTGGCCCCAGTTGTTTCTTCAGGAGAGGTATCACCGATTCGAGCAACGGAACCGCGTCGGCGTGTCGTTTAAGTTCGCAAAGGACGGTCGCCAATTTCGTCGTCAATATAGCCGTCGACGCATGGGCCTCGCCAAAAACTGCTCGAGTGTGCTTCACCGCGTCCTGAGCAAGTTGGACCGCCTCGGCATGACGACCTGTCTGGGCATATACAACAGCGAGGTCCCCCCGGCTATCCAAAGAAGGACGGCCTGGATCTTTGTCCCAAAGTCGGATGCCTTCCTCGAATAGCGCCACCGCCCGATCTGAGTTGCCCATGTCCAGTTGTGTTCTGGCCAGGACTAGCAACGTTTCCTTCGGGTTCGGCCGGAGTTCTATTGGCTCCTCCAAGAGACTCATGGCTTGATCGTACTGGCCCATGATCCTTGCCATATCAGCAGCTTCGTCTCTAACCCACGTTAGACGGACTGACCGGGAATTCGGTGACTTCTTGCACAATCGCCAAGCCCCGTCGAGCAGTTCCTTGGCTCTCCCGAGTTGCCCCACGTCCGCACAGGAGTGTCCCAACTTGTATGCGGCAATTGTCGTCCAATAATGCTCAGGCCCCCACACCCGGCGTCCGAGTTCCAACGCCTCCTCGTACAAATGCAAAGCGTCAGCGTAACGCCCGCTCGATTCGTATGCTCCCGCTACTCTGAGCATGTACCCCAGCGTTGCAGGGTTTTCGGTGCCCAAGGCCTTGCGGGAAATCGCGAGTGCTTCCTCGCGAAGTTTCATGGCCTTCTCCAATTGACCGAAACGCAAGTCATAGACGTACGACAGATTGCTCATGGTCGCCAACGTCGAAAAGTGATCAGGCCCCAGGACCTTCTGCGACAGCCTTAAAGCGTTTTCACAGTAGCTCAGCGCGGCATCCTTATTGTCATCCCACATGTGACACATAACGAGACTGACCATCATTTCGACGGTCGTCGGGTGCTCAGGACCAAGAACCCGTTGGGCCGTCTCTAAACCGACATCGCCAATTCTACGAGCCTCTTCAGTGCCAACTTGCCCAGCGACTTCTCCGTACAAGGTAATCAACTCCGGAAGTGCAGCCAGCGTTGCCGGGTGCTCGCTGCCCAAAGCGTCGCGGAGGATCTTGTGGCATTGCTCGACTTGTGTCAAAGATTCCTCGTACAGTCCTAGTCCCCGGTAGGTCTTCCCCAGCGCCGCGAGCAGCCTCGCATTGACCGTCACGTCATCCGAAAGCTTGGTCTCGAGCGCTTTCTTGGCCCGGTCCAAGACTTCCACGACCGTGACCGTCCTGCCGTCCTTCTCAGGGTCGGGACTGCGAAATATATCCACCAGATAGTTGGTGACTGTTTCCGCCTGTTTGCGGGCCGCCTCGGCTTGCTGCGTGGCCTGCTCGGCTTCCACCCGCAGCTTGGCTTCCCGCTCAGCCGCTTCTTCCGCGCAGTCGCTTCTGCTTCTGAGCCAGTTGCGCCTGTTGTTTAGCCAGCCGCTGCTGTTCGGTGGCGATCCGCAACTGTTCTTCCGCGTATTTCTCGGCTTTAGTGGCCCGGTACGCCTGCCCGGCGGCAACTCCAGCACCCAAGATTAGCGATAAGCCGACAGCGGCAGTCGCCAGGACGGCGGTCCGATTGCGGCGAGTGAACTTCTGCAGGCGATAGATCCTGGACGGCGGACAGGCCTCCACCGCTTCGTCATCCAGGTAACGCTGAATATCCCGGGCGAAGTCATTCGCCGTTTGATACCGGCGGGTGCGGTCCTTGTCGAGCGACTTCATCACGATCCAGTCCAGTTCGTGACGCAGTGAATTGCTGAGTTCAACGGGATTGGTTCGGCGATGCCCGGACACGGTGGTCGCCGCTTTGCCCATCGTGCTGATGCGGGTACTGGGACGCGGCGGTTCCTGCTCGCGAATCAGACGACGGACTTCATCGAGCCCAACATCCTTGAACTGGTCGCTGGCAAACGGCGTGCTGCCGGTGAGTAACTCGTAGAGCAAGACACCCAGGGAATAAATGTCGCTGCGGGTGTCGATATCCAGTCCACTGCGTTCGGCCTGCTCGGGACTCATGTAAAGCGGCGTGCCGATCATGTGACCGACGCCCGTGGCCATCGACTTGCTGGTCAGCTCCTGGTTGATCGCTTTGGCGATCCCGAAGTCGATCACCTTGGGGACCGGCACCCCGTCGTGCAACGTCACGAGAATATTGGACGGCTTGATATCGCGGTGGATGATACCCTTCTGGTGGGCATGCTGGACCGCGTGACAGACAAGCGTGAAGAGTTCCAGCCGCTGTCGCGTTGGCGAGTTATTGTCATCGCAGTACTGCGTGATCGGCACCCCATTGACCAATTCCATAATGAAGTAGGGGCGGCCTGACTCCGTCGTTCCCGCGTCAAAGACCCGGGCAATATTGGGATGATCCATCATCGCCAGGGCTTGTTCTTCGGCAGCAAAGCGGGCGATGACTTCGCGAGAATCCATTCCCGGCTTGATGATCTTCAGGGCCACTTTGCGGCGAACTGGCTCCTTCTGGAGGGCCATGTAGACGACCCCCATGCCGCCTTCGCCGATTTCCTGGTGGAGCTTGTACGGGCCGATCTGGGTGCCAAGACGCTCGGCCAGATGAGGGGCATCGAGGGTGGCCGAGACAGCGTCATCCTGTCGATCGTTTTCTAAGAATCGTCCCAGCTTGGACTGTGCATTGAGGAGCGACTCGACACGCTCCCGCAATGCTGGATCGTCAGCACAGGCTCGATCGAGGTAGGCATCCCGCTGTGCGGCAGAGCGCTCGTCCATCGCCGCGTAGAAGATCGCTTCGATTCTGGATTCGTCAGACCCCATGTTGGAACTCCCGTGCAAGTGTCCTCACCCTATAGTGGCGAGAAAATGCCGAGAATCCCCTCACGCACCGCCAAGAATTGTCAAAATTCTTTCGGTGCCTTCTCGCTGGGGTCGAGTTCACAATAAATCCAGGACCGAGCGTAAGCCCAATATCTTTCAGCGGTTGCGACGGATACGCCCAGTGCTTCGGCAGCCTCCGTAACGGTCATGCCTGCGTAGAATCGCAGCCTGACCAATTCGGCTTTCGCGGGGTTGACCTGGGCCAGCCGTGTGAGGGCTTCGTCGATCGACAACAAGTCCTCCTCGGGAACCTCAGTGGCCGAACACACATCCTTCAGTTCCACGCGGTGATGATCTCCTCCGTGCATCGGGCTGGCTTTTCGACGCGCATTGTCCACGAGTATCCGCCGCATCGCTTCCGCTGCGGCTCCGAAGAAGTGTCCGCGACTTTTCCAGTGCCGCGCTTGGTCGTTATCCACCAGCCGGATATACGCCTCATGCACCAGGGCGGTTGCCTGTAACGTCTGACCTGGCTTCTCCTGGGCCATTTTGTTGGCGGCCAGTTTTCGCAGTTCGTCGTATACCAGCGATAGAAGCTCTCGGGCGGCGGTTGGATCGCCGGATTCGATCTTGCCGAGGATGCGTGTAACGTCGCTCATGGCCAATGCTCGCAAGAGAGAAACCGCCCGTCGGCGATTGTAGCAGGATCCATGGTCCGCACTCGCCACCCCGAGATTATTTGGAGGTCCGATCGGATGCCGTTCCCGTCTCCCCGGAGCGACGCAGGTCGTATTCGGCGGTCGCGGAATCGCGTGGCGTCTAACCGCGTGGGCAGTTCTCGGACAGGCGCAGACGGCTTCGGCGAAATCGACGGCCTTCTGGTAAACGAGGAGTTTCTCGAATGTGCCGGACTTGGTCAGGCTCCCGGAAAGGGAGAGTGACCTGCCCTGGGGTTCGACACGGATGCGACGTGGGGGACGGCGCGAGAGAGGAGAGAGTGGAGAGGAGACCGCAGGAGAGAGGAGAGAGAAGGAGTCTCTTCTCTTCGCTCTACTTTCTCTCTCTCCTCACTCCTGCTCTATTTTTGGCGGCGGTCGAGTCCCGAAATCAGACCGGACAGCATGCGAGCGATTTCTTCGAGCTGGGCCTTGAAGCGTGCATGGCCAGCATCCGTCACCAACTGGCGTCGCCGAGCAAGCTCAAGAAGGGGCACACATTCCTGCGCAAAGCCCCGAGCGATCCCGAAGAAATTTCTTCGGTCGCGTGTGGTGAAGCGGCCGTTGCCTTCGGCGAGGTTAGCGGCAATCGACAGCGCGGCGCGATTGAGTTGATCGACCGGGAACCCATAACCGCGCGGGAAGGTCTCGGAAAGGGCGCAGATCGCTTCGGCGAAATCGACGGATTTCTGGTAGACGAGGAATTTCTCGAACATGAAGGACAGGGTCAGACTCCTGGAAATGGGAGAGTGACCTGCGCCTGGGGTTCGAAACTGCAAACACCGTCGGCGGTGGAAAAGAGAGGAGAGAGTAGAGAGGAGACCGCAGGAGCGAGGAGAGAGAAGGAGTCTCTTCTCTTCGCTCTACTTTCTCCTCTCTCCTCACTCCTGCTCTATTTTTTGCCGCTTTGCGGCAAAAAATCGGGGCGGCCAGATTCGAACTGGCGACTTCCTGCTCCCAAAGCAGGCGCGCTAACCAGACTGCGCTACGCCCCGGTTGGGCGGAAGAGCGGCGGCGGGCGGTGGCAAGTTGTGCCCGCCGCGGGGTGGAGTTCCCGTCGCCGGCCGAGCTTTCCATGCTAACGGCGCCGTGGGGGCAAGACAATGCCAGATCGGGCATTTGCCGTGCCGTCGGGCGGCTCATCCCGCGTCGCTCCGCGGGATCGAATGGGTCTCGGTGAAGATGCTTCGCAGGCGATCGAATTCCTCGTGGCTGGTGAAGTGCACGACCAGTTTTCCCCGCCCGCGGGCGTTTCGGTGGATTTCCACTTTGGTCCCCAACGCCGCACGCAGTTCCTGTTCCAAGGAGGCCACTTGGTCATTGCGTTTGCGGGTCTTGGGCGGCGTCGCCGAGTTGCCGACGACGCGCAGCGGCTCGTGGTCGTCGCTGGCGATCCGGCTGTGTACTTGCCGCTCCGTCTCGCGGACATTCCATCCGTCCTGCAGGATCTGCTCCGCAAACGCCGCCTGCAACCGCTCGTCACCCAGTGGCAGCAGCGCCCGGGCATGACCCGCGGTCAGACGCTCCGTGCGGACGGCGTCGATGACCGCTGCGGGCAGTTCCAGCAATCGCATCAGGTTGGCGATGGTGGAGCGGTCGATTTTCAGGCGGCCGGCCAGCTCCTCCTGCGTGCACGCATGCTCGTCGAGATAACGCTTGAAGGACATCGCCTTCTCGATCGGGTTCAGGTCCTTGCGTTGCAGGTTCTCGACGATGGCCAGTTCCGCCACCAGTCGATCGTCGGCCACCCGCAGCCGGGCGGGGATCGTGGACCAGCCAGCCTGGATGGCCGCCCGCAACCGCCGCTCGCCCGAGATCAGCTGGAACCGATCCCCGCGCGCCGCACCAGAACCGGCTGCAGCATATCATGTTCTTTCAGGCTCTCGGCCAGCGCAGCGATTTCCTCGTCCCCGAAATCGCGGCGAGGCTGGAACGGATTGTCATCGATCTCGTACACGTTGAGGTGCAGCAGTCCGTCCTCGGGCACCGCCCGCGCGGCAGGTTCGGCGGACGGCCGAGGTTCGTGTTGAAACACATGGTCGACAGCCTGCCGATCGACGGGGCCCACCCCACTGAGACCTTCGTTCGGGGTGCCCAGCAGGGCAGCCAGTCCGCGTCCGAGGCGACGATCTTTACTCACGTTCCAGTACCTCCATGCATAGCTCGATGTAAGCGCGCGTCCCGCGGGCTCGCGGTGCATAGTCAATCACGGACAGGCCGTGACTGGGTGCTTCCGAAACCGCCGTGTCACGCGGAATGACTGTGTCAAACACAATGTCTCCAAAAAACTCACGCACCTCCGTGTCCACCTCGTGCGTGAGCTCTAACCGCTCGTCGTACATGGTCAACAGAATGCCGCCGAATTCCAGCCGTCCCGGACGACTCTGCATGATGTCGCGGATGACGTGGATCATCTGTGTCAGCCCCTCCATGGCGAAATATTCGCACTGGATCGGCATCAGCACCTCGGTCGAAGCCGACAAGGCGGCGCGCGTCAGTTGGCCCAGCGATGGCGGACAGTCAATCAGCACGAAGTCGAAACTCGCCAGTCCATGCAGGAGGTGCTGTTCCAGCATGGTTGCCTCGTCCAGGTCGTTCGCCAATTGCGAGACATCCTGAAAGCTGCGGCAGCCCGGCAACAGCTGAAGGTTCGGTACATCCGTCCCGCACAGCGACTCGCGCACCGGCCGACGTTCTACCAGGCTGTGGCGCTCCGTCGGCTGATCGCCCCAGTCCCGACGTGGCATTGCACTGCGGGTCCAGGTCCACCAGCAGCGTCTGCTGGTTGGCCTTGGCCAGCGCCGCAGCCAGATTCACGGCGGTCGTCGTCTTGCCCACCCCGCCTTTCTGATTTGCGACGCACAGAACTCGTGCCACCAGAGTTCCTCCCGCGATGTTCACTCGCCACCCGCACGCCCGTATCGGGACGCGGGATTCTAACGCCGGGGTGGCCAATCAGGAAATGTCAGTTCGGAGGAACTCGCCCTGGCACGAAAGAGGCCGGCACCAGCCCGACGCGGACGCGCATTGGCAATTGTTTCACGTGAAACAATGCGGCTTGGGAGGACTGCTCTGCTTCACGCGAACGCTGAGCAGTTCGCGGCCGTTGTTTCACGTGAAACATTGCGGGTCAGTCGAATTGCGATGTTTCACGTGAAACAATCGGTCGTAGCGTGTGGGAGTGGCCCGCGATGCGACGCGGCCAGCGGTGGGGCGCGATCGAGCGGACCCGCGACAGAGTCTATTCGAGCGGGTTGATGACCAATCCGCTGAGCAGCTTGGGGTAGAAGTAGGTGCTCTTGGCCGGCATGCGTTCGGCGTGCTCGCTGATCGACTCGATATGATCGAGCGTGGCGGGCATCACCAGGGCGGCCAGCGGAAACGGGCTCCCGTCGTGATCGCCGTGCACGATTCCGTCGGTCACCTCTTCCACCAGGTGGACGTACTTCGGCTTGGGCAATTGGGGCTCGCCCAGCAGCGTGTCCACGACCAGGCGATGGAGCATGGCCACGCCCAGTCCCTGCCAGTCGGCGCTGTGGTCGGGGGAAATCTCGGCCATCCGCTGCCGACCGGCCGCCGTGACGCGGGCAATCAACCACTGCTGGTCCGCCGCCGCGTACAAGCCGAGCACTCCTTGATCCTGCTCCAACTCGACCTGGGTCCACACCGCTTCCGTGTCGGCCGGGCCGTGGCCGGCGAGTTCCGTGGTGAAGCAATTTCCCAACGAGCGGATCAGACGCGGTGAATCGATCGGAGGCAATCCGCGGAAGAGACGGTGCGTCGGGAGCACGAGCATTCCTGGATCGCTCATGCTGACACACATCATGAGCACAAAATTGACCGGATCATCCGGTCCCACGGGCCGGCTCTCGGCCACGAAATCGCGATAATTGCAGGCGGTTTCGTAGCGGTGATGTCCATCGGCCACGAAAATCGGCCGCGGGCCCATCCCGGCCGCCACCTCGGCGATCGTCTTCACGTCCGTCACGGGCCACAGGCGATGCACGACCTGCAGATGGTCGACCGCCTCCAGCGGTGTACCGCCGCGGACAGCGTCTTCGAGCCGTTGCTGGGCAGTGTTGTCGGGGTCGGGATAGAGGCCGAAGATCTGACTGAGATTCGCGCGACACGCCTTGGTCAACTTGAGCCGATCGGCTTTCGCCGCGGCATGCGTTTCCTCGTGCGGGTAAATGTTCCCTGCTCCAAACCGCTGCAGTCGCACCCGCGCCATGAACCCGCGGCGGGTCCGCCGCGTTCCCGCATGCTCGAATTCCTGGTGATACACGTACAGGGCCGGGGCGGGATCGCGCGTCAACAGGCCTTCCCGCACCCAGCCTCTCAGCAAGTGAGCAGCTCGGCCGTACCGGGCATCCTCGTCCGTGTCGCCCGGTTCGGGCCGATTGAGGATCAGACGAATCACGTTGGCCGGGTGTCGCTCGTAGAGCGCCGCCTGCAAGGAGGAATCGATCACGTCGTAGGGAGGAGCAACGACATCGCTCAATGCCCCCACGTGTCCCAGATCATAGCGCAGTCCGCGAAACGCGTGCAGTTCGGGCATGATCATCCCCCACCGTGCCCCGAGGGCCCCAGGTCAATAGCGATAGTAGTCGGGCTTGTAGGGACCCTCCACCGGTACGCCGATATAGGCCGCCTGATCGGCCGTCAGTCGCGTCAGCTTGCCACCCAGCTTGTCGAGATGCAGACCATGCGACTTCCTCGTCCAACTTCTTGGGCAGCACATGCACCCCGACTTCGAAATTCTCGTGGTCGGTCCACAGTGCGAGCTGAGCGAGTACCTGGTTGGTGAATGAGCTGGACATGACGAACGACGGATGCCCGGACGCGCAACCCAGGTTGACCAGTCGTCCTTCGGCCAACAGGATGATCGAATGGCCATCCGGGAACGTGAACCGATCGACCTGCGGCTTGATCTCCTGCCGCCGCACGTTCTTTCGGGATGTCAGCCAGGCCACGTCGATCTCCAGATCGAAGTGACCGATGTTGCAGACGATGGCGTCGTTGGGCATCTTCTCCATGTGTTCGCCCCGGATCACGTCGCGGTTGCCCGTGGCCGTCACGAAGATGTTGCCAATCGGAGCGGCCTCTTCCATGGTGGAAATCTGGAAGCCCTCCATCGCTGCCTGCAGCGCGTTGATCGGATCGATTTCCGTCACAATGACGCGCGGCCCCATATCGTTGCAGCGAATGGGCACAGCCTTTTCCCACATCGCCATAGCCGCACACGACCGCCACCTTGCCCGCAATCATCACGTCCGTGGCCCGTTTCAGACCATCCGCCAGCGACTCGCGGCACCCGTAGAGATTGTCGAATTTGCTCTTGGTCACCGAGTTGTTCACGTTGATGGCCGGCACCTTCAGGTCGCCGCGCTCGTGCATCTGATACAAGCGGTGCACGCCCGTCGTCGTCTCTTCGGACAGACCCCGGATCCCCGCCAGCAGCTCCGGACATTTGTCGTGCACCATCGCCGTCAGGTCACCGCCGTCGTCCAGGATCATGTTCAGCGGCTTACCGTCCGGGAAGATTAGCGTCTGTTCGATACACCAGTCGAATTCCTCGGTGGACATGCCTTTCCAGGCATACACCGGGACCCCCGTCACCGCGATCGCCGCCGCCGCCTGGTCCTGAGTCGAGAAGATGTTGCAGCTGCTCCATTGCACTTCGGCACCCAGCTGGACCAACGTCTCGATCAACACGGCGGTCTCGATCGTCATGTGCAGACAGCCGGCGATCCGCGCGCCGGAGAGCGGTTTGCTCGCTCCGTACTTCGTGCGTAGCGCCATCAAACCGGGCATTTCGTTCTCGGCGAGCATGATCTCACGTCGGCCCCAGTCGGCCAGCGAAATGTCCTTCACCTTGTACGGAAGCTTCTTGGTTACCGCTTGCGCCACGACCATCTCCTCACAAAAGTACAGACACCGTCCACCCACTCGCTGCTCCGACGCCGGCCCGCCCTGCACTGGGCGTGACCCCCTCGGATCGCGGGCAGGGGACGCCAATTCACCCTGGGATGCAACGCAGTATCATAAGTCGCAAACCACCGACTCGACAACCCGCAGCGGCCTCCACGGGCCAACATCCAACGGACGGTTCCTGAGCCGTCCTGGGGATCGGCCGGTGGAAAGGGCGGCGGCACCAGGGACTCCTCAGGGACTCCCCAACGCCAGCCAGGCGTCGCGCGCCGCCCGGACGAATTGACGCATGCGGTCCGCATCTTTGCGGCCCGGCGCCCACTCCACTCCGCTCGCCACGTCGACCGCCGCGGGCTCGGCTTGGGCAATCGCCGCGGCGACATTGTCAGGCTGTAGACCCCCGGCCAGGATCAATGGCATATCACCCAACTCGGCGCGAATTTCCCGCAAAATTCCCCAATTGGCTATTCTCCCCGTTCCACCGTATTTCTCCTGTTCGAAGGCATCGATCAGTACGGCCGCGGCTGGGCAGCCGAGCCGAGTACAGGCGGAAGTATAGTCGCAGAGCGGTTCACAATCGCCCTGGGGCCGAAACGCGCGGATCACCCGGCGTGGGGCGAGTTGGGCCAGCCGATCGGGCGGTTCATCACCGTGCAGCTGGATGAAGTCCAGGGCCAGTTGGTCGGCGATTTGCGCCATGCGCTCCACCGCCTCGTTGACGAACACGCCAATTTTGGCGACGTGCGGTGGCAGCGAGCGGACCAGCTCCGAGGCAGTGGCTACGCTGACCACACGCGGGCTGCGGGCGTAGAAGTTCAGCCCGACCGCGTCGGTGCCGGCCTCCGCGGCAGCCACCGCATCGGCGAGGTTGGTGATTCCACAGATCTTGATCCGAAACATGAGCACCCTGCTTGGATTGTGCCAACCAGCTTTCTTTCGCGAGAACGTTCATCTTCGTGGATTGATGGCAGAGATCAACACCACGGGTGCCTACACACCTCGCAATCGCTACAACCGTCAAACTTTGACTCACGTGTCGCACTCACGCGAGTCGATCTATTCGGACGAGCCGCCATGCCTTCAAAAGGCTACTTGCTAGCTTGTAATAAGGCCGAGTGGTGAACTCAGCATTCCGAGTATTTTGGTGCCTGTACGGGTACGAGTCTTTGTCTTGGTACGGACTCTGTCGTCGAGACTGTTAGCAAAACTGCCATGTCGATTCCTTCGCTGACGAAACGTGACCGGCCTGCCGCACGCGGTGCCGCGAGTTCACAATTTCCCTCGCCGCTCTATGGACTGACGATTGTGTCCCTGGGAGTGTTCTTCCTGGGGCTCATCGTGTGGCGGGTCCCGATCGAGGCGTATGTGGTTGTTTCTGAAGTGGGGCGACGCGCCGTCACCGACGGTACAGCGAACCCGCCGCCGACCGAACTGGCTGCCAAAACGTGGGACAGCCAGCAAATGGCTTCCATTCGCCAGGCACTGGCGGACGCCATTCGCTATGCCGACGCCCGGATCGCCAACATGCAGCTCGACCGCTCCTGCACAGTGACTGACGAGCGGATTCAGTCGGTGGGCAGTCGACTCGTCGTTTCTGCCCGCCAACTGCAGGACTCCGATCACACCATCTCGATTTCGTTTGCCGGACACAACCCCGCCTGGTCCCTGGCCCTGGTCGAGAACCTCACTCGCGACTGTCTGGTGGCGGGACGTACAACCACAGAACCCCCATTGATGGCGATGCGGCAATTGCGGGACGCTCGCTGGCGCATCGAACAGGCGCGACATTACGAACGCAAGGCGCGGTATGCCATGGAAGAAACGGTGGATGAGCAGTTGGCGCAGCACGGAGGGCTTAAGAGTTCTGGCGAGAATGGTGGTCTTTCTGCGTCGGAGTTGGCGGCCAGTGGCAGCGACTCGAACACGGAGCCTGCTGGCGAGCCAAACCCTCAGTGGTTGTACCTGCAAAAAGAGCTGGCGGATATGACAGAACAGCTGAGTGCCATGCTCTCACAGCTTACCCCCAACCACCCTCAGGTCCGGGACTTGACAGCGCAGATGGAGGCGGTTCGCCAGCAATTGGACCAGACGCCCGCTGATCTTGCCACCGACGTATCTCAGGCGGTGGCCTCGGCAACTGCCTCTGGAGGCCAGTCATCCGCCGACGCATCGCTGGCTGGTCATAAATTGGACATGATAGGTATAGAGGGTAGTTCAGAAAAAGAATATCAGAAGGTTCGAGAAACACACGAACGGGCTGTACGCGATCGCGAAGACGCGGAAGCACAACTGGCCGCGCTGATGGCTCGGCAAGCGGCAGGTGCGGCGCGCGGCAACGTCGAATCACGCTGGCTGATCACGCCGCCCACCGTTCAAGGACGAATCGGTGGGCGGCCATCAGCTCGTCGCGTGGGCGCGATTGGCATCTTGGCGCTGGTGAGCGGTCTGTCGATGGCCTGGTCGATCGGCACGCTCAAAGGCCTGCAGCGAATGAATTCTGTGGCCGAATTGGAGCAGACGTTGCTCGTACCCGTGGTGGGTCAGTTGTCGATTGATCCCCTGCCGCAGTCCGTCCTGCGCGCTGACGCGCCGCGGCCAGTTCGTCCGTGGCATTACGTCGGCTGTGGAGGGCAGTCTGGCCCTGATGCTGGTGATCTTCCTGATCGGGGCGCTCGACGGAAGTTCCGTCTCGCAGTTTCTGCGCCAAGACCCGTTTGCCACGATTCCGGAGACGATCGTGCAGACGGTGCAGGCATGGTTTTGAGGGGGGCTCGCTGAACTGGGTTCGGTATTGACCCCTTCGGTTGGTGTGGCTGCACAGTGAAGAGCCCGCACGGTCGATCCCTGCTGGAGTCCGTGCGGGAAAATACCGATTTAAGACGCTGAGTGTGGCCGAGGACCCCTTAGGGGGGATTTTGAGGGTGAGGGGAATTGGGCGATGTATGAGTCATTTTTCCAGTTAGCTGCTCGACCATTTCTTTCTTCTCCGATGGCGGACCGCTATTTCCCGGCCGCGTCGGTCGAGCATGCGCGGGAGACGGTCGCGCGGTGTGTGGAGCGCGCGGAGGGCCCGGCGCTGATCCTGGGCCCGGCTGGAACCGGCAAGTCCACCTTGTGCCACGTGATCGCACAGCAGATGCGCGAGCGGTACCGGGTGGCCATGTTGGCCAGTGCTCGGTTGTGCACGCGGCGCGCTTTGCTGCAGAACATCCTGTTCGAACTCAAGCTGCCGTACCGGGACCGCGACGAGGGGGAGCTGCGTCTGTCGTTGATCGATGCTCTGGAGCCCAGCGACGCGTGCCCGCATGGCATGGTGCTGCTGGTGGACGAAGTCGCACATGCTGCCTCTGCGACTGCTGGAAGAGATCCGCATGATCACCAACCTGGTGCGGCAGGGCCAGCCGCGGGTGCGCCTCGTGCTGGCCGCCGGCATGGTGCTCGATGAGCGGATGGCATCGCCCCGTCTGGAGTCGTTCAATCAGCGCGTCGCGGCGCGGTGCTATTTGCAGTCGATGTCGCGTGAGGAGACGAGCGGTTACATACGGGCTCAGATCCACGCCGTCGGCGGACAACCCGATCGGGTATTTGCGGGCGAAGCGCTGCAGGCCGTGCATCGGGCCACGGACGGGATCCCGCGCCTGGTCAATCAGGTCTGCGACCACGTGCTGTTGATGGCGGCGATTGGCCGCCGGTCGCCCGTCGACGCCGCCGGGGTGGAGGAAGCCTGGGCCGATCTCCAGCAGCTCCCCACGCCCTGGACGCGCGACGCGGCTGGGGCTACCGGTGCCCCTGACATCCTCGAATTTGGTCAGCTGGACGAAGCCACGTGCGGTGAGCTGGACCACGGCGCGGCGCGCTGGACGATCCCCACGAATCGGGGTCGCGGACGTGCGAGCCGGTGGCACATGCCGTGGCCCGCCTGAATCAGATTGAGACAGGAATCACCGCGCTGGCCGACGCGGAGGCCGGGCGCGACGCGTGCTCGGACAGCGAACGCGAGGACCGGCAGTTTCGGCCGCACTTGTGCCGGGAGCCGGAGATCGAACTCGTCTTTCATCACGCCCACAATCCGTTCAGCGAACGTTTTGAGCAGGAGGAAGTCATTGTGGATCCCCTGGCATCGCTCGAGACGCTGAGCGGTGCGGCGCATCGTGTGGCGGCCCGCGACGTCGAGTCCTCCTCCGAGTCCAGCCCGCTGTCGACCGAGCCGGCGGACGCCGTGACGGCGCAGCAGGATGCGGGGCGGCTGGGATTTGATCCCGTCCTTCCCGATCTGGCCGACGAGACCGTCACGAGCCCGCTGCCGCGTGCCGGCACGACGGACGATGCCCTGCCGGGCGACGACCGCGATTTGCTGGAGATCTTTGCGGACAGGCCGGAAGTGCCGGACGATTATGCCCTGGCACTGGCCGCCCACCGCCCGCGACGACGTGAGTACCGACAGCTATTCGCGTCGCTCCGCCGGCGCTAGACGCGGCGGCCTCGTTTGGTGATCCCGCTTGTCAGGTCCCGATCGGCGAGGAGTTGAACATGAGCCACATGGCGCCCATCTCGACACGTTCCACCCGTACGATGTCGCCGTCCGATCTGCCGCTGGCGTCGGACGTGCCGGTGCCGATCAGTTCTGCCGGCACGACCTACGAGATGCGCCTGGCCGTGGAGCACGACGAGCCACGACTGCGCGCGCCAGTACCGTCGACTGCTGGACGCGATCGTCGCCGAGCTGCCGACGGACCAGGGTGGCACGATCCTGTTCGCGGGGGCCGGGTCGAGCAGTCACGTGGCTGATGTCGCCGGTCAAGTCGCCAAGCAAATGACAATGAGTTGTCAGCAAGAGGTGATCCTGGTCGACGCGGATGCGGGGCAGCGGGTGCTGTCGCAGCGGTTCGCCGCCGCGACCGAAAAAGGACTGGTCGATGCCTTGCAGGATCGTACGCCGGCGGGACGGTTCGCCGTTCTCACCGCCGTGCCCCGCCTGGCATTTCTGGCCTTTGGCGAGAGCCTGGTCTGGCGCCGAACCGTAGCTCCCGAGTCGGTGCGCGACCTGTTTGCGGAATGGAAACGCAACTACCGCTACACCGTCATTGCGGCCGGAGGCGAACTGACGCATCTCACCAGTCTGCTGGCCCGCCACTGCGACGCCACGTATCTCGTCGCGCAGTTGGGCCAGACGGAGAAGCAACAGGCCTGGGAACTGGCTCGCGAACTCACCGCCGCGGGCGCCCGACTGCTGGGCAGTGTGGCCACGGGAGTCCGGAGCTAAGGGGCCGGTCGTTCCTCACTTTTCCGCAGTCGACGGCACCGTCCGCCCCGCTTCCGCCGCGCATTTGGCGAGCTATACTTGCGAGGCGTTCCCGATTCGCGGGGGATCGAAGCAGGGGTGAGGAGGCGGTATGGGCAACTACTTGGTGACGGGTGGCGCGGGCTTCATTGGATCGCACATTGCGGAAGCGCTGGTCGCCCGCGGCGATCGAGTGCGAATCCTGGACAACTTGAGCACGGGCAGCTGCACAACTTCGCACACATCAAGGACGACGTGGAATTCGTGCAGGGGGATGTCGCGGACGCCGAGGCGGTCCGCCGGGCGCTCCGGGGCGTGGAGAACATCTTTCACCAGGCCGCGCTGGCCTCGGTCCCGCGCAGTGTCGAGCATCCCTGCGACACGAATCAGGCGTGCGTCACGGGCACCGTCACGATCCTGGACCAAGCGCGCCGCGCCAACATTCGCCGCGTGGTCTATGCCGGCTCGAGCAGCGCGTACGGGGATCAGCCGAACTCCTCCAAACGCGAATCGGATCTGCCCCAGCCACTGTCCCCCTATGCGGCCGCCAAGCTGAGCGCCGAAATGTACTGCCAGGCGTTTTTCCATACCTACGGCCTCCAGACGGTGACCATCCGCTACTTCAATGTGTTTGGCCCGCGGCAGGATCCCGCCAGTCCGTACTCGGCCGTGATTCCGCTGTTCATCACCGCCATGCTTGCCGGTCGTCGGCCGGTCGTTTACGGCGACGGCGGGCAGTCTCGGGATTTCACCTACGTCGACAACGTCGTGCACGGAAACCTGTTGGCGATGGACACGCCGTCGAGCGAGGTTGCCGGTCGCTGTCTCAATGTCGCCAACGGGCAGTCGACAAGCTTGTTGGAGTTGATTCGCGCGCTCAACGAGATGCTCGGCACCCAGGTGGAGCCGTTGTTCGAACCGGCGCGGCGTCGGCGACGTGCGGGAAAGCCTGGCGGATATCACCCTGGCCCGCAAGCTGCTGGGGTACGAGCCGCCCGTCTGCTTTCACGAAGGGCTGCGGCGCTCGATCGACTACTATCGGGGACTGTCCGAAGCTGCGCGGCGGGTGATCGAGGGGGCTCGCGTCGATCGGCAGCCGATCGAGGAGCGGCGGAGCCTGGTGAGGGGCGAGTTCCTGCCCCGACCGATCGCGGTGCCGCGGCGCGGCGCGGCGCGGACGTTTCTTCCAGCTCGATTCGCGTCGGTCGTGCCGAGTCTGCCAGCCGTAGACGGCCGCCACGGACGTCAACAGCATCGCCACGAGGACAAACATCGTCGGGTACTTGGGCAGTCCGCACTGGCCCGCATAGTGCAGCACGAATCCGACGGCCGGTTGTCCAAGGAGATTCCCCACATCGAGCATTCCCAGGACGAGTGTTGTGGCCAGGCCGCGGTAGCGCGACGGGAACGACAAAGTGCCTCCCGCCACGATCGCGGGAAACAGCAGCGCGTGTCCCAGTCCCGCAACGGTCGCCGGGATGGCCAATTGCCACGTGCTGTGGACGATCAGGTAGAGCAGCATGCTGATGGCCAGCGACGCCAGTCCGATCAACATGACCCACCGGATCCCCAGAATCTCCGGCCAGCGGCGGGTCATGATGCGGGCCGCGAAAGCAACGGCCGCATAGACCAGGAAGTAGCTCGTGATGCCCGACAGACCCAGCTCGGCGGCGAAAGCCCGTACGAAAACACACGGCAGCCCGGTCCCCAATCCCATGGCCAATGCGACCAACAACAACACGCCGGGATGATACCGCCGCACCAGCGGAATCCAGGCCGGATAGGGGCGGCGTCGGGGCTGACGCACCTGGCCCCGCGTCGCCAGGGCTGTGGCTGCCAACGACACCAGGCCGGCCAGCGCCGCCAGCCAGAACATGCGATCCAGCTGGGCCTGGCGGACCGGACCCGTTCCCAACAGCCAATCCCCAAAGATCGGACCAATGGCCAGGCCCAGAAAGCCCGATGTCCCGAGCATGCCGACCATCTCCGCAATCCGCGCTTCGGGAACCCGCAGTGAAACGTAGGTCAGCGAAGCCCCCACGCCGCCCGAAACCCCAATCGTCAACAAGATCCGGACCAGATAGACGGCGGGGCCATGGACCGTCGTGATCCCCAGGTGCGCCACGCGGCCACAATGAACACGCACAGCGCCACGAGCCAGATGCGACGGGGACCCAGCCGGTCAATGCCGATGCCCAACAGGACCCGCGTCGCCAGGGCTCCGATCATTCCCACGCCCACGATCAGGCCCAACTCGCGTTCGCCGCCCCCGCAAAATGCCACAAAGTCGGCGTATCGGAACAGCAGGCTCACCGCGATCATCAAACTGGCGTTGGCGAGATAACACAGCCAGAAATTCGGTCCGTAGACATGCGACGCGCCCTCGTCGACATGCGACGGACCGTCTCCGCACGTAGCGGGAGCGGCCGGGCCGGCTGGTGTGCGGGTCGTGACAGCCATGGTGGGTCGGCGTAGGAGATGCGATCGCGAGCTGCTGACATCGTGTGACCGGGCCCGGCGGGAATCGACCGCTTGATTCGGGCGCGGGCGGGTCCCACGGCCCGCTTCTGGCGAGCCGAATGGCCGAGGATTCGTGAGTGGGTCCCGTACCGCTTGATCATTTCGGCGGCGGCAACCAAGATGGGGAGCATTATACGACGCGACCTGCGGCCTTGTCAGGGTCCCCGCCGGCGAGCCATCCGTTCTCCTTCCGTTGTACGCACCACTCCATGACTCCACCCCCCACACTGCTCGTCACGATGGCGACCTACAACGAGCGGGAGAATTTGCCGGACCTGGTCCGACAGGTGCTGGAGGTGGTGCCGTTCGCCGAGCTCCTGGTCGTCGACGACAATTCGCCGGATGGTACCGGGCGGTGGCTGGCCGAGCAGGCGGCGGCCGACACGCGTATCCAGTGCCTCCACCGTCCGCGCAAGATGGGGTTGGGCAGCGCCACGGTCGACGCACTCAAATTTGCCGTGCAACACGGCTATGCCTTTGTCGTCGCACTCGACGCCGACGGCAGCCACGATCCGCACGAGATTCCACGGATGCTCGCGGATCAGCGGGGACCAGGCCGGACCTCCGGACGTCGTCATCGGCTCGCGATACGTTCCCGGCGGCGGCACCGTGGGTTGGCCCTTGTACCGCCGTGGCATGAGCCGCGGCATCAACACGTTCGCCCGCCTGGCCCTGGGACTGTCCGTGCGGGACTGCAGCGGCGCATTCCGCTGCATCCGCGTGGCGATGCTCCAGCGCGTGGACTTGTCGACCATTCGCAGTCACGGATATGCGTGCCTGGAAGAGATCCTGTGGCGATTCAAACTGGTGGCGCTGGATTCGAAGAAATCCCCATCGTGTTCGCGAACCGCCGACGTGGGACGTCCAAGATCAATACGCGCGAGAGCCTGGCGGCCCTGTGGATGTTGTTTCGCTTGGGTCTGCGCAACTGGCTCAAAATCTGAATCGCACGTCAACCAACTGCTCAGGCCAATCGCCGTAGATCGCGTTGTTCCCGGACTTTCAGGTACGATCAGCCGATCACGCTTCCGCAGCATGCGAAGCGTCGCCGCGAGGGTCGCCGCTTCACGCGAGGTTGACGATGAGCCGACGAAAAGTTCACCCCCACCCCACGTTTCCAAACCCGCACCCGCGGCCCGCGACCACCGGACCGGAAGGGACGCGCGCACGTCGGTGGGCGGCGTGGAGGAGCCCCGTCAAATCGCCGCGGGGTACCGATGCCGTCCCGGCCCTCGACGACACACGAGCCGCCGTCTTCGCCCTCGCCGGCAGTGCCCGCATGGAGATAGTTGATGACCTGCAAGGCGTCGAGTGGTGAGACTCGATCGTCTCCCGTGACGTCCAGCAGAGGCGGCGGCAGGTCGTGCGAAGGGGGCGGCACCGGAAGTTCGCTGGCGCCGCGCGCGTCTGAGCACGTTGAGGATCTGCAACGCGTCGAGGGGGGACACCTGTTCGTCCAAATTCACGTCCAGAGCGTTCCGCGGATTGCGCACGGATGCCGCTCGAAATCGACCACGGCGATCCGGGCCGTCGCAAGGTTGGACGACAGCCCGTCTTTGTCCCGGACCTGATATTGGAACTTATCGAGTCCCACGAATTCCGGGCCGGGCACGTACGCCACGCGCCCCGTCTGGGAGTCCACCTCGATCTTGCCAGCCGTCGGTCCGGAGACGATCGACACGGAGAGTGGCATCAGCTGGTCGGACGCGTTGCCGTCGTTCTGCAACACGTCGAAGATGCGCTGGGCGTTAACGTCGGTCACGAACGCGTCGTCGGCGGCCTGCGGAACACGTCCTCGATCCAGCGGATTCACGAAATCAACGGCCACGTTGTGGAGGCCGACCACGATTTCGCCGCTCACGAGCGGGGCTGGCAAGTTGCCGCCTGTCGCGCAGACCTCGATACGTTCCCGGCGGCAACTGGATCTGATATCCGCCGGCCGACCACGATGTCGTCTGAAACGTGCCCGTCGGTCCTTCAAAGACGATCTCGACGTCCCCGTAACCACTGCCAGCAACGTACCGGTGCGAACCGTCCTTCTCCGTAAACACCGCCCCCACTACGTACGCCGTGTTCGACGTCAGCGGAGCGGCCAGGTCCTGCGTCACGATCCAGGGCCCGACGCTCCGCGCCGGATCTTGACCCACGATGTCGATCGCGACGCCGATGTGCACGAACTCGGCACGCAGCATGCGAATCCGATGATTCGGCGGGTCTTGAATGCCGTGTGGTCCAGCGCCCAGTCAATTACGAATCCACCGTGCGTCTCAACCGTCGATCGAGGGTAGGCATAGATGTTCTCACCCCACCGCTGCCAACTGTAGCCAGAATTGGTCATGCGGGTCCCCGGGTCAGGTTCACCCGGAAACTGATGCTGCTGCCCGTCGTTGGCCAGCATGGCCAGGTTGTGAGCGTGAGCCGCCTCGTACAGCGCCTTCACTCCAGGCCAGCGGCGGCACCGCGCGAGACTCTTGAACTGACTCGCCAAAACAGTGCCGTCGACTTTCCAGTAGGCCAATTGCCCGTTGATGTACGGATCCAGCGACGATACCGGACTCAGCTTGCTCACCAGCCGCGTCAGCTCGCCCTGCGGATCGCTGCGGAATCGATTGACGAGCTGAAATAGCTCCTGCTCGACCCCTGTGGGGTCGAACGCCAACAAGACGCGGGGTTCCAGCTGCTCAAAGCCCAGCCCCGACCCAGCCCGCGACGCCGACGTTCCAGAACGCCGTCGAGGGCCGCGAAATTCGCGTCGATACCGCTCGCCAGTTCGTCTCGCGCAAAAAATGCACTCCGCCCAAAACAACCGTCCGGCAAGGCTCGGACCAGAGTCGGGTCAGTCCAAGGAAATTTGGGACAAGGGGCGTTAGTCTACCGCGACCGGAAAAGGAAGTTCAATAGGGGATCTGGGCGATATGGGGTATTTTCTTGCAGTGCCTGGGCCTGACGAGTGGCACGAAGCGGCCGGCAATCTGGCTGGGAAGAACGGGGCTCGCGAGGAGTTCGTACATCGTCCGTCACACGAAGGCGGCCTGCCATCCACCGTGGCGGTCGATTTCCTGATCGATTTGCCGCATACCTGTGAGCGTGTCTTCGAGGGCGGCAACGATCCGGCCAAAGTGATGGAGATCGGTGGGCTGCAGTTCCCGACCCCGTCGATCTTTGAGCCATTTCTGGCACACCTGGTAGGCGCCCACGCGAAACTCCCAGACCTGCCGGGGCACTGGGCCAATCGACAGGTCGCGGTTCACGTAGATGCGGTGTGGGGCCCACTGCGGGAACCCGGCACCCACGCGCGCGGCCGCCCACGATCCCTCGAACGAGGCGTGCCGCGGCGGATCGCCGCGCAGCAGATGGAGGTCGATAAGTCGGGCACCGAGTCGTGACAAGTTGCGAAACAGGCTTGTGTGCGCGGGAACAAACACGCGCGGGAAATCGATCCGCAGCCAAGTCGCGAAACGTTGCCGATAGCTGGGTGCGTGCAACAGCGCGTAGATGTAGCCGAACAACTCCCACGCGGTGAACGGATCGCCTGTTGTGGGGCCCGCGTCGGCCAGCCACGTCAAGTCGAGTTGGCGCGAAACGATCGACGAAATCGGCCGAGAAATTGGGCCGCGACGGGGCGGCGGATTCGCACAGGCGGCGGTGACGGACCGAGACGTCACTGCTTTCGCGGCTGGAATCTTCCACGAGGTAGAGTGGAAATACGGATTCGCTGCCGCGATTGTCGGATCGCACCAGACCGTCGAGGGCGATCGTGTCGGTGATCCAGAAGTAATTGCACGGCTGGGACGCTGGTCCTTGCCGTCGCGCCACCAAGGCCACGTTTTCCCCCCCGCCGCCAAGTGCGTCATGACCGCCGGCCGCGGCCAGTCGATCATCCAGGGAACCCAGAAGATCTTGCGACGGTCAAACGGGCGGTACAGGCAATCGCGAATCCACCGCCTCCAATCCGGCTCCCGGGCCACGCGCTGACGTGCCTCCGCGAGCCGCCAACCCCGCGTGTCGCCCGGCGGATATTTCGTCGATCGTCCGGAGGTGAAATAGCGCCGGCGGATTTCGTCGTCCGACACATGGAAGTCTCCCAGCACCGCGATCCTCGCTTCGAGTTCGGCTGCGGAGAATGCCACGACGAAACTGTCGCGCGCGGTGACCGCGACCGTGCTGTGGACCGGCATGATCTCCGGCAGCCGATACCCGCGGGCATACTCGTGTTCGCCGCTGCGATCGTGTGGCACCAGAAAATAGTGGGGAGTGCCGGGGTCGAGTCGTGTGACCGGCAGCGACGGGCCGTCGACGAGCGCCCGGAGCTTCTCGCGGCGGGGCCCCCACAGATCCACATGCTCGACTCGGCGGGCGCTGGCCGAGTGGGTGGAGCGACCAAGCAGCGTAATCGCCACTCCTTGTTCGATCCCAAACGCTGACTCGTCCGGGTCACCGTGCGGCGACCGTTCGCCGGTTCGCGAATTGCCATGCAAGTCGACGACGCGGATGCGGGAAAACGTGTGGAGCAGCTGTTGTCGCATGCCGCGAAAAGTGACGTTGTCGAGGAAACCGTGATTGGTCACAAATCCAATGACGCCCGTGCCGGCCGATTCGATCAGCCAGTGAGCCAGACGCAGGAACTTGACGTAGTCGTCCTCCAACCAGTGCTTTTTTTCCGCTCAGCGGTTGGCCGTCCACCTGGAAGTAGTTGGCCACTTCCGAAGGAGTTCCGGGTGCACGACCGTGCAGCAATTGACGGACCCACGGATCGTTGTTGTCCGATACGCCGGAGAAGGGCGGGTTTCCCAACACCACGGTGTACGGATGCACTGCGTCGACCAGACCGGTCTCGCCGATCCGCGGCTGCGACAACGTGTTGCCCAGATGCAGCTGAAGTTTGCCAGGGCGCTGGAAGTTGAATCCGGACTCGACCAATTGGGCGGTCATCAGGAGGTGTGCCAGCACGACTGCCGGCAACATCAGTTCCTGTCCGCACAGCCGGGGAAGCACGATGCTGGTGACGAATTCGCTCCACGCATCCGCCGTGTGTGTCGCGTGGTTCGCGGCCCACGCGTGCCGAATGTGATCGAACGCGGCCAGCAGGAACACGCCGGTGCCCATGGCCGGGTCCAGCGGCGCACAAACGCCGCAGCGGGGTGACCGATCGTGGACGTGTGCGCGGCGCCGGTTGCCTGCCGGATATCGAGCCACGTCGAGCAGTCGGCCCAGCCGTCCCGGAGTGCCAACTCGGCGCAACATCTGGTCGATGTCGCGTACCACATAGGCCGCCAGCTCAGGAGGTGTGTAATACACACCCTGACGGCGTCGCGTCTGAGCGCAGTACTGCCCGAGAAACTCTTCGAAGAAGTAGATCCAACCGTGATGAACGTGGCGGTCGGCATCGCGCGGTGCGCCGCCCATCTGGCCAGGTCGGTCTGCCAGGTAACCGGCGATGTCGGCGGCGGCTGTCTCCACCGCATCTGCGGCCGGAGACTTTCCGGGGCCGAACAGGCACGGACGCAGCAGGTGTGCGAGCAACGGATCGGCCTGCGCCAGTAGCCAAGTCCGGGCCGCCGGCGGCAGACGTTCCGGTCCGGTCGCGACGGCGTACATGCCGCACGTGACGGCTTGTGCCGCGGCCTCGGCAAACTGCTCGGTGGTCCGGTAACCTGTCCGTTCCGCGAACTGGGCCCCCAGGGCAGGCCACGGCCCACGCCCCGCCGCCAGGACGTCGAGCAGGGCCTCCTGCAGCCGGCGAGTCAAACTTGCGAGCTGCCGCAGTGAGTGTTCTTCAGCCATCGGTCAGCCCCGAGCGACGGAGTGCATTCCGTGGGAACGCTCCGGAAACCCGCACGACGCGGGCGCTCGACGGTACGACCACGATCTTGCCGGCCAGCGTGCCTGCTTTCTGGACCGTGTTTTCTTCCTGGAGTCGATGAGCCGCCGCGGCCTCGCTCAAGGGCAGCACCCGCGCAATATTGGCCACCAGCTGGCCGTCGCGCATCCAGCGATTGATGTCGGCGGCACAGGTGCGCATGTTCGAGCGGGGTGGCCTTGAACATGACGAAGCCGTGCAGGGAGCAGCCTTTGACGTAAAACGGACCCACCGGGAAGTTGGGCCGCGCATCGCGTCCGGCCATCAAAATGATCCGTCCGCGCTCGGCCAGGCAGCTCACGATCTCATCGAAATCCGGTTCGCGGAGCGTCTCCCAGAACAAGTTGACGCCGTCGGACGCGAAAGCCTGCACCTCCGACACGACCGACTGGGTGCGATAGTTCAGGGCCGCATCGGCGCCGAGTTCCAGGCACCGCGCGACTTTCGCAGCCGATCCACCGCTGGTGATCACGCGCGGCCCGACGGCCTTGGCCATCTGAACAACCACGGAGCCGACACCGCCGGTGCCGCCGCGGACGAACACGGTTTGTCCGGGTTGCAGCTGGCCTTCCCGAAACAAACCCAGGTGCGCGGTAACGCCGACCAAGGCGATCGCGGCTGCGGACTGGTCATCCACGCCCTCCGGTGTGGGATACAGCCAGCACTCGTCGACCGCGCAGTATTCGGCAAAAGTGCCCTGCCGACCAACCAGTCCCTGGTTCGTGCCCCACACGCGATCTCCGGGTTTGAACCGCTGGACTGCGCTCCCACCGACTCCACAACGCCCGCCAGGTCGCACCCGGGGATGTACGGCTGGGGCAGGTCCCAGTAAGGGGCCCCGCCCCGTAGATACGTGTCGATCGGATTCAAGGCCGCCGCTTTCACACGCACCAGGACCTGGGTGGCCGCGGGTGCGGGACGCGGCAGATCTCCGTACTGGATGCACTCCGGTGGCCCGGTCTGCTCAATGTAGGCTGCTTTCACGGTGTTCTCTCCTCGGTCCTCTCGCGCACTGGGGGGAGGACCCGTCGTCAGGCAGCACGGGTGCGCTCGCGGAGCGTACGCATCCTCCGGAGCGGGTCCCAGGTTCAGCAACTTGCGTACTGCATAGTGTTGCTTATGCTGGCTACCGTAGTAAATACGGGCACTGACTTCACCCAGCAACCCGAGGCTGCAGAACTGGATGCCGGCCAGCATCGAAAACGCGGTCAACAACAGCAGCGGGTTGCCCGTCATGTCGAACCCGAGGGCCATTTTCATCCCCACGGTGCCCAGCAACGCCAGGATCGACAACGCCACGCAGCCCAGCCCGACGGTGCCAAACAATTTCATGGGACTGGCGAAATAGGTGAGAATGTACTTCACGGTCAGCAGATCGAGGATCACACGCAGCGTGCGCGAGATTCCGTATTTGGTTTGACCATGCTGCCGCGCATGGTGTCGCGTCACCACTTCCACACACCGCGCCTCGGCGCGTGGGCCAGAATCGGAATGAAACGGTGCATCTCACCGTACAACTCCAATTCCACGGCGATTTCGCGGCGGATGGCCTTGAGTGTGCAGCCCAAGTCGTGGATGAGGAATCCCGTGACGCGGGAAATGAGCCGATTGGCGAGTTGCGACGGAAGCCGGCGATTGAGCCACGCGTCCTGCCGCTCCTTGCGCCAGCCATGGACCAGATCGTAGCCTTCGTCGATCTTGTCCAGCATCATCTGGATGTCACGCGGATCGTTCTGCAGGTCTCCGTCCATCGTGACGATGATGTCGCCGGCGGCGAACTGGATTCCCGCCTGCATCGCCGCGGTCTGGCCGTAATTGCGACGAAACTGCACGACCTTGATCCGGCCGTCCCGCCGTGCCAGGTCTGCCAGCAGTGCCGTACTCCCGTCTTGGGAACCATCGTCGACCAGGATGGCCTCGCAGGTGCGATCCAGGCCCTCCATGACCTGCTCCAACTGCTGGTAGAGCAACGGGATGTTCTCGCGCTCGTTGTATATCGGAATGACGATCGAGACGTCCACGGCAAGCGTCCTCCCGGGTGATTGCGGGCACTCGGACTGCGGAAGAGCGGCAGGAGTGTAGGGAAAGCCCGAGTACCGGACAACGTCATTTCCCCGTGGGCTCCGTCTGCGCATCCTCCGACAAACGCGGCTTGATCTTGGTCGCCGGCCGCAAATGCGCTACAATCCACCACCCTGTTTGCCAATCGCCGCCGAGGGAGGCTCTTGCGATGCGAAGTCACGGACGACGTGGTTTGCCGAGTCTGGCTCAGCACTGATCGCTCTGTGCAGTCTGCCGTGTCCGGCCCGGCTGGCTGCTGCCCAGGTCGACCGCTGGCCGCCGGAGATGCTGGAGGATGCCGAGTTAACCAGCGTGTGGTTTGTCGATGCGGACCAGGGATGGGTGGTGGGCGACCGGGGAGTCATCTGGCACACCGAAGATGGTGGACGGCATTGGCAGTTGCAGCGCACGCCGGAGACCTGTCGGCTGGAATCGGTGCATTTCGTCAATGCGAGCCTCGGTTGGGTTGTCGGGGGACGCGTGCATCCGTATACGCACCACACCAGTTGTGTCGTCCTGCGGACGCAGGATGGCGGCCGCAACTGGACCGCGGTGCCCGGGTCTGACCTTGCCGCGCGCTCAAGACCGTCCGATTCCTCAGCCCGCAACAAGGTTGGGCCGTGGGGAATCCGTCGGCACTCTATCCGACCGGTATTTTTCGCACCGAAGATGGCGGACGCAGTTGGTCCACCTTGCCGGCGGGAATAACAGGCCACTGGACCGCTGCGGATTTCCGCGACATCACCCACGGGATAGCGGTGGGACATGACGGCCAGTTGGCCCGCGTGGCGGCTCCCAACGTGGAGGCCGTGAACATGGCCAGTGCGGGACAACGGCCCTTGCGGGCGATTCGCCTCCGCGATGCGCAGCACGGTTGGCTGGTTGGCGATGGAGGATTGATCCTGCAGACAGTCGACGGTGGCGTATCCTGGCAGACTCCGTCCGGCGTCTCTGCCACCCGAGGCAACAACCCTGTTCGATTACCGTGCCGTAGCCGTGCTGGGTGATCACATCTGGGCGGTGGGTGCCCCGGGCTCGTGCGTGCTGCATTCCGGTGATGCGGGCCGGACTTGGGAACTGCTCCGCACCGAACAGAGCCTGCCGCTGCGTGGGATCACGTTTGTGGATGCAGATCGGGGTTGGGCGGTGGGCGGGCTAGGAACCATTTTGGCCACGCGCGATGGTGGCAAGACGTGGCGACGTCTGCGTGGCGGCGGCACACGCGTGGCGCTCTTGGGGTTGTTCAGCGAACCGAGTTGCGTGCCTTGGGAGCTGTTTGCGTGGGCATCGGGCAACGAAGGATATTTGGGTGTCGCCGAAGTGTTCAATCGGCGGCGACGTGGAAGTCCTGTCCGACCGCCGATGCGCCGGTCGAGGACGGTGTGACGGCCGCGATGTCGGCCGTGGGTGGGTGTGGCACCGATCACGCCTGGCGATTTCCCTTGCGGCAAGCCGGCTTGAAGTTCAGTTCCGAGGAGCTGGTCGACACCTGGGATCGGGTCAATGACGGCCGTTCGGTGGCGATGCTCGAAGAGTTGATGGTCCGTCGGATTCGCCAGTGGCGGCCGGAGGTCATGGTGACGGAAGCGGCCAGTCCCCGTGGTGACCGACCGTTGTCGCACATCATCAACCAGCTCGTGCTTGTCGGCGGTGCGCAATGCAGCGGACCCCACCTCGCATCCCGATCACGCGACCGTTGCGGGCCTGCAGCCCTGGACGGTCAAGAAAGTATTCGGCGTGGACGCCGAGGACGAGCAGGCCACGGTGACTCTGACGACGGCGCAGCTTGGCGCCGGCTGGGCTGCTCCGTCGCCGACCAGGCGGCCGAGGGATATTCGCTGGTCTCTACCCGCTACGAACCGGTCCCCGTCGACGGTGGGTTTTCGACTGCTGTTGGATGAGCTCCCGCAGGCGGTCGGGCGGAAGGACATTTTCAGCGGCATCTTTCTGCCGGCGGGCGGCGAGGCGCGGCGTTCGTTGGGACCGCCCACCGCTCGGGACATGGACGCCCTGACCCGCGCCGCCCAGAAACGCAGAAACGTCGAACAGATTTTCCTGAGAAATCCACCGACGCGACCGGCGCGGCCGCCGGTTGGCTCGCACAGGTCCAGGACCTCACCAAGTCGATGAACGGTCCCAGCGCCGGCCAGGTCCTGTATCATCTCGGGCAACGGTATCTGGTGGCAGGGCAGTGGGAACTGGCGGCTCAGTCGTTGGAGCAGCTGGTCGAGCGTTATCCCGATCATCCGCTGTCGGAGACCGCGCTCGTGTGGTTGATTCAGTATTACGCCAGCGGCGAAATGGGCTGGCAGCTGCGAAAGCAGACGCGCATGGTGTCGCAAGTCGCGGCGGCCCAAGTCATCCAATCCCAAATGGCGCCCGGCGTCCGATCGGCCGGACACGAGCAACCTGTGCACGAACCGATGGGTGTCGGCATGGTACAAGCGGGATTCGACACGCGGGACGCGACTGCCACGGCCAGTGCGGACAACGGGCGGACGGAACGAGCCGGCGGGCCCTGGGATTTGCCAAGATCGTGCAGGCCAGCCGGCCGGGCTTGTTTGCTGAGCCGTGCGTGCAGTTCCCCGTTTCGGTGGCCTTTCGCACGAAGGGCGTGCCGCGGGAGGCCGAGCGATTTTACCACCGCCTGAGTGCCAATCCGATTCCCACGGATTGGGGCCGCTGTGCGCAGGCCGAACTGTGGTTGTCGCACGGGCGCGGACCGTCACCCAAGACACTCTACAACTGCCGGCCCGGTCAGGTGCGACCGCAGCTGGACGGGATCCTGGATGACGACACCTGGCGGCCCGCGGAACGCATCGAGTTGACCAGCGCGCTGCACGACGACAGCGACTGGCCGGCCGCCGCCATGCTGGCGTACGACGACGAGTTTCTTTATCTGGCGGCCACGTGCCGCAAGGCGCCCGGCGCCCGGTACCCCGCGGGGATGGGCCCGCGACCTCGCGATCCCGACCTCTGGCCGACCACGACCGCGTGGATGTGCTGTTCGACGTGGACCGCGATTACGCCTCCTATTATCGGTTGACGGTCGATCACCGCGGCTGGACCGGCGAGGCCTGTCTGGGAAATGTACACTGGAATCCCACCTGGTATGTCGCGTACGCCTCGACGGAGCAGGACTGGACGTTGGAAGCGGCGATTCCGCTGGCGGAACTCGTGCCCCGAACGTCCGCAACCGAAGGATGCCTGGGCGATCGGTGTGCAACGCGTCGTACCGGGCGTCGGCATTCAGTCGTATACTCAACCCGCCTCCGTCGATCCGTGCGGAGAGAGTTTTGCCGCTGATGGTGTTCCAGTAGGCGTGTGCGTGTGCCACGCGCCGGCACGCGCGACCAGGCCGATGTGAGAGCGGTGCCCCATGACGGTCGTGATCGGAACGGATGAAGCGGGTTATGGTCCCGAACTTGGGGCCGCTGGTGATCACGGCCACCGTGTGGCATGTACCATCCACCGTGGCCGTCGAGCGGGTGCCGGATTATCTCGCCTTGACGGAAGTGATCACGGCGGCAGGCCAGGCACCGATCCTCGGCGATTCGAAGCGGCTCTATTCACCGGGCAGCGGTCTGGCGAATTTGGAGCGGGGCGTGCTGGCGGCGCTGGCCTTGGTCGATGGCGGCGATGCCGCACCGGGCACGTGGCGAGCGCTACTCCAACGGCTCGCCCCGCACTGCCTCTCCAGGTTGGTCGACATCCCGTGGTATGCCACGTACGACTGTCGCCTGCCGGTCGATGCGGATTCTGGCCAGGTGGCGTCAGCGCGCAGTCAGCTCGTCGCAACGTTGGCAGCGGCCGACATCCGTCTGACTCGCGATGCAGTCGCGCGTGGTGTTTCCCGCCGAGTTCAACGAGCGGGTGGCCGCTTGCGACAGCAAAGGGCACCGCTCTGTCGCTCTGGACGCTGGAGCTTGTGCGACACCTGATGGAATGTTGCGTCGACAGTGCACGGGTGATTCAGTGCGACAAACATGGCGGGCGCAATCGATACGCGGCCCTGCTGCAACATCGTCTTCCCGGATTCGTGGATCGAGGTGCGTGAGGAATCCGGCATCGCAGAGCGTCTATCGCTGGGGGCCGGCGACACGACGCGTGGAGGCACGGTTCGCCGCGAAGGGGGAGCGGTTTCTGCCCGTCGGCGCTCGCGTCGATGGCTGCCAAGTACGTGCGGGAACTGGCGCATGCAGGCTTTCAACGAGTTCTGGGTCGCGCACGTTCCCGGACTACGCCCCACGGCCGGCTATCCGGTCGATGCGCGGCGATTTGTCGCCCAGATCCGTGATCGGCAGCAGCAGCTGGGGATTTCCGACAACATGCTCTGGCGAACGCGGTGATGGCCGGCCATGGGGCCGGTTGTCGACCTGCCGCAGCCACTCGTACACTTACACCGACGTACGTGCTGGAGCATCCACTTTCTCCGCTGCCTGACCATGCCACTCGACGACGAACAAGACGTGTACCAGGATCATATCCTCGACCATTACGAGGATCCGTATCATCGCGGACACTGCGACCACGCCACGCACGCGCACGAAGATGACAACCCGCTGTGTGGCGACGTGATCCACGTGGAACTGCAGATGGACGGCAGGGCCGTATCGTGTCGGCCTGGTTCGATGGCGACGGTTGTTGTATCAGCCAGGCCTCGGCGTCGATGCTGATGGAGAAAATCGAAGGCCTGACGGTCGAAGAGCTGAAGCAGTTCACGGCCCAGGACATGCTGGAATTGTTCGGTGCGCGGTTGACGCCCAACCGGCAGAAGTGCTGTCTGCTGTCCTGGCGCGTGGTGCAGGCGGCGGTTCACGCTCCGCTCGATCGCGCTCGGCGCGAGTGGACCGCCGGCACGGACCCGATCGCGCAATCCGGCCGAACCAGCACGCTGCCCGAGGAGAACGCCGTAGTGGCGCTCAACGGCAGTTCTCCCCTCGATCCGCACGATGTACCGTGCGGATTTCCCGATTCTCGTCGACCGTGGTCCACGGCGACAAACCGCTGGTGTACTTCGACAACGCGGCCACGACGCAACGTCCGCAGCCAGGTGATCCAGACGCTGGTGGAAGCCTACGAACGCCATTACGCCAACGTGCATCGCGGCATTCACTGGCTCAGCGAGCAGAGCACCGATCTGTACGAGGAGTCGCGGGAGTCGGTCCGCCGATTCATTCAGGCCGCGCATCGGCACGAGGTGATTTTCACGACCGGTGCCACGGCCGCGATCAATCTGGTTGCGCGCAGTTGGGGCGATCGCTTCGTGCGCCCCGGCGACGAAATCGTCCTGACGGAAATGGAGCACCACTCCAACATCGTGCCCGTGGCAGCAGCTGGCCGAACGCACCGGGTGCATGATCCGGTTCGTACCGATTACCGACGACGGATACCTGGTCCTCGAGGCGCTCGGACACGCTGCTCAACGAACGCACGCGGCTGGTGGCGGTGACGGCGGTCTCCAATGTGCTGGGCACGATCAATCCGGTGGCGCGAGATCGTGGCCAGAAGCGCACGCGGCCGGCGCGCTGGCGCTGGTGGACGCGGCCCAGAGCGTGCCGCATGCCGACACCGACGTGCAGGCCTGGGACGCCGATTTCGTGGCCTTCAGCGGTCACAAGATGCTGGGGCCGTCGGGAGTCGGCGTACTGTACGGCCGCGAGACGTTGCTCGACGCCATGCCCCCGTTCCTCGGCGGCGGCAGCATGATTCGCCGCGTGACGCTGGACGGATTCGAGCCGGCGGAGCTGCCCGCCAAGTTCGAAGCCGGCACGCCACCCATTGTGCCCGCGCTGGGACTGGCCAGCGCGATCGAGTACCTGGAGCAGATCGGCCTGGATCGAATCGGCCACCACGAAACGCTGCTCACCGACCCGTGCCCATGAAGTGCTGGGGCGATTCGAAAGCGTGCGGCTGCTGGGCCCGGCACCGCAGCCACAAGGCCGGGATCGTCAGCTTCGTGGTGCGGGCATTCATGCCCACGACGTGGCTCAGATCATGGATCAGCATCGGCGTGGCCATTCGGGCCGGACATCATTGCACCATGCCGCTGCACAAACGACTGGGGTTGGCCGCCAGCAGTCGCGCCAGCTTCTACTTCTACAATACGCTGGACAGAAGTCGAGCAACTGGGCGTGGCACTGGAGCACGCCCAGCGGCTCTTCCATCGGGCGAGTCGCCGGGACAAATGAGATGGCGGCGAACGTGTTCGTGACTACGCCCGGTCCTCGGCGCAGGCGAATCCTCGCGGGATTTTGCGTTCCCTTGGAACTGCTTCCAGAACTCCTGCACCACCGCGCGTCGGGCCAGCCGCGGATTTGCGTGGGGGCGACGTTGCAGGATCCGTTGTTGCGCCTCCGCGGGCGTCATGCCATGCGCGGCGATGAGCCAACACAGGACGACGGTACCACTGCGGGCGCGGCCGGCCTTGCAGTGGACGTACACGCGCCGACCCCGACTGACGTGCTGTTGCATGAACGCCACGGCGTCCTGGACGCTCGCCAGCGTGGGGGGCGTGAAATCGACGGTCGGAATGCGCAGCTGCACGATGCCGGCCCGGCTGTAGGCCGCGACCGGCCCGGCGTATTCCTCGCACGTGTTGACGACAGCACCCACGCCGAGCTGCTGGAGTGCGGGGACGTCGCGGGGCAACGGCAGTGCGCCCATGTAGACATGGTCGTCGATCGCGTCCCACCAATGGCGCACACGCAGCACCCGACCCGACAGCAAGTTCCAACTCAGCGTGGGTAGAAACAGGACGCGGGCCGCCAGCCGCCGCCAGAACAGCTGTGGGAGATGAGACATGGGTTCCTCGACACCGGGCCGGCACCGCCGGACATTCCGCCGAACGCGAAATCATACCAGGGTATGATCAACGATAGAAGCGGCCGCCGGAGGCTGCCAGCGACCGCAACAGGTCCGTCGGGTGCATCCGCGGTCCGAGCGCCGCGAATGGCTGCAGCGTCTCCAAGATCCGCGCGGCACCCACGGCATCGGCCCAATACAGGAGGCCGCCACGAGCGGCCGGAAACGCCAATCCGAAGAGCACCGCCAAGTCGACGTCGTGTGCCTGCTCAACGACCTGCTCCTCGAGCGCACGCGTGGCCTCGAGCAGCATGGGGAGGATGAGCCGCGTTTCGATCTCGTCCTGCCGCGGCGGACGGGTCCGCCGGATGTACGGTTCCAGGATGGCGGCCAGCGTCGGGTCGGTCACGCCGGGCAGGTCCGGCGCGGAATAGGCGTAAAAGCCCCGCCCCGATTTCCGCCCGAGTCGGCCGAGTTTCACGAGTCGGGGGAGGATCGGAGTGAGCGCAGTCCGCTCGGGATAGGCTTCCCAGAGGGTGCGCCCGGCTCGCATCGCCGTGTCCACGCCAATCATATCGAGCATCTCGAGGGGACCGAGCGCCAGGCCGAATGCGCGCCCGCGCGATCGATCGCCTCCGGGTCCACTCCCTGACACACCATTTCCAGTGCCTCGTTCAGGTAGGGAAAGAGCAGCCGATTGACCAGGAATCCGGGACTGTCGCGGACGACGACCGGCAACTTGCCGATGCGGATCACATACGCGACCGCCGCCGCAATCGTCGACTCATCGGTCTGATCCGCGGCACGATCTCCACGAGTGGCCGCATCGGCACGGGATTACAGAAGTGCAGCCCGCAGAACCGCGCGGGGTCGGGGACGGCCGCGGACAACTCGGACAAACGGATGGTCGAAGTGTTGGTTGCGAGTAGCGTCTCCGCGGCCAGATGGGGTGCCAGTTGACGAAAGACACGCTGTTTCAATTCGCGATTTTCCGCCACCGTCTCGATGAGCAGATCGCAGCCCGCTAATTGTTCCGGCGCACGACAAAGCTGCAACAGCGAAGCCGCGGATTCCGCGCCGGCGGCTTGTCGAACAAATTCCGCCGACAGAGTCGCCTGGGCCCGGTCCAGTGCCTCGGGAGACGCGTCGTAAAGCCTGACTCGAAGTCCGTGGAGCAGGTTGGCGGCGGCGATGCCTGTTCCCATGACGCCCCCGCCACAAATGCCGACCGTGTCCATGCGGAAGTCAGTTCGGTCCCATTCGCGCGTCGCCGGCTGATGCCGGGCCAGTTCCATCAAGCGGGCCACGTGAGCTGTGGCGAGCTGATCGCGACAACCTCGGGTTGCGGGATGCTGCGCGTGGGGCGAGGAATCCGAGTCAGTCATGCGGCAGGTTCCCCCTCGTTAACGGCGACAGCGTGACCCCACTCTCCGGTTTCCGCTGGTCAGCCGAAGCAGGGATGAGTCCGCGAATGGGACGCGTCAACCCTTGGCTCCCGACCGCAGCCGGCGGCATCGCACCTGGTGGCGGCCAGATACGTCGCGGATCGGACGGCATGCTAACGGGGTTTTTCTCGATCGGAAACCCCAAGGGATGCCAATTGCCGGGACACCGGGTATACTCTCCCCAGGTTGGTTCCTGGAGAAAGTTCCCGCCAGCCGGCCCTGTTTTTTCTTTTGGGTCAGGAGTTCCTGTCCATGAGCTATCGCCTGCTGTTCCCTGCGCTGCTACTCGGACTTGCGGTACAGTCTGGTGCCCGGTCCGCTCCCACCGCCGCGGACGATGCCCCGCCACCCCCGGCGGAGACGGTCCGGATGGTCGTCGATTATGGCGACGGTGTGGAAAAACACTTTTCAGCCCTGGCTTGGAAGGAGGGCATGACGGTAATGGATGTGCTGGTGGCGGCCCAGGAACACCCGCGTGGCATCAAGTTTGTGCATCGCGGGAAGGATGCCACCGCCTTCTTGACGCAAATTGACGAGTTGGAGAACGAAGGGCGGGGCCGCAACTGGGTTTACCGCGTGAACGACACGTTGGCCACCAAGAGCTGTGCCATCTTCGAAGTGAAAGCGGGCGATACCATCTTGTGGAAATTTGGCGAATACCGATAGAATTGGGGCGTTTGGCCCATTTCCTGAATCACTCAACGACTGACGGGACGTAGCAATGACAGGCACGAACATGACCCAAGGAACGATGGATAACGGTGGCAAATCAGCGGTCCAGCAGTACTGTGGTTTCGGGGCTCGACCGTGGGCCTATGAGGTGGCGACTTTTCTGATGCTGGTCGGCTGCGGTGTGGCGATCCGTCTGGCGGGCCAGGACTGGCCGAATTTCGCGCCCGTGGCGGCCCTGGCGCTGTTCGCCGGTTACTTTTTCCGATCGGCCTGGGTGGCCGCCTGCGTGCCGCTGTCTGTAATGGCCATCAGTGACTGTTTTCTGGGCGGCTATCACTGGGGCGTCATGGTGCTGGTGTACGGCATGCTGGCGTTCCCGGTGTGCTTGCGCGGCTGGCTGCGAAAGACGTTCGTGTTGGGACGTGGTCGCCTGTCGGAAACGTGGGCGCCGCTCGCCGGCTTGTTGTCGTGCGGACTGATGTCGTCCATCCTGTTCTTTGTCGTCACCAACTTCGGTGTCTGGTGCGCCTTCCGCACCTACGAGGCCAGTTGGAACGGTCTGGTGCAGTGTTACGTGGCAGCGATTCCTTTCTTCCGCTACACACTGGCGGGCGACCTGTTCTTCGCCACCCTGCTGTTTGGCAGCTATGCGTTGGCTGTGAACGCAGTCCGGTCGCGCGTGCCGGCCACCGCGACGAACTGAGGTCGGTCCGGCCGACGATCTGGCTAGAATCGGCGGAGATGAGCGGAGATGCACCGGCGGCCGCGTTGAAAGTCGCGGCCGCTGGGAGCGCGAACGCTGAGCAACAACCGCCCCAGACGGTTTGGCTCGTGCCGGTCACCGCTCACCCGGCTCGCTCAGCAACTCAGCCTTTCTTCGCCGGTTCCAGGGCGGGCCCCGCATCGCCGGCGGGTTTGGCCGGTCCGGCATCGCCGCCGGGGAGACTGGCACCGGGGAGTGCTTCATCGGCCGTGGGTTTCACGACTTCCTGAGCGACATTGGGCAGCAGTTTTTCCAGTTCACGCGTCTTGTCGCGGACCCGCTTGAGGATTCCGTTGAGTCCATCGCTGGCTTGGAGTGAAGAATCGTCGTCTTTGGGCGGGTCGGTGGCTTTCACCAATTCGTTCACAGCTTCCACGATCTTCGTGATTTCCGCTTTCTGCTGGTCATCGGCCGCGAGTTGGCCGACGGAACCAAGCGTGTCCGGCGCTGTGGCCTTGTCCTGCGGACCCCGCATTCCCATCAGCACACAGGCCAGGGGCAGCTTCAGTCGCCGCCGTGCCCGCTCGATCAAATCGTCCTCTTCGGAAGACTCCTGGCCGGAGCTGGAAAACGACCCCATTCCCGGGTACCCGCCGCCGCCAGGATATCCGCCGCCGCCAGGATATCCGCCGCCGCCAGGATATCCACCGCCGCCAGGATATCCACCGCCGCCCGGGTATCCACGCCCGCCACTCGCACGTCCGCCGCTCCCCGAACCGCCGGACATCGTCCCGGGGCCCATCATGCCGGGGCCCATCATGCCGGGGCCCATCATGCCGCCCGACGGCCCGGCCATCCCGCTGCCCATGCCGGGAAAACCGCCGCTCCTGCGGTAGTTCGGGTCATCTTCGAGTTTTTTCTGTTCTTCCTTCGCACGTGTGTCCTCGGCCCGACACGCGAACGCAGCCAGCGCACCGAGCTGTCGCGTTGTGGCCAGCGCGTCGATCCCCGTGACGTCGGTATACACGAGTCGCCCCAAGGTCTCGGCGGCCGTGCACCGGAGGGAGATCGGTTCTTGCGTGTCTCCCACGATACGGACGAGGCTGTCGAAAACGCTGCGGTTATCTCCCACGGCTCCCAGGCCGCCGAGCACATCGGCCGCTTTGCGCCGCAACCACGTGTGTGCCGTGGGGCTGCGCCCTGCGGGTGGGGCCTTGGCATCGAGCAGTGCCTGCATGTAGGCCACGATTTCCGCCTTGCGGCCATCCGGAATTGGTTGGTCCTGCGGCCGCTGCCGCACGAGTCCTACATGGCGTTCAATGCCGAGCATGGCGGCCAATCGCACGGCGTCGGTTTGATCGGGTTTCTTCAGCTCGTCCAGTATGAAGTCGAGCGCTTTGGGCAAACGAACGGCGGGATAGCGCACGCCGCCGACCTGCCGGGATTCCAGTTCGTTCAGATTCAGGCCAATGATCAGCATGACGTTGTACCGCACAAACGGATGGTAGTTGCCGGTTGCACGGCGAGTCGCTTCGTCGTAAGCAAGTTCGGTCAAGTACTGGTGCAAAGCCGCGTCGGAGGTCATCTCCAGGTCTTTGGCCAGCATTTCGCGTTTTTCGGAGATTTCACCGAGATGTTCCTCGGTGGCCATCGAGGGAAACAGGTAGTTCTTGTACCAGCCATCGATGAGCGGGCGGTTCGTGCTGAAGCTGGACCGACCGTAAATGACCTGGTCCTTGGCGCCTTTTTGTGTATTCACGGCGGCGAGGGTGGCGTACTCGGCGCCGATCGCATCCCAAGTGTAGGCCGCCGCCGGATCGGCTTGGGCCCAGGAGCGTGATGCCGGACCGGCCAGCAGCAGGCCCAGGGCCAGCAGCCAGGATGCGCACACCCGGGTCGCGGCAGATCGGAACGCGCAACGAATCATTACCATGAACCACGCCTCCCTCGATGCTCGTCAGCTGCACCCGCAGACGAGGTACAGAGTCCGACCGCAATCAAGCTGACAGGTAGATTAGATGACTGAACCGAAATCCCTTCTCTAGACTACTCGTGGGACGCACCAATTGTCAACTTACTGGCTCTGGTTGACCCGCGGGTGTGGACACCTTGCCACGGTCATTTGGCTCGGCGGCGACCGCCCCGCCGCGTGCATTTGACAGCTGTCCGCCCGACCCGTATGCTCGGAATGCGGTATTTCGGGACCACCGATGCGGGAAGTCACCTGTGACTCGTCCCGCCGCAGGAATCCGTTTCGGTACGAGTCGTCCGCTTGTTTGTTTCACGACCCTGACCAGTTCGGCAGATTGTGCCGGTTGGGCGGGCCGACTGCCATGACTCTGCTCTACTACGATCCGATTTACCTGAGCCACGACACGGGACATCATCCCGAGTGTGCGGAACGCCTCGAGTGCGTTACGGCGCGACTGGCCGCCGACGGGCTCCAGGCACGATGCCAGCGCCCGACGTGGGAACCGGCTGACCGAGTCGCGCTCGGCCGTGTCCATCATTTGGGGTATGTCGACAGTGTCGAGCGGTTTGCTGCCCGTGGGGGTGGGTACATTGAACGCGACACGGCGGTCAGCCGGGATTCGTTTCGGGCGGCCATTTCGGCGGCGGGTGCGGCCGCGGATGCGACCAGGCGGGTCGTGCGCGGCGAGGATTCCCAGGCGCTGTGCCTGGTCCGACCGCCGGGGCATCACGCGGTCGAGTTCTCGGCGATGGGGTTCTGCCTGTTCAACAACATTGCGATTGCGGCTCGGACGGCGACCGCTGAGTTGGAGATCGAGCGGGTGCTGATCGTTGATTGGGACGTGCATCATGGCAACGGCACGCAGGCTACCTTCTGGGAAGACGAACAGGTGGGCGTGTTTTCCATCCACCGGTCGCCGTTCTATCCGGGCACCGGGGACGAAGACGAAACCGGGGCGGGGAAAGGGCTGGGCACCACACGCAACCTGGCCATTCGCTTCGGCACGCCACGTCGAGATTACAGGTCACGATTCTCCCACGAACTGACTTCGTTCGCGGAGAAGCTGCGTCCCCAACTGGTGCTGATTAGCGCGGGGTTCGATACGCACGTTCAAGACCCGGTCGGCTCCCTGGGGCTCGAAGACGAAGACTTCGTGTCGCTGACCAACATGGTGCTGGACGTGGCGGATGCCTTTGCTGGGGGTCGCGTGGTCAGCGCGTTGGAAGGTGGCTACAACCTGCGCGTCCTGCCGGGATCGGTGGCTGCGCACTTGGAGACGATGCTCGCCCGTTCGCCAGGCGATCGTTCGCACGACGCGCTCCCCTGAACGGGTACGCGGATTCGCCGCTGGCGCCGCGGCGCCGCTACTTGGTGCCGATCGGAATGACGCCGTCCCAGTTCGGGGGTGGCATCCGATTGTGCTGGGCGATGAACACGGTCAAGTAGTCTTTCACACGATCGTCGGCCGGCACCTGATGGAGCCACTGGAAAGCCGTTTCCCAGTCCCGGGCTTGCAGTGCATCGAGGGCGCGTTCGTACGCCGCGATGTGCTGATCGCTGAGTTGCGGGAATTTCGCCGCGGGGGGCAGGAGTTCGCTGACCTCCACGGCCGCGTCCATGCCATAAGGGCGGACCGTTGCCACGCGACGCACTCGGGCGACTTCGGGCGGTACCTGGGCCCGCACTCGTCGCGCCGTAGTTTCGTCGATCAGCAGCGGGGCGCGCAGGATCTTGGTCATCGTTTCGAGGCGAGAGGCCAGGTTCACGACGGGACCGAACACGGTGACCTTGACCTGGTCCACCGTGCCGATTTTTCCGGCCACGGCGGGACCGGTGGCGACGCCGATCCCGACGCGAAAGTCGGTCAGCGGGTGGTCGTCACGCTGCGCTGCTTCGTCGAACGCGTCGCGGATTTGCAGGGCGGCCCGACATGCGCGCTCGACCGAGTCCGGCTGTTCGATGGGCCAGCCCCAAAATCCCATCGCGGCATCGCCGTGAAAATCTCCCACTACTCCACCCTGCTCCAGAATGCAGTGCGTCATCACCCCTAAGGCTCGGCTCACGCGGTTGAGCAATCCGAGCAGATCACCTGCGTCCTGTTCCGATCGTCGCGAAAATCCGCGCAGATCGCAGAACAGCACGGTCACCTCCGCCTCGCGCGGTGACAACACCTGATTCGGGTCCTGGCCGGCGAGCGCTTCCAGCACGACGGGTGAGAAGAAAGGACGCAGCGAAGACTGACGGTGTTCGAGCAGCCGCACTTCGCGCAGGTTGTGTAAAACGGTGGCGGCGAGTTCGGCGAACTTGAGTTCATCCTGCAGTTCTTCCGGGCCGCGGTTCGGGGCCGCGTGCCGCCCTGCGGAATCGAACCGCCCCGTCATGTAAACGGCCCAGCCGGGGCAGGCTTCCCCGAGGATCGGCGTGCAGAACGCCCAATCCACATCCTCTTGATCGACGAACGTAGCCGTGTTCCGCGGACGGGTGCGGTTCCAGACACTCACCACGCTTTTCCCGCACTCGACGGCATTGCAGATCAGTCGACCGCTGGGGGAAAAGGGCCCGCCATCGTCACTGCGGCGATCCCAATGCAGGACGTCGATGGCTGCCTCGCCGGAAGGGTCCTTGCGGACCGCCACAATCGCGGCGGCCGTCGCCCGCACAATCCCCGTGAGCAGCAGACTGATCAGTCGCACGAACAACTCCTCATCGTTCGTGGCGCCGGAAATAACCTCCGGCAGCCGGCTGAGCACTTCAATCCGCTGGTCGGCGTTGCGATAGCTGACACTCTGCAGATACGCCGGACTGAAGGCCTGCTCGTTGGTCGCCGGCGGCGAATCGATCGTGACGTTGACGCGTTCGTCAGAAATGGAAAACGTTGTGCCGCCGCAAACGAAATGTTCGCCGGTGCGGACGGGGAAGGCATGTTGCTGGCGGCCGCGAAAGAACAGGGGGTTGCGCGCCTGTTCGAGCCGCGTGACCTGCAAGTAATCACCGTTCCACAGCAGTTGGGCATGCCGGCGCGAAATCTGGGCATCCCACGGCACATCCCATCCACCGCCGGTTCGGCCCAATACGATGGGGATGTGGGGAATCAGCGTCCGTCTCCAACGGTGTCGGGGATCCGCCCCCTGGGCGATGAGGTCTGGCATGTACGTACCTGCTGGCTCACGTCGCGGACGTCACGTTCTGCGGCCCAACCGGTGCCGGTAACGGGCGCTGACCCGCTGCAACAAAGCACGTTCTTCGGTGGTCAGGCTGTTCATGCCGTGAGCATGGAGCCTCGACAGGATGCCGTCAACCAGTTTCTCGTCCGCGGCTTCGATTTCCTCCTGACGCTCATCCTCCGCCGCGATCTGCTCCTCCGACTCCCATTCGGAATCGACCGGGAAAGACGCCCGAAAATCCGCGTGATTCGGGCGATCGGCAACGAATTCCTCGGGCTCATCCGCGGTCCTCGTGATCTCGCGGGTTTCCATTTCCTGCCGGGCATTGACCAGCAGTACCACCGACAGCAGCAACAGGGCCAAGGGAGCCTGCGACAGCGAATCCGGTCCATCCACGCCGTGTTTCCAAAGTATCAGCGCGATTGCGGCGAACACGATCGACACGGTGATCGACACCCAGAAGTTCAGCGCTGCAACCCGTCGCTCGTCCATCGCAGGGCGGACCACCAGCAGCGCTGAGCGGAGCATCCGCCCTCCATCAAACGGATAGCCGGGCAGCGAGTTAACCAGAAACAAGAGCGAGTTGATCCAGGAGGCGATCGCCACGAGCTGCATGACGCGCGATGTTCCCAGGGCGAGCCCGCCAGGCTGCAGTGGATTGAACAGCCCGGCCCACGAGTGGTCTGGATTGCACACCATCACCAGCGTGGCCAGCATCGCCCAAAAACACAGATTGGCAAGCGGTCCGGCCGACCAGATCGCCAGCTCCTGGTGTGGGCTCGCCGCACTTGGCCACTGGGTCAGACCGCCCAAGGGGCCGATCACAATCGTGTCGGGTGCGGTTCCCGCGCGACGGGCGGCCCACCAATGGCTCAACTCATGGGCGAGCACGCTGAGGAACAGCACCGCGATGGCTGCCGCTGCGGTTCCCAACATCTGCCCGGCCGCCATCAGATAACTGCTGGCTTCCCTCTGCGGACCTGACACCTCCTCGGGCCAGAACAGGTAGAGCGTCGCGCCCGCAAAGGCCAGGAAGAGCACGTGCAGACGAATGGTCAGACCGCCCCAGCGCCCCAGGCCGATACTCCATTGAAAGGGGTCATGCATGTTGCTCACCCCCTGCCCACTCACCTGCTCGTATCGCACCTGCGGATCGTACCATAGCCCGTCTCACGCTGCCCGACACCCCGGACCCCGAAGAGCATGGATCTGAAGCAGATCCCACGCGACGTGCCCGCTCCCCTTACTTCTACGAAGGGCTGCGGCAGGTGTTCATGTCGGCCACTCTGCCGCTTTCAACATACAGCCGCGCGGCCCGGAGGGAAATCAACCCCAAGGCTACGAACTGCCGACGGCGCGGCGGGACGGATTTCGATACAGAATCTCGGTGAGTAGTTCGGGTGATCCATGCTCTCCCGGCGGCCGTTCGCGATGCCAGTCTCGGTGCGTGGGAACCCAGCGGTCGTCGAGCGGCCACGGATCGAAGGGGTCGTAACCCAAGGCGGCCAACAGCTTGCGGGAATCCATCGTCACATCTCCCGCCCGTGGCGGTATCGGACCGACTTCGTGACGATAACAGCCGATCAACAGGCCTGGATCGTAACCTCCCACCCGGTTGATGACCTGAGCGATCTCATAGAGGCTCAGCCGTCGCGGTGCCCCGGCATGGTACAGGCCCCCCATGTCGTTCGCCAACACGGCTGCGCAGGCGAGATTCAGACAGTCTGTGTACTTCGGGGTCCGGATTTCGTCAAAATATAGGGTGGCCGGCTTGGACTTGCGAAACCGCGATTGAATCCAGTCGATGGCACCCGCATGGCCGCTGAAACTGATCCCCATCGGCAACGAGATGCGAAGGATGCAGGCCTGGGGCCGATCCCGGCTAATCAGCCGTTCGGCGGCCAGCATCGTCTGACCATACACCGTGACCGGATCGGGCGGGTCGTCTTCCACATGACCGCCCCGGCCGGTTCCCGAGAACACCAGGTCGACCGACAGGTGTACGAGTCGCGTCGAGGTGCCGCGCACCTGGTCCAGCAGGTTGCGAACGCTTTCGACGTTGACCCGTTCGGCCAACGCCGGGTTCAATTCACACGACTTGAGTTTGCAGGTGCCTTCGCAGTTGAGGACCGATGCGAACTGGTAGCGGTCAAACAGCCGTGCCAAACTGTCCCGGTCGTGCAGTTCGCAAGGTTCCACGCCTTCGCCGGCCAGCGGCCAGTTGTCGATGCGGCGCGTTCCAATCACCTGGCCCGGATAGCGGCTGTGGAAATAGCGGAACGCGTTGTATCCAGCAACTCCGGCAACGCCCGGAATCAACAACGGCAAAGGGGGGGCACAATCAACGACCATGAGTTTCTTCCGACGGCTGCTGTGATACCGCCGTACAAGCCCCCCGGAGGGGAGGTAACGCGGCATTCCGTAACGCAACCTTACCCAAAGCGATGGCCGGGCGAAAAGCCCACGTGGCTGAGAATAATAGAGTGTCTGCAACCGAGTGCCAGAGTGTCTGCATCCGGGCGGGGTTCTTCTGCCGTGGTTGCCGAGCCGCGCCGCCGGCCACAGGTTCTGATTTTCTCGCCAGGGGGGCGGGACTGGTACGCGGGTTGCTCTATCGAGCAGTCACCATCCACCCACGACAAAAAACGGCCGAATTTGGAACGACCGGCGGCGGATGGAGATGCGAGACGACCACGTCGTGACGAGAAAACGCAACATTTGTCGTGATAATCAGATACGCTGCCGGTCCGCGGCGGGCTGGATCGCCTGCTGAACACCGCAACTGGCCGCGTGGTCATGGTTTCGGGCCAAATCGCCTGGCCATTTTGCTGACAGATTTTGAAGTTCAGTTTACTCTGGATGTCGAGGCCTCTTTTCTGAGTTTCTCTTGTGCGGGACAGAACACTAGTGATCAACCAGTCAAAACGTCGCTCAAGTCGTGGTTCCTTGCGCCAACTCCGCGGGTTGTTCTTCCGGGCGGACCGCTCGCCGCGCGACCGCCGCGGGAGCACACCGATCCACCTCGAGTCACTCGAAGGACGCCTGATGATGGCGGGTGACCTTGGGTTGGATCCATACCTCCCACCGCAAGCGTGGGGGGCCGATGCGAGCGGATCCCAGTCGCCGGGATTGTCCACCTCGTTGCTGAACGCGCCCGCCGAGGGTGAGGATGTGGCGGCGCAGGATCTCGTGGCCTTTGCCAAAGCGTTGGCCCAGAAGCCCGGCGTGAAGATGTATGGGGCTGCCTGGTGCCCCCCCTGCAACGCGCAGAAAGCCCTCTTCGAGGACGGGTCGGATTTTCTGCCGTTCATCGAGGTGACCAATCCGGATCGGACCCTGAACGCCGTGGGCACCGCTGCCAACATCACGTCCTATCCCACGTGGGAGTTCCCTGACGGGTCGCGCGAAACGGGAGTCTTGTCGCTGGCGACGATCGCGCAGCGGGCCGCTGTGGCGATTCCCACGAGTATCAACCCGTCCATCGCGCCGATCAACGACGCGACACTCTACGGCGGCTCACCTCTGCACGTGGCCCTCAACGGCTACGATCCCAACGGCGGGACGTTGACGTATAGCGTGGTCAGCAGCAATCCGTCGCTCGTGCAGGCCAGTGTGTTGACTGGCAACCGCAGTGCGAAGGTGTCGGTCACGGGCTGGGGCGACATGGTCTTTCAGCTGTTTGAAAGCCAGGTGCCCGACGCGACGGGGCGTTTCATCGCATTGGCTCAATCCGGTTTCTACAATGCGGCCAGCAATACGACGCCGATTACGATGCACCGGGTGATCGACAATTTCGTGCTCCAGTTCGGCGATCCCACCGGTACCGGTGCGGGCGGGTCATCGCTGGGGAATTTCAACGACGATTTCCACCCCGATCTGCAGCACAACACGGCGGGGGCTTTGTCGTGGGCCAAGTCTTCTGACGACACGAACAACTCCCAGGTCTTCGTGACCGATGTGCCGACCCGTTTTCTCGATTTCAATCACTCGTACTTCGGCCAGTTGACCGAAGGCGACAAGGTTCGAAACGCCATCACGGGTACGGCCACCGACGCGAATAGCCGTCCTAAAGTGGCGATCAACATTGACTCCGTGACGATCTTCAACGACGTCGAAAACGGTATCCTGACGCTCAAGGCGGCCGAAGGCGCATCGGGTGAGTCGGACATTACCGTGACGGTGTCCGATCAAGCCGGCCATCAGTTTGTCGAGACGTTCCGCGTCACCGTGAAGGCTGATACTTCCAACGGCGGACCGTACCTGGCGGACATCCCGCCGGTGCGAACCACCATCAATACGCCCGCCACTTTCACGTTGTCGGCGATCGACGTGGAAGGGAATCCGGTACTCTTTGACGGCGTCAAGTCGGGCAGTGTGAATTACACGTACTCGGTGAACAGTGCGACGGGTGAAGTGGTCGTGACTCCTCCGACGGGTTTTGTGGGTACGATGGAGTTGTTGGTGCGGGTCAAACCGGTGACTGCTTCGGACACGACCGATCTGTACGATACGCAGAAGGTGACGATGACCGTGGCTCCCGCGGCTCCCACGGCCGTGGACCTCGTCGCAGCCAGTGATTCCGGCGTTCTCAACACGGACAACATCACCAAGACGAACAGCTTGACGTTCGACGTCTCGGGCGTCACCAGCGGTGCGCAGGTGCGGCTCTACCGAGGCACCACACTGCTGGGACAGGCGACTGCCAGTGGAACCAGCGTGACGATCATCACTTCGCAACTGGCGAGCTTAGGTGACGGGACGTACAACGTCACGGCCACGCAAGTCATCAATAGCGTCGAAAGCAACGCGTCGGCGGGGCTGAGCGTGACACTCGACACCACCGCTCCACCGGTTTTCACTTCCACGCCTCCGATTACAGCGGCCGTCGGAACTCTGCTGACCTACAACGCCCAGAACGCCGAGGAAGGCGCCGCCGGTACGGCCTACTCGCTCGGCAACGCGCCCGCCGGCGCCACGATCAACACTGCCAACGGCACGTTGAGCTGGACACCCACAGCGGCGCAGGTAGGGCTGCAACAATTCGCGATTGTGATCAGCGATGCGGCCGGCAACACGCGCACCCAGGATCTCAGCGTGCAAGTTTCGTCGGATGCCTTGATGGCTGTGCGTTTGGACGTCACCAATGCCAGTGGCACTCATCTTTCGTCGGTCGACGTCGGGACCGATTTCCAGCTGAAGGTCATCGTGCAGGACTTGCGGGCGAACGCGGAAGGTGTCTTCGCGGCGTTTCTGGACGTGATTTATAACCAGCAGTTGGTGGCCATCAACGGTCCTATTACCTATGGAACCGAGTATCGGACCCAGCCCTTGCAGGATCTTTCCACGCCGGGTTTGATCAACGAGACGGGGGCCGTCGCCGGGATCACGCCGCTGGGCGGCAGTGAATTCCTGTTGTTCAGCGTTCCGCTGCGGGCTATTCGCGCCGGAGAAGCACAGTTCACGGCGGATCCGCCCGACAACTTGCCGTCGAACGAGCCCCTGCTCTTTGGCCTCAACCAGGGTCTGGCGTTGGACGATGTCAACTTCGGATCGGTTTCACTGACGGTGAATCCTGCCTTTGGCGCCAACGATGACCTGCTGTTCGTGAACGAGGACAGCGGCAGCACGTCGCTCAATCCGCTGGCCAACGATCAGGTGTTTGCGGGCTCGACCGGCGTCTTGGTAATCACCGCCGTCGGGGCGACGAACCAGGGTGGCACGGTGTCGATTGCCGCCGACGGCAAGACCGTGAACTACACGCCGGCCGCCGATTTCTTCGGTGACGAGACGTTCTCCTACAAGGTCAGCGACGGGACCGGAGAGGATTCGGCTACGGTGACCGTCCGCGTTGCCCCGGTGAATGATAATCCCACAGCGGTCAACGACGCGTTCACGGTCACGGAGGATGCCAGCAATACCGCGCTCCACGTGCTGGCGAACGACCTGATCACGCCGGATACGGGCGAAACGCTGCAGATCCTGAGTTTCAGCGGCTTGACGGCCGGCGGTTCGCTTTCCATCAACGCGGCCAAAGACCGACTGCTCTACACGCCGGCCGCCAATTTCTTCGGCACGGAATCGTTTTCCTACGTCGTCAGCGATGGTCGCGGAGGCACGTCGACTGCCACGGCGGCGGTCACGGTCGTCGAGGCCAATGATCCGCCCCTGGCGCAAGACGACTTGCTGCAGGTCAATGAAGACAGCGCCAGCAATACGCTCGACGTGCTGGCCAATGACAGCACGCAGGGAGATGTGGGCGAAACGCTGACGATCATTGACAAGACCACTCCGGACAAGGGCGGCACGATTGCGATCGCGCCGGGCGGGTTGACGTCTGGTGTATACCCCGGCCGCCAACTTCTTCGGCACCGAACGGTTCCAGTACACGATCAGTGATGGCCACGGTGGCACCGCGCAGGCTAGGTCGTGGTGACGGTCCAGGGTATCAATGATCCGCCAACCGCGACCAACGACACATTGACCGTGGTAAAGGACACGACCGGCAACGTGCTGGATGTCCTGGCCAACGACAGCTCGTTGCCCGACGGCACCGAAGCCTTGACGATCTCCGCCGTGGGCACGCCCACTGCGGGCGGCACGATCTCGATCGTCAACAACGGCACGCGCGTCCAGTACAAACCGCTGGCCGGATTTACCGGCACGGATTCGTTCACGTACACCATCCAGGATCCGAGCGGCGCCACGTCCGTGGCCACGGCGACGGTGTCAGTGCTGAACTACATTCCCAGCAAGCTCTCGGGATACGCCTACATCGACGCGAACAATAACGGCGCGAAGGAGTCTACCGAGACCCCGCTGGGCGGCGTGGTGATGACTCTCAGCGGCACCGATCTGACCGGTGCGGCGGTCAATCAGCAGAAGACAACCGATGCGCGAGGCTTCTATCAGTTCACCGATCTGGCTCCCGGCCAGTACACCATGTCGCAGGTCCAGCCGAAGTTCCTGATCGACGGCATCGACTCCGGGGCACGCTGGGCACGTCCACCGGCGCGGACAAGCTGACGATCAACCTGCCGCAGGACACCGACGGCCAGAATCTCAACTTCGGAGAGCGGGGCCGAGTATCTCAGCACATCACGGTGTTTGACTTCCTGGCCTCCACGCCGCGGCAGACCGTGCTGGCGACGACTACCAACGACGGCCAAGGGCAATGGTACGCCGTGGAAGGAGGCTGGTCGCACGCCAAGACCTTGCAGTTCCAACTACAAACGAATCAGACCTCAGCCAAGTTGGACGTCACAACCAACGAAGCCCAGCAGTACTCGACCATGCTCAACTTCCTCGCGCCTCAACAGGTACAACATCTGGGCGGCGCTGGCGTGGCCCAGATCGTGCGGATCGTGGCGGCTCCCAACGTACTGTTCCCGGGTGCCGATTGCGGATGCACCCCCGCGGAAGGCGAGGCCGGTGCGGCCGCGCTGCGCGTGAGCCATGACGCCGAAGGCGAGGCGGTGTCGTCGGCCTCTCTGGTGGCTGAACCGATGCTTGTTGGTGCGACGCCCCGCTCCGCTTCGGGAGTGTGGCGGACTCTTACCCGGTGGGCAAGATCGCAGGCGCCGAAGGCGAGCAGGCAGCGACGATTCGCATGCCACCGACTCCGGCCGATGGGTACCTGGCGACGGAACTGCTGCTGAGCGAAGGACCGTCCTCCGTGCTGGGTGACCTCGGATTCGACCAGGTGCTCAGTGACATCCACACCGACGAAGCAGATTACCTGGATGCCGTCGACGCAGTCCTGACAGGACTGCTGGACGAGCGATTGGCGTGAGTTCGGCCGATGGCCGGCGGCCGACTTCTCACCAGATCCACTGGATTCCGACACTCAGGCCCTGCACAAAGAAGTCGCTGTCCTGATTGGGATATGCGGGCGCGGTGCTCCGTCCAGTGTCCCGTTGATCTGCGTGGTGTTGATCACTTCGTCGATCTGCGGACCGGGTTGTGCAACGTGATTCCAGTAGATGAACGAGTATCCCACTGTCAAGTCGATGGCACTCGTTCAGGTGGTAGGCCGCGGTCAGTTGCAGCTCCGGAGAGACCGTGAACTTGTTCTGTTCGTAGACCCCGCTGTTGGTCCCCAAGGCGAGCAGGCCCTGGTTGGTCGCGGTCACAGGTTGCCCGGGGATGGCCGTCGTCGTATCGCCAGCGATCTCGCGTCGTCTGCTTCATGCTGCCCAGGCCGATCTTGGCTAACAGACTCCACGTGATGTCGCCGCGATCGTATTCACCCAAGAACCCGATTTCACCGGCGTTGTACCGGTTCGAGGTGTCGAACAGGTCGTACATCTGAATCACCGTTCCGAACGGGATCGATCCTTCCTGGCGAATCGAGCGGCGATTGGACGCGATGAGCAGGTCGCTGTCGATTTTCGCGAACTGATACCCGGCGATCAGATCGAGGCGGCGACAGTCCTCGCGCAGCAGCAGGCGCCGGAGGAATATGTCTCCGCCCCCGACGCGCGTGGTGTTGCTCACCGAGATGCCACCGGTCGTGAAAGCGGGAAACACCACGAGGTCGGCATCTTGAGCGTCAAGCGTCAAGTTGTAGAACGGTCGCGCCAGAATCACGTGCGAGTCGTTGTCGGCGTTGAAAGTGGACGTTGTCTCACCCAAGGAATAGAGTCGAGCGCCAAGTCCCGCGGACTCGCACGGGTCGAACCAAACGCCGACGGTGAGCCGTCCGCCCGCGCCGGGCGTCGCCGTTCTGCGCCTCCGTCGGATAGAGCACCTGTGTGTCGGGCTCACCCAGAACTCCGGCGACATCGGCCGCGGTCCCCTCCGGACTCGTCGTCACCAGGGGTGGCAGGTCCTGGCTCTTGCGCCACCACAACAGGAACTCGAACGAGCCCCAGCAGGTCCAACCCTGATAGGCACCGCAGGCGCCGGGGCCGCAAGTGCCGCCCCAGCACTCGTCCACACAGTCCGCCTGCGGGCCGGAGCTGAATGATTCCAGCATGGGCTCGGCAAACTCCTGGGGGCTCGACAGATTGGAATCCGGTGTCGACGGAGCGTGTTCTTCGGTGGGCAAGTCGGGGCTCAGCACACTATTCTCGGGGGTGGGTTCCTGGGGAGCCCGATAGGTCGCTTGACGGACAACGGGCTGACCTCGCACCGACGTGCGGTACTCGGCGGCAGGCAGCCGAACGGCGGACCCGCACCCGATCAGACCAATCACGCCCGCGACCATGGCAGTACGAATGCGTTGCGACATGGGACATCCAACCCCCAGAAGAACCTTGACCCCACCTGATCCACACAGGCGGATTCGCCTGCGTCCCCCAGCCGACGCCCTGCAAGCGTTTCTTTCCGGTCCGGCGGAGCAGACGATGAGCCTACTCTTTTTGTCGGTTGTAGCGGTCGTAACGATTAAGGAATACTTGTCACTTCGGCAAACTTTGCCGATTAGGCGGGCCGGATGGAGCGGGCCCCTGCGCAGGCAGCCACCCGATCGCATGTAGTCCCCGGTGCCGGCCGGATGCTACTTCTTGCCCAAGCGACGCTGGGCCTGAAAGAAGTTGGTGAGTATCTCGCGCACAGGGTGCTGCGAGTACGCCGGGAATCACCTCGCAGCGATGGTTCAGACGCGGATCGTCCAGGAGGTGGTACAGCGAACTCACGGCTCCGGCCTTGGGGTCGTTGGCCCCGAACACCACGACCGGAATCCGCGCTTGGAGGATGGCGCCGGCACACATCGGGCAGGGCTCGAGCGTCACGTACAGCATGCACTGTTCGAGCCGCCAGTCGCCCCGGGCTTCGGCGGCCTGAGTGATGGCGATCATCTCGGCGTGGGCCGTGGGATCGCGCAGCTGCTCGCGCTGGTTGTGAGCCGCGGCGATCACACGTTCGCCGTGTACGATCACCGCACCGATGGGAACCTCGGTCTCCGCGCAAGCCTGCTCGGCCTCGCGCAACGCCAACCGCATGAATCGCTCGTGCATGGATGTCCCGGTCAGCCCTCTTTCTTGTCGCGGGTCGCCGCCTTCGCCGCTTCGGCCGGCACTGCGTTGGCAGGTTCCCGCTCGGGATCCAGCACTCGATACTGGATGCCGCGCACCGCGCCGCGTGTTTCCCAAGTGGTGATCCCCAGCGGTTCGGAAAGCCGCACTTCGATCCGCGTGGCCAGCTTGTGTCCGCGCGGGTCCAGGTCCACGATGCGTTCGTCGTCGATCCAGACCTGAATCTGCGACCGTCGCACTGCGACGCGAATGCGATACCACTGGCCCTTGTTGAACTTCCTGTAGCGCGTGGTTTCGTTCTGCGAGGCATCCGCGTGGTCGATGCACGAGAGTCCGACGACTGCGCCGGCCCAGCCACCGACGACGAGACTGCAAAAGGAATCCTGGACCGGAAACGTCAGCGTGCTGAAGAAGTCCACGCCGTCCAGACGGCGGGCTTCCAGCTGGATCTCATAATCGCACTGCGGGAAGTCCTTCTTCTCGTACGTGATGCCGGTCAGGGAACTCCCCATGCCCAACACGATGCTGCCGTCTTCCACGACGACTTCACCTTGTCCCCCGAATTTGGTGACTTTCCAGCCCGCGAGCGTCTTGCCGTCGAAGAGCGGCGTCCACTTGGCCGCCCGCGCATCCGATTCTTCGGCCGCCACGGCGGACTGCTCCTGGGCCCAGGCAGGAAGGCCCCAACCGCAGACGGACGGCACCAGGCACGCGACCAGGCAGCCGGCGAAGAACCCGCCATGCCACGGATGCCACGCCCGACAGGCGGGACGATTGGAGTCGCCAGCGCGGCAAGGAATCGGACGCCAGGTCGACAGGATCTTGGTGCATGCCATGCAGATTCTCCTCCGGTTGCGAGGCGGAAAGTCACGGAGCTTGTTCCCACCCACCGCCTTCGCGGTGATCAGGACGTAGAGTATTCTACTCGAATTCTCGCCGGAGAACCGGTCGGGGCAGGCGTTCCGACACCGATCGGCCCGCGTGGGCGTTCCGGAAACACCCAGCTGGGTACGCTTCCTTATGATAAGACTCGCTTCGGTGCGCTGGTCGCATGTGTCGACGTCTCTGCTGCTGCTCTATTGGGCGGCACTCATTTCCGGCACTCATCTTCCCAGCAATGCGGTTCCCCAGGCACCGGTCGGTGACAAGAACCTGCACTTCATGGCCTTTTTCGGGCTGAGCGTCCTCCTGGCCTGGAGCTGGACGACGCGTCGTCCCTTCCTGCCAGCCGGAGCCCTCTTCGCCCTGCTGGTCGCCGTCGTCTATGGTGCCGTCGACGAAATCACCCAGGCGTTCATTCCCGGTCGCTTCGCGGATGTGGCTGACTGGTACAACGATGCGGCCGGCGCCGTCGCAGGCACGGCGGTCTTCGGCGCGTTCAACGCGGTCTTCCGACGCGTCGTCCGCCTCCCGATGTAGCGCCTCAGTAGTTCGGTGTCGGTGGACGGTAATGCTCGAAATCGATCGAACGAAACCATGCGATGGTCTTCTGGAGGCCCACTCGCAACGGCATGGAAGGTTCCCAGGCGAGATGCTGGCGAGCCAGCGAAATGTCGGGACGCCGACGCACTGGATCGTCAGCGGGCAACGGATGCCGGATGACCCGGGAACGGCACGCCGGTGAGTTCGATCACCAAATCCGCCAGCTGCTGAATCGTGAATTCGTGGGGATTTCCCAGGTTGACCGGACCCACGATGTCCGGAGCGTTCATCAGGCGGATCAGGCCTTCGACCAGATCGTCGCGATAGCAGAACGAACGCGTTTGCTGCCCGTCTCCAAAGATCGTGAGATCCTCGCCCAGCAACGCCTGGCGGATGAAGTTCGACACCACGCGGCCGTCAAACGGATGCATCCGCGGACCATACGTGTTGAAGATCCGCGCAATGCGTATGTCGACGCGATTCATGCGGTGGTAGTCCATGAACAGCGTCTCCGCAGCGCGCTTGCCCTCGTCGTAACAGGCACGCGGGCCGATCGGATTGACGTTGCCGCGGTACGATTCCGGTCTGCGGATGCACTTCCGGGTCGCCATAGACTTCGCTGGTCGAGGCCTGCAGCACGCGAGCGCGACAACGCTTGGCCATCCCCAGCACGTTGATCGCGCCCAGCACCGACGTCTTGACCGTCTTGATCGGGTTGAACTGGTAGTGCCCCGGTGCGGCCGGGCAGGCCAGGTTGTAGATCTGATCCACTTCCAGCCAGACGGGCGTCGTGATGTCGTGGCGGATCAGTTCGAAATTGGGTCGGCCCAGCAGGTGGGCCACGTTGTTCTTCTGGCTCGTGAAGAAATTGTCGAGGCAGATCACATCGTGTCCGTCCTCGACCATCCGTTCGCACAGATGCGATCCGAGAAAACCGGCACCGCCGGTGACCAGAATTCGTTTGAGTTTCAGCACGTCGGTCCTTGCCTTTCTGTGCGTCGTCCCTGTGATGAACATTTGCGCAGGGCCGCGAGCAACAATACCTCTCGGCGGGCGAAGCGGCAAGCGCCGGGAGTCCGTGCGGGCCGTCCCTTCGCGCCGTACGTCCGATGAGCTCTCGATGTACCCTGGGTGAGCCCCGAATTCCGGGCGCAGCCGATTTGCCCAGCCGGTAGCTATGGGTGGTCGGAGTACCACCCGTTGTCGGATAAGCGGGGGCCAGATCGGGCAGAATCGCGTCGCTTCTCCGCTGGGTGACCGTCGATTGCCGTGGACATGGTTGGAGGGATTGAAGTATTCTGCCGCGATTGCCCACCGAGGCCGCCGCGAATTGTCGGGTTTAACAGCAAGGATGTTTCCCATGCGATCGACTCGTGTTGCCCTGATCAGCCTGATTTGGATTGTCTGTGCGGGCCCGGTATTGCCTTGCTTGGCCGAGGAATTCCGCATCGAGACGGACGTTTTTGTGAATCAGGCGAAGGAACCGGCGGTGCAGACGCTGACGATTTTCTCCGGCGGGGTGGTCTACGATTTTCTGCTCACCGGCGTCGAGGAAATCACGGTGTTTGACCGGGACCGCAATCGGCTGGTCTTGCTGGACACGAAGCGCAAGGTGAAGACCGAGTTGACGCTGGACAGAATTCTGACGTACGTCGCGCAGATGAAAACTCAACTGAGCCGAAGGGGATCAGGAGTTCCTGCTGGGCGAGGAGATGAAGGCGGTGACCGACGACGAGGGTTGGCTGACCATGTCCAACGGCCACATCACTTATCGCGTTGAGGGTATCACGCCGAAGGCGCAAGGAAGCGGTCGCTCGAGTACCAGCAGTTCGCCGACTGGTACGCGCGTCTCAACGCGATGCGGCAAGGCAATTCACCTCCGTTCGCTCGAATTCAGCTCAATTCCGAACTCGCTGCCCGCGGGCTCGATCCCCAAGACGATCGAGCGGACGATCGTGCAGAAGCGGGGGTTGCAGGACAAGAAAGCAGACCATGCGCAGCCAGCATCTGGCCAACTGGCGCCTCTCGCAGACCGATCGCAAGCAAATCGATCGGGCCGGAACGTACCTGGCTGATTTCGCGGAAGTGTCGTTTCGCGAGTACGTACAGCTGCCGGACGAAATCGCCGCGGGCGAGGCGACCGACCGATAGCGGCCGCCGCCCCGTACGGCTGGGACAGACGGCGCCCTGCGCAATCGCCGCGCGGCGACTGGCACGTCGCGCTCTTGGTTGACCCCTGCCGCGAAGTTACGATGAGTGACGTAGCGCTGAGCCCTCTCCGGCCGAATACCCGTCTGGACCCGCACCTTGAGGAGTCACTCGATGAAACAATGCTGGATGGCTGCCACCCTGTTGGCTGTGTTCTTGGCGGCTCCGAACGTTCAGGCCGCCACGTTCACTCTGGAGAAGGACGCTGAGGGCGTGACCGTGCTGTGCGATGGTAAGCTTTTCACGCGGTACATCATGAAGTCGGGGGCCAAGCCCATGCTCTGGCCGATCGTCGGCCCCACCGGCAAGGAAATGACACGCGGCTACCCGATGCGCGAGCCGCGCGGGCCGGAGAAGCGACGATCACATTCACCATCGGTCGCTGTGGTTTGTCCACGGCGATGTCAATGGAATCAGCTTTTGGGACGAAAGCTCGGAGGGGCACGGCCGCATCGACCACGTCGAGTACCTGACGTTGGCAGACGGCGACGCAGGCCACGATTCGCACTCGCAACGCCTGGAAGGCGCCCGATGAGCGACGTCGTCTGCAACGACGTGCGCACCATGGTCTTCGGTGCGGACGAAAACACGCGGTGGATCGACTTCCGCGTGACCGTCACGGCGCTGCAAGGACCCCGTCGTGTTCGGGGACACCAAGGAGGGCAGCTTCGGCATGCGCGTGGGCGGAGCCATGTCCGTGGACGACAAAGCCGGTGGCAAAATTGTCAACAGCGACGGTCTTGTGGATGACGAGGCCTGGGGGAAGCAGGCCGCTTGGGTGGACTATTCCGGGCCCGTCGACGGACAAACCGTGGGGATCGCCATCCTCAATCATCCGCAGAGCCTGCGATATCCGACGTACTGGCACGTGCGAACCTACGGGTTGTTTGCCGCCAACCCGTTTGGCGTGCACGATTTTCTTGGCCAGCCGGACGCGAACGGATCACTCACGCTGGCAAGGCGGGCGAGTCGTTCTCGCTGTATTACCGCGTCATTCTGCACGCCGGCGATGCCGCCACGGGCCGCATCGCCGAGGCCTTACGAACGGTATGCCAGCGAGTCGGTGGACGCTCCATGAGACACGGTTTCGCCGGGTGCTCAGGAGCCTTCTCTCGGGCCCGCGCTGCGCTCGGCACCGATTGGCAGCGACGAGTCATGCAGGCTTGTGTGCGCGTCGATACAAGTTCACAGCCGGGGTCAGAAACCGTTAACTTGGGGAATATCGCAAGAAGTTATTCTTTCCAGATTGCCGATAGTAACTTCTGCTGACACTTTCTCTATGTTATCCGGGTTTGCTGAATTCCCGGTTCTTCCCAGTCATAAATCCTGACAAGGAGCCACCACACACCATGTTGGATGATTCCCCACGAATCAACGACCTTGATGATTTGCGCACCTTTGTCCACGAAACGATATGCGAGACGAACGAACTCGAAGTGAATGCTTTTTCGATGACGGAGCGAATTCTGATCCGCGGCGGCCGACCATGCGGGCTGTATTTTTGTCTGCACGGTCCGCGTGCGGTGAAGTTTACGGCGATCTGGGAAACCGATCGCAATTCGGTGTTGTTTTACAGCCCGACGGGAGAACGCATTCGAGCGAGCGCAATTAACGCAGGCTCCCAACCTGGTTCCGCAGGCGGCGTGAGCGGGTTGGTTGGTCCGCAAAGGGGCAGTTGCGCAGGGCGGGTTGGGCGGAGCTGGTTCTGTGGCTTCTGGCCGCGGAACGATCATGGCTGCCCGGCGTCCGCCCACGAGGTTGTGCTGTTCTGGATCGGTGTTTTGGGCGAGTCGCACTGGCCGACTCGCGTGCCATGGGAAGGGCTGTGTTGGTGTGCTGCGGCGGGGGCGCCGCGTCGTCGTCGCCCGGTTCAGTTCCGTGGAGTTTCGCGAGAGATTTTGCGGACGCCGGCCAGCACTGACCGACCGGCCTTGACACACGCAGAAAGTGTGTACATAATTCCACTAGTATTCAATTGATCACCATCAGGGAGGTTTGGGATATGCTCGTACTATCGCGGAGGGAAAGCGAACGAATCAGGCTGGGAAAGTCGATTGTGGTGACCGTGGTTCGCGTCTCTGGGGACAAAGTGCGGTCTGGGAATTGAGGCGCCGCCCGACGTGCTGGTGTTGCGCGAGGAGTTGGAGCCCCACGTACCACCCGAGCCGGTGGCGGTCGCCATTCCGTAGCGACTGGGACGGCTCGCGCGATCGCCGTCGCCGGCGGCGATTTTCCGGTCAGTCAAAGAGGTCTTGGGAATTTTTCCTGGGACCTTTTTCTATTCCCGGTGGGGGCGACAACGTGCTACGGAAACGGTGTTTGGGACGCACGGCGATCGGGGGACCGCAAATCTTTGACAAAGGGGCGAGGCACCGTTATTCTCAAAAACGTGGCGACGGAGTCGACGAGTGCTATAAATTACGCGTACCCAGATGTCCCACCGGTGGTGAACGGCCCACCGCAACCCCCACCTGACATGCGTTGAAGTGCCGACGGGCGCGGACGCATTTTAACAACGCGACAACGGCGAATGGCCATCGGTAGGCGTGTCTGCGGGCACGCTGCGGTGTGCGATCCGTGGCCAGTTCCAGCCATAGGGCGAGTGGACCAGCGGCGGCCACGGGCCTGTGATTCGCGCGGGCCGGGCTGTGGGTGGGCGGCACCGCGACAGCGGGGTGGTGGCGACGTTCTAACACGGAGAGCGAAATTCATGAACTGCAAGGGAAACCGGTTGAGCCGGCGTGGTTTCTCTGACGGTCGGAGCGCTGGGCGGCTTGGGGCTGACATTGGCCGATTTTCTCGCGGCGCGTACGGCCGTGGCGGAGCAGAAACGCTACGACTTCATCGAGGCGAAGGCGGAGAGCGTCATTCACATCTTCCTGCCGGGCGGCATTGCTCATCAGGAGTCGTTTGATCCGAAGCCCTACTCGCCGATCGAATATCCGCGGCGAGATCGGCAGCATCCGGACCAATACCGGGGAAGTGATCAGCGAGACGCTGCCGCAACTGGCGCAGATCGGCCGACAAGTTCGCGATCATTCGTTCGATGACGCACGGCGAGGCGGCTCACGAGCGCGGCACGCACAACATGTTTACCGGCTACAAGCCGAGTCCGGCGCTGATTTATCCGTCGATGGGCAGTGTGGTCAGCCACGAATATGGCCCGCGCAACAATCTGCCCCCGTACGTGTGCATTCCCGGTCAGCCGAACGAATTTGCCGCGCAGCGGCTACCTCAGTTCTTCGTTCGGTCCGTTCAGTCTGGGTGCGGATCCCGGCGTCGGGCGGTTTCCAGGTGCGCGATCTGAACCTGCCGGACGGCGTGAACGACGAGCGTTTCGCTCGGCGGCGCACGGCGCTGGAGGCGGTGAACGAATACTTCGCGGCGAAGGACAAGTCCGACAGCGTGAAGGCGATGAGCACGTTTTACGAGCGGGCCTACAGCCTGGTCGCTTCGCCGGCCGCGCGCGAAGCCTTCGACCTGGAAAAGGAAGATCCGGCGTTGCGCGACGAGTACGGCCGCAACGAAGCCGGACAGCGCATGATCATGGCTCGCCGCCTGGTGGCGGCCGGTGTGCGGATGGTGACGCTCACCTACGGCGGTTGGGACATGCACAACCAGATCACGGCCGGCATGCGCAGCCAGATGCCGGCGTTCGATCAGGCCCTCGCCACGCTCGTTACGCGATCTCGATTCGCGAGGCTTGCTGGCCAAGACTCTGGTGCTGGTGTCGAGCGAATTCGGCCGCACGCCCAAGATCAATCCAGACGGCGGGACGCGATCATTGGCCGAAGGTGTTCAGCGTGCATGCTGGCCGGCGGCGGCGTGAAAGGCGGGGCGGTCTACGGCACGTCCAACGCCACCGCCTCGGAACCGGACACCGATCCGGTCAGCCCGGCCGACCTGGCGACGACGGTCTATCACCTGATGGGGATTGTGGCCGACTCGGAACTGATGGCGCCCGGCGATCGGCCGATTGAGATTGTGGACGGCGGCAAGGTGCTCCAGCCGCTGATTGCGTGACGACGGCCGCGGCGTCACGCCTGAATCCGCGGGCGAGACGAAGTCCGACTGAGGTCAGTGAGGTCGTACTATGCTTCGCTGGTACATCGGCCCTGGTGCGTGGCGCTGCGCATTGATCGCGGGCGGTCTGAGTGGAGCCGTGCCGACACGGGCCGCGGATCCCGTGTTGTCGTTGCTCCAGCCGTACGGCTTGCAACGCGGAACGGAGGTCACCGTACGACTGCAGCGGCGCACGGCTCGAGCGATGCCGAATCGCTGTTGCTGTACCGGCCGGGGATCCAGGTCACGGAGGTCAAGCCGGCCGATGACGCGCAGGTGGACGTCAAGCTGTCGGTGGCGGCCGATTGCCCGCTCGGGCTTGCACGCGGTGCGCGTCCGCACGGCGACCGGCATCAGCAATCTGCAGTTGTTCAGTGTCGGGGCGTTGCCCGAAGTGGCGGAGCAGGAGCCCAACAGCGAGTTTGCCGGTGCCGCAGTCGGTGCCCCTCGGTTGCACGATCAACGGCGTGGTGCAGAACGAGGACGTGGACTACTTCGTCGTCCAGGCGCAGAAGGGTCAGCGCATTGGCGGTGGAACTGGAGGGAGTGCGGCTGGGAGTTCCGCCCGGGTGATGGCACGTTCTTCGATCCCTATGTCGCGATCCTCAATGCCCAGCGGTTTGAACTGGCGCGGTGCGATGACGCGGCCTTGTTGCAGCAGGACTGCGTCTGTGCGCCATCGTCGCGCCCGAGGACGGCACGTACGTGATCGAAGTTCGCGAAAGCGCCTACGGCGGCAGCGACATCTGCCGGTATCGTCTGCACGTCGGCTCGTTTCCGCGTCCCACCGCCGTGTTTCCCGGCCGGCGGGCGTCCGGGCGAGACGTTCGCGGTCAAGTGGCTGGGAGATCCGCTGGGGGATTGGTCCGCGCCAGTCACTGCTGCCCACCGCGGACGGACCGGTGAGCGAGTTGTTTGCGCAGGACGATCCACGGGATCGCTCCCTCCCCCGAACGAGTGCGCGTCAATGATCTGGCCAATGTGCTGGAGGTCGAGCCGAACAACGCCCTGGACTCAGGCCACGGCCTGCGCGGTGCCCGCCGCGCTCAACGGGATCATCCAACAGCCGGGCGATGTGGATCACTACCAGTTCGCGGCCAAGAAAGGGGAGACCTACGACGTGCGGGTCTATGCGCGGCAGCCGCTGCGTTCCCCGCTGGATTCGGTGCTCGACGATCGTGCGTTCCAACGGAGCCGGCGTGGTCGGCAACGACGATAGTGGCGGCCCGGACAGCTATGTCCGCTTCACGGCGCCCGAAGATGACGACTACGTGGTCGATCATTCAGGACCAGCTGCTCAATGGCGGCGCCGGACTTCGTCTACCGCATCGAGGTCGCCCCGGTGCTGCCATCCCTGACGCTGTCGCTGCCCGAACGGATTCAGTACGTGCCGGTGACGGTCAGTGTGCCGCGCGGCAATCGCATGGCGTTCATGCTCAATGCGACCGCGCGCGAATTTCGGGGGTGATCTGCAAGTGACCGCCGAAGGCCTGCCGCCAGGAATCACGATCAGCGAGCATGGCGATGAATGCGCAATCATCGGCACGATTCCGGTCGTGTTGTCGGCCGCGGCCGAGGCTCCTCAGAGCGGCGCACTGGTCGATCTGATGCGGCCGCTCGGCCGATCCGAACGTGCCGGTGGTCGGTCATCTTGCACAGCGGACGATGCTGGTGCGCGGCCAGAACAACATCGACGTCTGGGGACATGACGCGGATCGCATGGCGGTGGCGGTCACCGAAGAAGCGCCGTTTTCCATCGAGATCGTGCAGCCGCAGGTGCCCATCGTGCGCGATGGATCGATGTCCCTGAAGGTTCTGGCACATCGCAAGGAAGGCTTCCACGAGCCGATCGCCGTGTACCTGCTGAACAATCCGCCGGGCATCGGCTCGTCCGGCGCGATCTCGATTCCTGGTGACCAGACGGAGGGCATCATTCCGCTGACCGCCAACAGCAGTCCGGCGGTCGGCACGTGGCCGCTCGTGGTCTTGGGCCGAGCGAATACGGGAAACGGCGAAGTGGATGTCGCTTCGCAGCTGGCCACGCTGGAGATCGCGGAACCGTTTTTCACCATGGCTTTCGAGAAGTCGGCCGCCGAGCTGGGGCAGACGGCCGACGTGATCGTGCGGATCGCGAAGAACCGTGACTTCCCGGGCGCGGCCACCGCCGAGCTGTTAGGCTTGCCCGCCAAGACGTCCACGGATCCTCAGCCCCACTCCTTCACGCCCGACACGCAGGACCTGATGTTCAAGGTCAAGATCGAACCCGATTCGCGGTCCGGCAAGTATCAAACGCTGGTCTGCCGAGCCGTCGTGACGATCAATGGCGAGCCGATCGTGCACACGTTTGGCGGCGGGGAATTGCGAATCGACGAACCGTTGCCGCCGAAAGTCGACGCTCCGCGACTCCGCCGCCCCCGGTCGCGGCTCCGGAGCCCGCTCCAGCCGAAACGCCCAAGAAACCACTATCGCGACTCGAGCAGTTGCGGCAGCAGAAACAACAACCCCCGGGCGGCGACCCTGCCAGCGGAAAGTAAATCGACGATCGCCGACCCAATCCCAATCCCAATCCGCACATCCAACACAACCGGAATGCTCGGATGTGGCAGGAGGTGGCCGTGAAGATTCGGCGGCAATCACGTGACTCAGTGGTTCACCTGGAGTGCTCTGCTGTGGACGGCGGTTCCTTTGTGGGCGGACGCGCCGGCGACGAGTCTGGCCGTTTATCCCCCGGATGTGCAACTGACAGGACGGCAGGACCTGCAGCGGTTCATCGTCGTGGCCACGCGTGATGATGGCGTGACGCTCGACGTGACGTCCACCGCGTCCGTCGTCGCTGCAGAATGCGACGGTGGCGCAACGGGAAGGCAACCTGCTGCGTCCGGCGACCGACGGCATCACGACCCTGGATGTCGCCTACGCGGGACTGACCGCCTCCGCCACGGTGGAGGTGAAGGACGTGGCGACCGAGCGGCCGATCAGCTTCATGACCGATGTGATGCCGGTCTTCGCGCGGGCTGGCTGCAATACGGGCAGTTGCCATGGCGCGGCCCGCGGCAAGGACGGCTTTCGCTTGTCGCTGTTCGGATTCGACCCGCGGGGCGACTACCATCGACTCACGCGCGAGATCGGCGTGCGGCGAATCAATCTGGCGATCCCGGAGAACAGCCTGCTGATCGAGAAGGCGACTGGCAGCGTCCCGCACACGGGCGGCAAGCTGTTGGACAAGGACAGCGCGTACTACCGGACTCTGATGGCCTGGCTCGAGGCCGGCGCACCGTTCGATGCGAGCGATCCGCCGGCGGTGGTGGGCGTCGATCTGTATCCTCCCCAAGCGGTCATCGAAGGCGAGAAGACTCGACCAGCAGTTCATCGCCCGGGCCCGCTACAGCGACGGCTCGGATCGGGATGTGACGTCGTTGGTTCGGTTCGACTCGAACAACGGTAATTCGGCCACGATAACGCCCGACGGGCTGGTCGAAGCCGGTGCGCGCGGCGAGGCGTTTGTGACGGCCCGTTACGACACGGTGAATGTGGGCAGCCAGGTGATCGTGCTGCCCAAGGATCTGCAGTACACGGCACCGGCGGTCACCGGCAATTACATCGACGCGCTGGTCGCGGCGAAGCTGACAAGGTTGCGAGTCCTGCCCAGCGAGCTGTGCACCGACGAGGAGTTTCTGCGGCGAGTCACGCTGGACATCACGGGACTCTTGCCGACGGAAGAGGAGTACCAACAGTTCATGGCCGATGCGGCAGCCGACAAACGTGCGCCAACTGGTTGATCGCTTGCTGCAACGGAAAGAGTTCGCCGAAATCTGGGCCATGAAGTGGGCCGAGTTGCTGATGGTCAAGTCGAGCAACGAAGTCAGCTACAAATCGATGTTTCTGTACAGCAACTGGCTGACCAACAAGATCGCCGAGGGCGTTCCGCTCGACCAGATGGTGCGCGAGTTGCTGGGCTCGACGGGCGGCACGTTTTCCAGTCCCGCCACGAACTTCTATCAGATCGAACGTGATACGCTCAAGACGGCCGAGAACGTGGCCGAGGTGTTCATGGGCATTCGCACGCAGTGCGCCCAGTGCCACAACCATCCGTTCGATCGCTGGACGATGAATGACTACTACAGCTTCGCGGCCTTCTTCAGCCAGATCGGGCGGAAGCAGGGCGAGGACTACCGCGAGACGATCGTCTTCAATCAGGGTGGTGGCGACGTGGCTCATCCGGTCACGGGTCAGGCGATGCCCCCCAAGTTCCTCGGCGGTCCGCCGCCCGACACGTAGGGTAAGGACCGTCGAGCGGTGATGGCCGAGTGGTTGACATCGGCCGACAATCCGCTGTTTGCCACCAGTGTGGCCAATCGTGTCTGGGCGCACTTTTTTGGGCTGGGCGATCGTGGAACCGGTGGACGACATTCGGGTCAGCAATCCGCCGAGCAATCCGGCCTTGTTCGACGAGCTGGGCAAACGGTTGCGGGACTACAACTTCGATTTCAGGCAGTTGGTGCGCGACATCTGCAATTCGCACGCCTATCAACGGAGTTCGGTACGTAACGCGTCGAATGAGGTGGATGAACGGAACTTCGCCCACGCCAACGTGCGCGTCGCATTCGCGCCGAGATGCTGCTCGACTGCATTTGCCAGGTGACCGAGACGAAGGAGAAGTTCCGCGGCTTGCCGTTGGGCGCGCGGGCCGTGCAGATCGCCGATGGCCAGACGTCGACCTACTTCCTGACGACCTTCGGACGCGCGCGACGCGATACGGTGTGTCGCGGCCGAGGTGAGCACGGATCCCAGTCTCTCCCAGGCCCTGCACATGCTCAACGGCTCCACCGTCACGGGCAAGATCGCGGAAGGTGGCGTGATCAGTCGGATGCTGGCGGCCGGGCAAACACCGGAGCAAGTCATTCAATCGATCTACGTGCGAACGTTGACTCGCCAGCCGACTCCCGACGAGTTGCTGCGATTGATGGAGGTAGTCAAGCAGGCGGAGAATCCTGAACAGGGGCTGCAGGATGTGTTCTGGGCCGTCCTGAACTCGCGCGAATTTGTTTTCAATCACTAATGAAGCGGCCTCCCGGAGGGGCCGACGGGGAAACGTGGATGTTCTCCCCGGGGGCCGGTAACCTGCGGGGGAAACCCGCACACGATGCCCGCTTACCGCGACGTGGTGATGATCATGCGATACTCCTTGTTGATGGCTTCCACCTTGATGCTGGGACTGTCCTGGACCGATCGGGCGGTGTCCGATGAGCCGGCGGCTGCCAAGATCACGTACGACGATCACGTGCGGCCGATTCTGCGCGAACATTGCTTCTCCTGCCACAATCAGAGTGACGCCAAGGGCGGGCTTGGCCCTGGATCTCTACGGCCGCACCATCGAAGGCGGGAGCAGCGGCGAAGTGGTGGTCGCAGCAGGACCTCGAGAGTTCACGGCTCTGGTCGCTGGTGAGTCATGACGAAGAACCGTTCATGCCGCCCGGGCAGGACAAGTTGCCGGATGCGAAGCTGGCTGTCATTCGCCAGTGGATCGAAGGCGGTGTGCTGGAGAACTCCGGCTCCACCAGCCAAGGCCAAGAAATCGTCGGTTCAATTGGCGGCGCCCTCGGCCACCGGACGTCCGGAGGGTCCCGTGGCCATGCCGGAAGGACTGTCGCGCGAGCCGGTGGTCTACACTCCGCGAGCGGCCGCCGTGTCGGCGCTGGCAGCCAGTCCCTGGGCACCCCTGGTCGCGGTCGCAGGTCAGCAGCAGGTTGCGCTCTATCATTCGGACGACGCACGGTTGCTCGGGATCCTGCCGTTTCCCGAAGGGGTCCCGTATTCGCTGCGGTTCAGTAGCGACGGTGCCATGCTGCTGGCCGCCGGGGGTCGTGGTGCGAGTCTGGGACTGGCCGCTCTGTACGACGTGAAAACGGGAAACCGCCTGCTGACCGTGGGGGATGAACTGGATGTGGTGCTGGCGGCCGACATCAACCAGGATTTCACTCGCATCGCGTTGGGAGGTCCGGGGAAAGTCGTGCGTATCTACGCCACGGATACCGGAGAACTGCTGCACGAAATCAAGAAACACACCGACTGGATCTATGCGGTGCGGTTCAGTCCGGACGGCGTGCTGCTGGCGACGGCCGACCGATCCAACGGGCTGTTCGTGTGGGAGGCCGATACGGCCCGCGAGTATCTCGACCTGCGGGGACATACCGAGGCCATCACCGATGTAGCCTGGCGGTCGGATGCCAACGTGCTGGCCAGCGGTTCGATGGATGGCACGATTCGATTGTGGGAGATGAACGAAGGCAAGGAGATCGCGCAAGGCCGGTGCACACGGCGGCGGTGTGAACGCGGTGGCCTTTGCCCTCGATGGCCGGATTGCCTCGGCCGGTCAGGACCGGACCGCCAAACTGTGGGATCCTGGGTTACAGCCCCTGAAGACATTTCCGGAGTTCTCCGAACCGGCGCTGCGTGTGACGTTTACGCATGACGGGCAGCGCGTGCTGGCGGGCGACTGGGCCGGCCAGGTGCGCATGTGGAATACGGAAGATGCCCAGCAAGTTGCCCAACTGCCCCCCAATCCACCGACGCTGGAGATGCAGATTGCCGAGCACCAACAGCAATTGGCGGCCGCTCGGAGCGAGTCGGACCAGGCAGCCGTGGCCTTGAAAACCGTTCAGGACCAGGTCGCCGAAGTCAATGCCCGGGCGACGGCGAGCGAGCAGGCTGCGGAGAGCCGGATCCAGCAATTGCGGGAGGCGGCGGCCAAGCTCCAAGCGGATCTGGATGCGACGGTCGCACAGGCGGCCACCGCGACCAGTGACATGCAGGCGGCGGAGAAGGCGCTGGCAGAGGCCCAACGAGCACTCGACATGGCCACGGCGAACCTCCAGTCAGCACAGGCCAAACTGGACGAGACCAAGCAGCGCAAAGATGCGTTGGCCGCCGCCCTTCCTGAGGCCGACAAGTCGGCGGCGCAAGCCGTGACCGACGCACAGACGGCCAAGTCCAGTCTGGCCCAAGAGCGAGCGACGGCGGCTCAACTTGTGGCACCCAAACAAGCGGCGGCCGACGCGATCCAGGCGAAAGTCGCACGGCTCGAAGCCGCGATCCGCCAACTGGAAGCGGAGCAAGCCGCCAAACAACCCGCCACCAGCCAGGCTCCCCCGCCGCCCGCCACAAACTGACTCGTCGCGCGCCGCCCCCGAGGGCCTCCTCAACAACAGAAAAGCCCGGCCATGGGCCGGGCTCAACGCGTCACCTGCTGGCCAGCGGCCGCAAGTGCGCCATGTATCCTGCTGGCGAATGCACAGACGAGGCTCAGTCGCGCGGACGCACCGCACCCGTCAAGCCACTGTAGTCGTGGCGATCTTCTTCATGCCACAGAGGCAATCCCAACTCCACGCGACGACGCAGCACGTCGATTTTCGCCTGCGAGCCGGCGGGAGCATCCGTCGGTCGAAATTCAGCGGACTCCGCCAACGGGGCGAAGTCCTCATCGTGGCCATACTTGAGAATCGCCTCAAACACATTGCTCACTTTGTGCATCGCTTCAAACCCTTCGAGAAATGTAGAAAATCACACCCATGTCACCCGCCGCGCGGGTCGTCAAGTTTTTCATCAGAGGCGGTGAGACGTCACCGTGACAACCACCAAGCAGAAATTCGGCTGGACCATAAGCGGCAAACCGTTCCCGGTGCCGGACGTCACACGATCCACTCGGTGGGAACTGGCGGATGTGCGGCAATCAAGAATCGCACCAATTTCAAAACATGTGATTATTCACCGACAGCATTGAATGTCAAGCGTTTTTGCCGCTAAATCGGCCCGTTCTACGCTCCATGTCTGTCACGCGGACTCGAGAATTGCATGCGCGAAATCCTGACTCGTAGGCGGTCTGTGCGGGTCGGGCAAATCATGAATTGGCTGCTCAGCTGCTCACCAGACAAAACGATCGCGCGCGCCCGCAATCGCGGCTGCGGGATCGTTGCCCATTGACGCCGTCTTAGGGATTCTTATTTCTCCTTAGTGGTGATCATCGCCTGGCGCTGGCGTTCCTGAGTCAGGCGCAATCGCGCGTCGCTGGCGGTCGTCCGCCCGTCCTTGCACACTCGCCATGTAATTGTGCCTCAGGCACTTACGCTGCCGCGAGTTGACCAAAAGGGGGGTTGCCGTGGACACCTGGTTTACGAGAGATGCGGGCCCTCGCGACTCGCTGCCGCGCATACCCTCTGCGAGCTCGAACGGGCAGAGATCGGACCTGCGCGATCTACGCACGTGGCCGTGTGGCCTGGGCGAGATCATCGATCCAGCAGCCGATCAGTGTGGCGAGGTTGGCATTGGCATCGATTTCGTTGAGTGCCGTGAGGCAGCGGTCGAGACAGCGGGTGGCGGTATCCGCGCGACCCGTCCAGTGCGGCGCCGCGTCGGCGATGTATTGATGGTATGCGGTGTCGCCGCGCCCGTCGGCGCCGACCAGATGTCGCATGAGACCGCGGTAAAAATCCACCGACTCCAGCACGACCTGACGCATCCTGGCTCGCCGGGGCGATGTGTCCTTGCCTGCCGCTTCCACGAACTCGGTGATCAGCTTGGCCAATCCGACGGAATCGATATCGGATTGACCGAGGTGTTGGAGCAATACGTTGCGGGCACCGTCCAACTCCGGATCACTCAGGTCGACGGCCCGTTTCAGGCTGCCAGCGGCCCGGGCGGCGAGTGCCGGGATGCGTGCCGGGTCCGCGATCAGGTCCGTGGCCGCCAGCAGGGTGGCGACTTGGGATTCGGTCAATGGTGCGAAGCGAATGATCTGGCAGCGGGAACGAATCGTGGGCAATTGGCGTTGTTCGCTGGTACCGATCAGGATGATCAAGGAATCTTGTGGAGGTTCTTCCAGTGTTTTGAGAAGGCAGTTAGCGCCTTCTTGATTGAGGTAGTCGGCATCGTCGATGATGGCGATCTTGCGGCCGCCTCGAAACGGTTTCAGGGCGATGTCGTGGCAGAGTCCCTCCCGCATGCGGTGCTCGCGGTCGCCGATAAAGAACTCCACGGGAATGAAGTTCTTGTCGTCCGGTTTTCCGATCAGCAACAGATCGGGATGCGTCTGGGCGGCAACCTGTTGACATTCCGCACAGGAGTGGCAGGCACGCAGTTCCCGCGCGGGCCCGTGTTCGCACAGCAGCGCTTGGGCCAGGCCGAGCGCCGTCGACCACTTGCCGATGCCGGGCGGGCCGACAAACAGAAACGTGCTGGCCAGGCGTCCTTGCGCGAGAGCTCGACGAAACGTCTCCCACACCTGGTCGTGCCCAATAATTTGCGGAAGAGTCATGCGGAGACCTATACCGTCAGGAGCCGTTCCACGGCCGCTCGAATGTCGCGATGGACGCGGTCGATGTCGCGGGCCGCATCGACGACCACAATCCGCTCGTGACCCAGGCCAAACTCAATCAAGAACCCCTCGCGCACGCGTTCCAGGTAATCTGTCCCCTGCGATTCCATGCGGTCCAGATCCCGGTCCAGGCGCCCGCGGGCAGCCTGCACTTCCATATCGAGAACGATGGTCAGGTCGGGATGGAGGCCACCCGTCGCGACCTCTCCGACCGCCCACAGTTCCTCGACATCCAGCCCCCCGGCATACCCTTGATAGACGACGTTAGCCAGCAGAAAGCGATCGCACACCACGGTCTTGTCGGCCTGCAGCGCCGGGCGAATGACCTGTTCGACCAGCTGCGCACGCGCCGCCATGTAGAGCAGCATCTCGCTGGTGCGGTGGATGGGCGTGTCTCGGCTGTCGAGCACGATGTGCCGCAGCGCTTCTCCCAGTTCGGTACTCCCCGGGTCGCGGCACGACACCACGGGGTGCCGCTTCTCCCGCAGCCAGTCGCACAGCAGGTTCAGCTGTGTCGACTTGCCGACTCCGTCGACGCCGTCCAGGCTCAGGAACATCGTGGTACCGTGTCATCCTTTCTCAGGCCGCCCGTGTCGGGGGACCGGATCGCAAGTCGGTGTTGCCGCTGTGTCCCGTCGCGGCGGCGGATGGGTCGCATCCTTGGGCTGCCTGCCGGGGCCGGTCGCGGTGCGGGTGGTAGCTATTCTAGCGCATGGGAGGCGCCCCTTCAAAGCGGTGCCAGTCGAGGCGGTGGAGAACGCGTGGCGCGTCCGACGGGAGGGATCCTGCCGAGTGGAGGGAAGGCGGAAGGAGGTTTGGCGGTCCTTGGCGAGCGGGAGGGGGCCACGGCGGGGAAGCGTGGCGGCCAAGCAGCGTGCTCGAAAGGGACGGTGCGCCAAGGGCGGATCTGGAAATGCCCGCGGGCAACGATTAGACTCGAAAGAACGGCGGCGTGCGGGTGCGCCGCGGTTTGCTGCAGGTGAGTGATCGTCCGCGCGTCGCGAGACTCAGGCACCGCGTGCCGGGGCGCAGCGCGTAGCGGCGGGGTAACCAGAGACGATAAGTCTTCGACGATGGCACAGGAGAGTTGACGATGAGACGAGTGATGCCCGGTTTCTGCGTGATGAGTGTGCTGATGGGTGGCCTCGCGGCACTCGCTTTGGCGCAGGGCCAAGGTTATCCCATGGACTATGCGCCCGCGATGTGGGGTGGCTGGGGCATGGGTGGCGCTTGCGCTTCGACGGCGGCCCAGGGCGCCATGATGGGTGTATCGGACGTTGTCCTGCGCGGCAGGCGCAGCGAACCTCATGAATTCCGCCGCCGCGATCAACGTCGAAGCAGGCGCGGTCCAGAACATCGACAATCACTTGAAGGGCACGAAGACGTACTTCGAGATGAAGCAATACAACAAGGACTACCGCAACGCGAACAAGGCGCCGCGTCCCACCTCGGAGCAGCTGTTCCGGTTGGCCAAAGATGCCACGCCCAAGAAACTGGATCCCAGCCAGCTCGATCCGGTGACCGGGCAGATCCAGTGGCCCGAAGTGTTGTTGTCCGATGACTTCAGTCAGTATCGCCAATCGCTGGAGACGCTGTACGGGGAGTGGGCCAATGCGTCGGGAAAGATCAGTTTCTCTCAGTTCCAGGAGATCCAGAAGTCGTCCAAGGCGATGCAGAACGTCTTGAAAGGCAAGCTCTCCAACATGCCCCCGCAAGTGTTTTCGCAGGCCAACGCGTTCCTCAAGAGATTGGAGCATGCCGCAAAATTACCCGGCTAGTCCCTGCGTGCCGATCTCCACGGGGGTGATTGGCCCATCGAGTTACCGCGCCTAACGATTCAACCCTCTGAGGATTCCATGATGCGAGCATTGAAGTATCTCACGATGACTGCCTGCCTGCTGGTGCTGGTGGCCCCGGCGCCGGCGCAACAAGACGTGACCCAGTTGGCCAGCCAGTTGGATTCGCCCGACGCGAAAGTGCGGTTGGACGCCTGCCTGGCGCTGACCAAGTTGGGTGCGAAGGCCCGGGTCGCGGTGCCGCAGTTGACGAAAGCGCTGAAGACCGAAGACGTGGAAGTGCAGCGGCAGGCGGCGACGGCCCTCGGTGCGATCGGCGAAGGGGCCGCGGCCGCGGTGCCGGCTCTGGTGGAGACCCTGCGGTCGCAGGACCCGAAAGTGCGGGCCTACACGGCTCACGCCCTGGGCGAGATCGGTCCCGCGGTGCGCGGCGCCGCGGCGGCGCTGATCGCGGCGCTGGCCGATGAGGATGCGACGGTCCGCCGTCTCGCGCGGGATTCCTTGTACGACATCAAGCCGGGTAAGGATGTGGCGCTGCCGTTGTTCGTCAAGATGCTCAACAACTCCAGCCAGGCGGATGCCGCTGCCGCCGTCGAGACGCTGGCCGAGGCGGGTGCCCAAGCCGTGCCGATCCTGATCGAGGCGTTGAACGACAAGGAGGCCAGCTACTGGGCCTGTCTGGCACTGTCCGAGATTGGCCCCCCCGCGGCTGCGGCGGTCCCCAAGCTGGGCACCATGCTGGAGAGTGATGAACCGGAAACGCGGATGGAGGCCCTGGAAGCATTGGCGGCGATTGGCGCGGCCTCTCAGCCACTGGTCGGCAAAATCGCTGAACGACTCAGCAAGGACGATGCGCAGAGCGTGCGCTATGCGGCCGCCCACGCGCTGGGAACGATCGGCGACAAGGAAAGCGGCTCTGCCGACTCTGACCCAGGCGCTGGACGACAAGGATGAATTCCTCCGGGTAGCCGCCGCGTGGGCCATCGTGCGATTGACGGAAAATGAACAGTCGGCGGGACTGGACAAGGCGGTCAAGATCATCGTGGATGGCATGGCCTCGGACGATCCTCATGTGCGTCAGGTGGCGGCGCGCGCCATGGGAGACCCCGATCTGCCCATCGAAGTCCTGGCCCCGGCGTTTCGGAAGGTGCTGCAGGGGGTCAAAGACCCCGAGAAACTGATGGAAATCGTGGATGGTCTGGCATCGCTCGGTGCCAAAGTGGTCCCGAGTTGCATCCGATCGTTGGAGGAAAAAGCACCCCACCGCTTCTACGCGATGCAGTTGCTCATCCGCGTGAGTCCCGATGCGGCGCCGGCCGTGCCGGCCCTCAGCATGACGCTCGCCGATCCTGATCCGATCATGCGGCGGAAAGCGCTCTTCGCCTTGGGGGCCATCGGTCCCGCGTCCGCTAAAGTCACCGACAAGATTCTGGCGATGCTCGCCGACGAGGATCAGGAAGTCCGCCACGCCACTTGCTATACACTGGGCCGGATCGGTCCGGAGGCCCGGCGGCGCTGCCCGAAGCTGCGCGCGGCCATGGACAGCGACGACGAGTTCCTGCGATTGGCCGCCGTGTGGGCTTCTTTGAAGATCTCTCCCAAGGACGAGGAACTCAAACGGAAAGCCGTGCCGTATCTCACGAAGGGGCTGGTGGACGAGCGGGAGCATATCCGCATTGAGGCGGCGTACACCCTGGGCGAACTCGGCGCGGTGGCCAAGTCCGCCATTCCGGCGCTGAAATTGGCTGAGCAGGACGACAGCGACGACGTGTCGCGCGGCTGCTACCAAAGCGCTGGAGGTGTTGCAGAAGTAGTGCGGTCGCGCATCATTGTCGCGTATCTGCAAAGAGCCCCGCGCCGGTTGTCAACCGGCGCGGGGCTCTCGTCCTAGGAGATGGCCACGGCCCGGACTACCTGCGTGCCGTGCCAGCGGCCGATGGCGGCGCCACGGAATGAGCTGCCTGCCGCACCGCACGCTCGGCCGAAACCCCCTCGTAATTTGCCTGCGATGCCCGGAACAGTTCGGCCGGCACGTCGTCCTGCAGGCCCAGCGACGGCCCGTCGAGAATCGACTGTCCAGCACCCGCCGCGCGACCTTGGCGCCCTCGAGCTGCATTTCTTCGGCATTCGGCTCGGGGGTCGGGACGGATTCCATCTCCACCGGGCCCAACTCCACTTCGGTCGCTCCCGGCGTCAAGTCCTCCATCCTGCCCGAAGTCCCCACGCCCTGGTCCACCGGACCACGACTGATCACGCGCGGACGCGTGTGGCCGTAGTCCAGGTAGTAGCTGGCATCGCGTTCCCGCGCCTTGCCCAGCGCGTCCCAGTAGGCTTTCTTGGGCCACGGACCTTCTGCCAACTGGATGTTGTTGAATTCGAGCAGCGAGCCCTTGCGGAAATGGACGTTGGCGATCGACTTGTTGTACTCGACCATCGCCCGATAGAAGTCCGCCTGCGCATTGGCCCGTCGCCGCTGGCCGTTGAGCACCAGGTCCACGGTTCCTTTGCCTCCCTTGACCAGAGGCCATCAACGGCATCGACTTCCTTTTCGGCGGCTACCCAGCGATTGAAGTGCGTCTGGGCCACCTGGTAGTTGTAGTCCAGGTTCTGAAGGGAGGTCGTCAGCAGGTGCGACACGTTGAGTTCCATGTCTTCCAGCCGCGCCCGTTCGCGCGCCAGCGACAGTTCCGACGTTGCGGACACCGGCCATCTCCTTGCGGGCCCCGATTCGCGGCGGCGTGAATTCCAGGCCGAAACTGAACTCCTGGAAGTCGCCGTCGGTCAAGCCCTTCCCAGGCCGTCGAACCGTCAGCCGGGAAATTCCGTTCCGTTGCGGTCAGCCGTAATCAGGTCGTCACCCATGCCCAACCAGCTGTATCGGCCCACCAGGTCCAGTTGCGGTAGCAGTTGATTGCGGGCCACGATCAGTTCCGTTTCGCGCTGCTTGACTTGCCACCGCTGCCGCCGCAGTTCCGCAGCTGCGGACCAGCGATTCGGCATGCGCCGCCTGCCATTCGTACTCCACGTCGTGCCAGCGTGGGACGATCGATCGGTCGCAGCAGTTCGCCGTCGGTCGGCGAGATACCCATCAGCCACCGCAAGCGGTTCTCGGCCACAAACAGGTCCCGCAGGGCCGTCTCCATCTGCGATCGGAAGTAGAAATACTGCTCGCGCGACTGCGCTTCCTCCTGCGATGTGCCCGCACCGCCCTTCATCAATTCGTATTGCTGTCGCCAGGTGATCAAGGCACTGTCGCGACCGATCTTGGCCGTCTCCAGGAAACGATAGGCGAACTGCAGGTCCCAATACGAGTTCTCCAGGTCCAGCAGCATGTTGCGGACCGAGGCTTCGAATTCGGACAAGGCGATGTCGGTGCGGATCCGCGCCAGGATGAGCGGGGCGCGATTGACTTGGGCACCGTTGCCCCGCAGCAACGGCTGAGTCGCTTGCACCGACATGATCGACGTCCAGTCGCTGTATTGCGGCGCGCGTCGGGTTGTTGTTCGCAGTCGTACGTCGTTTCGTTCTGACACCGAAAACGTCGTGCCAGTCGCCGTCCGCTTGGTCAGCTCGGCCTTGAACTGGCCCTCGTCACGCCGGAACAGTCGCGAGAAGATTGATCACGTCGTCCGGGAGTTCTGTGGACGATCGTATTTTCCCAGAACACGCTGGTCGTGAACTGGGCGTCGAATTCGGACAACGCCGCTTCGACGCCAAACTGCGGATCGCTCTCGAACATGGCCGGATCGTACACGGTCATGGAGCCCGCCGTGCGCCCAACCAACCCGTCGGCGATCGTGAACTGCGTCAACGAACCCAGGTTGCGGATGACTTTGCTGTTCTGCAACGCGATCGATACGCATTCCTCCAACGTCACATCGCGGAAGTTGTTGAACTCCGCGTCGCTCAGCGTCAGCGGCGGCCGCGCCTGCGTGACTTCCTCCAGGGAGATCTGCTCGACGTCTGGATTCTCCAGCTCGGTGACCGTCGCCACATAGTGGGACAGATCGCCGTCTTCGTGCAGATAGAACGGCTGTGTCGGAGAACACCCGGTTGCGGCGAGCACCATGAGCAGCAACAGAGCAACCAGGCGATGCAGTGGCCGGTTCATCGATTGACGTCCCTAACAAGGTCCGGTTCGCCACGGCAAACGCAAACAGTCAAGAGAGCAGAAGCGCATCGCACCACGCGATCGCGGCGGTGACGCAGTCACAGTCAACACAACAACCCCCCCTGACCGAGCGTCACCAAGGCGCGTCTGTCGCGACCCTGCTGAGGCGCATTCGGTACCGTCGTTATCGTCGACTCAATCGTTAAACTTTGGCGATTCTCTGTAATCGGAAAAGTTTAACGGCTGTTCCCAATCGCTGAGCCGTCTCTAATTGCGGAATTTACGCAGGTCGCCTACTTATTCAGTCGCCACCTCGAGTCAGAAGGCGAACTGGCAGGACTGGCGGGTGTGTCTGGCACCGACCTGCCTTCCGTTGCCCCGGTGTCGGGCACCGAGCGGTGCTATCACAGATACATGCCCAGGAAGCCGTCCAGGTGATCGCTCTCGGCCTGCAGTTTGGCGATCCGCTGACGCGTCTTTTCCAGGTCGCCGGCTTCGATGTAGCGGTCGAATTCCACGCGGACGGCGTGCTGGACGGATTCGCGAAACCAATGGACGACCGGTTCCGACGAGCCAGGGACACGTTTCGCGCACCAGTTCGACCGCCAGATCGCTGCCCTTCGTGTGGCGATCGTCGGCATCGGTCAGCACGACGCCCTCGAACTGGAACTCGAGCATCCCGACGTCCGCTTGGTTGGTCAGGTGAAAGATGCATCGGGCATTGTGCAGATAGAAGGCATTGTGGGCACCGTGCTTCAGGTGGGCCTGATGGAGCCGGGCGCAGAAATCGCGCAGTTTCGGGGACGCGTCGACTGGCGCTTCCCAGCGGGTGACGCTTCGCAGCGGCAGGCAGTCGAACTGAATTTCCACCCAGCGGTGGCCATAGGAACTCCTGACGTCTGGATGGGCGACGTGGACGTGAAAGAGAACCCAATACCAGTTTCGATCGGCCGGTCAATTCGCCTGCACGAGCCGGGAGTCTGGCGGATGCGTTTTCCACCTGCAGCCAGGCGAGGCTGAGCCATCCGTGTTGGGCCGCGACGTGTTCGAGGTGCAGTTTTCCGATTTTCTCCCATCGGCCAGCGGGCACGATTCCCGTCGTGTTGAATTCCGGTGCGAACAGGGCCTCGAATTTCTTGCGCATCACGGTGCGCACGGCGATTTGATCCAGCCGAAGTTGCCCCCGCAGATCAATGTAGTCGACCGACGACGTCACCCTGTCGGACCAGGTGAGCACCTTCGGGCGTCTTTTCCAGTCGATAGACGGCCGACATTTCCAACGTGTTCGTAACCACCGTGTTTCCCAGTTCGAACCGCCGCCCACGGATGGCGAATCGGATCGTGTTGTCGGCGAACACGGCGTTGACCGGATCATTGGCCGCGAACGTGATCGACCACGGTTCCTTGTCGTTCGACAGTCGCAATTCCTCGGGCACTTCACGCTTGTTCTTCTCCAGGATTTCGACGAGTTTCTTGTCGGTCAGCGTTTTGCCACCGATCAGGGCGCGCGACAGGTTGCTGACCATCGATTCGTGAACGCGCGCGGCCGCGTCGTGTGGGCCCGCGATGGGCGGAGGATCGGTGGACGCCGCCAACTGTGTCGGGCCGGCCTGCCGCCAGACGACTTTCAAGTAGCCCTGCTGGGTGCGGAACTTCATCGACTGGGGAAATTCTCCCCGCCGCAACAGCGGCCGGCGAAAATTCTCATTGTAGGCGTCTCGCGCCTCGGCCAGCATCTTGGCCGCCCGCTCGTCCATCCGCGTGGCAATCCGCTGTTCCGCGTGACGCGACCCAATTCGCTCCGCCTCGGCCTGGCTCTTCCCAGCTCGTTTCCAGGCCATTCGCTCGATCACGCGACACTTGGCCGAAATGTCGTCAATCGTGCTGTCGGTCGAGCAGTTGGCGGTCGCTCCAGAGGCGGAGAAGCCCAGCGGGTCCAGATGTATCGGCTTGACGGCTTCGACGTCGACCGTGCCGCGACTGAAGATCTTCACGCCACGATTGTGTCCGACGTTGGAGGCTTCGACGGTGCCGGACAGCACAACCTGCAGGCTGGCACTTTGCGGGCTGTCGACGAAACGCACCTGCGTGCGGCCGTGCAGGGTGGCACAACCTTGACATCGATGTACCCAGGATGCAGTCCTGCACGTCCGATGTTTCGTGCACCTCTTCACCAATCCCCGCAGACACCATGCGCTCCGAGATCTCGGCGTACAGGTTCGGCTGCCCATGTTGCCGGCGAACCGCCGACACGACGGCCGGCGACTGCCTGGCATTTTCCAGCCACGCCAGCAGTTGCCCGATCTGCTGCCGCAATTCGGTCGAGGGTGCGGCGTCGTATTGCGGGAGTTTTTCAATGAGCTGATCAAGTTGCGTGACGTAGTTCTCTGCCAGACGCTCGTCGCCCGCCGTGGCGAGAGCCGTGAGGTAAGCCACCAGGTCGTCGCGTACACGAGTGAAAACCGGCAAATCCAAGCTGCCATGGTCTTGGTAGTACCGCGTGGCAATTCCGCCGAGCTTTCGCACGTCCGGCGAGCTGTCGGTCTTGCCCAACTCGGCCATCATCGCGTCCCATTCGAGGTACTCTCGCCAAGCCCGCGCATTGTCCGGCCCGCCGCGACGCAGTGCCTGATCCAGACGGTCCACCGCCTGGACGCAGCTTGGCCTTGGCCTTGGCCGCATGGTCTTTCGGCAACGGCTGGAACTGCGCCTTCGGCCGCTTGAGCCAGTTCCACCAACTCCGCTGGAGATTCGCTGATCGGGCTGCGTGCCGACGCCGCACTCAGGCCGGGCAAAGTCCCGAAACCACACAGAAGCAGGGCCCCACTTGCCACGGCGTGTTGCATGTTCCTCAGCATGTCCATCCTCCCATCCGACCGTTGTCCTTGTTTCGATCCGTCACGTACCCACTCCCGCAACCCCAGCGCAGTCCCGACCACCCAACGAGGCAGACCTGCGCGAATCGTCGCCTTCCGACACGCTCTTGCGGTTCTCCGCAACGGGTGTGTTGGTTTCCCCAGAGCGAGGAGTGTCCGCCGCGGCTTGTGTCGGAACCCGTTGCTATTTATCCATTTTCTGCTAGCTCAGCGTATCGTGCAAGGCACGCAATTGGCAACCATTATGCAAATCCTGGCCTCCGCGTGAATACCCCGTCTTGACAGTTACCTGTCGGAACCCTGCAACCTGGGAGTCCTCGGAGTTGTAGGGCCTGGATGGCACGTGTGCGCATCCTGGACAGTCTGGACGAAGGAGCAGAGAATGACGTTTCGAAGTCTCGTGCTGGTAGCACTCGCTTTGTTGTTGGCGGTCCCGGCTGCTGCGCGGAAGGGCTGGCCGAGTCGGTACCCGATTGGCTTCACAAGTTACCGCGGAGGCCATGACGCAGGCAAAGCAGTCGGGCGGCAGTTATTGGTGTATTTCTGCTCCGACAAGCTGAACGCCGATAAGGACCCGCTTTGCCAGAAACTCACCCAGGACAAACAGCTGCGATCGCTGACCGAAAGGTCGTGCTGGCGCGAATTCCGATGGCCACGCGGGCCACGGTCGGTGGGCGGGAGATTCGGCTGATCGAGCACTGCGTGTTTGCGGAGTTGCAGCGGCAGCCGGGCATCGCGATGATCGACTTCACGAATGCGAAGAGCCCGTTTTGCGGCCACGTGGTCAGCGTCTATCCGCTGAGCCTGCCGGGCGCCTTGACCACGAATCAGTCTCACGTCGCTGCTGACCTTGCCCGAGGGGTCATTGACTCAGCGCACGCTTGATCCTGGCCGTGCGCATTCACCCGGAGGGCCCGGCGAGCACGGATGGCACGTTGCTGACGACACTGGCCAAGGAAACCGAGAGCCATTCCCGCCATCAGGCGCGGATCAATCGTGCAGGGACACCACAACTGGGAGTCCCGATTCCATCGCATTTCCGCCCGTCTGCCGGGAGGCCACTCGGCGCAAGGAGGTCTGTGCCGAGAGCTGGCCCGGGATGGGGCTTGATCGCGGCGGCCATGGATTGCGTGCACAGCTGGCGGCAGTCGTCGGGGCATTGGAGTGCGGTGCGGGTCGTCACGCCTACTACGGCTACGACATGAAACGCGGCAGCAACGGCATCTGGTACGCGACGGGCATCTTCTCGACGCGTTGACGCCGGCGAACTGACGCGCACGTCGCCGCCTCCGGGGAACCGGCGCGGCAGTGCGCCGATGCATTCGGCGCGGTCGCGCCAGGCGGCGGTGGCCGGATCGGCCTGCGCAATCGGCGACAACCGTCACGACCGGTCCAGATATCCGTGCATTCGTTGCTTTTTCGAGACGGCACGCGATGAAAAAACGCCACATCTTGCCTCATCGCGTGCTACGTTTGCGGGGGAGAATGTCGCACCACGGAATAACGGACGGTCGGTCATGAACGAATTCACCCGCAGAGCATGGATTGTGCCATGGTGGCTGGTGGCCGGCGCGCCTGCTGGCTGACGGGTTGCCAGCATTTCCAGATTCCCGCGTTTGACCCGACCGGCGAGCGGATCTTCTCCTCGTCGGATACGATGCGGTTGGCCACTCCGAGCGATTCGCGGTGTCGTTCGCACCGCGGCTGCCGTCTTCCCAAACCGGCGTGGAAGCAAGCGGCGACACCGCCGCCCTGTCCGGAACCGCCGCCACCTCCGCCGCCCGGGGCGAAGGCCGCGGCGACGCCGCAGTCCGACGATCCAGCCGCGGCCGGTGCAGAAGGGTATTCCCGGCAAGATCATGGTCAATCCGACGCGGCTGATTGCGCCGGTGGGAAGTGAAGTGGTCCTGGTGGGCGGGCTCTGCGGCGACGACGGTTACCTGATCACGGGTCAGAAGATCGAGTGGAGTCTGTCGCAGGACAGCGTCGGCCAGTTCGTCGATTTCAGTGATCGCGGTGAGCTACTGGACGCGTCGAAGAAGCTTGAGCGCCGACTACGCGATCACCAACACGTCGACGCCGCAGCGAAGATCGTCGACGCGCGGCACGCCGAGCGTGACGGACGACATCGTGCAGCAGAAGGGTCAGTGCTGGATCAGCCTCACGTCGGCCAGCGAAGGGACGAGCTACGTGACGGCCGTTGCGCCGAAGGCGCCACCTGGCCGCAGCGCCGGCAGGTCGCCACGATCTACTGGATCGACTGCCAATGGGCGTTTCCCAATCCGGTGGCCGTGCCGGCCGGGCAACCGCACACGCTGTCGACGCACCTGACGCGGACCGCCACCAACGCGCCGATCGCCGGCTGGATCGTCCGCTACGAAGTGCTGGACGGCTCTCGGCCGTTTTCGGCCCGGACAATGCGGCCGCGATCGAAGTCCGCACGGACGACAACGGGATGGGCAACGCCACGCTGCAACCCACCACGAATCTGGCCGGAGTCACTCAGGTGCACATCGAGGTGATTCGGCCGGCGGATCCGAACAGCGATGCGCCGCGCACGAAGCTGGGTGAAGGTTACACGTCGGTCACCTGGAGCGCACCGGGGCTGGCCATGCGCGCGAGCGGTCCCGCCGACCGGTGCGGTCGATTCGACGCTCGTCTATCGCGTGGAGGTCCACAATCCGGGCGATATCGTCACGCGCGACGTGGTACGGTCAGGACGTGTTGCCGCCGAATCTGCAGTTCGTCAGCAGCAATCCGCCGGCCCAGATGTTCGGCAATCGGGCCCAGTGGCGACTCGGTGACTTGGCCCGCCAAGAGCACGCAGTTGATCGAGATCAATGTGCGGGCCGCGGCGGGGGCGCCGTTCGCTACGCTTTCCAGGCGGCGAGTGCCGACGGTCTGCAGGCCGACGCCGCGGTCGACACGGAGATTGCGCAGCCGTCGCTGCGACTCAACGTCGACCGGTCCCCACACGGCCGCCGTCGGCGAACGGATCCAGTTCCGCATCGACGTGACCAACACGGGAAACCAAGCCCTCGAGAACGTCACGATCACCGATCGCTTTGATGCGAGCCTGGAGCACACGCGAAGGGCTGGCCAATCCGATTCAGAAACTGATTGGCCGGTTGGAGCCGGGCCGAACCGAGCAGTTTGCGGTGGGGTTCGTCGTGCGGCGGGCCGGCCAGATCTGCCATATCCTGGAAGTGACGGCGCCCGGGCGGGCAATATGCTCAGCAGCAGGTGTGCCTGACGGCCACGCAACCGTCCGTGGCCCCGCAACGCGCGTCGAACGTGGTCAAGACCGGGCCCGCAGGAAGCTGCGCGTCGGACAGAACGTGCAGTTCTCGACCCGCGTCACCAATACCGGCAACGTGCCGCTGACCAATGTCCGGATCACCGATACGTACGACGAGCCTTTGGAGCCGACGGAGTCGACGCAAGGGTGTGGATCCGCCGGAGTTGGCGGCCGCGGCAATCTCGTGTGGATCATCCCGCAGCTGGCAGCCCGGCGAGACGATCACAGCGTGACGTGTTGTGCCTCTGCACGCGCGACGGCCGACAACGCCACCACGCGAGTCACGGTGACGGCCGATGGGAACATCTCCGAAGTGGCGGAGGCCACGATCCGCATCCTGCCAGCCGCGCGGCGGCTCCCGGCGCGGCAGCTCCGGCACTCCACCGACGCCCGACCGGGCAACTGCGCCTGGAGATCTTCGAACTGGGCGATCCGATCCGGGTCGGTGAGGCCACGGACTACGAAATCCGCATTCGCAACGACCGCTCTGTGGCTGATCAGAACGTGGTGCTCAAGGTCGAATTCCCGGCGGGCTGCGTTTCGAACGGCTGGTCGGACCGGTGGCACGGCGCAACGTGAGTCGCGGACGGCCGCTTGGTCGAAGTCAGCCCGATTCGGGAAGTGCGCGCCGGCGAGACGGTGCCTTCGTTCCACGTGGCGGCGACCGGCATCCAGATTGGCGAACACAAGATCCGCGTGATCGTCACCAGCCAATTGTCGCCTCAAGGAGTCGTGGCCGAGGAGACCACGTCCGTCACTGCCCAGTAGAAACTCGAACGCCATGCCCCGCTACGTGATCCTGCGGCACGAAATGCCGTCGGACGCGCCACGCCCGGCCCACTGGGACCTGATGTTGGAGACCGGCGAAGTCCTGACCACCTGGGCGCTGGACGAATTACCGCACGGTGCGGAATCGTGGTCGAGGCGATGCGTCTGGCCGATCATCGCCTGGCCTATCTCGACTACGAGGGGCCGATGTCGGGCGACCGCGGCACCGTCAGGCAGTGGGATGCCGGCCATTCCACCTGCGAATCTGCGACACAGGCCGAGTGGCGACTAGACCTGTGCGTGACACAGGCTCGACGGGATCACTGGTGCTGCGGCGGCATGCTGACGCCGATGCATCACTGGACGGCCGAGTTGACGACCCGCCGATCATCGCCGGGGGGCGAGTGACTCGTCGGCCTGGGACGCGGGTGCGGGACTCTCGACGGCCGAGTCGGTACGGCCGGCCAGATACGATCGTCGCCCGTCGCGAATGTCGAGACGTTCCAGCCGCGGCCGCGCTCCATCGTCCAGCGGGCTCGAGATCGGCGACGGTGACCAGGGCGACGGGATCGCCCTCGACCTGCACCCAGCGCAAGCGGGACGTCACGCGCTGGGCGGCCTCGGTGACTTGGTCGAGGAGCTGTTTGAGGGCAGTGGCACCAGTCCGGCGCGGGCACCGCGGATCCGCACGGCCAGCGTGTTGGGTTCTTCGGCCAGTTGCACGTCCAGCGTCAGGCTGACGACGGACGTCCAGTTGTCGGCCGATGAAGCGACACGCGAGCTGCAGCTGGCCGGGCGAGAACGCAACGCGCGGATCCTGGATTTCGGCGGCAACAGCTGGGGGAATTTCTCCGGCAAGTCGGCCGCCAGCCAGCCATTGATCTGCTCGTCCGTAAACACGGCGCTCCAGTGGCCGGCGTCGTGCGCGTGTTGTGCAGTGCCAGGACATTGCGTTCCAGTTCCTGGCCGGCTTCCTGTTGGGCTGCGGTCGGAATCGCCACGGCTGCGACGTAGAAAGCCGGAACGCGTGCAGGGCGTGTCGAACCAGGCCAGCACGAGGCCGACGATCGCGACACCGACCAAAGCGGCCAGTCGCCGCGTTCGCCATCGTTTGCGCTTGCTGGGCATCGCTGTCGTCGACCCGTACTCTGGACGTCAGTCGGACGAATCGCAACAGGGCGTAGCGCTTCTTGCCGGAACGCAGCACGGCCACGCTTTCGCCCGGCCAGGTCGGCGGCCGTCAGTCGATCGGCCAGGTCCGTGCGCCGCCGGTTGTTGACGTAAGCGCCGCCCTGTTCGATCGCCCGCCGCGCTTCGCCGTTGCTCTTGGCCAGGCCGGCCAGCACCAGGGCTTCGATCAAGCCCAGTCCCTCGCCGTCCAGGCGTGCGCGCGGCACCTCGCGGCTCGGCACGTCCGCAAAGATCTCCAGCAGTTCGCGGTCGCTCAGGTCGCCGATCTCCGCGCCGAAGAAGACCTGCGTGGCCTGTTCGGCCTTGGCCAGCCCGGCATCGCCGTGAATCAGCTGCGTCAGCGTCTCGGCCAGCCGCCGCTGACTGCTGCCGCAGATGCGGCTCGTCGCGCCGCGACGCATCCAAGCGCTTCGATCTCCGCCCGCTCCAGTTCGGTGAGCAACCGCAGGCACTTGCCGACGTCGTCGTCGGCGAGGTTGATCCAGTACTGGTAGAACGGGTAGGGGCTGGTCCGCTCGGCCGAGAGCCAGATCGCGCCCGACTCGGTCTTGCCCATCTTCGTGCCGTCGGTCTTCGTGAGCAGCGGCAGGTCAGGCCGTAGAGCTGGACGCCGTGCATGCGCCGGCCAGGTCGATGCCGGCCGTGATGTTGCCCCACTGGTCGCTGCCGCCGACCTGCAGCTCGCAGCCGTACTGCTCGTACAGGTGGACGAAATCGTAGGCCTGCAGCAGCATGTAGCTGAACTCGGTGTAGCTCAGGCCGCAGTCGGTCCGTTCCAGGCGGCTCTTGACCGAGTCCTTGGCCAGCATCACGTTGACCGGGAAAGTTCTTGCCGACGTCGCGCAGGAACTCGAGGTAGCCGAACTGCGACATCCAGTCGTAGTTGTTGACCAGCACGGCCGGGCTGCCGGGCGAATCGAAATCGAGCAAGCGCCGCATCTGGCTCTCCATGCCGGCCACGTTCGCCCGCAGCGCGTCGACCGACAGCAGATTGCGTTCTTCGCTCTTGCCGCTCGGGTCGCCGATCATGCCGGTGGCGCCGCCGACCAGGGCGATCGGGCGGTGTCCCGCCCGCTGGAAGCGGCGCAGCATCATCAGGGGCAGGAAGTGCCCGACGTGCAGGCTGTCGGCCGTCGGATCGAACCCGACGTAGAGCGTGCCGCGACCGCTCCGGCCAGCCACTGCGCCAGGTGCGCTTCGTCGGTCGTCTGGTGGATCAGGCCTCGCCAGGTGAGTTCGTCGTAGATCGTACAGCGGGCTGATGTGTCATCGGCAGAGTCATGTCTCCTCAGGCGGACGGTTACCGCCACATATCGTCGTCGGCAAACGGATGCGCGGGGCCCAGGATCTTGGGTTTGGGCAGGGCCTTGAGCGCCTGGGCGGCCAACTGCAGATCCTCCCGGGTGGTGATCTTCAGGTTGATGGGCGAGCCCGGGCACGATCGTGACCGGCTGCCCCAGTCGCTCGACCAGTTCCGCGTCGTCGGTGGCCGGCTCGCCGACCGCGGCGGGCATAGGCGTCGAGCAGCAGCTGGCGGCGAAAGACCTGCGGCGTCTGGGCCTCCCACAGGCCGGTGCGCGACGACGGTCTCGACGATCCGCTGATCGGTGCCGACCCGCTTGAGCGTGCCGGCGACCGGGATGGCCAGGATCGCCGCGCCGCGTCTTCTCGGCGGCCGCGAAGACCTGATCGATCCACTCGTTGGCCAGGCACGGGCGGGCCGCGTCGTGGACGGCCACGAAATCGACGTCCGGCCGCACGTGTTCCAGCGCGTTGGCGATCGAGTCGGCGCGTTCCTGCGCCGCCCGGCACCACCTGAATGCCCAGGATCGCGACGTTGGCGGCGAACTTGGCGTCAAACGTCTCGCGATCTTCCGGGCTGATGACCAGGATCAGCTGCTTGACGTCGTCGCGGTTGAGGAATTTCTCGGCCGAGTGAAGCCACACGGCGCGATCGGCCAGCGGGGCGAACGGCTTCTTGTAGTTCTTGTCGCGAAACCGGCTGCTCTTGCCGGCGGCGGCCAGAATGACGCTGAATGTGGCCACGGTCTGCTCCTTCGCAGTACCTCGCGATGAGGGCGGGGCAAGTGCTCCATTGTCAGGTTTCGTCGCGGTGCGTCAAGCAGCGGCGGTCGCGCCGAGCATGCGATCGAGCGCGGTGAAGGCGATATCCCACCGCGGTCGCGTCTCGAGATACGTGCTCCACCACCGCCACACCACGTCCACCGGAGTCCACGTCCGGCGGTGTCACGACGTTCCAGGCCTGCAGGGCCAGATCGATGCGTCTCGGGGCTGACCGTCACCAATTCCACGTCCTCCGCCGCCTGCAGCGTGACCGGCAACATGGCCAGCTCGGCGACGTCCGGCAGTCGCTGACCCGGGACCTGGTCGCTGAACACGGGCAGATCGAGATCCAACTGGGCGAGCAGCCAGGCCGAGTCGCAGGATCTCCGGCAGGTCCGGCACCGGGTTCGTCAGCACGGCCTCGATGTGCACGTTGTTGTACGGAATGTGGGCCGCGCCACCGCCACCCAGGCCGGATGGACCAGCACGACCTGCGCTTCGGACGGCACGACGCGCGGGTCGGTCCACCGCGCGATACTCTGCAGCAGCACGGGCCCGCGGACCTCCCAGTGCTCGCGCAGCGGCCGCACCCGCAGCGACAGTTCGTCCACCAGGTTCGGGAACGCGCCGCCGCACGGCCGCCTCGAGGCCGGCCAGCGGCGGCACCAGACTGCGCGGCCATCGGCCGCGGCGCCCGCCGCGCCGACCGTCTGCGTCACGGCCCGCTCGGCCAGTTCGCCGCAGCCCGTCGACCATCACCGACAGCCCGACCAGGTTGCGCCAGAACTGGTGCGGGGCAGGCCGGCCGCGTTGAATCGCCTTGCGCAGTTCCTGGGCCGGGCCGGTCATCGCGTCGGCCAGGCCGCGGATCCACCACCAGTTGGCCATGCGCCAGGGCCTCGGCCGCATGCAGGCAGCTGGCCCGAAAACTGACGGTCCAGTGCGAGCTGCAGGGTGGAGCGGCAGGGCGAGGTCACAGGGGCAACGCCTTCGTCGGAGACTGTCCGGGAATGGCCTTGGTCGATAGTCGCGGCCAGTACGCCACTACTGTATAGCATTCGGCCTGGAAATGCTGCCCGCCGGCTGCCGTTTCTTCGGCCAGTCGCTGTTTGGCAATTCCCGGGTGTCGGGTATCATTGGGGATCGCGATGGCGGCGGCGTCGCAGACCAGGCTGCGGCCGTCGGCGCGGCGCGGACGAGAGTACTAGGTACGAGGAGACACGGCCACGATGCTCAAAGACGTGGTGAACCGCTGGACAACGGTCGACACCAGCGAACTGTACGATGTCGCGCGGTGGGGCAACGGCTACTTCAGCGTGCACGCCAACGGCCATCTGCTCGTCCATCCGGAACGCGATCCGGCGCGAGCCATCGATCTCAAGGAACTGGCCGAACGGCTGGAAATGCGCGGGCTGAGCCTGCCGATCCTGGTCCGCTTCAGCGGTATCCTCAAGGATCGCATCACGCGAGATCCATCGCGTCTTCGCCAACGCCATCAAAGAGTACGACTACAAGGGCGGCTACTCGTGCGTCTATCCCGATCAAGGTGAATCAGCAGCGGCAGGTCATCGAGGAGATTGTCCGCTTCGGCATGCCCTACGGATTTGGCCTGGAAGCGGGCAGCAAACCGGAACTGCTGGCCGTCGTCGCCATGACCGACGCCGACGCGCCGATCATCTGCAACGGGTTCAAGGACAGCGAGTTCCTCGAGATGGCCATGCTGGCCCAGAAGATGGGGCGGCAGGTCATTCCGGTGCTGGAGAAATTCACCGACCTGGAACTGGTGCTGCATCACGCCCAGCGGATGGGTGTGCGGCCGCGCATCGGCATGCGGGCCAAGCTGGCCGCGCGCGGTTCCGGTCGCTGGCAGACGTCCGGCGGCTATCGCTCCAAGTTCGGACTGACGGTGGCCGAAATGCTCAGCGTGCGTCGAAATGCTCAAACAGCGGGACATGGCCGATTGCCTGAAGCTGCTGCATTTCCACCTGGGCAGCCAGATCACCAGCATTCGGCACGTGAAGAACGCGCTGATGGAGTCGACCCGCATCTATGCCAATCTGGTCCGCAGCGGTGCCGGGCTGGAGTACATGGATGTGGGCGGCGGTCTGGGAATCGACTACGACGGTTCGCAGACCGATTTCGCCTCCAGCGTCAATTACACGCTGCAGGAGTACGGCAACGACGTCGTGTATCACATCCAGACGATCTGTGACGATGCGGGGGTGCCGCATCCCCACATCATTTCCGAAAGCGGGCGTGCGGTCGTCGCGTACCACAGTGCCCTGCTGTTCAATGTGCTGGGGGTCACTCGGCAGGAGAGCCAGGTGGCGATCCCCGAAAAGGTCCCCGACGCGGCGCCACAGCCGATCCGCGACCTCTACCACACGCTCAACGAACTCAAGCCGCGCAACGTGCTCGAGTCGTTTCACGACGCCCAGCAGTGGCTCGACACGGCCATCAATCTGTTCGGCACCGGCCACCTGACGCTGGAACAGCGAGCCATGGCCGAGAACCTGTTCTGGACCATCACCCGCCAGATCCGCCGCATGGTCAACAGCATGGACTACGTGCCGGAAGAATTGACCCAACTCGATCGCCTGCTGTGCGATACGTACTTCTGCAATTTCTCCGTGTTCCAGTCGCTGCCCGACAGCTGGGCCATCAATCAGCTGTTTCCCATCATGCCGATCCACCGGCTGGACCAGCGTCCCACCCGGACCGCCGTGCTGGCCGACATCACGTGCGATTCGGATGGCAAGATCGACCAGTTCATCGATCGGCGGGATATCAAACGCACGTTGCTGCTGCATCCCCTCGATGACGCAGCCGTACGTGCTCGGCGCGTTCCTGGTCGGCGCCTATCAGGAGATCCTGGGCGATCTGCACAATCTGTTCGGCGACACCAACGCCGTGCACGTCAACCTGACCGACGAAGGAGACGTGCTGATCGAGTCGCTGATCAAGGGCGACACCGTAACCGATGTGCTCGCCTACGTCGGATTTCATCGCGCAGAACTGATTGAACGCTTGCAGGCGGCGGTCGAGCGAGCGGTGCAGCAGGGCAAACTCGACAATACGGCGGCCGGCCGCTGTCTCAAGTTCTACGAGAATGCGCTCAACGGCTATACGTACCTGGAAGAGGAAGAGAAGTAGCGGTGGCGAGGAGCCGGCGTGCCAATACGACGTGCAGTACCGGGCGACGTGGCGATGATCATTATCGGCAGCATCGAGCTGAAGTTCACGAAGGGCACCGGGACGTTCTGCATGTCCGACAGTGCGAGCAGGAACGTACCTATCGCCACCGCACACGTCGTGAATTCCTGACCTGTACTTCATCCCCCTGATTCCGCTTCAGTCGTTGGGAGAGTTCCTCGAGTGCACGACGTGTCGCGGCTCGTTTCCCCTGGAGCTATCCGAGATGACGGTCGAGCAGTTGCGGCTTCGCAAACGCCAGCAAGCCGCCGAACTGATCCGCCGCGTGCTCGTAGTCATTGTCGCGTCCGACGACGAGGTCAGCGATGAGGAACTCGACGCCGTCCGCGAGTTTGCCGTTCAACACGAACAGCCGGAGGTCACTCGCGACCAGATCCTCAGGGAGGCCGCCGCGGTTCGGAGAGCCCAGTTCGACCCGCTGGCTTATACGCGAGGCGTCGCCGTGCAGCTCAGCCCAGAAGACAAGGAGTTACTGGTCTACCATGCCTTCCTGGCCGCGACGGCCGCCGGCGGGCTGAGCGCAGACGCGGCAAGACCTGCTGGCGCAACTGCCCGACGCAATCGGCATCCCGGAAATGCGGTTTCGTGAGCTCGTCCTGCGCGCTGTGGAACACCGCTGAATGGCATGCACGATCGAGCGGTTCCGATTGGCTCGGCGCTGGACGGTCAGGCGGCGTCAAACTGGGATCTGTGTGCAGACTGGGCGAGTTGATCGACCCGTCTTTGTCGCGAATTGTGGCCTAGGGTCGTCGCGATCTTCTTGTTAGAATCCCGCCGCTCTGCGACCGGCAGGACGCCGGCTCCAGTGCGATCCGTGGGGCGATTCCGTCGCTTGCCATGTGGCCTTCGGCCGGAACGATTTCCCGTGGCGGGGCGACTCAACCGGGCCAAACGGGTCGCGATTCGTGGTTGCCATCACGTTCAGGATGATACGTATCTTCACGTGGCACATTGCTGCCGCCCCTCGATTTTGCGAGACCTTGCGACGCCATGAAATGCCAACAGCGATTATCAGCCATCCTTTTCGCTCTCGTCCTGGAAACTGCGGCTCTCCTGACGCCGGCTGTCGCGCAACAGCCCGCCGGAGCCGCGGTTTATGGTCCCCAGCAGCAGGTCGCCGGTCCGCAGCAGCCAGCCGGTCCACAGCCGCTGGCGGCACGCGGTGACCAGCGAATGGCACCGGGGTCGCTGGCCGCTCCTGGCGGGGCCGTTCCCGCGCCCATGGCTCCAGCCTGGATTCCGTTGACTCCCGCTCACCAGGCCTATCTCGACCAGATTCTGGCGTACTGGGAGCACAAGAGTAGTCAGACGAGTCGGTACCGATGTACGTTCAAACGCTGGGAGTACGATCCGGTTTTCGGACCCAAGGAAGCTGCGAAGACCTACAGTGAAGGCGTCATCAAGTATTCGGCGCCGGACAAGGGGCTGTTTCGCGTGGACTCGCTGCTGGAATACCAGGCGCCGAAGGAAGCCGGGAGGGCAACCCACCTACGGAGCGCCGCAAGAACAGTCGGGCAGTTACGACCATTGGATTTGCGACGGGACGAGTGTGTTCGAGTTTGACCACCGGCAGAAGGTATTGATGCAACACGTGCTGGCGCCGGAAGTGCGGGGGCAAGCGATCGCCAAAGGCCCGCTGCCCTTCCTGTTCAATGCGAAGTCCGAGGACATCAAGCAGCGGTTCTGGCTGCAGGTCATTACTCCGAGCAACGCCCAGGGAGAGTATTGGCTGGAAGCGGTCCCCAAGTCACAGGAAGACGCGGCCAATTTCAAGATGATTCACGTGATCATCGATGTGGCGGACTACCTGCCGAAGGCCATGGTGTTGTTCGACACGAGTTATGTCCCCGGCACGCGTCCCGCCCGCACGACGTTTCAGTTCAATGAGCGGGAGGTGAATTTCAGCATTCTGACCGAACAGCTGAATCTGTTCCACCGCGAGTTCTACGAGCCGAAGTTGCCGGCCGGCTGGACGCGGAAGGTCAACAAGACGGACTCCGCACCCTTGCCGCCGGCGAATGCGGCTGTCGGCAGCCTGCCGGCGAACGGTCCCGCGGCAGCTCGGCGCTGATCAGGCTCCCTCGGGGATCGTGGCCAGGCCGGGTGACTGCTGTCTGCTCGGCGGTGTCTTTCCGCACCGTGTTCGTCCACGGACGTCTTTCCGGCCGGATCGCGCCCCGTCCCGGTGCCATCCCGAGGGCGTCCCCGCGGCATCCGGGCGGCCCCTTTTGCGCTGCTTCCCCCTTCAGCGACCAATCCCTATAATTGCCATAACTCGTCATCTGACCTACGTTTGGGTGTGGAGGTTCCGAAGCAAAATTCGCCACCCACACCAACATCAGCGTGTGATGGCAGAATCACTATTGCACGACGAAGCATGAGGGTGAATCGCGGGGGGCCATGTTATGTGCAAGTCTCGCAGTGGGGCGCTGGTGTTGACGGGATTGTCGGTGGTGCTGGCGGCGGCCGCGGACGCTCAACCGCCGCAGGCCGAGGCGGCGGCCGCGCCGGGACAGGCGCCGGTCGCGATTTTCGTGACGGTGCCGTTGCCGCTGTCCGGCACGGCCGATACGCGGTTCATGGGGTCACTCGACAAGTTGCTCGACGCGGTGCCTGAGGGCGATTCGCGGCCGATCGTGATTCTCGAGTTTCGCCCGGCGGACTCGTCGGCCGGATTCACCGGTGATTTCGAACGCGCCTTGGCGCTGGCCCGTTACCTGGCCAGTGATCGTTTCAGTCGCGTGCGAACGGTCGCCTACATTCCGGCCACGGTCGAAGGACATGCCGTGCTGGCCGTGTTGGCCTGCGAGGAGATCATCATCGCCCCCGACGCGCGCTTGGGTGCGGCCGGACGCGGCGAAACGACCATCGATGCCACGATGGAGGCGGCCTATCGGGAAATCGCCGAGCGCCGCCGGACGATCCCGGCGCCGGTGGTCCTCGGCATGCTCGATTCCCGGCTGGCGGTTACGGAAGTGCAGTTGGTGGGCGGTGGCACGCAGCTATGTGCTGCCTGACGAGTTGGAGACGCTGCGGGCCGAGGCCAAGATCTGGAAGGAAAACAGAGTGGCTGCGGAGGGTGATCTGGTGCGTGATCCCTGGCAGCGAACTGCGACTGAAGTACGGATTTGCGAGTCATCTGGCGGCGGATCGCAAGGAATTGGCCGAGTCGCTGCAGATCCCTCCGGATTCGATTCGCGAGGAAGCTGACTCGCGGGACGAACTGGAAGGCGCTGCGGGTCGACCTGCGCGGGACGATCACACCGCGGGCGGTCGACGACGTGGTGCGAACCGTGCGCGATGCGCAAGCGACCCAGTCGGCCAATCTGCTGTGCTTGTGGGTCAGCAGTCCGGGCGGTGAACCTGCTTCCGCTGTGCGGCTGGTGCATCTGCTCGCCGAACTGGACGCGCGCGATATCCGCACGGTGGCGTTTGCAGCAGGGGATGCGCGGTCGGTCGCCGCATTGGCCGTGTGTTCCTGCGACGAGTCGTATGCGACCGACGACGCGGTACTGGGCGGACCCGGGGACACGACCATCAGTCCGGCGGAGATGACGGATCTGCGGGCAACCCTGCAAGAGCTGGCGCGCGTCGAGCATCGCGACTGGTCGCCCTTGCTGGCGCTGGTCGATCCACAGCTGGAGTTATACCGGTATCGCCGGGCGGGAACGGGTGCCGTCCGGTATTTGTGCGAGGAAGAGCTGAATCAGCAGCCCGACCCGGGAGTGTGGAAACGGGAAGCCCGGATCGATCTGCAGGAAGGTTTGACCGGACTGCAGGCGAAAGAAATCGGCCTCCTGCGGGACACGGTACCCGATCTGGCGACCGCCCTGCGACGGTTCAATTTGCAGGAAGAAATGGCGGTGGCGCAGCGCAATCCGGTGGTCACGGCGATCGAGCAGCTGGGGCGCAGCCCTGGCTGGCTCGCACGCTGTTGTTCATCGCCTTCTTCGCGCTGATCAGCGAAGCGTCGACGCCGGGCTTCGGCGTGGCCGGCTTCATTTCGGCGGTCAGTTTCCTGTTGTTCTTCTGGTCGCAGTTCCTCAACGGTACGGCGGGATGGCTGGAACTCATCCTTTTCACGGGCGGGTTGGCCTGCCTGGCACTGGAGATTTTCGTGCTGCCTGGCTTTGGCATTTTTGGTGTCGGAGGTGGGATCATGGTCCTGGCATCGATCATCCTGGCGAGCCAGACGTTCATTTTCCCCCACAACGCGTATCAGCTCGAACAGTTCTCCAGTTCGTTGTTCACGATGGTGGCGGCCTGTGGCGGAGTCTTCGCGGCGCTGTTCATCATGCGCCGCTACCTGGCCGACTCGTGGCTGATGAGTCGCATCATGCTTGCCGTCTCCCGCGGAGGAACTGGACCTCGATCACTTGGAATCGCTGGTCGACTGGGACTATCTGGAGGGCAAACTGGGTGTGACAACGACCCAGCTGACGCCGTCCGGCAAAGCCCGGTTTGGTGACGATGTGGTCAATGTGATCAGCGATGGAGTGGTCGTTCCGCGAGGGACTCGGATTCGCGTGACGCAGGTGCGGGGCAATCGCGTGCTCGTCGAACCCCTGGAAGAAAGTTAAGTAGGACATGGAATCACTCGTGTGGCCGATCGTCCTGATGCTGCTGGGCATCGGTCTGGTCTGTCTCGAAATCTTTGTCCCGTCGGCGGGTCTGCTGGGCGTGCTGGCGACGGTCGCCGTGGTGTCGTCGATCGTCGTGGCCTTCTCGCACAGCTTGATGCTGGGGACGCTGATGCTGCTGGTGGCGACGATCGCCGTGCCGGTGGTCGTGGCGTTGGGCATCAAGTGGTGGCCGCACACGCCGATCGGCAAGCTCCTTCTGATCAAGCGGCCGGCCAGCCAAGACGAAGTGTTGCCCGACACCGAGGAGTACCATCGGCGGGATCGGCTGGTGGGAAAACGCGGAGTGGCCAAGACGGAGTTGTTGCCGAGTGGTGATGTGGTCATCGACGGACGTGTTTATGATGCGATGAGCAATGGCGTGGTGATCAGCGCGGGGCAGGCGGTGCGGGTCATCGACGTCAACACCCAGCGTCTGGTCGTGCGACCGCTGAGCGATGCGGAAATCAGGGCCGAAGCGGGCTCCGGCGACGTCCTGTCGACGCCGATCGATGCGTTGGGAATCGATCCTTTTGACGACCCGTTGGCTTGACAATGCCTTCCCGGTCGCGGTAGAGAAACGGCTGGCGTAGACTGTGCAGGCGAAGCGGCCCGGTTGACGGACGAGGAGTACTCTGTCATGACGCTGTTGGCTCAGAACGTGTGGACCACGATGTTGATCCTGGTCGGCCTGGTGGCGGCGGTCGTCATCCTGATCATGTTCGGCGTCGTGGTCGCGTACTTCCGTCTGTGGATCCAATGTTTCCTGACGCGTGCCGGGATCGGCTTCCTGGATCTGCTCGGCATGTCGTTCCGGAAGGTGAGCCCCAAGGTGATCGTGCGCAGCAAGATCATGGCGGTGCAGGCGGGGCTGGAGGACGACGAAGTCATCACCAGCAAGTCGCTGGAAGCCCACTATCTGGCCGGCGGCAATGTGCCGCTGGTGATTCGCGCGCTGATCGCCGCCAAGAAGGCCAAGACGATTCAACTGACCTTCCGCGAGGCGACGGCCATCGATCTGGCCGGCCGCAATGTGCTCGAGTCGGTGCAGACCAGCGTCTACCCCAAAGTGATCGACTGCCCCGCCAAGGGGTCGGGCAAGGATTCGCTGGATGCCGTGGCCAAGAACGGGATCCAGTTGAAAGTCAAAGCGCGTGTGACGGTGCGGGCCAACCTGCAGCAGTTGATTGGCGGTGCCACCGAGGAGACGATCATCGCGCGGGTCGGCGAGGGGATTGTCAGCGCCATTGGGTCGTCGGAAACGCACTGGGACGTGCTGGAAAACCCGGACGTCATCTCCAAGGCCGTGTTGGCCAAGCGGTTGGATTCCCAGACCGCGTTTGAAATCGTGTCGATCGATATTGCCGACATCGACGTGGGCGAGAACATCGGTGCTCGCTTGCAGGCCGATCAGGCGGAAGCCGACACGCGTGTGGCCCGTGCTCGGGCCGAAGGACGGCGAGCCATGGCGGCGGCGGAGGAACAGGAGAAGATCGCCTTGATCGAAGAGAGCCGCGCGCGACTGGTGGAAGCCGAAGCGGAAGTGCCCAAAGGCCATGGCCGACGCGTTTCGCTCCGGCAAGCTGGGAATCATGGACTACTACAAGCTGCGAAATGTGCAGGCCGATACCGATATGCGGCGGGCCATTGCGGGTTCGGGCGCCACGCTCCAAGACGCCCACGTAATCGGCGCCAGCCGACCGGCGCGAGCGTCTGTGGAACCCGCGTGCCGATCGTTCAAGGTTGGGTTTCCTGCGGAGAATCTGTGCATGCCCGACGATCTTGGAAGCTTTTTTGCGGCAGGCCGCGCAACGACGTGCGCAGCGCAGCCGCGTCTGCCCCGCGCCCGGCTGGCCCCCGCACCGCCGACTCCCCCCCGCGTTCCCCAGACGCCTCCACCGCCCAAGTCCGCACCCGCTCCGCCGGCGCCGCCATCCCCGCCCGTGGTCGCCGACGTGGCCGTCCCCGCCGGAACCGACACGGCTGGGCACGCGCGTGAACACGTCAGAGTTCGAACAACGCGCCGAACATCTGGGCGACGAAGTTGGATTGGCCGACGAACACATGGAGGCGCACCTCGCCCAGAAGTTCGACCATCAGGTCGGTTCGCAAGGGCTGTCGGGATCAGCGGCGCACGACGGCCAGCTCGGTCGAACTTGCGTTCGATGCGGAGGCGTTGGCCGCCATGCTCACCAACCCGACCGCGCTGCGCAATGCCATTCTGCTGAGCGAGATTCTCGCGCGACCGCACTTCGATTGATGTTGGTTTGTTCAAGCTGGAGAATTCCGGAAATTGTCTCCAGCCGTCGCGCCGTGCAGGCAGGGTTCGCAATGAATGCATGCCCAGATCGGGGAGTACTGCGATGACCCAGGTTGAGATCGCACCGGGTACAACCCGGCTCGGATGGATTGGCACCGGTGTCATGGGCTCGAGCATGTGTGGTCACTTGATGACCCGCGGTTTCTCCGTGACGGTGTATTCGCGCACGAAGTCCAAAACCGCAGCCATTGCTGGATCGCGGCGCCGCAGTGGGCCGAGCAGCCCGCGCGCCGTCGCTCACCAGAGCGACGTGGTCTTTTCGATGGTGGGATTTCCCGCGGACGTGCGGCAAGTCGTTCTCGGCTCGAGGACGGCACGTTGGCGGGATTGCGGCCGGGTTGCATCCTGGTCGACATGACGACCAGCGAGCCTGCGCTGGCCCACGACCATTGCCACGCTCGCCCACCGACCGAGGCGTCTTCAGCGTGGACGCGCCGGTCTCCGGCGGTGACATCGGTGCGCGCGAAGCCCGTCTGTCGATCATGATCGGCGGCGATCGCCAAGTCGTGGAATCGCTACAGCCTTGTTGGGAGGCGTTGGGAAAGACGATCGTGTACCAGGGGGGACCCGGTGCCGGACAGCACACGAAGATGGTCAACCAGATCCTCATCGCAGCCAACATGGTGGGCGTCTGTGAAGCGCTGCTCTATGCGTATCGGGCCGGGCTGGACCTGAACACTGTGCTGCAGTCCGTGGCCTCGGGTGCCGCCGGCAGTTGGTCGCTATCGAACCTTGGCCCGCGGATCGTCCAGAACGACTTCGAACCGGGTTTCTTCGTCGAACACTTTGTCAAAGACATGGACATCGCCTTGCAGGAGGCCAACCGCATGGGCCTGTCGGTGCCGGGACTGGCCCTGGCCCGGCAGCTGTACGCCGCCGTGGTGGCGCAGGGGCACGCCCGCGACGGCACCCACGCCCTGCAACTGGCCTTAGCGTCCATGTCCGGCATCAACTGGCCGGCACGCGCTTAACGCCGGCACAACGTCGGGGCTCGCAGCGGACCGATGCGACAAGGCGGTTTCGCGGAACCGCCCACAGGGGGGCGGCGCCGGCAAGGTCGGCGGCATGCCGGAGGTGGACGTCTTTCCGGCGTTTTTTGTTTGACACGACTTCGCGGCTGACCTAGCTTTGTTCCGTATGCCCGGTGCTAGGAGGACCACCCGCCCCCGGGCCCTGCATTCCTCGTGCTTTCTCGAGTAGGTCCGGCCATGATTCACGACGCTGTCACGCAACTGCAACCCTGCGAGTCTGCGACGGATCGTAGGCAGTCCATTCTGATCGTGGACGACGATCGCAGCCAGGTGGAAGCCCTCTCCTTGCGGCTTGCAGCGACAGGGGTTTACGACGGTTTTGGCTCATGAGGGTCGCCGAGGGCTGTGCCTTGGCCCGGGAGCGTCGGCCCGACCTGGTGCTGCTCGATCTGCGTTTGCCCGATGTCGACGGGTTTGAGGTCTGTGGGGAACTGGTCGACTCGCCGGAAACCTGCCATATTCCGATCATCATCGTCAGCGGAGCCGGACCAACCGGACATTGTCCGCTCGGCACGCGCGGCTGGCTGTGAGTTTTTCATTGGCAAGCCGTACGACCCCAACGTGCTGCTGACGCTGATTCAGCACGCTCTGCGTCGGGATGTTGGCGACTGGCTGGCCTGAAACGGTGGGCCGCATGTGGCGGGCGGGGAGGCGGCCTGAGTGCGGTGCACATGCCGAACGCGGCGTCTGCCGCGCGTTGGCGGGGCCGTGGACACCCGAGGTTCCGCCATCGAAAAACACTCGCGTCGCCGGTCTTGTGGTTGGGTGAAGCTGGCTGCTACACTACGGGCTTGCTTTTCTTTGGGCGGCAAAGCAGCTGCAGGAAAACCCTTGGATTTGGAGATGTTGAGTGGGTACGAAGAAGACAGGAAAAGGTCGGCGCAAGCTCGGGCGTAAGAAGCGTCGCATGCGCGCGAAGATCCGACATCGCAAGAGGTAATGCTATCGCCGTGTCGGCGGTCGCGATGAGAACTGCCGTCCCGTTCGTTTTGTGCTGCGCGTTATTGAGCATCGCAATTGCGCGACCCCACTCCCACTCCCACTCCTACTCCCACTCCCACTCCGTCCTGTTGTTGGGCCGCGATTTCGGCGGCGATCGCGCGGGTTTCGACCGTTTCGTGCGGGCAGCACGGATGCTTGGCGTGCGCGGGACGTCCGACGCGCAGTGACACGCGGCCCGGCAGGGCCGCCTCTTGTGGGGCCTCGACCGTTCCAGGCCGCACATTCGGAACCGATCGAGTGACTGGGCGGTTGTTGTTCCCGAACGTGAGCTAAGTTTGAGGGAACGCACGCCTCGGCGATGCGGTGCGCCCTTGTTCCCAGGAAGGAATCCGCACCGATGAATGCAGTGGCTGTCCCAACCAACCTGCTCCAGCAATTTGTGGAGCGAGCTGGCACGCTCTACTCGCTGCCCGCGGTGGCCGTGGAGGTTCTGGAATTGACCGGGCAGCCTCGAGTCGATGCCCGGGCCCTGAAGGAATGTGTGGAACGGGATCCAGCGCTGACCGGCAAGCTGTTGCGGGTGGTGAACAGCTCGATGTTCGGGCTGAGTCGCGAAGTCACCGATTTGAACCAGGCCATAGCGCTGCTGGGTGTCAAACCACTCAAGTTGCTCGTGCTGGGATTCAGCTTGCCGAAAGGTCTGTTCTCTGGCATCGAAACGCATACTCTGGAACACTACTGGCGGTTTTCGTTGCTCAAGGCCGTAGCCGCTCGAGAATTGTGCCAGGCCTTTTGGAAAGGGGCGGGCGAAGAAGCGTTCATCGCCGGCCTGCTGCAGGAGATCGGTATCCTGGTATTGGTGCAGGAACTTGGCGATTCGTACATCCAGTTCCTGCACAGTGTCCACGAGCAGCAGGCGGACCTGCTGGCCATGGAAGTGGACACGCTGGGATTCGACCACCCCACCTTGAGTGCCCGCCTGCTCGATCACTGGAATCTTCCCACGGCGATTGTGGAGGCGGTGGCAGCTGCGCAGGACCAGGACGAACTGTCCCATCCGGAAGCGGACGATTCGCCACTGCCTCAGATCCTGCATCTCGCCACGCTCATCGCGTCCCTGATTGTGGATGGCCGTCGGGAGCTCATGGCCGAGTTGCTCACGACGGCCGATCGTTATCGTGCGATCACGGTCGAACAGATCGACCAGCTCCTCGATTCCGTGCAAGAGCGCGTCGCGCTGATGGCCAATCTGTTTTCGGTTCGACTGGAGCACCAGGTTTCGTATCGCGACATTCTGGCCCAGGCCCACGCTCAGATGTCGCAGGTCGCCCTGGACGCCCTGCCCGACATGATTGGCCGCGGCCCGAGTGCTGTCGACCGTCAGTCGCTCCACCAAGCGGTCGAACGCATTGCGCAGGGTCTGGCGCCGGTGGATCGCCGCACGGCGTCCGTCTCCAAGACCACCCCCAGAAACACTTCGGCGACCTATGATCCCGGATTGTGCGGTCGCATTGCGGCCGCGATCACGACCTGCCGTACCCGCCAACAGGAGTTGAGTCTCTTGTTGCTCGAGATCGACGACTATGCGTTTCAGCTGGTTCGCCAGGGACCGGAGCATACGTCGCGGATGGTGGCTTCTCTGCGGCAGGGAATCCTGGTGCTTTGTGAAGTGCCGTGCGATTGTCTGTTGGTTGGTGAAGCGAGGTTAGCGGTCCTTTTGCCCGACTGTGACCGCCAGCAAGCCGTCGCGGTGGCGAGGGCATTAATCGACCGCATCGCTCCCTGGGCGGTGGAGCAGGGCGTGTCCGACACACCGATCGCGACGAGCGCCGGTGTGGCCGCTCTGGCAGTTCCCACAGGTCGTTCCCGCCCGGAAGAACTGATCGACGCGGCGGACCGCTGCCTGTTCGCGGCCAAAGCATCGGGCGGACGGGTCGTCAAGAGCATCGACGTTCTCGCGTAGTTCCCACCGGGTCACGAAGTCAGCACACGACGTCAGCACAGAAAGTCAGACAGAACAGACAGTCAGACTTTCTGGTTTCGGCCTCTTCTTGAGCCGACCTAACTTTGAAATTGCCTGGCGTGCCCGGAGACGAGCCTGCGACACCCTAGCACGATAACTCACGGCACTAGGATCGCAATCTACCACACAGTCTACTCTCCGCATGCGACTGCGGTCATCTCCGCCAAGAAGCGGGGCGATCATGCGAGGTTCGGCAGAGCACGATGGCGATCGTTCGTCCAACGTTCGATGGTCGGCGACCTGCCAACGGCAGCTTCAGCGGTGTGTCCAATGCGATAATCACTCTTCCGGTGGCGGTAGGCGTGTAATGAACTTATCGAGGCGCGTCAGGTACTGTTCCGACAGCCAGTTGTTGTGCCCAGCCCCAGCTCAGCTTCACAAATTCCTTCGGTTCGTTGGCGGATCGAAAGAGCTTTTCCCCACAACTAATCGGAATGGTGTCATCTGCAGTCCCATGACTCTGAAGTAATGGGCCGTGATAGCGCCCGATCTGCGTCGCCGAGTTGAGTTTGCCTGGTGGCACCAGCCAGGACAGTGCTGGAAAGTGGACATCGGCCACGTCTTTCAACGAAGAGAATGTGCTCTGGAGTATCAGACCACGTGGGGCCGACTCAGCGGCGAGTTGCACCACGATTGCGCCACCGAGCGATTCGCCCATGAGCAGCATTGTCCCATCCTCTATCGCCGCCAGTTCACACAGTTTCGCGCGAGCGGCCCGCGCGTCATCGAGAGTCCCTTCCACCGTTGGCACACCTTCGCTGCGTCCATAGCCACGATAGTCAAACATGAAGGTCGCCACCCGAGCTTGTGATTGCAGGTACTTGAGCCAGGGTGTGCGAAATGCGATGTGACCGGCATTACCGTGGGCGATCAGAATGATCGCTCGCGGATGGTCACATGGACAATACCAGCCGTGTAATCGTGTCTTATCTGCGGCTCTAAACCAGACGTCCTGATACCGCAGATTGTCGGGCGCCCAATTTCCTTCTGGGAACTTCGAGGGGAAGAATAGAAGCAATTCGTCGATTGAAGGACGTTTCGCCTCGTTGGATTCGTTCGACATGATCAGCTCTTGGCTCCTGCCAACGAGAGCCCCGCTGACTGTCGCCACCACGCAAGTGGTACACCACGCCAGCGCTATCCAACGACATATCATGAGGGCACCGTAGTCTTGGGATACCGATGTAGGCACTCGCGTTGCAGGAACGCCACCGCTGCCATGACATCGTGCCTCGCGCTCCAGCCAATGTCATTGATTTCGCCGGTAGAGTCTCCGTGGGCGCGGAGACTGATGGCCAGCACGGTGAAGTGAGCGTCGGTGAGGATTTGTATCACTGGTAGCATTTGTTGGCGTGATTCGCCGTTTCCGTGGAGCAGCAGGACACATTCCTTCAGCGGGTCACCACGCACCAGCCACGCGCCAATCTCCTGTTCGTCAGACGTTCTCAGGCGATACCCTTCCACCTTGGCTCCAGCGACATTCGGTAAGGTTTCGGCAAAGGGTGCGCGACTTCGCCGCGTAAGCTTCCAGGCTACAAAGGCCGAAGAGCCGAGCCATACGATCAGCCCGACGAATGCGACGATGGCCAGAATTCTTCGCCTGCGGAATGTCAGCAATTGATGCTGTCTCCAAACCGGTAAACCGGCAGGCCCGTCTGTTCCGGTAGCCGGATCACCGGGGACCATTCATTCTCGGTGCTCGTTATCCGCCGCAAAACGGTGGTATGTGTGCTCGATTCAGAAAACGTCCGAGTTCCTGCTTCGGCTTCCCCGAACTCGGCGATCAAATGTCATCATAGCACGTGCCCGGCCGCCGAACGAATGCACGCTCACCGCTGCGCACCATTCTCTGATGGCAAAACATCGTTAACCTCTGGAGAGTCAAGACTATCTGCGCCGCCGTCACCATAAGCGCAGTGCGGCCCGTGCGAATCATCTTTCGACATGTCCCAGTTCGAACTCCCAGCGAGCATGTCCACTGGCTGCATCCAATGGATACCGCTTTCTCGTTTTTCAACGAGTAAAACCTCGTTGCGTCGGGACAACAGTTCCTGGCGGCTTACTGAGCGCCCTTCCGGCCACAATGTGCCGTTCCCCACGATCGCAACGTAACTCGTCCAGTTGTGGAATCTGCCAGGATCGCTGGGACATTGGAAGAGCTTTGCGATATCGGGATGGGATTCACATAAGGCAAGATTCTGCGGACTGTTCCACGGTTGCGAAAAATCGTAGCGGCGGTAGAAGTCGTCTTTCTCACAGTACGGGAGTATCAATACACGCCAGTTGTACAAAGGCTGTCCATCCCGACTCCTAATGCAAGCCGGTGGGAGTTCGCCGTAATCGTCGCAATAGTTCCGAAGTGCCAGGGCAAGGGACTTGAGTTGCCCCCTGCACAGACCGGCATTCATCTCCTTCAGTTGGCTCATCCATGGCCACACCGCGACCGCGAAAATAGCGAAGATAGCCGTGCCGAGCAAGGTTACGACCGGGAACAGGATATATGTCGCAACCGATAGTCTTCTCGCGTGCATGACACAGCTTTCCACGAGCGCACGTCGTTGACAGTCTACGTATAGCTGGGCAAGCCCGAAGGCGATAACCGTCAGAGCCCCTCCACCCGCCAGTTCTGATACCACCTGTTATCTGAAAACGACCAGCCGCATGCATCGCCGGGCAATACGCCATCAATCGCGATTCCCGCTCTCTGAAGATCGAGAAGAGCCACGTGCCACATCCAAATCGAAAGCCTTCTTTCAAACCGATCCGGTCGTCGTGCGTCCGACATTTCTTCGCTTCCAGTAGCGCAATGCCTCCACGGGGGACACCCGCCCGGCGGGCAACAATCGGTCCATTTGTGAGCCACTTCCGCGCGAGCAATACGGTGCGGATTGTGCCACCCTCCGAGGTGGTGTCTGAGTGCATGTCACCAAGGGCCCGTCGAAGAGATCGTCAACGCTCGAACGTTCCAACGAACATTTTGATCATTGCTCGGACAACTGCTCCGATGACCACGCCAATGCCAATACCCATAAAAGCATAGACGGGTATAGTCAGTGCCAACCAGCCATCGAAGGGAGCGCCGGAAATCGTAATAATGATGCCGCCCATCATTCCCGCAAAGCACGTTATTATCTCCAGCCAGCCTCCAATCCAGCCGATGAGCGATCCTACTACAGCACCAACTACCGCCCACGGCGCGACCCATCCTATCTGGGCGAGGCGCTCCAAAACTGGATAGTAGTGCTCCACACGAATCACGCCCCCATGCTCGTAGGTCGACCCTGATGGTCCAAAGGCGATCGCCAAAGATGTCCAGAGAAGAATCCCCACGATCCATCCGGCAAGCAGCCCATACGCCAGTCCCGTGATCGCTCTAAGGGGCTTCGATCGCTCTTGAGTATCGAATCTGTTTCTGTTTGATCCAACGACCGCTCCGACTACGCCAGCGACCACAGCCCACGGTATTGCGCACGGGAATGAGGGCAATACGCTCCAGGACAGTAACCCGAGTCTCTTGCCGTCCAGTGCTATCGACGATAACAACTGTTACCGCTGGCTGAAGTCCGAAGATGATTACCAGGAATGTCCACCACACGATTCCCACGACCCATCCGACAAGCAGACCGTAAACCAGCCCCATGGACGCGCTGCCTAGCTTTTGCCTATCAGTCATCGCAGTTGTCCCTGTATTGCCGTGAGCAAGATACCGCCGCAGCGCACCCCACCACAAAGACTGCTCGCCCCCTTGTCTCGAAATTCGGTCGAATTCTGTTCGATTCACAAAACGTTTGAGTTCCTGCGTCGAGATCCCCAGCCGTCAGCATCACAGCACGGCCCCGGTCCACCAGCCGACGCACGGGTCACTGCGTCGGGCTGCTCGGCGGCGGGAGGTCAGTCTTCACTTCTGAAACGGCGAGGATTCCCTCCGCGACTCCGAGCAGGGCATAGACCCGCAGCTGCACTAAGCGCACCGCCTCGCACTCCTCCTTCGATCCAATCCTCTCGTCAGACCCGATCTGTCGCGACCACGCAAGTGCGGTACCGTCGTCGCCACTCATGGCCTGGGCACGCGCCAGCGAGAAGACAATCGTCTCGTCCAAGATGTCCTTGAACAGCACCGCAAAACCATCATGGTGCTCGTCCAGAGCGTGGGCCAAAGTCATTGCCGCCGCGGCAAGTTTCTGGGCCTTATCAACCGACGCCCGATGAGATGCCATCGTAAAAGCTGAACGTTCGTCGTAAATGATCCCCCAGGTTTCTGGCTTCGCGTAGTCGAAGGACGCGTGATCAGCTAGTGGCAGGAAGTCGTTACTGGTCAAGCGAATTTGCCGCGCGATGCATTTTGCGGTCTCCTTGTCGCCCGACTTGGCGTGCGCAGCAGCGACTCGGAGCGTGGCCGTCGCCCTCGTCGGTGGATCGGCGATCAGTTCCACTGTCGTGAGAGCCTCTGGCAACCTTGTACGCGTTACCAAGAGCTCCACAATCTCCAGCAGCGCTTCGTCTTTGTATTGAGGGTAGTGCTCCACCGCAAGGGCCGTCTGGATCGCATTACTGATGTCACCAGCCTTCGCTTGCGCCACGGCAATCCGGTCAATCGCCTCCTCTCGGCTACCGTCTCGCCAGAAGTCCTTATCACTATGCTCGATCATGCGCGCCGTTACGAACGCTTCGTTGATGTAACCCGCGCCGGCTTGCGCCTCGGCGATTGACTTCAGCGCCGCGATCCTACTGCGCTCCGGACATGGAGTTGGCGGCTTGATGCCCCGGTGGGCATCGACCGCCTCACTAAACAATTGGCTCGCCAGTTGCCGCTCGTTGATGGTTGCAGCCCGAACGGCCGCTTCTCTGAGAGCGGCGACGCGGGCCCAGCCGTCCTTGAATGTCCCGCTATCCTCCGTCAAGAAACGAAGCGTTGCAGCCGCTGCTGCGGATTCGCTTGCGGCTATTTGGGCATCGGCGATTTGCCAAAGGCACTTGGCGCGATCGAATTCGTCGGCGATCGCAGTGCTGGCACGGATGGCTTCCTGAAGACACCGTTGTGCGGCCGCTTTGTCTCCGCCTTCGGCATATGCCAGAGCCAACTTCCGTAGGCCCACCGGTCGGGAGTTGGGTACTGCGAACTCCTCGACGGCTAGATCTGCGCGACGGAAATCGCGGGTGGAAATGAGGTATTCGAGCCACCGCATGCGGACCCCATCGTCCAAAAAGTCCTGCCGCCAACCGTGATCGGTGCCCATATCCCGCAGGACCTGAAATGCTCGCTCGTGATCACCCGCTCCAGCCAACGCTTCAGCCAGATGTACCGAAGATGCGTTCGCACTGTAGCTGTTGTTGCATTTCGCGATCGAATCGCGTGCGCCGTCAAAATCGCCCGCCCTCATCTGAAGCTCCGCGATTCTTAACAGCGCGCTCACACCAGTACCCCTGTTCCTCGTCCTGACGAGAAGCGATTTGTGCAGCTTCCTTCAGGATTGCCTTCACGCTCGGAGAAGGGGAGCCGTCTTCGCCGATTGTAGGCGACGAGTCGTCGGCTCTGAGCACGTGGCAGCTCCACGTGAGAGCCAGCGTCAAACCCACGGGCGCAAGTGAGCTCGCATCCCACCACCCCCATGTGTGCGACCGCCAGCACATCCGATATCCACAGGAGACCATTCCCGACGTTGGATGCGGCGATCTCCGGTCGCTCGGTACAGCCTTCCACACTATGACGTCCACAATCCGATGACTAAACGTTCGTTTGATCAGACGCTCCCGACACCCCGATTCTACCCGCCCCCGCCCGGCCATCCAACCTCGACCGTCGAATGCCTCTGGGGAGGTATACGCTCGGCGAGCAGCAATGGGTCTGTTGTTGCTCGATTCAGAAAACGTACGAGTTCCTGCTTCGGCTTCCCCAAGGCTGGCCGTCAGCGGTCATCGCAGCCGTCCCGCTCCCTGCGCTCTCGCGGCTCGCCACCCCGCCCAGGCTCACTCCCGTGGTCCGTCCTCACTGGTGCCGTTCAGTCGTGAAAGGTCAAGGATGCCGACGCCGCCGTCACCAAAAGCGCAGCGCAGCTCGTGGGGGCCAGCTTTCGATACGCCCCAGTTCGCACTCCCGGCGAGTATGTCCTCTGGCTGCATTCAGTGGATACCGGTTTCGCGCTTTTCGGCAAGTAGCACCCTTCGAGGCTTCGCCCGTAATTCCTCACTGCTTGTCCGGTGATCTTCTTGCCACAAGGTGCCCTTTCCCACGATTGCGACGTAGCTCGTCCAGTCGTGGAATGTGCCAGGGTCGCTGGGACATTGGAAGAGCTTTGCGATATCGGGATGGGATTCACTTAAGGCTAGGTTCTGCGGGCTATTCCACGGTTGCGAAAAGTCGTAGCGGCGGTAGAAGTCGTCTCTCTCACAGTACGGGAGAATCAATACGCGCCAGCTGTGCATGGGCTGTCCGTCCGGGCTCCGAATGCACGCCGGAGGGAGCGTGCCGTAATCGTCGTGATAATTCAGAAGTGCTAGGGCAAGGTACTTAAGCCGGCCTTGGCACACGCCCGCGTTTATCTCATTCCGTTGCCAGCTCACCCATGTCCACGCTGCTGCTGCAGTCAAACCCAGGAAGACAGCCGTGCCAAACAAGGCGACAGCGGTGGATTGGATATGCGTCGCACTCGGCACCCTTTGCGCGTCCATAACACAACTCCCCGCAAACGCAGGTCGACCCATTTGTCACTGCCCAATGGCTTGCTTCAAGTGACGTTCGCCGTCGACGACCGGCCCACGGCTCAACCGCCAGTCATGGTCCCTCAGCCTTTCGGTGCCTCTGGCCTCAGCAGCAAAGGGTAGGTTATTGGTGGTTGCTACCCTATATGGGTAAGGTGCACGACACATGCCACTATGACGACCTCCCATACTGGAAGAACCAGCAGGATCTCAGCGGCAAAGCGAATCCAGTGCGATCTTCCCGTCCGTTGGGAGCCGGTAAAGAAATCATAGGTGAACACCGCAAGCGGTACGGCGCAGTAAGCAATTGGCAGGAAAACCCAATCCTCAGCCGACAAACGATTAAACGGTGACTTCCACTGGTGTTCGATCGCTGGGATTTCCCAGTAGACGGGCAACGCCAATCCGGCCAGAAGTGCCGGTACCGAAACAGTAACGCGATCGGCCATTGCGACACATGGGTACCGCAGAAGCAGCCACGCGCCGAACACAGATGACCACAAGGGTGGTGCGTCAATTAGGCGGGCCAATGCGAAATAGACGAACATACACGTCAACACGAGGCACATTCGTCGCAAAGCTAACTGGTGCGCGTCGATGTGAGGGCGGTCCGTTGTACTCTCCGCACGTCTCTCGTTCATTGGCCATAGTCCGAAAGCTCTATCGCGAATGGTCGATCTTCCGCCAGAAATGGGTCGTATTTTGCAGCGCGTTCGGAGTGGTACGGTTATGCGAAACGTTGCGACGCCAGGCTACTGGGCGGCTGTCAGAGGGATATATTGGCCTGCCTCGTCACGTGCCGGTACCCACCCGGCTGTCGGCAATTCGCTATCGTACATCAGATCCACATCGAATGAGAAGTAGACCAAGTGGAACTGTTGATCGCTGATCTTCCGGTACACAAAGCCCCAGTCCTTGACGCAATACAACGAACGTAAGCGATCGCTTTCCTTGCGCAGACCTGATTCGAGTTGCCAGAACTCACTCTCGTCAGGCGCCCGACTCGCGGCATCGCGAAAGCACTCGACGTGGCTCGCCAAGGCGTTGAGCGCGGGTAGTTTCTCGTCTATTTCGCGGTAATGACGGCATACTCGCAGATGACTCGCTAATGGACAACCCGCAAACCACCAAGCGACTGCCGCGACCGTGATGGACAATGCCGCCAGAGCATTAACGAGTCGCTGCATCTGTGAATTCCACGCCGTGTAAACAAAGCAAGCGACACTGTAGATACCAGTGATGCAAATCAACACAGACAGGCATAGAAGCGGGATGACATCCCAAAGATTGTCTGACGAGTAGGTCAGGAACAAGCAGAGAATCATCAGCTCCAGCCCGATCAGTCCCAGAACTGTCCCGCCCAGATGGAACCGGTACCTGCGCCACAGCAGCCAAGAGGCAATCGCCGCAAGGAACATCGATGGGAATGTGATGACTCCCTTCGGCATCTCATAGAACCAGTCGATTCCGCTGGCGACCACCCCGAACATTATGTGCATTCCCCCCTTCTCGCCCGATGGCATCCTCCGTGCATCTACCTGGTACAACTTGGCGGTCCGTCTGCCACAGCCTGACTCTAGGTCAGCAAGAAACGGTGGTTTGTTACGCGGATTCAACAACCTCGCCACCTACAGTTTTATGACTCATGAACTCGGCGTCTGCAACAGCATCTGGCAGTTCCGCGTCAATTGTCCTCGTGCTGGGGCTCGTCACTCTCACTCCCATTCTGGCTCTGCTTCGCTCCTGATTGGTCTGGATTCACGTTCAGCCACCACTTAACGACGCGTCCGACCACTTGCTCGATTTTTCGCCCTTCGGCTGCCCCCAGCACAGATTTCGGGATCGTCACGTTCTCCAGTTGCCGCACACTCGTCGCGCCCTCCTCGTCGATCGTTGCCAGAAACACGCGTCCTTTTGCCAAGTCGAAATCCTTCCACGGCTGTCGGTCATCAGTGAACGACATTTCTTCTTCGTTGTCGCCCTTCAGTGGAGTGCCATCAGCGTAATGGTATCCACGCGCATCCGACGAAATGTAGCTCAAGTAGATTCGGCCACGATTCTCAAGTGCCACCCACCCTGACATTTGGATCAACACGGGCGCGTTGGTGGGAGCTTGCGCCACTGTGGAAAGGACTCGACACTTGTTGGGGCATTTCACCGCTACAATGAACGGTATATCCACCGGTATCCAGTGGATGTCCGATGCGAATGTAGCGAGGAAAACGAGGCAATAGCCTTGCGCGGACAATTAATGGGCCCCTCATGTCGAGCACCGGATGCGTGTGATGCACTCCAGTCGACTCGACATAGTTGCACTTTGCGGTACCCTTGTCTTGGGCGATCGCCGATGGCGTTGCAGGATCGACTTCGGACGATTTCTGATGCGACCTATCCACGGGCCCTTGCCTGATCTCGCTAACCCCGTCGCCCGTCTTGCGAAGTATCTGTTTCTCTGGCCCAAGTTCCGTCCGAAGGACATCCTGCCACCACGAGTCAATAGAGATCTTGCTTTGACTATCTACCCCACTTGTGTCATCCTTTGGCAACAAGTCATCGTTGAACACTTCGCGCGGCAACTGCCGCACATCGAGCGTCTCCGATTTGCCGTCCAATCCCACGGTAAATACCTCGCCTTGCGCCAATGCGAACATGATCGTTCTATTAGACGGTGTGCCATTCACCGAGAATTGTATCTCGCTCGGCAAAGGAACCTCCCCAGCTACGGGATGCGGGTCGAGGAGTTCAACGGTGACGGCGTCACACTCGCTTCTAATCGTTAACGGGAGCAATTTAGACGTGGCCAGCGGCTGATCCAAGGCAAGGTCGCCGTCATGGCGCACCGCCAATACAAAAGGCACCTTATCCGGCGAATCGTCGTCGCAAAAAAACACCAACGTGTAGTCGCCGACCCGTACGGTCGTCAATTCCATGAAGGCACCGAAGTGCGGGATAGCAGATATGTGCAAGCGTTTTGCCTCCGCCTGCTGCTGCGTCGCAGGCTTCACCGCTTTCAGCTCTCGCCCCGCAAATGGCCGTTCAGCTCGCGCGCATTGACAGAGGAACAAGAGGCATGTGACGGTTGCGATAAGCGGCACTACGTCGCGTTTCGAATCACACCGCCAATTTCCTGCCATAAATGACGCCCTCGTGGTCACGGTGCCGTCTGTCGGAATTCGGAAAAGGGTCGGTTTGCGGGACATGACGCTCATATCGTTCGTCGCCCGCTAGTCGCGAAGTTGTTCAAGAGCCTCGTGTATCCACGCCGCCCGCTCGTCGTGCGGGTACTTCGCCAAATGACTTGTCAGTATGTGTCGCGCCTCTCGTCCTCCGATGGTGAGTAGCCCGTCGATCGCTTCCTTCCAAACGGCAGGGTGCGCGTCTTCAAGGGCGATGGACAGGAATCGCGTGCTTTCCGACTCCCTACGCTGCCAGATCACTTCAACGATTCGGGCGCGTGACTCCCCATCGCGCTTCTGCTCAAAGTGCTCGATCAACAGCGGGACAATAATCGGTGACACCTCAATCAAAGTGTGAAAGGCACTATCGTCACCACGGCAGACCGCCTCGACTAAGCCAGCGAGATCTTCACGGGTCAATGAAGCCATATATGGGTCGTTTGATGCAGGTCCCAAATAACGTATGGCTTTTCGGTTCTACTTGCTCGTTCAGCGGTCATCATAGCACTCGCCCGGCCGACGGACAATTACGCGTTCACTGACCCGCGCAACCTTCACGGAGGCGAACGGTCCCCTAATACTGACTGGTCACGAATGGCGGACTCGCTGACCATGAAGATCGTGCCACGAATTACGTCATCAAGCGTAACCCACGACGAACTCAGAATAACCTCTTCACAGGATATTGCGTTTCCGCGAGCTTTCCTGACGTACACAGCGAGCTTCTCAGTCCAAGCCTCCCATGTATCATCGAAGTGGGAGCACATCCCTTTCACGCAATAGCTATCCAATATCACGTCGCCCGGTTCCAGTTGAGTGACATGGACGCCGATCTCCTGCGCGAACACGGCTACAACTTGTTCGACGTGCTTCCATTGTTGTTCCGAAAGATCAGCATAATGCCTCTGGCACCACTCCCGGAATGTCGTGGTTGGTCGCTGAGCAAAGGTTCGCTTCCGCCGACCATGACCAATCGTCGCGCAGTACAGGAAGGCAGCCAGATATACTGCCAGTGCCAAGGTGGCCACGATGAAGATCCGCTCTGGCAACGCAGCTTGTGTCATTTCCGCCCTGCTGTGGGTTGCTAACAGCGCTAGACCGCCACTTTCAACGCACGCCGCGTTAACGGTCCCCCGCCGCGTCAGCAACTTGGGTTGGCAACTAACAGTCGGTTGCTGCCGCTTTCGGAAAAGGCATGAATTGTTGGTTCAATGCCTCCCCCGAAGCGATCTTCTGGCATCGGCGTGCCGACCTAAACGACTGCGTGAGCAGTTCTCTCACACGCTCCTTAATCGTTGCCTCATCCAGTACTTCCATGGTGTCGTCAGCACGCGCGACAGCCGCCATCGCAAAATCTTGCCCCACGGCTCCGAGACTCAGTCGAACTTGATCTTCGCAAACAGCAACTGTTTCCGCAATTCCCCGACACCGGTGCGACTGACCTGTGTCCGTCGCACGTCAATCGCGCGGAGTTGTTTGCAGTTGACCAACTCGGCCACACCCACATCACCCACCTGAGTTTTGAACAAGGACAGACGCTCGAGGTCTTTCAGCTGGGCGACATGCTCCATAGCCGCGTCGGAGACCTTCGTATCGCTGAGATCAAGTCTCTCAATTCGGACCAACTCTCGCAGAACCCTCATGCTCGCGTCGGTGACTACGGTGCCAGAAACATCGAGCGCCGTCATTTCAGGGAAATTCGTGATCCACGCGAATGTCGCGTCGTTCAATCGTGTGCGAGCAACGCTCAAGACCTCCAGGTTGTTCAAGGTCGTCAGCTTTTCCAGTCCACTTCCGGTAATGGGCATGTCGTTCAGCAACAATTTGCGCAGATGCTTAAGGTCGGTGAAGGCGGCAACTGATTCATCAGAAATGTCGCCGTGTGACAGCCCAAGAGTCCGTAGTCCGCGCAATCCACCGATTAGCGAGAAGTCGTGCGCGGCAATCTTCGTCGAGCTCAACTCCAGCTTGCGAAGATGCGGCAACCGGCAGACCTTTGCGAGTGTTGCCTGTGTGATGGGCACATCATCAAGTGTGAGCGACTGGAGTTGCCTGAGGTTCTCGATTTCGTCGAACGCGTTGTCGGACAGATTCAGCCCAGACACGTCGAGCGTCCGCAAATTGGTAAGGTCGAGGATGCGGCGAAATCCGGCGTCAGAGATTTGGCACTTCTGCAGATGTACGGAGCGCAGATGCGACAAGTGGGCCAGGTACTCTACCGCACTGTCGTCATGCGGAAAGCTGAGATACACGGACGTGACCTGCATTCGGTAGTCGCCATATTCGAATCCTACCCTTAACGCACGCAAGGCGGACACGCTGATCGCCTCGGATTGCGATAGTCCCGAGACATCGTCTTCGCGTTCATATTGCATCGGAGCTGCGACGAGCACGACACAGGCGATGGACACCAATTGTGTCACAGGAACCCCTCCCAACACTGTTAATCCCACCTTCGCCTTCCCTCACTTCCGATTCGCTTCGCGGTCCCAAAATCCGCAGCTTCGTCGGGGAGTCCATCCAATCGAGAATCGTTCGATTCTCGCGGCGACCGGACGGCCCCGTCTTGGCCGCGCCCGTCGCCCTGCGATCCATCGATCTCAATATGCCCCGACTGGGTTGGCGGGTCAATTCGGAAATCGGTAGTTTGTCAGTGTGTTTGAAATACGTATGCGTAGATGAAACTTCGGAAGCCTGAATGACACGTATCACCGGGCGGCCACCGACGATGCAAACATGTGCCCCCGCTGTGACCGGCCGCTCCTGTGGCTGCATTTGGTGGACGCAGAATCCGCTACGGATCTAACGCCCACCCAGCCCTTGCCACGATTGTACCCTCGCGAATCTGCACAACGTAGTAGACACTGCAACCGCCGATCACAGCGCCGTTGCGAGTGCCACCGGCGTTTATTAGCGAGAGAGATATGTTTCCGTCCATGAATCCGTCTGATGGAGCTAACAGGTCGCGTTTTTCCAAGCGGATGCCCAGTATTCGGTCTTTGCATTGTCCATCAGGTTCGAACTGCGAAGCGAAACGCAACCGGAATCCGGCCACTTCCGGCTTAAGGTCATCAGGCCATTTGATCGGTCCATCATTGACCAAGATCACTTCGGAATCACCGTGTGTACCGTAGAAATCGCGGCTATCCGCCAGATCGGAAGAGGTAAGCACATGAGCAATAGACTGCCGTAGAGCGTCGCGGATCTGATCGTCATTCAGCGGAGGCGAGAACGGTGGTTGTTTTGTTTCATCTTTGCCGATCGGTCTTCCAAGTGTGTCTTCGATAAGTGCGAGCAGCGAATCGTAGTCGGCCAATTTCTTGGATGACGTAGTGACGTTAACCGGACCGTCAAAGGGGTCGTCAGGATCAGTTAGCGGCGATGCAGCAATAGGCGCTTTTTGAACGCTTTCAGCAGGACCCTGCCCACCACAACCAGCCAAAAGACAGAGCATTAGCCAAAACGACATGTGTATGTACGATCTCATGCTTCAGATCGTCCGTGTGATTGTCACGGCGAATTCGGCGACCTTGCGTTCACGGCAGGCAGCCGCGTTGCCTGTAGCGAGTGACTCTCCTCCCGTGTTAGTCTGGCAGACGCACTTCGTACGCTGCAAGAATCGTTCGATTATTGCAGCGACCGGACGGCATCGTTTTGGCCGCGCCCGACTCCGCACGATCCATTGCCCTCAATATGCCCCGATCGGGTTGGCTGGTCAATTCGAAATTCGGTCGGTTTATGACGCATCGCTGACTAAGTCAGACGACGTGCCATCGCCCTCATTCAGTTCGCCTCACGCGATGCTCTTGCTGAACCAGATTCGCCACACGCCGCATGCCCCAAAATAGCAGGCAACGATTATACCCATCATTACAAACCACTCAAAACCATTCGGCCGTGATGACTGCAGGGCCTCCGCAACGTTCGCGATTACGCCGAACATCGTTAGTGCGCTAACACCAACACACAGGCCTCCAAGGACCTTCTCAAGTGTGTGCTTGCGGCGATGCCATACCCTCCACTCTGTGATCGCGGCACCTGCAGCGACCGGGAAGAACAGAATTCCTCCGAGGAACGAATACGGCGACGTTGACTGAGCCACAGCCACAATACAGGCGATCATGAAGAGCACAGCGACGGCGCAATTGCCGACGAAGAAAACCGTTCTCGCAATCGACTGTGTGTTTCGGGAATCGACGCGCCGCCCAGTCGATGCCTCGGGTGGCTGATAAGGATTATCGCCTAGGGCAACCATGACCGTGTCCGTCCAAAGCGTCAGAATCTATAAATCGTTCGTTTCTCGGCAACCACCGACGGCTCCATTCTACCCTGTCCCGAGCGACCGCTAAACATCGATCTCGGGATGCCTCTGGGGAGGCGTGCGTTCCGTCGAGCAGGAAAGGGTGTTTGTTGGCAGAGTCGCAAATAGATCTCGTGTGACGAGAGGTCTTACTAAAATCCTATCTTTCTGCCATTGGATATTTCTGTCCTTTCTGGCAGCGTGGGCGTGGCGCATTCCGGCCGGTTACCAAGCATAACCTGCTTCACTTCACGCCTCCGTGCTCGCGCAGCAGTTTTGCCACGGGTTGGTGTGGCCGGTCGAACCATCTTTGCCAGAACCAGTCCTCCGCTTGAGCGAGAGGAGTCTCGTTGCGGAAGTTTCTGGCGTTCACGTCAGCACCTCGTGCCAAGAGGAGTTCAGCAACACATTCGAGCCTCAGATACGCAGCATGATGCAGTGGTGTCCAATCGAGTTTGTCTTTCACGTTGACTTCAGCCCCTGCATCAAGCAGTGTTTTCGCCGTTGCTATCGTCCGTTGGATTTCTTCATCGGCCTTCTCATCGTCGCCCATCGAGCGAGCACCCCAACCCCCAAGGACGTGAAGCGGAGTCGCGCAATTGAAGTCTCTGGCATTCACGTTGGCTCCATGTGAGATGAGATAGCGAGCAATCGCCGGTTGGCTGCCGGACGCTGCCGAGTGCAGCAGTGTCGCACCCTCGTCGTCTCTGGCATCCAGCGAGAGCCCGCTGACGACGAGCAGTTGCATTACCTCCAGATGTCCGCGCTCGGCTGCCTGATGGGCCAGCGACGTGCCCTGCGTGTCCAGTGTTGACAGTGGAACACCCTTAGAGATCAGCAGCCGCACGACCTCCGCGTGCCCGTTTTGTACGGCCAGTGCGATAGGAGTCACCTGGAGACGGTCAGGCTGGGTGGCGATGGCGAGTGCGGGCGTTGCTTCAATCAGACGCCGAACGTCGTCCACTCGCCCCAATCTGCAGGCCGAGAAGATGTCAGGTTGAGCGCCGCGAGCGATCAGCAAGTCGGCAGCTTGTGTACCATTGCTGTTGACAACCTGCGCGAGGAGCTTCGCTGCATCTGGTCCCTTAAAGTCAAAGTTGGCAGCATCAAAAAGGCGAGCCAGTAGCCCGGTATCAGAGATGTCGGGCAGCAGATATGCCAAATTGTCCAAGTCCACCTTGGCGCCTCGGTCCAAGAGCAGCCTGATTGTGTCCAAATGCCCGTGGGAGCAAGCCATCTCGAGTGCCGACCGGGCGTAGGAGTCGTCGCCCGCCTTCAAATTGATGTCCGCTCCGTGGTCAAGCAGCACTTGAACAACCTGGTCATGGCCCAGGCCGGCTGCAATGAGAAGGGCGGTTGGGCCGGGAGATTCACGATACGTCACGACAGAGAATCCGCTCGCATCCTCATACTCCAGTTCCGGAGCCCGGGCATCGACCGCAGCACCGTGGCAGAGCAGGAGCTTGACAATCTCAATATTGCCGCAGCGGGCTGCCCAATGCAGTGCTGGCTGACGCATCGGCAGGTCGCTCGCGCTCGATACCTCCGGCGACTCCTCGAGGCATCGTTCGACAAAGTCTTGCCTTCCGAGCAGGCAGGCGGAGGCGACGTCCAATTCGGCTCCATGGTTGAGCAACAGCTCGCATACTTGTTTGTGACCGGCGATTGCCGCGCACGAAAGCGGTGTCGATCCGTCGGCTGTTCGAGCATTCACGGCGGCTCCGGCTTGCAGCAGGTAATGCACTTTCTCGAGAACCTGCGCCCTGCTGCCCTTCAGCGACTCGGGCTGCCCAACTCGGTCGACTCGCCAGATGCCATCCGCACCACCCAGCGCGGACGCCACATGTAGTGGCGTGAAGTTGTGTCCCCTATAATCGTTGACAATCAGATCCGCGCCATGCTCCAGCATGAGCTTCGTGAACTTGGCGTCAAGGTAGGCAATTGCGAACAAGAACAGGTTGTCATGATTGCGGCCACCCGACACGTTGGGACTGGCGCCACGCTTCAACAGCAGTTCTGCCACCTCGTAATGACCACTCGTCACTGCATTGGACACGGGAGTGAATGGTCCACGGATGTTGGAGAACCCGAAGTCGAGATCAGGGTCTGCACCATACTGGAGGAGAAGTTCTACCAGCTCGAGGTTGCCATCCTCTGCGGCATGATACAGCGGCTTTCGAGGTGGCTTCGCCAGCCACGGCTTCTCCGCGAGCATCTCCGCCACCAGCTTGGTCTCACCCAGCTCAACCGCCTCTTCGAAAGTGAGGGTTTCACCGGCGGCAAGAAGCAGCTTAACGACGCCCACGTGATCGCCACGTACTGCCTCGGACAACGGCGTAGCAGACCACTTGCCTGTGACCTTCAGATCCGCACCGTGGTCAAGCAGCAGCTTCGCCATTTCCGCCGTCCGTGCTTCAAAGATCGGCGTGGGCCGATCCTGGCCACATTGCTGGTTTACATCAGCACCGTTCTCCAGCAGCCACTTCGCCACCTCGACGTGGTGATCGACGACAGCCCAGTACAACGGTGGGTTCCCGTCCACGCTGCGCCTAACCAGCTTGGGTTGATCCTTGGCAAGCAACGTCACTTTGTCGAGATTGCCTGCGCGGATCGCGCTTAAGAAATCACCCGCCGAGACCTTCAAAGCGCTGACCAGACAAGTCGACCACACCATGGTAGCAACAGCAAAACCAAGCAGGTGTCGTCGGGACCACGCCGACGCCGTATCTGATATTGCGAATCTCATTCCTTTCTCCTCGCGGAGATCGTTTCTGCAAGATGTAAGGTTGCCACGCCGCTCGCTCAGGAAAGTGGCAGCCTCCTGTTACGAAGTGTCGAAGTTGCTTTTGAGTGATGTCTTACCGTCGCGTTTGCGCGAGACGGCCGCCATGCGGGTAGTGATTCTGTGAGCACCGTGCGGATCGTTCGAAATCCAAGGTGCCCGTCGCAGCGTATTCACCGTGAATCTCCGATTGCGCCGCACACGGCCAACTATTTCGCCGATATCATCCTGAAAACACCCTGACAATACTTGCCGGTAGTAATACAACCCCGTATCGCCAAGTCACCTTCCACGCATATGAGTAAACGGCCGCTTGCCGTCGTTCCTTGCTGAACTGCGTGCTCGGTCCGGGACCGACTTCCGTCCGGGGCGCACCGTGCGGCCTCAGCTAAGTCTATCCGGCCACCCTGGCTCCTGCCACTTTCTTCGTCCCGCTGTCGGGGCAGCCACTGTGTCATCAAATGGTCGATTTACGAAGAATGCTGATGCGCGTCGGCCATCAGATCGGCCCACTGATACGGCTCTGCAGCCATGTGCTGGCTGTGCTCATCCTACCACCATTCTGCGAAGTAGACGACCTCGTTTCGCGAGAGGCTTACGACAGTGCCCTTGCTCCTGCCATGGTTCCAAGAATAACCTGGCGATCCGCCGTCCACCGCATCGAGCACGAATACTCTGTAGTCATCAGGAAAACAGAAGTCCGAGGTTCCGGACGTGTGAAAACCCGTGCTTATCAAGCCATCGTGGCGCGCATGCACCAGTGTGAGGCTGTCACCTCCGTCGTGATACTGTCGGGCGTTCTTCATCGCCTCGTCATAGATCTGTCGAACTTCCGGTCCCGGCAGTTGAAGGCGGACCTGTAGCCATGTCCCGCTCATCATGAAGCCAGGAAATGCGGACAGCCTCACATTCTCTGCATGGGACGGAATGCTCGCCGGAAAATGACTGACTAAGCCCGAGGAGTGCCAGTCCTGGAGGAGCGTTTCATACCGCGAGACTTTCGTCTCCTCGTCTGGAATGACGAGATTGCCGAGGTTGAAGTGCTTGATCCAGAGAACTCCCGCCACGAGCAGACCGGCGAGTGCGGTGACGGCGGTGATCACAGAAATAGACATGGCTCGGAGGCGAACCACATCGTGAAGCGTTAGACTGTCGCGTTCCGCCTTCCACTTATCGCTCGCCGCTTCAGTCATGATCATGCAAGCCCCATCTCTCAGCCCCAAACCGTGAATCGCGTGCCGCACATCGACAATGACGGCTCTTCTCTTGCCTGCATCACCGACCGGAACCGCAACTCCTCTCCGCAGCCGGTTATACCCACCTGACCAAGCGTTTGCCGCGTCAGTCCCGCATCATATCGACTTGCTGAGAAACGTTCCTTTGTTACCGGGCTCCAGCGACCTCGTTTTGGCCGCTCCCGTCCCGGCACCATCCATCGCCCTCAATATGCCCCGATCGGGCTGGTAGGTCAATTCGGAAATGGGTGGTTATTCCGGACGCCTCTCCGCTGGCGGCAGTCTCCTCCACACGGCCATCATTTGTCGCTGGACCGTGTGAAGAACCCAAAGAACACCATGGCTGCGGCATACGCTATCGCGATGATAGCGAAGCACATCCCGATTGAAGTGCGAGATTCGAGTTCAAAGAGCGTGACCACCCCGGCACAACTGAAGAGCGCGATAAGCCCAATGCCAGCAGCACCATGGCTGGCCGCCAGAACGTCAAAACGTCGCTGCATTGCTATTCCTCCGAGTCGATTGCTGGTAGGAGCTGCCCTGAGAACGCCGCGCCGCAATTATGGGTGGGTTGTTGGGACAAGATGCTCCACTTCGTCAGTACGACTATCACGGACTCCGTAGCAGATGCTGTCGGGGGCAAAGGCAGCGGTGTCCCTTACCCGATTCCACCTTCATTCTGCATCGGGTGTCCAAAGCCCATCAGCAATCTCCGCTCGCAAATCCAAGAGCGCCGGGTTCGATTGGTCGCAGCAACGATCCATGGCAGATCTCGCTTCGTCTGAGCGCCCCAGTTGTTCGAGCACGCGGGCACACCCGATGAATGCAGTATCCCCTCCGCCGTTGTCGATCGCAAGTTGAAAGTGTTGTGCTGCCAGCTCGAATTGGGCTTCGATGTCGTACCAATAACCAAGCGACTCGTGCGCGGGAGCGTACTCAGGATCGCAAGCAATCGACCGTTTGTAGCATTCAAGAGACGCGGTTCTATCGGTGATTGGACCGTCAACTAGTTGCGTGATGTCGCCCAGGACATCCCACAAGCGAGCGTCGTTCGGATAGTCTTCAGTGAGCGAACGAAGTCGCGATACGTCGGCGTTCGAGTAACACTCCTGACTGACAATGCGATTGATTGTGTCGTGTGGTTCCATCGTTGCGGCTTCGATCGCGGAACTGGTATTCGTCCGATTCGATTGTTGATCAGTGCCAACGCCTCGATTCTATCCGATCCGGTGCGGCCGCTCCACATCGACCACGCGATGCCTCTACAGGGGCAGGCGAGGGCCGCGCAGCAATCGGGCGCGGTATTGTGGGACAGTTTCCTTTACGGCGGCCCAGTTCACCGCTCGATAAATTTCTGGAGTTCGGCGACCGATCTCCACCATGTCCGTTCCTCCTCGACACGACGCCAATGGTGAAGGCGTTTTTCCTGCCAAAGTTCAAGCTCTTCATGCGAAGGCCGCTCGGGGCATCGTTCCTCGCTGTAGGCTGCAAATCCAACGTGAAGCTGCTCGAACGGATACCAGTGGATCAGACCGACATCGCGAATTAACGCGTGTGTGCACCGTGCAGAATTCTCTGGCCATATCCGCAGAAAGTCATCACGAATCCCCGCCGAAACGGCTTTCACGGTCACCAGTGTGCGACCGCGTATATTCATGGGATAACTATCAGTGCAATACCTTTCCCAGATCGGGCATCTTTCCGCTGACCAGAGCTCTCCGCCCCGTCGCGTCATATCATAGTAGCAGTGTCCGCAAGATTGATCGTCGGACCTTTCAATCACGTCGTTCTGGACGAGCCGCTGCAGAGTATCCTGGAGGGCATCATCATCCAAGGAATGTGATTCTGCCGCAAACTGCGACACAAAGTTGCACCTCCGCAGCATGGTAATCGTGACGCCGTGACGAAACATCACGTCAAGAATCAGGAGTTCGTCGTTAGAAAGAGAAGTCGCATGGGAGCGATATTTCGCGTGTGTCATTACCGGTTGCGCGATTCGCAGCAATTCGTTAGGTAGTGGCGATCCGACTCAAAGAGTCCGTTTCAAGTATGGTTGTAGTTTACACCACGACCCGATTCTACCCGCCTCCGAGCGGCCACTCCATTTTGACAGCCGCATGCCTCTGCGGAGTTAGGCCGAGTCAATTCGTTTATCGGTGGTTTGATACTCCGTTCAGTAAACGTTTGAGTTCCTGGTTCTGCTTCCCGAACTTGGCCATCAGCGGTCATCATAGCACGCGCTCGGCGGACGGACCAACACGTTTCAACGAATCGGGCCGTGCTCCGGTGGCGAAACCCCGTCTGATCCCCAATGGCTGAACGGTTGACGACCACCTTTCCCACCTTGACGCCATCAGAGTCTCTCTTGAGAGGGCCGAGCCGAGGCACCTATAATTCTCCTCGTGACCACAACATCCAAGCCTCGTCGCCGCTGGTTTCGTTACAGCCTTCGCACGCTGCTGGTGCTGATGCTCTTGCCCTGCATCGGGATGGGATGGATCGGCGTGAAGTTGCAGCAAGCGAGGAAGGCACATGCGGCAGTGGAAGCGATAGAAGGCCTGGGCGGGGTTGTGGTCTCTTGGAGCAATGACGCTCACCAACAACGACCGGCGTGGCTGCGAAAGCTGCTCGCAGACGATTTCTTTGCTCATCCCACTTCCGTGCTTATCAGCAATAACGGTGCGATGGCATATCTCGAGGGATTGACTCAGCTGCAAAGGTTGTACCTCCGTAGTATTCAGATCACCGATGCCGGTTTGGAACACCTCCAGGGTTTGTCCCAACTCGAGGTCTTGAGCCTCACCGACACAAGGGTCGGCGACGCCGGGTTGGCGCACCTCACGGGATTGACACAACTTCAGTGGTTGTCCCTCGGCGGCACGCAGGTAACCGACGCTGGATTGGAGCACCTCAGAGGATTGACCCGACTCCAGGATTTGGATGTCAGCGGTATTCAAGTCACCGACGCTGGATTACGGCACCTAAAGGGATTGACTGCACTCGAAATACTATCCCTCGACCGTACGAAGGTCAGCGACGCAGGGTTGGCACACCTCACGGGATTGCCACGCCTCGTGCATCTGTCCCTCGGCGGCACGCAGGTGACCGACGCTGGATTGGAGCACCTTACGGGATTGGCGCAGCTACAAGCATTGTACCTCCTCGACACTCAGGTCACCGACAATGGCGTGAGGCGATTACAGCAGGCGTTGCCAAACTGCCACGTTTACCCCTGATTGTGCCGCAGGTGACTCGGCGTGCACCAGCGGACCACCGATCGTAGTCGAGACGAAGGTGCAGATTCTGGAGATCGTGGAGTATGTTCCCAACAATCGTTTGATTAACGCTTCAGTTACCCCGGGAGTGGCATTCAACACTAACTCCCGACGTGTAAGTCCCATTTTGCCATCTCATAAATCAAATTGCCATCAACTCGTAGGAGTTGGGGTATCTGACACAGCGGTTCGGCGGTCGACGGCTCAGGTGAATGGCCTTTCCAGCGTGTCCTTGCTGACGCGGACGCCTGGATAAAAGTCCACGTAACATTGGCCGTCGGCGCAACTCCCTGGCGGGGTAAGGCGGCGATGGCCGGCACGGCGGGACCTCAGGGCAGCCGGATTCAGGGTGTCTGGATTCGTTGTGGATTCGTGGACGCGGCGGACCGCTGCCTGTTCGCGGCCAACGCATCGGGCGGACGAGTCGTCAAGAGCATCGATGTTCTCGCGTGAATGTCGCTGTAGTCGTGTTACCTGTGACGCGTTCGTCGGTTCGCACCATCCCCGCGACCCTCTGGCCTGTCCAGCCCGAATGTGCGAAACTTGCCCCGTGGCCGCAGGCCTCTGGAGTTCCGGCACCAAGCGGGCAGGCGGTCCAGTTCCGTGCGGCACGCCAATCCACCGATACCCAGGTAGAGACAGGTCATGCAGACGCTGCTGCGTCCAATGTTGCTGCTCGGCGTGGTGTTGCTCATCCCGATCGTGCCGTTCGTCCTCTTCGGTGAACAACTTGAGGCGTGGTTTCGCGTCTGGGCTCAGACGACGTCGTCGCGGGTCGCCGTGGCCGCTGTGATTGTGAGCTTGCTGGCGACGGATGTGCTGCTGCCGGTTCCATCGAGCCTGGTCAGCACGTTCGGAGGCAGTCAGCTCGGAACAGGATGGGGCACTTTGGCGTCCTGGCTGGGGATGACGTTGGGTGCCGTGTTGGGATTTGCGCTGGCACGCTGGCTTGGTCCGCCATTCGCCCGCCGGATCAGTCGCCAGTCGGACCTGCAGCGACTGGAGCGGGCCAGCGATCGCTATGGGCCGTTATTCCTGGTCCTGGCACGTGGGGTCCCGGTCTTGGCGGAAGCGAGTGTGTTGCTGCTGGGTATGCACCGACTGAGTTGGCGGCGGTTCTTGCCGGTGGTCTTGGCCAGCAATTTTGGGATCGCACTGGCGTACTCGGCTTTCGGAACGTGGGCGGCCGAGCGCGAATGGTTGCCGCTGGCCCTCGGGATTTCCGTGGCTTTGCCGTTGTTGTGGACCATGATGGCTCGTCGCTGGTTACCGGCCGGCGAGACGGTGGCACCCGAGTGCCCCGATTCTCCGACGTAGACCGTTCCTTTCTTAGGGGAGCATCCATCCATGAATCACGAGCTCCTGAGTCTGCACGACTTGCTGTCCTGTCGTGACCAGACGCTGTTCGACGTGCAGACGCAGGCCGCAGGGCCGGTCGGGAGAGCTGCCGTTGTCCGAGCAGATGTTGCGGGATTGGCCGAGCGGCGACCTGTTCGGACTCACCCAGAACGCAGGCATGGGGTGGTCGCCCGAGGCGCTGCTCGGACCGCAGTACCTGATTCTAAGCACGCAGGGTGGGCTGCGCGGCCGGGATGGCGAACCGATCGCGCTCGGTTTCCACACGGGGCATTGGGAAGTTGGTTTGCTGGTGCAGGCGGCAGCGGAGGTCATCAAACAGCGAGGAGGCGTGCCGTTTGCCGCGAGCTGTTCCGATCCGTGCGATGGTCGCACGCAAGGCACGAACGGCATGTTCGACAGTCTGCCGTATCGCAACGATGCGGCGACGGTGCTGGGACGACTGATTCGCTCGTTGCCGACGCGAAGCGGGGTGATGGGCGTCGCGACCTGCGACAAGGGGCTGCCGGCGATGATGATGGCGCTGGCGCGCACGCGGCGACTTCCTTGCATCCTGATTCCCGGCGGGGTCACGCTGCCGCCGATACAGGGGGAGGATGCGGCCAAGGTCCAGACGATCGGCGCCCGGTACGCGCAGGGCGAAATCACGCTGGAGGAGGCCGCCAAAGCCGGTTGCTCGGCATGCGCCACGCCCGGGGGGTGGCTGCCAGTTCATGGGCACGGCCGCCACATCGCAAGTGGTCGGTGAAGCGTTGGGACTGGCGCTGCCCCACTCGGCGTTGGCGCCGAGCGGACAGCCGATCTGGTTGGAGGTCGCCCGGCAGAGTGCGCTCGCGTTGGAGCAACTCGTCCGTTGCGGACTGAGCGTCGAGAAGATCCTGACTCCGGGCGCGATCCGCAACGCGATGGTGGTGCATGCGGCGTGTGGCGGATCGACGAATCTGCTGCTCCATGTACCGGCCATCGCTTACGCGGCCGGGCTCCCGCGACCGACGGTCCAGGACTGGATCGACAGTCAATCGCAGCGTGCCGCGGCTGGTCGATGTCCTGCCCAATGGACCGCAGAATCACCCCACGGTACGTGTCTTCCTGGCCGGCGGCGTCCCGGAAGTCATGCTCCACTTGCGAGACCTGAATCTGCTCGATCTGGATGTGCTGACCGCCACCGGACGTACGCTCGGCGAAGTGCTGGACTGGTGGCAGACCTGTCCGCGCCGGCAGCAGCTGCGCAGCGTGCTGCGGGAGCGGGACGGGATTGAGCCTGATGACGTGATCATGTCCCCTGAGACGGCTCGGCGACGCGGTCTCACCAGCACGGTCTGTTTTCCGGTCGGCAACCTGTGTCCGGAAGGATCCGTGATCAAAGCCACGGCGATCGATCCGGCGGTGGTGGATGCCGACGGTGTCTATCGCCACACAGGTTCCGCGCGAGTCTTCACCACCGAGCGCGCCGCGATTGCGGCGATCAAGGGACGCTCAGGCACCCCGGTGAAGGCCGGAGATGTCGTGGTTCTGATGGGCCGCGGACCACTGGGGAGCGGGATGGAAGAGACCTATCAACTCACCTCGGCGCTGAAGTATGTCGAATGGGGACGCCACGTCGCAATTGTGACCGACGCGCGGTTCTCCGGCGTCAGCACGGGAGCGTGCATCGGGCACGTCGGGCCCGAAGCGTTGGCCGGCGGACCGCTTGCCAAGGTGCGCGACGGTGATTGGATTCGGATCGAGGTGGACCGCCTGCAATTGACGGGACGCGTGGACATGGTGGGAACAGCGGCCCGTCAGGTGTCGGCCGACGAAGGAGCCTGTCTGCTGGCGGAGCGGACACCCCATCCCGATCTGCGTCCCGATCCCGACTTGCCCGACGAGACCCGGTTGTGGGCCGCCCTGCAGCGGTTGGGAGGCGGCACCTGGGGCGGATGCGTGTTCGATGTCGATCGGATCATCGCCGCACTCGAGGGCCGCCGCTGAAGACGCGCCGTCCGCTAAATGTAGACGCGCCGGTTGTAGACGTACCATTCGACAACCAGCACGATCAGCGCCGACCACCAGAATCCACTTCCACAGCTCGCGACGCGTGGACTGAAAGACCGGCTGACCTGGCACCGTTTCGTGGCCCAGCTCCAGGCTGGCCCTGGGTCGCAGGTCGCTTTCCCGCAGATCGAACAGATTCACCGCGAATCGTTGGGCAGATCTGCTTGTCGGGGCCCTCGAATACGACGTACACACCGAGTTCGTCGCGTTTGCGTGTAGACAAAGGGGCTTTGACCGGATCGCTCGCAGCCGCTGCGTTCGCCGCGTGGATTCGACTACGGTGATTTCGGTGATGCGGGCCGGTGATCGCAGCGTGATCGGACTGCCTGGCGCGACGCTGGTGATGGCCAGCGCTCCGCGGCTGCCGCCCAGGTAGCGGACAGCGTTGTACACGAACACCGGAAAACTGGGCCGCAGGGGCCAGGTGGTATTGGGCACGATCTCGCCATTTTCGTCGACGAAGAGCGGGAATCCACAGACGGCATCTTCGAATCCCTCGCGCGGACCGATGGCCAACAGCGGGCCGATCACCGAGTCGAACAGCACGGTGCTGCCGGGCGGCGGCTTCAGCGGTCGTCCTTCGGCGATCCGGACGTAGTTCATGTCGACCAGCTGCGTCAGCGGATGGACGCGGTCGATGTCGATGATGGTCGGCGGGCCGCTCGAGGGCCCCGCTTTCCACGCGTCGCCCGGCGGCAGGGAGCCGAGGAACAGCGTGTTGGCCTGCGGCATTCGCGTCGGCTGGCAGCGATCGTAGATGACCAGGTCGTACAGACCGGCCTCCGCCTGATCCGATGTGTCGGCGTCGGCCAGGATCGGCGGCTCGGCAAACGTCACCTCCGCGATCTCCTGGACCTGTCCGGTGTCCAGCGGCCGTGCGCAGGGCTTCGTTGCCGGGCGACACCACCAGCACGCGGGACAGCCGCGGACGGTTGATCGCCGTGTACGCCACGTTGTCCAAGGCCAGAGCGTCGTGGTGCTGCAGCACGACCTTCAGGACGCCTTCGTCCAGGTCGGGCAGATCGAAGTGCCACCCGGCTTCGTCTCGGCCTCCACCGTCAGTTCGACCAGGTCCAGCGACTGATCGTCGAGAAACAGTTCCAGGACGACGGTGGCCGGTCGTGTTCGCCGAAGTTGGCCACGCTGACAAACGCCTGCATTCGCTCCGGATGCTGAGGGTTGCGGTCGGTCGCGAAGGCGACGATGGCCAGGTTGTCTGCTGGCGGGTTGTCCGACGGGCAGATAACACCGGCGTCGAGGTTTCCGAGCGAGAAATCGGGCACCGCGGCGAACCCTCCGTCGCTGAGGATGTACAGCGTGGCTGGGAGCGATTCGTTGACGGCCTGGTTGTCGGCCAGTCGCGTCAGGCCGGGATTGGCCAGGCCGGCAGCCGCGCGGAGGGCCTCGCGAATGTCGGTGCGGCGATTGGTGGGCGCGATCGCTTCGATCTGTCGCCGCAGGGACCGCCGACTCTCGTTGTAAGCTCTGCGTCTGGGCGGTGTCGGAGAACGAGATGACCATGGCCACATGGCCCGACGTCATCTGATCGACCAGCGCCAGCGCACGCTGCTTGGCCTGTGCCAGCCGGCTCGGACGCTCGTCGGTCGCCGACATGCTGGCCGAGTTGTCGATCAGGAAGATCAGCCGCTGGTCGGTCACTTGCGTGCCTCGCCAGCCCGGGCCGCAGCAGGGCCATCATCAGCAACGCGATCAGCAGCAGTTGCAGGAACAGCAGCAGGTTGCGGCGCAGCCGCTGCCAGATCGTGTTGACGTGCAGGTCCTCAATCGTGCGGCTCCACAGGTACGTGCTGGGGACCTCCAGCGGTTGACGCTTGAGTTTCAGGAAGTACAGCAGCACGATGGCGAGCGGGACGGCGCCGATCAGAGCCCATTGCCACCAGGAGAGCGTGTTGAGTAGGCTCATCGCACCAGTCCCCGCTGCCGCAGGTACTTGGTCACGACGTCTGCCACCGGGATCTCGGTGCTGACCGGCATGTACGCCATGCCGCGCCGATTGCAGTAGTCGCGAGCGCCGGCCATGAAGGCGGCCAGCGTCTTCTGGTAGCGATCCAGCAGAGGCCGGCTGACGGTGACCTCGGCGACGTCCGCATCTTCGGAATCGACCAGCCGCAGATCACCCTGGATCTCCGGATGCAGTTCTTCGGGAGACAGGATATGAATGACGTACACGTCCATCTGCTGGGCCAGCAGCACGCGAAGCGCCTGTTCGTAGCCGGTCTTGTCCAGCAGGTCGGTCAACAGCACGAGGATGCCTTTGCCGCTGCTGCGCAGGCAGAAGTTCTTGATGCTCTCGGCCAGCGGCACATTGATTCCCGGTTCGACTCCCTCGAGATACTCCAGCAGTCGCCACAGGCTGCGCCGACCGCGCAGCACGGGGCCGGCCTCGCGGCGCGATCCGCTGAGGGCTTCGATCTTGATCCGATCGGCCCGGATCAGGCCGATGAATCCCAGCGCCGCGGCCAGTTGCTTGGCGTACTGCAGCTTGGTGGGGCTTGCCGAAGTCCATCGACGTGCTGGCGTCGATCAAGGCGAAGAAATGCAGGTCTTCTTCCTCCAGGAACAGCTTGAGGAACAGCTTGTCGAGTCGTGCGTAGAGATTCCAGTCCATGAACCGCAGGTCGTCGCCGGGCACGTAGTTGCGGAAATCGGCGAACTCGACGCTCTGGCCCTTGCGGCGACTGCGGCGCTCCCCTTTCAGTCGCCCGCGGAAGATCTTGCGGCTGACCAGCTCCAATCGCTCGAGGTGCGCCAGGAGGTCCGGGCTCAGGAGACTGACTGTATCCGGTGTGTGGGACATGGGGGCTGTACCATTCAGGCCGAGGATCAGGAGGCGGCGGTCACCGTTATCGTCCGCGCGTCGGGAGACTTCTCGGACACCGTCTCGAGGATCTCGAGCAGCACTCGGTCGGCAGCGATCCCTTCCGCTTCCGCTTCGAAGTTCAGGATGACGCGGTGCCGCATGGCCGGCAGGAACACGCGCCGCACATCCTCGAAGCTGACGTTGTAGCGTCCTTCCAGCAAGGCGCGCACCTTGGCGGCCAGCGCCAGGGTCTGGGCTCCCCGGGGACTGCTCCCCCAACGCAGATACTGGTTGGTGATCGGCGGCCGCGAATTCGCCGCCGGGATGCGTGGCCAGCGTGAGCCGCACGATGTAGTCCTGCACGTGCTGCGCCAGGATGACCTCGCGGATCAATTGCTGCCACTGCCGGATTTCGTGGCCGTCCATGACCGACTCCGGCTGGACGTGCAGGCCGCGCGTCGTGCGCTCGACGATCTCCGACAAGCTCGTCGCGATTCGAGTAGCCGACGAGCAGCTTGAAGAAGAACCGATCGACCTGGGCCTCGGGCAGCGGATACGTCCCTTCCTGTTCGATCGGGTTCTGGGTGGCCATGACGAAGAACGGCTGTTCCAGTTCGTAGCGCTTGCCGCCGATCGTCACGGTGCCTTCCTGCATCGTCTCCAGCAGCGCCGATTGGGTCTTGGGTGTGGCCCGATTGATTTCGTCGGCCAGGCAGATCTGCGTGAAGATCGGGCCGGGCTGAAACTCGAACATGCGTCTGCCGTCCGGCGTCTCCATCACCATGTTCGTGCCCAGGATGTCGGCCGGCATCAGGTCGGGCGTGAACTGGATGCGGTTGAACTTCAGGTTCAGCGTCTGGGCCAGCGTGCGGATGAGCGAGCGTCTTGCCGAGCCCGGCACGCCTTCCAGCAGGCAGTGACCGCCGACAAAGAGGCAGGTCAGCACGCCGTGGATGATCTCGTCGTGACCCGACGATCACGCGCTGGATCTGGTGGTGCACTTCCTGATATCGCTTCGCGGAATTCTTCCGCCTGCTGCTGCAGAGTTTCCCCAACGCTCATGGATGTTCCTCGGTGTGGTTGTTTACGGATCGTACTTGCGTTTTCGTCTGCCGTTCTTCGCGCGCCTTCTTCTTGGCTTCCAGCAGTCGCGCGGTGTACTCTTCGGGCACCGACGCATCGGGTGTCGTCGGTGTGGCGGACGGCGGGGGCGTCACGATCGGAGCGGGCGTCGACCGGGAATCTTCCAGCTGCGCGTCCACGTCGCCGGTGGCAGGCGGGACGGACACCTCGTCGCTTTCCGGCGCGAATCGCGTGGCCGCCCGACGCTGATCGATGCCCGTCGGCCACTTCCTGCTTCTTGCTCCGCAGATCGCTCCAGACGCTGCTCCACCTCCGCCACCACGCGGCGACCTGCAATCTTGCTCCGCAGCCAGCGCAGCGCCGGCAGGATCCAGTCCACGGTGACCGTCGACGCGCCGCACGAATACGTCGGCCAGGAACACGAAGCCGCCGACCAGCAGCAGCAGCGGCCATACGTCCCGGATGCTCACCGCTTTGGGCAGGTCGGGCCGGAACGCGTTGAGCGTCAGGAGTTGCTCCATCTGCGGCGCATCCAGGTCCGTGCCGGACAGCACACCCGCTTCACCGCCCGCCGGCTGCAGGGCGGCCAATTGCTGCAGCAGCCCGATGTTCGTGTCGTGATCGCGGAACTCGGCCGAGTACGGCACGTTCACGCCGGTCAGGATCGGCGCCTCGCCGGCGGCGGGAACGACCGTCAGGTGGTAGCTGCCGGCCTTGCTCGCGTCGAACTCGCCCACGTAGCGGCCGGGTGCCATCTGGCGGATCTGGAAATCGAACGGCTGCAAGTCGGGTCCGACCGCGGCTCCGGTCATGCCCAGCGAGTTGCGGAATTCGTCGTTCGCATCCAGTGCCGTGATGACGACGCGCACTTTGCCGTCGCGCACGTCGGCGGCCACCGTGTACTTGCCGCGATCGCTCGACGGTCGCATCGCCCACCGGATCAGCTGGCTGTAGAACTTGTCGTAGTTCTCCCACTGCGTCCAGGCGGATGCCCAGCGATGGCCGGCGTCCGTCGTCACCACCGCCGTGCGGCCCAGGCCGTACGTCCAGGCCGCCAGGATCGTCGAGTTTACGGTATCACTCGGGATGGGCGAGCGGATGGCCACTTCCACCAGCGGATTCTCTTTGACGGTGGTCAGCACCATGCCCTTGAGCGGAGGCAGCGGTCCGTCGATCCCCTCCAGAATCTCGTGCGGATAGACGATGTCGGGAGCGACATTTTCCAGGTCTTTCACCAGCGGGCGGGACACGCGCCGGGCTTCGCGCTGATAGATCTTCGGCAGCACCTTGGGGTCGGTCACGACGTAGTACTGACCACCAGTCACCACGGCGATGTCTCGCAGCGGTGTGCTGCCGGCCGGCCCGTGCGTGCCCACCGCGACGGTGGTGATCTGGATCCCCGCCTGCTTGTAGAGATTGAGCGTCGAGGCGAAGGGGGGGCTGGGATCACCGTCGCTGACGACAATCATGTGCTTGATCGACGCGGAAACCTTATTGAAGGCAGCCAATGCCAGTTTCAGCGACGGTTCGAACTCGGGCATGTCGCCCGGCGTCATGCGGTTGAGCAGGGCCAGCATCGGTCTGCGCTGGCCGGAAACCCGGACCAGTCCCTGTTTGCCTCCCCACAACCAGGTTTCCCGGCCGAAGTCATCCCAATGGAGCAGACCGCAGAAATCCATGGGCCCCAACGCTTGGATCGCCTCGCGAGCCACGACCTTCTGCCAGTGGTTGCCCGCCGCCATCTCGGATGCGTGCATGACGAGCACGAGGGCCCCGACCGCTTCGATCTTGGCGTTCTTGATCTGGAAGTCCACCGGCATCGCGTCCTCGAGCTTCGTATTCGCCCAACCTCCCGCCCCGAAACTGTTGGCGCCCCCGAGCATGATCAGGCCGGCACCCATCTGCTGAGTGTTGCGGACCAGCATCTCGATCTGTTCGTCACGGAAACTCGACATGTTCGACGAATCGTCGCCGCTGCTGCGCGGCACGTTGGAAAGCACCACGCAGTCGTAGCCCTGCAGTTCGCTGAGACTCGTGAAGAGCTGATCGCTGGGCTGCACGTCGATCTCCAGATTCATGATCCGCAGACGTTCCACCAGGTAATCCGAATCCCCGCGCTGATCACGATCCTCGATCAGCAGCACGCGGCCCCGACCACGGACGTAGGTGAACGCCGAGGCCTGATTGTTCTGCGGCAACAGGTCATCGGCGACATCGTCCGGCACGAACACCGACTGGTAGGTGTACATGGCCGGATTGTCGATCGTGTGCCGGAATCCCACCACCGTCTTGCCGGGGGGCAGTTCGACAGACTCCTCGCCGACCAGTTCCTCGCGTCCGCCGGCACTGCGTGTGACGCGGAGTTTTCCGCGCACTCGCTGCGCGGCGTCGCTGCGGTCTCCTTCCAGGAAGTTCGTCAGAACCGTGCGGACTTCGAAGGGAGTTCCGCGGCGAATGTCCGCCGGCAGCGTCACTTTTTCGACGGCCACTTCGGCGCGCGTGGCGAGTCGCACCGGAACCACGTCGATCCCAATGCCGTTGCCGGTCAAGGTCGGCGCCACCGAGCTGGCGCTGCCCAGGTTCTCGTTGCCGTCGGTCACGATCACGACGCGCTTGGCGGTGTCTTCCGCGAATGAAGCGGCGGCCAGTTTCAACGCGCTCTCCAGATTCGTGGCATCACGGCGTTCCAGAAACGCCTCAAATGAACCCGTATCGGGGATGTCGTCGTCAAACGGTGGGACTTCGATCGCCGCCTCCCGACCGAATACGATCACCCCGGCTCGATCATTGCGCTGCGCATCGCGGTGTTTGCGCACGTCCTGGATCACGTATTCGCGCATCAGTTCGCGTGTGGCCCGCGGGATACTCTCCGACTGATCCAGCAAGTAAATGACAGTGACTTTTTCGCTGACGCGTTCGAGCTGCATTTCGGCCAGAGCAACGATGACCAACAGCAGGACCAGCGTCCGCAGGCCGATCGCCAGGATCCGCCGCAGGCGGCCCAGGGACGACAGCGTCCGGTAACTCAGGACCCACAGGACCGGGACCAGCACCAAGAGCAGCAGATACTCAGGGCGGTCAAATCCGATGTCGAGGTTCCACATGAGCGATCGTGTCCCTGCCGATTGCCGCCTTTCACAGGCGAATCTGTTGCACGCGATGATTGTACGTATCCAGAACGAAAACGCGCTGGTCCGCGGCCACCACCAGGGCCCACGGATTCGACAGTTCCCCTTCCCGGCGACCGCCGGTGCCCCAGCATCCCAGCGACCGCCCGTCGAGCGTGAATTTCTGGACCCGGTGATTTCCCAGTTCGCTTACGTACACATGTCCCTGACCGTCCAGTGCGAGGCCATACGGGTAGCAGAGCTGCCCAGGTTGCGATCCCTCGTCACCCCAGAGCGAGATCAGTCGTGCGGCGGGTCCGGAAGCATCGAAAACCTGGATGCGATGGTTGCAGGCGTCTGCCACCCAGACGTGGTCGTCGGCGTCCACCGCGAGGCTCTGCGGCCGCGCGAACTGACCCGGTTCGCGGCCGCGGCCGCCCCACTGCAACAGGTACTGGCCCTCCGGCGTGAACTTCTGCACTCGATCACATTCGCCATATTCGGACACGTAGTAGCAGCCGTGCGAGTCCTGCACGGCATCGGTGACGAAATTGAGCTGTCCCGGACCGCGCCCGACTCGCCGCCGATCGTGCGCTGGTCGAGGAGTTGCCCCATCGGCGAGTAGACCAAGACGCGGAAATAGTGCGTGTCGGCCACCAGCAGGTTTCCGTCCCGCGCAAAGCTCAACCCGCACGGCTTGCCGTGCTCGATCGCCGGGGTCCGCCAGCCGCGGAGATACTCGCCCGTCGCGGAGAAAACCTGGATGCGGCCCGTCATGTCGACGACGTACAGCTGGTTGTCCGCATCGATCGTCATGGCCCGCGGCTTCTGCAGTCGCCCGGCCGAAATCCCGCGACGGCCCCAGACCTGGTCGGGTTTTCCAGGTGGCGACACATCGGACAGGCAACCGCCCGCGATGACAACCGTCAGCACGGCCAGCATTTGCCGCCAAGGAACAGGCCGCCGCGCGTCTACGGAACGTCGTGCCAGATAGTGCATGGGTGTTTCGTGTCGCAACAGAGAATACGCCGACTCCCGACGTCGCAGGCCAGCGATGGCCGGCCGTTCATTGTACTCTTGACCTCCTCGCGCAACAGATTCTATCATAATGCATTAGGTCACGTCTCCGGGTTCGTTTGCCAGCATCCGCGTCGCCCCCGGCGCCGGTTCCACAGGCGATCGAGAGGTTGTACGCTCATGTCCGCCGCTGTCATTGACTTGAACAACGTGGAGGACCAACGCGATGTGGTCCACCGCGCCGTCGAGGCTTTGGCGGACGGAAAACTCGTCGTCTTTCCCACGGAAACGGTGTACGGAATTGCCGCCAGTGCTCTGCATGAGGGCGCGGTCCAGCGGCTGCTGGTCGCCAAGGGGAGGCCGGATAAACAGCCGGTGACTTTGGCGATCAAAAGTTCCGAGGACGCCTGGGACTACGTGCCGCGGATTTCGCCACTGGGACAGCGGCTGGCCCGCCGCTGCTGGCCCGGTCCCATCACGTTGGTGCTGGAAGATAACCAACCCGATAGTGTGATTCGGCAGTTGCCGGCATCGGTGCAGCAGGTGGTGTGCCCGACCGGAACCATCGGTCTGCGTGTGCCGGCCCACCCGGTGATCCTGTCCGTGCTCCGCTTGTCGGCCGGACCTCTGGCGCTCAGCAGCGCCAACCGCAGCGGTGAACCCGATGCGGTCACGGCCGATCAGGTCGTCAAGACCTTGCGGGACAACGTGGCCTTGATCCTGAACGACGGTCAATGCAAGTTCGGCCAACCGTCGTCGGTGGTCCGCGTCCAAGACAATCACTGGCAGCTGCTTCGCGAAGGCGTTTTGAACGAATCCACGCTCAAGCGGTTGGCCAGCTTCATACTCCTGTTCGTGTGCACGGGCAACACGTGTCGCAGTCCGATGGCGTCGCTGCTGGCGCAGCACGGCCTGGCGCAACGACTGGCGGTCGGTCTGGAGGAGCTGGAAGATCGCGGCCTGTTGGTCATGTCGGCCGGGATCGCGGCCATGGCGGGCGGGCATGCGAGTCCGGAAGCTGTCCAGGTGCTGTCGGAGCAAGGACTGGACCTCCGCCGGCACGAGAGTCAGCCGCTGAGCGATCGGCTGGTGCGATTTGCCGATCTGGTCCTTACCATGACTCGCGGACATCGGGAGGCCATCCTGGCCCAGTGGCCCAGTGCCGCGCCGCGAACGCACGTGCTGGGTGGGTCGGCCGGCGACGTGTCCGATCCGATCGGTGGAACCGCGGACGTGTATCGTCAGTGTGCCCAGCAAATCAACGCATTCTTGAAACCGTGGCTCGAGCAATTGCAGCTTGATCAGATCATGGCCACTGGGGGAGCGGGAGGGTAAAGCCGCATGCGGATTTCGGTTGGCAGCGATCACCGTGGCCTGGAAGTGAAAAACCGTTTGACGGAACTCCTGGCGCGACTCGGGCACCAAGTGTCCGACGAAGGAACCCATACCTCGGAAAGTGTGGATTATCCCGATATTGCGTCGGTCGTTGCCGCGAAGGTCTCTCAAGGTCAGGTCGACCGCGGCATCCTGGTCTGCGGTACCGGGATCGGCATGTCGATCACCGCCAACAAGTTCCCGGGAGTACGCGCGGCGACCTGTAACGATGCCGTGACAGCCGAGATCAGTCGGCGTCACAACGACGTGAACGTGCTGTGTCTGGCCGGTGACCTACTGGGACAGCGCAACATCGACCGCCTGATCGAGATCTGGATTGACACCCGATTCGAGGGCGGCCGCCACGCTCGGCGACTCGAAAAGATCTCGCAGATCGAACACGGCGAACCGTGACAACCCAGGTTCCTGCGCCCCGTGTCGGCCGGCCGTATCGCGGGTCCTGCGGACCACCCCTCGCGGTCCCGCCTCACCCAGGTTTTCTGCCTGGAATGGCGGACCAGGCAGGCCGTTCGAGACGGTGAAAAAGCCTCCACTTTGGCGGTCGTATCGGTCGTGTCGGGACCACTTGGCGGATCTTCGCGGGAAGGCTTCGGAATGGCCTTTTCAGCTCTTGCGGGACGACTGATTGCTGGTACAGTCGAGGTTTAGATGATCCCGACGCGCCTCGGCCAGACCACGTTTTTTTCCGTGTCATAGAACAGGTGTCCATCCGATGTCGGAAGACCAGCGTACGACGTCCCACGATGTCGATCAGTTGATGCTGAATGCTCGACTGCGCGACGAATTGGAGCCGTTTCTGGATGAGTCCGTGGACATCATCAATTCGCGCGTGCTCAGTACGCCGTCCGAAAACGAGTACTTGGCATCGATCCTGGCCTGGGAACGCGCCCCGGTGCTCCCCATCAGCCAGTGGTTCCAGCCCGCATTGCAGCTGCCGTACCCCGACACGCTTTCCGATATCCAGCTGCATGAATTGCTGTGGCAGACGATCCACCAACTGTACGAACAGCGCATCCTGCTCGAGTTCACCGATCATCTGTCGGATCGAGAGCTGTACTGCCTGCTGATCCGCGACATTCTGCCTTCGGGGGAGAAGAAAGTCGACGTTCCCCAGAACTTCTTGCACTGGCACTGCCTCGACGCCGACGACGAGCCAGAAACCTGGCTGCGTTACTATGCATCGGACGAGGAGCGTGAAATGTGGGCCAACGAGTCGGGTGAGGTGCCGCCGCCCGCCGAGATTCCCCCCTATCCTCGCGATATGCCTGGACGCCCCTGATTGCCGCCGTGACGTGTCGGACGGGGTGTTTGTCGCTCGTCTGCAGGGGGGCGAACCTGGCTTGTCGCGCGGATCAGCGTTCTGGTATAAGTTTCGCCGCTTATCGAGTTGAGGCGCGGGAGTGTTCCTGCGCGCTCGCGGCCCAGGCCAGCCTGTCGGTGGTGCCAACTCATTGTGAGGGCAGCCCTGATACGCTGCGTTGCCGGTTCGCTCGGCAACCGGTCTGGTGCACGGCGAATACTGGTGAGGACCGCGGGCGATTCACGCTCGCGGAACTAAGGTCCATGTCTGCTTCGCGTCCGGCGATGATCGGTCTGGTGGCGATTGCGTGCCTGGCATTGTCTTGGCCGGCGGCACGGGGCGGAGACTCCCGATCTGCGCAGGTTACCTCCGGTGGAAGACGAAGGCGACCCGCTCGCGGAACCCGTAGTGACCCCGCCGCCGGACCGGTGGGAGGAACTGACCGAACGCTCGGACAGCGAGCCAGGTGTAGTCGATGGTTTCTCCGTCTGGGAGCAGAAAGTCGTCTGGCAAGACTGGATCTTGCCGGACCACTGGAAGTTGCCGCGTGGATGGCGCAACACGGTGGAAATCGGGATCGATGGTTCGGAAGGCAATTCCACCACCTTGACGTTGCGGACCGGTGCACACCTCAAGCGGCGGGTCGACTGGAGCGATTTAAAGATTGCGATCAACTATCTCAAATCGACGGCCGAGAATGTGGAGACGAAACACAACGCGCAACTCGAAATGCAGCACGACTGGTTGCTGGGCGCGTCGCACTGGTCTCCATTTGCCAAGTCCATTCTGGTCTACGACGAGTTCCGGCCATTCCGTTTTGAGTTGACGCTCAACGCCGGTCTTGGGTATCGCTTCATCGACAACGATGCCACAACGTTCAAGGGGCGCTTCGGTTCCGGTGCCACGCGGAAATTTCGCGGAACGGACGACACGTGGGAACCGGAAGCGATGTTTGGCGTCGACTGGGAACACGTGATCTCACAACGCCAGAAAGTCCGAGCCACCATTGAGTACTATCCGGAATGGGGCGATTTCCTCTCTATCGAATTCGTTCCGACGCGGCCTGGGAAGTGTTGTTGGACCAAGAAACCAACTTGAGCTTGAAGCTGGGCGTAATCGATCGTTACGACACGCGGGACAGTGGCCAGGACCCCAACGCGCTGGACTACACCCTCCTGTTGTTGTGGAAGCTGTGAGGGGCGTCAATCACGACGCGGCTTCCAATCTTCGTCGCGGCCGAAGAACATCATGTGCTGCCACGGCAATTTGTCGAACTCTTTGGCCACGCGAAAGCCGTTGGCCGCCATTTCCTTCCGGATCTGCTCTTTGCTCATCTTGTGCAGCGGCAGAATCGGAACTTCGGGTCCTCGGCGCGAAACTCCACCAGCACCAGCAGGCCTTGGGGTTTGAGTGCCTGCCGCATGGCGGCCAGCATCTGTTCCGGGTGGGAGAACTCGTGATAGACGTCGACCAGCAGGACCAGATCGACGGTGGCGGCGGGCAGACGCGGGTCGTGGACGGAGCCCAGGATCGGCGTGATGTTCTCGATCCCCTCCTGTTCGGCCCGGGCCCGCAGCATGACCAGCATTTCGGGTTGGATGTCGACGGCCAGCATCCGGCCGTTCGGTCCCACCATCTTGGCCAGCGGCAGGCTGTAGAAGCCGTTGCCGCAGCCCATATCGAGGATCGTCTGGCCGAGGCGGACGCCGAGGTTGGCCAGCATCAGGGAACAGCGTTCTTCCCGCTCACGCACGTCCCGGATCAGCCACTCGGCACCCGTATAGTGCATCGTCTGAGCGATCTGTCGGCCGAAGTACTCTTCCAGCGCCGGCGGCAGCTTGCTGACGGTTGCCGCCGGTTCCTGGGCATGGCCGGCGATGACGAGCAGCGAAACGACGCACAGCAGTGTGCCGCGGGAACCGACGCGGCGGATTGAGCGAGCGATCATGCGGTTAGCTCTTGCGAATCAGGGCTCGAAAGCGTTGGGCCAGATCGCGCGTGATCGGCCCGGGCCGTCCATCGCCAATCACGCGGTCGTCGACCTTCACCACGGGGATGACTTCCGCGGCACTGCCGGTCAGGAAACACTCGTCGGCCACGTACACGTCGTGTCGCGTGAGGGCGATTTCGCGCACCGGGATACCGGCCGCCGTGGCCAGTTCCATGACCGCCCCGCGCGTGATCCCTTCCAGAATGCCGGCGTCGGTGGGCGGCGTCAGCAACTGGCCGCGGCCACCAGGAACATGTTGTCGCCCGTGCACTCGGCCACTTCGCCCTTGTGGTTGAGCATCAGGGCCTCGACGCAGCCCGCGTGATGCCCTTCGATCTTGGCCAGAATGTTGTTCAGGTAGTTGAGCGACTTGATGCGCGGGTTCAGTGCCGCCGGGTGATTGCGCATCGTACTGGCGGTGATGATCTCCAGCCCCTTCTCGTAGAACTCGGCCGGGTAGAGCGCGATGTGATCGGTGATGATGACCATCAGCGGGTTGGGAGCAGAGGTGGGCGTCCAGGCCGAGCGTGCCCTGGCCGCGCGTGACAATCAGCCGGACGTAGCCGTCCTGGATGCCGTTGACCTTCAGCGTGTCGTTGACCGCCTGGGCCATTTCCTCCGCGAGATCGGGATCTCCAACCAGATCGATTTGGCGGAATCCCACAATCGCCGCAAGTGTTCGTCCAGCCGAAACACCTTGCCACCGTAACTGCGCATACCCTCGAAGATGCCGTCGCCGAACAGGAAACCGTGGTCAAAAACGCTGACGCAGGCCTGTTCTTTGTCGACGAATTTGCCGTTGATATACACCTTCAAAGACATGGTCGAGTGATCTCCTGACGCGAGCACGTCATGCTGTCTTGACCTGGCCCTCGACCAACTGCACGGTGCAATCGGCTTGTTCGGCAATCGCCAGATCGTGGGTCACCATGACTATAGTGAGGTTTTCCTCGCGGTTCAAGGTTCGCAGAATTCGGAGGATTTCCGTCCCGTTCTGGCGGTCCAGGTTGCCGGTCGGCTCGTCGGCCAGCAGCAACTTGGGTGCGGCGATCAACGCGCGGGCGATCGCCGCACGCTGCATTTCACCTCCCGACAGCTCCCGCGGCCGGTGCGGCAGGCGGTGCGACAGGCCGACCATGTCGAGCAGTTTTTCGGCTCGTTCGATGTAGGTCCGTTGGTCCGCCAGTAGCGCCAGATGCCTTCGGCGATCATGATCGGCGTCAGGACGTTTTCGAGCGTCGTGAGTTCCGGCAGCAGGTGGTAGAACTGGAAGATCATGCCGACTCTGCGGTTGCGGATCCGATCCCGCTTGATCGGCGCCAGGTTGTCGATCCGCTGGTCGCCGAAATGGACTTCCCCTTCGTCGGGCGCATCGAGCGTGGCCAGCACGTGCAGCAGCGTGCTCTTGCCCGAACCGCTTTGCCCGACCATGGCGGTGAACTGCCCGCGATGGGCGGTGAAGTCAATACCCCGCAGTACGGGAATCGTGATCTTGGCCTTGCGGTAGCTCTTGTGCAGGTTCCGCGCCGACGAGCAGTCGTTCGGCCACTGCCGGATGGCTGTGCGGAGCAATCCGCAATCCTGGCAACGTCGGCGCAGTGGACCGACCGGTGGGACGAGCCATGAGTTCGGGTGGGGCGGTGGTCGGACTATTCATAGCGAAGTGCCTCCACAGGATGCAGACGCGCTGCACGCCGCGCCGGCAGCACACTGGCCAGCACGGCGATCAACACCGCGCCAAACATGACTCCCACCACCATGTGCATACTGATGATCGTGGGAATCTCGCGGAAATAGTAGATGGTGGGATCGAAGATCGGGCGGCCGGTCACATGTTCCAGACCGGCCGCGATTTCGTTGATGTAGCGCACAAACAGCAGCCCCAGGACCAGGCCGACTCCCGAACCCACCAGGCCCAGCGAAAACCCGTATCCCAGGAAGATGCTCATCACCCCGCGGCTGGGTGCACCCAGCGCCTTGAGGATGCCCACGTCGCGGGTCTTTTCCACGACGATCATGTAGAAGGTGGCGAGAATGCCGAACCCGGCCACGGCAATGATCAGGAACAGCAGGATATTGAGGATCGTGGTCTCCAGCTGAACGGCCGCCAGCAACGGGCCCTGCATGTCCCGCCAGGTTTGAATGCGATACGGGATACTGACTGATCGGGAACCGGCCTGCAGGCGATCCCGCACCTCATTCAGGTCGCAGCCGGGTTTCAACTTGATCTGAATCGAGGTCACGTACCGCCGATTCTGCTGGGCATCGAACATGCCCCGCAGGTTCTGCAGGGCCTCGAGCGGCATGAAGGCGAGCGACGCGTCGTATTCGCTCATTTTGCTCTCATAGAGATCCACCACGGTCAGACGTCATTGACCGCCGTCGGCGGACTGCCAGCCGTCGGGATCGTGATTTTCACGTCGTCGCCGGGGCGGCAGAAGAAGAAGTCCCGCACCTCGCCGCTGTCGTCTTTGACCCGCTGGCTGCAGACGGCGATTCCCAGGATCACCCCGGTCGACTGCTGCTTCATCGGATCGCGTGGGGTGCTACCGCTTCGCGGGTCGGCGTAGGGATCGGCCGGCACGGCGCCTGAGTAGGGATCGGCGGCACGGCCGGTTGCGGCGGCGTCTCCGGCAGAGGGCCACCTCCGCTGCCAGTTGCTGCAGTTCCTCTTGTTTCGTCCGTTCGATCAAGACCTGCTCCTCGTAGGCCCGCTCGTACATCACGCGTGCCCGTCGATACCGCCAGCCGGCGGGCGGGAATTTCGCCCGCTCCGGCGCATAGCCTTCCTCCCGCAGGGCGAAACTCAATCGCCGCCGGTTCTCCGGATGCAACAGGTACTGGCCGAAGTCCCCGACCTCGGCATACGTCTGTTCGTCGACGCCGATCAAGTTCACTTGCCGGGTCAGATACTGGTCGCGGCCCACCGGAATGCTCAGCATCGCCGGGACGCTGACCGTGGCGGTCATGCCGACCAGTTGCTTTCCCAGAATCTTGCGAATCTCAGCCTTGTGCCACTCCGGATCCGGAAATCCGTTGAGGCTGTGGCTTTCAAAGACGATGTCCGAGAGGATGCCGTTGAGACGCTTGTTGGCCTCCTCCGTGAACCCGGCCATCACGGCATTGACGATGATCAGCGTCGCCACACCGAGCGTGACGCTGACGATCGAAGCCAGAGCAATGTAACGCGTGCAGAGATAGCGCCACGAGAGGAGCAGCTTGTACATGGCCAATCCTTTGGCTGAGGTCGATCCGTCTCATGCAACAGTAGGTTGTCCGCCGAAGCGTGGGCGATTAGTCCGCCGGACGCAGGAGCGGGAATAGAATCACTTCCCGAATCGATTGCGCGTTGGTCAGCAACATGACCAGGCGGTCGATGCCCACGCCCAAACCGCCGGCCGGCGGCATGCCGTGCCGCAGCGCGCGCACGAAATCGTGGTCCATGCGGGCCATCGAATCCTCGTCGGCCAGTCCTTCCAGCTGTGTTCTCAGCAACTGTTCCTGCAGGTCCGGATCGTTCAGCTCGGTGTAGGCGTTGGCGATCTCCATCCCCTGAACGAACAGCTCAAACCGTTCGGCCATCTGCGGATTGTCGCGACGACGCTTCGTCAGCGGACAGATGCTGGCCGGATAGTCGGTCACGAAGACCGGGCCGCTCAACCGGGCCTCCACCTGCTCTTCGAACACGAAGTTCTTCACCACGTCCGGGTGCTTGCCGGCCGCGTGGAACCCCAATTCGGCCGCCACGCGCTGCGAGCGCCGCATGATCCTCCGCAGCCACACCCGCGTGTTCGGCAATCAGGTCGTCGTACGTTCGCCGGGCGAACGGCGGCGTGAAGTCGATCGTGGCGGTTCCCCAGGGCCGCTGGTGCGCCCCACCCGTCGCGTCGATGGCTGCCAAGATCATCTTCTCGGTCAGGTCCATCATCGTTTCGTAGTTGCCGCAGCGCCTGGTAGACCTCCAGCATCGTGAATTCGGGATTGTGCCGCGGGCTGATCCCCTCGTTGCGGTAGACGCGGCCCAGCTCGTACACCCGCTCCATGCCGCCCGACCATTAATCGCTTCAGGTGCAGTTCCAGGGCGATCCGCAAGTACAGGTCGATGTCCAGCGCATTGTGGTGCGTTACGAAGGGCCGCGCGGCCGCACCACCCGCAATCGAATGCAGCGTGGGACCTTCCACTTCCACAAATCGCTCGTCCGCCAGAGTCCGGCGAATGGCGTGCACAATCTTGGTGCGAGCGAGAAATCGCTCCAGCACACCGTCGGTGTACACGAGATCGACGTAACGCATGCGCTGACGCAGTTCCGGATCGGTCAGCCCGTGGTGCTTTTCCGGAGGCGGCTCGATCGACTTGCAGAGGAAGTGCAGCTTCTCGGCGAAGATCGTCAGCTCACCCGTGTTCGTGAAGGCCAGCTGGCCGTCGACTCCGATGATGTCCCCGAAATCGAACAGGCCGGCCAGCTCGAAGTCCGCTTCACCCACCTGCTTCTTCCCCACAAAGATCTGGATGTCGCCCGTCCAGTCGCGAATGTTCAGAAAGATCAACTTGCCGGTCGGCCGCTGCAGGACAATCCGCCCGGCGGCCCGCACCTGGGACCCACCATCGACCCCGGTCCCTGCTCCGACTTCCACTTCCGAAAGTCGAATCCGGCGGCCCTCATGTCGGGCAGCGGCACCTCGAGGCCTGAGTCCAGCCGATACTTGATTTCCGCCTCGCGAGCCCGCAGATCACCGATCCACTGCCGGTCGTCAAAGCGACCGCCCCACGGATCGATCCCCAGCGCCGCGATTTGCCGCATCTTGTCTCGCCGGGAGGCTTCGTGCATGCCTCCGCCCTCGTTGCCCGGGTGGCCATTTTCCGGTGGTTCTGTCATGGTTCGGAACGCGTCATCTCAGAGGGGTCACTCGTGCACGTGTCAGGTCGCTCCCGTGGCCGGCGCGCGAATGCTCCGCAGACGCCTGGAGAACCGCCGCATTGTAGTGAAAGGCACTCAATGGTCAACGTCAGTCTGGAGGAGTTGGGGGACGTGGCGAGACGATGCCTGCCGTCTGGGGAACACCGCACAGCCCGCGGCCGGCAGACCCGCGTTTCCTGTCGTAATCAACGTCTGGTAGTGCGGCCAGGGACTGTCGTGTCGGTCGGCAGGTCTATAATGCGTTCCTGTCGGTTACTTCTGGTTCTGGACGAAACGGTCCGGCGCGTGGGTGCGCGGTGGGATCTGAACTCTTGGTCGAGAGCACTTAGCTGCGGGAGACACGAACGATGATGCGTGGCATGCGATTCATGGTGGCTCTGGGACTGTTGGCGTCGGTCCGCAGCGGATGGGCCGACGAGGCGTTTTTTCATGTGCCGTGGAGTGAGCTGGAACTACTCGAAGGGGCCCTGCCCAGTCCCGACGAGGGAACGTGGCGGAATTGGCGGCTGCGGACTCAGAGGCCACCTTACGCGGTCCTCGATGGCGAAGGAGAAGTCTACGTGACCGACTGGACCTCGCCGGTGGCAGGCGTGAACGGTCAGACCGCCGTGGTGCCGCGGGACGCGACCGACGGTCAATCCGGCAGTGTGCTGCGCGATCTGGTCGTGCGCACCGCTGCGCCAGCGATGTGACGGGCCACCTGTTCCTTTCCACGTCCGACGGCAAGTCGATGGCAAAAGTCCGCTTCAAGATTCCTGTGACCCGCGCGAACTCGGCATCCCGCCAGGCATTTTACGAACAGAAACAAAGGCACTACGAACTGCTGCTCGCGCAAGCGGTGCCGGGGGCTGCCTGGTTCCGCCATGAGGCTCGGCAAGCACAACGCGAATTGGGACACAAACCTGGCGAGGTGGTGGACAATGCCGCGGTGCGCCGAATCGGTCGCTGGGCACCGACAGGTGAACTCGCCGATACCTACGCTCTGTTCACAGGCGGGAGGGCGATGAGTGAGAATCTGCAGCTCGATCGCGTTCTCCCCGCGGTGCAGAGCGGTCAAGAGACCGTCGAGGTGAACTCGCTGGAGGGGATCAGCGTCCGGGAAATCGACTGGAAGCCACTGATTGCGGGGCTGCAACCGGAACTTGACCCGTTAGCTTCCAAGATTCCCGCGGATCAACATGCGGTGTTCTTTTCGTCCTTCGAAGCGGCGACAAGCATCGCTGACGAGTTGACCGTGCAGAGCGCCGTGGTATTGGAACTGGCCGAGCCGCGTCGACCAGCGCCCGCACGTTCGAGCGGTATCAGCAGCAGCTGTGCCTGCCACTTACCGGACTGGCCCGTCTGCTGGGGCCCACCGTGGTGAAGAGTATCGCGATGACCGGGTCCGATCCGTACTTTCGCACGGGCACGGATGTGGCTGTGCTGTTTGAGGCGGCCGACGCCACCACACTCCAGAACCTGTTGATGGCGCAGGCGCCTGGCAGCCGGGGAACGGGCCGATGCCAAGGCGGTCGACGGGGATGTGGACGGCCTGCCGTATCGGGGAGTGGTCACGCCCGATCGGAGCATCTGCAGTTACGTCGCGAAAATGGACAACCTGGTGATCGTGACGAACTCGCTCTATCAGCTTCAGCAGCTGGTGCGCGTGACTTCCGGGAAGGCGAATTCGCTGGCCACGCTGGATGAATTCGTGTTTTTCCGAGCCCGTTATCCGCGGCACGACGAGGGAGAGACGGCCTTGGTGTTTCTCAGTGACGCCACGATCCGCCGCTGGTGCGGTCCTCGGTGGCGGATCGCCACCTCGCGGCGCACACGGGATGCGGCGGTGGTCGCCGAGATTCAGGCCACCCAGCTCGATCGCCTGGTGACACGGAAAGATCGAGCCCGGCCCGCTCTACACCGACCTGCCGATCGCCAACCCCGGTGATCTGACGCTGACCCCCCACGGAGTCCGTTGCTCGACGGTGGGCTCCCTGGACTTCATGACGCCGATCGCCGAGATGAGCCTCGCGCGTGTGACGCAGGCGGAAGCGGACGCGTATCGGCAATGGCGCGAGCGGTATCAACAGAATTGGCGGTGGGCGTTTGACCCCATCGCGCTCCGGCTGACGGTGGGCCCAGAACGGTTGGCCTTGGACCTGTCGATCATGCCTTTGATCTGGGGCACCGAGTATCGGAACCTGATTGCCGTGTCGCAGGGTGCGGCGATCACCGCCGGGGCAGGCGATCCGCACGGCGCACTGGCGCACGCGATCTTGGCGGTCAACACGAAGTCGGAGACGTTGCGGCGGCAAAGCAATTTTGCGCAGGCCATGACCGGCGGCATGCAGCTGGACCCGTTGGGCTGGTTGGGGGACTCCGTGTCTCTGTATCTGGATGACGCTCCCTTCTGGGACGAGTTGGCCAAGGTGGAGGCGGAGCAGCGGGAGAAGTTCATGGAGGAACAGGGGTGGCGGATGCCGCTGGCCGTGCGGGCCGAAGTATCCAGCGGCTTGAAATTGACGGGATTCCTGGCAGCCCTGCGCGGGTTTGTTGAGCAGGTGGCTCCAGGCATGTTGGTGTGGGAGTCGCTGACCTACCACGACCAACCCTACGTCAAGATCACTCCGAGCGAGCGGGCGATCGGTCAGACGGAACAGATCCGCAATCTGGCGATCTATTACAGTGCTTCGGGCAAGTCGTTCACGCTGACACTCAGCGAAGATGTCTTGCAGCGGGCGATCGATCGGGAGCTCGATCGCGGCAAGGTGGTCGCGGCGGGCCAGCAGCCTCCTGCGCCGACACGAGCGTGGCTGGGGGAAAGCCTGGCTCTGCAGGTCGACCAGAAGGTCCTGCAGGTGCTGGCGACCTTGGGCCGTTCCGAGTATCAGATGTTGATGCAGACGCGGGCCTGGAGCAACCTGCCGATTCTCAACGAGTGGAAACGACGCTATCCCGCTCACGATCCCGTGGCCTTGCACGAGGAGTTCTGGCAGACGCGTCTGATCTGTCCTGGTGGGGGCCATTACGTGTGGAATGAAGACTGGCAGACGATGGAGTCGACCGTGTACGGTTGCCCCGCGGCACCGCAGGCCGGGCCGATCGCGGCGCCGGTCCTCAGCACCATCAAGTTCGGAAACTTCGGACTGACTTTCGAGGACCAAGGGTTGCGCGCGCGGGTCTCATTGGAACGCTGAGGGACGGCTCCTGGTTCCACAGTCGGTGGTTCTCCGGCCGGGTGAACTCCGTCTCCCCGAATCGCTTACCGGCTGCCGGCAATTCTGATACCATGGCGCCATGAGCTGGGATGTGACCGTACCGCAATCGGGCGACGACGAGCGACAGGCGCGGGAACTGAGCCTGCGCCACACCCGTCCGCCCACACAGGTGCCGGGCTACGACCTGACGCGGTTTCTCGGGTCCGGTGCCTATGGCGAAGTGTGGATCGGGCTCGATCGCAACACGGGTCGCCAAGTGGCGGTCAAGTTCTACCAGCACCGAGGTGGCGTGGATTGGTCGCTGCTGTCGCGGGAAGTGGAGAAACTCGTTCTGCTGTCGGCGGATCGGTATGTGGTCCAATTGCTGGACGTCGGCTGGCAAGCGGATCCTCCCTTCTACGTGATGGAGTATATCGAGAACGGCTCGCTGGAGCAGCTCATTCAACGGAATGACGTCCGCTCGGTGGAGCAGACCGTGGCTCTGTTTCGCGAGATCGTCGTGGGGCTCAATCACGCGCACGCGAAAGGCATTCTGCACTGCGATCTCAAGCCGGCCAACGTGCTGCTGGACCAGGATTCACAACCGCGGCTGGCGGATTTCGGCCAATCGCGGTTGACGCACGAACAGACTCCGTCCCTGGGCACGCTGTTCTACATGGCGCCGGAACAGGCGGACTTGAAGGCCGTGCCCGACGCGCGCTGGGATGTCTACGCGCTGGGCGCGATCCTGTACTGCATGCTGGTCGGCAAGCCTCCGCACATGGGGGACGAGTTGTTGCGTCGCATTGAGGCAGCTCCGGACCTGCCCGGCCGATTGCTCCGCTATCGTCAGTGGATCACCAGTCACAAGCCGCCGGACGAACACCGCAAGGTTCCGGGGGTGGACCGCGCGTTGGCCGCCATTGTGGACCGCTGCCTGGCGCCGCGGCCGTCCAAGCGGTTTGCCAACGTGCAGGAGGTCTTGGACGCGCTCCGCACGCGTGACCAGGTCCGGGCCCGGCGACCGCTGCTGCTCATGGGTGTCCTTGGCCCCCTGCTGTTGCTGACGGTGATGGCGTATGGGGGCCGGGATGTCTACCAAAGCGCCATGCAGGAGTCGGCGAAGGCGGTGATCGCCAAAGTGTATCAAAGCAACTTGTTCGCGTCGCAATTTGTGGCGGCCAGCGTGGCGACCGAAATCCAACGCTACTTCCGGGCCGTGGAGCGCGCTGCCGCCAGTCCCGAGCTTCGCCAGAACATCACGGCCACCGTGGACCACCTGCAGCCGCTGTTGGCCGAGTTGGCCGACCCGCAGCTGCCCGACGACGTCTTGCAGCGAAAACGCGCCGTCTTCGAAGGGGATGAGGTGCGTTCGAAGCTCCAACGGAATATCGAAACGCTGATGACCGACCCCAGCTATCCGGACGTCGCCAGTTGGTTTGTGTGCGACGAGCGGGGGACCCATCTGGCCGGCCAGTTCAACCAGATCGTGACGTCCAACATCGGCAGCAATTTCGCTTACCGCACATACTGCTACGGCGGGCTCCGCGATCTGACAGATCGCCAGGCGCGTCCCATGCCGGCACAGCACGTGCGGCAGACCAGTCTCTCCGCGCCGTTGTCCAGCAGTACGACGAAGCGGTGGAAGATCGCCGTGTCCACGCCGTTGTACCGGGAGGATGATCCCGAGCGATTGCTGGCAGTCGTCGTATTGACAGTCGACGTGGGAAACTTCATGACCTTTGAGGCCAAGGAATCCCAGTTCGCCGTGTTGATCGACGAACGGGATAACGGCTATCAGGGCATGATCCTCGACCATCCCCTGCTGACCAAGATCTATGGGGCCGGCGCGGGGCTGGCCAGCGACTTCAGCCTCAGCGAGTATCGCGTGCCGCTCGCAGCCCGCACGTCGGACTCGCACGAGTACGTGGACCCGCTCGGCGGAGCGCCCGGTGGAGAAGCCTATCATCGCGACTGGATCGCCGCCTCGGCGCCGGTCATGATCCGACAGGACGCGGCCCGCGGTTCCAGCGAGCCGGTGAGTTCGGGACTGGTGGTCTTTGTGCAAGAGGACATGGCTTCCGCCACGACCCCGGTGCGGGACTTGGGCCGCGAACTGGCCCGGAAAGGCTTGCGCGCCGTGGCCGTGTTCCTGCTGGTTGTCGCGTTGTTGTGGTACTTCGTGTTCCACGTCCAAGGTGGCCGACGCTGGTGGCGCCGCACTCCCTTTGCCCCGGGATCGTCGATCGCGACGCCGACGCCCCCACACGTCCGCTCGACGGCTGCCGAGCGCGGCGCGGATGCCCGCAAGTCCTAAGCGACATGCGGCGAGGCCCGCTGGGCATCGGCCAGCACAATGCACGAATCCGCGTGTCGACTCAAGTGGCTGATGTCCGCCGGTTCCGTGATGTACCCCAAGCCCAGCGATTCCACCGTGCTCGCGTCCAGCCGGCTCAGCAAGTAGATGTGCTGGCGCTGTCGATGTTCCAGCAGCAGCGCGGCCGAGACGGCATCCTCCGACCGTTCCTGCTGCAGGCGTTGCCACAGGCGCGCATCCTCGTCGTAGCGCGTGAGCAGTCTCAGAGCCGCCCCCGGTCTGCACTGCAAGTCGGTGCACAAGACAATCGTTCCTTCCGGCGCGCAGACCTGCGAGGCCGCATAGAGGGCCCGTCCGAAATTCTCCCAGGTTTGCTCGCCGTTCCCGCCTCCCAGGGCTGCCACCACCAACTGAGCCTTGCGAGGCACCTCCTGAGACCAGGCGGCCTCCACCAGTTCCCTCCCGCGCTCCGCAACTTGCCCGATCAGTCCTGCCAGCACGTGCAACACGGAGTCGCCGGGGCCGGCCACGATCTGGACCGCCAGCTGCAGTCCCAGCAGCCAATCCACTTCGTCCGATTCGTCGCGCCGGTGTTTCTGCTGCACCGTGTTGAGGGCTGCCGACAGCCCGCGAAATCGCTGCCGCGTCGCCTCGTCGGAAAACGTCGGAAACAGGCCGCTGTGGACGCCCGCATAACCCAACGATCGGCGAGCCCGCAACACGTTGACGGGAACGATGACGTCGGCGTCGCACAGATAGCGGTTGAGATAAATGGGTTCCGCATGCTTGGAGGCGGCCAGATAACACAGCCCGGCTTTGTCGTGCGGGTCATGTGTCACGAATTCGAGTTCCGACGCGTCGGCCGGCACGTCCCCACGCCACGCCGCGTCCGAGCCGTGCTCGGCGGACGTGAGCACGACGACGTCGGACAGATTCACGTTCGCGGTCCGCAGCGTTTGCAGGACGCCGGCGACGATGTGCGAACCGCAGGGGACGGCGGGATCCAAAGCGATGACCACCCGATCGCCGGGCACTAATGCCTGCGTCAGGGGGGGATAGCCGAGCGGATTCAACAATGCCTCCATCACCGCCGCGGCCGGCTCGGCCACCACCGTATCCGCTGCTCGCGTGCAATGTGCAACCAGCGCGTCGGGAGGGATGTCCAGTTCGAGCGTTGAAGCAATGCCGTATCGAAGCCGCTGCGTCATGCGAGCACCATCGGGTCGCCGCCACTCCCCGTTCTGTGTGAAAACAACGTCGCAAAAACAGCCGAAGTATAGAGTGTCCTTCGCCTGCGACCACCCCGACGACCATGCCGCCCGCCACCTCCGCCGCGACAACGGCGGAGAGCGATACCGGACGGTCCTGGAACGGTGGCCAGTTTCTTGAAGAATTGTGCGTCGGAAAGCCGAATCAGTGGATCGTGATGGTTAGTCTGCGTGTTGGTAAAGATGCGCAGCTTAGGGTGTTCGGGGAATTCTTGGTGGTGTGCGTAGCGTTCGCTTCAGCTCTTTTCTGCACGACACCCACACGCATCAACATTGGCATCAGCCACGGGAGGTCTCGCGGTGTTTTCAATCTATGCGACTTCAACTCGGCGTGTTCGCGGGCACCTGGTGATGGCCGCCCTGTGGATTGCCGCCGCAGCCATGGGCTGCAGCCGCACCGCGACCGAGATGGACCAGCCGGCGGCATCTGTCACCGCCGAGGCGCTGCTGCAATCCACGGTCGAAACGTATAAGGCAGCTGCCGGCTATCAAGATCAAGGCGTGGTGCGATTGCGATATCGCCGCGACGGTCGCACGTTCGAAGACGAAGCGCCGTTGTCGATCAGTTGGGGGAGTCCGAATCGCGTGCACATGCAGGCTTATCAGGTCCGCGTGGTCTGCGATGGCGAACATTTCTTTGCCCGCCTGCAAGATGAGGCGACCGGAAATATGGACGGACAAATTGTCGATCGGCCGGCCCCAGCCCAACTGACGTTGGAGGAATTGTACGACGACGATGAGGTGCTCCACGCAGCCTGCCGTCAAGGGCTGATCGGCTATCCACCCCAGCTGGACTTGTTGTTGGGAGCACAGCCGCTGGCGGCCTTGCGCGGTGACCAGGTGACCCGCCGCCTGCTTGATCCGTTGCCGATCGATGGACGTGCCTGCCACCGCCTGAGCATCGACACGCCGGACGGACGCTTCGTGCTGTGGATCGACCAGGAGTCGTTGGTCGTCCGGCGAATGGAGTATCCGTGTGCCGCATTTGCTCCCGAGATGGCGCAGGACGAGTCCTTGGAGGACGTACAGCTGACGGCGGAGTTCCGCGGGGCCGGTTTTGTCCGCCAGGTTTCCCGCGCCGTCTTCGCATTCGACGTGCCGCAGCAGGCCAAACGCGTACGCAAGTTCGTGCCTCCGCCGCAGGAGCTGCCGTCGGATCTGTTTGGCACCACGGTCGCTCCGTTTGGTTTTGCGGACCTGACCGGAGGCACAGTCTCCCACGAATCGCTGGGGGACCGCATCAAGGTGTTGTTGTGGTTCAACAACCACCCCGCCTGCCAGTCCAACGTGCGGCAATTGCAGCGAGTATACCAGCACTACAAGACCCAAGACCGCTTGGCCTTCCTGGCCGTGTGTGCCGAGCCGTCGACGGTGTCGGACGCACAGGTGGCCGATCTGTTGCGGCTCTGGCAGGCGGATCTGCCGACCGTTCGGGACGTGCAGGCCTGCGGACGAGATCTGTTCCGCGTCCCGTGGGCACCGACACTGGTCGTGCTGGATGGCAAGAACGTCGTCCAGATTTTCGAAGTGGGCGCGAACCCGGATCTGGGAGCCGAACTACCCCAGGTGCTCGATCGCCTGTTGGCGGGTGAGAACTTGGCGGCCGAGATTCTGGATCAGTTCGGCCAGGCGCGCCGCGCCTATGAACTGGCGCTCGCGCGCGGTGAACCGGACGCGGCTGGGGCCTCGGACGCGCCGCCGGTGGCGACCGCCACCGCGCCCCAGTTGCTGCAGATTCGACCGCTCTGGTCGCAGAAGGAACTGCAGGCCGCCGGTAACATCCTGGCCGTCGAGGACGCTGCGGGCGAAACGCAATTTCTGGTCCACGAGGGATGGCGCACGATTGTCCGACTCGACAGCGCCGGAACGATCGTAGAACGCCATACCCTGGATCTGCCGGAAATGGCGTCCGTCAGCCAACTGCAGTCCGCCGTGGACGGACACGGCCAGCGATGCTATGTTGCCTGGTCGCTACGCAGCCCCCAAGCCCACGTCTTCGATGCGAGCTGGCGCCGGCTGGTCAGCTATCCGCCGTCGTCACTCGAGCACGACGGTGTCCAGGACGCGGTGCTGGCGGATCTGGACGCGAACGGTACGCTGGCATTGTATGTCGGCTTCTGGGGGACCGCCGGTGTCCACTGCGTGACACTCGACGGACGCCCCGCGTGGACTAACGACCAGGTTTCGCACGTCCTTTCCCTGGCCATGGTCGACCGCCCGTCCCAGCCTCGACAGCTCTGGGTCGCCTCCGCCAGCGGTCAAGTCGTCGCGCTGGACCCGAGGGGCCAGTCGGTCCCCGTCGAACACGCGGCCGGACATGCGGTCCACCACATTTTTGCCGGTACCTCGGTCGCTCCCCAGGTCGCCCCGTATTGCGGGATCGTGTACGGGTCTGACGGTCGGCGGCTGGCAGTCGGTTTGAATGCGGAACCTCAAACCCCTTGGAAATACAGCCTGCCCGGCGGCTCGTTCTCCAATCCCATCCGGTTCGTGACCACCGCTTCGCTGTTGGGTACCCCGGAAAGCCAATGGCTGATCGCCGGACCGGAGGGAAGCCTGCACATCATCGGCCAGGACGGAAAATTCACAGACCACTTCCAAACCGGGAGTGTCTTGGCCGGACTGGCAGGCGGCCGCCGCGGTACCGAGGGAATTCTTGTCGTCAGTTCCCCGCAAGGCATACAGGCTTGGCAGGTACTGCCCCCATCGACTGCGACGCGGCCTCAGCCCTGATCGGTCGGAGGTCCACGTTGGCCGAATCCCGGCGTCATCGATGATTTCGCCGCCGGGATCGGCCGTACGGCACGGAATTTGCTCTCCTAAGCCTCGCGTTCGCCTCGGCGAGCCAGTGTCCGCGGGGCCGGAGAAGAGAAGAGGCTAGTACCACGGGGCCGGGTTCAGAGAGGCAAGCGAGCACGGCGTTTTGAAGACTTTCGGCTTTTGAGACGAATTCGCTTACGGAACAGCGAAGAAACGGCAACACCGAACAGCAGAAGAGGCAAGCTGAGAGGTGGCCGGAAGAAACTTCCGTGCGTTAGCAGGCGAGAGGGGAACGTGTTCATTGACATGTTCCTGTCTCGCCTGCTCTATTTTGCGCGTATCAAAACACAGCACGTGTATTAAACTGGCACAGTAGGTATAGCTCCTAGGTAGGGGTCGTGGGGCAGTAGTTCACTTGTCCAAGGTCAGCGCGGAGCGGCGCAGAAGCATACTCTTGGAAAATCCTTCGGGGAGGTGAGAACGAGTGTCGTAGCATTCTTCGAGCGCCCCGGTGCGGGGCAGGAGTACCCACGAGTTTTGCAGGACAGATTGGGGAGTCTCTTCTAGAATAACGGCGACGTCATAACCTGCTGCGGGTGCGTATCGGGTGTTGAGCCTGGTTAGCGGTGGGGTGGTGGGAGTCGGGCCGGATCGCATGGCACCCGGGCCGTTCTCGGCGGCGGTGAGGACGTTTGCTCCCCGTCGGGTTCGGGCTGGCGCCGGAGTTGTTGGTCGGTGATCCCTTCTTTGGAGGCCAGGCAGCTTCTGATGCACAAACGCATACACACGCTCGTGACGGGCAATTCCTGGGCATGGGTCGCGTTGGGCACGACCACGTTCTGGCTGGTGACTCACGCCGGATCTCCGATCGCGTTGGCTCAGTCCACAACGGCTGGACGTGCCAACGATTACGGGTTCTCCCAGGTGTCTCTGATCAATGAACAGATCCGCCAGGGGTGGATTGAGCAGGGGCTCAAGCCATCGGAAATGGCGACCGACGGCGAATGGTGTCGCCGCGTCTACTTGGACATTCTGGGGCGTATTCCCTCGGTGGACGAACTCCGAAGATTCACCGAACGGCGGGATGCGGCCAAGAAACGCAAGCTGGTGGAGGAACTGCTCGAGGGTGACGAGTATTCCGAAGAGTACGCACGCAATTGGTCGACGATCTGGACCAATGTGCTGATCGGTCGCAGCGGTGGCACGGAACCGAACAGTCTGACGAACCGCGACGGCATGCGCGATTACCTCCGCGATGCCATCGCGCGCAACAAGCCGTACGACCGCCTGGCTTACGAACTGGTGACCGCCACCGGCGCTACCGCACCGGGTGTGGAAGGATACAACGGTGCGGTGAACTACCTGGTCATGAAAGTCAATGACGATAAAGCGTCGCAGGCCGCGGCGATGACAGCCAAGATTTTCCTCGGTCTCCAAGTGCAGTGTACGCAATGCCACAACCACCCGTTCAACGATTGGAAACAGCGCAAGTTCTGGGAAATGAATGCGTTCTTTCGTCAGACCCGGGCCGAGCGGCACAACGAGGAAGGGAGCGGGCGGGTGGCCTATGCCCAACTGGTCGACATGGATTACCCGGGCGAGGGCAGTACGCCCCGCGAAGCCGAGATCTATTACGAGTTGCGTAATGGCGAGATGGAGGTTGCGTATCCCGTGTTTGTGGACGGGACCGCCATCGGGCGCAGTGGAGTGGTGTCGGAGGTGAACCGCCGCGAAGAACTCGGCAAATTGATCGTCAATTCTCCCATGCTCGAGAAAACGCTGGTCAACCGCCTGTGGGCTCATTTTCTGGGCTACGGGTTTACCAAGCCGGTGGATGACCTCGGGCCGCACAATCTCCCCTCCCATCCCCAGTTGCTCGACGCCTTGGCGGCGGAATTCCGCCAGGGCAGCTTCAACTTGAAGAATCTCATGCGTTGGATCACGTTGAGCCATCCTTACGCGTTGTCGAGTCGCGCGAATGACTCCAACGCGGTGGCCGACGACCCGCTGCTGGGTGAATCGCCCAAGTTCAGTCGGTTCTACATGCGACAAATGGAGGCCGAGGCACTGTACGAATCGTTGCTCGTGGCGACCGCCGCCCACAAGACTCGTGGTGAGTATGCCGAGCAGGAGGAGGCGAAGAGTCGTTGGCTGCGGCAGTTCACGATCACGTTCGGAACCGATGACGGCGGGGAGACCACCACGTTCAACGGGACCATTCCGCAGGCGCTGATGATGTTCAACGGCGAGTTCATCCAGAAGGCAATTTCGCTCGAACAGGGGAACATCCTGTACGACGTGGCGGCGAACGATTGGAAACCTCTGGATAAGGTGCATTACTTGTTCGAGGCTGGACTGGCTCGCAAGGCGACTCGCGACGAAGTCGCCATGTCCGATCAGCTGTTGGCGGCCCGTCAGGGAAATGTGGCCGAAGCGCTGCGAGATGTTTGGTGGGCCATTCTCAACAGCAATGAGTTCCTGATGAATCACTGAGTTGCCGGTGGAGCCGAAACACCGCGGCTGTGCCGCGGCCCGGTGTGCCGTGGCGATTGGCAGTTGGAGCTTGGTTTTTTGTGACTTGGAACAACAATTGAGCAACGATCTTGATCGGAGAGGTGGCCAACGATGAATATGACGATCCCGCGCGGTATGACTCGACGGCATTTCGTGTCCCATCTCCTGGGCGCTTCGGCCATGGTGGCTCCAGCCGTCATGTGGGGTGGGACGCTGCAGGCCCACGCAGCCGATCTCCAGAAACGGGGCAAGTCGGCCATCCTGCTGTGGATGGGAGGCGGCCCGTCGACGATCGACATCTGGGACTTGAAGCCCGGCGCTGCGACGGGCGGCCCGTTCCAGCCGATCGGCACCAGCGGCGATGTCCAGATCTGCGAACACCTGCCGATGTTGGCCAAGCAGATGCACCACTTCGCGTCGTTCGCTCGATGAGCACGCGCGAGGCCGATCACGATCGCGGTCGCTACTACATGCACACGGGCTACGTGCCGAATCCCAACATCGAGCATCCCAGCTACGGCGCGGTGGTCTCGCATGAACTGGCTGCCCAACGCGACGGATCTGGAGATCCCGCCGTTCGTGTCGGTCGGCGGCGGCAGCGTGGGACCCGGTTTCCTGGGCATGGCCTGGGCTCCCTTCGCCGTCAACAGCAACGGTCAGGTTCGCGACCTGGCAGGGGACTCGACGATGACCGTCTGTTCCAGCGGATGACCGCCTTGGACCTGATCGAAAGCGGTTATCGGCCAACAGCGCGGATCGGTCGCGGCAGACCACCAGAAGATCCTCGACAAGACGCTGAACCTGATGACCAGCAAGCAGATGGACGCGTTCAAGGTCAACCAGGAACCCCCGGCCGTCCAGGAACGTTACGGCATCGAACGACTTCGGCCGCGGCTGCCTGATGGCTCGCCGACTGGTCGAAGCAGGGCGTCCCGTTTGTGGAAGTCGATTTCGGCGGCTGGGACAACCATCAGAACATCTTTCCGACGCTGCAAAGATGACAAGTTGCCGATCATCGACAACGCCATGAGCGCCTTGGTGGAGGATCTCGAGCAACGCGGACTGCTGCAGGACACGGCCATCATCTGGATGGGAGAGTTCGGCCGCACGCCGCGGATCAACGGCAACGCGGGACGCGACCACTGGGCGCGTGCCTGGAGCGTCGTGCTGGGCGGCGCCGGCATGCAGCGGCGGAATCGTCGTCGGTGAGACCAACGAAGACGGCACCCGCGTGAGAGCGAGCCGTACACGTCCGAGGACGTGATGGCCACCGTCTGCCGGGCCCTGGGCATTTCGCTCGAAACGACGTTCACCAGCCGCAACGGCCGGCCGATGAAGATCGCCAACGGCGGCAAGGTCATTGAAGACGTCATCGCCTGACGCACGCCGCAACCCATCGACGGATCTAGATTCCTGGAATTCGGGTCGGACGGTGGGTTGCTATTTTCCCAGGTTTCTCTGGTTTACCGAAAAACGGGCTCGTCACATCGGAATTCGCGTTCTGCAGGCCGGCACTTTCTGCTATGCTCCCGCCCGCAAATGCGCCTGCGTGCATGTTCCATCTATGCTTCCTCCGATGACTTCAGGCCATGATCACACCGCTGCACAAAGCGATCGGAATCAGCCTGGTCGCCATCCTGTTGGTCGGCTGTGGCACGACCAAGTCGCGGCGGGCGACGACGCAAATGCTGTTGTCCAACGCGGTGGATCGGTCGGTCACGGACATCGATTTTCGGCCCTTGTCCGGTCAGCGTGTGTTTCTGGACGCGACGTATGTCCAGAACATCTCGGGTGTGGATTTCGTCAACGCGGACTATATCGTCAGTTCCGTGCGCCAGCAGATGGTGGGGGCTGGTTGCCTGTTAACGCCGACGGTCGATACGGCCGAGTACGTGGCCGAATTGCGGGTGGGGGCACTGGGCACGGACAGCCATGAGATGATCTATGGAATCCCGGCGAACAACGCGTTGAGCAGTGCGGCTTCCTTGGTTCCCAGCGCGCCGGCCATTCCGATCGTTCCCGAAATCTCAGTGGCTCGCAAATCCAATGAAGTAGCCGCCGCGAAAATCGCCCTGTTTGCCTATCACAAAGAAACGCGCCGCCCCGTGTGGCAGTCGGGGGTGGCCCAGGCCCACAGCTCGTCCAAGGAAATGTGGTTGTTTGGCGCCGGACCGTTCAAGAGCGGTTCCATCCACGACGGAACGGAATTCGCCGGCGGCGAGTCGCCGATTCCGTTGTTGCCCTCCGGCAAAGATGACGTCACGGGCCGTCCGGACCCGCTGGCGCTGTACAGCCGGGAGGCCACCTACTTGTTGCCGTTCGCTTCGGCAGACGACGACAAGACGTCGGTGGCCGACGACAAAGCGTCGGTGGTCAAGCCCGCGAACTTCGAAAGCCAAGTCGCGGAAGCCGCCGCTGCGCCAGCGGCGGCACCTGCCCCGCCCCCACCGGCGCCGCCCCCGCCGACCCCGGAACCACCGGCGGCGGAAAAAAAAGTGCCCGAGCCGGAGAAGAAACCCCAATGAACGACGCCGAGCATGAACCGCGGATCTTGATCACCCGGCTAAGTGCGCTGGGGGACTGCATTCTCACACTCCCGGTGGCCTGTGCCCTGCGCGAGCGTTTTCCGCGGGCCTTGCTGATCTGGGCGGTGGAGCCGCTGTCGGCGAGCTTGTTGTCGCGGCATCCGGCGATTGACCGCCTGGTGGTTGTTCCCAAGGGGTGGCTCGCGTCCCCGCACTTCATTCGCGTCCTGCGCCACCGTTTGCAGGCGTTCCGTTTTGACTGGGTGCTGGATCCCCAGAGCCTCACCAAGAGCAGCTTGCTGGGGTGGCTCAGCGGAGCGCGTCGGCGGATCGGATTTGCGCGTCCGCAGGGACGGGAGCTGGCGCCGTGGGTCAACAACGAGAGCGTGGTCCGCGGTAGCTCCCACATTGTCGATGCGTCTCTGAGACTGCTGACGCCCCTGGACATCGTCGCTGCGGAGGTGCGTTTCGGGATTCAATCACCGGCCGACGCCAGCGCGTTCGTCGACCAGTTCGTGCACGACGCTCTGCTGACCGGTGGATTTGCGGTGATCAACAGCGCCGCGAGCTGGCCTTCCAAGCAGTGGCCGTCCGACCGGTTCGGACGCGTGGCGCGGTATCTCGGCGAGCAGTACGACCTGCCGACCGTTGTGACCTGGGCGGGAGATCGCGAGTTATCGATTTCCCGGGACATCGTTGCCAAGTCGGGTGGGCACGCGATGCAGGCACCCGCGACGAGTCTGCCGCAGTTGTCTGCGCTGCTGCGCCGTGCCAAGCTCGTGATCGGATCCGACACGGGGCCCCTGCACCTGGCGGCCGCCGTGGGCACGGCGTGCCTTGGGTTGTACGGCCCGACACGCGTGGAAAACAGCGGACCCTATGGCGCACAACATCTCGCCCTGCAGGCCGACTGTCCGGTGGCGGCCAGTCGTCACCAGCGGCGATTGGACGAAACGCCCATGCGCCAAATCACCGTCGAGCAGGTCTGTGAAGCGGTCGATCTGTTGATCCGGCGCCGCAGCGCGACGGCTGCCCAGCGCCCGCACGCAGCGTGAATGCGACCATGTTCCGTGCCGACCAATATGACTTGCTGGATTTCGGACAAGGCCGCAAGCTGGAACGATTCGGCGAACTGGTGGTCGACCGTCCTGCTCCCGCCGCCACCGATCTGGCTGTCGGCGACTCTGCCCTATGGACAGCGGTCGACGCACGGTTCACGCGACGCGTTTTGACCCGTGGCGGCTGGGTGCTGCGTGAGTCCGTTCCCGCGCGGTGGTGTGTGCACCACGGCGCCTGCTCGCTGCAGCTCAAGCCGAGCTACTCCGGTGCAATTGGCGTATTCCCTGAGCAGGCTGAAAACTGGGATTGGATCGAGCAGCAGGTGCGCGGAGCCGGCCGTGCCGTGAAGGTCTTGAACCTGTTCGCTTACACCGGTGGCAGCACGCTGGCGGCGGCGGGAGCAGGCGCCAGCGTCGTGCACGTCGATGCGGCGCGGCCCGTGGTGAGTTGGGCGCGACGCAATGCCGAACTCTCGCACCTGCGGGACGCCCCCATTCGCTGGATTGTGGAGGATGCCCGAAAGTTTGTCGATCGTGAGCTGCGGCGTGGCCACCATTATGACGCGGTGATCCTGGATCCGCCGACGTATGGGCACGGTCCGCAGGCTGAGCCGTGGGTCGTCGAGAAACACCTTGGTGACCTGCTGTCCGCCTGCCGGCGATTAACGCGTCGTCAACGTGTGTTCATGCTGCTCACCTGTCATGCCCCGGCATTCGGTCCCGCGGATCTGGCGAGCTTGTTGACCGACCCGGATGCGCAGACGGCGCCCGCGATGTGGAGGCTCGCCAATTGACGCTCCCGGCACGTGACGGGAGACTGTTACCCAGCGGCGTCGTGGCACGCTGGCCCGGTCGATGAACGTGTGGCCCCGTCCGGACATTTTTCGAATCGCTTGGTGTTCTATGACGGCGACGATTCACAGCGTGCACAACCCCCGCATCAAGCAGGCCCTGCGTTTGCGCGACCGCCGCGGGCGCCAGCAACAGGCGCGGATCATCGTCGACGGGTGGCGCGAGACGTGTCGCGCGCTCGGCGGAAACGTCCAACCCCTGGAACTCTTCGTGTGCGAACCGCTGCTCACCGCCGAGCAGTTCCAGCAGCTGGCCGTGCAGTCTGCGGCACGCGGCGTGGAACCGACGCTGGTGACCTGCGAGGTGTTTGAGAAACTGGCGTTCGGAGATCGCGGTGAAGGTGTCGTGCTGGTGGCCGCCCAGCCGCGTACAGATCTGGAGCAGCTGCCGTTCCCCGCCGAGGCTGTGGTCTGTGTTCTCGAACAGGTGGAGAAGCCGGGCAATCTCGGTGCCGTCGTACGCACCGCCGACGCGGCCGGCGTCTCGGCCGTGATCGTCGCTAACGCCGCTACGGATCTCTACAACCCGAACGCCATTCGCGCCAGTTTGGGCGCGATCTTTCATGTCCCGGTCGCGACCGCCGGTGCGCACGAAACGCGCGCCTGGCTGACGCAGCAGAGTGCCAGCATCTTCGCAGCCCGTGTCGACGGCGCGATACCGTACTCGCAGGTGGATTGGCGAGGACGCTGTGCAATCGTCTTGGGGAGCGAATCGCAAGGACTGTCGGATGTCTGGCAAGGAAGCGGAATCCAGTCCGTCAAACTGCCGATGCGCGGGATCGTCGATAGCCTGAACGTCTCGGCGACGGCGGCCGTGCTGTTCTATGAAGCCCTGCGACAACGCACGTCGTGAACGTGAATCAGGACCAACGCCGCGGCGGAATCCTACCGTCGTGCCAGCACCTCGCACCCCGGGCAAACACCTGGCAGCAAGCAAGACATGTTAAATCTTTCCTACACTCGCCAGTTTCCTGATCCACACGCTGAGGTGCGAAGAATCCGGAAAAAACACATTAGACGAAGCTGCGGATTTCCGGTAACGTAACGGCTGTGCGACGGCAAATGCCGGTTTCTGTGGATTCGGCGTATCATTGTGGAAATGGCAGGGCAACATGTCGGAGCCATTGCATTTCGAGGATCTGACGGTCGGTGACCGTTGGATCAGCCTCGGTCGTACCGTCACGGAAACGGATGTTGTCAATTTCGCCGGGATGACCGGCGATTACGATCCGCTTGCACGTGGATCATGAATTCGCCCGGCAGACTCCGTTCGGCAAGCCCGATTGCCCACGGACTTGTTGGGGCTTTCGCTGGTGGCCGGATTGGCGAGCCAGTGTCCGTCGGTGCGAACGATCGCCTTTCTTGAAGATCGAGAATTGGGAGTTTCTCAAGCCCATCTACATCGGTGACACGGTCCACGCGGAAACGGAAGTCATTGGGAAGAATGCCAACGGCCGGCGAACCGGCTACGTCACGTGGCGACGACAACTGGTGAATCAGGCGGGTGACGTCGTGCAGTCGGGGGTTTTTCAGACGCTGGTGTCGGTGGCACAGATTCACCGCAAACCGTCCGAAGTTTCCACGGTGACGGCGGTCGTTCCCAATCAACACGTGGCCGTCAACGTGATGCCAAGCGGGCCGTTGGCTAACTCCGCATGGAGCACTGCAGGCGGGCCGCCTGGAGCGTGTTGTGCCAACAGCATGGCGATGGTCATCGGTCCGACACCGCCGGGCACCGGCGTGATGTGTCGCGGCGACCTGCCGCACCGCATCGTAGTCGACATCGCCCACCAGGCCGTCCTCGGTTCGGTTGATTCCCACATCGATCACCGTCGCTCCGGGACGCACCATGGCGGCGGTGACGAACCTGGCCACGCCGATCGCCGCGACCAGCACGTCGGCCTGCCGAGCGATCTCGACCAGATCGCGCGTGCGGCTGTGGCAGACCGTGACCGTGGCGTTGGCCGCCGAACTGCCCATCGGCGACGTGCGTTGCATGAGCATCAGGGCCAGCGGCTTGCCCACGATATCGCTGCGACCGACCACCACCACGTGCTTGCCGCTGACCGCAATCTGGTGGCGATGCAGCATCTGCTGAATGCCGTGCGGCGTGCACGGCAGGAATCGTGGTCGCCCCTGCGCCAGCAGGCCAACGTTCTCGGGATGAAACGCATCCACATCCTTCCAGGGAGCCACCGCGTCCAGCACGCGCGTCGCGTCCATACCCGCGGGCAATGGCAACTGGACCAGGATCCCGTGCACCTGCGGATCCGCGTTCAAGCCGGCGATCAACTCCAGCAACTCGCCTTGCGTGGCGTCGGCCGCCAGACGGTGCAGCACGCTGGCAATTCCGACCCGTTGGCAGGCCCGCTGCTTGTTGCGCACATAGACCTGGCTGGCCGGATCGTCGCCCACCAACACGGCGGCCAGCTTGGGAACCGTCTGCTCGCGCCCCACTGAACGCAGCCACATCCGCCGCAATCTCCGCCTGCATCACACCGGCCAGCGCCTTGCCATCCAGTACCTGTCCCGACACCGTCCCACCTCCCGGGCCATGTGCCCACCGTCGGCCACCCGCAACACGAGCGGCCCACATTCTATCCGATTCCGTTCGTGGCAGGCAGCAGGCGGCAGGCTGGAGGCGGCAGGCTGGAGGGATTGCGTTGGGTGACAGGGGCGTGGTGCGCAGGCCGTCGCCCGCAAGCGGCCGCCCGCGATCGACTCGTTGATGATCCGAGTTCGAATCTTTATGATTGCGAGTAACTTACTGAACAAGCATTCCTGCGGCGGGGTTTCTCACGACGGGGCGTGGCATGACGCAAGAGGATAAGCACAGTCCAGCGGAAGAATTGAAGGCAGCGAGCCGCCTGCTGCGGGGCACGATTGCCGCCGAACTTGGTGGAGGACACCGACGAGTTCAGTTCGGCCAGTGCCCAGTTGCTCAAACATCACGGCACCTATCAGCAGGACAATCGCGATGAGCGCGCGACGGCCCGTGCGGCGGGAGAGTCGGGCAAGCGGATGACGCTGATGGTGCGCACGCGCGTGCCGGGTGGCCAGTTGACGGGCGCGCAGTTGCTGGCGGAGCTGGATCTGTGCGATCGGTTCGGCAACGGCACGCTGCGGGTGACGAGTCGCCAGGCGCTGCAGTTGCACGGCGTTCTGAAGGCCGATTTGCGGGAGGTGATTCGGCAGATCAACGCGGTGCAGCTGACCGACGCTGGCGGCGTGTGGCGACGTCAATCGCAACGTGATGTGCTGTCCAGCTCCGCTTCGATCGCCGTGGCATGGCGAGATGCAGCAGTTGGCGCGGCGACTGGCCGTGCATTTCGCGCCGCGCACCGGCGCGTACCGCGACATCTGGCTGCGCGATCCGGAGACCGGCGAGAAGCAGTGAGTCGGCGGGGGCGAGGAGGGTCCGAGGAGGAGCCGATCTACGGCCGGACGTATTTGCCGCGCAAGTTCAAGATGGGCATTGCGCTGCCGGACGACAACTGCATCGACGTGTACACGCACGATCTGGGATTGCTGGCGATCGTCGAACAGGATCGCGTGGTGGGCTACAACGTGCTGGTCGGCGGCGGCATGGGCGTGACGCCCAGCAACAAGAAGACCTATCCGGCGCTTGGCAAGCGGCTGGCGTTTGTCGAGCCGCGAGACGGTGTTGGCAGGTGGCGGAGGCGGTCGTGAAGGTGCAGCGCGATCACGGCAATCGCGAGGATCGCAAGCTGGCGCGGCTGAAGTACCTCGTGGACCACTGGGGCATCGACGCGTTCCGCGCGCAGGTGGAGGAGTATTGCGGTCAGCCCGCTCGCGCCGCCTCGCCAGATCGACGTGCACGCGACGCGCGATCACATGGGCTGGGAAGCGCAGGGGGACGGACGTTGGTATTACGGCCTGAACATCGAGAACGGGCGGATTGCCGACACGACGCGCATGCGGCTCAAGACGGCCCTGCGGCAGATCTGCCGGCAGTTGTCGCCGGGGCTGCGACTGACGGCCCACCAGAGTCATCCTGCTGACCGACCTGCAGGAGCAAGCGATCGGCCGCGACTGGAGGCGATCCTGCGCGACCATCAGGTCCCGTTGAGCGAGGAGATCTCGACCGTCCGGCGCTGGTCGATGGCGTGTGTGGCCTGGCCGACCTGCGGGCTGGCGATCACGGAGAGTGAGCGGGCATTGCCGGGCATCATCGACGTGCTGGAAACGGAGTTGGCGAAGACTGGGGTTGGCGCAGCGAGGCCTTCACGGTGCGCATGACCGGCTGCCCGAACGGCTGTGCCCGGCCCTACAACGCCGACATCGGCCTGGTGGGCAAGGCACGTGGTCGCTACACGCTGTTTCTTGGGCGGGAGCCGGCTGGGAACACGCTTGAATTTCCTCTACCAGGACCTGGTGCCGGCGGAGGAGATCGTGCCGCGGCTGGTGCCGCTTGTTCGCCTACTTTCGCCAAGACCGGCAGGCGGGCGAGTCGTTTGGGGATTTCTGTCATCGCAAAGGGTGCGCGGATCTGCAGGCCTGGGCGCGACGGCACTCGTCCTAGACTTCCGGCAAGTGAGCGTGGCTACAGTCGGCACGGCTGCGGAGTGTATGATGCACGGCGGAGAGCAGCCGTTTCGATGTGCCGAGCTGAACGGGAGTCGTAGCCACCATGAAACTAGCCAAGTATCGCCATCCCAACGGATCGATCGGTGTCGGGCTCATCGAGGACTTCACGCTCGTGCCGCTGAATCTGTCCGGGGGCCAGTACAACTGTCTGGCCGATATTCTCGAGTCGGACAATCCGGCCGAGGTCACCGAGTTCCTGGCCGATCCGGCCGGCCGCCTGTCGTTGGGCAAAGTCCTCCTGCTGCCCCCGATCGATCAGCAGGAGGTGTGGGCCGCGGGCGTGACCTATCGGCGCAGCCAGGCGGCACGCATGGAGGAATCGACGGTCGCCGGCGACCTGTTACGACCAGGTGTACCGATCGCCGCGTCCCGAGCTGTTCTTCAAGGCCACGCCGCATCGCGTCGTGGGACCGGACCAGCCCATCCGCATGCGCAAGGACTCGCAGTGGACCGTACCCGAACCGGAACTGACGCTGGTGCTCAATTCGCATCTGCAACTGGTCGGATTCACGATCGGCAACGACGTGAGTTCGCGTGACATTGAAGGGGAGAACCCGCTGTACCTGCCGCAGGCCAAGATCTTCGACGCCTGTTGCAGTCTGGGGCCGTGCATCACGCTTCCCATCTCGATGCCGCCCGAAGCAGGAGATCAGCGATCGACATGTGCGTCCGGCGCGACGAGGAGGTCGTGTTCGACGAGGCCACGTCGGCCGGCAAGATGGCGCGCAGTTTCGACAACTTGATTTCGTGGCTGGCACGCGAGAACTCGTTTCCCAACGGCGTCTTCCTGCTGACCGGCACCGGGATCGTGCCGCCAGTCCGATTTCTCGCTTGCAGGCGGGCGATACGTGTCGAGATCACGATTTCGGGGGTCGGGACGCTGATCAATCCGGTGGTCCAAGGCTGACGGTTTCAGCCGCGTCGGCCGCGATCAGACCATGGCACCATCGCATGGACACGACGATGACAGACTCCATCCAGGGAACCCGTGCTGATTGCCGGACGTTGGCGGCCGCGCCCGGCGGAGCGGCGTGTTTCAAGCGCGACAATCCGCGGACCGGCGAACCGCTGCCCGACACGTTTCCGGTCAGCACGTGGGACGATTGCGACGCGGCGTTGCAGGCGGCCGCGCGAGCGGCCGAGGTGCTGCGCGAGCTGCCGGGCGAGCAGCTGGGCGAGTTCCTGGAGTGCTTTGCGCAGCGGATCGAGCAGCGGGCCGACGACCTGGTCGCCTGTGCGCACGCAGGAGACCGGCCTGCCGATCGCGCCGCGACTGCGCGATGTCGAACTGCCGCGGACCACGCACCAGCTGCGGCAGGCGGCTCAGGCGGCGCGCGACGGATCCTGGCGACTGGCCACGATCGACGCGGCCGCCAACATCCGCTCGTTGGTTCGCCCCGCTGGGACCGGTGGTCGTGTTTGGCCCGAACAATTTTCCGTTCGCGTTTCGGCAGCGTTTCGGGCGGCGATTTCGCCGCCGCGATCGCCGCCGGCAATCCGGTGATTGCCAAGGCGAATTCGTCGCATCCGGCGACGACGCAGGTTGTTCGCCGAGGAAGCTCAGGCGGCCGCCGAGCAGACGGGGCTGCCCGCCGGCGACGGTGCAGCTGCTCTATCGGCTGACGCACGCGGACGGGGAGCGACTGGTGTCCGATCCGCGGTCGGGGCCACGGCTTACACGGGCAGTCGGCGCGGCCGGTTTGGTCCTCAAAGCGGCCGCGGACCGAGCCGGCAAGCCGATCTACCTGGAGCTGTCGAGCATCAACCCGGTGGTGATCCTGCCCGGGGCCCTGGCGACGCGCAGCGGACCAGATCGTCGAGGAGTTCACGACCAGTTGCCTGATGGGAACGGGGCAGTTCTGCACGAATCCGGGCCTGGTGCTGTTGATTCGCGGGCCGCACAGCGACGCGTTCGTGTCGGCGGTGGCGCAGCGTTTCGCGGCCGCCCCGGTCGGGACCCTGCTCTCGAGCAGCGTGCAGAAGTCGCTCCAGGCAGAGTATCCGGCAGCTGATGCGGCCGGAGCCGAGCGGCTGACGGGGGACGCGCTGACCGACCGACGCCGGGCTACCGCTGCGCCAATACGTTGTTGCGGGTCAGCGGCGGACAGTTCCTGGACGAGCCCGCGCACGTTTCAGATCGAGGCATTTGGCAACGCCTCGCTGGTGGTGCGTGGTGGACGACGTGCGGCAAGCTGTGGCCGGTCGCGCATGCCTCGAGGGGAACCTGACGGGCTGCATCTACAGCGATCTGGTCGGGTCCGACGACGACAGCTACGACCAGGTGGCACCGGTCTTGCGGCCGAAGGTGGGACGCCTGCTCAACGACAAGATGCCCACCGGCGTGGCGGTCAGTCCGGCGATGAATCATGGCGGTCCGTATCCGGCCACCGGCCATCCGCGGATTCACGGCGGTCGGGATTCCCGCATCGTTGCGGCGGTTTGCCATGCTACAATGCTACGACAATGTGCGGCCCGCGCGCCTGCCGGCCGGGCTGCGCGACGCACGATCCCGCCGGGGGATGTGGCGACTGATCGATGGTCGATGGACGCGCGACGACGTGAAATCGCACGTGAACGCGGCGCGACACGAGGCGTGCACGGGACAAGGAACATCGTTGATGACGACACGACAGGCGCGGATGCATGGTTGGTGCGGGGTCGCTGTTGTTGCTGCTGGCGGCCGGCGCCGCGTCGGCTCAGGAGGGACAGGCGGACCTGGACAAGGCGATGGATCTGCAAGATCACGGCCGACTCCTCGAGGATCTGGCCGAAGTCGCCGCCTTGTGCGAGAAGGCGATCGAGAAAGGGCTGGCGAAGGATGACGAAGCCATTGCCCGGCAGTTGCTGACCGGCGCGCTGTACCAACGGGCGAGCCAGATGTGCCAGCCCCTCGCTGCGCGTCCCCGGTGATGACGCCCGAGCTGAAGGAACTGCGCGATCGCGTGCTGCCGGACCTGGAGAAGATCCTCAAGTACGATGACAAGTTCGGTCCGGCTCATCTGCTGATGGCCCAGCTCTAGGCGCTCGAGGGAGGCGATGCTCAACAAGCACGCGACAGGCGGTCGATCGCGCGATCGAGTGTCTGACGGACGACCACAAGCGGCTGGCCGAAGCCCTGGTGCTGCGCAGTCAGACTGCCGGAACGGACGCAGCAGCCACTGGCCGATCTGCAATCGGGCCATGGAACTGGATCCCGTCCAATCCGGACGTCTGGCAGGCCCGCGCCATGTGTTATCTGCGGCACAGGAGACGTGCAGAAGGCGATCGACGATTTCAACAGCCTGATCGAACAGGACCGGGACAATCTGTTGATACGACTGGCCGTGGCGGAAGCACTGGTCGAGGTGGAGCAGTTCGAGGAGGCGCTGAAGCAGATCAACCTGGTGATCGAGAAGGAGCCGACGGCGCTGGCCTACACGCTGCGGGCCCAGCTGTGGACGCATGCAGGAGAAGCTCGACGAGGCGGTCAAGGACCTCGATGAGGCCGTCAAGCTGGATCCGGACGACCTGGGCCTGGTGCTGATGCGGGCCCGGCTGTACCACGCGGAAGGGCGAAATGCACTGGCCCAGCAGGATGTCGAGCGGGTGCTCCAGACGCGGCCGGACGTGCTGCCGGCGATCGAACTGCGCAGTTCGATCCTCGCGGCGATGGGCAAGTTCGCCGAGGCGGTCCGGGACATCAGCGAGCTGCTCAAGAAGGAACCCGACAACATCCTGCTGAAATTGCAGCTGGCCATTTACCTGAACGCGGGCAACCAGTCGCGCCAAGGCCATCGACGTGTTCGGCGAAGTGCTCGCAGGCCGATCCGCAGAACGGTGTGGCGCTGTCGCGGGCGGGCTGATGCGTATCTGAATATCGGTGATCATCGCAAGGCGGTTGCCGACTACGAAGTGGCGCTCAAGATGTTTGCCGATGACTCGGGAATCCTCAATAACTTCGCCTGGGTCCTGGCGACTTCACCGGAAGATGATTTGCGCAATGGCAAGCGGGCGGTGGAGATGGGGCTCAAGGCCTGCGAGCTGACCGAGTACAAGCAAGTCCCACATCCTGAGCACGTTGGCCGCCGCCTACGCCGAGACGGGTGATTTCGAGACGGCCGTCAAGTGGTCGCAGAAGTCGGTCGACCTGGGCGATGAGGACATCCAGGAACAGCTCAAGCAGGAGCTGGAGAGCTATCGGCAGAAGAAGCCGTGGCGGGAGAAGAAGGCGGAACCGACCACCGGCCAAGCGAAACCCGACGCGGTACGCGCCGTGATCTCGTCAGCCGCGCGTGCGGGTGCGCAGGCCGCCCGCGGCCGAACATGCGTGATCGACGGCAGCTGGCGACCATTGCGGAGGGTGACTCATGGATCGTCAGCAGGCCTGGGAACTGCTGTGCGAGTACACGCAGAACGAGAACCTGCGGCGGCACATGCTGGCGGTCGAAGCGGCCATGCGGGCCTATGCCGGCAAGTTCGGCGAGGACGAGGACGAAATGGGGCATCGTCGGGCTGCTGCACGACTTCGACTACGAACGGTGGCCGAATCCGCCCGACCATCCCGCTGCAGGGTGCGGCCATCCTGGCTGAGCGCGGCTATCCGGACGACGTGATCTACGCCATCAAGTCGCACGCCGACTACCTGGGCGATTGTCCGCGCGTGTCGCTGCTGGACAAGACGCTCTATGCGTGCGACGAACTCTGCGGGTTCATCTCCGCCTGTGCGCTGGTCCGCCCGGAGGGACTGGCGGTCTGCAGGCCTCGAGTGTCCGGAAGAAGATGAAGCAGAAGAGCTTTGCGGCCGCGGTCAATCGCGAGGATATCGTGCGCGGCGCCGAGGATCTGGGTGTGGAGCTCAACGCGCACATCCAGTTCGTGATCGATGCGCTGAGTGCCGCACGCGGACGTCCTGGGCCTCGGCCCGCGTGGCGCGTCTGAGCACGAGCTGCGGCCGATCACTGCCGGCGGTGCCAGCGTCGTCGCCACTGGCAATGGGCGCGACCGCGTCGGTGCCGTGTCGTCTCGCGGGCTGAGCCGAGCGTGGACTTCTTGCGCAGGATGTGGTGGTAGTGCTGCGCGAAGCGATGGGCTTCGTCGCGCACGTACTGCAGCAGTCGCAGGGCAAAGGCGTGACGGCTCAGCCGCAGCGGCTCGGATTCGCCCGGCAGGTAGATCTCTTCGTCCCGTTTGGCCAGCGACACGAGCGTGGGCGGCGTGATCGACTGTTCGCGAAACGCCGCCAGGGCCGCGTTGAGCTGTCCCTTGCCGCCGTCGATCAGCAGCATGTCGGGAAACACGTCCGATTCGTCGTACAGCCGCCGGTAGCGTCGGGCGACGACTTCGTGAATGCTGCGGAAATCGTCGACGCCCTGCACGTCGCGGATCTTGTAGCGCCGATAGCCGGGCTTGAACGGCAGCCCGTCGATGAACTGCACCAGGCTGGCGACGGTCTGGCCGCCCTGGAGATGGGCGATGTCGATGCCTTCGATCGTGCGCGGGTGTCGCGGCCAGCTTCAGCACTCGGCGCAGTCCGGCGAGCCCCTTCTGCGGATCGATGAAGAACACTTCGGGCTGTGCGTGCGTGTCGAGTTCACCGCGTTGGTCGAGCGTCTCGAGCATGTGGATTTCATCGCGCAGCCGGGCCGCCCGCTCGAATTGCAGGTCCTTCGCGGCCGCCTGCATCTCCTCACGCATCTGTGTCGAGCAGCGTTTGCTTGTTCGCCTCTCAGGAACATCTGCAGCCGATGGATGTCGCGCCGGTATTCCTCCTTGCCGATCCGCAGGTTGCACGGCGCCGTGCACTGGTTGATGCTGGCCAGCAGGCAGGGGCGGAACCACCGCCACCGCTCGTCGCCTTCGTCGATGTCCAGGCTGCAGGTGCGGAACTTGAAGATCCGCTGCAGCACCTGCACGGCGCCGCGCAGCGAACCGGCGCTGGCGAAACGGCCCGTACAGCTTGACTCCCCGGTCTCTCGGCTCGCGCGTGACCTCCACGCGCGGGAAATCCTCGCGCGTCGTGATCATCAGGTACGGAAAGGTCTTGTCGTCCTTCTGTTCCTTGTTGTGCTTGCGGCTGAATGTCCTTGATCAGCCGCGACTCGACCAGCAGCGCATCGACTTCGCTGTCGCATTCGATGAAGTCCGCATCGCAGATTTCGCGAATCCAAGGGCCGGTCCGCGGGTCCTCGGCGGCCGCCTTCAGGAAATAGCTGCCCGCGCGGGACCGCAGATTCGTGGCCTTGCCCACGTAGATGACGATGCCGGCCACGTCCTTGAACAGGTACACGCCGGGCGCGTGGGGGAATTCGCGCACTTTGGCCAACGCCTGGCGCTGGCCGTACTGCCAACTCGCGCGCCGGTTCCGCCGCGGACTCGGTCGGCATCGGCGGGCTCATCACGGTCCGTCACGGCATCAACCTCGTCAGCGAGTGCGACACGGACTACATCGACTGGGCCAACGCCCGCACATCATCGCTCCAGTTTGTCCAGCCGGGCAGACTGGTCCGCCTTCGCGTCCGCCAGGTCCGCCAGTTGCTCGGGGGGCGTATAGGCAAACAGGTAGAACTTGACCTTGGGCTCGGTGCCCGACGGACGAACGGCCAGGCAATTGCCGCGCGCCGCGAAGTCGAGGATCACCATGTCGCTGCGCGGCCCCGGCAGCGGGCTGGCCGTCCGCCGGCAGTGCGTCTGCTGGTTCAGGTAATCCCGCACGGCGGCGACGCCCAGGCCACCCAACGCGTCTGGCGGCTGCTCGCGGAATCGGTCCATCAGCCGCTGCATGCGGGCCATCCCTTCGGAGCCTTCCATCTGGAAGGTCAGCAGCCGCTCGGTGTGCACGCCGTGCTGCCAGAACAGATCGTCCAGTTTCTCGTGGACCGACTTGCCGGCCGCCTGCAGTCGGGCGGCCAGTTCGGACATCAGCAGGCAGGCCACCGCGCCATCCTTGTCCCGCGCATACTGTCCGACCAGGTAGCCGTGGGACTCCTCGCAGCCCAACACGAAATGCGTCCGGACCTTCCTCGTCGATCGACCCCGCCGATCCACTTGAAGCCCACCAGCAGGTCGCCGCACGTGCGCACGCCGTAGCTGTCGCCGATCCGCCGAATCAGTTCGGTGGTGACCAGCGTCTTGACCAGGTAGTGCTGCGGCGACAAGCGTGCCGGCCGCTTGGCGCCGTTCGAGCACGTAGTCGGCCAGCAGGGCGCCGAGTTGATTGCCGTTGAGCGTGGCCCACGGCGGCGCCGGCGCTGCAGCGTCAGCGGCGCGGCACAGCCCATGCGATCGCAGTCGGGATCGGTGGCCAGAATCAGATCGGCGCCCGTCGTGCGGGCGTGCTCGATCATCGCGTCGAAGACGCGCGGGTTCTCCGGATTGGAGACGTGTCCCGGCACGTTCGGGAAATCGCCATCGGGGTCGGCGTGCGGCGGATACACCGTCCACGTGCTGGAACCCGGCCGCGCCGAGCAGCGGGCAGACGGCCGACGCGCCGACGCCGTGCAGCGGCGAGTAGAGGATGTGCAGGTCGCGCGGCCCGCCAAAGCTGTGCCGCGACGAGCGTCGCCAGGAATGCCTCGTCCACTTCCTCGGTACAGAGCTCGATCTGGCCCTCGGGCGACGGCCGTCTGGAAGTCGGCCTGCGCGATCTCCTCCACGTGCTCGACGCAGTCGATGATGGCCTGGTCGTGCGGCGGCAGCACCTGTCCGCCGGTGGACCAGTAGACCTTCACGGCGTTGTCGCTCGGCGGATTGTGGCTGGCCGTGACCATGATGCCGCAGTGACACTGCTTGTGGCGCACCAGAAACGACAGTTCGGGCGTGCTGCGATAGTCGTCCAGCAAGTAGACTCGAAAGCCGGCGGCCACCATGATGCCCGCACACAACTCGGCGAAATGCCGCGAGCGATGGCGCGTGTCGTAGGCGATGGCGCAGGACAGCGGCGTCGCCGCCGGTGCCTGGCGTGCGCACGTAGTCGGCCAGCCCCTGGGCGCTTTCGCCGATCGTGCGATCGTTGATCGCGTTGGTGCCGATCGGGTACATGCGGCCGCGCCGACCGCCGGTGCCGAACGGGATGATGGTCCAGAAGACGTCGTCCAGCTGCTGCCACTGCTCGTCGGCGATGTGCTCGATCACCGCCGGGGCGTAGCGCGCATAGCGCGGCTCCGTCAACCACTTCCGGATGTTGCCGCACAGCACCGGCTGCGACAGCCTGGTCGGTCCGCCGCGGCCGCGTCCAGCTGGGCCAAAGCCTCGTCGCGCTTCATCCGTCAGGTTCTCCATCTTCGTCCCGGCATGCCTCGCGGCGGCGCACTCGATGCCTGGTGTGGATTGTAGGGCTCGACGTGGCCTGATCCTTCAACCGGTCCATGGCGAGCCGCGGCGTGAGCTGGCCGTCGATTGCTGGTCCGAGTCGGGTTCCCGATCGTCGCCGACGAGCTATATTTACGCACGGTCTGCAACGTCGTCGGCAGCAGTGTCAGGGGTGCCAGGGCAGGTGAGGTCATGAGCGAATTGATCATCAGCGTGTCGGGATTGCGGGGCGTCGTTGGCGAGAACCTGACGCCGGACGTGGCTGCCCGGTTCGCCTGTGCCTACGCGGCGGGCCAGCCGGCAGGCCCGCTGGTCCTGGCTCGCGACGGTCGCAGCACGGGCGGATGCTGGTCGATGCGATTCGCGGCGCCTTGTTGGCGGCCGGCCGCACGGTGCTCGATGCCGACGTGGCGGCCACGCCGACCGTCGGCGTGCTGGTGCGCGAATACGCGCGCCGCCGGCGCGATCCAGGTCACGGCCAGCCACAATCCGCCGCAGTACAACGGCATCAAGTTGTTCTCGGCCGCCGGCCAGGTGCTGTCGGCCGAGGAGGGCGAGCAGGTCGTGCGCCGGTTCCAGGCCGGGCATATCGACTGGGTCGATCTATCAGCGCATCGGGCAGGCACAGGCGATCGACGACACGACGCATCGCCACCTCGAAGCTCCTGCTGGCCATCGTCGATCCCGCGCCCGATTCGCCGCCGCGGCTTCCGCGTGCTGCTGGATTCGAATCACGGGTCCGGCAGCGTCCTGGGGCAGCGCCTGCTCAAGGAACTGGGCTGCCGCGTCACCGTGCTCGGCGGGCAGCCGGATGGTCTGTTTGCGCATCCGCCCGAACCCACGGCCGAGAATCTGGCCGGCATCTGCCGGGAAATCGTGGCGGCCCAGGCCGATATCGGTTTCTGCCAGGATCCGGACGCGGATCGCCTGGCCGTGATCGACGAGCAGGGACGGTACATCGGCGAGGAATACACGCTGGCCCTCTGCCTGGAGCAGGTCCTGCGGCATCGATCGGGACCGGTGGTCACGAACTGCTCGACCAGCCGCATGGCCGAGGATCTGGCCGCGAAGTACGGCGTGCCGTTCTTCCGCTCGCCGGTCGGCGAAGCCAACGTCGTGCGCGTGATGCAGCGAGCAGCAGGCGGTCTTCGGCGGCGAAGGCAACGGCGGGCCGATCGATCCCGCAGGTCGGCTACATTCGCGACAGCTTCGTCGGCATGGCTGGATCCTGTACGCCATGGCGAGTCGCGGACCTGCGCGTCAGCCAACTGGCCGACGAACTGCCGCGCTACGAGATCTGCAAGACCAAACAGGAAGTGGCCGCGGAATGCGATCCCCACAGCGCTCCAGCGCACTGGAAAAACACTTTCGCGGATGCGCGCAGCGATCGCATGGACGGCCTGCGACTCGACTGGCCCGGCAAGTGGCTGCTGATTCGCGCCAGCAATACGGAGCCGATCGTCCGCATCGTGGCCGAGACCGCCACGGCCGCCGAGTCGCGTCAGCTGTGTGCCGAGGCGGCCAAGGTGATCGCGCGTCTCTGAGTGGCGTCCGGGCTGAGTTCTCGACGTTCCCCGCTGGTCCGTGCCGTGCGGCAGTCGGTCATCGCTTGGGCGCGATGGCGTCGCAGCCGACCCAGGGGCGCAGCACCTCGGGGATCGACGACCGACCCGTCGGCCTGCTGGTAGTTCTCGAGGATCGCCAACAACGCCCGGCTGATGGCGATGGCGGTGCCGTTGAGCGTGTGGACCAGGTGCGTTCCCTTCTGTCCGCGCAGTTTGTAGCGGACGTTCAGGCGCCGGGCCTGGTAGTCGGTGCAGTTGGAGGTGCTGGTGACTTCGCCCCACTCGCCGGCTTCCCCGCGGCCGGGCATCCAGGCTTCCAGGTCGAACTTGCGGTAGGCCGGGCCGCCCAGGTCGCCGGTGGCCGTGTCGACCACGCGATAGGGGATCCCCAGTTCGTCGAACAGCCGGCACTCGAGATCGCAGAAGTGCTCGAGCATGGCGTCGCTCTGATCGGGCAGCGTGAACGCGAACATCTCGACCTTGGTGAACTGGTGCACGCGATAGAGTCCGCGCGAGGCCCGGCCGGCGGCGCCGGCTTCGGTGCGGAAACAGTGGCTGATGCCGCACAGCTTGATGGGCAGTTGTTCGGCGTCGAGCGATCTCGCCGGCGAGCAGCCCGCCCGAGCGTGATTTCGGCGGTGGCCACCAGGTTCAGGTTCGTGTTCTCGATGCTGTAGATCTGCGTTTCCGGCCCGCGGGGAATGTAGCCGGTGCCTTGCAGGATCTCGGTGTAGGCCAGATCGGGCGTGATGACGGGCGTGAAACCTTCGGCCATCAGCAGGCGGGTGGCGAATTGCTGCAGGGCCAGTTCCAGCAGCACGGCTTCGTTGCGGAGGAAGTAGAACCCGTGTCCGGCGATCTTCGCTCCGCCCTCGAAGTCGATCAGGTCGAGTTTCTCCGCCAGTTCGACATGATCAGAACGGGAAGTCGAACGTCCGCGGGGCGTGCCGGCCGCGGCGGATTTCCAGGTTCGCCTGATCGTCCGCACCGACCGGCGCCGTCGGGATGCGACATGTTGGGGATGCCGGCCTGCAGGCGTTCGATCTCCTGGTCCAGCGCATCGACTTCGCCCTGCACGCGGTCCTTCTGTTCGCGCAGCTGGCGGCCTTCTTCCTTGCGCGCCTCGCGCGTCGCCGCGATCGGCGGCCTTGCCGATCGACTTGGCCACTTCGTTGGCGCGGCGATTGAGGTCCTCCACCTCGCGCTGCTTGTCCCGCCGCAGCAGTTCCAGTTCGACCAGCCGATCGACGTCGGCGGCGACGCCGCGGTGGACGCAGTTCTGCTTGACCAGCTCGACGTTCTCAACGATGAATTTGCGATCCAGCATGGTTGGTGTCCGGTGAGTTGCAGGCTGGTGGAAACGGTCGTGGCGTTCGTTGAGCCGACGACGGTCATGCCGCGTCATTGACGCCGGGCGGCTCAGCGCACGGCCACGGCGATTCTTGCCCAGCTCGCTCCACAGATGCGCGCTGGCCCTGATGCCGCGATGGAAATCGGCCAGGCTGAATTTCTCGTTGGGGCCGTGCGCGTTGTCGTCGTCCAGTCCCCAGCCCAGCAGCAGCGTATCGACGCCGAGTTCTTCGCGGAACAGGTTGACGATCGGGATCGAGCCCCCTCTCGCGATGAACACGGGCGGTCGGCCGAATCCCTGCTCGATGGCCTGCGCGGCCGCCTCCATGTACGGGCTGTCCAGCGGCACGACCACGCCCTGGGCCGCGTGCATGTCGATCAGCTCCAGGTGAATGCCGGGCGGACAGAGCGACTTCGAGGTGCTGCCGCAGCGCCTGTTCGATCTTGGCCGGATCCTGATCGGGCACCAGGCGAAAGCTGAACTTCACGCCGGCCTTCGGCGGGCAGCACCGTCTTGGCCCCGCCGCCCTGGTAGCCGCCCCAGATGCCGTTGATGTCGCAGGTCGGACGCGCCCAACGCCGCTCGAGCGTCGTGTAGCCGCGCTCGCCGGTCACTCCGCGTCACGCCGATCTTCTGCATGAAGGCCGCTTCGTCAAACGGCAGCGCGGCGAACTGCTGGCGCTCCCGCTTCGTCAGCGGCACCACATCGTCGTAGAAACCGGGCACCTGAATTCGCCCCGCCTCGTCCACCAGGCTGGCCATCAGGCGGGTCGCCGCAGTTGACCGGATTGGTGACCGCACCGCCAAACGTGCCCGAATGCAGATCCTGCCGGGCCCGGTCAGCCGCAGTTCGAAATAGGCGATCCCCTTGAGTCCGTAGGTGATGGCCGGCTGGCCGGGGCCGAACTGCGACGAATCGCTGATGACCACCACGTCGCAGGCCAGCCGCGCAGCTTCCTGAGCGATAAACTCTTCCACGCCTTCGCTGCCGACCTCTTCCTCACCTTCGATCAGGAACTTCAGCTGCACGGGCAACCGGCCGACCGTCTGCCATCCACGCCTCCACGCTCTTGACATGCGTGAGCATCTGGCCCTTGTCGTCGGTCGCCCCGCGCGCGTAGAGATTGCCGTCGCGCTCGATCGGTTCGAACGGGGGGGAGATCCATTCATCCAGCGGGTCGGGCGGCTGGACGTCGTAGTGCCCGTAGACCAGCACCGTCGGCGCCCCGGGAACCGGCGGCGACTCGGCGTAGACGACGGGGTTGCCGCACGTTTCGATCAGCTCGGCTGCAGACCCCATCTGGCTCAGCTGGTCCGCGCACCCACTCGGCGGCCTGGCGGATCTCCGCCTGGTGGTGTTTGCCCGTGCTGATGCTCGGAATCCGCAGCAGTTCGCACAGTTCGTCCTCGAAACCGTCGCCTGCTGTTCGACGAGGTACCGGTCCAGTTCCTGTCATCGCGCCACCGTATTCTGTGCTGTCGAGAACGAAGAAAAAAAAGGCTTCCCGACCGTCATTTCGCTACAATATAATAACCTGTCACCAATCGGACTATTCGGGGTAATCCGATTCCGCGGCATTGCCATTGGGAACATCGCGAGGCCGGTGGGACGCCGTGTCGCGGCCGCAGCGATTGTCCGGTCCACGCGACGCAGGTACGGAGGGCACGGATTCCATGGAGCGATTCCTGAGCGTACTCGGACAACGAGTAACGGAGAGCATCAGCCTTGACTGATCGAGATCGTATTGCAGTCGTGGACGAGGAATCGGTGGACACCGTGCGGCAACGCAAGGCGCAGAGTCCAAGCCCAAGCGTCAACCGCGGTACCAGGTGATTCTGTGGGACGACAATGATCATTCGTACGATTACGTCGATCGACATGATGCGCACGGTGTTCGGGCATCCTGTGGAAAAGGGTTCCAGATCGCGAAGGAAGTCGATGCGCGCGGGCGCGCCATCTGTTTGACCACGACGCTGGAACATGCGGAATTGAAGCGCGATCAGATTCACGCGTTCGGCCGGGACGATCTCATCGCCCGCTGCGCCGGTTCGATGACGGCGACGATCGAGCCGGAACCGGAATAAGTCTGGGCGATGACGGCTCCACGACTCAAGACCTGCACGCTCGGCTGCAAGGTCAATCAGTACGAGACGGAGTACGTGCGTCAGGGTCTGCTGGGGATTGGCTACCAGGACGCCGGCGACCACGAACCGGCCGATCTGTGCATCGTCAACACGTGCACGGTGACCCAGGAAGGCGATGCCAAGAGTCGACAGGCGATTCGCCGCCTGGCCCGCGAGAATCCTCACGCGCCGCATCGTGGTCATGGGTTGTTACGCGACGCGAGCGCCGGGCGAACTCGCGGCGCTGCCCGGCGTGGTCGAAGTCGTGACGGACAAACGCGAGTTGCCGGACCTGTTGGGACGGTTCGGGGTCGTCGATATCCCGACGGGCATCTCGCAGTTCGGCCAGCGGCATCGCGCCTATCTCAAAGTGCAGGATGGCTGTCTGCTGCGCTGCAGCTACTGCATCATTCCCCAGGTGCGGCCGCACGTGATGAGCCGCCGGTGTGCCCGAGATTCTGGACGAAGTTCGGCGACTGCTCGACAACGGCTATCGCGAATTCGTGCTCACCGGCGTGCACCTGGGGCACTACGGCGTGGAACAGAATCGTGGCAAGCCGAAAGTCCAGCTGGCTGCGATTGTCGCACCTGGTGCGTCAATTGCGGCCGTCGACGGCGATTTCCGCCTGCGGCTCTCCAGCCTGGAAGCCACGGAAGTCACTCGCGAACTGGTGGAGACGGTGGCGGAATTCCCGGACAAGAGTCTGTCCGCACTTTCACATCTGTCTGCAAAGCGGTTCGGATCGGATCCTGCGCGGCATGCGACGCCGCTGGGCGCCCGCGGATGTTCGTGGATCGGTGCCGCTGCGTCCAGGATCGGCTCCCCTGTCCCGCGCTGACGACCGACGTCATCGTCGGTTTTCCCGGCGAAACGGGAAGCAGATTTCGCGGCCACGTGCCAGGTGGTGCGCGACGTCGGCTTCTCGAAGATCCACGTGTTCCCGTTCAGCCCGCGACGCGGCACGCCGGCCGCTGAGATGCCGGACCAGGTGTCGACAAAGCGAGAAGGCGGAACGCAGCCAACGTCTGTCCGAGCATCGAACGCACAGCTGCGGCGGGATTATTTCCAGCGACTGGTCGGCCGGCCGTTGCGCGTGCTGGTCGAGACCGCCGACCGATGAACCCGCCGATCGCTGCGCCGGCACCTCCTGCCGCTACGCCCCCGTCGAACTGCCGGCGAGTTTCGCCGCGTGGCGGCCAATTGGTCTCCTGTGTGCCCATGCCGCGGACGATCAGCGACTGCTGGCGTAATCCCCCGGCAGCCTGTGCGCCGGATCGGTCTTCCGAGCTCGCTGGGCCTCCGCCCGACGGTGCCGGTCGCAACCTTCCCGCGGCTTTCTGGTCCATCCTCCGGTCGGCCCGTTCTCCTCCGTGGAGGGGGGGCAGCCGTGTCAAGATCGGTCTGGTTCTCTCGCGGCGGTTTTGCTACTCTCCCGCCTGATTGTCGCGGCCGGACTCAGGAGGCAGGCCGCCATGCGTCGGCGTCCGACGGGCGTCGTCGGTTGTTCAAGGAGGAAGTCATGAATACGCGATGGACACGCAGGAATGGGATCGTGTGGGGTGGCGTTCTCGGGACCCTTGCCTTGGCGAGTGTCGCGACCGCGACGCCCCCTTGGAAGAAGCTGGTGCCGTTTCGGTCGGTCGATGCCGATCCGAACAAGCAGTACTGGCTGACGGAGGACCAGGGTCCCTGGATGATCATGGCCACGTCGTTTGCGGGGCCGGGAGCAGAAGAGCAAGCGCATGCACTGGTGCTGGAGCTGCGGAGCCAATACAAGCTGGAAGCGTTCATGCACAAGCGGACGTTCGACTACACGCAGCCGGTTTACGGTCGCGGCGTGAATCGTTACGGAGGTCCCAAGCGCATGCGGTATCAGTCGGCCACGAAGTTCGACGAGATTGCGGTGGTGGTGGGGAACTTCACCTCGATTGACGCTCCGGGTGCTCAGGAAGATCTGGACAAAGTGAAGACGGCCAAGCCCGACTGCCTGGAAATGTCCGATGGCAAGGACACGCAACAGACGACGCAGCGGTTCGTCGGCCTGCGTGAGCTGCAGCGGCTGGTGCACGCGGACCCGGAAATGCGTCAGTTGGGGCCCATGCGGCGAGCCTTCGTCGCCCGCAATCCGCTGCTGCCCAAAGAGTACTTCGTCGATACCGGCATCGATCCATTCGTGTTGGACATGAACCGGGAGGTCAAACACAGTCTGTTGGACAACCCCGGCCAATACACGGTTCGTGTCGCGTCGTTTCAGGGCGAATCGTATTTTCAAGGTGAGGGGCGGGAGGAGAGCGAGCGAAGTTCGCGTTTGATCCCCGGTCTTCCGTCGCGCGGCGAAGTGAACAAGTTGGAGGAGGCCGCCGACCACGCCCATCGCCTGACCGAAGCCCTGCGCAAGCGTGGGGTGGAAGCCTACGAATTCCACGATCGCTTCGAGAGCATTGTGACGGTCGGCAGTTTCGAATCCGTGGGAACTCCCCTGCCGGACGGCCGCATTGATCTCCGTCCGGAAGTCTACAAGATCATGCAGACCTACGGTGCCGAACGGAGCGACTTGCCGCAGCAGGGGGAAGCTCTGAAGCCTCGGACGCTCGATGGCATTCGTTTCGACGTTCAACCGATGCCGGTGAAAGTCCCGCGCCGGTCGCTGGCGTCGACCTATGCGGCTGGCAACCGGACCTTGCGGTAACGCGTCCTGGCCCCGTCTGTGGCACTAGACGCCCTGCGCCGCTGCGGGTGCCGCGCGGTTCAAGTCTGCTGCACGCCGGACTCGTCGGCCCAGCCGCCGGTGCGAACGAGCCGCACGATTTCCGACAGAAGGGATCGCACGGCCCGCCCGCGATGGCTCAGCAGCGATTTCACGGAGTCCCCGAGTTCCCCGAACGTGCGGTGGTACTCGACGATTTCAAACAGCGGATCGTAACCGAAGCCGGCCGTCCCGCGCGGCGCACCGGCGATCCGCCCGTGGCAAGTCGCTTCGGTATCGGCCCGCACGTGCCCCTGTGGATCGGCCAAGGTGGCGTGGCACACGTAGTGCGCCCCGCGCTGTTCGGTCGGCACGTGCCGCATCTCTTCCAGCAACAGGGCGTTGTTCGAGGCGTCGCTGGCCTGCGGCCCGGAGAATCGCGCGGAGAAGACTCCCGGGCGACCGCCCAACGCATCGACGGCCAGCCCGCTGTCTTCGCCCAGGACCCAGGCCCGCAAGTGCGCCGCCTGCTGACAGGCTTTCAAACGCGCATTTTCGGCGAAGGTCTGGCCGTCTTCGACGACCGTTAACGGAGCGGCGAAATCGGCCAAGGTCTGGATGTCGAACCCGAACGGTGCGAACAGTCCGGCCAGTTCCAGGCCCTTCTTACGGTTGTGCGTGCCCAACACGATCAATCGCTTTGCGGTCATCATCGGGATCTCAAGCCGTGCGGTGACGTGGGAGTCGGTCTATAATAACAAGGCCGGTCGAGGGGCCTTCCGTTCCGAGGTGGCGTGCGAGCGTTCCCGGCGGACGCGGCGGTGGTTCCATCGGTCTGCGGTCCAGGGCTTGTGCCGAGGGCGGTTTCGCGGGTCTTTTCCGGGTAAGTCGCGATGAGTCTGGATTCGCTGGAGAATACGAGTGCGAGCACGACTCTGCCAGCCCGGGCTCTGCGTGTCGTGAATTGGCCCGTGCGCGATGACCCGTTGTGTGCCCTGGCCGCCGCCGCGGGTTGTGCGGCCCTCGGCGTCGTGTCCGGGATCATGTCGGCCAGCTGGTCGATGGGGCTGTTGACGACGCTGGCGTTCATGCTGTCTCTGTGGAAGTTGTGGATTCCCATCGCCTGTGACCTGGGACCGGCGGGTATCACGCTGAGTGCCTTCGGCGTGCGCCGGCATATTGGCTGGCGGCAGATCGAGCGGGTGCAAGCCACCGCGCGGGTGTCCTGATTCGGGCTTCGGAGGTGGCTGCACGGCCCGGCAGTGGTCGCACTCTGTATTTGCCCTGGCGGCGTCTTCCCCACCTGGTGACGGAATTCCACGATCACTACCGTCCCGCTGCGCGGGACGCGAACGTCAAATCTCCGGGTACTTCCCTTCGCTGACCGCCCGCAGCTGCCGTGGATCGCACAACTCGACGCGGTTCTTGTCGTGTTCGACCACCAGGCCGGCTTCGATCAGCCGGCTCAACGTGCGGGACAGCGTTTCACTCGTCAGGTTCAGATGACTGGCGACGTGCCGCTTGAGGCTGGGCAGTCGCACCATGCCGTCGGCGTCCGTCTCGGATTCCAGCAGGAAGCGGGCGGTGCGTCCCAACGCATCGCGTAGCACGAGATCTTCCATCAAGGAGATCAGGCGGCGGACCCAGAACGACATGCCGGTCATCATCTCCAGGCACAGCTGATGATCGCTGACCATTTGCTCGCGAAAGCGATCGACCGGGATCAGCACGCAGCGGGTCGGCTCGACGGCCTCGGCATGCGCTGGACAGGCGAAGTTACCGATCGCGGCTACTTCGGCAAACGTCTGGCCCGGTCGCCACCATGTGCAGGACATGCTCCTTGCCGGACGGAGCGGTCTTGAAGACGCGCACCGTGCCGGAGTCCACGATGAACACCCCCGGACAATCTTGCCCCTGGTCAAAGACCATTTGCTGTTTGGCATACTCGTGCACGCGGGAGATTTCGGCCAGCTTTCGGCACCGCGATGGGTCGACCTCGGCGAAGAGCTGGCAGTTTCGAATGATTTCCTCGGCGGCTCGGCCCATTGTGTGCCTCAAGGGTTCTGCAGATTTGACTTACATCAAGGCCAGATCGGGACTTGTGCCCTATTGTAGGGTGCGAAGCGACCACCGTCCAAGTACACGAACTTTTCGGTCCATTGACGAAAGGAACGATCTTATGTTCTGCAATCAGTGTGAACAGACGGCGCACGGCAGCGGATGTGTCATGAGTCCCGGCGTATGCGGGAAGAACGACGACGTGCAGTCGCTGCAGGAGATGTTGCTGTACGGTTTGAAGGGCATGGCGGCCTACGCCAATCACGCTCGGCGGCTGGGCAAGTCGGATGAAAAGGTCAGCGCTTTCATCGAAGAAGCGCTGTTTGCCACGATGACGAATGTGAATTTCGACGTCGAGTCGCTGTTGGAAATGGTGCTCGAATGCGGTCGCCAGAATCTGCGCGTCATGCAGTTGCTCGATGAAGGGCACATCGAGAAATTCGGTAACCCGAGCCCTGGGACGGTCAAAGAAGGGACTGCAGGCCGGGCCCGGCATCCTGATGACCGGCCACGACCTGCTGGACCTGCACATGCTGCTCCAGCAGTGTGAGGGGACCGACGTCAAGGTGTATACGCACGGCGAAATGCTGCCGGCTCACATGTATCCGGTGCTGCGTGAACATCCGAACCTGGCTGGGCATTTCGGCGGAGCCTGGCAGAAGCAGAAGACCGAGTTCGAGAGGTTCTCGGGACCGACCGTGGCGACGACGAATTGCGTGTTGATTCCGCGCGAGTCGTATGCCGACCGCTTGTTCACCACGCGGTGCACGGCAGTTCCCGGCGGGAAACGCATCGTCGATGACAACTTCTCGGCAGTCATTGCCATGGCCAAGCAGTGTCCGCCGCTGCCCGCCACACCCATTCGCGAAACCACCACCGGTTTCCACCACAGCGTGGTGTTGAGTCTGGCCGGCACGATCGTGGATGCCGTGAAGCAGGGCAAGATCAGCCGATTCTTCGTCATTGGCGGCTGCGACGGCGCAGAGCCGGGCGCAACTACTTCAGCGACTACGCGCAGGCCACTCCCGCGGACTCGTTCATTCTGACGCTCGGTTGCGGCAAGTTCCGCATTCGAGACCATGAATATGGCGAACTTCTGGGGCTACCTCGCCTGTTGGACATGGGGCAGTGCAACAACGCGTATTCGGCCATCATGGTGGCCGCCGCGCTGGCGCAGGCTTTCGATTGCACGGTCAACGACCTGCCACTCACGCTGGTTGTGTCGTGGTTTGAGCAGAAGGCGGTGGCGGTCTTGCTGACGCTCCTGTCGCTGGGCATTCAAGGGATCTCGATCGGACCCAACCCGCCGGGCTTCATGACTCCCAACGTGTTCCGGATCTTGCAGGAGAAGTTCGACTTGCGATTGACGGGCAAGCAGGCTCAGCAAGATTTGGCGGCGGTCCTGGCCGGATAAGCGGCGGGTCTCCGCCCTGGTGGCGCGAAACCGACACAGGCGTGGTCGCAGGGCCTCCGGGCTCGGCCGCCACGCCCTTTTTTCTGCGCACTTACGGGGGGGGGGGCCGTCTCCGCGGCGCCGACAAGGACTGTCTAGGGCAGTTGGGGGGAGGGTTGTCCGTCTCGTGGCGGGCGGGCCGAGCCGCAGGCCGCAGACCGCGCCAGCGCGCAAACCTCGTCCGGGGAATTTCTCCCAAATTCCCCGCGCCAAGTGTTTTCAAAATGTGAGGTGTGGGTTTAGAATGTCGCCAGGTGAAACTGGCACATGTGGGCGGAGCGTCCGGTTCGCTGGCCGCCACGGCGGCTGAGTCCACGCGAAGTGGAACCCGGCGGCCACGGTGGATTGCCCTGCGGAACTGGTGCTCTCTGGCCTGCCCGTTTCCCTTGAACACATCTGTTTTGTCGCTGGTTCCAGTCGTCTCGAAATCCGAGTTTCCCTGCATCGCCATGGTGTCGTGTGGTGCGCTGCTGCGTTTCGCGAGGTCGCGTGGGGCGTTTGCGGAGAAGCCCAGGGGCGTATAACAGGCCGGTCTGAGGCCGGATCAAGGCGGATCAATGGCCACAATTCTTTCCCGAACTAGTTCTTCCAACCTGAATTCTGACGGTTTTCCAGTGCCAGACGATTTTTCTTCCACGTCCGCGTCGGACGCGGCCTTGTCCGAGCGAATCACCAAAGAACTGGTGCGGTGGTTCAAGCTGTTGGCGGACGAGACCCGTTTGAAGATTCTGATTTTCCTCCTGGAAAGGGGGGAATTGAACGTGCGGGCACTCTGCGACTTGTTGCAGCTGAGTCAGCCGGCGGTCAGCCATCACTTGGCCCTGCTGCGGGTCGACGGGCTGATCGATTGCCGGCGGGACGGCAAGCACAACTTCTATCGCATCCTGCCCGACCGGTTCAGCGAATTGATGCGGATGGTGTTTTCCGCGGTGCCGGGCGAAGTGCCGCAGGTGCGGTTCGGCGATAGCGTGTTGACGTTCCAGTCCGGGGGGTGAGCCGTCGTGGGTGATGCGAAGGCCCTGGGCGGGAGCGCTCCTGTGCGGTGCCGGGGAACCGTCGAACGAGCGAGAGGAAACCGCGGGGATGGGTGAATTTGTCCACGAGCGGCACAAGCCTCCCTACGCGTTGCCGGCCGACTGCGAGCTGATGCTGGCCTGCCCCCCGTTGCGCAGCAACGTGAACTTGTCACGGATCGTGCGGGTCGCGAGTTGCTGTGGGGTGCGGCGCATGGTGGCCTGTGGTCGGCCGAAACTGGATCGCAAGATTACCCGCGACGGCGCGGACTGTGTGGCGATCGAGAGCCATCGCACCCTGCCCCCCATTCTCAAGCGACTGCGTGCGGAGGGTTTTCATGTGGTGGGGCTGGAGCAGACCACGAACTCGAAATGCCTGTTCCATTACCAGTTCCGGCCCCGCACGGTGCTGGTGGTCGGACACGAGCGTCAGGGACTCGATCCGGCCACGCTGGAACTGCTCGACGAAGTGGTCGAAATTCCAGTGTTTGGACTGCCTTACAGCTACAACGTGGCCACGGCCACCGCCATGGCGTTGTACGAATACTGCCGGCAGTTCGCCCAGTTCTAGGAGCGATTTCCGGACGGCCGAGGCGATCGCCCGCGTGGGGACGGCCACGAGGTGCCGTGCCCGAGCCGATGGCCCGTAGTTGACCTGTCCCAGCCCGCGCGAATAGACTGACCGGCTTGGGCGCAGCCGCCCAGGGTGTGTCGATGCAACGCGGACTCTTGCGGAGGCGATGAAGGTGCCAGGGACGAGCGTGATTGGTTTGCAGTGGGGCGACGAGGCCAAGGGCAAGCTCGTGGATGTGCTCACCGAGAACCTCCACGTCGACATCGTGGTGCGATACCAGGGAGGTGCGAACGCCGGCCACACCGTCGTGATTGGAAACGAGACCTACAAGCTGCATCAGATCCCCAGCGGCATCCTGACGCACGGCGTCATGAATCTGATCACTCCCGGCGTGGTTTTCAATCCGGCCGTGGTGCTCCGGGAAATCGACGGGTTGGCCGCCCGGGGAATTCCCGTGCTCGATCGCCTGAAGATCAGCGAACGGGCGCATGTGGTCTTTCCCTGGCACGTGGCCGAAGACCGGGCGCTCAATGCCGACAAGATCGTGGGTGAGAGTATCGGGACGACGTTGCGCGGCATCGGCCCGTGCTACCGCGACAAGTACGGACGGATGTCGGCCATTCGCCTGGGCGACATGGTGGGTCGCGGTTTTCGCGAGCGGATCGAGCAGGTGGTCGAGATCAAGTGCCGTGCGCTGGCCGGATATCGGGACGCGATCGACGACGACGAACTGGATGTGGACGCGATCTATCGCGAGTATCGCGGATATGCGGAGCGTCTGGCGCCGATGATCGGCGATACGACGACCTATCTGCTGGATGCCGTGGAGGCGGATCGATGCGTGCTGTACGAAGGTGCCCAGGGGTCGATGTTGGATATCGACCACGGCACGTTTCCGTTTGTCACGAGCAGTAACAGTTCGGGAGTGGGAGTGACGGCGGGAGCCGGCGTGCCGGGCCGCTGGATCAACAAAGTGTATGGGGTGGCCAAGGCCTACACCACGCGCGTCGGCGGGGGACCGTTTCCCACGGAACAGGACAACGAGGTCGGCAATCGCATTCGCGAACTCGGACATGAATACGGCACCACCACGGGACGTCCGCGCCGGTGCGGGTGGTTTGATGCGGTGGCCGTGCGATACGCCGCTCGGTTGGGCGGTGTCGATGCGATGTCACTCATGATGATGGATGTCGTGAGTCAGCTGCCAGAAATCAAGGTCTGCGTGGCCTACGAGCTGGACGGGAAACCGATCCACTATGTGCCGAGCCAGGTGGAAGATCTGCGCCGCGTCAAGCCGGTGTACGAGACCTTGCCGGGCTGGCAGCAGGATGTCTCGCATGCCACCACTCTGGAAGATCTTCCCGAGGGGCGCACCGGTACGTCGAGCGCATTCAGCCAGCTCGTCGGAGTGCCGACCGAGATCATCTCCGTGGGGCCGGATCGCGCAGACCATTCTCGCGCTGCGGGCGGCGGGGCGCTGAGCGGGCTGGTGTCCAGGGACGGACCGTCGGGAAGTCCGCGGAACCGGCCCGCGTGGCATACGCCTGCCGGCGGATAGCATGCAGGAAAATGACCTGAGGAACAGCACATTCGGATCACTCGCTTCTGATCGGCGGTTATCCCCTACGATGGTTACCGATCCTTCCCACGCATCTTCGGCCACCGACGACCCGCTGCGGGACGTACCCCGCGGGCAGCGTCCCCGCCACATCGCCATCATCATGGATGGCAATGGGCGGTGGGCTCAGTGCCGCAACTTGCCGCGGATCGAAGGGCATCGCCGGGGTGTGGCCAGCGTGCGGCAAACCGTGGAAGAATGCGCACGCCTGGGCGTCGAGCAGTTGACGCTGTACTGCCTGTCCAGCGAGAACTGGAAGCGCCCGCCCGAGGAACTGGATTTCCTCATGCATCTGCTCGAGCAATACATGATCGAAGAGCGCAGCACGATCATGGAGCAGAACGTCGTGGTGGAGATTATCGGCCGCCGCACCGGCATTCCGGACCGCGTATTGAGCGAGATGGACCGTACCATCGAGTTGAGTGCGGCCAATCCCGGGATGCGACTCTGTCTGGCCATCAACTATGGTGGTCGGGCCGAAATGGTGGATGCCGTCCGCGCGATCGCGGCGCAGGTGCAAGCCGGTCAGTTGATCGCCGGCGGCCATCAACGAAGAGACGATCGCCGCGCATCTGTACACGGCGGGCCGCCCCGATCCCGACCTGTTGATCCGCACCGCCGGCGAGATGCGCGTCAGCAATTTCCTGCTGTGGCAGATCAGCTATGCCGAACTGTGGGTGACTTCCCGGTATTGGCCTGAGTTCCAGACCGGCGATCTGCACGACGCCATTCGAGCTTACGGGCAACGTGATCGCCGATTTGGCGGCATTCGTTCGTCGTGACCTGTGCGAATCGTATCGAGGAGTACCGTTCTTGCTCAAGCTGCGCCTCTTTTCCGCCACCGTCATCATCTCCGCTCTGGTCGGACTGCTGTACCTCGACGCCACGTGCTTCCCGACGTTGCCCGGCATCTGCCTGCTGCCGCTGGCCGTCGTGGCCGCGATGCTGATGGTGCACGAACTCCTGGACCTGTGGCGCGATCGGCCGGACCGTCCGCTCGCCTGGCCCGTCTACGCCGGAACGATCATGACCGTCGCCCTCACGGCCATGCCGATGCTGTGGGGGTGGACGAGGCAGTCGTACCCGCCGGTGTCTCCCGTGGGACAACTGGGATGGCCGCTGCTCGGGATGGCGGCCGGCGTGGCGCTGACGTTTCTCGGCGAGATGATGCGTTATACGCAGCCCGGTCGCTCCACGGGGAGCATCGCCCTGTCCGTATTGGCGATCAGCTACGCCGGACTCTTGATGAGTTTTCTCGTCAGTCTCCGGCTTCTGGGCAGTCCGCGCTGGGGCATGGCGGCGATCGTGTCACTCATGGTCATTGTCAAGCTGTCGGACACCGGTGCCTATTTTGCGGGACGCGCGTGGGGGCGACATAAAATGGCCCCGGTGCTGAGCCCCAAGAAGACGATCGAAGGAGCGGTGGGGGGAGTGGTCGCGGCATGTCTGGGCGCCTGCCTGTGCTACGGGTGGATCGTGCCCCGCTTGGTCGGCCCCGATGTGCCCGCGGTGCGCTGCCAGGGTGGTTGTGCTACGGCTTGGTGCTGGCCGGGGCTGGCATGCTCGGAGATCTGGCGGAATCGCTGCTGAAACGGGATGCGGGGCGAAAGGACTCCAGTAGCTGGTTGCCGGGACTCGGCGGCGTCCTCGACATCCTGGACTCCATCCTGTTTGCGGCGGGGCCAGCTTATGTTTGCTGGGTGACCGGACTGATTGGTCCGTCGTCGTCCCCATGATTGGGGGGGAGGTCGTCCTGGGAAAGTGATTTTGAGGGCAGTACCTGCGGGTGCGGCGGATTTGGGGATCGCCCGTGGGTCGTCTCTGGCCGCGGGAGTTGGTCATTCGCTATAGTTGTGGGGTCGCACGAGTATTGGGAAATGTGGTGGCAGGCCGAAGGGCCGCCAGCGCTTGAATGAGTGAAGCAACTTTGTCGATTGACGAACCGCAGTTGGCGCTGTCCCTGTTTGGAGTTCGCGATCAGCACTTACGAGCCATTCGAGACGGCTTGGGCGTCTCGATTACTCATCGCGACGGGCACATCCATGTGGTCGGCGACGAGCCGGCCGTCGCGAAAGCCACCAAGGTATTGGAGGAGCTCAAGCAGCTGGTGGAGCGGCGCGGTCCGGTCGGCACGGACGACGTGCGACGGGTCCTGGCGCAGGTCACGGGCGGCAACGGGGTGGTTCCCGTGCAGCCGGCGATCGACGTGCCGGACGCAGCGAAACAGATCCGCCCGCGAACGGCCGGCCAGAGTCGTTACGTGTCGGCGATTCGCAATCACGAACTGGTCCTGGCCGTGGGCCCGGCCGGAACCGGCAAGACGTACCTGGCGGTAGCGATGGCGGTGGAGTGCCTGAAACGGCGGCAGATCCGCCGCATCGTGCTCGTGCGGCCGGCGGTCGAAGCGGGTGAGAGTCTGGGATTTCTGCCGGGTGACCTGCAGGCCAAGATCAATCCGTACCTGCGCCCGCTGTTGGACGCCTTGCACGAGATGATGGACTATGAGCTGATCAAGAGCTACATGGAACGGGACGTGATCGAAGTGGTTCCGTTGGCGTACATGCGCGGACGGACTCTGAACGAAGCGTTCGTCATTCTGGACGAGGCGCAGAATACGACCGTGGCTCAGATGAAGATGTTCTTGACCCGGATGGGGGAAGGGTCGCGGATGGTGGTGTCTGGTGACATCACGCAGGTGGATCTTCCGCTCAGCTCGCGTAGTGGTCTGATCGACGCCCTGCATCGGTTGCGCAAGATTCGGGGTGTGAGCATTGTCGAGTTGGACGAGTCGGACATTGTGCGGCATCGACTGGTTCAGGAGATTGTGCAGGCGTACGACGAGAAGCAGCCGCGGCGCGAGCGAAAAACACGGCGGTGATTGCCGGGGGACGTTCCAGCAGCTATGTCCAGTCTTCAACGAATCACGCGGTCGGATCACGTGGCGTCCCTGACCCTGCCGCCGGGACGCGTAGCCCGCGTGTTGGGGCATTTGCGGCAGGCCGACGTCTTGCTGCGGATCGGTATCTGTCTGCTGGCGGCCGTCGGCATGTGGTTGATCACCTGTGGCTGGGCGCCTCCCTTCGGCTATCGGGCGGGCAATCTGCCGAACCGCGACATCTGTGCCCGTACGGCGTTCAGCGTGCCGGATCCGGAGGGTACGGAGAAACTCCGCAAGAAGACCCGCAGCGAATTGACCTGCACGTACACGCACGATGACCGGCCACTCAAGGAATTGCGTTCAGCGCTCAAGAGCCGGGTGTTCCAGGTGTTGGCGGCGGAGACGTTGGCGAAGGTGGATCCGCAGGTGTGGGCCGAGTTTGTGCCCGCCGCAGGGGACCCGAAGCCGGTCGATCCACGTCCCGAAGCGGCGTTCGCGGCAATCCACGCAGCGCTCGAAGAGGATTCCGACCTGACCCTGTTTGCGCGGGCCGTGCAGCGTACGTTCCAGCAGTTTGAGGAAACGGGCTTGCTGGAACGACTCGGTCATACGCTGGAAGACGGCAGCCAGATTTCCGTCAAAGTCCATTCGCTGGGAAAGCCGGACTTCCTGCAATTGGTCGATGTCAAAAAGGTCCGCATCGCGGAAGTGACAGCGGACCTCAAGGTCCGCCTCGCGGAGGAGTTCCGGCAGGCCAAGCTGCCCAGTGGTGAAGTCGAGTCGCTGGCGGCAACGGTCGACACTTGGCTGACCAATCGCAAGTGGCCCACGACGCTCACGCTCGACACGGTCGCGACGCAGCGCGAATACGCGGACATCCTGCCGAAGGTCTCTGCCGAGTACGAGTTTGCTCCGGGCGACAAGCTGGTGCAGGGTGGCCGACGGATTACCACGGAGAAACTCGAGGTCCTGCGGCGCGAGCATTTGGCAGTGCGGGGCACCATGGCGGTTAGCGACAAGCTGGCATACAGCGCGGCCAGCTTCGGCATGTACGCCGCGATGTTCCTGTTCTGCGGCGTCTACGTGCTGAGCCATCATCCGGTGATCATCGCGGACCTTCGTCGGCTCGTGACCCTGCTGACGGTGGTGGTCGCGACGGTGGGAGTGGGCCGCTTGTGTACCGGTGATTTGTGGCAGGCGGAAGTCGTCCCGATCATGCTGTTTGGCATGACCGTGGCTGTCGCCTTCTCGCGCGAGCTGGCGCTGCTGCTCTCGGCGGCTGTGTCTCTGACGCTCTGCCTGTCGTTGGGGATGGGAGTCGCTGAATTTGTCCTCATGGTCGCCACGGCCTCGGCCGCCATCCTGCTGCTCAACCGGGTGCGCAGCCGCACCAAGCTGATTTACGTCGGGCTGGGGGCCGCTCTGGTCGCCATCCTGACCACCATCGGAATCGGGACGCTGATCGGTGAACCGCTGGGATCGTGGGGCAGTACGGGGCTGACTGGCGAACGACGGCGGGACAGACGCCGGCTCGTCGTTCCTCGTCCACCTGCTGGCCGGCGCCATGTGGCACGGCTTCTGTGCCGTGTTGGCGGCACTCATCATGACCGGGCTGCTGCCGTTTATCGAGCGACTGTTCGACGTGCAGACCGACATCAGTCTGCTGGAGCTGGGGGACGCCGCACACCCGCTGTTGCAGGAGCTGGCGCGGCGAGCGCCGGGTACCTACAACCATTCCATCAATGTGGCATCGCTGGCGGAGGCCGCCGCGGAATCCATTGGCGCCAACGGCCTGCTGGTGCGGGTCGGAGCCTATTTCCACGACATCGGCAAGATGTTCAAACCGGGCTACTTTGTGGAGAACCAGGGGCGCGACGCCAATCGCCACGATTCGCTGCTGCCGGCGATGAGTACGCTGGTCATCATTGCCCATGTAAAAGATGGCGCCGACCTGGCCCGCCAAAACCGACTCCCCCAACCGATCATCGACTTCATTGAACAACACCACGGCACGACGCTGGTCGAGTACTTCTACCAGCAGGCGGCCAGGCAATCGGAAAATGATCCGGACAAGGAAGTGGTCGAGGAAAGCAGTTATCGTTATCCTGGTCCCAAGCCGCAAACGCGCGAAGCCGGGGTCCTGATGCTGGCCGATGCGGCGGAAAGCGCCAGTCGCACGTTGGTGGATCCGACGCCGGCCCGCATCGAAAGCGTCGTGGAAGGTATCGTGATGAAACGACTGCTGGACGGACAGTTCGACGATTGCGGCATCACGCTCCAGGAATTGAACCGCATCCGCGAAAGCCTCGTAAAGTTGTTGACCGCCGTGTATCATTCGCGCGTCAAATACCCTGACCAGCTGACGGCCTAGCCGCACGCCGCGGCCGGGCGTTCTCCGCGGTGGTGGAACCCCGGTGCCTGCGCGGGTCGGTACCGGCCGATTTCCCGCATGCGGAGCGACGGCCGACGCGGCGGCCAAGTTCCGTGGATGGTCTCCTCGTCATGATCGAAATCGAAATCACCGATCAGCAGACCAGCGTGCCCGTCGCTCGTGATCGGCTCGTCCGTGCCGCCCGCGCGATTCTCCAGGACCATGGTCCCGCCACCTGTCGCGTCAGCATCGCCGTGGTGGATGACCCCACCATCCACACGCTCAATCGCCAATACCTGAAACACGACTATGCCACCGATGTGTTGAGTTTTCTGTTGGAGGAGAGCCCTGACCTGCTGGAGGGAGAAATCGTCGTCAGTGGCGAGACCGCGGCGGCGCAGGCCGGCGAGTACGACTCGACGCCGGCCGACGAACTGCTCCTGTACGTGATTCACGGCACGTTGCACCTGGTCGGGTTTGACGATCAGACGGACGAGGCTCGCCAGCAGATGCGGTGTGCCGAGGCGCTGTATCTGAAACAATCGCGAGTCGACCATGCCGAGTGAAAAGACGCTGGCCATCGTCGTCCGCGTAGTAGAGTTCAGCGAGACAAGCTGCATCGTCACGCTCTTTACGCGGGACTTCGGGAAAATAGGGGCTTTGGCCAAAGGAGCCAGACGGCCCAAGAGTCCGTTCGAGTCTGCTCTTGACCTGCTGGCCGTCTGTCGCATAGTGTTCCTCCACAAATCGTCCGAAGCGCTCGACCTGTTAACGGAAGCCAAGCTCGAACGGCGGTTTCGCACGGCAACTCGCGATCTGACTCGTCTGTATGCGGCCTATTACGTGGCCGAACTGTTGCGGGACTTGACGGATACGGGAGATTCCCATCCCGAGTTGTATGAGGCGGCCGATCAGGCGCTGCGGGACCTGGAGGGTCCGGCGGAACTTGCCCGTGTGATCTTGCGGTTTGAGATGACGGCGTTGCGGCGGCTCGGTCATCTGCCGGCGTTGCACGGTTGTGCCGCGTGCGGTCAGGAGATCGAGTTAGCGGACCGTGTGCTGTTCGGGCAGCTGGCGGGCGGTTTGCTGTGCGATCGATGTCGACCGGGCCAGCGGCAGGTAGTGAGTGTCACGGCTGACGTTGTGCGCGTGCTGCAGCAGTTTGCATCGAGCGATGCCGACAGTTGGCGGGAAGTCGCCCTGGACAGGTCGACGCACGGCGAATTGGCGGATTGATGAATCAGTATTTTTGCAACGTTTTGGACCACCGTCCCCGGATGCACCAGTACCTAGGTTTGCTGGGTGACACATCCGAGCAAAAAAAATAACCGTGGACAAGGATGTCCAAGATGCGAAAGCACCGACGACTTCTCTTTCCCTGGCTGGGGTTGGCCTTCGCATTGGCGGCTGGTGGCTGCACCATGTTCACCCGTCACCCTGCGCCGGACGCCGCCGACTCGCTCGCCCGCCCGCGGGTGGAAGGGGCCTCGCGCGACACCGCTCTCGTGTCGCATGAAGAACCTGTCGAGGACGAAGAGGACGACGAGGAGGGGCGCGAGGCCGCCCCCTTGAAGCTGGAGGACTTCTACTACAGCAACATTGGCGCCACGGTGAAGCGACTGACCGGGCGCGGCCCGGATCGCAAGATCGTGCGCGGCTTGTACGGGGAAGGTGAGGATCTGTATCGGCAGGCGGTGGAAACGCGGGACAAGGATCCGGATGCCGACATCCAGAAGTTGTTCCTGGAGGCCAGTGACAAGTTCGCCGGCGCCGCGTCCCGCTGGCCCGATTCCGCGTTGGAGGAAGACGCCCTGTTTCGGGCCGGGGAAAGCCAGTTCTTTGCCGATCACTATGTAAAAGCCAATAACTACTTCGAACAACTGCTGAAGAAGTATCCCAACACGCGATATCTGGACCTGGTCGGCGCTCGCCGTTTCCTGATCGCCCAGTACTGGCTGAAGCTGAACGCGGAACCGGGCTTCAAAGGAATCGGGATCAATCTGACCGACCAGGCGACCCCCCTGACCGACACATATGGGCACGCGATCCGCATCTATGATCGCATGCGGCTGGACGATCCCACCGGCAAGTTGGCCGACGACGCCACGGTGGCGGCCGGCCATGCCAGTTTCGCCACGGGCAACTACGACAAGGCGGATCAGTACTATTCCGATCTGCGCACGCACTTTCCCAGCAGCGAGCATCAATTCCCCGCCCACTATCTCGGCATCCAAGCGAAGCTGCTCGGTTACCGCGGCGCGAACTACACCGGCAGCGCGCTGGAGGAAACCGAAAAATTGATCCAACAGGTCCGTCGACAGTTTCCCAAGGAGGTGCGCGAACACCAACAGGAACTCGACCGGGCGGCACGCGAAACACAGTATTTGATGGCCGAACGCGAATGGCGGATGGCTCAGTACTACACCAAACGCAAAGAATATGGCGCGGCTCGGTTCTACATCGACATTGTGTTGAAGAACTACGGGGACACGCCCTTTGCGGAGAAGGCCCGTGAAGAGGCGGTCCAGATCGCCGACAAGCCCCGCGTTCCCCCGCAACGGCTCGGCTGGCTCGTGGAACTCTTCCCCGATTCCCAGACGACCCGGCCGCTGGTCGCCACGGCCCCCGACGGCACCAAAAAGCGGTGAAAGGAACACGCGCAATGGCGGTTCGGTGGACGATTGCCCTGGCCTGCGTGACGCTGATCGCCGGTTGTGCCGGCTATCAGATGGGCAATCGTTCCCTCTATCGCACCAATCTACGCACCGTCCACGTGCCGATGTTCCAGTCGGACAGCCTGCGACCCGACCTGGGAGAATGGCTGACCGAAGCGGTTATCAAGGAAATCGAGCTGCGCACGCCGTACAAAGTGGTCAGCAACCCGTTGGCCGACAGCATCTTGACCGGACGGATCATGCGGGACAGCAAACGCGTGCTGTCGGAGAATATCAACGACGAGCCGCGTACACTGATCTTCAATGCCGCCGTGCACATCACCTGGATCGACAATTGCGGCCGGATTCTCGCGCAGTCCGTGATTAGCGTGGGCGACAACTTTGTGCCGGAGGCTGGACAGTCGATCACGTCGGTCGAAGGGGTGGTGATTCGCCGACTCGCCAGTCAAATCGTTTCCGAGATGGAAGCCGAGAACTGGTAGCACACTCGCGGAGGTCGTCCTCCAAATGATGACACGTCCTACCTCAGGCCAATCTGCCCAGTGGCAACTGCGCACCGTGGCGCTGCGGTGGAACGAGCTGCCGCTGGTGATGGGCATTGTCAATGTCACGCCGAACAGCTTTTCGGACGGTGGACGCTTTCTCGACGCGGCTCAGGCGTTGGCTCACGCGCGGGAGTTGGTGCGGCAGGGTGCGGATATTCTGGACGTGGGGGGCGAAAGCACGCGACCGTACGCGTCGCCGGTCGACGCCGGGGAGGAGTTGCGGCGCGTGTTGCCCGTGGTGGAAGAACTTTGCCGGCACGTTGCTGTTCCCGTCTCGATCGACACGTCGAAGGCTGTCGTGGCACGCGCGGCGATCGCGTGCGGTGCGGAAATCATCAACGACGTCACGGGGCTCGAGGGGGACCCCGACATGCTCCCCTTGGCACGCGAGTCGCGCGCCGGTGTCTGTGTGATGCACATGCAGGGCACGCCGGCCACCATGCAGGACAATCCGACCTACGGCGACGTGGTGGCGGAGATCCTGGAGTACTTGCGGGATCGCCGCGACCGGCTGGTCGAGGCCGGGATCGCCGCGTCGCGGATCTGTCTCGATCCGGGAATCGGATTCGGCAAGACGCACGCGCACAACCTGGATCTGTTGCGGCACTGCGACCGTTTCCTGAGTCTGGGCTGCCCGCTGCTCGTGGGGCCCTCGCGCAAGGGGTTCATCGCGCACGTCCTGGGCGACAAGCAACTCGACCGTACGGCCGGCACGATCGGTGTCGCGCTGTCGTTGGCCGCCCAGGGTGTCTCGGTGCTGCGGGTCCACGACGTGGGGCCGGTGAAACAGGCGCTGCGGCTGTTTGCCGCCTCCGGCGGACTCGATCGCCTTCGCTAAGTTGTTTCTTAACAGGCGGTTGCGAGTCGTCTCCGGGGCCTGTCGAGCGGTCGAGCGGCATTGACTTGAGCGACCCTTTGGATGATACTCCCGCTGACGTTGTCGACCGCTCGGAGTGCCGGTGCGCCCCGAGTCGGGTTTTCCGTGTCGGTTCATCCCCCGCGAACGGTCCGGTGTTTGAGGCAGACGGCATGCCCGCCGATGAAATTCAGGATGTGAACACCTATTGTACCGAAGTGGCGCAGGGCGAGGCCCGCGCGCGCGGGTGTTGGCGACGGTGCGCGGCGATCTGAAGAACGCCTGGCTGCGGCAGTCCGCCGAGGCGGTGCGGGCGGGCACGGAGGCCATTCGGACGGCCAATCAGCGGGATCTCGAGGCGGCCCCCACGTACGGCCTGACTGCCGCGCAGATCGACCGACTGCGTCTGACGCCGCAGCGGATCGACGACATTGCGCGGGGGCTGGAGGAAGTGGCGGCACTGCCCGACCCGGTCGGCGAGATGATCGAGTCGTCGGTGCGGCCCAACGGCCTGGAGGTGCCGAAGGTCCGCGTGCCGCTGGGCGTCGTGTTCTTCATTTACGAGTCGCGGCCGAACGTGACGGCCGACGCGGCGGCGATTTGCGTCAAGAGCGGCAATGCGGTGATCCTGCGCGGCGGCAAGGAAGCGGCCCATTCGAGCGCGGCGATCGTGGCGACCTGTTGCCGAAGCGGCCGCCGACGTCGGGCTTGCCGGCCGATGCCGTGCAACTGGTGACCACGACCGATCGCGCGGCGGTCGGGCATTTCCTGACGACTGCCCGAGTACATCGACGTGGCGATTCCGCGCGGCGGCGAAAGCCTGATCCGCCGCGTGGCGAGCGAGGCGAAGATGCCGGTGATCAAGCACTTTGACCGGCAACTGCCACGTCTACGTCGATCGCTCGGCCGACCCGGACATGGCCGAGCGCATCGTCGATCAACTCGAAGTGCCAGCGGATGGGCGTGTGCAACGCGGCCGAGTCGCTGGTGGTCCATGCGGCAGGTGGCCGGCTACGCTTCTTGCCGCGGATCGGCAACGGCGCTGCGTCGAGCACGGGATCGAGATCCGCGGCGACCAGCGACTGCGCCTGCAGCTCGTTGGCCGAGGCCAAGCCGGCCACCGAAGAGGACTATTGCGACGGAGTATCCTCGGGCCGATCATTTCGGTCAAGGTCGTCGATTCGCTCGACGAGGCGATCGAGCACATCAACCGACTACGGCTCGCACCACACCGACGCGATCGTCACGCGCGACCTGGCGGCGGCCCGGCAAGTTCGCGGCCGCGGTCGACAGCTCGGCGGTGATGGTCAACGCCAGCACGCGCTTCAACGACGGCGGCGAGTTCGGCCTGGGTGCGGAGATCGGCATCAGCACCGACAAGTTCCACGCCCGCGGCCCGTGCGGGCTGAAGGAACTGACGAGCTACAAGTACGTGGTCTACGGAGACGGACAGGTCAGAGAGTAGAACCGGCATCGAGTTGATTGCGGCAGTGATCGATGTCGGGCCCGCCAACCGCTGCCAAGACCGCGGCGAAGCAGAGTGAGCCTCCAGGCGACTGTCGACGGAGTGCCGATGGCCGACGACGTACTCAGCCAGGCGGAAGTCGAAAGTCTGCTGACCGCGATGGCGACGACGACCGCGCGAGCCGGCTGCTGCAGCCGGCCGCCAGCGGCTGCCGCCTCGAGCGGCGCTCCGCCGGGCGGCCGCGCGAGAAGATCACGCCCTACGACTTCAAGCGGCCCGAACGCGTCGGCAAGGAGCAGATGCGGGCGCTGCAGACGCTGCACGAAGGGTTTGGCCGCAACTTCGGCGCGGCGCTGTCGGCCCTGCTCCGGAGCATCGTCGAAGTGAAGCTGACCAGCGTCGATCAGCTCACCTACAGCGAGTTCGTCTTCAGCCTGGAGAATCCGACCTGCTTCAATCTGCTCAGGCCGAGCCGCTGGAAGGCAACCTGATCCTCGACATCAACCCGTCGATCCTCTATCCGATCATCGACCGCCTGCTGGGCGGCGGCAACGAAACGGGGCCGTCGTCGCCCGCCGGCCGCTGACGGAGATCGAACTGCGGCTGGTCCGCGGATCACCGGCCTGTTCCTGCACGAGCTGAAACAGGCCTGGGAGAACGTGCTGCGCTGAAGCTCGAGGTCGTCCGCGTCGAGAGCAATCCGCAACTGGTGCAGATCGTGCCGCCGAACGAAGTGGTGGTGCTGATCAGCTTCGAGCTGACGCTGGGCGACGTGCGCGGGATGATGAACCTGTGCATTCCGTTCAATTCCATCGAACGGATCAGCAGCAAGTTGACGGCGAACAGTTGGGTTAGTTACACGCGTGCGACTCCGACCGGCGAATCGGTCGAGGCCGTCGGCCAGCGGTTGGACGGGGTGCTCGTGGAGATGGTGGCGACCCTGGCCTGTTCGCGAATCACCACCGCCGATCTGCTGGGTCTGCGGGTGGGGGATGTCGTGACCACCGAACAGGATGTTCACAGCCCGATGGAGGTGTCGATCGAAGGTGTGGCCAAGTTCCACGCGGCACCGGGGGCGATCAAGGGCCAGAAGGCGATCCAGATTGTCGGCCCCCTGGAGAAACGCTAGGACCCTGTTAGAACTCAGATCGGTCGTCTTAGAAAGGAACTGATTCCGTGCCCGAAAACGTTGTGATCATTGGAAGTGGACCGGCCGGTTGGTCGGCGGCCATTTATGCCTCCCGCGCAAATCTCCTCCCGCTGCTGTTTGAAGGAGCGATCACCGAGGAGAACCGGGTCCAGGGTACGCTGCCGCTGGGACAGTTGTCGCTGACGACGGAAGTCGAGAACTACGCCGGGTTCCCGGTGGGCCGGCTGGACGGGTTCCTCGGCACGGCCTTGGACAAGCAACGGCTGCTCGGCTTGCCTCCCGTGGACGACAAGCTGCACGCGGTGACGGGGCCGGAACTCATGGAGCTGATGCGGCAGCAGGCCACGAATTTCGGCACGCGGATCGTGACGGACGATGTGGTGGAAGTGGACTTGGACCGTCGACCATTTCGCGTGATTGCGCGGGAAGGTCAGGAAGTGGAAACCCACACGTTGATTGTTGCCACCGGTGCCCGGGCGAACTACCTGGGCCTGCCCTCGGAAGAGAAGTACAAGAACCGCGGAGTGAGTGCCTGTGCGGTGTGCGACGGCGCTCTGCCGCGCTTTCGTAAACGCCCACTCGTCGTGGTCGGCGGAGGCGACTCCGCGATCGAGGAAGCGACCTATCTGTCCAAATATGCCTCGGTCGTCCATCTCGTCCACCGACGTGATCAGCTGCGGGCATCCCGGATCATGCAGCAACGCGCGCTCGACAATCCGAAGATCGATGTGGTCTGGAACCACGTGGTGGACGAAGTGCTGGGCAACGACAAAGACGGGGTCACGGCGGTGCGCGTGCGGAGCACGCTGGACAAGTCGACGCGCGACTTGGTCAGCAGCGGGATGTTTCTGGCTGTCGGGCACACGCCCAATGCGGCGTTCCTGCGGGGCAAACTGGCGACCACCGACAAGGGCTACATTCGCTGGACGACCGCGTTTCGCACCTACACGAGTGTGGAGGGAGTGTTTGCCGCCGGCGACGTTGCCGATGACAACTACCGCCAGGCCATCACCTCGGCCGGGACCGGCTGCATGGCGGCCCTCGACGCGGAACGATTCCTGGCCGAACATGGGCTGTAGGCGGTCGCCGACCCGCTGCGCGCGGGAACTCGGAACGGGTTCTGACGCGGAGCGACTTCGGAAAGTTTTTTTTGTGGGGGGACGAAGAACTCGCATGCCAGATATCACCATTGCCCGTGCGCGGCGGCCGGAGGAAGTCGGGCAGCGCGTGCGCGTCAGCGGCTGGGTCCGGACCCGCCGCGATTCGAAAGCTGGATTCAGCTTCCTGGAACTGAACGATGGCTCCTGCCTGGGCAATCTGCAGGTCATCGCGGACGGCCAGCTGTCGAATTATGAATCGCATGTCAAGCGGTTGAGTGCCGGCTGCAGCGTCACGGTCGAGGGGGAGCTGCGGGCCTCCGTCGGTCAGGGGCAGGCGACGGAGTTGCATGCCGAACAGGTCGTCGTCCACGGCTGGGCCGATCCCGAAGCCTTTCCGCTGCAGAAGAAACGTCACACGTTCGAGAAGCTCCGGGAGTGGGCGCCACCTGCGTGCCGCGCACCAACACCTTCGGAGCGGTCGCCCGAGTTCGCAATCAGGTGGCCATGTCGATCCACTCATTCTTCCAGGAAGAGGGGTTCCTGTACGTTCACACGCCGATCATTACGGCCAGCGATTGCGAAGGGGCGGGCCAGCTGTTTCGCGTGACGACGCTGAATCTGGACGACCTGCCGAAGAAGGACGGCCGGATCGATTTTTCCTGCGATTTCTTCGATCGTCCCAGCTTCCTGACCGTCAGCGGCCAATTGGAGGCGGAAATTCTTGCCACGGCTCTGGGGAAAGTCTATACGTTCGGACCCACGTTCCGCGCCGAGAACTCGAACACCTCCCGGCACCTGGCCGAGTTCTGGATGATCGAGCCGGAGATGGCGTTCTTCGATCTGTTCGACAATATGGACCTGGCCGAGCGGTTCCTGAAGCGGATCTTCCGCGACGTGCTCGCACAGTGCCTGGAGGACATGACGTTCTTCAACGAGCGGGTCGATTCGACCACGATCTCGACACTCTGCAGAAGATCGTCGAAAGCGACTTCATCCGACTCCCCTACACCGAAGCCGTGGAGATTCTGGAGCGGAGCGGCGAGAAATTCGATTTCCCGGTCACCTGGGGGAGCGATCTGCAGTCGGAACACGAACGCTACCTGACCGAAAAGAAATTCGACGGACCGGTGATTCTCTACGACTATCCCGCGGCGATCAAACCGTTCTACATGCGGGTCAACGACGATGGTCGGACCGTCCGGGCGATGGATGTGCTGGTGCCGAAAGTCGGCGAGATCATCGGCGGCAGCCAGCGTGAAGAACGGCTGGATGTGCTCGACGCAGCGCATGGAGCAGCAGCATCTCGGCCGGAGGACTACTGGTGGTATCTTGATCTGCGCCGCTTCGGCACGGTACCGCATGCGGGATTCGGTCTGGGGTTCGAACGCGTCATCCAGTTCATCACCGGCATGGCCAATATCCGCGACGTGATTCCCTTCCCCCGTACTCCCGGCAACGCCGAATTCTGAGTACGTCCCCCGGTAGAGCCAGCGTCTCGCTTGCTCAGGAAGATCCTCGCGAGCTCGGAGTCCGCAACGCCAGGGCGAATTCCGGGAGGCCCAATTCATCCCGGTGTTCAGGGATGTACGCATCATTTCCGTTCACGTCCACGTTCCGCCTGTGACGAATGTGCCGCCTGCGCAAGCGGCCCGTCGGTCCACCTGCCGATTGTCGCGGCGCGGCCGTGGGGTGTCGGGAGGCTTTTCGAGACATTTCGCCACCGTGGTCCGGGGGCAGGTCCGTGCGTGGCGACGTGTGCCGCAAGCCGTCTGGAACCCTGGGGACCGTCGTTTGCTCCACCCCCGGATCTGACCTAGAGTTCTCTTGGCGACCCCTAGTCATATCGGGTCGGGTCGCCGTTTGGTCACCTGTCCATCAGCTAACTGATTCCGATAAAGTTGCGGCATTGATCGTGTCTGTAATTTCCGACTCCCTATCATCGACGTCGACGCTGCAGCCGTTTCATGAAACTGCGCTGGAGTTCCACAGCGGCTGCGCCGAGTTCGAACAGGCGCTCGACTCGCTGTTTCAGGACGTCGACCAGATGCGACTGGAGTTGGCCGATCGCATGCAGGCTGCCGAGCAGGAGCGCCACCAATTACGGGTGCGCGAGGCGGAGCTCAGCAAACGCCACCAGGAGAGCCGCAGCGATGTCCAGCGGCTCAAGGAAGAACTGGAGAGTCGCGACCTGCAATTGGCCAAAGCGCTGGACGATTTGCAGGCCGCGCGCGAGGAACTCGATCGTGAACGCCAGCGCGAGTCCGCGGAAACCGTTGACAAGGTATCGCACTGGACCGAGAAACTTCAGACGTTGCAGGAATCCCTGGAATTCATGCGACGTGAGACCGCGTCCGTGCAGGCCGAGCGGGACACCTGGCAGGATCGCGCGACTCGGACCGAGGAGCAGTTGGTACGTACCCGGGACCTGGAAGAGGAGCTGGCTCAGACTCGGCTGCAACTGCAGAGGACGCAGGAGGAACTGCGGCGGGCTGTCGAAGTCAAGCGAGATGTCAAGCACGACAAGGTGGACGCGTCGGCTCTGGCAGCACTGACTCAGGAACGCGAGGCCCTGGAATCTGAATTGGAGTTGGTGCGGTCGCGGGCGGCGGAGCTGAACGAAACGGTCACCCAGCAGCAAGATGAAATCGCTGCGCAGAAAACGGAACTCGGGTCCGAACTGCAGCAACTGCGCAAACTGGTGGAGAAGCAGGCGGACCTGATTGCGGACCGGGCCGTGTTGCCAAGCCGGGAGACGGCCCAGCCGGCGGCGGCGCCCGCGGCGGTCCCGACCCAACCCAATGATCCCGTGGTGAACTCCGTCATGGCTCAGTTCGCGAAATTGCAGAAGGACGTGGCTCAGCGCAGGCGACGCAAGCCGTGATGCACAGTTGGCGGGAAGCATCCCGGATTGGCCGCTGCGGTAATTCGGCACTGACCAGTGAAAAGTGAAAGAGCGATGAACAAAAAACTGATGCTGCTGACCGTGGGAGGCGTAAGCGTCGCCGTGGTGGCAGGGTGTGTGGCAAGCTGGATCTCCGGGCACTGGTGGATTGCTGCCGTCATCCTGGCAGCGACCCTGCCGCTGCCTTATGCGTGGCACAAGTTCCGCGCCCGGCGGCAGGTAAGCGATGCGCCGCCCAGCCGGACGAAATCCCGCCGCGGCCCGGACTCGCCGCCACCCGTGTGCCCGGTGGTACCCGTGACCGCACCGGTCTACGACGAAAACGATCCGGCGTCGCTGGCACAACGCATGCTGGACCAGCGGCGTTATGCGCCTGCTGTTGCGCCCGCAGATTGCCGCGAATCTGAAGAAATCGTTGAGTCAGGCGGCGTCCCTGCGCTGGACGACGCGATGGGAATCGTTCCGGAAGGGGACGTGTTGCTGCAATCGTGGCGACATGCCAGCGACCGTGACGAGGCCGATGCGATCCGCGAGCGACTGGTGCACGTCGAAGCGATGTACCTCGATCGCTACCCGGTGACAAACCGCCAGTTCCAGCAGTTTGTGGATGATGGCGGGTACGAGCACATGCCGTTGTGGGACCCGACCATCTGGCCGGCCGTTCTCGACTTCATCGATCGAACGGGGCACTCGGGACCGCGACATTGGCGTGACGGACACTTTCCCGAAGGCTTGGACGACCATCCCGTGGTGGGTGTCAGCTGGTATGAAGGCGCTGCTTATGCGCGGTGGGCGGGTAAGCGATTGCCGTCCGATCCGGAATGGGTGAAGGCGGGCTGCTGGCCCGTCCTGACCCAGGGCACCCGGCCGCTGCAGCGGCGCTACCCGTGGGGAGACACGATGGACCGCGAGTTGACCAACCTGTGGGGTTCCGGTCCGGCGGCCACCGTGTCGGTCTATGAGCTTTCGGAGGGCGTGAGTGTCGGTGGCATCTACCACCTGATCGGCAACGTCTGGGAATGGACGACCAGTAACTTCGGGGTGTGGGACGCCTCGGCCCGCAAGCTGGAGACTTCGACGCCCATGAAGAGCATCCGGGCGGCGCGTTTGACACGTATTTCGAAACTCAGGCGACCTGCCAGTTCCAGAGTGGTGAGAGCCCGATCAGTCGCAAGCACAATATCGGATTTCGCTGTGCACTGGCCGTCTGCGACGTCATCTGCACGGAGTTGGACGACGTACGGGCGACCGAGGATGAACGACTCGTAACGTGCGGGACCGCAGCCGGGGAGGAATTCGCATGACCAGCAAAGGCGTACTACCGATGGATTCCTACCGCCTGGCCCAGTATTCGGTCCAGGTGCCCTGCTTCATCTGCGAGGGTGGCAACAGCTTCGATGCGGAAGTCTGTCGCCACTGCCAGGCGCCCATGGCTCTGGCACATCAAGCCAATGTGCGGAAACTGCAACCGCAGCTGGTCGCCACGATCGGTTCGGCGGACGCGGGTAAGACCGTGTACCTGGGAATGCTGACCGACATGCT
>CAVWHV010000009.1:0-400178 GCA_963754725.1 uncultured Planctomycetaceae bacterium
GAACACAGGTTGGGCTGCGATCGCGGCCATGAAGCTGCCTTGATGATCGAGCCAATGAGCATCCGCGTTCTGGAATTCCGTGGCTAATGAAGGTCAGGCGAGGAGCACAAAGGGCCAGCGTCAGATGGGAATCGACGGGCAAATCATCGGCAGTTCGGCGGCCGAAAGTTGACTCTTCAGCAGAGTACTTCGTATAATTCCCCGCCATCCAGTGATAGCCGCCAGACGACGCCAAGTTCTCCAGGCTCTCGCCAAAATTCGCGAAATACTTAGTTCCACCCGCTCCAGACGACGCAGTCGGACCCCGCCGCAAATCGCCCCTGATCAAAAGCCATCGCTACCAATGCAGCCTTTCCGTCACGCGACACGCCAGCAATACCGACTCGTTTCGCATCGACACCGGATTCGGTCCCAGGTAGTCCAATCCTGGCGACGCGCCCCAACCCCCAGGCCCCAAGAGCGCACCCCAGTCATCGGTTGCGAGGTTGGCCGAGATTGGTCGAGCCCGATGATGCCTTGTCGGACCCGGCGCCGGTCGACGTCGCCTCGTCGTTCGACTTCCTGCCGAAGTGGATCCGTTCGAAGCCGCCCGCGTCGTCCTGGACCGTCGTCGGATTCGGAATCCGCACATCCCCAGCCAGCTGCGATGAACCTGTCCTCTCGCGATGGCGGCCGGGGGCCACCTCGTTTGCCTCGGCCACCTCCGCCTCCCGAAAGCAACGGTGAGGGGTCGAACGGAGCTCCCATCCAAAGCTCATGAGAACGGGCACGCGGCCGGCTGCATCCTTCGGCAAAGTCAACAGACATGGAAATGTCGGCTTCGATCTCGGGACACGCCGAATCTCTCAGCTCGACGATGTGTTTCTCGATCGCTGGCTTTCCACCTGCTTCAATCTCCTCGCCGTCTCGCGGCTTCCCATGGACATGAGGGACATTTGGAGGATGCGACCATAACTTCTCTTCGAGCAACTCGACGATTCCGGACGCGAGTGTTCCACCATTGCTCCGTGTCGTGACTTGCTCTCCACTGGCCATCTTCATGACGTCGGGCAGAGTGTGGATGCGCGATTCGCCTTAGCTTCGTCATAGTTCGCGTCATTTGGCGAGCTTTTCAGTCGCCGCTCCGGCCAGGTCGCAGTTTCGTGATCCCGAGCTCTGCGGCGTTGTTGCTGATGGTCTTGCTGAACCGTCGATGCCACCGCTTCTTGGCGTCCGTCGCTTCTTGTGCCAGCAGTCGAGCGGAGGCTTCGTGGTGAGCAGTCCGATGACCGTCCACACAAGGAAGAGCGATCGACATTCTGTACTCCATGTCTCGACAGGACTCGTCCACGACTCGAACACGCTCCCGCGCCCATCTGGATCTGAATTTCCACGATTTCCGCGGGACATCAATCGGGCCGGAGGGCGTAGTCGTTCCGGGGCACGTTTCACAGCTTGAGGTCCCTTCGATAGTTAACACTCGCAGGTACACGTCCGACCTGCGGCACCGTCCGTGATCGGCTGCCTTACGGCACGAGGATGATGATCGCAAAAGACGCAGCGCGCGGCGTCGAATGCCAAGGCCAACATCACCGGCTTGTCCACGCGGATCCTGTCCGGCCTCGTGCAGACCGCGCGCTCCCTCGGCCACCACGGCGATGTTGCTGTCCCCTTCGGTCGGGGCACCGAATGCTGACGAAGCCGCCACGTGGAGCATCTTCCGGTTCTGGTCATATGTCTGTTCAGCGTGGCGGAGTGCCGGTGAAGCAACGAGTCGGTATTCGCCCGTGCATCCCCAATCTTGTGCTGGTCTTCATCGATGACATGGGCTGGGGGGACTTTTGCTGCTTCGGCAATCAGCGACGCGCAGACGCCGAACATCGATCGGCTGGCGAGTGAAGGCCATTCGCTTCACGCAGTTCTATGTGAACGCGCCGATCTGCTCTGCCGTCGCGTGTGCGCTGACCACGGGGCAGTATCCTCAGCGGTGGCGGATCACGTCGTTTCTGAACAATCGCGACGACAACGCTCGACGCGGCGTCGCACAGTGGCTCGATCCGTCAGCACCGGCCCTCGCCCGCGTGCTGCACGACAACGGCTACGCCACCGGGCACTTCGGCAAGTGGCATCTCGGCGGCCAGCGCGACGTGGACGACGCGCCGCCGATCGCGGCTTACGGCTTCGACCAGTCGCTTACGAACTTCGAAGGGATGGGCGCCAAGCTGCTACCGCTGACTCTTCAGCCAGGACGAGACGGACCCAGGGCGGTATCTGGGCGGATGCCGAGACGGCTCGGCAGTCCGGTCACCTGGATGCAGCGGTCGCAGATCACCAGCGGTTTTGTCGACGCGGCGATCGCCTTTATTGATCGTGCGTCGCGCGAAGCGAAGCCGTTCTACATCAATCTCTGGCCGGACGACGTCCATAGCCCGTTCTGGCCTCCAGTCGACAAGTGGTCCAACGGCAAACGCGGTCGGTACTTGTCCGTGCTGCAGAAATGGATCGTCAACTCGGAAAGCTGTTCGACCACGTCCGCGAATCTCCCGCACTGCGCAACAACACGCTGATCGTCGTCTGTTCGATAATGGCCCCGAACCCGGTGCCGGCAGCGCCGGACCGTTTCGTGGAGCGAAGACGCGGTTCTACGAGGGGGGCATCCGTTCGCCGCTGGTCGTCTGCGGACCCGGCTGATCGCACCGAACAGCAAGGAAGATGCAACCAACCTCGTCTTCTGCGGCATTTGATCTCGTTCCATCGCTGCTCTCGCTGGCGGGTGTGCGGTGGCCGACGCGCCGTTCGACGGCGAGGCCTGTCTGCCACGCTGTGTGGACGAAGTATGCTTCGCGGTCCGCTCCGATTTTGCTGGCGTCGTCCACGATCGGAAGACTCGCCGCCGGAACTGCCCGAGCACAACCTGATCTCGCCGTGCGAGAGGGGGATTGGAAACTGCTTGCGCTCTGGTCGGTCGCGACCAGAACTGTTCGATCTCGCGAAGACCCTCCGATCCACGAACCCTGCAACCAACACCCGGACGTCGTCGCCCGGCTCCTTGCCACAGTCGTTGCGTGGCATGAGTGATGCTCCGGACAATGGTCCAGCTTCGGCGGTCTCGATCCAGAACCCACGCAGCGCAGAGTCAAGCTGCCCTTCGCCAACTTCCCCACGTCACACCGTCATGGTCACGGCTTCCCCTTTCGGCCATTCCCGCAGACCAGGTAGTCCAGTAAGGGCGCTCCGAAGCTCCGACGGCGTCACATACCAGGTCCGTCCACAGAATCCAAACTCGAGTACCAGTCCGCCCGACGTTCTCTCGAATCGCCTCGATCCACGGCGATTTGTGGGGAGCTTTCGTTCCACGTTTCAATGAACTCGGCAGTCTCCCAGCTCTGTTGACTTGGTGTCGAAGGCTGGCAAACGGCACATTTGGTTCGGACTCGGACCAGAGAGCTCGACCCCCGTGAGCCCCCAGCTTTCAGACACTTCCGGAAATGCACTCGGCGCATCGTTACGAAGAGGGTACTTTACCGGGAAGATATTAATTATCTCCGGATCACTCGTCCGAGGCTCACTGTCGTCGGACCGCAGAGCTATAATCAGACCATGAATTACCGAGGTGCACATCGGACACCTCGCCCAACGCCATGGCCGTGCAATCGGAGTGCCTGCGACGCCTCGTCCGCGGCGGCGGGTCCGAAGATCATGCGCTTGTCTCGGCAGGTCCGGAGATCGCATTGGCCGCGGTACGGCGCCGGCCTCCCCACCTCAGCGACCGCGACATGCAATCGCCTTCATCGGATCGGCATCCGGGGAAGGATTGGCCGACGATGTTCGACTCTGGCGACGGGAGCAAGGCGATCGAGTGACACGGATGAATTGGTCGATGCACTTGTCCCCGTCGTCGTCGCTCTCCGCACGCTTCGGGTTCGGCTTACGTCGGAGGCAGCGTCGCGGACCGATTTCACGGGGCGATTCGCACGACGATGGATGTCGACATTGTCTGCGATTAAACCAAAAAGACGTCGCCCGGTTCGTCAGTTGCTCAATCACGACTTCTTCATCGCGAGCAAGCTGTCCGCTACGCAGTGCGAGAAAAGTCCTGCTTCAATCTGATTCACATGCCAACGTCTTTTAAGGTTGACGTCTTCGTGAGTCGCGGACGTGCCTTCGATGTCGCATGCATGCGACGAGCGTCCGCCCAGCGTTTGGGCGACAACCGTACAATCGACGTGCCGATCGCGTCCGCAGAGGACTCGATTGTCAGCAAGCTGGAATGGTACAGACGCACGGAACGAGACCTCTGAACGTCAATGGGACGACGTCTCGAGGCTTATCCGGTTGCTGGGGGACGAAGCGGATGTCGTCTACTTGAGGCAAGCGGCCGATTCGGTCGGTGTCATAGATCTGTTGGAAAGGCTGCTGCTCGGACGTTAGCTGAGCAAGATGCTAAACTGGTGGGCACAATGAACCTGGATCGGTTCCAGGCTGACCCGAAGCGACAGACATCGGTGGAAGGACAGCGTCTCATGGGCGAACCCCCGGCGGAACTTCGTAGCCAGCACATCTTGCGACGGCCAGAGTGGTGCCATCCAGCGGGCAGTGTTCAAGTCGATGGGCTACAGCGACCATGATTTGGAGCGACCGCTGATCGGCATCGCCAACTCCTGGAATCGTGTGGTGCCCGGACATTATAACCTCCAGCTGGTAGCGGAGTACGTGAAACAGGGGGTGCTCCAGGCCCAAGGAACTCCGGTCGAGTTCGGCCTGATCGCCGCTTGCGACGGTATCGCCCAAGGTCATGTCGGCATGCACTACATCCTGCCGACGCGCGAGTTGATCGCCAACGACGTGGAGCTGATGGTCCAGGCCCACCAGCTCGATGCCGTGGTGCTGTTGGGGTCGTGCGACAAGATCGTGCCTGGCTTGCTGATGGCCGCTGCGCGGCTGGACTTGCGGCGATAGTGGTCGTCGGCGGACCGATGGAGGGCGGCTGCCAGTTCGACGGTCGGGTCTCCGACCTCACCTCGCTGACCGAGGCCCTGGGCATGGTCAAGTCCGGCAAACTCGATCCGGCGGACTATCGCCAGTTGGAAGACCGCGTGGCCCCCACGTGCGGATCGTGTTCGTTCTCGGGTACGGCCAACACGATGTGCTGCGTGGCCGAGGCTATGGGCATGTGCCTGCCCGGCTCAGCGACCATTCCGGCCACGCACGCCGCGCGGTTGCGATCTGCGCAGGAGGCGGGCCGGCAGATTGTGGAACTGGTTCACAGTGGCATCACCGCTCGACAGATTATCAATCGCCAGGGCATCGAGAACGGTTTCCGTCTGGGCACGGCGATTGGGGGATCGACGAATCTTGCCCTGCACATCCCGGCCATCGCTTACGAGGCCGATTGCGGCCAGGTCACGATGGATGTGCTGGAAGAGCTGTCGCGCTGCACACCACACGTGGCCAAGATGAATCCGGCTGCGGCGTGCAACGTGCCCGACTTTCATGACGCCGGCGGAGTGCCGGCGGTCATGAAGGAAATCTTGCCGCTGCTACACGGGGAGGCATTGACGGTGACCGGCCGAACCGTGGCCGAGAACGTGGCCGGCGCCGCCGCACCCGACACGCGAATCATCCGCTCGCGGATCGACCCGTGGAGCACCCAAGGTGGATTGGCGGTCCTGCGGGGCAACCTGGCCCCGCGTACCGCGGTCACCAAGCCGGCTGCGATCGACCCTCGTCAGCATGTCTTCTCCGGCTTGGCGAGGTGCTTTGACCGCGAGGAGGCGGCCAACCAGGCCATCCTCGACGGACGGGTCCAGCCGGGCGAAGTCGTGGTGATCCGCTATGAGGGACCCAAGGGCGGGCCCGGCATGCGGGAGATGTACACTTCCATGAAGCTGCTTTACGGACGTGGGCTGGCGCTGGACACCGCGGTGGTTACCGACGGACGATTCTCGGGGACCAACAGCGGCTGCTTCGTGGGCCATGTCTCACCCGAGGCGGCCGAAGGCGGCCCGCTGGCCGCCGTCTGCGACGGCGACAGGATCACGATCGACATCCCGCAGCGCCAACTGCAACTGCATGTCGGCGAAGAGAAAATCCAGAACCGCCTGGCACGCTGGAAACGTCCGCCGCTGCGGTTCACCAGCGGGTACCTGGCCCTCTACGCCCGCCTCGCCGAGTCCGCCGACCAAGGGGCCATTATCCGTCACCGGCAGTCGTGACTGCCGTGGCGTTTCCGAGTCCCAGTTCCACCCGCGACGTAGTCGATGTGATCCAACAACACGATCTAGCGAACACTCGCGAACCGCCGTTCACACCGGCGGAGGATTACGCTCGGCGTTTGCCCGCTGGTGCCAGTAGGGATAGGCGGGGGTTGTGGCGCTGGCCGCATCGAGCACGGCGATCTGCTGGGCGACAGACTCCAGCCGACCGCGCCAAGATTTTCACGCAACTGCTCCTCGTTGCGGGCACCGATGATCACCGTCGCGACTGACGGCCGCTGAAGCAGCCAATTCATCGCAATTTGCGGCAGAGTCTTACCGGTCTGACGCGCGAAGCTTCGTCAAGGGCATCGACGACCCGAAACAGATACTCCTCGGAAACCGGCGGACCCGATTCATTGGACGACGCTTGCTCGTGGAGCCGGCTCGTCGGAGGCAGCGGCTGTCCGCGGCGAATCTTCCCCGTCAGACGCCCCCAACCCAACGGACTCCAAGCGATCGTGGCAATCCGCTGGTCCAAGGCCAACGGCATCAATTCCCATTCGTAGTCACGTCCGACAAGCGAGTAGTAGGCTTGGTGAGCGACGTAGTGCGCCAGGCCAATCTTCTCCGACACCGCCAACGACTTCATCAGATGCCAACCTGAGAAATTGGAGCACCCGATGTAGCCGATCTTGCCGAGCGCACCAAGTCATCGAGCGCACTCAAGACCTCGTCTACCGGCGTCATGGCATCGAAGGCATGCAATTGATAGAGGTCGATGTGTTCGGTATCTAACCGACGCAGGCTGGCATCGACGGCGCGCACCAGATGATGCCGCGAGGATCCGACGTCATTGGCCCTCGGGCCGGTGCGGAAAGTGCCCTTGGTCGCCAGGAGCACTTCGTCGCGGCGGCCTTTGATTGCCTGTCCGAGGATCTCCTCCGCCATACCATCCGAGTAGACGTCGGCGGAGTCAAACATCGTGAGGCCGGCTTCGAGACAAACATCCACGAGCCGAGTGGCCTCCGCAGTGTCGCTGTGGCCCCAAGCCTTGAACAACTCACCAACACCACCGAATGCGCCAGTGCCAAACTTCAACACCGGTACTTTCAGTCCCGATGCTCCCAATTGTCGGTATTCCATCATGTGCGATCCAGCTCCTATCAAAGAACGAATGCGGACACCGGAGAAATGGTGCGTGGCACATTTTCGCCGGCAAGCGGCGATGAATGGGTAAACGTGCCTCGAGAGGGGTGGCGGCACAAGGTCAGCCTCATCGACTGGTCGGACATCACTGGAGCGGCCTCTCGTCATTACTTCTCCTCAATCGGGACGCTGAAGCGCAGACTCCCGCGAGGCCGCTCGAAGACCAACACGGGGCACGATGGCGCGCCGGACGCGATGGGCTGCTCCTGGTCGATACGCAGGCCGCTGGGCAAGTCGGCCGCGCGCGGCGTCATCGTGCTGGGGATGCGGAGGTAGACGCGCAGTTGGCTCGCGTCACAATTTTCGGCGACCGTCACTGATCCTTCGATGGCGTGCGTTTCCCTGTCGTAGCGCAGCTCGAATGATGTGCTCCCGAATGCGGTGGGGGCGCCGGCTACGCGGACGGCGCTCCCCGAGGCAAGCCATTCGCGCGGCATACCCATGCCGATGCACAGCGCGTCGCCGCGTTCGCACACCAGGGCAGCACGCAAGGCGGTGACGAACGAACCCGACGTCCAAATATGCTGCCGGTCGCCGGTGACCATGGTGGTTCCCGGGCGCTCGATGATGCTCCTCGGGCCAGGTATCCAGCAAGGAGGCATGGTTGACGGCGGCATAGAGTTGCCGCGCGAACTTGTCGGACTCGCCGCGCGAGATAGACCATGCCGAGGTTGTCGAGCACGACCGCGACCCACAGACCTTCCTTCTGCCAGCCGGTAAACTTCGTCAGGCCCCCTTCGCTCTGGAAAGACTCCATCTTGGCGATCGTCCCCTCGACAAGCGGGTCGTCGAGGCCCAGCAAGCCGCAAGGATGGGCCGTATTGAGCCGCCCCAGAAACTGCCTGAAGGGTCGTTGGGCGAACTGGGGATCCAGCGGTAACCTCCCTCCTGGATTGCGCCGCGGTCGATCGCTGCCAGCAGGTCCTGGCGTCCTGCCTGATAAATGGCTTCGAGCTCGCCGATGTCCTGTGTCTTCTCGAGCAAGCGTGCGACATCGAGGGCGATCTTGTCGGCGTACACCGCCCAGGTATTGTGCGGGATGAAAACGCGCGTGCCTGTGGCGTCGTTCATGCCGCAGTCATGCATGGTGGGTTGGATCAGCCCGTAGCCGCGGATGGGACGTCCATCGGGGTCCATGCGGCGCTGTTGCGCGGCGTTGGGCGTGCCACCGAGCGCCGTTAAGCATGTAGGGGTAGAGGTCCGCGAGAAACTTCTTGTCACGGTTGAGCTGGTAAAAGACCATGGCAACCCACGCCTTGAGCCCCGAAAAAGCGACGAACTCCCCGAAGCCGCCGCCGGCCCAGTTGCCGTCGTCCTGGGCCAGGTGGAATTGCGTATCGAAAACTTCGACGGCGTTGTCGAGCAATCCGGCCAGTGCCAGTCCCACGACTCCGCCCGCGCAATCCCCCGCGTTCGAGAAGCGGTAGACTTCGCTGCCGGTAGTCTGCGTGAGCTTACCGTTGGCGGCTCTCTCCTGCATGGTGAGCAGGTCCGCCAGGCAGGCATAGAACGCCTGCTGCATCTTGGCGTCGGGCAGTTCGATGCGCATGGCCGCGCCGAGCAGCGACTCCCAGCGCGCGACCGATTCGTCATATGCGGCGGACCAGTCGCGCCGCCGGTACTCGGGCAGGACGTCGAGGCCCGCATCGGCAGGCCGCACCAGCCACCCTTCGCGAGTCTCGCCTGGCCCCAGTTGCCACAACAACGCCGCCATGTTCGCGTCGCGGAGATGGTGCGGCGCAGCCCACGGTGAGAAACCGTAGCCGATCGCGGTGGGGGCCGGTCAGGGCGTCGCCGGGCGCATTGGGGTGGGTCCAATCCAAGGCTTGGCCGCCGGCTGCGTCGAGGCATCGCACCGCGACGGAGTGGGGGCTGGCGGTGCCGTTGGCGGCGACGACCCGCGCGATCATCCCGTCGCGCCCGCCAAGGTACTCGAAACGCAGCGACACACCGTCTGTCTCGTAGCGGTCCATCACGATCGGCAGGCCTTGTTGCGAACGGCCCCAATGGTGTTCGGCGAAAGGGATGCCGTCGAGCGAAGGGAAAATGTCGACAAAATGATCCGCGAGCGGAATGGGAGACGCGCCGAGAGCCACCTCCGTCATGTCATGATAGGTCCACGAGATGCGGACATGGTCGGCGTGGACGTCAAGAAGCGTCTTTGCGCTGGACCCGGGCCACGACAGCGTCAGCCGGTGCGGTGGTGCAAAGGTATACGAGTGGTCCACCGCCATGGGAACCGTGATCGGCGGCAGGACGGCTCCTTTGCGTGCGACCGTCACTTCGCCCTGCCACGGCTCGTATTGTGCCTTGGTCGCGCGAAGCAATTGTCTTCCTTCCGGTAGAAGCAGCGAGAATTCGCCGTCAGGGTCGGTCTGTACCGCAATCTCCTGACCTGCCAGCATGGCGCTGACTCGGCATCCCTCGAGTGGCCCTGTGAACGAGCGGACAACGCCCGTCACGCGTTGCAGCTCTTGTTCGAGCGGGGTCAGAGTCAGCCGGACCGCCGTATAGTCGCAGGTGTGCGCATCGCCTCCGAACCCCACGAGGACATCGACGGTTTCTCCGGCCTGCAGCGTTACCAGCCGAACGCAGGACGCCACCGCCTGGGGCGTGCAGCTCCGGGTGCTCCCAGTCAGCCGCGCCGCGGATAGTGGCGCCGAACAGCTCTTGCTCGCCATGCCGGAGGTGGACATCTGTCGAAGTCACGGAGTGAGTCCCTGCGAAGTGCGCGACAAGTAGAACCGGGCCGTTCGAGAGCACCGCGAAACGCAGCGTGGCTTTCTGATCCTGCGGGCCGGGATGGAGCAAGAGCCAGCCGGGAACGAAGTGGAAGCCGTTGATCTCGCGCGGCCCCTCGTTCGGGCTCTTGGTGATCGCACCGCCCACCGTGGTCCAGTTGTCGGCCCACCAGCAAGCCAGCCCTTCACCGGTCGTGCCGGCGGTGTTGTAGCGCGTGAAGGGCTGCTTGCCCGTTACGGTATAGCCGTAGGACCACGCCTGCGATCGGGTTGGTGCCGGTGTGGAACGCCTGAACCGCGTCCCAGGGAGGTGCCCCGGCAGAGGCCAATAATACAAGCCCGAGACACGGCACTGCGATTCCCATGACGAGCCCTCCTGCAGCCGGTTCTCATGCGAAGCGACTCACGACACTCTGCCACTACTTCCCGGTCAAGTCCAGCGCTGAATCTTGGGGGAATTCGAGGTATTTTACTGCGCCGTCCCGCCAGTAGTGGAGTTTGACTTTCAGCGTCTTCTCGGCACCAGGTGCCACCTCGCCGAACAGTTCGGCGTACGGACCAAGCGGCGTGACGAGGCGGTTGTGGAACTGCGCCTGCACCTTCTCCGTCACGTCGGTCTGGGTGGCATCCCGCGGCACGTTCGTGTACGCCCGGATTCTCAAGGCGGTCGCGTCACAGACGTGCGAGCCGGCGTTGTGCAGGACGAAGTCAAGATGCGAGCCAACCTCGCCGGGCAGCAGGCGCAGGACGAACTCCGCGCTGCCGCATTGGCCGACCGAAACGTCTTTGGTATTGAATACGCCGAGAACATCGTGCCGCGTGTGATCGTTCCAGCGGATGACGCGCAGCTCGACGCCGTTGCCCAGGTTCGAATACAGCGTGCCGCACAGCGTGACGTCCTTCTTCTGCACGTCGGCCGACGGCGTCCATCGGAAAACGTTGTGGCACGCCGTGTCTGAAATCGGGTGCGTGTACAGGAAACCGTTCCGCTCGGCGGCGGAGAGCACCTGGTCGAACATCTTCTCGGTGTAGTGATTCCGCCAGGCGTCCTCCTGCCGGTCGCTGGGGGCATAGTTCGACACGAAGCCAAGTTCATCATCCTGATTCGCCAACCCATAGGCGTAACCCAGCGGTGAGCCAAACGCTTTGAATTGCGAATTCAGCGGCTTCACATCGCCGGCCGCCGCGGTGGACAGCAACCCGCCGTTCTGGCAGTTATAGAACGCCCAACGTCCGTCGGTGGCGTCCGGAAATTCCGCTTGCACACCGGTTTTGCCGCCCGGGTTCACGTAGTCCGCCGCCAAATCCGCGACGACATCGCCGCGGATCTCGAACAGCGCTTCGAGATCCCCCGTAGCCTTGGGTCCGTACGACGCCTTCAGCACATGCGCGTTGACAAACTCGTTAGGCCACGACACGATTTCGTCGTCCATCAACGGCACCGGCGACGTGTCCGCAAGGTTCGGCACGCAGAAATACACGTCCTGGCCACTGGGATCGATGAACTCGGTCAAGGTGACGTCGACTTGCTCGCCCGTACGATCTTGATTCAACCACGCCTTGGCGACGGCTTTGAGACCATTCGGACGGATCGAATCATCCCTTACCGGTCCGGCGATGGAAGCCGGGTCGATGATGAGATTGCGCGGTTCGGGACACTTCCCGAGTGTGGTTTCGTTCAGGTCCTTGCCGACACCGTACACAATCGGGCCGCGCAGCAGCGCTACACGGCCATCCTGTATGGCCCGACCACGCAGGAATCGCCATGCCATCGGCATCGAAATATTGACCACGTCGCCGTCCTTCCAGGTCCGATCCAGCACGTAACAGCCCCGTTTCTGCTGCCGCGGGTCAATCGCCACCGGGACCTCGTCGTTCACGCGCAACGTGATTTTCTCGCACCAGCGCGGCGTGCGGAACTGAAACGCGAACGGCACCGGGTCTTGGGTCGAGAACGTCAGTTTCACGTCGCCGTCGTTCGGGTAGGCTGTTTCCTGCTTAATCGTGACGGTCCGGCCTTGGACCTCGAACGTCTTCTGCGAGTCCGTGAACAGATTCAGCGCAATGCCGCCCTCCGGTGTGCGGTAATACACCTTCTGCGGCAACTCGGCCACCGCCCGGCGGTAATTCCCGCAGCAGCAGAAGAAGTCGCGGGTATCGTATGCGCGATCGCCGGTGAACGGGGTGAAGTAACGGATCCAGCGTCCGTCGGGCGAGTTGGCCGCGAACAGGGCGTTGTAGATGGTGCGTTCGAGCAAATCGCCGTAGCGCATATCACCTTCCAGTCGCATGAGACTGTCGATCCATCGCACCACGTAAGCGGTGACGCACGATTCGCCGATGGCCCCGCGTCCATTCTGGTTGTAGGTGAACTGCTCCCCGTCCGAACATGAGCCCGTGACGAGCATGCCGCCTTCGCTCTTCTTGAGCAACTCGTTTCGCATTAACTGGCTCATGTGCAGGAGATTGTCTTCACCGGTGAGGCGGTACAACTCGGTCTGCGCGTAGCAGCGTGCGAGCATGACGTACACGTGGCGCGGGGGACGGCTGAAATCCTGCTCCCACGTGCGCAGCGACGCGAGTTGGACCTCGCCGTGGTTGTTCCCGTGCGGCACGTCGGCGGCAAAATCGAAGTATCGCTGGTCACCCGTCACGCGGTACAGTTCCAGCATTCCTTCTGGGAGCCCCGCCGTGCAGATGTCGCCCGGGTTGTAGCAGGGGTTCTGTGGCGTGGGAAACGTCTTGAGGATGTAGTCGCCCATGATTTTCGCGTGGGCCAGCGACTGGGCATTGCCCGTGCAGCGATAATTCCGCACGAACGCCAGGTTGATGTACTCCTGCTCGTGGAGAATCCAGTTGATGTGGTCTTGCCGATTTTCCGGCTCGACGTTCCAGAACCCGAGGTATCCGTCGGCGTCGCGGGACTTCACCAGTTCGTCGATGATGTACTGCGTGCGCGCGGCGACCTTCGGGTCACCCGTGTAGGCGGCGAAAAGACTGCCGGCGTCGAATACCTTGCCGATGCCGTAATAGACGTACTGCCGGTCACCGCGATCCGTGCGGTGGCGAAAGTGATTGAGCCAGGTGCCGTCCAGATCGATCACCATGTAGTTCTTGTGAATCAGGTTCTGGATGCGGCGATTGATTTCTCCGCCGAGTTCCTGCTGGTTGAGCGTCACGCGGCAGAGGTTGTCCGGCACCTGAGGCTTGACCACATCGGCCGTCGCCTGGCTCCATGGGCCGGCCTGGATGGATGCTGCCAGAAACAGTTGGCAGAACAGCGCGAGTAGCGTTCTTCTCATGGTTGGACTCGGTGGTTGATGGTGATGGGCGAAGGAATTTGAGCTGTAGGCCGGAACGAGGGAAACGCGGTTCCAGCCTCCCTAAATCCTGGGTGGGCACCGCATGTGTCTTGACCTGCCGGACCGGCGCTTCGCTTGTTCCGGCCTACGTTCTCGCGGCGAACCGTCGAAAACTCTGGTGCAGTTTCCGGCAGTCCATTTGACTGTCTTTGGGTGGCACGATCAATTCGGGCGTCCTCAAATTCATGGCGGCCCACTGCTTGACACGGCCCCCGTTGATGAACGACGATCCGGCTAGGCAACGTTTGCACCACACTCTGCCCCGCGGAAGCAACTCGCGATAATTCCCCAATCCTGGCCAGCCAAGCCACAGCAAGGAGAACAACCATGCCAGACAAGTCGGCTCTCTCGCGTCGGCGATTTCTCAAGACGGCGGCCGGGGCCAGCGCCCTGGTGGCCGTGCCGTATGTCATCCCCGCGTCCGCGCTCGGCAAGGACGGCGCGGTGCCGCCGAGCGAGAGGATCGTCGTCGGAGGCATTGGCATCCAGAGTCGCGGCATGCACGATCTCCAATGGATCATGGGTTGCGCGGGTGTGCAGTTCGTCGCCATCTGCGACCTGCAGAAGAAACAGCGATTGGCGATCAAGGACTTCGTGGACAAACACTACGGCACGAAGGACTGTGACATGTACCCGGAGATCACCGGCTTCCTGGAAGAACGATCGGACATCGACGCCGTGCTGATCGCCACGGGCGATCACTGGCACGCCTTGGCCTCGATCCTGGCCATGCGGGCCGGGAAAGACGTCTACACCGAGAAGCCTTCGTGCATGACGATTGCCGAGGGACGTGCCGTGGTGGAGACCGCTCGTCGCTACGGCCGCGTCTATCAGACCGGCACCCAACGGCTGAGCGAAGCAAACCACGTGTTCTGCATCGAGATGGCCCGGACCGGCCGACTGGGAAAGGTCCACACCGCGTACGCCCACATCGCCCCCTGGGACGCGGCCGAGATGCGTCACGATTGGCTGCCAGCCGTCGCCGAGCCGCCCAAGGACGAGGTGGACTGGAACGCCTGGCTGGGCTCCTGTCCCTGGCGGCCCTACAACCCCAGCTACGTCGCCGGCGCGTGGCGGGGCCATTATGACTTCCACACCAGCTGCATCGGCGAGTGGGGAGCACATACGTTCGCCCAGGCCCAGGCCGGCTTGGACTGCAGCGAATTGTCACCCGTCGAGTACGAATACGTGGCCAATGACAGCGGCGACGGGATGGTCACTCATTTCGCGAACGGCGCACGGATGATCCTCTCGCGCGAGAACAAATACTGGCACGGTTCCTGCGGCGAGCGGTTCGACGGCAGCGAGGGTTGGGTCGCGGCCGCCGACGGCTATCCGCAGCCCGACGTGTCCTCGCCCGCACTGCTCAGTGAATACAATCGCGTCCTCGGCCAGTACGTCGCCCGCACCGGCCGATCGCTGGATCACATGCAGAATTTCATCGACTGCGTCCGGAGCCGCGAACGGACGGTTGCCAACCCCGAGGTCATGCACCATTCCATGACCACGGTCCACGCCGCCAATATCTGCATGTGGCTCAAACGGAGCCTCAAGTTCGACCCGGTCAAAGAGGAGTTCGTGGGCGATGAAGAGGCCAACCGCCTCCGATCGCGTGCCATGCGGGAACCGTACATCTATTAATCCTCGAGTGGAATGAGTTCGCTGGTCTCACTGAGCTTGCATACCGCCTAGGAGCATTCGCCACCATGTGGAACACCCATACCCCGAAACGAACCTGTCTGATCCTGGCCGCAGCCGTGCTGGCCACCGTCACTGCTCACGCATACGCGCAGGAAGCCGAGTTGCTCGCGATACTCCGGTCGAACGCGCCGGTTCAGGAGAAGTCCGCTGCCTGTCGACAGCTGGCCCGAATCGCAACCAAGGAAGCGGTTCCCGCGCTGGCTGCACTGCTGGGCGATGAAAAACTCTCGCACATGGCGCGCTATGCCCTGGAACCAATTTGCGACCCCTCGGTCGATAACGCCCTGCGCGATGCCCTCGGCAAGGTCCAGGGCCAGCCGCGACTGGGAGTGATCGGCAGTCTTGGCGCCAGACGCGATGCCAAAGCCGTGGATGCTCTGGCCGGACTGCTCAAGGGAACCGATACCTACGCCGGGCAGGCCGCTGCCGTGGCACGCGCGCTCGGCTGCATCGGCACAGCGGAGGCCGCCAAGGTTTTGGAGGACGTGCTGCCCGTAGCGCAAGGCCCTCACCAACTCGCCATTTGCGAAGGCCTTCTCCGCTGCGCCGAGGCATTGACGCGTGCGGGACGAGAAGCCTCTGCGCAAGCCATCTACGACCGGCTGCGCGGTTTGACCGACGCACCGCCGCAGGTCCGCGCAGCGGCTCTGCGGGCGCCATCCTGGTCCGCGGGAAGGACGGCGTCCCACTCCTGGTGGAAGCCATCCAGGGTTCGGACTACGCTCTGGCCGCCGCAGCTGTGCGGTCGGCCATGGAATTGAACGGATCGGAGGTCACCGACGCGCTCGTGGCCGCATTGCCTAAGGCGTCGGCCGAGCGGCAGGGCCTGCTGATCGTGGCACTGGCCGACCACGCACTGGCCGACCACGGCGAGTCGCAGGTACTGCCGGCCGTGCTCCAGGCGGCACAGAGCGGCGACGGACAGCTGCGCATCCTCGCGCTCCGCACCTTGAAACGCGTGGGCAACGCCTCGTGTGTTCCCGCGTTGCTCGAGGCAGCGGCGGAAGGCAACGCCGAAGTCTCGCAGGCCGCCATGGAATCGCTCGAAAGCCTGCAAGACGAGGCAGTCGACGGTCAGATTGCCGAGCGGCTATCACAGACGCAGGGAAAGATGCGGATCGTGCTCATGGAGTTGGCCGCTCGGCGGCGCGCCGCCGCCGCAGCTCCTGCGCTGTGGCTGGCGGCCGACGACGCGGATCCGGCAATCCGTGCGGCAGCGTTGGCTGGCCTGGGCGCCGTGATCGAAACGGCCGACCTGCCGAAGCTGATCGCACGACTCAAGGTCACCAAGGAAGAACAGGAAGCGACGGCCCTGGACAAGGCATTGCGCGAGGTCTGCCTGCGTTCGGCCGATCGGGAGGCCGTCGCCGCGCAGCTGGCTGCGGCACTGCCCACGGCAGACGCACCGGTGAAGGCCCGGATTCTGGAAACGCTCAGCGTCGTGGGCGGAGCAACATCGCTCGAAGCTGTCGCCGCGGCTGCCCGATCCAGCAACGAGGGACTTCGTGACGCGGCGTTCCGTGTGCTGGGCGAGTGGAACTCCGTCGACGCCGCCCCCATCCTTCTCGATCTTCACACGGCGGTTGGCGACGAGCGGCTCAAGAGCCGTGCGATCCGCGCCTACATCCGCATTGCCCGGCAATTCGACATGCCCGCAGACCGCCGAGCGGCGATGTGTCGCACGGCCCTGGAATCCGCCGATCGCGACGCAGACAAACGTCTGGTGTTGGAGGTTCTCCTTCGTTATCCCAGTGACGAGATGCAGGCAATTGCCCTGGAGGCTGCCCAGGCTCCCACGCTGAAAGATGAGGCCACGCTCGTGGTGATGGGCTTGGCCAGCCAGGGCATCAACCGGGCGGAACTCGGCAAAGCTCTGGCACAGGCCGGTCATACGCCGGTCCAACTGGAGATCATCAAGGCCGAGTACGGCGCGGGAAAGCAAACGAAAGACGTCACAGCGACCCTTCGCCAATACGCCAAGAACTATCGCATCATCTTCCTGCCCAACGCCAGTTACAACGAGAGTTTTGGCGGCGATCCGGCTGCGGGAATCGTGAAGCAGCTGCAGGTCAAGTACCGGATCGACGGCAAGGAAGGAGAGGTCTCGCTCAACGAGAACGCCCCGGTCGTGCTGCCGATGCCCAAATAGCGAAAGGGTCCTGGCACTTTTTTGGCGGCAGTTTGGGAAGTATGCGTAACCCGATGGTGCCCTCTGCCGCCGGGCCTGCGCATGCGCACCACGCGAGTCTATTCCAGACCGCCACACTTGCCGCCGTAGAAGTCCCTGTCGCCGTTCACAACGCTGGTGCGACCTTCCCCTGTCCCGGCACGCCGGGGGGCTGGGCGCCGCGAGCCTTGTTGATGACTTCGGCCGTGGCTTGCAGCACATCGGTCGGGATGGCTAGATCCGTCTCCAGCCCGGCGGGTGTCAGCTTCATGGCGAAGCCGATGGGCGACGTCTCCGGGAACTCCGGAATCGTGATCGGCAGGTTAGGCGCCACTTGCGACATCGTGCGGGCTATGAACTGGAGTGTTCCGCGAGGGCTCCCGAGCCCTACCCATTGCGCACCGGCCGGCAGCATGTCCAAGGTTTTCTTGACGCTCGCATCGCCGGACAACTGGTCCTCAGTCCGATTCGCCGACTTGAGCGCTTCCACCAACCGCTCCTGGCTGATGTAAGCTCCGACAACCAGCTGAGGATTCGCAGCGGCAAAATAAACCGCCAGTTCCTCCTGATTGCCAAACATTAACGCCGTGAACTTCTTGGCTTCCGGCAACTGGCCGGCCGCCAGCAAAGCGGCCATGTTCATGGTCACCTTCAAGCCGGGCTTCCCGTCGATCGGCGTCTTCTCCACACGGTACGAAAACAGCGGGCTCTTGGACACCTTGCCGAGTTCATTCATTTCGCCCGCGACCCGCACGTAGTTGTCCAGGTACTCCTGGGCGTTATCGACCTTCATCAACATCACGGTGTCCCCATAGAGCGGCGCGCAGCCTGCCCCACTCCCAGTACCATCGCCATGGAATGCAGGCCTTTCAACGAACGGGCCGAGAGTTCAGCCAGCTTGCCGGCCTGTTCGTCGGTCAGCTCCCCGCCGCCGGGATACGTCTTCATCATGCGGACAGAGACCGTCATCAGGCGTTTCATCCAGGCCTCCGGTACGATACCGCCGCCTGCCATGACAAACGGACCTTGCGGTAAACCCGCCAGCAAATCGCCACCGGTCAGATCAACTTCCTTGGCCGCTTGGAGTGCAATCCCGCCTTCAGCCAGCACTGTCCGGCTGACCACGTGGACGCCATCCTGCATCAGACGCACGCCGATGCCGCAGTGGGTGGCTTCCTTGTCCAACGACTGGAACAGGGATTCGTACATCTCCAGGCCGGCTACCACCGCTTTCCCCTGGTCCCCTTGCGGGACGAATTGAGCTTTGACTAAGGCCAATCCGGCCAGCAGTTGCTGCTGCGCGAACTTGATGCCGCTCGGCATTGCAATGGCGTACAGGTCGTTCTCGGCATGCCAGTCACTCAGCGCGGCCGTCGCCGCGGCGACGTTACGAGTCGAGGAAACGACTCTTTCCAGGCTCTTCCGATTCGCCGTCTGCGTGAGCACGGCGTAGCTGCCTTTCGGCGCAACCAGGAGTCTGCTGGTCCCAACCGTGATCGACGTGATCTTTTCGGCCGCGTCTTCCGGCTGAAACTGCTTGACAAAAGCCTGATAGTCGCCGGTCGGAACGAACCACACCGCGATTGGTCGTTGTCCATCGGGGTTCGGGAGGACCGCGATGGCTACGGCGCCCTGCGGGTCCACCTGGGGCTGCGTTTGGACGCGGAATTGTGCCCGACGCAGCAACTCCACAAACGGTACCTGAAGCTGCTGTCCCAACGTCTCGATCTTCTGCTGGGTCTCGCCGACCCGATTTACGACCACCACCACCAGCGCGTCATCAGGAACGACGGCCAACACATCTTCTGCCGCACGGGCAGCCGAGCTCAACAGGGTCATGCCGCAGAGCGCGACGACCGCCAAAAACATTCTGTGCCGATTCATGGCGTTTGCCTCCAGACAAGAGTGATTTCGAACGTAACAGCATGACACGGCGATTCGCTCTAGGGAGATGGAGAGTTGGGTGCCTGCGCCGCATTCGATGTAATCCCGACACGGTCCGGAGGGCCGTCGAGCTCTGCCGCTCCTTCCACGGGCTTGGCCCGAGACGCGCGGCTTCCCAGTGCGGCCAAAGCCGCGCCACAGATTATGATAAAGAGCACGGTAACGACGGCCGGTGTCGCTCCGCCAGTGGGGAGCCTGCCTCCCGGCAGGAAGATATATGCGCCGAGGGTCCCGATACCCACGGCGGCGGCGAGGAAGCCCAGGACGATTTTTCTCCCCTTTCGCTTCTGTTCTTCCGTTGCTGGCCTTGGTCCCGTGCCGCAAGGTTCATCCAGCAGCGGCAACTGCTCAATTGGCGTTCTCAGGCCGCGGCGAACAAGCATCCCCGTGAATATCACGGCGAACACAAAGGCAGTACCCACGGCTCGAATGTCCATGTGGCCCACCAAGGCCGTCGACGCGGAGATCGCTCCCGCCGCCGCAAGGGCAAGTGTCAGCACGAAGCTAAGAAGGACGGCGGGCCAATGAATGACCGCCTGATCACCGCGCCGCACCACCAATTGCGGCCACACTGGGAGGCTTTCGGGGGCGACACCTTGCTGCCTGGCCCAGATTGTCGAGGCTAAGAACTCCCGCATCATGCGCCGCCAGAGCGGGTAGAAGGCGAGACCCACCAGCAACACAATCGGTGCAAAAATCCAGTTCACCGGCTTCGGAGCAAAAAGGAAGATGCCCCACGGAACGAAAAACGTCGCGGCATTCCAGATCCCGAATAACGCTCCGCGCAGGTTCAACTCGCGCCTTTCCGCTTCGGTCATGTGCTCGCAGATCTCCCGAACCTGCGGCGATTGAAACGGAGACCACGTCCTCCAATCCGCTGGTTGTGGACTGGCATCCGCCGGCGGCACGATTGCGAGATCGTCTCCACCGCCGATTTCATCTGCCTGACCTGCTGGTAGCGGCGTTCCGGTTCGTGCTGCAAAGCCCGCAGAACCACTTCATCCAACCGTACGTCCACTCGAACCGTATGCGAGGGCGGTTCGACGCGTTTGCCAGGCAGTTCGCCCGTCAGCATCTGGTAAAACACCACTCCCAATGAATAGATGTCCGCTCGGTGATTCACCTCTGCGGGGTGCTCACGCTGCTCCGGCGCCATGTACTGCGGTGTACCCATCACATGACCCGCCTCCGATATCACGGCCGTGCTGGCGACCAGGCTTCCAGCCGCAGAGGGTTCTCCCTCGGTTCCCACCAGTTTGGCCAACCCGAAGTCCGCCACTTTCACGCGACCCTGGCGGTCCAGCAGAATGTTTTCCGGTTTGATGTCCCGATGGACAATTCCCTGGTCGTGGGCGTATTGCAGGGCGTCGCAGATCTGCGGCACGATGGCCAGCGCCTCGCGTGGCGAGACGCGCCCGGCTTCGAGCAAATGGCGCAGGTTGACCCCGTCTACGAACTCCATGAGAAAGTAGAACAGCCCGTCGGCCTGACCGAATTCGTAGAGCGTCACGATGCCCGGATGATTGAGCTTGGCCAGCGCCTGGGCCTCGCGGGCGAAGCGTTGCGCAAAGGACGGATCGCCGCCGATGCCGGGCGGGAGGATTTTCAGGGCGACAATCCGGTCCAGCGCTTTCTGCCTGGCTTTGTAGACAGCCCCCATGCCGCCCTGACCGATGAAGCCCAGGATTTCCAGTTCGGGAAACGGCTTCACCAGTTCCTCAAGTGTCGGTGCCACAAACCGGGTCCGAGCGCCTTCAGCATCACTGTCCGGCCCGATGTCAATGCCGGTGCCCAGCCCGGCTTTCATGAGGCACGCCGGGCACAACCCGTCCGGAGCATTCGGCGCGAGCGGCTCTTGGCAGCCAGAACAGATCTTTGTTGTATCCATCATGATCTCCCTACCCTTTGAATTACGGATTGTAGGGCGAAGGTAACAGGTCTGCAGAGAATAACTTCAGTGCCGGGCCAACACTCGAAAAAGGTGACGCAATTCCTCATCCACCTCCGTCGGTGACGCCACCGTATGGCCGATCTCCTCTTTCACTCGCTCCCGATATCGCTCGCGCAGGCGGCACACCGCCATCTTGACGGCACCTTCCGTCATCCCCATTTCGGCCGCCAGAGCAGCGTAGGGTTGCGTCTCGCGGTTGCCGATGAGGCAGGGTTCGAGCGTCTGGAACAGCGTCTCCTTGCCGTCGCGTGCATAGTCCTCGCGCAGTCGGCTGAGCACGGATTCCAAGAGTGCCAGCGCCCACTGCTTTTCAAACACCTGCTCCGGCGTGCAGGTGTCCGCTGGTTCCCGGGTGTAGCGGCTTTCGGCCGTGTCCAACTGCAGCGGAACGAGCCGCACCTGACCGCCGCGTTTGACCGTCTTGACCTTGTCCCACTCCTTGGCCAGGAACCTTTTCATGGCCGTCAGCAGGAAGGAGCGAAACCGCCCCTTGTGGCGGTCGGCAGGAGCAATCCAGTTGTGTTCCAGCAACCGCGCAAAGAACTCCTGAGTCAGATCCTGGGCGTCAGGCGGTGCATGCCCGCGCCGGCGAACGTACGCGTAGAGCGGATACCAATAGGACGAGCAAAGACGCCCCAGCGCCGCCGCCGATTCCGGCGAAGGCGTCCCGCCGGCCGCCAGGACCACGGTCCATTGTGTTTCCGGGAATATCCGGGGATGATCCTGTGATGCTGTGGTTTTGCTCATCGCAATGGTCTCTATACATGTATTACGGAAAGCTCACCAATAGTCACGTAAAATTCGGTAGATCGCTGAAACATTTCGGAGATCGCTGTGTGTAACTGGCAGGGAGACAGCCCGTGCAAGGTCCTGAGACGAGAAGATCGCTGGTCTTGCGGCTCCGCACACCGTCGCATGATGAAGCGTGGCGCGAGTTGGTGGCGATTTACGAGCCGCTGATCTACCGCCTGGCACGCACCAAGAAGCTGCAGCATGCCGACGCTCAGGATCTGGCACAGGAAGTCTTCGCCGCCGTCGGCCAGGCGATCGATCGCTTCGATCCCGATTCCGACCGGGGTTCGTTTCGGGGGTGGCTGTTTCGCATCGCCCGGAACCTGATGATCAATTTCCTCAGTCGGCAGAAAGACCCGCGGGGGACAGGTGACAGCGGGATGATGCAGCGGCTCGAGGAACAGGTCTCCGACGACAAGGAGGCCACGACGCTGTTTGGCATCGAATATCAACGCGAGGTCTTTCGCTGGGCGGCCGAGCAGACGAAGCCGCAGTTCCAGGAAGCAACCTGGCGCAGCGTTTTGGCTGACGGGCGTCGAAGGCGAGTCCATCGAGACAGTTGCCCGTATGCTGGGCAAATCGCCGGGATCGGTGCGGATTGCGCGCTGTCGTGTACTCGCCAGACTGAAACAGCATGCCAAGCGATATCAAGGAGATTCTCGGCCGTGGAGGAATGGGAGTCGTCCTGCGAGGCTACGACCCGGCGCTGGCTCGGCACTCGGCGATCAAGGTTCTCGCACCCGAACTGGCCACCAGTGCCTCGGCTCGCAATCGTTTCTCGCGCGAAGCGAAATCCGCTGCGGCCGTAGTCCACGAACACGTCATTCCGATCCAGACGGTCGATGAGGAACGCGGACTTCCGTATCTCGTCATGCCCGTGCTGGAAGGCAAGTCGCTGGAGCAGCGGGTGAGGGCGATGGGCCCGCTGGGACTGACAGAAGTGCTGCGGATTGGGATGCAGATTGCATCGGGACTGGCTGCCGCACACGCACAAGGACTCGTTCACCGCGACGTCAAGCCGGCGAACATCCTGTTGGAGAATGGTGTGGAACGAGTCGTGATCACCGACTTCGGCCTCGCGCGGGCGATCGATGACGCCAACATGACGCAGAGCGGCGTCATTGCAGGGACCCCCCAGTACATGTCGCCAGAGCAGGCTCGCGGAAACGATGTCGATCACCGCAGCGACCTGTTCAGTCTGGGCAGCGTGCTCTATTTCATGTGCACCGGTCACCCGCCGTTTCGTGCCGAGACCACGATGGGTGTATTGCACCGGATCACCAACGACACACCGCGTTCGCTACGCACGATCAACTCCGACGTCCCGGCGTGGTTACAGGAAATCATCGGACGATTGCTCGAGAAGGACCCCGACCGGCGACTTCAATCGGCGACGGAGGTGGCCACGCTGCTGGGTGAGTGGCTGGCCCACATCCAGCAACCGGACGTCGCGCCCAGGCCCGCGGAGGTTGGCAAGCAGCGGACATCCAGCAGCGGCGAGCGATCGCGGTCGCGCATCACCAAAGTCGCGTTGTCCGTCACGGGCGGGCTGTTGTTTCTGCTGGCAGCCGCGGTCATCGTTCTCGAGTGGAACAAAGGGACGCTCACGATCGAGTGTGACGGCCGCGATGTGGCCGTGCGGATCATGAAAGGAGACCAGGTCTATGACAGAATGACCGTGACGCCAAGTGACCAGTCGGTGCGGTTGGCGGCCGGACAGTACGTCGTTGAAATCGAAGGGGAATACGACGGGCTGACCGTGGAAGACGAGGTGGTGACGATAACCCGTGGCCAGACACACTTGGTCAGAATCATCCAGGCTGGCCCGACTCGTGACGGCGCGGCGGGCGCGACCGAGCGCCCATCCTCAGCAGCACCATCGCGGGAGACTACCCTAGCGGATTCACCTGTCGCTATCTTCCTGCGTGCCCTTGAGCAACTCCAGGGGACGTGGATCGCGACGAACAAGGTCGGTGCAGGGCCGCTGGAACGCACCGACGAGTCAGCCCGCTTAAGACTCGCGGTCGCCAATACGCACTTTTCGATCGAGCTCTTGGATGCGGAGCAGAATATCCGTACCCAGTTTCGTGGAGTTCTGTCCGTCTCTGGGAAAACAAAGCCATGGCAAATCCAATTGTTGTTTCAGCTCGGAGAACTGCCCCAGACGACGTTGTTTGGTGAGTATCAGATTGAAGACGACCACCTCACCATTACGCTGACAGCGGCCAATAACCCGCGGGATTTCGTGGGACCGGTGCCCGCCGTGTGGGAGTTTGTGCGAGCCAGCGAGGGTCCCGGTTCCTCGGGGGCTAACCTCAATGAGCAAGGAGCGTCGCTAGAATCCGCGGTTCGCGCGTTCAACGAGGAAAACGCCACGTTGGCACCCGACCACGGGCAATCGGCGCTCACGGTCGACGAACTTGTGGCGTCGATTCGCTGGGCGCTGATGCGCGGAAAGCAGGATTTCTCGCCGGAACAGACCGCCGGCTTCGAATTCGTATTGAAGGAGCAGCGATTGCCCGCGGCATGGAAGATCATCCGCAACACACGCTCGGGACCCGAAGAATCGGAAATGTTCACATGTTGGTCGATTATCTTGCAGTCGCCGGAAGGCAGCCACACAATCCGCCAACAGATGCTCAAGCAACCGGACAAGTACGATGGGGCAGCAGGTGCAGCGACAGCCACTGCGGACAGTGTCCCGCTCGCTGCTGCGATTCGTGAACTCAACGACGCCCACCAACGCGATCCGATTGGAAAGGACCAGCCGCCATTGACGGAAGAGGAAGTCGTGGCCGCGATCCGCTGGTGGAAACATCGCCGCGACGAAGCGCCGGTCACGAATGCAGAATTCGAGGCCTTTCAGCAGATTGCCGATGCACGTGCGCTGCCGCCGGGATTCACATTCGAAGTCCTCCCCAACTTTGAACCGGGAGACGGTTATGAGTATGTCATCTGGTCAGTGAGGATTGTCATGCAGCGGACGGCGAAACCTGGCTGGACTTTCGCATTTGATATCCGCGAACGATTCGTCAGCAGCCGCCTGATAGATGACGGCACAATCTCTTGGGGAACAGCGGCCGGGAACGGGCTAATGGCAGGGGTACAATTCATACCCCACAGCGGGCAGTATGCCAGGGGGCAGAAAGTGGCGGTGCGGTTCTTCATCCGGAATACGGGCGATCGCACGCTCGACGTTTCGCTGCCGAATCTGATGACACACGCTTATTACGACCAGATTCACGTGACTACCCCAACCGGAGAGGCAATTACCCTGGGCCAAGATTCAGGCCTGGGCGGGCCGGTTGGGTGGAGGAAACTGCGAATGGGACCGGAGATGATGGAGTGGGTAAACGGTCTTCCCCTCTTGATCGGGGACGAGTCGTTCGAACAAGATGTTGAGACAGTTATCTGTGCGGAACCGGGTCAATCCTGCTGCGTCAGCTTCACGTTGCCCAATTTCGCTGACTCCGAGGGCGAACCGCTGAGCACAGGGGAGCTGAAGTTCTTCGTCACCGAGCAAGAGGTACGGACCCCGTGAATCGGAATCCCACCATGAATCGCACACTTCTGGCGTCAGCGTTGTTTCTTGGAATGTTCATGTCCTTGAATCTGCAGGCACAACCCGTCCAAGAACACGGCAGTCTGTCGGTCCGAGGGACTCAGTTGATCGATGAGCATGGGAAAGTGACCGTGCTCAACGGAGTCAGTTACGGATGGCACAACTGGTGGCCACGGTTCTACAACAAAGACACGGTGAAATGGCTGGCCAGCGATTGGAAGTGCTCGGTTGTAAGGGCGGCTCTGGGAGTCGAACCCAAAGGCGGGTACCTCGATAAACCTGACTGGTCGAAGGAGAAACTGGAAGCCGTGATTCAGGGGGCGATCGAAAACGACGTATACGTCATCATCGACTGGCACAGCCACAGCATCAAACTGGCCGAAGCCAAACTGTTCTTCGCGGACATGGCCCGGAAGTACGGCACGTCCCCGCATGTCATCTACGAACTATTCAATGAACCGGTAAACGACTCGTGGCCCAAGGTGAAGGAATACTCCATCGAGCTGATCAAGACCATCCGTGCGATTGATCCCGATAATGTCATCCTGGTGGGCAGCCCTCATTGGGACCAAGATATTCATCTGGTCGCCGACGATCCGATTCAGGGCTTCACCAATATCATGTACACCTGCCACTTCTATGCCGCAACACACGGTAAGTTCCTGCGCGACCGATGTGATGTTGCGATCACGAAGGGAATCCCCATTTTCATCACCGAATCCGCGGCCATGCAGTCCTCCGGCGATGGCCCTCTCGATCTCCGGGAGTGGCAGAATTGGATCGACTGGTGCGCCACCAACAAGGTCAGCCTCATCACCTGGTCGATCTCCGACAAAGCCGAAACCTGCTCGATGCTGAAACCAAGCGCTGCCAGCGAAGGAAACTGGAAAGAAGCCGACCTGCAGGACTCGGGCATCAAGACCCGGGAACTGCTGCGAAAACTGGCGGAGGAGGGCAGGTAGACATAGTCCGTTCTACGCACGCTTGGGAAAGCGCCGGACGGAGGTTCCCGTCCCACGCGCGGGTCGTTAACAGGCTGCAGCCTCCAGCCTGCCGTCACGGCGACCGGTCGACTCGCAGCGTGACGAGGCTCCAGGCCGGTACTTCGATCGGGCCGTTGACAGCTTGCAGCGGTTCCTCGCTGTTGTCGCTCAGCCACAGCTGCCTGGTCTCCGGCGTGTTCCACTCGAGTGCGACTTTCTCGTCATGGCCCGAAACACCAAACAGGCGGATGATCCAAGCCTTACCGTCTTCGCTGGGCTTGAACGCGGTAACTTGGACGTTGGAGGCACCGGGAGTTCCCAGCACCCGGAACCCCGTTGCCGTGGGCTGCTCGCCGCACGCCGGCAGGACCAGTAAGGGCTGGCTGTACTCGAGCGCATTCCGCGCGGCCTGGGCGTCTGCGGCGCGCTGTGCATGCGGCCAAATCACGAAGCGGAAGGTGGTCGGACCTTCCTGTTCGGCGCGGTAGTTCGTGTGCCAATGGTTGTTCATGACCCACGAGTAGACGGTCGTCGAAGGCTCGATTCTATCCAACCACGAACGCGGATCGGAAAGCGAGCCGATCAGGTTGGCCGTGATGCTACCGATTTCCATCAGCGGCGCATCGGGGGTCAACAAAGTGACTCCGTAGTCCTGATTCGAGATATCCACATATCGCTGCACGCTGAACCAGTTCTTGCAGGCGCCGGGAATCTGGTCGAGTTGAGGCCGCACGACGCCCCAGGGCACATCCATCCGGACGACGCCGTCGGGCACTTGGAAACCGAAGCCGAAATGCACGCCCTCCTTCGCACGCACGGGTGCCTTGTCGACCGTGTTGATGATCTCCAGGTAATTGCGGAGCGCGTGGAGGCGATATTCGCGTGTGAGTTTGCGACATCCGGGCGCGTCGGACTGTACGAGCAGCGAGGCGATGAGCGGACCTTGTTCCTTCACTGAGACCGTCACGGGGCCATTCCGCTGCAAGCCATTGAGGTCGCTGCCGGGAAGGTAGAAGTAGTCGTTGAGTGCGGTGAGGGCGTGGGAGTCGACGAACTCGTGATCTTGATAGAGCAGACTGGCGATGGCGCCGCTCTTCTCGTCCAGACGCACGGTCAGGCCGCGGCTGACTGCTGAATCGGCCGAGGTCAAAGTCACGCCCTCCACCTTGACACCGCGCGAGGCTAGCTGCGCGGGTTGCCCACTCGAGATGTAAAAGCGGTGACTCAAGTAGCTACCTGCGCACGGCCGAAACACCAATTCGCCGGAGGTCAGCCTTTGCGACGGAATCGCGGACTCGTCTTCGGGACGTGTCTTGACGACGTCCCCGACCTGCGACAGTTCCTTCGGCACCACAGCCAGAGCGTAGGGATAACTGGCCGACGTGGTGTTGACGACGTCGATCGCCTGCACGTCGGCCGACGGAGATGCGACGGCGGCGCCGCGGCGGGCGTTTGCGGCGGCGAGCAGCTTGCGCGACTGCATGTCCGCGTCCACCGCGAACTGTCGCTTGATGGCCCACTGGCTCTGGACGAACGGCTCGTCGGGCTGACTGATGCTGTTGTGCGCACCCCAAGTGTGTTCATCGTAGAGGATGACGTTGCGCCAGGCCTGAGAGAACTCCTGGGCGGGATAAGCCTGCGGATTGAACAGCGCGAAGAGCGTCTCGGCTTGCGTCAGGCGGTCGGCAGAAGCGCGGTTCAGCGCCGTTTCGAGCGCACTGGACGCGGCACCATCTTCCCAGTACGGCGTGAAATCACCCTGCGCGGTGGGAAGCGTGTCGCCGTAGCGTTGTTCGAAGTCGCGGAACATCTCGTCCGTGGTGGCGATGACGAGTCGGGGATAGGCGTGCGTGTCATTCCACTGCTTCACCGTGTCGGCGAAGTCCACGTCGGGGGCGCCGTTGTCGCCGAGGCAGTGGCGAACCTGTACGAAATCGTACGGATAACCCTTCTCGTCCAGGCTGCCGAGATACTGCAGGAGGTTGTCCGCCGAACTGAACACGCGGTAATATCCGGTGCCCGTCATCCAGACCAGCACCTTGTCCTTGCCGTTGGGTCCGATCCACCAGAAGGGCTTGTCGCCCCAGGCCGCGATCGTGTGGCCGATGCGGTCGCCGCCGTTGGGACCGATGCTGAAATACTTCACGCCGCTGTGCGCAAAAGCGGGCACAATGCCCCACGTGTAACCGGGCACATCGGTAATCATCGCGGAGGTGACCGGGGTCTCGCACAGTTTCGAGACCTCACGTGCGCTGCTCAGCAGACGTAACAGTTCCTCCGGGCGGCACAGGCCGGTGAGTTCGTTGCCGTACAGCGCCTGGAGACCGACCTGGCCGCTTTTCACGGCCGCGATGAATTGCTCACGCTGCGCGGGCGTGGCTTGCTTGAGGTAGCTGTCCACGGCCCACAAGACTTCCACGTTCCACTTGAACCGCGAACCAGGCGGATTTGCGGCGGACTTGCGCGCGGCGTCGATCGCCATTTCAAGATACTTCCACTGCGCTCGTTCGACATCGGTCTGGACGTGCGTATAGCCGATATCCACGTGCGAGTGCGGCAGGAGGTAGACGACCCATCGGCGAACAGGCTTGAGCGTGAGCGTCTGGGCTGCGAGCACGGTACCTCCGCTCTCGACAGTCACGCGGACGGCCGTGGCCACTTCCACGGCGGGCACCTCCACCTCGTAGTTGGCCGGGCCCGGCTGCAGTGTCACGGCCAACGGGTCGGCTCCCTCGACCTGCAGGTTCGCCCGGATCGGCTCCCCGAAATGCCGCACGGGGATCGTCACCGTCTGCATCAACCGCCCCTGGCGTTCCACGAGCACGGCGGGCGATTTCAGTGAGCCCAGGACAGTGCCGGAGACTTCGCTGAGTTCAAAACCGGCCGGAGTCTGCAGGCCCAGCCAGTCATAGATCAACCAAGAGCCGGAGCGCGTGGTCAGCGAGATCTCGTTCACCCCGGTCCTGAGGAGCTCGGCCGGGAACGAAATATCCAACGTGTGCTCGCGGCCCTTCGCAGGATCACCGAAGACCGAGGCGTCACCCGCGCCGTGGGGAAGTTCCCGGCGGAGCTCTCGATCGTTGATTTGCATGTGTAGCGTCGGCGGCACACCTTTCTGCGTGTCCACCAGATCCAGCTGCAGCTGGCACTCGCCCGCCTGCGGCGCACGCAGCAAACCGAATACGATGGTGAAGGTGTGGGCGCGGCCACCCGCCCAACCGTCCGCAGGGCCGGGATGGACGTAGGGCCAATCGTGCAACGGGTCGGACTTGCCGACCACGAAGTATCCGTCTTCGCGAAACTGGTCATAGTGGTTCGGAGCGAGCGCAAACTCGCGGTCGTCGTTATCGGGCTGGCCGATCTGCCAGAGCAGCGTCGGAGCGTCGGCAGCCGAGGCCGACGCGAAAGTGGCCGCCAGCACGGCCAACACCAGCACCGGCACTGGGGCAATCCGACAAGGCAGCGTTCGTAACATCGCGAGTAGGGAGGTTGTCTTCACATCAGCTCCAGCCAAGATTTGGTGGTTTGAATTTGCTCGCACACGTTCCGGGCCACAAGTCGACATTTCCTTGCCAAAGCAGCGTTGCTTCGCACGGCCACAGCCAATGTTTAGCCCGGCCTCCCCTTTGTCAATCGGGCGCGTGCGGACAAAATCTCATGCCAGACCTAACTCTGGCAGTCACCTGGACTTGAAGGCGTTAGGGTCGGCAGCAAACGCGACAATTTTCTCCTGCGGTCTTCCCGCATCGTCCATGCGACTTTGGCCGCGCCGACGGTGGCAGGTTGAACGGTGATGCACGTGCCCAGAGTGGTGTGTAGACTATTCTCGCATTACAGTTCCAGGGCGCAGTTCCAATTGGTGGAAACGGTGGACCTTCCGCAGTCGCAGGAGTTGCCCATGACGTCACGATTCAACATCAGGTCTGTCGTAATGTCGGTGATCGTGGTGAGCATCGGCTCCCCGGCCTGGAGTGCGAAACTCGTTGAGGTGCGTTCCATTGACGACGAGTACCTGCTGGTGCACTGGCAGGACGGGATCGTCGAATACAAAGATGACGGACAAGGCCAGGGTGCCTATATGGGCCATGAGACGGGCGGTGGCGACGTGCTCAAGACCTTCGACCCTGCACTGAACATCCCAGATGCCGCCAACGTCACCAGTTACACGGTCGTATCGACAGATGACGCCAACTACGCCACTCCGCTACACCCCAGCCGGGTACACCGAAAGTCCAAGGTCAATGGAACCACGAACAAATGGCCTGAACCTCCCTTCACGCTGGAGCACACCTGCTTCCTCAGGCTGCCCCGCAAGATGCAGCAGGGCAAACATTACACGCTGAGCATCGCCCCCGGAACCAACTCCGATGTGACCAACCGCGAGTTCGTCTTTGACATCTTCAGCAGCGTCTCCGAAGCCATTCACGTGAACCTCATCGGGTACAGTCCGGATACGACCATGAAGTCGGGCGATCTGTACATGTGGCTGGGCGATGGTGGCGGCCGCGACTATGCCAGCTATGTTGGCAAGAAGGTCATCATTCAGAACGTGGACAGCGGTGAACGGCAGACCGTCGGCGCGGTCTCTTTCTGGAAGCGCAGCGGCACCGATTTCGGGAACTGGAACCTGACTCGGTCCGATGTCTGGAATTGTGACTTCTCTTCGTTCACGGGCACAGGCACTTTTCGCCTGGCCATCGAAGGCATTGGCTGCAGCCCCAGTTTCCGGATCGCCCCGGATGCGTACTACGAGCCGTTCCGGACTTCGGTGCGCGGGTTCTTCTACATGCGTCTGGGGGCCGACAGGAACGTCCTGCCGGTGCCCCGACAGCCGAGGTTCATCCCGGGTGTGGACCCGGTGAATTTCCAGGTCTATCGCACGACGTTCGGCCCCTGGCATCCCGACTGGAAGAAACAGGGCGGCGATGTCTGGGACAAGCAAGACTGGTCGGCCTACAACGAACCGGGCAATCCCACCAACCCCAATGGCTGGGGCGGCCACTCCGATGCAACCGATTGGGACCGGAATCCTGCCCACATTTCGATCGTCTGGGACCTGTTGCTGCCCTATATGCTGAGCAACGGCAAGATCGGCGACGACGACCTCCAGATCGCCGAGAGCGGCAACGGTATTCCTGACATCCTGGATGAAGCTCGCTACGAGGTGGACTTTTGGCTGCGCCTGCGCGACGGCCACGGCGGCTACAGCGCCGGTGTCAACAACCCCAACCAAGAACACACCACGATGTACCAGGCGGCCGCCAGGCCTTACATGGCGTGGGCCAGTGCGGCCAATGCCGCCATGCTCGCCGACGCCCTCCGCATCGCCGGCCAGGCTGACCTGAAGAACCACTACCGAGATGCAGCGATCGAGGCCTGGAAGATCGCCAACGAGCAGGATCTCGATCTGGCCTTCGGTATCGGCAACGGCGCAGGCGCGGCCGCGACCTGAAGATGCTGGCCGCCGCGTTCCTGTACAACGTGACCGGCGACCGGATGTACGAAGATGCAATGGCTCAAGAGAGTGTCGCGACGAGCCCCACCGCCGCGATCGACAACAAGGACAAGTCGTGCCAGTTCTGGGGCACCGCCGGCTACCTGATGCTGGCCAAGTACCAGGTGCAACCGATCCACCACCCGGAACTGCTGGCCAACATGAAGGCTGCCATCATCAGCGAAGCCATGCAGAAGAACGTCAGCAACTCCGACAAGTGGCCCTCGCGCCGCAGCAGCGACACGCTCTATGGCTGGTTTCAGACCACGCAAGCCGTACAGGCCCTGTGCATCGCTCACGCGGTCGCCACGGACCAGGCCGACCAAGACAAGTTGCTCGCGCAATGATCCTCGAAAGCGACTACAGCCTGGGCAGAAACCCCCTGAACATGGTCCAGATGACCGGCCTGGGTAGCCGCCACGTGGACGACATCTACACCACCGGCCGCAACGATGGTACGCCCGGCGTTCATCCCGGACACACACCGTACATGAATTCCGAGCCGTGGGGCCAGGGCTTCATGGCCGACCCCAACTGGTATGCCAACAAGGGCTATCCGACCTGGGACCAGTGGCCTCACGGCGAGGCGCTGTGGCCCGCACCCTACTGCTACGCCAACAATGAGTTCACCCCGCAGCAGACCATGCGGGGAAAGATGGCGCTGCTTGGATACCTGTACTCGCTGGGCGAGACACGCACACCGTCAGGCAAGTAGTCCAGTTGCCGCGGCTGCTGTTTTCATTACTCGCCGGTGTGCGCACCCCCGTCGAGCCGTCGCCGCACGTGGCGCCGCAAGGACCGAACTGCCAAGTTATACCCGCGCCGACATAGTAGACGGCCACGGAGGTTTGGAACGGGCCGAACTGATCGCTCGCGTCGAGGAGGCCGCCGGCAAACAGGTCCAGGTCGAGACCCCGGATCAGGAAATCTTCCCGGCCGACGCCGGCCGTAATCCGATGCTGGGTAATCAAAGCCATGCTCGAAGCCTGCAGGAACTGAATGGCCTCCTGCGCCACCGGCAAATGGCTGAGGCGATCGCCCACGTTATGGTCCATCGGATTCGTGTTGTAGGAATAGCCGAGGCGGAACTTGTTGCGCCTGCGCGTCAACGGCGAGCCGACCGCAAAGGCCCATTGGTTCTCCATGAAGTCCTGATAGAAATCGGCGTTGTCCCGGAGCTTGTCGTCGACATCCGCGGCCAGCAACAGGTTCCCATCGAGGAAGCGGCGATTGGCGAGCCCGAAGCCAACGGTTTGCGGCTGGTCCATGTCGATATCGCGAAACTCCCCGTTGGGCAGGCGGAAGGCGTTCGGGAAACCAAATCCGAGTCTGGAGCGGCAGAAAGGGAAATGGGACATTTGTCGCAGCAGCACTGGCGACATGGGTAACATCGACGAATCGTGTTTTTTTCCGGCACTTCAGCAGTGACACACAAGTGTCACTTTTGGATCGTCGAGCGCACAAAAGTGCTTGCCCCGACGGTCTCGTCGACCAGCGGACACATGTCCCGGTCCCTTTCCACGCGGCTGAAGCTGGGGGGCGACGTGAGGGATCAGTCCGGCTGTTCACTCGATCGGGTGGGGGCTACAATGTCGCACAGCCGCGGCTCACTTCCTGTCGACTGCGATCGGTCAGGGTGCTCGGTGGGTCGATTCGCCTGGTTCGAGCGACACCGCGTCAGGATGTCGTTTGGATGACGTCGAGTGTCGCCAGGCACCACCTGTCGCGGGCGGCCATATTGTTATGGATTCGTTTGGAGAGGCACGTTCTATGAACGTATCTCGCAGTAAGCCCTTCTGCCTGACGACAAGAGTGTTGATCGGCCTCGTCTTCGGCTCAGTCGTGACGGTGACGGCCCCGACATGGGCTCAACCGACCAGTGGGGAACCCGGGTCCCCGAGGGCCACCACCAGCGTTGACGGCAAACAACTCCCGGCCCCCGACCCGAAATTCGGTGGCGTGATCCAGGACAATGCGCTGCAATCGAAAGCGTGGTGGGCACCGCGCGTGGTGCCTCCCCAGGCGCGCCCAACGTTCTGCTCATCATGACTGACGACTCGGGGTTCGGCGTTCCGAGCACATATGGCGGCGTCATTCCGACGCCCGCGATGGATCGCATCGCGAAGGCCGGACTGCGTTACACGCAAATATGTTCCACCGCGCTCTGCTCGCCGACGCGTGCCGCCCTGATCACCGGCCGCAATCACCATTCCGTCGGCTTTGGAGTGATCTCGGAGCAGTCCACCGGTTTCCCGGGTTACAACAGCATCATCACCAAGGACAAGGCGACCATCGGCCGGATCCTGCGGGACAACGGCTACGCAACTTCGTGGTTCGGAAAGAACCACAACACACCGGCCTTCGCGGCCAGTCAGGTCGGGCCATTCGACCAGTGGCCGACCGGCATGGGCTTCGAGTATTTCTACGGGTTCGTCGGCGGCGACGCGAACCAATGGCAGCCCAACCTGTTCCGCAACACGACCCAGATCTATCCCTTTACGGGCCAGCCGGGTTGGAACCTCACGACCGGCATGGCCGACGACGCCATTGATTATCTGAATCGGGTCAATCAGATTGATCCGAGCAAGCCGTTCTTCTGCTACTACGTGCCCGGCGGCACGCACGCGCCGCATCATCCGACGAAGGAATGGGTGGATAAGATCCACCAGATGCAGCTGTTCGACGAGGGCTGGAACAAACTGCGCGAAACCATCTTCGCCAACCAGAAACGCCTCGGCGTCATCCCGCAGGACGCCAAGTTGACTCCGTGGCCGAAAGATCTCTTGAAAGAGTGGGATCAATGCACGCCGGACGAGAAGAAGCTGTTCATCCGGCAAGTGGAAGTCTTTGCCGCCTACGTGGCTTACACCGACCACGAAATCGGCCGCGTCATTCAGACGGTCGAAGACATGGGCAAGCTCGACAACACGCTCATCATTTACATCAACGGCGACAACGGCACCAGTGCCGAAGGCGGGCTCTTCGGCACGCCCAACGAAGTGGCGTTCTTTAATGGCGTCGACGTGCCCGTCGATGACCAGTTGAAGTACTTCTACGACGTCTGGGGCACCGAGAAGACCTACAACCACATGTCGGCGCATTGGGCGTGGGCCTTCGACACGCCTTTCAGCTGGTTCAAGCAGATCTCCTCACACCTGGGCGGCGTCCGACAGGGCATGTGCGTCTCCTGGCCGGGCCACATCCGGGATGTCGGAGGAATCCGCCCTCAGTTTTGCCACGTCATCGACGTCGTGCCGACGATTCTGGAGGCGTGCGGCATCCAGCAGCCGGAACTTGTCGACGGCATCCAGCAAAGCCCGATGGAAGGGACGAGTTTCGCCTACACCTTCGACAAGCAGAATGCCGAGGCTCCGTCACGGCATCGCGTCCAGTACTTCGAGATGATGGGCGACCACGCCATTTATCAAGACGGCTGGATGCTATGCACCAAGGTCCTCCGCCCGCCGTGGGAGGCCTTCGGCGCGGCCAACCCCGATCCGCTCAACAACGTCACCTGGGAACTCTATGACCTGAACAAGGACTTTTCCCAGTCCGAGGACCTCGCGGCGAAATATCCGGACAAGGTCAAGGAGATGACAGGAGTTGTTCCTGCAGGAAGCCCGTAAGTATCAGGTGCTCCCGCTGGACGCCTCGGTCGCCGCACGCATTGTGGCCCCGCGCCGAACATCACCGCCGGCCGCAGCGAGTTCGTTTACACCTTGCCCATGGTCGGCCTGCCGCAGGGCGATTCGCCCATGTTGCTCGACGCCTCCTACACCATCACGGCCGACATCGAAGTGCCGGAAGGCGGCGCCGAGGGCATGATCCTGGCCTCGGGCGGCCGGTTCGCCGGCTACGCCTTCTACCTGCTCAAGGGCAAGCCGGTGTTCCTCTGGAACCTCCTGGACCTGAAACGTATCAAATGGGAAGGGCCGGACACACTCAAGCCCGGCAGGCACATGCTGGAGTTCGACTTCAAGTATGACGGCCTCGGCCTCGGCACGCTCGCGTTCAATAACATGAGCGGTCTCGGCCGGCCCGGCACCGGCGTGCTCAAGGTGGATGGCAAGGAGGTCGCCACGCAGAAGATGCCGCGCACCCTGCCCATGATCCTGCAATGGGACGAGAGCTTCGACATCGGCTCCGATACTTTGACGGGCGTGAACGACGCGGACTACCAGCCACCGTTCCCGCTGACCGCCAAGTTCAACAAGCTGACGATCAAGATTGATCGGCCGCAATTGTCACCCGAGGACATCAGGAAACTGGAAGGCGCTCAGCGGAATAACAAGACCAGCGAGTAAGCAGAACACCTGTCCGTGATCCGCTGGCCAGGCTGGTCATACCTTCACGGGGCTGCTGAAAAGAAACCAAGATATCATGAGTTTTCGACGCGCAATTCCGTATGCCTTTGTCGTGGGGCTCCTCACGTTGATCGCTCTCGTGCTGGGCGGCATCAAGGTGCTGCAAGTCAGTGCGATCATCAAGGCCGCGGAGACGATGGCGGAACCGGAGGAGTCGGTTTCGACGTTTCCGGCGGCGGAAGACCGCTGGGAACAAGTCCTCCCGGCGATCGGCACGGTGGCGGCGGTGCGCGGTGTCATGTTGTCGACCGACCTGCCCGGGGTCGTCCGTGAGATCTCGTTCGAATCGGGCACGTCGGTCGAGAAGGGTGACCAATTGATCAAGTTGGACGTGTCGGTGGAGGAGGCCGAACTGGAGTCGGCGCGGGCGTCTGCCCGACTGGCCGAGTTGACCCTGAAGCGCGGGCGGAGCTTAGTCGCCAAGCGGGCGGGGCGCAAGCGGAATTGGACCTGGCGGAGGCCACCTTCCGGCAGGCGGAGTCGCGGATTGCATCCCTGCAGGCCACGCTGGAGCGGAAGATCGTCCGGGCACCCTTCGCCGGTCGGCTGGGAATTCGGCTGGTGAACCTGGGACAGTATTTAGGTCCGGGAGACTCCGTGGTCTCGCTCCAGCAACCGACACCGGTGTATGTGGACTTCACCCTTCCGCAACAGCATCTGGGACAGATCGAGCCGGAGATGGTAGCGCGGCTCAGGACGGATGCGGATCGCGAGCAGGTATTCACGGGAGTTTTGACCGCGGTCAATCCCGATATTGATGTGCGCACTGCGCAATCTTCGCCTGCGCGCCACCTTTGATAACGCGGACGAACGCCTCCGTCCCGGGATGTTTGTCCGGGTAGAGCTCGTCTTGCCGGGGGTGGAGCAGGTGATCGCCATTCCCGCCACGGCCGTGCAGTATGCCGGCTATGGGACCACGGTGTATGTGGTGGAGCAGTCGGCCGCGGGAGCGACCGTGGTTCGGCAGCGACTCGTGCGGCTGGGACGAGCGCGAGGCGATTTCGTGGCGGTCACCGAGGGCTTGCGAGCTGGGGAGACGGTCGTTACCGCGGGCGGCTTCAAACTTCGCAACAACATGCGGGTCCGCATCAACAACCAACAGACACCCCCGCCGCGCTTCGATCCACGTCCCTCCGAGGCGTGAATTGAAGGAGGAGCGCCCGCGTGCAACTGACCGACATTTTCATTCGGCGTCCGGTCTTGGCGACGGTGATCAATCTGGTCATTGTGATCGCCGGCCTGCAAGCGATTCGCACCTTGAGCGTGCGCCAGTACCCGGCCAGTGACAACGCGGCGATCACCATCACGACGGCCTACACGGGAGCGAGTCCGGAGTTGGTGCGAGGATTCGTGACGACACCGCTCGAGCGATTGATTGCCTCGGCGGACGGGATCGACTATCTCGAGTCGCAGAGCACACTGGGGATCTCGCGGATCACCGCGCGATTGCGTCTGAACCACGACCCCAACCAGGCGTTGTCGGAAATCAGCTCCAAGGTGGACCAGGTCCGGGGAGACTTGCCGCCCGAGGCGGAAGTGCCGGTCATCAATGTGGAGTCGGCCGATTCCCAATTCGCCTCGGCCTACCTCAGTTTCGACTCGAAGATTCTGAAGCCGAATGAGATTACGGACTACCTGCTGCGGGTCGTGCAACCTCGACTGTCGGCCCTGGAAGGGGTGCAACGGGCGGACATCCTGGGCGCCCGCACCTTTGCCATGCGACTGTGGCTCAAGCCGCAGCGCATGGCCGCGTTCAACATCAGTCCCTCCCAGGTGCGGCAGGCACTGGCCGCCAACAATTTCCTCGCGGCGGTGGGACAGACCAAGGGGATGTGGTCGCAGCTGAACCTGACGACGAATACGGACCTGCGATCGGTGGAGGAGTTTCGCGAGTTGATTGTGCGCGAAGTGGACGGCACTGTGATCCGACTCAAGGATATCGCGGACGTGGTGCTGGGGGCGGAGAACTATGACTCCGAGGTTACGTTCACCGGCGAGACGGCGGTCTTCATCGGCGTGTGGCCGCTGCCCAACTCCAACTCGATCGAAGTGATTCGGCGGGTGACGCGAGAAATCGACGCGTTGCAGGCGGATCTGCCGGAGGGTCTTACGGCTCGCGTAGCTTACGATGCGACGGCGTTCATTAACGACGCGATCCATGAAGTGATCAAGACGCTGATCGAAACACTGGCCATCGTGATCGTGGTGATTTATCTCTTCCTCGGCTCCCTCCGGTCGGTACTGATCCCGGCGGTGGCGATCCCGGTGTCGTTGATCGGCGCGGTTTTTCTGATGCAAGTGTTCGGGTTCTCGCTCAATTTGCTCACGCTGCTGGCGATAGTCCTGTCCGTGGGTTTGGTCGTCGATGACGCCATCGTCATGGTCGAGAACGTGGCGCGGCACCTGCGTCTGGGGCGTTCACCCGTGGAGGCGGCCTTGATCAGCGGGCGGGAACTGGTCAAACCGATCTTCGGAATGACCATTACTCTGGCGGCCGTTTATGCGCCGATCGGGTTTCAGGGAGGCTTGACGGGGGCGTTGTTCCGGGAGTTCGCCTTCACGCTGGCCGGCGCGGTGTTGATCTCCGGGATTGTCGCCGTTACGCTCTCGCCGGTCATGGCCGCTCGTTTACTCCGGCCCGCGTCCGACCAGCGCGGATTCGCGGCCCGCGTCAATCGTGTCTTGGACCGACTGAGTGGCCGGTACGTGCGAATTCTGGATCGCTTGCTCGCAGCACGCGGGGCCGTGTATCTGTTCTGGGTGGGAACGACCGCGCTGGCCGTGCTGATGTTCCTGCAATCCCCGGCGGAATTGGCTCCCGTGGAAGATCAAGGCGTCATCTTTGGCATCCTGGACACGCCGGCCAACGCCACAGTGGACCAGATGAGCGTCGCAGCGCGGGCGGTCTTCGACGTCTACAGTCGCGTACCCGAGATGCAGCAGACTTTTCAGCTCACGCAAGCGGATTCCGGGATTGCCGGCCTGGTGACCGAGCCCTGGGGGGAGCGCACACGCACGATTCAGACCATCTTGCCGGAGGTGCAACGCGAACTGGCTGAGATCCCAGGGGCCCGCCTGCTCGCCGTTGTCCCCCCCGCTCTCCCCGGCGGCGGGCAGTTCCCGGTAGAGTTCGTGATCGCCTCGACGGCGGAGACTGACGAAATGGTTGGCTTAGCGCAGCGTCTGGCGGAGTCGGCCGCCGCCTCGGGCATCTTCGCGTTCCCACCGTTGGTCGATGTGAAACTCGATCAAGCGCAAACCGAGATCGTGTTGGACCGCGACAAGATCGCGGACTTGGGAATGAACCTTCAGCAGGTGGGCCGGGACTTGGAGGCCATGGTTGGTGGCAACTACGTCAATCGGTTCAATATCGCTGGTCGCAGTTATCGCGTGATTCCCCAGGTGACGCGTCTGGACCGTTTGAATGCCGAGCAGCTGGCCTACATTCACGTCACGGGCCCCGACGGCCAGCTGATTCCTTTGGAAAGCGTGGCCTCGTTGCGAACCACGGTCGTGCCTCGCTCGCTCAATCGCTTCCAACAGCTCAACGCCGTCAAGATCAGCGGAGTGGCAATCCGGCCCTTGGACGAGGCTCTGCGGCAGTTGGAGGATGAAGCGGCGGCGATCTTGCCCGAGGGCTATCGCATCGACTACACGGGTGAGTCGCGGCAGCTGCGGCAGGAAGGCTCGGCGTTCGTTCCCGCGTTCGGCTTGGCCCTGGTGCTCATCTTCCTGGTCCTCGCCGCCCAGTTCAACAGTTTCCGGGATCCACTCATCATTCTCGGTGGCTCGGTGCCGCTGGCGCTCTTCGGCGCGCTGATCTTCACGTTTCTGCGGATGCCCAACCCGAACCTCCCCAGCTGGACCGATGGGTTCACGACAACCTTGAACATCTACGCGCAAGTCGGGCTGGTGACGCTGGTCGGCATCGTGGCCAAGAACGGCATTCTGATTGTGGAATTTGCCAATCTGTTGCAGGAGCGCGGTGTGGCGAAGTCCCAGGCAATTCGCCAGGCCGCGGAAGTCCGACTGCGACCGGTGCTCATGACCAGCCTGGCGACCGTGTTCGGACATCTGCCCCTGACTCTCGTCACAGGCGCGGGTGCCGCCGCGCGCAATAGCATCGGCCTGATTGTCGTGGGCGGTATGGCCATCGGCACTTTCTTCACGTTGTTCGTCGTCCCGGCGCTCTACCTTCTCATCGCCCGGGATCACTCGAGCGAAGGGCACGGTGCGATCTTGCGGTCCACTCCCGGTGGCGGTATCTCAAGTGACCCGTGGGTGGTTACGCATGACCCCCTCACGCTCCGGCCCGCCGCCGAACCGACTCCCGACGTGGCCTCGGTGCCTCGCACCACAAGCCCGTCCGCAGTCCGCGTCGTCGGGACGTGAGCAGGAAGAATGCTGAAGAAGGCAGACACTCTGGTTTCGGCTGTGTGTAGCCATCGGTGAGGGCAGACACCATCCTGGGCCTGCAGGCGCGTTGCCAAATCTGGACGTTTTGTACAGTCCAGTTCGACCCATTCCAATGAAACACGGACTGGCTCCGCTTGCCCAATTCCATGGCCCACGAACACACAAACGAGGAACGCGATGATTCTCACTTTCCTAGAACGCCTCCATGCTATGCCCAAGGTTGATCGACCCGGTCATCACTCCTGTGCCGACGGGGAAGTCACTCAATATGCCCCGACCGAGTTGGCAGGTCAATTCGGAATACGGTCCTTTGCGGCGCGTCTCACGCAGTCCATTCTTTTCTTGACAACCAGCGTGGTTGGACGTGACCGAGGCGTTCCAAGGAGATGCGCCATGGAGCGTCGCTCACGCGCAGGCCAGGTCGCGTTTGTCATCGTTCTGTTTTCTGACACCCTCACTGCTGAGACGGCAAAATGGGACTCCGCCGGCGATCCCAACAACCGACTGTGAGTGTCAGGGCGAATGTCCCGGAAAGGAAACCGTTGGTAACACAGCAACCGAGGCGGGTGTACTGGTACGCCAGCAGTGCAATGTCCGAGAGCGGGACGGGGCGGGGCCGGATCACTGGTCCCTTCGTCCAACTGATCGGCGGATGGCAAACTCGTCCCTTTCGTAGATCGCCTTGCACCGCGGCTCGATTTGCGCCAGCAAGCGGGCGGTCCCTTCCGCCGAGGTGCTGGCTGCGTGCGTCAGTCGGGCGAACGACACCGCCACCAGCCACATCCACGCCCACCAGAAATAAGAAATGCGGCAAAGGCGCGATCCGCAGCTGGAACCGTTGCCAGCACAGCTTGGCAGAACTTTGCGGAGGGATTCAGTTCTTGTGCTCATTTCACCCGATATTGAAAATCTTCGTTTGATCGGACGTTCCTGACACCCCGATTCTACCTCCGCCCGGCCACTCCACATCGATCTCTGTATGCCTTTGCCGGGTTAGCCAGGGTAAATTCGGAATACGGTGGCAAGAAAACACCATTCGATCCAAAGCTCTTGTCAAGCGCCCCGTTCGCGGTGCGCCGCAAGACCGCCCCCTTGTAGAAATGAATCAGGTCATTGTCCCGGGCGCGCAGACCGGCCGTCTCGGTGATGCCCGGCCAGTGAGTCATCTGCTTGGCGGTGGAAACTCACCGGCCGCTTGATCGCCCCTCTTCTCCGACGATTTCTCTTAGAAGCTCCAATCCAGCTTACCATCGTTGTCAAAGCGAACCAGGAAGAAATCATTTAGTGTTGCTGGCGTGTAGTCAGACCCAAACAACACGATCTTGCCGTCTGTTTGTAACTTGAGGTCGTAAGCCGAACCCATCTGCATCGCAACCTTGCCACCCGTCCCGAACGTTGCGTCGAGAGACCCGTCAGGATTGTATCGCGCCATGATGGTGTAATAGTCGATGTTATCTCCGCCAAGGAGAATCTTGCCATCTGGCTGAATGGCCATGGTCCAAACCGTATTACTGGGCACGGGCTCATCATCAATCACACCGTAGGTGATGTGGGTTTCGACAAGTCCCAGGTTGACCACGTGGCCCGGCACTGCGGGACGCACCGTTGACGTGGGAACGGCGAAAACCGTGCGCGATAGGCCGCGTCTTCGTCACCAGCCTCGGCCAAGCACCCGACGAGGTCTTGGGGAGACGTGATTTCCAGGGCAGTCGAAAATACTGCGGGTTCGTCCATCGGCTCACGTCTCCGGGGAGAAGCCACACAAGGCCGCTATCATTCCAGGCGAAATTCCGTTGCCATTCCTGCCACGAGCCCGTCGCTGGGGCGTATGTGATGGGTGCGCAGTGGATGCCATCACCTTTCGATCGGAACCAGCACGTATCCACGCGTCCCGGAGCCCCAGATCTTTCCCGTGACCCAGCCCTGATCGTTCACCAGTGCGTTGTAGCCATTGAGCTGGGACGGGCTGAAGAGGGTCTTGGCGTCAGCGTTGAGCAGGTCATACACTCGGCGCGCTCCGACGCTATCACGGTACAGCTTCAGGTCGCCATCGCCATCGTCGAACACCACGTCGCCCACGTTGTTGACGCTACTCACCCCGAACGTGTTGCACGGGGCGCACTGGACGGTTTCACCGGTCACAGCGTCGTACACGGCAACCGAATACCTGATGGTTGGTCCATCGACGGTGCGCACCGTGAACGGCAGCAGCCCGACGTCGCTCATGCGGCCAACGTTGTACGGAGTAGCCAACTCCGCGTCTTCCGACCAGGTGAGGCCCCCGGTCACCTCGTCCACAGCATATGAGAAGACCTTGAACGTGTCCGTGGCGTTGCAGTGCGCGGCGAAGTGTGCGGAGCCTAACTGGCCATAGCAGAAGGCGAAATTGTGACCCGAAAGAAAGACCGTGACCAACGCCTCGGCCTGCGGCGTCCAGAAGAACAGGGACTCTTCGCCTCCTGCTTGCTGCACAGCGCCGAGCACATCGCCCGCTTCATTAATCGTCCGGCCCAGATAGTGCCCCGCTGTCATCGGGTCGGTCGGGAGCAGCTTGAACACAGGGCCGCTTGCGGTGTCCTCAAACACAAATGTTCTCGTCCAGGCATCGGCCGGCGGCTGTTGCCCGGCTGGTGCGAACACTGCAGTGCCGACGATCTGACCGGATGCATTGATGCCTTCGGCCGAAGACGTCCGCCAGCCCGTAACTGGCTCACCATTGTTCTCAAGATCGATCCAGGTGCCGTTCAGTTCATCCAGCTCCTCCAGGATACCGGGCGGGCTCCATCGAAAGGCGCTGTCGCCCACAGTTCCGTCCGGGAACCGGTAGCGCACATACCCCACGACGACTCCGGCGTTGTTGATATCGCGCGGACTCGACACAGGGTATTCGATGTTCGCGTCGATCCAGATCAGCTCGTACGCCGGTGTACCTGCCGGTGGCAGCCATTTCACCATCAGGCTGGCGTTATCTTGGTTCACACTGAAGGCGGCGCTCCCGCCGATGAGGTTGATCCCGTCGAGGGCGCCGTTCGTGCCGCGGGTCTGGTCCCATGCGCGGAACCCAATAGCGCTGATGGTCCGATAATAGGTGCTGTCGAGGTTCCCATAAAAGTTGGCGTTCGGCTGGAAGTACAGGCGCGTGGCATTGTCGGCCGCCAGCAGGCGTGCCTTGTTGGAGGCCACGCTTCCCAAAGCGCTCCAGGTGCTTCCGTTGTTGATCGAGTAGAACCACTTGCCATTGCTCGCGTCGGCAGCGATCACAGCGATTCCCAGCTTCGCTCCGGCATCTACGTCGGTAACGTTATCTAACCCTCCGACTGGCACAGCGAAATCGACGAGCGTGTTGACGAGCGTGCCCACCGGGCCTACGGGTGCGCCCGAGTTCCAGCTCTCTGGTGTTAATTGGACGAACTGGTCCCGATTCAGCACTGGGGCGTGGTTCGTCGTCTTGCCGGCGAGTGCTGAACGGCCCAAGACGGCGATGAGGCAGATGGCCAGCCAGCGGCTGACACGGGATGAGGCGGTGCGTGACATTGGTCGGATCTCCTACAAGTGTTGGAAGTTGGGCCGAGATTGGGCAGTCCGCACGGAAGGCTCGGCGGGTACGAAATAGAATTCGATGGCAACCGGGTTCGGGCGTGGGATCTGGGATTCCTCCTGTGATAGAATCACAATAAGTCGCTACGGGCGCGCACAACGAGCGTCCGGGTGATGGGCCAGCCGGTGAGCAGTCTGCTTGCTCGTAGGTGCTCACTGGCTGGTTTTCTGTTGGCGAACGGGTCGCCCCGTCTGTTTAACCGCTATCCCAGAGCCGCGTCCGGGAAATCAACCTGCTAACTCGCGCGCCTCTGCCACCGGACGCGGCGGCGGGATGCGCGCGGGCTAATCTCCCCGTTGGATGGCTCCCGCCTTGCTTCGAGCATCTCTGCCACAGTGCGCATCCCGACGCACCGATCGGTGGTGGCTCTCTTGGTGTATCCACAATGCGTTCCCGATCGGTGCTCTGGGATAGCGGTTAAACGGTCCACTCTTGTAGAGTGTGCCTGCGCTCGCCTTCACGGAGCATGATCGCACCACGATTTCGTGGCGAGCTGGACACACCCTACAAGCTACTTTGATTCCTCCGTCAAGGCAGCGAGTTTCTCCTTCCAGGCCGTGGCCTTGTCGGGTTGGTTCGTCTTCTCATAAAGCTGTACCAGATGCGTGCAAGCCTCGCGCGCCTGCGAGTGGTCATAGGGCGTGGGATAGGCGGCATCTCGCTTGGCATACCCTTCCTGCGCGGCCAGGAGCAGGGGTTCTGCTTCCGCGTGTTTGCCCTGCTCCACATAGGCGCTGCCGAGCAGGATCATGGAAGCCAGGGTCTGCGGATGCTCCGGCCCGAGGGCCTTCTGCCGCAGTTGGAGTGTTTCCGCATGCAGGGCTGTCGCCTCTTCCAAGCGGCCCGCACCTTGGTAGGCAACGGCAAGATCGCTCATGGTGGTGAGTGTGGTGATGCTCTCCCTCCCGTACTTCTCGCGGAGGACCGGCAATACCTTCTCCAACAAAGCAACGCCCTCCTGGTAGCGCCCGGCCGCCGTGTAGATCGCGGCGGCGCTCGCTGTGGATTTGAGCGTGTCGCGGTGCTCGGCTCCCAGGGTCTCGGTGCTGTCCCGAAGGACTTCTTCAGCCAATTGGATCGCCTCGGCATGGCGCCCGAGGTGAGAGTACGCACGGGCGAGTGTCTTCTTCACACCCAGGGTCTGAGGACTCCGTAATCCCCGCGTCTCGCTCATCAGTGGTGCGGTTTCCTCAGCCAGCTTTGAGGCTGCGTCATACTGACCCGTGTCCAGCAGCACGCTGGCCAAAGCAGACGAAATGTCGAGGGTGTGAAAATCGCGTTGCCCGCGGTGATCGGAACACAATTGCCTCGCCTCTTGGAGGAGCCGCGTCCCCGGCTCAAAATGCCCGGCCAACTGGTGGCATATCGCCAGATTCGACATGCCAACGAGCGTGCTCTCGTGGGCAGAACCGAGGACACGCTTCTTGATCTGCAAGGCTTCCTCCAGGACGGAAATGGCCTCCAGGACACGCCCTGAGTTACGCAAGGAACTTGCGAGCGACGACATGCAATTCAGCGTGACCGGATGATCCGGACCAAATACTTCGCGTTGCAGCTGAAGCGTTTCCTCCAGCAGGGCCAAGCTTTCCTCGTCGCGTCCCACCTGGCCATAGGCGTTGCCAAGACTGGCCAAGAACACGAGAGTACCCGAATCCTTGGCACCGTGAGCCTTTCTAAGGTGCGGCAGTGCTGCTTCGAGAATCTTAATTGCGTTGTCATACTGCCGCGCCAAAACGTACGCCTGGGCCAGATTATGCGCAGTGTCTCGCGTGGTGGGATGTTCTGGACCGAGCACCTCGAGCGCGCGCGGCAACAGTTCCTCTCCCAGTCGGATGGCCTCCTCCGTGTGCCCCGACATCACGAACGCGCATTGGCTGGTCGTCGCGTCCAACAGTGTCTCGGGGTGATTGGCACCCAGTACCTTGACATGCATTTCGTGGGACTTGGCCGACAATTCGAGTGCCTCGTCGTGTCGTCCCATCTGCCAATAGGCACCAGAAAGCGCCCTCAACAACTTGAGCGAATCGGGATGTTCGGCGCTCAGCGTCTGATCCACAAGGTCACGGCATCGTTCCAGCAGGCGGACCGCCTCTTCGTACAAACCCAGCCCGCGATAGGTTTGTCCGATGGCCAGCAGCAACTGCGCGTGCAGTTCGGGCTCGGCGCTCAAATTGGTTTCGAGATCCCCCGCGGCGCGGTCGAGGATTTCGGCGACGGTCACCGTGCGGCCATCCTTCTCCGGATCGGGGCTGCGAAACGCCTCCACCAAGTACTCGGTGACCGCCTCTGCCTGTTTGCGGGCCGCCTCGGCTTGCTGCGTAGCCTGCTCAGCATCCACCCGCAGCTTGCCCTCCCGCTCAGCCGCTTCTTCCGCCAATCGCTTCTGTTTCTGAGCCAGTTGCGCCTGCTGTTTGGCCAAACGCTGCTGCTCGGTGGCGATCTGGAGTTGTTCTTCCGCCAGCGTCTCGGCTTTGGTCGCCCGGTACGCCTGTCCTGCGGCAACTCCGGCACCCAGAACCAGCGCAAAGCCCACAGCAGTAGTCGCCAGTACGGCTGTTCGATTGCGGCGTGTGAACTTCTTCAGGCGATAGATCTTGGACGGCGGACAGGCCTCCACGGGTTCGTCATCCAGGTAACGCTGAATGTCCCGTGCGAAGTCGTTGGCCGTTTCGTAGCGCCGCGCCCGGTCTTTCTCCAACGCTTTCATCACGATCCAATCGAGTTCATGACGCAGTGAGTTGCTCAACTCCACCGGATTGGTTCGGCGATGCTCCGACACGGTGGTGGCAGCCATTCCCATGGTGCTGATGCGGGTGCTGGGGCGCTGCGGTTCTTGCTCCCGGATCAGACGACGGACTTCGTCGAGTCCGGCGTCTTGGAACTGTTCGCGATCAAAAGGCGTGCTGCCGGTGAGTAACTCGTAGAGCAAGACACCCAGAGAGTAAATGTCGCTGCGGGTGTCGATGTCCAGGCCGCTGTATTGGGCCTGCTCCGGGCTCATGTAGAGCGGTGTGCCGATCATCTGGCCGTAGCCGGTAGCCAAGGTCTGGGTCGTCAGCTGCTGGTTGGTCGCCTTGGCGATCCCGAAGTCGATAATCTTGGGGACCGGGACTCCATCGTGCAGCGTTACGAGGATGTTCGAGGGCTTGATGTCACGGTGGATGATGCCCTTCTGATGGGCGTGCTGGACCGCGTGACAGACGGAGACGAACAGCTCCAACCGCTGGTCGGTGGTCAGGTTGTTGTCGTCGCAGTATTGGGTGATAGTGACGCCATGGACCAACTCCATGACGAAGTAGGGCCGACCGGAGTCGGTGGTCCCTGCATCGTGAACTTTGGCAATATTGGGATGATCCATCATCGCGAGGGCCTGCTCTTCGGCAGCAAAGCGGGCGATGACTTCGCGGGTATCCATTCCCGGCTTGATGATCTTCAGGGCCACTTTGCGGCGAACCGGCTCCTTCTGGAGGGCCATGTAGACCACGCCCATGCCGCCTTCGCCGATTTCCTGATGAAGCTTGTAAGGGCCGATCTGGGTGCCAAGGCGCTCGGCGATGGGAGGAACGTCGATGGTCGCGGCGATGTAGGCGGCAGGAACGTCGAGGAAGGGTCCTGCGTCTTGATCGCGGCTAAGTAGATCCTCAATCTCGGCGCGAAGACTCTGGTTTTCACCACAGGCTTGATCCAAGTACGCCGCTTGCTCCACAGCATCCTGTATCCCGGCGGCTGCGTTGAAGATTCTCTTCGTGTTGTCAGGTCGTTCGGCACTCATGACTCCGCCTCAGTGTTGGTTGCCCTCAATACCCAGTGCGCCGTTTGCGCGCAGAGGTGATGTCACTTTCTTGGAAAAATCTCAGAAAATGTCTCGTCGAGACTCTGGGATCAGCGCTGCGACATCGCCCGGTGCAGCCAGACGCGCGCGTAACGCCAATGCTCCCTGGCAGTTACGGTGGATACACCGAGGATCTCCCCCACCTGCTCGTGGGTCAATCCGGCGAAGAAACGTAGCTTCACAGCTTGCGCCGCTTGAGGATCCACCTGCTCAAGCTTGGCGATTGACACATCGAGATCCAACAGGTCGCCAACCGGAAGCCGACCCTCGATCGCAACGTCTTCGGCGTGTTCACGCTGCAGGTCACCACCTCGTTTCAGTCGGGCCTTCCTTCTCGCGTTCTCCACCAGAATCCGTCTCATGGCCTCAGCCGCCGCACCAAAGAAGTGCCCTCGACTTTTCCACGGTCGGGCTTGGCCCACATCCACCAGCCGGATGTACGCTTCGTGTACCAACGCCGTCGCCTGGAGCGTTTGGTCCGGTTTCTCCTGGGCCATCTTGGCGGCGGCGAGCTTCCGTAGCTCTTCGTACACCAGCGGCAGCAACTGCTCGGCGGCCAAGGGATCGCCCGCTTCGATCTTGCCAAGGATGCGTGTAACGTCGCTCATGGCCCCTGCTCGCAAGAGAGAAACCGCCCGTCGGCGATTGTATCACGTCGCGTGGTCCCCGCCCCATCCGCTCCCCCGAGATTGTCATGGGGCGAGTTACCTCCCAGGACGAAGCTGGATTCGCCTCGCCCCGCGCAGGTCTGGACATAAGGCCCAAGGAATGGCCCGCCTGAAAGCCATCAGCACCCATCATCTGGACAGTTCGCGTGTCGCCTCATCCAAAGACACTCTCCCCAAGGTGCCGACACCACGGTGACTTGGTTGGGACTTGGCGGTGCGTAGCAGCTGTTGCGGAAATACGTTCCATTGTTGGCGATCTGCAACGGCCCGATTCTACCTTTCTCCGCCCGGCCATCCAACCTCGACCGTCGGTTGCCTCTGGGGAGGTATGCGCCCGGCGAGCAACAAGGGGTGGACACGCTATCGCCGTTGCCAGTTGTTCCCATCGACGTGCACCCCAACACTCGACCGATGCGTGTGTGGCAAACCCCGTCTGGTCCAGCCACTCATCCCGATACGCTATTCCGTATCGTTGTCCATTGGCTTGCGAAACATACAGATGGCATCAAATGGTACCACGGCCTCATACACGCCTCTGTCGACCGTGTTCTCGGAGGCCGATTCCCCAAGCACAACACAATCGGCGTGGATTTCCTTGACGATTTTCGGCTCACTGCGCATCCGTTGACTGAGTTGGTCAACTTGGTCTTTGCGAACAAGCGTGACAAAGTGTCCACCACTTGTGTGGCTGGTCACAATGACCAGGTCTCCCGTCTTCAAAGCAGAATGCAGATACTGTGCAAAGGTGTGAGGATCGCCTTCCTGTGTACCCTGAGCGTTTGCATGGCTGTGGCCCATGCGTAATCCACCAATCATGAATAGACCTGCGAGTCCAACAGCGGCAAGAGCGAATTGACGCATGGCATATCCTCCAGTCGAACAAGATAGAAGTTGATGGCTGCCGAATTACCTTCCTGTGTTGTCGCCTCCTGCACCGCTCCCTGGAAGGAGACCCCCGTCCACTGCCGGGAGCTGGCTGCCGGACGGTCTTCGACACCGACAACCGCGAGCAAGAATGGGTGGATTTTCGGAACGCCAATACGGAATGCTGTTCTTCCGTCCCGAAGGGACAGCCCTAACAGAGCCCAGGGCGCAGGCAAGGCGAGTTTGACGAGCCTTGGTGCAGCCCTGGCTCGGTTCTGGTCCACCTCGCGCCACGGTGCGCCGGCAGAGCGTACCCGCAGACTCACCGGCCCCAGCGAAGCACCCGGCCGAATGAACTCGACTTGGTCCGCATCTCCGACCCGCTGAAGACTGGTCACATATCCGGTCGGCACGTCTTGCCGGACGGCGAACTCCCCCTCGAAGGCCACGGCATCCGCGACGCACAACCACCAGCTGACTGCGGTGAACAGCGCAAGATTTTTCATACGTTATCCCAGGCAAGCGAGCATTCGTCCTGAGGGAATTCTGCTGCAGAAGCATTGCGACCTCAAGAGGGCCTCCAGGGACGCAAGCTCTTTCCGCGCTGTTCGCGTGGCCAGGGGCCCCACGAATAAATCGGCAGGATAAACCTGAGGGCGAAGGAATGGGCTGTCAGGCCAAAGACGGTGAGGTATGTAGCCAACGGCTGGCTGCACGGTTATTGTGACTCTCTGGGCACGACGCCGCACGAGAGGATCTATGGAGACACAAAGATGCCTACGTTCATGCGAATTTTGCTGCCGGCTGTGACCGTCGTGGTATCGCTGGTCTGCGTTTCGCACACGCGTGTGCACGCTCAGAGTGCAGCACTCCAGGGCGCGTCAACCGACGGCGATGCACAGTCGGCCGCGACACTCGCGATCGATGGCAGGCCGCAGATGACCATCGTGTTGGCCGAGGGTGCCAATGCGGCGGAACGTACGGCCTCCGAGGAACTGGCAGGCTACCTGGCCAAGATAACGGGCGCGACGTTTTCCATCGTCGAAGAATCGACTGCCGTGCCGGGACCCTGTCTCTACGTCGGGCCGACCGCATTTGCACGAGAACATGGGTTGGACCCGGGTGACTGGGGCCCAGAGCGCTGGGCCTTGCGCAGCATCGGAGCGGATCTGGTGCTCGTCGGTGGACGTCCGCGTGGGACCTTGTACGCGGTCTACCATTTCCTCGAAGACGAACTCGGCGTGCGGTGGTGGAACGCGTTCGAGGAGTACGTTCCGCAGCGAACGGCGCTGCAGGTCTCGTCCCTGGACCGACAAGGTGAACCGACGTTCCGTTACCGAGACATCTATCTTCTGTATGCTCACGATGGTGGCCGATTCGGTGTCCGCAATCGGCTCAACGGCCAGGGGTTTGGGGCCACGGATGTGACGCTGGGTGGCGGAGTCTATTACGGTGCGCCCAACGGTGTGCACACCTTCTACATCTATATTCCCCCCGCGGATTACTACGAAAAGCACCCCGAATGGTTCTCGCTGATCGACGGCCGGCGGACTGCCGACCAGGCGCAACTCTGCCTGACCAACCCGGACCTGCGGGCCGCCGTGGTGGAGAAACTCCAGGGTTATATCCAGCAGTCGCGAGCCGAAGCGCAACAGGCCGGGCGCGCGGCCCCGGTGGATTTCGATATTTCCCAAAACGACTGGGGCGGCATGTGCCAGTGCGAGACGTGCCAAGCCATCGCCATACGCGAAGGTTCGGAATCTGGCCCGCTGATCGACTTCTTGAATCACGTGGCGGACGCCGTGCGCGACAAGTACCCGGAGGTCCGGATCAACACATTGGCTTATCAAATGACGGAGGATCCGCCGAAGACGCTCCGGCCGCGGAGCAATGTGCTGCCGCGGTTGTGCGACACGAACGCGAATCTGCTGCGTCCGATTACTCACGTGGAGAACCAGAAGTTCGCCGACCGATTGGCCACTTGGGGTCAGGTGGCAAAGCAGTTGCGGATCTGGGACTATGCGGTCACTTACACGGTTCACCCCGGTCTGCCATTGCCCACGGTGCACACGTACGCGCCTGATTATCGCTATTTCGCGGAGCACAATGTGGAGGGTGTATTCACGGAACATGAGCACGCGATCCTCGCCGATCTTCGCGACCTGAAGATCTGGATGATGATCAAGTTGCTGGAAGATCCGTATCGGGATGCGGAGGTCCTGTTGGCGGACTTCACCGATGGGTTCTATGGTTCGGCAGGGCCGTTCGTGCGCCGCTATTTGACGGACTTGCAGGCGACCGCGGAGTCAGTACACGCGTCTGTAAACTGGTTCCCGACATTGTCGCAGTATACGTACTTGACGTGTGAGTTCCTCCAGCGGGCCCAGACAACATTCGAGGAAGCCGAAACGATCGTCCGCGATGATCCGATACTGCTGGAGCGCGTACGTTTCGCCCGGCTACCGGTGGACCGCGCGTGTCTGGTCCTGTGGCCCAAGCTGATGCGCCAATGGACTGCTTCCAATGGGCGACCGGAGCACTTCCCCTTCGACCGAGCGGCGATTGCAGCCCGCTGTCGCGCAACGTGGCTGACGGAGATCGACCGGCGGTTCCCGGAGTCGCAACGCGCGACCCCTCTGGCGGACGCTGAAGCGGAACTGACGCCATTGCTCGCTCGGCCCGCGGTGGTTCCCGTGCCTGAGCGGTTCCGCAGCGTGCCACCCCAGGACCTGTTTGATTTCACGGCCGAACAGTCGTCCAACTTTCAGGACCAGGCCCGACGCGTACCGGACAACGAGGCGGAGTCTGGCATCACGAATCGATTGGAACTGTCCGCTGAGGAAATGGAGAAGTACAAATTGCCCATGAGCTGGGGCGCTTATGCTCCGGAAGGCAAGCAGTTTCTCGGCGCCGGCACGATTCGACCGGAAGATATCCCGGCACCGGGCTATCATTGGTACAAGTTGCCGCCCGTCGTCGTCCCTCCATCCACCTACGTCTATTTCTTTTGGAGTTGGATCATTCAATTCCCGATCGAGTCGGTCGGCGACTCGTCGCGGCCGAAGGAGACGTCTGAGGTCTGGGCTCGTGTCAAGTTCGAAGGCCCCGGCTTCCCGCATGGACAGCCGGAACAGAAGAACGCGATTTGCGTGGAGCGGGTCATCGTCGTCCGCGGTTCGAACTGATGGTCACGTCGAGCGCACACTTCGTGGATCGAAATGGATTGCTTTCGTGTCGGGGACCGACGAGCACGACACACGCAACACGTTGTGCAGCAACACCTTATAAGATCCAGCGGGAGAGTATTGTGGCGCGGACGAGGGGCCTTCCGGAGGTCTCGGCCCTGCCCCACCGCGTCGTGCCCACACGACTTTCGCGAAGGACGGTGTAGTGACTTTTTCGAGTCGGGCTCATAGGCTTAACTTGAGATGCGGCTCGATGGGACGACCTGTACGTGCGGAGCGGTGAAGATGTCTACAGAAGGGTTGGCGGCATTGAGAATTGACCGCTCGCGCCGCCGGCGGCGAGTTTCGCCTTGGGTATGGGTCGTGCTGGTCGCAGTGCTTGCTATCGTGGGTCTCTGGCCGCGTCTGATGCGAGGGCTGCAGGTGGCGGAAGTCCGCGTGGTCTCCGCCACCACGCTCTCCGCGACCACAGGGGCTGCGCAGGACGGTCGCCCTGAACTCACGGCGGCGGGATATGTCGTCGCGGACCGGCAATCCGTACTCGCCACCAAGTTCGTCGGACGGCTCGCCAAGCTGAACGTCGCCGAGGCGGAGTTCGTGAAGCGGGGCGACGTCGTCGCCGAGCTCGATCACGCCGAATTGGACGCCACGATTGCTCAGGCCCAAGCGGAAGTGGGCGAGGCCGTTGCGGAAGTGAAGCGTTTGGCGAAGCTCGCCGACCAAGCCGCAGCTGAACTCGCCGCGGCAGCGACAACTCTGCAGACGTTCGAGGCCGAGAACAAGCAGTACGAAATCCTGCTGACGGACGCCGAGCGCCGTCTGGAACGCGACGAGAAACTCGCGGCGAATCGCGCCATCGGTTCGTCCGACGTCGACGATCGCCGTACGGAAGTACGCGGCATGGCGGCGAAAATCGCCTGGACCAAGCAGCGCCGGCACGAGTCCGAGCTGCGCATCAACGTCGCCGAAACGCAGGCAGAAGTTGCACGTGCCGCGGTGGGTTCGGCTGAAGCCAAACAGCAGACTGCGGCCGCACATGTCAAAGTCCTCGAAAGCCAGCGCGATGAGTCCTTTATCCGGTCGCCCTTCGATGGAATGGTGACCGAGAAGGCTGCCGAGGTCGGCGAGATTGTTGCGCCTGTCAGCATCGGCGGTTCTATGGCGCGCGGCTCCATTGTGACGATCGCCGATTGGACCTCACTGCAAGCCGAAGTGGACGTGGCGGAAGCGCAGCTGGCGCGTGTGACGCCCGGGCAACGAGCGGCCATCACGGTGGACGCGATCCCCGGCAAAGTGTTCCCGGGCAAGGTGTGCCGTATCCTGCCCCGCGCGGATCGGAGCAAGGCCACGGTGAAAGTGCGCGTGGACTTCCTCGCGCGCGACGAGCGGGCGGTCCTCCCGGAAATGGGTGTGCGCGTGCGGTTTCTTCCGGACGATGCGCCGATCGGGACGGAAACCGGCGCTATTCCGGACCGGATCGTCGTGCCCCAGGCCGCCGTCCAATCGGGCCCGGAAGGCAGTTTCGTGTGGGTCGTCAGCGAGGAAGTGGCCCGCAAACAGGCCGTCCAAGTCGGCGCCAGTTTCGGCCCGCAGATGGAGATTACCAGCGGCGTCCACGCGGGGGACAGAGTGGTGGTGAACGGTGCTGAGCGTCTTTCGGGAGAGACCGCCGTGGTGCGAGTGGCGGAGTAGTGCCAGCGTGAACGCTCAACCGATCATCGATTTACGCGACGTCAGCAAGCTCTATCACAAGGGTGACGCCGACATCCATCCGCTGGACAACCTCAGTCTGACAATCGACGCGGGCGATTTCGTGGCCCTGATGGGGCCTTCCGGATCGGGCAAGACCACGCTGCTGAATCTGCTGGGCGGGCTCGACACGCCGACCGCGGGGGACGTCATCGTCTGTGGCCAGAATCTCACCGCACTCAGCTCGCGAGAACTCGCCAGATGGCGCAGCGAACACGTGGCGTATATCTTTCAAGCCTACAACCTGCTGCCGGTGCTGACGGCCTATCAGAATGTCGAGCTGCCCCTGACGCTGCTCCCCTTGAACCGCCGCGAGCGGCGTGACCATGTGCTGACGGCGTTGAGAATCGTCGGCCTGGCAGACCGCATGAATCACCGGCCCGACGAGTTGTCGGGCGGCCAGGAACAGCGGGTGGCGATCGCCCGGGCGCTGGCGTCCGACCCCGAGATTCTGCTGGCCGACGAGCCGACGGGCGACTTGGACGCGCATTCGGCGGAGGAGATCATGACGCTGTTGATCTCGCTCAACCGCGAGTTCGGCAAGACCATTATCATCGTCACGCACGACCCCAAAGTCGCGGGAGTGGCCCACCGCCAGTTGCACCTGGAAAAAGGTGTGCTGACCAGAGATGTGGACTTACTGGACGGAGGGCTGTGACTTCATGCGACTGTTGCTCCTGAACCTCCTGCGCAAGCCGCTTCGCACGCTGCTGACGATTCTTGGTGTGGGCATCGCGCTCTTGCTCTTCTGCTTTCTCGAAGCGGTGCTCACGTCCTTCCACGCCGGTGTGAACATGTCTGACGCCTCACGGCTGATTGTGCAGCACAAAGAATCGATCGTCTTTGAGTTGCCCATGTCTTATCACCCGCTGATCGCACAGAGCGAAGGCGTCACGGGCGTGACCACTGCCTCGTGGTTCGGCGCGCTGTCCCAGGAACCGGGCTCCGATGGTAAGAAGCGCGAAGAGTTCTTCGCTCAATTTGCCACGGACATCGAAGGCTACTTGTCGCTCTATCCTGAAGTCAAGATTCCGCCCGACCAGCTGTCCGAGCTGATGGACGACCAGATGGGCTGCCTGCTCGGCGCAAAGATCGCCGAACGCCTGCACAAGAAGGTTGGCGACCGCCTGGTGCTGCGCAGCACAATCTGGACGCAGAAGAATAGCTCGTCGATCTGGGAGTTCAACGTGCGGGCTGTGTACACGAGCGACTCACCCACGTTCGACCAGACAATGATGCTCTTCCACTTCAAACGGTTCGACGAAGCGCGGCAATTCGGCCAGGGCGGCGTGGGCTGGTATTTCGTCGGCATCGCCGATCCAGGGCGCTCCGCGGAGATCTCCGGGAAGATTGATGCCCGTTTCGCGAACAGCCCGTATGAAACGCGGACCATGACGGAGAAGGCGTTCAATCTCCAATTCGTCGGCATGATGGGCAACTTCCAGCTGCTGCTGCGTTCGATCGGTAGCGCCGTCGTGCTGACCATGCTGCTGGTTTCGGCCAACACGATGATGATGAGCGCAGCGGAGCGCACGCGCGAAATGGGCATTCTCAAAGCGATCGGCTTCAGCGACGGCCACGTTTTCCTGCTGCTGATTGGCGAAGCGCTGGCGATCTCACTGCTGGGGGCGGTGGTCGGTGTAGGTCTGGCCTGGTTGCTGGCTAACGTGCTGCACATCAACCCCAAGCCCGACTTTTTTCCCGTGTTCTACCTCCCCAAGGAATCGATGCTGGCTGCGGTGGCTTTGGCGGCGCTGACCGGATTCGTCAGCGGCATTGTGCCGGCCGTGACAGGGATGCGGCTCAAGGCCACGGAGGCGCTGCGGAGCGTGTGAGCATGGCGATCCCGTTCACATACAGCCTGCGCAGCATCGCCGTGCGAAAAGGCGCTTCCGCCATGGCTGTGGGTGGCATCGCGCTGGTCGTCGTGGTCTTCGTGACGCTGCTTTCTTTGGCGGCAGGCTTCCGGCGGGTCGTAGAAACGTCGGGCAGTCCCCACAACGTCATCGTCTTGCGCAAGGGCGCCGACGCGGAGTTGCAGAGCCAGGTGCTGCGTGAAACGGCGCGCGTCATCAGCGAGCTGCCGATCGTGGCGGAGGAGGGCGGGCGGAAACTCGTGGTTTTCGAGAGCGTCATTATTCTTGCGCACCCAAACGTGGTGGAGGCGAAACGAACGTCACAATCCGCGGCGCACCGCCGCTGGCCCCTGCGGTGCATGCCGACGTCCGCCTCACGCAGGGCCGCTGGTACACGCCCGGGTCAGACGAAGCGGTGCTGGGCGTGGGCCTGGCCCGCCGACTGCAGGACGTGGGCGTCGGCCAAACGATGACCGTTGGCCGCAACACCTGGCACATTGTCGGACTGTTCGAGGCTGGCGGTAGCGCACTGGAGTCCGAACTCTGGATGGACGGCGATCTGCTGCAGAGCTCGTTTCACCGCGACGGCGTTTTCCAGTCGGTGTTGTTCCGCGCCCACGGCAGCGCGGACGAAGCCGCCAAACAGATTAACGAGTTGACAGAGCGCGACCTCCGCCTCCGTGCGATGCAGGCTCTGACCGAAAAAGAGTATTATCAGAAGCAAGCCAAGCTGATGGTCGATGTCATCACGATTCTCGGCGGCCTGCTGACCGCGATCATGTCCGCCGGTGCGATTGCGGGTGCGATGAATACGATGTATGCAGCGGTCAGCCAGCGGCGGCGCGAGATCGGCTGCTTGCTTTCGATGGGCTTCACACCGGAGGCAGTGTGGCTGGCTTTCATGGCCGAGTCGCTCCTGTTGGCGGCCTTGGGCGCAGCCCTCGGTTGCGCAGTGTCACTCGCCTTTAACGGCATGAAGACGGGCATGACGAACTGGGCGACGTTCTCGGAGACAGCGTTCGAATTCCTGGTTACGCCGCAGATCCTCGCCGCCGCCACGCTCATATCACTCCTGATGGGGTTCGTCGGTGGCGTGGTGCCGGCGTTCCACGCCGCACGCCTGAAGGTCGTAGACGCCCTGCGGCGGACGTGAGCCGCCGAGGCCCGCTCACTTGTAGGGTGTGTCAAGCTCGCCAACACAATGTCCGTCCCTCCGTCCGCGCCCCAGGCGAGCGCAGGCACACCAGATTCCCGTCACGCGTCATCGCGCTGCTTGTAGGGTGTGTCAAGCTCGCCAACACAATGTCCGTCCCTCCGTCCGCGCCCCAGGCGAGCGCAGGCACACCAGATTCCCGTCACGCGTCATCTCGCTGCTTGGTGTGCCAGCGCCCGCAGCGGGCTCGACACACCCTACTCACTCAATGAGTACGGTGGCGACAGCACGGGCCGGGAGCACGATGCTCGTGGCGTCTTGCCGGCTCTTTTCAAGATTCGTGTTGGCAGATGTCGTGTAGACATTCACGGTCCCGACCATTCCCAAGTTGCAGCGTCCTTCCGCGTCAGACAAGTTCACCAAAACCAGAGTCAAGCCACCCCCGGTTCCTCGATAAGCCGACACCAACACGCCATTCTCGTGGGACTGCTCGGGTGCGATATCGCATTTCACGCGCACCATGCCTGGACGAATAAATCGGGCATAGTTGCCCAGCACCCAGAGGAGTTTACTCTCGCGAATTGCCCCGTCGGTCATCAGGCTTAACGTCTTTTCTCCCATCTTGCCGCCGCTCCCTTCCGAAGCGTCATCCAGATAGACAAGGCCATCTTTGAAATCGACCTGTGACACAGCCGTCCACCATTGCCACGATCGCGCCTGGGCGACCGTCAGATCGTGGTGGATGATTCGTGCCACGTACAAGGCCGTATTCATTCCCAGGTCACGACCACCTCCACCGCCGATTTCGTCGTTGTCCTCCAGGATACAGTATTCGCTCTGCCAGTAGCCCAGGTCCGGATTCGCGGCCTGCAGTGCCTCGTGCAGTCGATGCCGGTACTCGACCTGTTTGTCTAAAGGCCACACAGAGAAGTAACTGTGCGCCGAAATGACCGGTTCCACGTTGGGCAGGTCCCCCACGTAGAACGGGGAAGTCGGATTGAAAAAGAACTGGGCTTGGTTATCCCGATCGTCATCGTCCGCCACTTGCATGATGTGCTTGATCGTTCCGGCCTCGCCAATCACCAGCTGAGTGGACATTTTGCGACCCGACAACTCCTGGACGAGATAGCGAATGAAGGCGTACAACTCCACGTTTCGTGCGGGAGTTCCTTCCTGCCCGGCACCATCCCAGTCCCATTGAGGTTCGTTGAACGGACTCAGGTAATCGAAGTGCAGGCCTTGGCTTTCAAAGTGTTCTACGACGTCCACCAGGAACGCGGCGTAGTCATCCAGCTTGCCCGGCTTGATGTTCAAGCAGGAACGGCCCTTCGAGGCATAACCTTTTCCATTCTGAGCCAGGTGAACCGGAGGTGCGTTGGGGAAGGCAAGGTACTTCTCTACGCCCCGCTTGCGGGCCGCTGCGAGAAACCACTGCTGCCCCGACTGCTTGGACCAGTCGTAGCTCCCATCCGGGTTCTGGAAGCATTCCCCGCGGCGCCATGGATTCCCAATGTCCGAAGCACTCCCCTGCTCTGCCGTCCCGGAACTGATGTAGAACCGCCAGATCGAGAGCCCAATTCCCTGCGGATTCCCCTGGGTGTCTACTTCCTGACTGAAGAGCAGATCGGCAACGCGTTCCCTCTTTTCCAACGGCCAGTTCTTGCCCACGAACTGACACTGCCAGGCGTCCGAGGCGCCGAAACCATCGATTGTCTGGTAAGATGTCCGCGGATCGAAACGTACCTGCAAGATGTCTCCGGCAACAACCACTCGCGAGATCGAGATCAACAACAAGCAGTGGCCAACCAACGCACGAGCTAGACAAGATGGTCTCATGGGGTCCCCTTGGAAGGAATGACGGTGCACGATTACGCAACAGGTTGGGTCAACGCCATCTGCGCAGAATCGCGCTGGGAATACTCAGACACCCACATTGTGTCTTCCGCTGCCACCTGGCTCAAGGCGCCCTTGAAGCCGACTGGGCCGTGAATACGCGATACCGGCCACTTGCAGTCGAGGATAACTCAACGACCGCCTTCCCTAAAGGACAGCACATGTCGCACCGTTCCATCTATCTTTCGCTGCTGGTACTATCTTGCTCGCGTCTCTGCGCCGAGGATGCCGGGATCCCGGGAACGCGTCCGACGAATCAGATCATCGTCTCTCCCGACGGCCCGGCAGACGGAGGCGATTTCGGTCCGAAGACATCCGGAACAAAGACCTCGGGGCTCCAGGAGGCCTTCGACGCTGCCAAGCTGTACGGAAAAGACGTCTACGTCGCCGGCGGAAGTTGGACCGCCGACAAGACCACTCCGGTCGTCTACCACCTGCACGCTACGCTCAAAGTCCCCTGGATGCAGAACTTTCGATTCGACAGCGGCCACGCTGTGCTGAACTACACTCAAAAGACGGGGGACGCCGTTGTCATCGACAGCCAGATGAGTTGTCATTATCGATTCGGACTAATCGTCTGCATTTCCGATGGAGCAGTGGTCCGCCTGCGACCAACGTCCGAGGGCCCCGACCGTTTTCGCGTGATCACTTCGACGGAATTCGTCTTCAATGCTCTGGTCGGCGGTGGCGGCGCGTGGCCTGGCGGTGAAGCCTACAACAGCGAGCTCGATTCGCAGCACCGCTGGACGGGGACAGGCCTGCACCTGGACGCCGGCGAAGGGGCCATCGACGCCAACAAAATCACGGTTCTCGAAACGGTCGGCTGCGAAACCGGTCTCCTCCTCACTGGGCGCACGTCTCGCAATACGATCGAGGAAACGAACATCCATCTTTGCATGCACCATCTCCGCATTGGGGATGAACGTGATTCGACTCCCTGCGACAACCGCATCCAAGCGTTCATGGATTGTCAGGGAATTCGTCCATCGTCCGGCGCAAGGATCTTCGGTTCGCGCAATATGGTCACACTGAGCAGTCGACCGGGCATGACGGAATTCGATCTCCAGTTCGAACCCACGGCTGAAGACAATCTGGTACTTGTCCATTCTGCCGCCAAAGTGATCGATCGTTCGACGACCCATACCAATCAACGGATCACTTCCGGACCGCTCGAGAAGTTGACAAGCCCAGAGGTTCCGCTCTCCGGGGCACTGTGTCGCAACACTCACCCGTTCCGTGTCGACATCCGTATCGTCACCCCAGGCACCGTCGCTCGCTGGAGTGAAGAAACTCGCTCGGGAGAGATCACCGAAATCGAGGGACCGTTGTATGCGGGCCAGGGGATCACACTCAACCCTGGAGAGGGCATTCGGCTGCACTACTCGGAAGCACCCCGCTGGCGATGGAAGGAAACGCGTTGACGGGTACCACGGGAAGTCATGCGCTGAGCCATAGGACTCAGCGCACGAGCGCAATATACTGGAAGCGTCACGCGGACAGCAACGGAGCCATTCGACAGCCGTCGGTGGTGACGTCTGTTTACCTTGTCCTACTTAGAAAAGGCATTCGTCATGACAACGAAAGCATCTCGTCGGGAGTTCCTCAGCACCGCGATGGCAGCCACCGCCGCCGCAGCCTGGTCGGGCAGCAAGGTCCGCGCGGCGACATCCGCTCAGTCCAGTCCCAACAACACGATCAACATCGGCCTGATTGGCTGTGGCGGCGAAGGACGCGCCGTGATGATGGGCCACATGCAATGCCCGGGAACGAAGATCGTCGCCGTCTGCGACGTCAACGAGGAGCGACTGGGATGGGGCGTCCAGGCGACAGGCGACAACTCGGTGGCTACTTACCGCGACTTTCGCAAACTGCTGGATGACAAGAACATTGACGCCGTGATCGTGGCGACGAACGATCACTGGCACTGCCTGTGCACGATCCTGGCCTGCCAGGCTGGCAAGCACGTGTATGTCGAGAAACCGCTGGGGACATCGATCGGCGAGGGTCGCGCGGCCGTCAAGGCGGCACGCAAGAACCAGCGGATTGTCCAGCTCGGAACACAGCAGCGGAGTTGGCCCCATTATCAACAGGCTGCCGAAGTGATCCAGTCCGGCCGCCTGGGCGAGATCTCGGAGGTGAAGGTGTGGGACTACGATTACATGTACCCAGGATTCGGTTCCCCGCCCGACTCGGACCCGCCGCAGGAGTTTGGCGAGCAATACTGGGATTTCTGGCTCGGTCCTGCACCGAAACGTCCCTATAATCCCAACCGCTTCATCAACCACTACTGGTTCTTCGACTATGCGGGCGCCTGGCAAGTGGACTGGGGCGTCCATCATTACGACATTGTGCACATGTGCCTGGGGGTCACCGCTCCGTTTTCGGCCACAGCCTCCGGCGGCATGTATTGCTTCGAGAACACGAACACCGAGTGGCCCGACACGTTTTCCGGCATCTGCGAATATGGTCCGGGACCGGTGGCGAAGAAGGGATTCGTCCTGCAATACAGCTTCCGTGCCGGCTGTCGACGCGAACAACGCTCCCACGGCAAACTATTCTGCGGCACAGAGTCGTCCATGATCCTCGATCGCAGCGGCTACACAATCACACCCGACATCGGCAAGACTGGCAAGGAAGAATCGGTCGGCAACGTGTTCCGTGGCGACGCGACGCACGTCAACAGCCTCGCGGCACACGCGCAGGTCTTTCTGGACTCGATCCGCAACAACCAGCGGCCGCCGGCCGATGTCGAGCAGGGTCATTTTGCGACCAATCCGGGCCACCTGATGAACATCGCCTGGAAGACCGGACGCAAGATCCGCTGGGACGCCGCACAGGAAGAAGTTATCGGTGACCCCGAGGCCAACGCGCTCGTGACCAAACCGTACCGGGCACCCTGGAGTCTGGAAACCTGATCGCCACGGTTTGTCAGCCGGAATCGCACGGCTAACGCTGTTTCGGCCGCAACTTCGCGATTGTCTCCGCTACCACCTGATTCGAAGTGCGTGGTCATGGTCGACACACCTGCGGGCTGGTGGAGGAGGCAATTGCCGTTCAGTGTCGATGTCGATTGGGGGAACGTGCTATGAGGCGACTGGGGAGGAACCTGTTGTGTGCCCTGGCTACGGGCTACATTCTGTTTGTTTTCTCCGAAAGACTGTTCTGGACGGTCTGGCGGCCAACGGACTCGCCGCTGGACTTCGCCATCACGTGGCTGGCCTACTCCGTGGCCGCCTATTTGTTTCTCGCGGCCGTGTCGTGGTCGCGAGCCGATGACTTCTGGTCGATTTTTCTGGCGGGGGCGCTGTACGGGTGGCTGATTGAAGGGGCATTGATCTACACGCTCTACGGCACGGAGCCCTCGGCGCCATTCCCGATCAGCATCTCCATCACGGGACTTTCCTGGCACGCATTGATCTCGGTCATGCTCGGATGGTGGGCAACCGGCAACGCGCTGACGGCAACCCGCCCTCAGACGCTCGTCTGGATTTCGTTGGCGGTTGGCATTTTCTGGGGTCTGTGGGCGATGGTTCCGTGGCGGGAGACGCCACCCATCGTGGCAACCGTTCCTGCCTTTCTCACACATGCCTTGTTGCTGACGCTGGGGCTGATGGCAGCCTGGCACGTCGGCCTGAGTGCGGGGGTGCGGGAGTTTCGGCCAGGCCGAATTGGAGTGGTCATGTGCACGTTGTTGCTCGGCCTGTTCTTCGTCCAACACGTACAGAAGCTGGGCGTCTTTCCCCTGGTTGTGTTCCCCATTGTCATGAGCCTTGCGTTGGTGCCACTCTATTGTCATCGTCGAAGCAGCCAGTTCTCGTCCGCCTCCCACATCTTCGCCGCTGATCACCGCGCGTCTCGCCTTGCGATCATGGGGCTGATTCCAGTCACGGCCACACTTGTTTACTACATCGCGGCAGCCGCAGGCATGGATCGTGTCCCGATCAATGTCATCGTGTACTATTTCCTGGGTGGGCCGGGTGGATTCATACTGCTCGTCCTCGCGATCTTAGTGTCGATTCGGAGAGTGCTCGCCGCACGACCCGCGCAATCGAAGTGACGAGTAGCTGTCGCGTAGCGACAAGCATTCCTTCGCCACGTTGGTGTCGGAGCACTGGTTACGTGTGGAGAAGAAATGTGTGGCACAACGAGGGGTTTGACCCAGGCTACGGTGCGTCAACCCCTTTGGGGTCGAGGAAGCGAGTCTTCGGCCCCTTCATAGGGACCTTCCTCATTGCGGTGCGGGTCCAAATTCGAGTCGCAGCGCCGTCGGTTCCGTAAGCGATACATCGAGCCACAGCGTCCGTCCGTCCCAGGCATACCGCTCGGCAGACAGTGGAGCGCCGGATAGCTCGACCCGGAGCAGCGTCGCGGAACCGTTCGAGAACTCGAATACCGGATTAACACAGACGGGTTGCGGATGGATAGTGCCGGTGACTGTCCGCTCGTCAACAATCAGTCGCACCGCCCGGCGTTCCGGACAATTGGGTTCACTGTCGAGATGTGCACCGTGCAGCTCCAGCAACGGCGGGTGGGAAAAACTGCGGGCCCAGGAAAGGAGTCGCTCGTCATCGGCGTCACTCATGCCGATCAACCACACCCAGGTCTCGGCGATCATCGGTTTGACCTGTCCCAGCGTATCCCGCATGTCCCCCTGCGAGCTGCGTATCGGTGCGGGCCGGCTGCGCGCCCAGCTCATCACGCTGTTGTGGCATGGCGTGAAGTGGACTCGGTCGTCAATCGCCCAACCCGTAGTCTTTCCACGGGCCAGAGGCCAGTGGCTGCCCCAGTAAGTCGGTGTGACCAGAACGCCCTGATCGTAGAACGGGGCAAAAATCGCGGGTGGCAGGTGCATGTCGTGCGGATTAAAGTACACGGCAGCCAGCGGTTCGTCTTTGTGCAATCGCACCCGATAGATTGCCGGCAACTTGTGATTCCGCGCTTCGTCGCCCTGTTCGGCGGCGTAGAATGCGTCGCGCTGCTGGGCGGTGTGAAAGGGAAAACGCAGCTCTTGCTTCTCTCCGTCGGCGAACAGAACGTCGACGAGATTCGGCGGCAAGACGCTCAGCGGATAGGTGGACTGCGGAGTGAGAATGATGAACTCGCTCAGTTCGTAATCGCTCGTCGCCGCTCGCTGGATCGTCAGTGTTCGAGTGCCAAATCCGTCCGGATAGAAGACGTAGTCCTCGACTGCCGAATCACCCCAGACTTTGTACTTGAAGTCGCACGACTGGTAGCTCCAGCGGACGTGCACGCGAGCCGAGGTCGATTCCACGACTTCCACGCGACCGTAACGCAGCTCCTTGTCCATCAGCGGTTCGACACAGTCTTCGAAACCGTCGGCCGGCGGACTGGTTTCAGCCCACTCGTAGCTCAGACCCGTGTTACAGCGTCCCGCCCAGAAAGGGACGTAGCAGGAGCCTCGCCAGAAGACGAACCGCGAGCCGTTGGGCAGGGAGATCACGATATCCTCCAAGCTCGGGTCCCAACCATCTTCGAAGCGCATGGACGAAAACGATCCGTCGTCGGCGCGAACGGAAATGGGCGCGTGATAGCGCAGTTTCGCTCGCGTCGCGCCGAACCGCGGCCATGCGGACCGCTCGTGAGCGAGGAGGGTCGGTATCTTCTTCTGCCACAACGTGCTCCCATCGGCGGCTTGGATCGTCACGCACAGCGTATCGCGATCCCGCGTCGCGGCTGCGAGCGGCAGGGGCAACGGGTTCGCCGAGCGCATCCTCGACCAGCGGCAACCGGACCCGAGCGGGCACACCGTGCACCAGGGGCAGCTCGCTACTGCATGTGGCTTGCGGAGACGACTCGAACCCGGCGACAACGCGAGCGGTCGGCAGATCATCCTGGTGGGAAATCGCCGCCAGTTCCACCACGGCGACTTGCCCGTCGGCCAACAGCAGCCAATCGGAGGGAACCAGGATTCGCCCAGGTCGATCGGAGCAATCGCGACGTCGGGCCGCGCAATGGCCTCGGCCTCCAACGTCGGTACCTGCACGCTCTGCCGCGCCAATTCTTCTCTGCGACCGTTTTCTGCAGGGGCCAGCAGCACCACCTCGCTCGGCCAGACGTCAAACTGGACGCGAGCCGCCGTCGAGGGGCCTTGCAGGACCACTTCCTGTCGCGCAAGCTCCTGGCCGTCGCGGTACCCCACCACCGTCAATCCGGCCGCGAGCGGCGTTCCAGCCGGGGATTCCACCAGCACGCCGAGAGGCCCGCCCACGCGGTCGAGGCCAAATGGCGGACGCCAGGGGTGCCCGCGGTCGAGCTGCATCCGCGGCGCAGTTCCCAACTTACTCTCGTCCGCCAGCGTGTTGGCGTCCGGTATCGTGATCCACAGAACCGCCAACAAACCCAGTGTCCCCATCGCTTCACGGGCACTTATCCCAAATGGCCGGCACGCGCTCGCGATTCGCTCTGCACTTCCCATGACCGATCCTCCCTCACGTCATTGAACGTCCTACGGGTCTTCCACTTCGCGGCGGAGCGCAGCCACCTGTGCCTGGACGTGTTCCAGGTCGGGATTCAAACGCAGCGCGCGTTGAAAAGCTTCCAGGGCCGAGATTGAGTTGTGCAATTGCAGATAGGCATTCCCGATCGCGATGGCCGCCACGAACTGATACGGATTGTGCTCCAGTGCCTGATACCAGTCGTGGATGGCCTGGGTGACGTCCCCCAGCTGGAACCAGGCGGCTCCGCGTTGGTACCAGGCCTCCGCAAACCCGGGCGCACCTCGAGCAGTCTTGACGCGATCTCGATGGCGTCGCGGTATCGTCGAGCGGCATTCAAACGCACCGTGTCGGCGAGCTGCCTCTGCTGGGACTTGTCACCGAAGCGATTCCACACGGAACGGCACGCAACGGCCGCCAATTGCCGCACACCGGCGTCTTCATCCTGCATGGCTCGACCCAGCAAGTGATTCACCTGGTAGTCACCCGCAAAGCCGAGTGCAAAAACGGCGGCACGACGAATCTCCGCATCGTCGCTCGTGGCCAGCCGCTCCAATGTGCTGGGCGCATAGGATTTCGACACGGCTTGGACGAACGCCAACGTGTCCTGGTTCCCCAGGTACCGCCGATAGGGGTTCAGGAGGATCGGTTTGCGCAGCCAGGTGTCACTCATGCCTCCCATTGTAATTCCAGCCGTGCGGAAGGTCCAAGTGGAAAGGCGAAATCGAAGACACTCTCACTTGCGCGAGCGATTGGCAGCCAAGCGTTCATTCCGCAGCCGCGGGCGGACACGAGTGCTGGGGACGGATCGCACACGCTGGCTGACGAGTGCTGAACCGAGGGCTGCCGGTGCCTGCGCGCGGAACGCGAAGGGCGACACGTGATTGCTCTGGGTCGATCGGGATGCGAGAATGTGCCGTTGCCCGCGAAACGGGACTCGAGGATGTCCATGACCCACCGGATCGATTTCATTCTGTTCGCGCTCTACCTGGTGCTCAACATTGCGCTGGGTCTCTGGGTGGCACGTCGCAGGGCCGGGGGCACTCGAGACTACTTTCTGGCCGGAGAAGGCTTGCCCTGGTACACCGTCGGCGGGTCGATTATTGCGGCCAACATCAGTACCGAGCACTTCATCGGCATGATCGGCGTGGCCTACGCCGTCGGGTTTGTCGTGGCGCAGTGGGAATGGGGCAACTGGTTCACGTTTTCGGCCCTGATCTGGATCTTCCTCCCGTATTACATTCGGGGCGGGCTGTACACGATGCCCGAGTTTCTGGAACGGCGCTACAATGCGACCTGTCGGTACCTGTTCGCCGTGTGTTCGCTGGTGCTGTGGATCGTCGCCCAGATGGCGGTTGTCATGCTCGCCGGCGGCAAGGCGATGAACGGAATGTTTGGTTGGAATGAAACCGTCACGATCATCGGCCTGTCCGTGCTGGCCGGCAGCTACACGATCTACGGAGGCCTGGTCTCCGTGGCCTGGACGGACTTTCTGCAGTTCGTCGTGATGATGCTCGGCGGGCTGATCGTCACGGTCGTCGGTCTGCATCAAGTGGGTGGTCTCCACAATCTGATGCTGGAGGCTCCTGAGAAATTCAAGATCATTTACCCGATCACGGACAAGGAATATCCCTGGTTCGGCGTGTGGAGTTTGTTTCTCTCGATTGGCATCTGGTACAACTGCACGAACCAGTTCATCGTGCAGCGTTGTCTCGGCGCACGCAGCGAATGGGACGCTCGGATGGGAGTCGTCTTTGCCGGATTCATGAAGATCGTACTGCCGCTGCTGGTCGTCATTCCGGGCATCGTGGCGTTCAAGCTCTACCCGAATCTGCAGGACAAGGACCAGGCCTTTCCGACGCTCGTGCGGGAACTGGTGCCGATCGGCTTGAGCGGCATCGTGATGGCGGGCCTGGCCAGCGGGATGCTGTCGCACATTAGTTCCGTACTGAACTCGTGCAGCACGATTTTCACGATGGACCTCTACAGACCGGTGTTAGGTCGCGGCAAGTCGGAGCAGCACCTGGTGCGCGTGGGACGCATCAGCGCATTCACGATCCTCGTGATTGCCACGCTGCTGGCCATCTGGTTCAGCCACCAGAAGCTGGGAGTGTTCGATTTGATCCAGGACATCGGCGCCTGGGTAGCCGCGCCAGTCGCTGCCGTCTTTCTGTTGGGCGTGTTGTGGAAACGCACTACGGCATGGGCGGCAACCTTCGTGCTGGTATTCGCTTTCCCTTACACCGCGTTTGTCGAATACTACCTGTTCAAGCATGTCGACTGGTTGATGCCGTTCGACAACTGGCTGAATCGCACATTTCTGGTGTGGGCAAGTTCGATGGTCCTGCTCGTCGTGCTGTCCCTGGTGACGAAGCCACCGGACGCCGAGAAGATCGAAGGCATCATCTGGTCCTGGGCGGTGGCGAAGCTGCCGGAATCGGAGCGCGAACGAAATCGGGGACTGCGAAACCTCTTCCTGTGGTGGTGTATCTTCATCGGCACGATGGCCGCGCTGTATGCTTACATGTTCTGGTTCCAGTTCTGGGGACCGGCCGCCGGACTGGACTGATGCCGGGTGAATCGACGACTTGCCGGGAATAGCGGAACGGGTCGAGACCAACGCACAATGGGCGGTATGCAGCTATGAAAACGCGTCTGTCGTTAGGAACCATCCTGGGCCCCTCGGGCGCCGAGATCGCCGTCGCCATGCAGGCGGGCCTGCACTTCCTGGAGTCGCACGATTCGCCGGCTTTGCTCCAGCAGGTTGGCCGCTCGATACGCACGATTCCCGCGTTTCGCCCGATCGACAAGTCCTTGCTCCAGGATTCCTACGGCGGAAATCAGGTGGGGCCGAGTGACGATTTGCTGGTGGGACGAGGCCTGTTCTATATCACCGAGCAGCGCAAGCTCCACCTCGACTGTACGTCGGGTCATTACCAGATGCTGTGGGGCTACAACCATCCTGAGTTGTGCTCGGCCGTCACGGCGGCCACGCGCGCCGGCGTCATCTGGGACAATCATTCAAACATCCCCCAATCCCCCTTGAAATGGCTGGCCCATCGGCTCGTGGACGCCGGGAATGTGCCCGGGGAAAAAGACCCGCTCGACACGATTCACTTGGGTGTTTGCACCGGCTCGGTGGCCTGTGCAGCGGCCTTGAAAATTCAGCTCCGCGTGTTCGAGCAGACGCGCGACAAGAAGACGCTGCCGATCATTGTCGTGCTGGACGGCAACTACCACGGTTCCGACATGTTGCCACAGTTCATGCGCGGGATGTGGCCGGGCATGGCCCCACGCTTCCACGTCGTGACCCTGCAACCGAACGACTCTCCGTCACTGCAAAAGGCCTTTCGCAAATACGGCTCGCGCGTGGCGGGCTTCTGGGCGGAACCGGTGATGATGAATCGTGAGGCGATTGCCGTTGAGCCGGAGTATCTGTTGGCCGCCCAACGCTGTTGTCGGGAGGTTGGCGCGCTGCTGTGCCTGGACGAAATCCAGACCGGTTTCTGGCAGCCTGAAGTCTTTGCGTTTCGGGCTCTGGGCTTGCAGCCCGACCTGGTCGTGCTGGGCAAAGGAATGACCGCCGGTTTTCATCCGCTCTCGGGCGTTCTTTTCCGCCATCGGCACGACGTGCTCGAACAGTACGACGCGATCAGCACGAACGGATCGGCCGCTCTACCCGCTTACGTCGCCCTCTGTTCGCTCGAACTGATCAAGCGACACGCTCGACAGATTCGCGCGATTGGCCAGCGCATCCAGGATGGATTCCAGGCGTTGGCAGCTGAGTTTCCTCGCGTGCTTCACGCCGCACACGGACGCGGTTACCTGGTCGGCCTGAAGTTCCACCAGGTCGAGGATGCCAAGCAGTTCCAGCGTCAGCTGCTGGCTCAGGGCTTGTGGACGCGCGTGCATGCCTACCATGAAGGCCATCGTACGGTGCTCACGAAACTGGGACTCATGGCGGATGAAACCGTGGTGGATTTCCTGCTGTCGAGATTCAGGAAGCTGCTCAAGAAAGGCCCACGATGAACGTTCGGATGCGACCTAAAATCGGCTTGCTGGCCCTGACGCTCGAGCTTTATGAATCGCTCGCACCGGGTCTGCGCGGATCGCGCGAGGCCTGGCTGCGCGAAGCCTTGCTCCCCGCGCTGCAGCCTTACGGCGATGTATTGTTCGAGGCGGCCGTGTTTCGTCGGGAAGACATCGAGTCGGCCGTGAGTCGATTTGAAACCGCGGGAGCGGATGCGGTCCTGGTGGTCTTGCTGACCTATGCGCCGAGCCAGCTGGCGCTGCCCGCCCTGCAACGTACGCGACTTCCCATCGTCATCTGGAACACGCAACAGCTGCTGGCCGTGGACCAATCGTTTTCGGTTGCCGCCATGATCGACAACCACGGCGTTCACGGAACGCAGGATCTGGCGAGCGTGCTGACGCGGGCCGGTATCCGATTCCACTACGTCACCAGTCCCGCGGACGATCCGCAGGGTCTCGAAGAACTCGGCGACTACTTCTCTGCCGCAGCGGCGGTACGCCAGCTTCACTCAGCCAGGATCGGATTGCTCGGCTATCCCTTCCCTGGTATGGGTGACTTCGCCGTCGACACGACGCACCTCTCGGCAACTCTCGGGTGTTCGTGGATGAATCTCACGGTCGAGGACTACAACCAGCGAGCCGCTTCGGCCAGTGGAGCGGACGTCGTGCGACTGGCTGCCGAGTATCGTGACCGTTACGACGTGGCTGCCGATGTGACGGACAAGGACCTGGACGTCACGGCACGGGCCGAACTGGCCGTGCGCGGCATGGTCCGCGATCATCGTCTCGATGCGTTGACCTACCAGTTCATGGCGTTCGGCGATGACGAACGAACGTCTTCTTTGCCTTTCGTGGCCGCGAGCCGGCTGATGGGCGAAGGCATTGGTTTTGGCGGCGAAGGGGACCTGATCGCCGCCGCCGCGACCACGTTCCTGAACTGGTTGCAGCCGCCAGCCAGTTTTTCCGAGATCTTCACCATCGATTTTGCGGGCGAGAGCCTGTTCATGAGTCACATGGGTGAGGCCAACGTTGCCATGGCTCGTCGCGATCGAAGAGTCCCCTTGGTCGCGCGGCCGACACCGATCACGCGTACGCGGGATCGGCAATTGGTGCTGGTGACCTGTTTGGAGCCCGCCGCGGCGACATTTGCCGCACTCACGATCGGACCGGGCGGAAGCTGGCGGCTGATCGCCGCACCTGTGACGATCCAGGACTACGGACCACTGCCGGACTTCTGCGTTCCGCACTTCAAGATCCGCCCGCAAGTTGGTGTGCGCGAGTTCCTGACCGGGTACGCCCAGGCGGGCGGCCCCCATCACAATGCGATCTGTTTCGGAGACGCCCGGCGCCGTTTGCGGATGGCGGCCGAATTGGTCGGAGCGGACTACTGCGAGATCTGAATGATGTTTCTGGGCCTCGATCTGGGAACGACCAACGTCAAGGCGCTGGTGACCGACCGCGCGGGCCAACCGCTGGCACACGCTGCATCGCCCGTCTCGCTGCACTACGTCGGCCAACAGGGGGTCGAGCAGGACATCGAGGAAATCGTACGGGCCACGCTCGCGGCGATCCGGCAAGTCAGCCAGGCTGTCGATCCTGCCGAAATCGAAGCGATTGGTGTCTCCAGTCAGGGTGGCGCGATGCAGATGCTTGATGCGCAGTCGCGGCCGGTGGGGCGCGTGATCAGTTGGCTCGACCAGCGCGGGCGGCCCTTTGACAAGGCCCTCACCGCCGAACTGGGCCGCGAGTGGTTCCTGCGTCACGTCCACCGTGGCTGTTCCGGGCTGGGGATCGGCCAGCTCCTGCGTCTCCACCACGCATCTCCCGAACTGCTCCAGGCCCCCAACCGAGTCGGTTTCGTGGGCGACATCGTGGTCTCTCGGCTCTGCGGACGCGCCGCTCACGACGGCACATCGTGCGGCTTGACGCTGCTCTACAATCCCGCGCTTCGCAGCTGGGATCCCGAACTGCTGCAACGTCTCCAAGTCGGTACCCAACAACTGCCGGATCTGGTTTCTCCGCGCGCGGTGGCCGGCGGACTGCGCGCGGATGTGGCGCACGAAACGGGCTTGCGGGCCGACATCCCCGTCTCCTCCGCCGTTCACGACCAGTACGCCTCGGCGCTTGGCTCGGCGCAGTGCGCGCGGGCACGGTCATGGTCGGGACAGGTACCGCCTGGGTGTTGCTGGCTGTCCATGACCGGTTGCAGGCGCCGGTAATTGACGAGGCGTTTGTCTGCCATCACGTCGTGGAAGGGCTGTATGGACAGATCCTGTCGCTGGTCAATGGTGGTTCTTCGTTGGCCTGGGCGCTGAACCTGACGGGACTCGGCGAACAGGGGCACGAAGCGATCGAAACCCTGTTGGAGTCCACGCAACCGGGCAGCGCGGGAGTGAGCTTCTGGCCGTTTCTGGTTTCGGCGGGCGTATCGGGACTTGTCCCGGGAACCCAGGGCCGGCTGTCGGGGCTGCAGCTCTCGCACGGTTCCGCGGACGTCGTGCGCACGGTGATCGAGGGCCTGGCCTTCGAATTGAATCGATATCTTCGTTTCCTGCGCGCGGCGGACTGGCCCGTGCTGCAGTTGGTCATAGGGGGTGGCGCGGCTGGCAGCCGCATGACCACGCAGATCATCGCAGACGTGACCGGCGTGCCGTTAGCTTGCCTGAACAACAGCGAAACGAGTCTGCTGGGTGCCGCCATGCTGGCCCGAGGTCTGGTGGAATCGCGTGCTTCGCTGGTGGAGCTATCGTTGGCCATGGCGCCGCCGGCACGTCGCGTCGAACCTGGCGCCCTGGCCAGTTTTTACCAAGACAAGTATGAGCAGTACCTGAGTTCTCTGCCGCTGCAGCGAGTGTGAGGAATATGAACTCGACACCCCTTCACTTCCATTGGCAATATACCGACGTCGACCGCGCGTTTTGGGTAGAACACCTGGAAGACTGGTTGCCGCGTCGGATCATCGATGCACACACGCACATCGCCGATCCGCTCCTGCGATTGACGCCGATGACCGACGTGATGCGACGGCAATACTGGGTGAACGAGGTTTTCGAGCCGATCGATGCGCCGACGGCCAACCACTGCCACAGCGTGACGTTTCCGAATCGCGAGTTCGGTTGTGTCGCCATGAGTGTACCGGACTTGGACTTCGACTTTGAAGGTGGCAACCGTTATCTCCAGGCGGAATGCCAGGCGCGTGGCTGGCACAGCCTGGCAGTCATCCGGCCGCAATGGACTCAGGATGAAGTGGCCTCGCTGCTTGACGCGCCAAGCGTAATTGGTGTGAAACCGTACTACTCGCTGATCAGTCCGAACCGCGAGACGCGTGATGCTCACTTGGAGGCGAGCATTTTCGAGTTCCTGCCACACCACATCCTGGAGGTGGTGAACGACCGACATGCCTGGGTGACACTCCACGTGCCGAAGGCCGATCGTCTGGGGCACATCGACAACGTCCGCGAAGTCCGCGAGATCCGGCGGCGATACCCGCACATTGCGTTGGTCATCGCCCACCTGGGACGCTGTTACACGCTGCCGCATGCGCTCGAAGCGCTGCCTCAGTTTTCCGATGATCCCGGACTATTCTTCGACACGTCGGCCGTTCTCAACCCGGCCTCTCACCGTGTCGCGCTCGAGCACTTCGGTCCGGAGCGTCTTCTGTACGGGTCCGACAATCCGATTTTCTACATGCGTGGCCGCCGCCAGTATCAGGGCCGATCGTACGTCAACCGGACCAGCTTTCCGTTTCATTTCAACAAGGACCGCGAGCCGCCTGAGGTCGAAGCCGCCTACACGTTGTTCATGTACGAAGATCTGCACGCGATCAAGCAGGCTTGCGACGAGCTGGGCATCTCGCGACGGCTGGACATCGAGGCCATCTTTCACGACAACGCGGCACGACTGATCGCCGGCGTGCTTGCCCACAAGAGACAACATTTCGGGGAGATTGGCAAATGAAGACGATTCGTTTCGGCATTATCGGTCTCGGGCTGATGGGGCGCGAATTTGCCAGTGCCTCCGCCCGTTGGTGTCACTTGCTGGGCGTGGAGGCACGGCCGGAAATCGTGGCGGTGTCCAATCGCAGTCCCGCACCGTTCGATTGGTTTCGACAGCACTTTCCATCCGTGCGGCAGTATGCCCACGACTACCGCGAACTGCTCGCGAACCCGGCGGTGGAAGCCGTGTACGTGGCCGTGCCCCATCATCTGCATGAGGAGGTCTGCTGCGCGGCGATCGAAGCCGGCAAACACCTCATGGCCGAGAAACCGGTCGGGATCGACATGGCTGCCAACCGGGCGATCACCGATTGCGCGGGCCGCCATCCGGATCTATTCGTGCGCTGCGCTTCTCAGTGGATTTTCTATCCGGCCGCTCAGCGGATCGGCGAACATCTGGAGCATGGTTCCGTCGGTCGCGTCATCGAAGTCAACGCCGGCTTTCAACACTCAAGTGACCTGGATCCGGACAAGCCGATCAATTGGAAGCGAATGATTGAGTTCAATGGCGAGTACGGGGTGATGGGCGACCTTGGCATGCACGTGTGTGCCCTCCCCTTTCGCGCTGGCTGGATTCCCCGCAACGTGCGGGCCATCTTGTCGGACATCGTCAAGCAACGACCCGACGGCCAAGGGTCCCACGTGCCGTGTCGGACCTGGGACAACGCCACGCTGCTGTGTGAGGCCATCGATCCCGGGTGCGGCGAGCCGTTCCCGCTGACCTTCAAGATGCAGCGCATCGCCCCCGGACAGAAGAACACGTGGTATCTCGAGATTCTCGGGACGCGCAGCTCCGTGCGCTATTCCACGCGCGATCCAAAACGCCTGGAGTGGCTGGAGTACACCGGCGGTGAAGCAGTGTGGAGCCACCTCCAGACGGGTCACGAAACGGCCTTCAAGACAATCACGGGACCGATCTTTGAATTCGGATTCGCCGACTCGATTCTGCAGATGTGGGCGGCCTACGTGTATGAGCTGATTCACGGCCTGCCGCCCCGGCGCTTCGCCGGCTGCGTCACGCTCGAGGAAGTGGGGCTCAGCCATCGCCTGTTCGCTGCCGCACTCGCGTCTCAGCACAACCAGTCGGTCGAACGAATTTGAGATGCGAGTGCAGCGGAATTGACTCCGTTGCGCAGGGACTGAAGTGTGCAGGCCGGAACAAGCAACCGCCAGCACGGCCGGAACGTCAGTCACTTCTGCGTGTGCGTCGTTCCGGCGCGGACTTGCGCGACCTCGTTCTGGCCTACCTGAACAGTCCGCACTAAACGCCCCGATCACGACCCATCTGTCGGCCGTATCGCACGATGTCCTCTGCCGTCTCGACGGAACTGGCGGTCGCCCAGATGAAGAGTCGCTTGGGATCCAGCGCGCTGCAGAGAATGTCCAATTCGCTCTTCAAGTCGGCGTTGTCCCCGTGTCCGGTCCCATAGTACAGCTGGACCGATTTGCCGCCGGCCTGGATTTGCCGCAACAGGTCCAGCCAACGTGACGGCAGGGGACTGCCCGCGCCCTGTATCCACTGGATGCAGTCGAGTCGCTTCAGCTGCAACAGCAACGGCACGTGCCGGACCGCTCCCGGACCGTCCAGGTGGTACAGCGTGCGATCGACGTGTGCGCAACACTGCAGATTGTCTTGCCAGCAGAACGTCTCGAACATCGCTGGACTGATCATGCAAGAGAAGTCATTCTGGCCAATGCACAGAAAGCGCCGATCGCTCCACCCCATGGTCCAGTTCGAGGTGCCTTGCCCTGCCGGCAGGACCAGGTCGGAGACGGTATCCACCACGAACTTCCAGAGTTCCGTGAGCTGCGCCATGGCGCGGTGGATGGCGGCCGGGTTTTGCACGAGGTCGAGCGCCAGGTTCTCCGGACCCCGCACTGCGCTCAACGCATCGATGCCCGTGTGCAGATCCGGATAGCCGGTCACCCATCGGCCCGCCCCCGCTCGAACCGACTCGCGAACCACTTGCAGATACAGCCGCCACCAGCGGTTCTCGGGATCGATCCGCAGTTGCGGGTGCTCGTCCCAGTCCTGCACGAACGGCGCGCTCCAGGACGTGAACTGGCGAGGCCGGAGTTCGAGATCGGCGCCGAGCCACGCGGCAAATTGATCTGGGCCGAGCCACGGGCAAAAGACGGGCAGGGCGTCGCCGGCATAGTGCGTGCCGCCAAGTGCTGTCTCCGTGGCGGCGATCACATAATCCACGTTCGTCCACAGTTCCGCGTCACAAGCCGGCTCGGGTACTGGCGGCACGGTCTTCGCACCGGGAACCGTGATCCACAGCAACGGACCCTCTTCCAGTTCGCCGTTCCAGAACGCCTGGTTGCGCTGCAGAGCTCTACCGAGCTGCGGTTCCTCAATCCAGATTGTTTCCATCAGCGGTCATTGCCTCCTACTTCGCCATTGTGCAGAATCAAGACCACGGTAGCAACTCAGGATAAGGCGGCAAGGCACGCCTCACTCCTGATCCAGTACTTCTCGTCCATCCAACCTGGTCCGAAAATGAACACAACAACATGGATTCGCGCGCTGTTCTTGGCCGTCGTTGCAGCGAGTGTTTTACCGCTTTCCATCTGGTCCGGCGAGCCGGAGAAGTCACCGCCCGATCGGGTCAAAGTGGCAGCCGTCCAGATGCTCGGCTACGATAAGACCGACTTGCCGCGCCGGACTTTGATCCGACCGAGACCGTGATCCGTTACGTGCGGCGCACGGCGGAGGACGGAGCGCAGCTGGTGGTCTTCCCCGAGTATCTCCTGGGACGCATTACCGTTCCCGGGCACGAAACAAATCGCATCTCCCAAGCGGCTGCCGCGCACGGTATCTATGTCGTCGTGGGGTGCTGGGAAGTACACCAGGACGGATCCTTCGCCAACGCTGCCCTGCTGTTTGACCGCGCCGGCCAGATCGCCGGTAAGTACTGCAAGGTCCACGCCGCGGTTGATCAGTACGAAGGAACGCCACCTTGGTCGAAGCCACTCCAGGGGAAGGACGCCGATTGGTTCCTGCGCAACGACCCGGAATGGGCCATGCAACGCGGCGACGATTTCCCGGTCTTCGATCTCGACTTCGGACGGATTGGCATCCTCACCTGTTACGACGGCTGGTTCCCCGAGACATTTCGGATCCTGTCGCTCAAAGGTGCCGAGATCCACGTCTGGGTCAATGGTCGACGCGGCAGCGTGGAAGATTTCATCGTCAAGTCGGCGATGTTTCAGAATGAGGTGGCGGTGGTCACTACGAATCAGGCCTACGGCAGCGGCACGATGATCGGCCAGTACCCCGCTACGGTCCTGGCTCACTGCACGGAGGCGCAAGAGAACTACATCACGGCCACCATCGACTTGCAGCAAGTGCGGCAAGCCCGCAGGAACAGCCGGAATTTCGCCCAACGCCGTCCCGAGATCTACGACCAAATCGTGAAGCCCCTGACACCGATCACCTACTCGACTCCCCCCGAAGCAGTTCGCCGGGATGATGTGCCGCGGGGACAATTGATCCATGGAGAGTACCGGGATAGTCGCATTTATCCGGGTACGGTGCGCGATTACTGGGTGTATCTGCCGGCTCAACTTGCAGCGGACAAACCGACTCCGTTGATGGTGTTTCAGGACGGCCAGGCGTACTGCAACGACGATTGGGGAGCGCGGGCTCACATGGTCTTTGACAACCTGATTCACGAGGGAGCGATGCCTCCGACGATCGGGTTATTCATCAATCCCGGCGTGGTGCCCGCTGCCAGCGACCAGGCGTTGCCGCGGTTTAACCGCTCCTTCGAATACGACGACGTGAGTGACCGCTACGCACGGTTCCTGATCGAGGAGGTGATCCCGTTCGTCGAATCCCGACATGGCGTGAAGATCAGCAGCGATCCCAACGACCGCGGAATCTGCGGAGCCAGTTCGGGAGGAGTCTGTGCCTTTGTCGTGGCCTGGAATCGGCCCGATGCGTTTCGTCGTGTCTATTCGATGATTGGCACCTTTGTCGGGCTGCGGGGTGGAGATGAGCTTGCCACGCTGGTGCGGAAGACCGAGCCAAAGCCTTTACGAGTCTTTCTCCAGGACGGCGCTCGGGACCTGAACATCTATGGCGGTGACTGGTGGCTGGAAAATCAGACGATGGAGCGAGCACTTCAGTGGGCTGGCTATGAAGTGGAGCACGTGTGGGGTGAAGACGCTCACAATCACAATCACGGTGCAGCCATCTTCCCCCAGGCAATGCGCTGGTTGTGGAAGGATTACCCGCAGTTGGTGGCGACGCATCCGGACCGGTCGTCGAGCCGGGCCCGCGAGATGCTCGTGGATGGTGCCGGTTGGGAATTGATCGGCGATGGCTATCAGTGGGCCGAAGGATTGGCTGTGACATCAGATGGCACGCTCTATTTCAGCGATGTTCCGGCTTCCAAGATCTATCGAGTGCTGCCCGCGGGCAAACCGGAAGTCTTCGTAGAGGACTCAGGGCAGGCCAACGGACTGGCGCTCGGTCCGGACGGCCGCTTGTACGGAGCCAGCAGCGGCCTGAAGAAGATCCTGGCTTGGGACCTGCAGACTCGCGCTTCGCAAGTGATTGCGGAGGGATTCGCCAGCAATGATCTGGTTGTGCTCCACGATGGTTCGGTCTACGTCACCGATCCTGAAGGCAAACGGATTTGGCATATCGATCCGACGAAGCGCGAATCGAAGCCGGTGGACACATTTGACGGGTGCAACGGGATCACCGTCAGTCCCGATCAGACACTCCTGTACGTGGCCCATTTTCCGGACCGGTTCATCTTCAGTTACCAGATCGCGGCGGATGGAAGTCTGCACCACAAACAACCTTACTTTCACTTGCACTTGCCGCCGATCGGAACCGCCAGCCATGCAGACGGAATGTGTACCAGCGTTGAAGGGTGGCTGTTGAGCGCTACAGAGAGTGGCATCCAGATCTGCGATCAGGCGGGCCGCGTCAACCTGATCGTACCCAAGCCCGGCCTGGGCCGCCGGGTCTGCTATGTGCGATTGCACGGAAATACGCTGTATGCCGCCACGGCCGACGCGGTCTGGAAACGAACGGTCAGACTGTCGGCCGCCCAGCCATTCGATCCACCTGTCTTGCCGCCCAAACCGGGGCTGTAACGGATAACAATCGTCCCGCAACGGCAGGCCGGAACCAGCGAAGCGCAGTTCCGGCATTCGCGGGCATCACCGTATGCACTACGACTCGCCGGAACGGCGCTTCGCTTGTTCCGGCCTACGTGCTACGCGCTTGCGAACGCCGCCTGAATGTGGACAATGACAGGCGTTGACGCTCGTTTCGGGAGATGACCGTTCTATGCCCATCCATCTTCAATTCGGACGATCGTCCCGCGGAAGACTTGGCCTACGTCAGGTCCCGGTGTACGACGTCTCCAGTTGGCACGCCGAGTCTGTCGGCGATGACAAGCTGGTTTGCCGTCCGACGATGGCAACCTTACGCGAGCGGCTGTCGCTATCGCTGGCTGCCGCGATACTGCTGGGGCTGCAGTTCTGGACCTACGGTCTCCCTTGGCAAGATTCCTCCCGCGAGTCGCGGCGACCGGTGGCAACGGTCGCTGCGCCTGGCGAGTACGCGCGTGAGATGACCAGACAACTGGAACAGCGTCTGCCGCCGGCCAAGTGGCGCGAGTTCCAGGAAGCCACGAGCAAACGGCAGCAGCAGCTCGAACGCGACGTCGCGCGCGTGAACCGGCAACGAAGCGTGCGCCATACCCAAGGGTCTGTTCTCTATTGGACGGCCGTCTGGGGCCTGACTGCGCTGGCGGTTCTGCCGTTGCTGCTGGTGCCTTTTGAACGGGTTACGGTCGAACGCAACTTGAGACGCGAGCTGGTCATTCGGAAATCCGGCCTGTGGCCCACGAAGCGGCGGGTGCCGCTGGAGGCCATAACCGGTATCCTCGTAGGTCCCGACGAAGTCACAACGCGCATCCGCACGAGGACTATCCATAAGGGTTGGCGTTGGATAGCTCGTATTGTGGGCGGCACTGCTGCCTCTCCAGCGCACAGTATCTTGGATCCACTGGAATTCACCTTCTGGTTACAGTTTCAGAAGCAACGACCGGACGATCCGTCTTGCCCGCCCCCCCGCGTGCGCCAGTTTGTCCAAAGCCTATGCCAGATCAGTGGAATCGCTGACGTGTCCTATGCGATTCCGGGCGAAGCGTTCGGCCGCCCCGGCACATTTGGCTGGCCAGTGCAAACCAAGGTCGTCGCGTGTGACTCACCGGTTCGCACACAACAGCACGTGTTTCGATCGTTGGATGACGTCCCCGATTCGTTGCGCGACGAAGTGCAACAACTCATGCAGGAATCGCGTCGCAGCGGACGTGACGAGATCCACACGATCCGGGTCACGGTTCGTGACATCCACGGCAATGAACGCACCTACCATAGCCTGGAGGAAATGCCGGCCGATGTGCGAGCTCGCTACGAACAAAACGTGCGGTCGTCACGGCGACGGCCGGATGTGCCTTGACGCGGATACTCAGGAGTCTGCATGGATTCGGCCAGTGCGAACACCATCACGGTCAGCGGTCATGCGCACGTGTACAGCGCGCTCGATATCGGCTTCTCCGTCGACCTCCGCCAGTGTGCTGGTCTGATTCACGAGTCGCGGGAAGCGAGCGGATTTCGCCATCATGCGCCGACGCCTCCATGTCTGAACGTACAACCGCTGCCGCTGCGCATCAGCCAGAGCATGACACCGATACAGGGTCGGACGTTTCACACCGACGAGACGGTGGCGTTAACCGTCTACGACTTCGGTGCCATATCGGTCGAATACCGTATCCCGTTTCAGGTCACGCTCGAACAGTTGGCCGAAATCAGCAGCGAACTGTATGACAGTCCGCTGTTCGTGACGGACGCCCGCGCCGGGCGGCGGCCCTGCTGGAAGCCATCCAATCGGCGGTCAAAAGGCCCCAATTACGTGCGGAGGCCGAAGACTACTTGATCTTTGCAATTCCCCAGCTGGGCGAGATTCATGGGGACCTGGATCGTGTTTTGGCCGACCACGGGCCTCAGCTGGTACAAATATTGAGCGGCAACACGCGGGAGTTGGCTGAGCAGCAGCTGCGCGAAGAGCTTTCCGGACGAATCGCGTATTTCCCCGACGATCTGACGATCATCACGTGGAATACGGCTCTTGTCTTTGGCACGAACATGGATGACGTCCTGACGGTCTTGGAGCTGGCCAATGTCCAATTGCGGGAACTGCACTATCTGGACGATCAACTGGACGGCAGTCTGCAGGACACGTACGAGATGAACACGTCGTCGGCCAGCGTCAAGGCGCGCATGCGGCGGATTGGCGAATTGATGCTCGACGGGCAAGCGTTCAGCGAGGCCGTTACCAATGCATTCAAGCCCTTCCCTGACGCATTTCTCGCGCGCGTATACGCGATGGCTTCCCAGAGTCTCGGGCTCAACCACTTCAACCAGAGTATCAAGGAGAAGCTCAACCTGCTCAACACGCTCTACACGATTCTTTCCGACGAGGCGGCACACGCCCGGTCCGCTCGCCTGGAATGGATCGTGATCATTCTCATCTTCATCGAGATCGTGATGGGGCTGTGGGAGCGATTGTGGCCGCTCGTCCACGGCTCATGAACAACATCCTTTCCCGCAGCAGTTGGGCTTCAGGGCCCGCGCCGCGGGAGTGATGGCCAGTCCGCCTTGCGACGTGCAGAGCAGTTCCTTCGGCATGGCTCGGTCGACCGCCAGTACCGCTCCCGAAGGCTCGTCACGTAGCATCGATCGCGCCATGCACGCGATATGAAAGGCACCGGCCGTATGCGAACTTGACGGCCCACGCATCACAGGGCCGAGGACGTGATGGAAGATACTGATCGATTTCACTTTGTTCGCGTCTGCAGGATTCCCCGTGCGATTGTTCCACAGATTGTCGCGGCCCGGTCCGAATGCGGCAAGAGGCGGCGTTACCCGCGCTGGAAATGCATGCGAGGGGTAATGGCGGCAACGCCGCCCAAGAGCGTACAATCGCCGGATGACACTAACCCCGATCGTGCACAGGCAACTGCCGGCGCAACCGGTGATACGTGGGCGTGATATTGCTACGTGAATGTGGACCTGCATACAGAACGATGTGTGTTGAGAGGAGATCCCATGGCGGGAACAATACCCCTTGAACGTCCGGCACTTCAGGCGGCGGCTGGCAATCTTCAGTTTCGCACGCAGGCTTTCATTGACGGGCGGTTTGTACCGGCAGCGTCCGGCCGCACCTACGTCTCCGTCAATCCGGCCACGGGACAGCCTCTGGCTGAGATTGCCTCGTGTGATGTCGTCGACGTCGACGCGGCGGTTCGCGCGGCGCGGCGAGCCTTTGACAGCGGGGTCTGGGCCCGTCGTGCGCCGGCTGAACGCAAGCACGTGCTGCTGAAGTTCGCCGACCTGGTAGAGAAACACCTCGGCGAACTGGCGCTGTTGGATTGCCTGGATGCGGGCAAGCCGATCACCGATTGCATGACGATGGATGTGCCCGATTCCGTGCATTGTTTTCGCTGGCACGCCGAGGCAATCGACAAGGAATACGAGCGTGCCGCGCCCACCGGCGCGAACAACGTGGCCCTGATCGTGCGAGAGCCGCTGGGGGTCATCGCCGCCATTCTGCCGTGGAATTTCCCCATCCAGATGGCGGCCTGGAAATTGGGACCCATTCTGGCCACCGGCAACAGTGTCGTGGTGAAGCCCGCGCGACAGACTTCGCTCAGTGCGCGTGCGTCTCGTCGAACTGGCGGCCGAAGCCGGCATCCCCGAGGGAGTCATCAATGTCGTGCCTGGGAACGGATCCACCATCGGCGCAGCGCTGTGCAAACATCTCGACGTGGACGCGGTGGCTTTCACCGGATCCACCGAGGTGGGACGCCAGTTGCTGGAGTACTCCGCCCAGTCCAATCTGAAACGCGTCGTGCTGGAACTGGGTGGCAAGAATCCCCAAGTGGTCCTGGAGGATGCCGGCGACCTGGACTACGTGGCCGCGCAGGTCGTCAATTGCGTGTTCTGGAACATGGGGGAGAATTGCAGTTCCGGCTCTCGCTTGATCGTGCATCGCCGGCTCAAAGACGAACTGCTGGCGCGCATGCTGGACGTCAGCCGCCAGTGGATCGTCGGCGATCCGCTCGATCCCGTCACGAAGATCGGGCCCATGATCGAAGAGAGCCATTTGCACAAGGTGCTAGAGTGCGTCGAGAGCGGCAAGCAGGAAGGGGCCAACCTTGTGCTGGGCGGGCATCGTGTGCTCAAGGAGACCGGCGGTTACTTCGTGGAGGCAACTATCTTCGACAACGTGCACCCGAAGATGCGCATCGCCCGCGAGGAAATCTTCGGGCCCGTGCTGTCCGTCTTGACTTGTCATTCCGAGGAAGAAGCGATTGCGCTCGCCAACGACACGGTGTACGGATTGACCGCGTCAGTGTACACACAGAATGTGGGAACCGCCCATCGCGTGGCCCGCGCAATTCGCGCAGGAACCGTGTCCGTGAATTGCTTCTCCGAAGGTGACGCGACCACCCCCTTCGGCGGTTTCAAACAGTCGGGCTTCTTCGGGCGCGATAAGTCGATTTTCGCTCACCACCAGTACACGGAACTGAAGACCGTCTGGATGCAATTGGATACGCCCTGACGCGGAAACAGACTCCGAACATATACCAGGTCGAAAGTGATGAATGTCATGAGAACGTCCGCGCTGTGGATGAGTTGTTTCTGGACGCTCGCGAGCATGGTCGCGGCCGGCGAACCGTTCCATATGGTGGTTGTGCCGGTGGGGCCGAACAATCCGCGTAACAGCGAGGCGGCGATCATCCCGCTCAAGGACGGGTCGCTGCTGCTGGGATGGACCGAATTCTACGCAGGAAACGGAGCCGATCACGGCCCGGCTCGGATCTCCGGCAAGCGGTCGCAAGATGCAGGTCGCACGTGGGGCGACAAATACACGCTGGTGGAGAACGACGGCGGCTGCAACGTCATGGAAGTGAACTTCCTGCGCCTCCGTGACGGCCGCATTGCGCTGTTCTACTGCCAGAAGAACTCGGAGAGCAAGGATTGCCGCGTGATGATGCGGACGTCCAGCGACGAAGGGCGAACCTTTGGCGATCCCGAACAGCTCAGCGCCGACGGCAGATACACCGGCTTGACCAACGGTCGCTGCATCCGCCTCCAATCGGGTCGCATCCTGTTGGAGGCCTGGGAAGAGGGCGACAGCTACTGCTACCTCTCGGATGACGACGGCCGAACGTGGCGCGAGTCACAGCGGATCAAGCCCGGTGACGGATCGTGGGAACCAGCGTGCATCGAGCTGAAAGATGGCCGAGTTCTGATGCTGACCCGCACCGGGTTGGGAGGCCAATACCAGAGTCTTTCGGCGGATGGCGGTGCGACATGGAGCGAACCGGTTCCGTCGGCGTTGGTGGGAACGGCGGCGCCCGTATCGATCTCTCGGATCCCCACGACCGGCGATCTGCTGGCGATCTGGAACCACAACCCTGGCACGGCCGACGCGCAAAATCGCAATCGCAATCCGCTCACCGCCGCGATTTCCCACGACGAGGGCCAGACGTGGGAGCACTTCCGCAACATCGAGGATGCCCCGGACGACGCTTGGGCCTATCCCGCAGTGACCTGGGTGAACCAGGAGGCACTGCTCACGTACTTCAACTACCAAGGCGGACATTCGCTGCAGCTCAAGATCCTGCCAGCGACATGGTTCTCTGCAGGAAACGATCGAGCAGCGCCCCCTGCGACACAAGAGGAGGCCCGCGGTCGGGCCCGCCTGCTGCCTGATCAGCCGATCCATGGGGCCATCGCGCGGCGGGAGACCGCGGCGGCACTGACACGGGGCGTCGCGAATCTGCCCGAGCCGCCCACGCGGGCAGCTGTACTTGTCGATACGCGACTGCACGCGTTACTCGCTGGCCCGTTAGAGGAATATGCACGAGCGGCGGCGGCACGACGTGGATTCACGATTGCCCTGGAGGTGATTTCCGGATTGGATGATCTGCCATTCGCCGCCGTGCGCGGCCGGGTGCAGGCCCTGCGCCGAGCGCATCCCGCGCTGGAAGGTGTCCTGTTCGTGGGAAACGTGAGTCTTCCGTCGTTCTTCAGTCCGCGCGGTGACAACAACCAGACTCGCTATCTGCCGCACGCCTACCAGGATCTGGACCTGGCCCTGGAGCGACGGCTGGTGCCAACCGAATCTGGCCAAGATGGGTCCGAGACGCCGCGCCGAATTCCCGCGCACGATTTTGACTGGCTCGACCGCGGTGCCGAACCGGGCGTGGAGTTGTGGGCAGCGTTCCTGCCGGTCGGGCTGGCTGATCCCGCGGCGAACAGCTATGAGGCGTGGGCGCGCGAGCTGTTGCCCTTTCTTCGGAAGGCGATCGACTACCACACGCGTCGTCCGCCACCGCCCCGGCGGCTGTATAAGGTCTCGAACCAGCTGTGGAATCTCGCGGCCGCCTGGGACTACTATGGACCGCAACGGATCGATTTCTACGCCACCAACCCGTTCAACAAGGGAACTGTCGCAGCGGGGACTCCTGCTGAACAGTTCTGTCCGTTGCCGGTGGAACAAGCTTACGCGCGATCACCGACGGAACAGTTCGCCAGCTGGGAGGCATTCGAGACCTGGTATCGCCAGCATGAATGGATGGGAGAAGGGTGGCAGAAGGACACGATCTTCCTCGACCACATGGACCGCACGGCTTACGACATCGCATGGGTCAACGTGCATAGCTGCGAGAATTTCTCGCTGGTCAACAGCGATCAAGCCCGCTTGATCCGGCGTGGCGCGCTCGTGATGATGCTGTCAGGTTGCGGTGTCGGAGGATTCCGCCAGCCAATCCACGATGCGTTTGTGGATTCCATGGTCGCGCCGGAACACAGTATCATGTGTGCTTATGTTTATGGAACCTCGTTATCGCTCGCTGCGCTCGGCGACCCATTCAATCGCGGGCACGAGTCGTATTATGAACTCATGATCCAATCGCTCATCCAGGGCGACTACCTGGGAGAGGCTCACCTGAAACGATTGCGGCACCAGTACGAGACAACGCCCGGCCCCGACGAGCTGAAAGAGAACGTCATGGAGATGTTGATCGGCGATCCGTTCGTCGATCTGCGGTGACCTGTGAAGTGTTCTGCGCCCGGCGGGCTGGGACACCGCCACGTTAGTCGTTTTCACAATAGATTCACAGGATGCCTGATTGAAGTTTCGACCCTTTCGTCTTGAAGAACTTGCGAACCAAGGAGAAATGTTGATGACAAGACAGATTGCCAAATGCGTTGGTTGCTTGATGTTCGTATGGCTGGCCGCTGCAGCCGTGTCGCGTGCTGACGATGCGGATCAAGGCTTCATCGAATTGTTCAACGGGAAAGATCTCAGCGGCTGGAAGATCAAGGGGGACGAAGGCGGCCTCTGGAAGACAGGGACCGCCACGCTCGATCCGAACGATCCGCGTCAGCTCGTCGTCGAACCATCTGGCGACCAACTGGTCAATGCCGGCCGCGCCGGTCGCGACATTTACAGTGCGCAGGAGTACGGCGACGCGATTATTGAGCTGGAGGTCATGGTTCCCCGTGGTTCGAACTCCGGCATCTACGTGATGGGGGAATACGAGATCCAGATCTTCGACAGTTTTGGCCGAGACAAGCTCACGCAAGGCGATATGGGGGCGATCTACAGCGCCGCGGCGCCCAGCGCACAGGCTTGTAAGGCTCCCGGCGAGTGGCAGCGCTATCACATTCGCTACCGAGCCCCGCGCTTCGATGCCGACGGGAAAAAGATCGCCAATGCCCGAATCGAGAAAGTCATCCTCAACGATGTCGTGATCCACGAGAATGTCGAGGTCAAAGGTCCGACCGGCGGCAGTCTCCGTAACCGCGAAGCCTCCCGCGGTCCGCTCCTGTTCCAAGGCGATCACGGTCCTGTCGCCTTTCGCAAGATCCGCATCAAACCGTTAGAACAGTAACTCAACCAGTTTCTTAATCTTAATCTTAATCTTAATCTTAATCTTAATCTTAATCTTAATCTTAATCTTAATCTTAATCTTAATCTCGCTCTTACTCTGTACCCTACCCACACTCTCAATCCCCTCCCCGCATCCCCCATGACCGCCTTCGACCACGAGAAACTGACCGTCTACCGCACCGCCATCAATTTCGTTGTATGGTCTGCCGACCTGCAGACTGCGATCCCGAAGAGCCTCTCGGTTCTCAATCAACTCGACCGGGCTGCCACATCAATCCCACTAAACATCGCGGAAGGAAATGGGAAGCACACTCCGGCGGACCGCTGTCGCTTCTTTGACATTGCGCGTGGTTCGGCGCTGGAGTCTGCTGCGTGTCTGGATGTACTTGTCGCGAGGAACGTGATTCAAGCGACGCGGGCGGACGAAGGCAAGAGGATGCTGATCGAGATTGTTGCGATGTTGGTAGGACTGGTTCGTGCGAACTCGGAGAATCGCGAGGTGTAGGGAGACGGCGGCAGGGAAAGGGAAGAGGAAGAGATTGAAGATTAAGATTAAGATTAAGATTAAGATTAAGATTAGATAAGAGCGAGAGCGAGAGCGAGAAAAGACTTGCAGGGGGGCGTATGAATACTGTGTGGCGTCGCGTGTCGGCTGTGGTGATCGTGCTGGTGGGGGCGTTGGGAGTGCGTGTCACGGTCCGGGCGGATGACTCGTGGAAAATGCCGCTGGTCGCCAAGGAGCGGGCGATCGAAGAGGGGATTCGCCTGCGGCACAATATACACGGGCTCTATCCTTCCATGGTGGAGGTCCCGCGGACCGGCGATGCGATCGACATCACGACCGCTACTCCGTTTGCGGACATCCAGCATGCGGTCTGCTGGACATCGAACTACCTGGCCGGCCTGTCCTACAAGTACGCGTTTCTCAGAGCATCCAACGCGGCGGAGAATGAACTGCGGGATGCCCGACTGCGCGCTGACGAAGTGTTCGAGGCGGTCTACCGCTGTCAGCTTGTGACCGGCGTGCGAGGGCTCCAGGCCCGCGGCTACTTGCTGGGACACGGTGAGACCTATGCCGAACGCGAGGCCTCCAGCAAACTTCGCTTCTGGCGTCAAGGTGAGGTTGATGGACAAGCATTTCGCTGGGTGGGCGATCCCAGTCACCACAATTACAGCGATGCGATCCACGGACTTGGACAGTACTATGCGTTGGCGGCGGAAGGACCGCAAAAGGAACGAGCGCGCGAAGCAATTGACGCCCTGGTGAGTTACTGGGTGGACAACGATCTGCAGATTGCGGAGTACGACAAGTCGATACCACCGGTCCCCATCCTGGGACTCACGGACGGTCGGACGCTCAACACGCGCGTGATGATGGCGATCGCCGGCGCCAAGGTCGCTCACTTCGCGACCGGTAACGACAAGTACCTGCGGGTCTACAGCCGGCTCGTCGAACAATATGGCGTGCGCGGATTGCGTTCGTTTCGCACCGAGAAGGACTTTGACGACGCAGAACACGTCTTCTGCCATCTGGACCTGTTGTTTCGCATCGAGACCGATCCGGAATTGCTGGCCGCGTATCGTGTCGTCGCTGATGGACTGTGGGACAATCACCGGGAGGATGCCCAGAGCTTGTTCACGTACATCTACTTCCACCTGGCGCCGGATGCGGTGGGTCGCGATCCGGCCTTGGCCGATGCTCTGCGATCGCTGCGCACCTGGCCGACCGACATGACGCTCAAGCCGCGGATGAACAGCTTGGATCCCAGCCGCAAGCCGCCCTACCCAACGCACTTGGCGGCTTGGGACAACGAGTACATCTGGAAAGGAAACTTGCTGCGGGCGGACGGCTGGCTGAGCCGCTGCGTCGTCGATGTGAGTGTGTCGCCGGAAGACCCCGCCGTGATCTACGCGGTGGACGAGGGTGGCGGACTCTATCAATCGCGTGACGGTGCGGCGACATGGCAGAATTGGCTGCCGATCGACCAGGCCCTGCAGCAGCACGTGCTGACCGTCGATGTCGGACCACGATCGCGGATCCTGATCGTAGCCACGACAGGCGGATTTTACCTCAGCACGACAGCGGGAGCCGCGTGGCAGCTCCTCTCCGTCCCGGCCGACGTCGGGCAGCCGGTGGACGCCTTCTTCGACCCGGGCAATTCGCGCGTCATGTACGTGGTGGGCACGCGCGGTGTCGCCTGCAGCCGCGACTTTGGCGACGAATATCCAGGGCAGAGTTGGCAATCGTTGACCGGCGAGCTGCCGGCGCTCGACAAACCGCACTTCTCGGTCTGTCCCGGCAATCCCGGTCGGCTCTACGCCCGCTCCGGTTCACGGTTGTTCACACGGACCCTCGCGCGGGATGGTTGGCAACGTTGTGCCGACATGGGTGTGGGAGAGTACGGCGAACTGTATCCCTGGTTGGCCGTGGATGCGGCCAATCCGGATCACCTGTTCGTGGGTGTCCGACTTCAATATGGCTCGCTGGGCCCCCTTTCCTTGCTGCAGCACAGCCCGGACGCCGGGCAGACGTGGAGCAACACGCTCGAGTCCCTCTACCGTCGAATCCAGGGAAGCGGCCTGATTGCCATCATGTCGGTGACCGTGCCGGGTGAATTGCGACAGCTCACGGTCGATCCGAACAATGCACAGATCTGGTATGCGATTGGCGCACAAGGACCGCGTGTGACTACCGACGGGGGAGCAACCTGGCGTGATTTGTCCGAGGGCATGCCGATCCCCGTCGTGAGATCTCTCATGCGGCCCAGACATGGTGATGGGCTTTATGCCGGTACACCCGGCGGTCTGTGCGTGTCGCGCGATGGCGGGCTGCACTGGACCGACGCCAACCTGTGGCTGCAATTCAAGAATAGCACGCGTCGAGAACTCGGCGGCGCGGCTTTCATCGATGCCTACTGGCGCGCGCGGTATTTCGGGTTCATCGATGAGGCCGCCGCGATCGCTCCGATCGATCGCCCGTGATAAGACTGCCGCTTCTCGAGCATGTGAGCCAACTCCGCGATCATGTGGAATTCGTGACGGGGATCGAACACCGTCCGCAGCAGGAATAGGAAGCGATTGACCAACCATCCGGTGTGGAGGAGCAGACATGAACTTCGACGATACAAACCTACTTGGGCCCGGCGCTATGCCGGTAACTCGGCGCACGTTTCTCGCCTCGACGGGCCAAGGGACGCTGGCTGCCGCAATTGCCGCCCTGATGCCGGCGGGCCTCGCGTATCCGGACGGAACGAACAGAACCATCCGCATGGCGGTGGTCGGTGGCGGATTCGGCTCCACATTCCATTGGCACCTGCACCCGAATTGTCGCGTGACGGCTGTCACGGATCTGTACCCTGAACGGCGTCAGCGACTGCGGGAGCGGTTTCAATGCGATGCGGTTTACGACTCGCTCGAAATCATGTTGAAAGAGGCTCGGGACGTCGACGCCGTGGCGGTTTTCTCCGGCGCACCGGATCATGCGAGACACGCGCGAATGTGCCTGGAACGCGGCTGGCACGTCGTCTCGGCGGTGCCCGCATGCTTGACGCTGGAAGACGCTCAGATGCTCAAGGATGTCAAGGAACAGACAGGCTTGAAGTATATGATGGCCGAGTCCAGCTGGTATCGCCAGGAGACCATTTACGCCGCAACATGTTTCGCGCCGGCGCGTTCGGGGAACTGTTCTACACCGAGACCGAATACTACCACGACGGTGGAGACCCAGACCGAGAGACGGCCAATATCGGTTCGCTCGTCTACAATCCGGACGGCAGCCGCTCGTGGCGGTGGGGTTTTCCGCCCATGCTCTACCCGACGCACTGCACCGGATTCCTGACCGGTGTGACGGGCGAACGCGTCATCAAAGTGTCATGCCTGGGATGGCGCAGTAACCAGCCACAACTCCGTGAACATCCGTTGCGGACCGAGAATGTGTACAAGAATCCTTTCTGGAACCAATCGGCTTTGATGCTCACCGACCAGGGTCATGCCTCACGGTGCAACGTCTTCTGGAGGTGCCTGGCGGGCGGAGAACGAGCCCAATGGTTCGGTGATCAGGCCACGCTCTATATGGTCAACGCCGGCGTGCACGACGATCTCCAAAATGTCCGCGACAAGGGGATACAGCCTGCAGCGGTGCCGCCGTACTGGAAGGACTCGCCGATGCTTCCGCCACCGATGCGGAAAGACTCAGGCCACGGCGGCTCGGCCCTCTTCATCTCGGCCGAGTTCATCAACGCCTTGCTGGAAGATCGGGAACCGGAGATCAGTCTGTACGAATCGCTGGCCATGACCGCGCCAGGGATTGTCGCGCATCAATCGGCGTTCAAGGACGGTGAGCAGTTGCCGGTGCCGCAGTTCGATCGAAAGTAGGCGAAGTGTGTGCGGCGCTCGTTACTTGCTCTTTCCGACGGCCTTTCCCGAGCCCAAGCGGTGTGGTATCACATCCGTGGGGCGAACCGCGGACCATGCACTTCGATTGGCGGAGAACGGCCATGAGTAATTCAGCACGGGCTCTTGGAATGGGACTGCTGTTGTTAGGTCTGACGGACATTGCCGCGGCTCAGCCGGCAGGCCTCCGGGTCGGCGTGGCCGAAACCGACATCACGCCACCGGAAGGTTTTCTGATGGCAGGCTATTACCATGAACGGCAGGCGACCGGGACGCGCGATCCGCTCAAGGCTAAGGCCATCGTCTTCCAGGGAGATGGCGAGCGTGCTGCCTTCGTGGCCTGCGATCTGACGGGGATCGCGGCCGATCTGTCCGCCGAGGTGCGCCGGCTCGCAGCGGCTCAAACCGATATTCCCGCGGCACATATCGTCCTGGCAGCCACGCACTCGCACACCGCACCCGATTACACACGCGATCTGTATGAGTACCTGGGTGAAACATCCGCGGACAGGCAGCAGCGTTACGCGGCCCGACTGATCGGAGGAATCGTCGACGCGATTGTTCAAGCGAATGCGGACGCACAACCGGCGACCGTCTTCGCGGGAACCGCTCAGCAGGAGACGCCCATTTCGTTCAATCGGCGGTTCGTCATGCGAGACGGCAGCGTGCGCACGTGGATGCGACTGGACAATCCTGAGGTCGTGCGGGCGGCCGGACCGATCGATCCGGAAGTGGGACTGATGCTCGTGCGAGCCGCAGACGGAGATACGCCGCTGGGCGTCATCACGAATTTCGCGCTGCACTTGGACACGGTGGGAGGCACGCTGTGGAGCGGTGACTATCCGTTCTACGTCGAGCAGACACTTCGTCAATCGCTCGCGCCGAACGTGATCTCGCTGTTTGGTAACGGCTGTTGCGGCGATATCAACCACGCCGACCCCGTCGCCCCGACGGTCAACAAAACGGATTTCATCGGGCAGTCGTTGGGCGAGACGGTCCGGCAGGGGCTGGCGAAACTGGCGCGTGTCGAGAAACCCGTGCTACGCGTGCGCACCGCGCAAGTCGCACTCCAATTGCAGGAGATCACCGCCGACGATGTGGCCCGCGCACTGCCGTTGGTCGCCGATGCCAAAGCGGGCAAGGAGGTCGAGTTCTTCGCGCTGGTGACGGCCTACAAGACACTCGTGCTGGACCAACTGCGCAATCGCCCACCTGTCGCGCCCCTGGAAATACGATCAACTGGGGTTTGTCCCGGACGTGGGCCGGAGTAGGGGCCCAATTGCCGGTCGATCTGCAGGTCATCGCCCTCGGACGGGACGTGGCCATCGTCTGCCTGCCGGGCGAGGAATTCGTGGACCTGGGACTGGCCATCAAGCGGGCCTCACCATTTCGCACCACGCTGGTCGTCGAACTGTGCAACTGCGTCGAAACGGTCTATATTCCGCCACGTGTGGCGTACGCCGGTGGCAGCTATGAAGTCACCAATTCAGCAGTGCAGGCCGGCTCCGGGGAATTATTGGCCGAGACGGCCGTCCGACTGTTGCGCGAGGCGGCGGGCGATCAGCCGGCTCCACCGCGGAGCCCGTAACGCACAAGAGAGGTACCGGAAACATGTCGTGGCGCGACAGACTGCCCCCGCGCGTGACAGAATTGGAAGTGCTCGTTGCTCCCGCGCACGGCGCTGGTTCTGGTCGACATGCAGAATGACTTTGTGCATGACGACGGGGTTTTCGTCCGTGAGTGGGGCAAAACCAATCGCTGGATGAAGCCAATCCTCGACCCTTGCCAACGCTTGCTGCAAACGGCGCACGATACCGAGGTGACAGTGATTCACCTGTGCATCATCAATGATCTGCTGCGGAACCCGGAGAGTTGGCACAACTTCTGGGGATCACCGAGCTGTGCGTTGGAGGGGACATGGGGCGCTCAGTTCATCGACGAACTCCAGCCGCGCGACGATGAGATCGTGATTAAGAAGTACACGTACGATGGATTTGTCGACACGCCGCTCGATGCCATTCTGCGCCGCTTGGATATTCGCACGCTGGTCGTCGCCGGAGTCGACTCCGACGTGTGCGTGCGCGACACGGCAGCTCACGGGTTCGCCTTGGGCTACACTCCTGTGCTCGTCCGCGACGCCGTGGCGTCGGACAGCGAGGTTGCGCAGGCCGGCGTGTTGCAGTCGTTCGGTGAGCATTACGGACATGTGGTGTCAAGCGCAGAAATCCTGACCGCTTGGAAGTCGTCTTGACACGGTCGAAGCGTGCGCCTGAGCTGCCATCGCCAGAGGGCGCAGGCGCCGTGGACACGGATGCCGGGTTCCGCAAATCCGACGCGCTCACTAAACTGGACCTTGTGACTCGAATTGAAGCAGGTCCGCAACATTGATCTTCAGTCCCTGCCTGTAGTATCTGCCGTGCACAACCTCTATTGCTGCTTCCTGGCAGCTCGACCTTCCTGCACCACACTCCGGCCAGCGCTGCGGCGCTCGATCTACGGTTCGAGCCTGCTGACACCAGTCAGTCCGGGTCGTCTTCATTTGTCAACTGAGAGGAATCCGCATGTCCGATCATCATCTCACGTCGAAACTGGATGCCATTTTCAAACCCACTTCAGTCGCCGTGGTCGGAGCGTCAACGCGCGCCGGCACGGTGGGCAACGACATCTTTCGCAATCTCCTCTTCAACGAATTCAACGGCTCCGTCTTTCCGATCAATCCCAAGGCGAACAATGTCCACGGCGTGCATTGTTATCCGGACCTGCTGAGCGTGCCTGGGACCGTGGACCTGGCGGTCGTGATCGTGCCGTCGGCCGGGGTCATGGAAGTGGTGGAACAAGCCATTACGAAGCAGGTCCAGGCGATCGTCATCATCTCGGCGGGATTCAAAGAGGTGGGCGGCAAAGGCGTTGAGCTGGAGCGGCAGTTGCAGCAGCGGGTGCGTGCGGCGGGCATTCCGCTGGTGGGCCCGAATTGTCTGGGAGTGATCAACACCGATCCAGCCGTCCGCATGAACGCCGCGTTCGGCGCAAGATGCCGGGACCGGGCAATTTGGCCTTCCTCTCGCAGAGCGGTGCTTTGTGCACGTCGGTGTTGGACTACGCCGAAGAACGGCATATGGGGTTCAGCAAGTTCATCAGCTTCGGCAATAAGGCCGACGTCAACGAAATCGATTTGCTCGAGTACCTGGCGAACGATCCGACGACCGACGTCATTGCCATGTATCTGGAAGACATCTCCGACGGCCGTCGATTCATCGAGACCGTGCGCAAGATCTTCTGGGAAACTCACAAGCCCATGCTGTGCCTCAAGTCGGGTCGGACACCGGAAGGAGCCAAGGCCGTCAGCAGCCACACGGGTTCGCTGGCCGGTTCCGATTCGGTGTACGATGCCCTGCTGGTGCAGAGTGGCGTGCAGCGGGTGGACACGATTGCCGAACTGTTCGACTCGGCGGCCCTGTACTGCACCCAACCGCTGCCGCGCGGTGGACGCGTGGCGATCGTCACCAACGCCGGCGGGCCGGGGATCATGGCGACCGACGCGGCAGTCCGGTTTGGGCTGCAACTGGCCGACCTCAGCCCAGCCACCCAGGAGAAATTGCGCGCGTCGTTGCCCTCCACAGCCTCCCTGCGGAACCCGATTGACGTGATTGGAGATGCCCGCGCGGATCGCTATCGGTCCGCAGTGCGCACCGTGCTCGAGGACGACAACGTCGACATGGGCATGGTCATCCTCACGCCGCAGTCGATGACCGATATCGAGGACACAGCAGCTGTGGTGCCCGATGCCGTGCGCGGCATTAAGAAGCCGGTCGTGTGTGCTTTCATGGGTGCCAAGGACGTGGCGGCAGGGGTGAATATCCTGCGCAAAGCCGGCATCCCGAACTATGCCTTCCCGGAAGACGCGGTTCGCAGTCTGGCCGCGGCCGAACGGCTGGTGGCGTTGCACGAAATCCCGCGCCGCGAAATGAAGGTGTTCGACGACCTGGATGTGGAAAAAGCCAAAGGCCTGATCGCCGCGGCGCTCGACGGCCAGGACCAGCGGTACCTCACGCAGGCGGAATGCCGACCGTTGCTGGAATGCTACCGACTGCCGCTGCTGCGCAGCGCCATCGTGCAGTCGGCGGACGAAGCCGCGCAGGTTGCCGCCTCGTTCGATGCCCCGGTCGTGATGAAGGTCATGTCGTCGGACGTTGTCCACAAGTACGACGCCGGCGGCGTGCTCCTCAACATCCGCGGGGCGGACGAGGCGCACAGCGGTTACGACAAGATCGTCCAGAATGTTGGTCGCGCGGTGCCCACCGCCAAGATCCAGGGCATTCTCATCGAGGAAATGGCAGGCAAAGGCGTGGAAGTGATCCTCGGTGGCAGCCGCGATGCCCGCTTCGGCCCGCTGATGATGTTCGGTCTGGGTGGCACGCTCGTCGAGATCCTCAAGGACGTGTCCTTCCGCCTGGCACCGATGTGGAAAATCTCGGCGGAACGCATGGTTCGCCAGATCCGCTCGTTCAAGGTGCTGGACGGATTCCGCGGCAGTCCGCCGTCCGATATCGCGGCCATCGTGGACACCTTGCTGCGACTGTCCGAAATGGTCTGCAATCATCCGGAGATCTCGGAATTGGACATCAACCCGCTGATCGTCCATGCTCAGGGCCAGGGTTGCTCCGTCGCCGACAGCCGGGTGATGCTCCGCCGTCCGTAAGCTATACTGCGTTCGATTACGCCCGATTGCAGCGCGACTATGCCGCGGACGGTGTTTCCGTCCGCGGTCGGCGCGGGAGTCTTTCGACACTTCGCAGACCGCGCTGGCAGATATCCCTGTCACCTTAGGTTGCCGCCATGGAACATCGTCACATCATCAACGTGCTGTTGTTGTTCTTGCCATGGCCCGCCGTAACTTGGGCGCAGAGCGTCCCACCGTTGCCACGGGGGCACCTGTTCTTTCAGGCCGATTTCGAGTCGCCCGACGCACTGCAGCCGTGGTCTGGTGCTGACGGCAAGCTCGCGACGGAGAAGAACGGGCAGGTCCTGTTGGTGGAACGTCCGATCGGGTCGCCGAGTGGTTCCGCGACGATTCAGATCTCACTTCCCATCGAGCAGATGCGCGGGTACGTCGTGGATTTCTCGGCACGCGTCAAAGCGGAGAATGTGCAAGGCAAAGCCAATCCGTGGAACGGAGTCAAGTTCATGGCGCCCTGGACACGCGCCACAGGCGAAACGAATTGGCCGGCCGAGGATTTCGAGGAAGGTTCGTTCGACTGGCGAGCGGCGGGGTTTCGCGTGACGATTCCCCGCGATGCTCGGCAGATCAGTCTCGTGCTGGGCCTGGAGTTGGCGACGGGCAAGGCATGGTTTGACGACGTCCGGGTAACCGTCCATCGTCCGCTACGCCGCAAGCAAATGCCGGTGACGACCGGTCCGGTCGACAAAGGACACAAACTGGACCGGCTGCGCGGCGCGATGGTCGGGCCGGACATCGATGAGGAAGGACTGCGAGTATTTGGCCAGGAGTGGAATGCGAACTTGATTCGTTGGCAGTTGATCCGCCGCGGTCCGATCGCCGATCCGCTGGACCTGCAGGCCTACGACCGTTGGCTGCAGGGGGAACTGGCGAAGCTCGACCGCGTGCTGCCCGCCTGCGAGAAGTATGGTTTGCTGGTGGCACTCGATCTGCACTCACCTCCTGGCGGCCGCGCCACCGAGTGGCGGCTACGCCGGTTCCGATTCCGGTCTGTTCACCAGCGCGGCGTGCCAACAGCGATTCGTCGAACTGTGGCAGGACATCGCAGACAGGTACAAGAACTCACCGGTCATCTGGGGCTATGACCTGGCGAACGAGCCGGTCGAATCGAGGGGGTCCGCAGACTTGCTGGATTGGCAGGAACTGGCGGAGCGAACGGCCCAGGCGATACGAGCCATCGACCCGCAGCGGACGATCATCGTGGAACCGGCCATGTGGGGCAGCCCGGAGGGACTGCTCGCCTTCGAGCCTCTCAACGTGCCCCACGTGGTCTACAGCGTCCACATGTATATTCCCCACGAGTTCACGCATCAGAATGTGCACGGCGTGACAACACCCAAGGTGTACCCCGGCGAGATCAACGGACGCGTGTGGGACAAGAGGCAGTTGGAGGAAGCACTCCAGCCGGCGCTTGATTTCCAACAGACTTACAATGTGCACATGTACATTGGAGAATTCAGCGCCATTCGCTGGGCACCCGACAACAGCGCTTACCGTTACCTCAAGGACGTGATCGACATTCTGGAATCGCACGACTGGGATTGGAGTTACCACGCCTTTCGCGAATGGGACGGCTGGAGTGTCGAGCATGGTGCGGATCGGCAGGATCGCCAGCGTACGTCGACGCCGACGGATCGCGAACAACTGCTTCGGTCTTGGTACCAGAAGAATCGAAACCGCAGCCATGAACTTTGACCGAGCGGCCGTCGGTTGGCTGATGCTGTCCTTAGCGAGCCTCGGGTTGTTCGCGACGCGAGTGGCGGGGCAGTCCGACTCGACGCCCCCGGCCTGCGACTGGCCGTTCATTCGGGGTCCGAACTTCGACGGCCACTCCGCGGAAACAGCTCTGGCCGACCGGTGGCCGGACACGGGCCCACCTGTCCTGTGGACGCGTGAGTTGGGCCAAGGCTATTCCAGCTTTGTGGCATGGGACGACCGTGTGGCGACCCAGGCCCAGACACTGGCCGGACAGTACGTGATCTGCCTGCGCGCCGACACGGGGGAAACGATCTGGCGTTACCGCTACGACTGGCCCTATGAACCGGCCGGTGTCTATCCCGGCCCGCGCGCCACGCCCACCTATGCCCACGGCAAGGTGTACTTCGCCGCGCCCAACGGGTCTGATCGGCTGCCTCGACGCGGAGAGCGGCAGACTTCTGTGGTCGCGGAATCCCGTGCGCGAGTTCGACGGACAGGGAATCGAGTTCGGCTACTCCTGTTCACCCACCGTCCTGGACGGCAAGGTCCTATTGCCTGTCGGCGGTCCTGGTGCGTCGCTGGTCGCTCTGGATGCTGCGGACGGGTCTGTTGTCTGGCGCAATGGCGACGATCCCGCGAGTTACACGCCCGCCTATCCCATTCTCTTTCGCGGCCGCTCGTGCGTGCTGGGGTACCTGCGCAATGCCCTGGTCTGCCATGATCTGCAGACGGGCGAGCGCATCTGGCGGCACGATCTGTCGTCCGGTTACGACGAGCACTCCGCGTGGCCTATCTATCGCGAGCCGTACTTGTGGATCTCCAGTCCGTTTCAAGGTGGATCGGAGTTACTCGAGCTGACGGACGACCCGGCCTCCGGGACCAGGACCGTGTGGAAGAGCAACGATCTTTCCAATGACATATTTTCGAGTGTCCTCGTGGACGATGCGCTGTTCGGATTTGATCTCCGCGAGGCGCAGGCCAAATCGCATCGCCCGTCGCGAGGCACTTTTGAGTGCCTCGATTTTCTTTCCGGTCGCGTGCATTGGACGTTTGGCGACCCCGGTTTGCGACGCACGCAGAAACCGGACTCGCCATCCCCGCCGCCAGCACGTCGGTCACGCCACGGTGATTGTGGCTGACGGCAAGTTGATCCTGTTCAACGATACGGGCGAACTGATCCTGGCCCGCGCAACGACCGATCGGTATCAGGAACTGGCCAGAGCGTCGGTGTTGGCAGGCGACATCTGTTGGACACAACCGATCTTGCACGGCGGGCGTCTCTTCGTGCGCAATCAGAGTCGTGCGGCGTGTATCTACCTGCGAGAGCCGGAGCAACTGCAACCCGACGTCCGCGCACGACTTCTCACGACACACGATATTCCTCAGAAGCCCTACGTCGATCTGGCCGCGATGATTCTGGGAGTCGAACCAGAGTATGCTTTCGACATTCCGAGCCGCGCGTGGTTTCGCAACTGGTATGTCGTGTCGAACGGCATTCTCGTGGGTAGTCTGCTGATCGTGTGCATGGCGTGCGTAATGCGGCGTGCGTGGACAAAGCGGTGGCCGAACTACGAGGTGGCGAGGTGGCTGTGCTGGAGCCTGGCCTTCCTGTTGGGCGCGGTCGGCACGACGGTCCTCAGTCGCTGGCAAAACGACTTCGTGTTCACCTGGCCCGTGTCGATCTTTGTTGCCTTTCAGGCCACTGTCGCCGCGTCCCGGTGGCGGCGGAGCCCGTCGATGCCCACTGCCCGCGCATGGCGCCCTGTCGCTATCGCCGTGCTGTTTGTGGCGAGTTGTTGCGTGTACTTCTGGATGTGTCGCCGCCTGAGCCTGGTGACCGAATGGGCATTCTTGTGTGGTTTCACGGCCGCCCTGCCATGCTCCATCGCCGGAGCGTTCCTGTTCCAGCAAACTCGTTGGCGACTCGTGTGGGAGGCGCTCCTGACCGTGCTGGCATTCGCCGCCTTCTACTGGTCCGCAGTGGCGCTGCAATTGCTCAAGAGCTGATCAAACCCCGGATTATTCACGAAGCGTGCAGGCCGGAACCAGCCACCACCGGGACTGCCGGATCTTCGGTCGCTGCAGCGGCTGCGACGGTCCGGCAGGGACTTGCGCGATCTCGTTCCGGCCTGCGTGAATAGTCCGGGCGGCCGCACGTCGGACTCGCAGGTGTTGCCTTCCTGCGCCCTCCACAGTAAGTTCTGAGTAGAAAGCGAGCCCACTATGAAACGACAACTGTATTGCGTTGCCTGCTGCATCCTGTGGTCGACGACAGCCGGGGCGGCACCCCCGTCCACACGAATTGTGCTGCAGCCACAGGCAGGCGCGATGCAGGTCGCGGCGCGCGTCCCGGGCCTGGACGACCAGGCATTTGCGCTGGGCATTCCGGAAACCATCGGCTGTCGCGAGGCCATGCTCGTGAATTTCCCTGAGGCGAAGGTCGAGTGGCAGGGACCAGATGCCGACGGCGCGGTGTCGTGTGCCTGGGGACCCGGTGGACGGATCTCTTACACGCTGCGACTCGTGCCGGCCGACGATTACGTCGACCTGGAAATGACGATCCGCAACCACACCGAGTTCCTCTGGCACGAGGTGTTCGCCTTCAACTGCCTCAACCCGATCCATGCGCCGACATTCCAGGACTGGAAGCTGGAACGGACATACATGAGCACCCAGGGCAAACCGCTGTGCATGGCGCAGACGACACGAGTCAAGGGCCCCATGCCGACCGTGGGTTTCTATCTGCCGGAGCACATTCCGGCAGGCAAGGAGTCCGTCTTCGTGCGCGGGTTTAAGGCCACGAGCCTCGATCGCACGGATGGCTCGTGGATCGTGACCCTGTCGGAGCCCGCGGGATCCTACATGGCGGCGACGGCCTGGGAAGCCGCCTTTCTGTTCGACAACATGGATCGCTGCTGCCTTCATGCGGCGCCCAGTTTCGGCGACATCGGACCAGGCGAAGAAAGCACCACCGTCAGCCGCCTCTATCTGGCCCGTGGCACGCTCGACGAATTTGTCCAACGACAGGCGGCGGACCGGCCTGGACTTGCGGCACGGCAGCAATGGGCGCGACCGGTCGAGGTCGCACGCGACGACAAGCCACACGGTCGCATGGAGGAAATGCTGCCCGATCAGCTGGAACAGGTACTGGTCGAGGCGCCCGTCGCGTTTGTGCCCTTGGGCACCTACGAGCATCACGGGTTTCATCTGCCTGTGTGCTTTGATGGCATCAAGGCCCATGCCCTGTGCGAACGAGTGGCTCAACGCACCGGAGGGACCGTGTTGCCAACCTTTTTCTACGGCACCGGTGGTGGACATGTCGGCTACAAATGGACACTCATGCTGCCGGAGATCCAAATCGTGCCGCTGATCGAGGCCACACTCGATCACCTGGCCCGGCAAGGATTCAAGGTCGTGGTCCTGCTGACCGGGCATTACCCGCAAGAGCAAGTGGACATGGTCCATCGGCTGGCCCGGGAAGCGCAACAACGCCACCCGCAGGTAGCATTCATCGGGCTGACCGAACCGGAAGTGACGACCCCGCAACCAGGCGACGCCTATGGCGGTGATCATGCGGCGAAATACGAGACAAGCATTGCGCTGGCGATTCATCCCGATTGGGTCCATCTGGACAGCTTGACCGCGGGCCGCGACCCGGACCGAGTTACTCTGCCGGACACGCCGCGGAAGGAAGCCTCGACGCACGACCCGACGCACCCACTTTACGCGATCTACGGGCAAGACCCACGCACCACGGCGTCGAAAGAACTCGGCGACAAGCTCGTGGCCGAAATCGTCTCGCGTCTGGCCGCAAAAGTGGCACAAGCTCTGGCCGGCGATTCGCCGCCGGCAACCCCCGCCGATAGCCGCGAACCTTGAGCAGATACATCTGCACGTGTTCGTCGTCGCCGACCTCGTCGAGGCCAGCGCGTCGAATGGGCTCGACGCCCCCGGGGGCAGCCGAACGCGAATTTCACGCCGGCGAGCGGGTCGACCCGGATCCAGAGTCCCGCGGATGGCACACGCATCCCGACGGCCGAAAGGGTGAGCAGATTTCCGGTGCCAGCCGGCGGTGAGGAGGTCTGTCGTGGGGAGGTGAAAGCACTGGAGAGGCCTGCCTTTTCACGGTTGCGATATCTGTTCCATGGGTGGACCGTTTCGCCCGGCCTGTCGCCTGCCTCGTGGCTACCGAGTCGGGCCATGCCCCCGGTGTGAAGAGCGCCGTCGAAAGCGCGCGAGGCGGTGCGCGGCCTGTTTCGGCCTCGGAGACCGCCGGTTTGGCACACGGTCTTGGGCTCGCCCGACATGTTCCCGGGTACGTGTACCCGGGGTGGCGCCGCAGGCGCGGCTGACCCCGGGCTACGGTGTGGTACGCCTTCGGCGTACGGAGCCGCATTGCCGTGGAAGGTCCACCTCTTCGCCGCGAAGCGGCTACATTCCGCCAGAATTCAAATGGGGCGGGACACATTCTGCGTATTCAAAGTGGTGCAACGAGGGCGTTGGCCCTGGTGATGCTGACCTCAAGAAAACGAAGCCCCGGTCCGTTGCATTGTGTTGGGTCAAGGATAAGAATCTTGTCAGCTGGCGGACGGCAGGTGCAAGGCCCGTGCGGAACCTCCGGGCTGCACGATGACCAGGAGAACGGGCCGAGTCTGGCGGGTGAAATTCGAACTCAGGTGCGGGATTAGCAGCATGATTAGAGGCAATGGCGTGAAAGTGCTTACAGGAATACGACTTATAGCGACAGCACGCAGGCTCGTAATCTGTGTATGGTTGCTGTGCGGCAGTGCGGTTGTCTGGGCCCAAACGGACGTCGAGCGGGAATGGACGGACGCGACCGGTAAGTTCAAGGTGGTCGGACAGCTGGTCGAGGTGAAGGAGGGGGTCGCGTTCATCAAGAACGCGGAAGGCAAGATACTCAAGGTTCCCGTCGCCAAGCTGAGCAAGAAAGATCAGGAGTTTCTCGACAGCGGTGCGAGCCCGTTCGAAATGGTTGAATCGGACAGTGCAACGCCCAAGGCGTCGAGCGACTCGGCCAAGTCTGCCTCGAGCGGGACGGCCAGCGTGGCAGCGGGCAGTTTCGATTGGTCGTCGCCTGTTACGGTCGACTGGGACGAGGCCGACGAGTTCCAGTCGATGGCCGGGGTGGAATGGAAGGTGCCGTTACCGGAAAGCGGCAAGTTGGATTTCGTGGCCAAGCGAACGGCGCTGGCCAAGAAGTCCACCTTCCATGAGGCCATGCATCCTCTGGCGGTCAACCCGTTGTGCAAACGGGCCGCCGTAGGTTATACGATTTCATTTGTGGTTCCGAAGCCCATGAGCCGCCTGTCGCTGGTCGATCTGGTGGCCGGCAAGGCCGTCAATTCCGAACAAGTCGAAGCCAACATGCGACCGTTGGCGCTGCTCAACGACGGCAGCTCCGTGCTGATGGTCGGAGCCAGCGACGGGAATGGCGGTTACGAAACGCCCGACCAATTGCAGGTGTGGAGGTTCACGGGCAAGAAGATCGTGCGCACGACGAGCTGGGTCCCATATGTGATGGACAAGGAGGATTGGGGAAAGCGGCAGAACGCCGCCGTCACCTGGGCCGTCCCGATTCGCGATGATGCGGTGCTCACGTGCAGCGACAAGGGCCATGTGGTGTTGTGGCAACTGGCCGAACGCAAGCCGATCTGGCACGCTCGACTGAGTGACAACTGTGCCTTGGCAGCGTCGACTGACCGCAGCCTGTTGGCCGTGCTCGATGGCAAGGCGCTGATGATCGCCAAGACCGATACGGCCGAGATTGTGGGGAGCATTGCGCTCGAGCAGGACGCGCATGTCGCCTGGCCGCGACTGGCCTGGAGCCCCAGCGGGAAACGATTACTCGTGTCGTACACGAATGATGTGCGCGTCCTGGACCTGGAGAAAGGTGAGTGGCTGTTCGGCTACAACTCTCCCGGCGGCCCGGTGGCACCCAACGGCTTGAGTTGTCCGCACGATGACTTCGCGCTGCTCGACAATCGCCTGCTGGTGCACCTGCCGACCAAGATTCAAGTCTGCGAATACCGGGATGCCGGTCAGATGGAGACTCTGGGCGGCACCTCCTTCATCGCCATGCTATCGGATGCCGGCGGGCTGCTGGCACCTGGCGAGTTCCCGCATCCCGCCGCCGCGAAACTGCTGGAGAAGGCCCAATCCGATCCGTCGGTGTTCTTGATCCATCCGGGCGTGGCCGTGGCCATTGACGTGTCGGGGATCGCCGGACCGTATCAGCCGGGCGTTCGGCAAGGGCTGGAGAAGGCCGCCAAGGCTTCCGGATACACCGTGGCTCAGTCGTCACCCATCGTCGTCATGGGAGCGATCACGGGTCCCAAGCAGGAGGCGGTCAGCTATATCGCTTCTGGCTCGTACGTCGTGAACGCCTATACTTCCACCATCCGGCTGGTCTGGAATGGCCGGGACCTCTGGCAGACCAGCGGGACCAACGTACCCTTCGTGCTGCAGACCAAGGCCGGCGAAACCATTGAACAGGCGTTGGCGGAGGCCGGGAAGCAGCCGAATTTCTCGGTGTTCGAGACGGCGAGATTTCCGGAATTCCTGCAGAAACCAGCGGAGAATCAGCAGCCCGGACGGCCGCCGTCCTCGGCGCTGATGTCGTCCCAGTTCACGATGCAGGGCCTGGTGGATGCGAAATGACCTGGCGGGGCTTGTTTGGAGAGGAGTCCACGGTGCGACAGGAACATCACGGGGCCGGCGGCACACTGAGGTGGGTGTCACTGGTGTTCATCGGCTTTTTGGGCGGCTGCCAGGCCAAGGCGGATACCAGTCCACCGATTCGGCAGGAGGATGCCGCAAAGATCAAGGCCGGCATGACCCAGGCCGAAATCGAGGCGATCCTGGGTCCGGCCCGCGCGGCTACCAGCGAACAGACTCAGCGACTGGACGGAATCGTAGCGACGATGCCTGAACCGGTACGCGCCGCACAGTCGGACAAGGGGACCGACCGCGGGTGGGGCAATTCCCAAGCGTGGCTCGCCGCGCGCATCACCGCGGATGGTCACGCGTGGCTGGTCACCTCGCAATTCGGCGGTGCCCCGCCACCCGCGCAGCCGGCGCGCCAAAGGTCTATTTTCGCGACGCAAGCAAGCTGGGGACACAGTGACGAATGACGAATGACGAATGACGAATGACGAATGACGAATGACGAATGACGAATGACGAATGACGAATGACGAATGACGAATGACGAATGACGCGGTCCGCAAAAGTGACTCTGCGATCAGCTCTCGTCATTAGACATTAGACATTAGACATTGGACGTTAGACATTCTCCGCCACCCAACGCCGGCGGCCGGCGCCGAAGCACCGGCCGCAAGCGAAGTGATGTGCAAAGAGCCAGACGCGACTTTACAGCAGCCCGTCTTTCTTGGCCATGTACTTCATCAGGTCGACCACGCGGTGCGAGTAGCCCATCTCGTTGTCGTACCAGCTGATGACCTTGAAGAAGCGGCTGTTGAGTTCAATGCCGGCCGTGGCATCGTAGATGCTCGACAGCGCACAACCGATGAAATCGCTGCTCACGACCTGGTCCTCGGTGTAGCCGAGGATGCCTTTCATCGTGGTCTCGGAGGCCTTCTTCATCGCCGCATTGATGGCGGCCAACGAAGTCTCCTTCGTGGTGCGCACGGTCAGGTCCACCGCCGAAACGTCGGCTGTCGGGATGCGGAAGGCCATGCCGGTCAACTTGCCTTTGACCTCGGGCAGGCAGAGGCTGACGGCCTTCGCCGCGCCGGTGGAGGCCGGGATCGCATTCTGGCTGGCTCCACGACCCCCACGGAAGTCTTTCTTGCTCGGGACCGTCGACGGTCGGCTGAGTGGCCGTCATGGCATGGATCGTCGTCATCAGGCCTTCGTCGATGCCAAAGTTGTCGAGCAGCACCTTGACGATCGGAGCCAGGCAGTTGGTCGTGCAGCTGGCATTCGATACGATCGTGTCTGTGGCCGCGTTGTACTTCTCGTTGTTGACGCCCATCACGAACGTGGGAATCTCCTTGTCTTTCGCCGGAGCGCCGATGATCACGCGCTTGGCACCGGCCGTCAGGTGCTTCTGGGCCCCGTCGCGGGCCGTGAACAAGCCGGTCGACTCGACCACGTATTGGGCACCCAGCTTGGCCCAGGGCAGTTCCGCCGGATCTTTGACCGAACAGCACGGGATCTTGCGGCCGTTGATCACGATCGCTTCGCCGTCCGCCGAAACGTCCGCCTTCGCCCGACCGTGCGTCGAATCGTACTTCAGCAGGTAGGCCAGGTTGTCGGCCGGCACCAGATCGTTAATCCCCACAAACTCGATGTCCTTGTCCAGCATCGCGGACCGCAGAACCAGACGACCAATCCGACCGAACCCATTGATGCCGACTTTCAACGCCATTGCTTTGCTCCTAGCTACGGTGAAGGATACCCCACCACATGCGGGGGTAGTTAGCGCAGTAACCGTCTGTAGCTTAGCGGTCCCTCGGGGCTTGGAGGAAGCCCCCTGACCCCGGAAAAGGGACTCGCCGCGGGCTGTCGGCGCCGGTCGCGGACCCGCGGCACGCGGCCCCCGGCGACGGCTTGCGATCCGGCCGCGGCGCCGGACCAGCGCCTCGCCACAATCCCCGGCGGCGGCGCAACTCCCCGGCACACCGCTGCAGCGCAACCAGTTTTCTTGGTGACACATACTTGTCACCTTTTGGCGACACACCTGTTCTTCTCCCCTGTTGCCGGAGGCGTGCGACAAGGCATCGCGCCCGTTTTCGTTCTGACTTACAAGACCATCGAAATCTACCCTGCCCAGCGCGCTGATCCAGCACGCCGACCGTCGCTTTGATCGCGTGACCGGAAACAGGAGTCTGGCACACGCACCTGGCGGTCATTGTCTCTGCTTGCCTCCGGCGGTCACGAATTCCTCGCGGCTCAGTACACCGTCCCGGTTGATGTCAAATCGCGAAAATCGTCGCGGGGCCTTGTCGGGATCCGCTTGACTGGCCAGGAACTCGTCCCGTGTGAGCTGGCCGTCCCGGTTCTTGTCCTTCGTGTCGAACAGGGCGTTGCGGTTCTGTGTCGGTTTCTGCGGCGGGTCCGGCGTGCCGGAGACAGCCGCGGCACTGACTTGTGACTTCGCCTCAGGATGTCGCGCGAGCATGGCTCGCAACTGCGCAACGATCTCCGGCTGCGCACTTGACTGGTTTCTCATTTCCAGCGGATCCGTTTCGTAATCGTAGAGTTCCAGTTCTGCGTCTTCGGCCGGATGCGCAATCTTCTTCCATTCGACAAGCCGGTAGCGCTGGGTCCGGATCGCTCGTCCAAGCACGGGACCTTTTCCGGGCGCATTCCGCGGATAGACATGAATCGCGTGGTCCTGCGTGGGCACAGCCACGTCCCGCAGCGTGGCCACGAAGCTGTGGCCGTCGAGGCCGGCCGGAACCGGGACGCCGGCGAGTTCGCACAGTGTCGGGTAGATGTCGACAGTCTCCGTGAGCGCTGCGGTTCGCGTACTGGCGGGAATCCCCGGGGCTGCAACGAGCAGCGGGATACGGGCCGCCTGTTCGTAGTTGGTATGCTTGCACCAGATGCCGTGATCGCCGAGATGCCAGCCGTGGTCGCCCCACAGCACGATGATCGTATCGTGCGTGAGGCCGAGTCGGTCCAATTCGTCGAGCACTCGGCCCAACTGAGCGTCCATGTAACTCGTGGCCGCGTGATAGCCGTGAATCAACGTGCGCTGCAAGTCGTCGGCGAGCGGCCCTTGCGTCGGAATGCCGGCGTATTGACGCAGTTCACCCCCAAACTGCGGTGCATAACTCGGGGCGCCGACAGGGGGCGTGCGAATTTCGGCCAGTTGGAACATGTTCCGGTCATACAGGTCCCAGTACTTCTTCGGCGCGACGAACGGCAAGTGCGGTTTGACAAATCCCACGGCGAGAAAGAATGGCGCGGCCGGGTGGTCCTTGGCAGCCTGCAGTCGGCGAATGACTTCGTCGGCCAATGCTCCATCCGGATACGTATTGTCCGGCACGTCGGCACACTCGTAAGCCGCTCCGCGCGGCAGATCCTTGGCGGGCTGATTGGCAAAGAGCGCCTCTTCGCGCGTGAGTCCTTGCTTTGCCTTGCTCTCCGGCAACGCGTAAGCGACGACGTTCGCTCTCCAATGTGGTACACTCCACGAGGCAGCATCCTCGTGGTTGCCATGGCCGACATGAAAGATCTTGCCCAACCCTTCGGTGCGCCAGCCCTGCTGCTGGAAGTGCTGAGGCAATGTGACTGCCTCTGGTCGCGACAGGCGGAAGTTGGTGCCGAGGTCATAAATGCCCAACGTCTGTGGCCTCAACCCGGTCAGCAGCGCGTTGCGGGAGGGCGAACAGACCGCCTGATTGCAGTAGGCACGCTCAAACAACACTCCCCTGGCCGCCAGCCGGTCGATCTGCGGAGATTGCACGGTCTTGTCACCGTAACAGCCCAGCAGCGGCTTGAGATCATCCACACAGATCAACAGGACGTTGGGCCGGGCCGCCGCCTGCGCGTCATCTGCGGCCTGGAGTGCCTGCGGCGTATGGAGCAGGAGAGCGGTCAGAAGCCATCTGCGGCCCCCAGAGGCAAGCGCGGTGCAAGTCGTCATCGTTCGTTCTTTCCTCCACGGCAAATTAGACGCGGTCAGCCACCACCGGCAAAGCCTTCTTGATTCTCACCGCCAGAGGCGGTGGTTTGGCAATGCCATCCGCAATGTCCCTGCTTCCGTTGCTCACATGCTACTCCTGTCGACGAAGATCACATCCATCCGGAATGACAACAGCCCAGTATACCGCAGCTGCGACGTCAGATCTCCACTCGACCAATTCTTGACGGCGTATCCTGGCCGACGTAAGTTGAACGCCAATTCACACGAATAACGGCACGTTTGTTCTGCGGGATGACCAGTGTTCTGCGGGATGACCAGTCGATCATCACGGACAGATCATTTGTTTATACCGGAACCGTCACCATGAACCGTTGGGTCGCCAGGTCGATTCTCGTCATTTCGTTTTCCGCCGGCCTCGGAATACCCTCGGCAGAGAGCTGGTGCTGGCGGCAACGTCGGGCGATGAGGATGCCGTGCGAGTGCTGGCGGAGGAAGTGGCCAACCTCGGTTGGGTCCTTTACAGTGCCCGCGGAGAGCAAGGAGACTGGGACATCTGCTGCTGCCGGCCGAACGGGACGGACGTTCGCAACTTGACCCGTACGCCACAGTTTCACGAGTTCTCACCGCAGGTCTCCCGCGACGGAAGCAGACTTCTTTACCGGCGGCTGCCGCGCAGCGCGACGATCGACAACAATCGGCACGGCGAGCAAGGCGAGTTGATTGTGGCGGACAGCGACGGCTCGCATCCCCAAGCGCTGGGCAAGTCGGAGGCGTTCCCGTGGGGCAGTTGGAGCCCCGACGGCCGACAGATCGTGTGCCTGTCGATCAAGGGCATCTTCTTCGTGGACGTGGCGACTGGCAAGGAACTCCGGCGTCTCCACCGCAAAGGTTTCTTCCAGCAACTGACCTGGTCGCCGGACGGGAAGTGGCTCTGCGGCGTCGCGAACTCGTTCGGCGCCAGCTGGAGCATCGCACGGATGAATGCGACCAATGGCGAAGCCGCCGCTCTCCACAAGATCGACTGCTGCACGCCCGATTGGTTCCCCGATTCGCAACAGGTAATCTTCTCCTGGCGTCCGCCAGGTCAGAAATCCAATCCCGGCTACGGGTGGACGCAGCTGTGGCGCACCGATGTCGAGGGCAAGTCGCCACAACTCGTCTACGGCGAGGACGGCCGACACGTGTACGGTGGCCACGTGTCGCCGGACGGTAAATACGCTCTGTTCACCGGCAACATGGAGGAAGACGGTGATCCGGGCCACGCGGGCGCACCGATGGGCCTGTTGCGCTGCGTGACGCGCCCCTCGTCGGTGGGGAGAGTCAAGAGCTGCGGGCGCTGCACCCGCAGGCCAAGCATGGGCCGGTGCTCGTTCTGCCCGCGGGGTGGGAACCGTGTTGGACTTCGAGTGAGCTCCCCGCGCGTCAGGATGCCGTCGTACCGACACCCGATGTGCATGCGCCGGCTGAAGGTGGAGATGTGTCCCAGTTGACGACTGAATTGCACGATCGCGGCTGGATCGTTTTCAGCGCCCGGAACGAGCGGGCCGATTGGGACCTGTTCCAGATGCGTCCCGATGGTTCGGACCGGCAACAGATCACCGACACACCGGCATTCAACGAAGCAGGGGCACGCTTCTCGCGCGATGGCCAGAAGCTTCTGTATTATCGCCTGCCGCTGGTGGAGCCGATCGACAACAACACGTACGGCACGTTTGACCTGGTGCTCGCCAACCGTGATGGCCGGGAGGCGGTGGTTTGGGGGAGAGACTATCCCTGGGCGTCGTGGGGACCGGACGGCCAACAGTTGGCCTGCCTGACACTCCAGGGGATCCAGATTCGCGACGTGGCCACACGCCGCCTGATCCGTCAGTTGCCGCGACACGGTATCGTCTCGCAATTGGTCTGGGCACCCGACGGCACGGCACTGCTGGGCACGGCCAACGGTCTGGGCCCGTTCTGGAACATCGGGCGGCTGGAGGTGGCGACGGGCGTCTGGCAGGCGGTCAGCGAAACGGACCGCTACAACTGCACGTCGGACTGGTGCCCGGACTCGCGGCGGGCCGTGTACGCGCGCGGCATTGTGCCGGAGCGCGGGGGCCGGGCCGAACTCTGGAGCGCCGCGGCCGACGGAACGGATCACCAAATGCTTTACGCCGATGCCACGCGTCATATCTATGGTGGCTGCAGTGCGCCGGACGGAAAGTATCTGGTCTTCACGCGGAGTGTCGAGGACTTGGGCCAGGTCGATCATGCTCGCACCACGCTCGCAGTGATCCGCTGGAGCGATGGGCCGATGGTGGAAGAAGATAACAGCGGAGCGTTGCGGGCAGACTATCCGGACGCGGGAAGCGGCCCGCGCCTCGACCTGGGCCCCGGCTGGGAGCCGGACTGGACGCAGGCGGGCGTGGAAACACCTTGAGAGAAGTCAGGTTGCTGTCCCGCACGAACCGCGGATCGTCGCAGGTCAGAAGATCTCGATGCACAACCTATCAAGAAAGGTGAATGTTCATGAATCACTGGCGTGAGAAGTGTGGTTTCGCAGTGGGGCTGGCGACCGTGTTGCTGGCGTGCGCGTCTTGTGTGCGCAGTATCGACGACGCAACGGCAACCGTCACTGCCCCGGACGCGGAGCTGGCGACGCGCGGCAGTGTGGAAGTTACGGCTCAGCTCGTCGAGGTCCCCGCAGGCGCCATATTCAAACGCGATCTCTACAACTACGCGACGATTCTCAAGTACCAAGTGCTGCAAGTGCACCGCGGTTCCGTAACGGATAAATTCATTTTCGTCGGGCACTACAATCCCTGGAAACCGCGGGCCGATGCGGCCGACGACCGGGTCAAAGAGCTCGGCGGGACTCTGCGGAACTTCCGTGACGGCCAAACGCATCGAATGGCCTTGGAAGTGCCGATCGATGACTATTTCATGGGCGGCATTGTGAACAAGTATTTTGGTCAGGAAACGGGTCCGCTGTACTGGGCCGTGTGGACGAACCCGAGTGACGAATGAACGCATGTCATGGTTTTCACGACCCACATCTTCATCTTCTACTTTCTGCCCTTGTTCCTGGTGGTCTACTTCGGGTTACCGATGCGCTGGCGGAATGCCTGGATCACCCTCGCCAGCTACGTGTTCTATGGTTGGTGGGAGCCATGGTTTGTCTGCCTGATGATGTTCACCACCGTGATGGACTTCATGTGGGGCAAGGTCATTATGCGCCCGGGGCGACGCGACCGCAACAGAGAGCGGCCGTCGTGGCCTGCGTGGTGACGAACCTCAGTTTCCTGGGGTTCTTCAAGTACTACATGTTCGCGGCCGAGACACTGAACAAGCTGCTCGAAATGGTCGGTTTCGAGCGCTTTCATGTCATGACGGTGGTATTGCCGATCGGCATCTCGTTCTACACGTTTCACTCACTGACCTACATCATTGACCTGTATCGAGGACACGCCACGCCCGCCCGTTCGTTCACGGACTTCTCGGCCTTCGTGGCGCTATTTCCCGATCTCGTGGCCGGTCCGATCATCCGCTACAAGACGCTGGCCGCCCAATTGGCGTCGCGTGATCATACGCTGTCGCGATTCGCTTCGGGGATCGCCATTTTCGTGCTGGGCTTCGCCAAGAAAATTCTGCTGGCCAACCCGGCGGGCATCGTGGCGGACACCGTGTTCAATGCCGCGGCACCCGGGCCGGGCGAGGCGTGGTTCGGCGTGCTGGCCTATGCCTTCCAGATCTACTTTGATTTCTGTGGCTATTCTGACATGGCCGTGGGACTCGGACGCATGCTGGGGTTCGAGTTCCTCAAGAATTTCGATGCGCCGTATCGATCCCGCAGCATTACCGAGGTCTGGCAGCGCTGGCACATCTCGCTGTCCAGTGTGCTGCGTGATTACCTGTACTTCCCGCTGGGCGGAAATCGACTCGGTGAGCGGCGGACGTACATCAACCTGGCGATTGTGATGTTGTTGGGCGGACTGTGGCACGGCGCCAAGTGGAATTTCGTCGCCTGCGGTGCCTACCATGGTGCCCTGCTGGCCTTTGAGCGGTGGCGAGGGAAGACGAGCCTCTACAAGCAGAGTCCACGTCTCCTGCAGGTGGGCATCACGTTTCTGTTGATGTTGTTCTCGTGGGTGCTATTTCGTGCGGACAATCTCACGTTGGCCGGGCGCTACTACGGCGCCATGTTCGGACTCGTGGCTGCCGGTCCTGAGTCGGTCCTGCTGGGGGCGGCGATTTACTCGCCGCTGAGCCTGCTGGTCATGGCGGTTTCCGCGGTATTCGTCTTTCAGCCGGCACAGGCCCACGACTGGGCCGCGCAGCCGTTAACGTGGGGACGCGTGGTGTTCCTGATCCCGTTGTTCATGCTGTCGGTGGCGACCATGTACGCCCAGGCCTTCAATCCATTTCTCTATTTCCAGTTCTCGCGCGTGCAAAGAATCATGATATCATCCCGGCCGGCTGAGATTGTGCTCGTGATGAGTTTCCTGGCGATGCTGGCGGCTCCGGCACTCGTCCAGACCGCGATCGATCTGCGCCGGGACAGATCCGTCCAGGCGCTGGCGGTATTCCACCAGCGTCCCACTTCGGCGAACCTCCGGGCGTATGAAGACGAACTCAAGGACGCCAGCTGGCTGGGGAAACAGCTGCGCCCGTGGGTTCAATTTGCCCTGTTCTCCTGGTTCAAAGACGGCGGGGAGAAGGCCCTCGTGGGACGCGATGGATGGCTCTTCTATAAACCCGGTTTTCGCTACTTGACCGAACGCGCCCTGCTGCCGGCGCACGGTTCCGCGACCAGTCCGCAGGCCGCCATCGTCGACTTTCGTGACCAGCTCGCCGCACGCGGCGTGCGGCTCCTGGTGGTCGTCGCACCCAACAAAGAGAGCATTTATCCTGACATGCTCTCCCACCGCGCACGCCGTACGGAGACGTTGATCAATCCACAGACTCGACAGCTCCTGAGCGACCTTTCGTCGGCAGGCGTCGAAGTGGTGGATCTGTGGGAGGTCTATGGCGCATTCAAGCAGGATCCGGCCAACGCGCACGCAGAGCCCCTGTATCTCACACAGGACAGTCACTGGTCGCCCGCCGGAGTGGAGTTGGCGGCTCGCAGCGTCGCGCACAGAATCCTGGAGCGCAACTGGGTGACAGCGGGAACAACGGATTATGCAAGCCGACCGGCGCCGATCGCGAGGTCGGGCGATCTGGTGCGGATGCTCCAGGTTCCGCAGATCGAACGGCACACGACGCCTGAAGACGTTCCCTGCCGCCAGATCCAGCGACGAGACACGCCAACACAAGAACTCTACGAGGATGATCCGGATGCGGAAGTCCTCGTGATGGGAGACAGTTTCCTGCGAATTTACGAACAGGACGAACCGCGCTCGGCGGGTTTCATCGCCCACTTGGCGCGAGAACTTCGCCGGCCGCTAACGTCGCTGGTCAATGACGGCGGGGCATCCACACTGGTGCGTCAGGAGCTGTTTCGCCGGCCGCAGCTGCTGCGAAACAAGCGCGTGGTGGTGTGGGAGTTCGTCGAACGCGACATTCGCTTTGGCACCGAGGGCTGGCAGTCCGTGCCGTTGCCGCCACAGACTGCCGGGAACTGAGACACACGTCCGGGAATCGCTTAGTCGTGCGCATCCAGCCCACCGTCCACGACCAGCAGTTGCCCGGTGATGCCGTCCGCTTTGCGGCTGGCCAGAAACGAAACCATGTGCCCGATTTCCTCCGGCTGCAGCCAGCGATTGATGGGGACTTTGGCTTCCAGGATGGGGTCCACAAATTCGTCCAGTGTTTGACCGGCTGCCGTGGCGATCGTGCCCCAGATATGTTCCATCTCCTCGGTGCGCGTGAAACCGGGCAAAATGCAGTTGACGGTGATCTTGCGAACGGCCACTTCCTTGGCAAGCGCCGTGGTCAAGGCGTGGAGTGCCGCTTTGGCGGCTCCATACGCGGCGAAGGCGGGAAACGTGAGTCGAGCGGCCACCGACGACATGTTGATCACGCGTCCGAACTCCTGCTGCATCATGTGCGGCAGCACGGCCTTGATCATGTTGTAAGTGCCGGTCGTGTTGACGCGGAAGAGGTCCTCCCAGAGCTGATCATCGAAGTCCACGAGATTGGCAGGCATGGGCATCAGACCGGCATTGTTCACCAGCACGTCGATGCGGCCGAATTCGGCGATCACCTGTTTGACGAACGCCTGGACGCCTGGCCGATCGGTGATATCGACGGGCATGGCAGCCGCCCGGCCGCCTGCGGCTTCAATCATCTCCTTCGTAACTCGCAAGTTGGCTTCACTGCGGGACGCGGCAATCACCGTCGCTCCTTCGCGAGCCAGCACGGCGGCGATGCCCCGCCCAATTCCCTTGCCAGCTCCGGTCACAACACACACCTGTTTCGCATTGATCATAGTCTTCTCCTGTTTCTTTGGACCGGCGCACACGCCCCCCGCACCGTTGTCCCGTAGGGCGCAGCACCGCTCGGCAGCCCATTCGGCAACGCTGTGAAGCATTTCGTGTATTTCTTTCTCGCACAAAAGAGCCCCTCACTCTATCCCTCTCCCCGTCAAAGCACGGGGAGAGGGGATAAGAGCTCGAGGAAACGCGGTGGAAAATGTTTCACAGCATTGCCTATTAGGGTACTACGACGCCTCGATCGAAGTAAAGACAGCCCAAGAAGAACACTCTTTACTTTGGACCTCTGCGGTTCCTTGTTCGTCAATCTGCGGTTCTTCGGTAAAGCAAACCCGTTTTTCTGGAAACGCTCACCAAAAAAGCAAAGCCTGCCCCTGGTCCCAGGTGGCCCGGGACTTGCCAGCCTGGACATAGATCGTGCAAACAGCGATCGCGCCGTCCAGGCTCTAAGAACGCCCGATACTCGGCCACTGGGGGACACTCGCGTGAAATCGAATCAATCGACCAAAGTTCTCGGACGACACGTGGCAGGTTGGTCGCTCTGGGCAGGGATCGCCGTGACCGCCTGCGTGTTTGCGGCCGGCGAACCACAGGCGGGCGCCGAAACAGGTATCGTGGCGGCCGCGGAATTGGAGAGACTCGTCGGCCAGCCAGCGGACATCGCCTCCAGTGCCTATCAATATCGCGCGGATCGCCGCCCGGAAGAGAATCCGCCCGAGAGTTGGCTGGCGCTCATGCGGTACGCCAACGTTCCGCTGAACAAACCCGTGGATGTGACCGCCCCGGCGTGCCAGCGAGTTCTGTGCGGACTGTTGTGGGAGGAGATTCGTCCGGTCGGGCAATTAGAGCTCACCTGGTCCCCGGACGCGCCGCGCCGCCCGGCCCCCGAGGACCTGGTGATCACGACACTCGATCCTCTCACCACCGCCAGTTCCTGGTGGAATAATCTGGGTGCAGCCGTCAAGGCCGTTAAACCAAGCATTGCGGCGGCACGGGAGTCGTTTGCTGTATGACCTGCAGACCAACACGTGCGGCCTCGTCGTCAGCATCGAAGGTGGGAAGTGTGCCGCCGACTTCACCGTGCCGGCGGTTCGCGTACTGGTGGCGGACACCTGGAAGAAAATGGATTTTGAAATCGAGTGGGGCTATGAGGACGGCGCCGGCGACAAGGACTACAGCGGACGCATCGAAGTTTACGACGGCCGAGTGTCCGGTCTTGGTCCGCTGAACGGTGACGATTCGACCGTGCGAGCAACGCCTTGCTCGTGGCGTTCTCCACGATCGACGGGGGCACGCCGTGGCGTAGCGGCCAGTCTGTTGTACATGGGGACGGCGAAGTGGCGGCAGACGCAGCCGTTCACGAGTCAGCGAGACGATGTGGCGCGGACCATAGTCACGGTGTGGACCGAGTCCGGAAATTTCTCGTTTCTGGCGGCCGACCTGGAAAACGGACCGATTCTCGCGCCCGAATACGGGTTCTTCGTGCGTCGGACGTCAGAGCCGCCAGCACCCGCGGTCGTGCCGGATCTGCGTGTGCCACGGTCGTTGCTGGCCGAGAAAATGCCGTCGATCGCCGGAAGCCCGGCGCTGTTGGGCTGGGGCAGTGACGCCACACCCTGGTTCGGCGGCAACTCGGCGGACGAGGCGGTCTCCGTGCAAGGCATTACCATTCCGGCTCGCAGTCTCGCCATGCATCCAGGTCCGGCGGACAATGTCGCCGTCGGATGGCGCAGTCCAATCGAAGGGAATGTGAAAGTCACGGCCAGCGTGGCGCACGGTCAGAGCGGCAGTAACGGCATCGATTGGTGGATGGCGCGAGAGACCCCGACACAGCGAACCACACTGGCCAGTGGCACGACCGACGGACACGCTGCGGTGACGATTCTCATCGACCCGGCCATGCGCGATTTGGGCAACGTCCCTGTCGCGGCTGGTGACCTGATCTCGTTGGTCGTGGGACCAAAGGGTGCGCATCCGTGTGATACGACGATCATCGAATTCACCGTCGCCGAAGTGGGCGGACTCGGACGAACTTGGAACCTGGCGCAGGAAGTGCTCGGCTCGCTGCACCGTGGCAATCCTCATGCGGACAGTCAGAATCTGGCGAACGTTTGGCACTTCTACTCGGAACGAACATCCGAGTCCTCGCCCGTGCTCCCGTCGCGACCACCGATCGTGTTGGCGTCGCAGGCCGCCAGCGCCCGGGATTTTCTTCAGGAGCTTCAGACTCGACAACTGTCCACCATCCGCCAGCAGATTCGTGGGCACGAGGAGCAGACCTGGGACAGGGCAGTCACTGAACTGCGCGGCAGTCAGCTGCCGCCACATCCTGTACCGCCTCAGGGCTTCGAACCCCGGATGCAAGTGCACGTTCCCTGCCCGCGTCTGGCCGCTCAATGGAATTTGGGCGATCTGGCATCTGGTGCGGCACGCCGAAAAACATCCGCAGACCGGTCGTCTGTGGTTCAACGACTTTCCCTATGGCATCCTCGGTGCAGAAACGTATATGGTTCTGGCAGCACTGGATCTGCTGGGGTCGCATCAGGCGGCCGAGGACGGGTTGGATCAGTGGGTGTCGTTGCCGATGGATCCAGATTCCACCGGTCATCACGCCTGGGCCCTGCCGGACCGGCCCAATGGACTCTTTTCCGAGGGGCACGGGTGCCTCACGCACGCAGTGGGTCCGCCGGGTGTCGGCGGCCACATGGACGGCGTTCACGCGTTTGGCCCCGGTTCGATCGGTTGGGCACTCACCGAACACTATTGGCTGACCGGCGACCAGGCCTGGCTGAAAGCCGCCGCGCCCCGGATCAAGGCCAACGCCGAGTGGATGCTTGCGTCAACGGCGGGTGGTGTCGGACATGGTCCCGGGCGGTCAGAGGCTGTGGTGCAAGGGACTGCAACCGGCGCTGCAGGTGACGCCGGACAGCGGTGGCTTGTGGATGCAGTTCTACGAATGCGAAGCGTACTACTGGGTCTCCGTGTCGCGTCTCGCGGCAGACGCTCATGGTCATCGATCCGGCCGCAGGCGCCAGGCTCATGGCGGAGGCCGAGGCCTATCGCCAAGACCTGCGCGCGGCCGTCGAGCGCTCCATTGCGCTGTCGCCGGTGGTCCCGGTGCGCGACGGCACGTTCCATTCGGTGATTCCGTTCGCCTGCTATGTGCGCGGGCTGGCCACCGGCGCCTGGGGCTGGCAGCGTGACGGCTCGGGCGCGCATGTCGGACCCCTGTATTGGGAAACGGTCCAGTCGGCCGCGGCGCTGATCAGTCCGGCCGGCCTGTTGCGCCGGACGATGTGCGCGTGCAGGGATACCTCGACGTGCTGGAAGATCGGTTGCTCCTGGAGAACGCGAATGTCGGTGGTCGAGACTGGTTCGTCGCCGGCTGGCAGTATCAGGGCGGGTCTGGAGCGCACGGCGAACATGCACCTGGCCGCCGATGACATCCCGTGTTTTCTCCGTTCCTTCCTGAATGCTATGCCATCGACATCCTGCCCGCACGATGGTTACGTCTTCAACGAGCACGCGATGCACGGTCCGCCGGACAAGATATTCGAGGAGGCGGCATTTCTCGAGCGATTTCGCAACCTGCTGGTGATGGAGGAAGGCAATGCGCGTGTGGATGGCGCGCGCCACGCCGCGAGCCTGGCTGGAGCAGGGCCAGACAGATTACCGTCACCAGAATGCGCCGACGCATTTCGGACCAGTCGCCTTCGAGATCGTGTCCGACGCGGACCACGGGTCAATCACCGCCACCGTGGAACTGCCCTCGCGCAACCCGCCCGGCACTGTGTTGCTGCGTCTGCGACATCCTCAGGCGGCCACGATCCAGAGCGTCAACGTGAACGGAACGGCATGGACCCGAATTCGCGCCGGACAAGGAAGTGATCGAATTGCCGGGCCTGACCGGCAAGGTGATCGTGCGAGCGGCATACCGTTGACCACTGAAACGTGAAAGAACTGAACAGCTTGGCACGAGTCAACGATAGACCGCGGGCAGGATCGCGGCATCCAAGTGGCGTGGCGGCATGGCGACGCTGCGTCGACAGGGGCCTGCGATGCGGTTAGAATCTGTCAAGAATTAAGTTGCCGAATCGTCGTAGGACGGATTGGCAATCCGTCCTACATCCAATTCGCCAAGTTATTGTTTTCCAGCGCCTTAGAATCGTATCGCACTTGCCTTGATACAAGGAGCCAGCCGAATGCGAACGATGACGGACAACCGGTCGCTAATGTTCTGCGTGTCGCGATTGCGGTACCCTACGCTGTTGTTGGCCTGCGGCTTTGTCATGTGCCAGGGCCTGCTCGCGGCCGACGGACCGTCGCCGGTGGTGGACGCGACTGCACAAGTATCCGCCGACGGCGAGTCGGACATGTCGGCGGTGGAGCAGGATTGGATCCGCCAGGCCGAAGCGATCGATGCCGTGCGGCGCGGCGTGCCGCACGGACCGGCGGTCAGTACGCAGAGTGACGCGGCCGGCGCCGTCGACGGCGTCAAGGACGGCAAGTACGCCTTCCACACCAACCAGGAACCGAATCCGTGGTGGCAGGTCGACCTCGGACAGAGCGAGCCTCTGGCGCGCGTCGTCGTCTACAACCGACTGGACTATGCACCCGGACTGCACAACGCCGACACGCTGATCCTGTTGACGTCGGACGACGGCCGCAACTGGACGCAGCGCTACGACAATCAGGGACCGCATTTCGGCGGCATCTCCGGTGCGAAACCGCTGGAGGTGACGTTCGCGCCGGGTGAGGTCCAGGCGCGCTTCGTGCGGTTGCAGATTCCCAGCCCACAGCCGATCTTCCTGCACCTGGACGAAGTCGAGATCTATGGCGCAGGCCGACCCGGCGAAGAACCTGGCACTGCACAAACCGGCCGACCAGAGCAGCCTCAGCATCTGGTCGACGTCGAAGCTGCCTCCACCGCAAGGCGAGGCCCGGTCCCGCTGCCGACCGCCGAGGTCCTCGAACGCGGCCGACTGCTGGCGGCCGATCTGCAGAAGTCCGGACTCGACACGACTCCCTTGGAGCGCGAACTGGACGCCGTCGCCGCGCGGCTGGCACAGGTGCTCGGACCAGGCGCCGCTACGACGAACTGCGTGCAGGTGTACTTCGATGCGCGCCGCGCGGTGCGCGCGCTGGCCTTCGCCAATCCGCTGCTGCAGTTCGACCAGTTGTTGTTCGTCAAACGATTCACGCAGCAGACGTATCCGGACATCTGCCTGAATCACATGCCCTGGGTCTCGCGGCCCGGCGGCGACCTGTGCGTGCTGAGCCAATCCGTTTTCGACGGAGCCGCCGAGCCGCAGGTCCGCAACATCCTGAACGGCCAGCTCGGACCCGGCCACGTGCACGGCATGGACTTGTGGTGGGACGCCGATCGCATCGTCTTCGGCTATGCGCGCAAGAAGTCGTTCGATCCGCCCATCCAGCCCTGGCCGCCCGCCTTCTGCACGTGCCGCAACAACGTGCACGAGGGCTTGCGCAAGACGATCGAACCGACGCACATTTTCGAGGTCGGCGTGGACGGGTCGGGCTTGCGGCAATTGACCGATCATCATTACTGGAGCGACCTGGACCCGACCTATCTGCCCGATGGCCAGATCGCGTTCGTCTCGGAACGCTGCGGCGTACAGCCTGCAGTGCAATCACGATCCGCGGCTCGACGAGACGTCCTGCAACCTCTACGTGATGCAGCCGGACGGCTCGGGAATCCGCCGGCTGAGCGTCAACAAGGACGGCGACTACCTGCCGCATTGCCTCGACGACGGCACGATCGGCTACACGCGCTGGGAGTATCACGAGCGGAACCTGACGCAGATCCAGTCGCTGTGGTTCATGCGGCCCGACGGAACCTGGGCCGACGCGCTGTTCAAGCAGCACATGAACGATCCCTGGGCGTTGGAGGATGTCCGCTCGATTCCGGGCTCGCGGCAGCGACAGTTCGTGGCGATTGCCGCCGGCCATCACACGCTGGCCGCCGGACCGATCGTGACGATCAGCGCGGCGGCCGGACTGAACAATCCGGCGGGTATCCGCATCGTCACGCCGGGTGTGACGCCACCGGAGGGCGGCATGTCCGGCACACCGGTGGCTGAGGGCGGCGTCCGCGACGACGGCGGCCACTACATGAGCCCGTGGCCGCTCTCCGACAAGTACTTTCTGGCGTCCTACAGCTATTCCAACTCGTGGCCGCAAGGACTCTCCCGAGTACTACCGCGGCATGGACGAGACAGGCTATGCGCTCTACTTGATCGACGTGTTCGGCAACAAGGAACTGATCTACCGCGATCCGGAGATCTCCTGCTTCATGCCGATCCCGCTGCGGTCGCGGCCCCGCCCGCCGGTGCTTCCCGACACGACGGATCCCAGCAAGTCGTACGCCGTCTGCACGCTTGAGCGATGCGGCGTTCGGCTGCGAGGGGATCGATCCGCGACGGGTGCGCTACGTGCGGATCTCACATCCGGTGCCGTGGCCGTACGACGAACGCTACGGCGGACTGCGCTACGAGACGGTGGCCTTGAGCGAAGGAATGAATTGGACGCCGGTCGAAGTGTTGGGAACGGTCCCGGTCGAGGCCGATGGCAGTGCGCATTTCCGCGTGCCGGCCGACACGGCGGTTTACTTCCAGCTGCTGGACGAGAACTTCATGGAGCTGCGGCGGATGCGGTCGTTCATCAGCTTCCAGCCGGGCGAACTCCGCGGCTGTGTCGGTTGCCACGAATCGAAGGCCGTGGCCCCGACCTCCACGCCGGGACTCCTGGCAGCTCTGCGCGATCCGTCGATTCCGACGCCGCCACCGTGGGGCGTCCGGCCGCTGAATTTCCTGCGCGATGTCCAGCCGGTGTTCGATCGCCACTGCGTGAGTTGTCACGGCGGGCTGAAGCCGGCTGGCGACCTGGATTTCTCGGGCGGACTGACGACCGGCCTGCGGTTCAAGACGCTCTATGGCGGTGAACTCGGACTGGACGGCCACAACACGGCCTATCGCACGCTCATCACGCAGGGGACTGGTTGCCTACAGCAACAAGTCGGATCCGGCCGATGCGCTGTCGCAGCCGCTGCAATTCGGATCGCATCAGAGCAAGCTGATCGCCGCACTCCGCGACGGCCCGTGTGGTAAACGTGTCAAGCTGAACTCCGACGATTGGCTGCGACTGGTCACGTGGGTCGATGCGAACGCACCGTACCACAGCCACTTCATCAACACGCGGCCCGAACAGCCAGCCGTATGACTTGCCGGCCGATCAGCAGTTGCTCACGACCATCGGGGAGATTCATGCGCGACGTTGCACACCGTGCCATACTTCCCAGGAGGTGACGCGGGCCGACTGGATCGATCTGCAACAACCCGAGCGGAGTCTGTTCCTGGCCGCACCCCTGTCGACAACGACGACCGGCCGCAAGTGCGCGCAGCCACCGTATGCGGACGAGCACGATGACGACTATCAGGCCGTCCGCCAGTTGGTCGACGACGCGGTCAAGAAAGCCTGGTCCGCACCGCGCCGCGATCTGCAGGGTTTGCTTTCGGAATCGGACGTGGCTCCGGACTCCACGGAGAGCGAGAGTGCCGCCTCGCCTCGCCTCGTTTTCGAACGAACCAGGCTGGATGCAACGCTCGGCGAAGCGTATCGGCAGGCGCTGCACAACTTGTTGGACATCAACACGATCCCGGCGGACATGCAGAAGTACAACCGCACGGGATTGCTCCGCGGTGATCCGCCTCGACTGATCCGAGCCGGCGGCGACTACCAGGATCCGTGGACTCGCGATGCCTCGGTCAATTCCTGGAATGCGGCCAGCTTGCTCGCTCCGGAGATCGCGCGGAACACGCTGTGGGCAGTGTGTGAGCGTCTGCCGAATGGCCGGCTCATCATCCAGCGGGACAACCAATGGTGGGACAAGCTGATCTGGGTGACGGCGGCCTGGAATCATTTCGCCACGACCGGGCGACCGGGAGTTCCTGGCCGCCGCGTACGAGGCCACTGCAGAGAGCCTCACCGAGATGTCGCAGACACATTTCGACCAGGAATATGGTCTCTTCCAGGGACCTTCGCATCTGGCGGATGGGATTGCCGGGTACCCGGCGCCGTTCGACGACCCGAAAGGTTCTTCGAGCTTCATTCTCGACCATCCCGGGCGCAGAGACGATGATGACGCTGAGTGCCAACTGCATTACCTATCATGCATTTCGCTGTGCCGCCCGCATGGCGCTGGCCTTGCATCAGGAAGCCGGCGGTGGTCGAGCTATGGAATCACCAGGCCGACTGCGCTGAAAGCCGCCATCCAGCGGCATCTCTGGATGCCGAACAAGAGCTCCTTTGCCTACTTCCTGCATGGCACCGGATCACTGCGCGGAACGCCGGCAGATTTCCAGGAGGCCACCGGCATCTCGCTGGCCGTGCTGTTGGATGTCGCCAGTCCCGAACAGGCACGGCAGCTTGATGGAGCAGTCACTGCACGACCGAATATCGGAATTGCGCTTGGTGGAGCCGGAGATTCCTCGCTACAGCGCCGACAAGCCGAGTCGCCACGGCCGCATCGTCTGGCCGATGGCCCAGGGCTACTGGGCCACCGCCGCGGCCCGTGCGGGAAACATGGGTCTGTTCCAGCGGGAAGTGGAGACGCTCGCAGGACTGGCCAAAAATTCCAGCTGGAACTTCCGCGAGATCTACCATCCGGCCACCGGCGAACCGGACGGCGGTTGGCAGATCCGGCATCCATTGGGAGTCGTGCACGCAGCAGACCTGGTCGGCCACCGCGTATCTGCGGATGATTCACTACGGCTTGTTCGGAATGACCTTTGAGCCGGCCGGCATGCGGTTGGCTCCCACGTTGCCCGCCGCCTGGGGCCCCGTGACGCTGACCGGAATTCCGTATCGCGACATGGTGCTGGATCTGCACCTGGACGGCCACGGCACTCGCGTGACCAGAGTCCTGCTGGACGGCGAACCGATCGAAGCGTGTTTCGTGTCCTGCGACCTGCGCGGACCGCATCGAGTCGACATCACTTTGGCTGACGAATGAAGCTGCGCACGGACGCAACCTGAAAACGGGAACTCCCAGGAAATGAAGACCGACAGCAACGCCAAGGTGGCCAAGAAGGCCGCGGACCGATCGCAGGTCGAGGTGCCGGCGTCCGACGTGGCGGCACAGCGCATCGTTTCGGTCGACGCCCTGCGTGGCTTCGACATGTTCTGGATCATCGGCGGTTCCATCGTCATTCAAGCCACAGCGCGGGCCAGCGGCCACCCTTGGCTGACCTGGCTTCTCGACACAGATGGATCACGTCGAGTGGGAGGGGTTCCATTTCATTGACCTGATCTTCCCGCTCTTCCTGTTCCTGATTGGGGTAGCGATTCCCTACTCTCTGGGAAAACGGCTCGCTCGCGGCGATGCTCTGCGGAGCATCTATGGCCATATCGTGCTGCGTGTGGCGATCCTGGTCCTGCTCGGGATGATGGTCAACGGTAGTCTCCTTACCTACAAACCGGCGGAATTTGAGTTGTCGTACAGCGTCCTGCAGATGCTGGCCTTGGGCTACCTCGTGGCTTCGATCTCTTCTTGAACTTTCGGCTCGCGGGTCAGATCGTGGCCACGCTGTTGATGCTTTTCGGCTACTGGGCGCTCCTGGCATTTGTGCCGGGTCCGGGACACGAAATAGGCAAAGTCGCGCCGGGGTGCAATGTAGGCGACTGGGTGACTCAGTGGATTGTGGGCACGTGGCGCAGACACCAGGTCGGTTGGATCGTGGGCGTTCTCGGGCACGCATCGAGTGCCATGCTGGGCGTGTTGACAGGGTGGTTGTTGCGTTCGAGTCTCACAGGCACGCGGAAAGTGGTGTGGTTGACCGTGTGGGGACTCGCAGCGCTGGGCGGGGCTATGTTCTGGAGCGGATGGGTGGCGCGGCAATGGCCCCAAGTCGTTCTCTTTCGTGCGCCGTGGGCCGAGTGGCCCGTGTGGTGTCCCATCATCAAGAATCGTTGGACAAGTTCCTACGTGCTCTTTGCCGGTGGGTGGAGTCTCCTGTTGTTGGCGTTGTTTTACCTGCTGATCGATGTCTGCCAGTGGCGCCGGTGGGCGATACCGTTCGTGGTCATGGGTGCCAATTCGATCTTTGCCTACATGTGCTGGCAGCTCGGCAGCGGCGTGTTTCGCGCAGCAGCGGAGGTGTTCTTGGGCGGCCTGCAGCAGTACCTGCCTCCTGCCTGGTACGAACCACTCGCCTGGGCAGGCGCCACGTCCACTCTGTGGTTATTGCTCTGGTACCTGTATCGCAACAAGACGTTCATCCGAGCGTGAAAGGACAAAAGCATGGACTCTCTGTCGTGGGGGCGGAAGCGGCAGGCAGGTCGACGTGAGTTTCTCACGGGAGCAGGAATATTCGCAGCTGCCACGGTGGCAAACGCAACGCATCCGGCGGCAAGCCGCCGCTGCGGACCGGCGCCATCCACACAAATACGAAGAGCTGTTTCCCGAGGAATTCTATGCGGAGCAGGAGCGGGCACCGATCGTCTATCTTCCGATCGGCTCACCCGAGGAACACGGCCTGCAAAGCGTGCTGGCTGTCGACCCCTGGACGGCCTACGAAATCTGTCTGCGCACCGTCGAACAGAGCCGTGGGATCGTGTACCCGATCATTCCTTTTGCGCCCGCCGGCCACCCCGCCTGGAGTCGCGAGGAGCTGCGTCTGAAAGCCCAAGCGGCCGCTCCGCCAAGTTGCTTCATCAGCCGCGAGCTGTGCAAGGTGCTTTACATTGAGCTGATGGAGTCGCTCGCCGATCTGGGCTTCAAAGCTTGCATCGCCTACAGTGGCCACTTCCCTGGAGACGTGTTGCTGCAAGAGATCGAAAAAGAACTCGACGGCACGATCCGTGGCATGAAGTTCTGGGGTGGGGGCACTGTTAGTGTGCTGAAGGACGAACTGGACCAGTTGGATGCGGAACAGCCGCTCCTGGGTGGACATGGCGCCATGTGGGAGACTTCGATCGTCTTGGCTCTCCACGAACAGTGGGTCGATCTCACGCGTGTCGATCGTATCCGGGAGAGTCCCATCAGCCACCAACTGAAGGACCTGCCACCCGCCAAACTTGCAGCCATCAAATCCGCCAACGCCGCGTTTGGCAACCGGTTCTTGAATCTGGCAGCCGAGCGTGTGGCAAAGCGGGCAGTGGAACTCCTCAACTCATGAAAAACACGTACGGAAATCGGGCCTCATGATGCGCAGGTACCGGCTTCTGTTCCATTGACGCGATTGAAGGCGCTGTCTTCGCATCCGTAAGTATTCACAGCGATTCACTGTACCGGAGAACCGCAGATTGACGAACAAGGAACCGCAGAACCGCAGAAGTTCGTACGAGCAAGTGGTAGCCCTCCTCACTTGGGCGTTCTGCGGTTCCTTGTTCATCAATCTGCCGTTCAAGAATAGACCTCAGCTGCCAGTCCCTGCCACGTAGAAGGGTTTTCCGTTCGCATAATGCTCGAGCTGCTGCTGAATCCTGTTGGCCAAGGATTCATTCTGGTGGTCCAGGCGACGCGAGGCTTGGGTAGCCGTCCTGGTGGCGTCGGCGAACAGACCGACTTCGGCATACGCGGCCGCCAGCGTGCTGAGCAGGTCAGGATTGCGGTAGCGGTCGGCGGCGCAGGCGCGCTCCGCGAGAAGCAGGGCCCGGGCACCGTTACGGACTTCACGCTCCGGGCAAGTGGCCAGCAGCCAGGCCAATTTGTTCGCGGTCGATGTGGCGCTCGCATCGGCGTCCACGGCCTGCTGCAGGTGGGTGACCGCCACTGCATACTTCTGCTGCAAAACCAGGGCATCGGCCAGTATCGATCTGCACAAGGTCGTCGTAGGCGATGTTCACAAACTCTGGCAGATTGACGGCCCGATTGGCCGCCGTGGAATTCGGGATCAGAATCGCCGGACTGGCGTTTCCCTGGTCATCGATATGCGTCGAGAACATTTCCGTGTACGGCGTGTTGGCTTTCGATGAAAACACCAGCCAACGGCTGTTGGGCGAGAAGCTGTGCCAGGAGTTCATGCGCCACGTGTTGCACTGCATCTCGCGCGCCGTGCCGCCGGCCAGCGGAACGATCCACAACTTGCCGTCCGGTCGCATGAGTTGGCCGTTTCTGCACTTCACGAACACAATCCACTTGCCGTCCGGCGAGACCTTCGGAAACGTGTTGCTCATGCCGTTGCTGGACGCCCCGGCTATCGGCTCGGGCTGGCCGCCTCGCCCGCCGCGGAACGGCAGGCGGTACAAGTCGTACTGCATCGGTATCTCCGCGGGATCGCCGGCATACTGGGCCTGCACCCCGTCGTCCGGACGCGGGTCTCGCGCCGTCGCTCTGGCAAAGACCAGTGCTCGCCGTCGGGAGTCCAGTCGGCGGCACAATGCACGTAGAGCGGGTCGTCGGCGCCTGGCAACGCCTTCATTTCACCAGTCGCCCGCGAGTAGTACGCGAGAATGCCCCGTGTCGGATAGAAGACCTGCAGAAACCTGTAGTCCTTGAAGTTGCACATGTAGAGAGACTCGTTGACCGTGGTCACGGCGTACTGCCCATCGGGAGATACGCGCGACAAGAACCCAATCGTCTGGCGATCCTTCAGTCGGCCTGGGAAGGTATTCCAACTGATGACGTCCTTGCTTTTGACCGACATGTTCTTCTCGACCGGAGCCATGACATATGTCCCCTTGTCATCGTTGGGTCCGTCCAGGTCCATGCCCATCGTCTTCCCGTCTGCCGAGAAGGAATGACAGTTCGTGCAGGTCGGCACGTCGGTCAGAACCAGTCGGCTTTCCGGCTGCGAAATGTCTCGAAGCCTCCAGGCGATCACGTGCACAAGATCTCCGCTTAAGGGTTTGATCTGCCCCTCCTTGGTTTCCGAGGGTGCTAAAGGTACGTCACGGTAGAAAATGGGCGCGCCGACGGGATCGGGAGATGTCGTCAGCGTCATCGCGCCGTGCGACACGGGCCTGTCCGGTCTGGCGCTGTTGAATCCGCTGATCCCGATGTTTGCCGCTCCCACCGCCAGTTGCTTCATCACCGCCCAGAGATCGTCGCTGGGTGTCCAACTCTTGGCGGATGCCTGATAGGCTGTCGGCGTGTAGATTTCGTTCGTGTCGGCGATGCAGCGCCGGGTCAATCTCACCTTGGAGTGGGGATCGACCGGGCGTCAACACCAGCGCGATGCGCCGATTCGCGGGAAAGGACACGTCGATCAGCCACGAATCGGCCTCCGGCGCGGACTCGTGCCAGAGGAAGGTGGGGGCCAGGAAGTCGGGCGGAATAATCGTGCGGTCCTGCGGATAGTCGATCGACTGTTCGCCAGTGTTCCATGAATCCGTAGTGCAAACCGGTGTGCCGCGTGCGAGAATGCCCCCAGCATACTGGAACGCACCGGAGTACAGGAGGACCCCCGTGGAACATCGACACGACCTTTCGCGCCGTGCATTTCTCGGACAGTCGAGTGCCTGCCTGGGACTGCTGACGGGCCTCGGATGGAACGTTGCGGACGATCCGATATCGGCAGCCGAGCCGCTTCCCGCCGACGACGCGTGGGTCCGCAGCATTGCCGATGCGGAGATCCGCACGGGAGTGGAGGCCGCGATCCGTCGCAATGTTCTGGCCGCGATCAGCGAACAATTTTATCCGGGGCAATTCACAATCACTGCGGATGGTGCGGCCTTCGGCAACGATACGACGTGGCCGGGGCTCGACTCCTGGCAGATGACCGGGGCATACCTTCGGCTGGGTCGGACGCGTCTGGTTCTCGACTACTTCGAATTCGTGCGAGCGTCCAGCGCCAGGACGGCCAGATCCCGTTTGCGATCTTCCCTGGCGAGACACGCTCGGATGGAAAGTGGTTGCGCGGCCTGAATCACCTCGAAGACGTTTTTTCCTACCAGCCTCCCCAGCGCGAGGGACTGCCGGCGACCAGCCAGCGGCCCCGCACGTGGATCGGGTTGTTCGAGCATTGGCAGCCGAAAGCTAACCCACTGAGCACGCTCGCCCCTGTCTGCTATGTTCCTCACCGCGGCGGAGATCTACGACGCGGTCGGTTCGCTCGCCTGGTTGCAGGAAAGGCTGCCGTCGGTCGAGGCGGCCGCCAAGTATCTGCTCGGCCGTAAAAGCGACAACGGGTTGATCGGTGGCTCGGGATTCTACATGGAAATGCCCCCCAGATACGGCTGGGACGGTGTCACCCAATGCTACACCGTCCACGCGTTCCACCAGCTGGCACGGCTGTTACGCGTCGCCGGAGATACGCATGGCGAAGCCGAGTGGTCCGGTCATGCCGACAGTCTGAAGGAGAAGTTCGTCGCCAACTTCTGGCGTCAGGATCATTTCGCGGAGTATGTTCACGCCGAACGCGGGCTGGTGGACTCGCACGGTCTGTCGGACGTGAATTGGGCGGCGGTGGCGTTTGATGTTGTCACCGGTACGCAGCTCGAGTTGCTTTGGCCACGCCTGATGGACGAGCCAGGATTCTGGCTGGGGGGCATGCCAACTCAGATCGTCACAAAGCCCTTCGCGTACGAGCCCTGGGAATACCATGAACCCTTGCCATTCCCGGTCATGTCCCCGGTGCATGACATCGCGGCTATGGGACGGGTTTGGTATCTGGAAGCCACGGCCTGCCGACGCAGGCATGCGCATGAACGACTGATCGAGTCGCTGCGACGAGTGTGCCGGGCTGCGACAACTGACGGATATTGGCGCGAACGCTACCATCCTCAACCCGATGGTTCCATTGCGCCAGCCGGTGCGGAGAAATACTGCGAGTACCCGGCGATTCTCATCCGTGTGGCGTTCGCCAACCGCGATATCCTGGGTCCGTGAACCGCCCTCCATGGCGACAACCTCCAAGTGATCTTCGGCGATCGGCTCAGCGCCTGGCGGAATCCTGAAAGTACATGTACACGCGGCCGCTGGGATAGTAGCTCTGTGTGGAAGGGTAGTAGGCCGGGTCGATCGTTACAGCGCGCTGACTGGCCCAATCGTGGACCCGGGTCTCCTCGTAGACATCCCAGACATCGGCGACCGTGGGCGGCAGAAACCTGGGGTCGGGTTGAAAAACGACTCGACCCGCTGCACGGGTCACGACGACAAATCCGTTCTTGTAGTAGCGTGTGACCGTCTCCGGGGTTTCGACGTATCGCTCGTCGAGCGGCTCTCCCAAGTCCAGGAAGTACACATCGTCGTGCCCGTAACCCTCGGCATACCAGTCGCTGGCGTACGTGTAGCCGCCCACAAGCTTGGAAATGGCGTAACCGTAGAAGATGGCCGGCCGGTCGGTCCGCTGAGTGAAGACCGGCACGGACTGTCCGCCGACTTCGGCCGATCTTCCCGTGGGCACGCGCCACGGCAGCAGGTAGTTGATGTCACAGACTCGTACCCGCGGCTTCCTGGCCACTGTGGCCAGCCGCTCGCGGGCAGCTTCCTTGTAGCCTTGCGGGCCGTCCCACGGACGGTAGAAAGTGTCGCGCACGGTCTTCTCGCTTCCCTCCTCGAGAAAGAGCTTCGCCTCCTTGCCCCAGAGGAAGCTGGTCGCCAGGCTCTCGCTGCAGTCGTAGTCGATCAAGTCGTAAAATTCTTCCGACGCCCGATAAGCTTGGTTGCCGAAGATCCGCTTGATGCCTAACGCCTCCCGCAGTTCCTGGAGGAACTCAGTGCTGGCCTGGTCATACGTGAGATCCGGATGTTTCGTCTGCCATATCTGCTTGATTTCCTCCGGCAGAGCCCAGGAGCCGATATAGTCGAAGAAGACCCCATCGTAATTCGCCTCCGACAGGTCGCGCCGGATCGATGCGCTATAGAACGCTCGAAACTCCGCGTTGGCATAGTCGTAGAAATAGGCCGGGAATTCCGCTCCGCTGCCCTGGATCGGTCTCTCTGCGTTGAGCAGCCACTCCGGGTGTGCGTGGATGTCGCGAAAGAGCTTGACCATGCCGGAGAACTGGCCGTAGTAGGCCTTCGACTCCGACGGAGCATCGTCGGGAAGCAATTCCGATCTGAGGTACCCGTTGAACCAGCGATAAACGAACAGTTCACAGCCGGCCGCATGCAGTTCCTGAAGGTCCTGGCCCGCAAAGTTCTCATACCCATTGGTCAGGCAAATTCGAAATCGCTTGATCCAATCCAGACGTTCTTGCCGAATACGGGCCTCCATATCGTTGGTTGGTTTCTGGAACACGACGTGGGAGAAGAATACGAAGTCCCCCTTGGTCAGGACTGGGATTTCCGGCGGGAGCTGCGAGTGCGCGGTCCACGTCGGCCGGCGAAGTGCCCAAGGCAGACACGGACAGCAGGATGACCAGCGGTTGAATGAAACCCATAAGTTCCTCCCACAAAGGCGCAGTGCACTTCGATTGTGAGCGTCTGGCGCCGAGTTTTCAATTGGGGGCGACGAACTCCCGACATTTCAGGCAGATGGACATTGACTGCCCTCGCGATCCGCAACTGGGGGACGATTGCCGCGTCGGCGCAACGTTTGCCTTAATTAACGGGCACTGGCACTGCGGCGTAGACCAGCTGACGGACACAGGCACGGCAGCCGACTTCGACGCCTGGAATCACCTGCAACTGGCGCTCGACACCGCTCGTAAGACCTACCGTGTCAGCTTGCAGGTAAAGGAACCGCAGAAGTCAGAAGTGGGGCAGGGCTAGAGGCTTGAGCCGGGCAGGTAGCCGTGGAAGTCGATCGATTGGGGATCCGGTTGCCGGTACGTGATCGGCTTCGGATCCAGCCACTCCACGACTTGATCCTTGATGGAAAAGGCGAAGAAGTGGTTTCCCCGCGGATTGTAGTGACCGATGAAGTACTGCTTCATGTACTGGTCGTACGGGAGTCTGCACTTCTCGAAATCGCGCAGCTGCACGACGTTCATGTCGAAGTAGTTGAACTTTTCATGCGTGCAGATAATCGACGATCGGTTGATCGTAGCGGCTGTTCTTGCGCACCAGTTCGGGCATGACGCGATACGGGTCGAACAGCACGACGAGCAGTTTCTTGTCGTGGGCCTGGGCGAACTCCCGCACCTTCCCGAGGATGAACTGAGTTGCCCGCAGGGAATAGCAGTCGAGCAGCCCGCTCACCTGCGAGCGCAGCGCGGACTCCTGGTTCCAGTCGAATGGGAAGTTCAAGCGCGCTGCCAGCTGGCTGACACGCTGCCGATCGAGATCATGGATGTGGCCCGCCTTGTAGACACTCAGCTGCAGTGCCAGGTCGTCCTGCAGGTGCTCGACCATCCACTGTGGATCGGTCATGTGGTAGAGGGATTCTCGCGTCGGCAACAGGTTGTCGTGTTCGATCCACGCGCCGGTCTGCAGATTCAGGTCCAGGTTCGGCCAGAAGTTATTGTGAAACATGCGTCCGCCCTGGTGATCCCAATGGCGGAAGATGTTGGCGTGCCGGCAGCGCAGGAGGCTGCGGACGTGATCATCGCCCCAAATGTAGAAGATCAGGTATTCGGCGCCGTGGTCGGTGGCCTCTTCGCGAATCATGCGACGGTACGCCTGGTAGACGCCGTAGCCACCCATGCCGAAATTCCGGATCGGTTCGCCCAGATGGCCCGCGAGATACTCCTGCCAGGTCTCCGCGTCGCTGACCTGGTGGCATTGCGTGAAGCTGTCACCATACGTGTTGATGCGGCATTTCCGGTCCACGTAGACGCAGCGACGTACGCGCGCCGTTGGGCTGGACGGTCGAGATCGTGGCGCTGTGGTCGATGCCATCCGCGGGAAGATAATTGCCGAGAATATAGCCGAGCTCCGGATCGAATTGAGCCCAACTGGGCCCCTGCAAGAAGCGATCGATCAGTTCCTTGGAGACCGCGCTCTCCTGCAGATACTCCACGAAGGATAACCGGCCGGGGCGGGTCAGCCGCCGGCAGTCGAGTGCCGCTGACAAGGAGACCAAGACGAGAAACGCCAGACCGATTATCACCACACCGCGCATCATCGTGCTTCCAGTACGATTACGAATCCGACGAGCGATTCAGGATCTTGTCGAACCGCTTCCCGACCTTGGTCGGGATCGCCTGTTCGTGGAGGTTGCGTGCTTCGGGGACCGTGGCCCGGGGGTTCAGGACCACTTGTTCCCCTGCACGCACACCGTCTTTCACTTCGACGACTTCTTCGTTGCGCACACCGAGCAACAACGGTCGACGCTCCACGCCGGTATCGCTGACCACCCAGCACTGATACGCGCCCCCCTGCTCCACAACGGCCCCCACCGGGATCATGAGCACGTCGGGAAGCTTGTTCCACGACGACTTCGCACTTGGCGGTCATTCCCGGCCGCAGACCTTCCTGAGCCCCCTCGATGGCGATGATGGCCGCATATTGCTTGATGTTGCCCGTCCGAAAATCGATCGGCGCAGGCTGGTTGGCAATGCTCAGCAGTCGGCCCTGGAGCTTCAGGTTTTGAACCTCGAGTGCGCAGGAAGGACGTTTCCGGCACGTTCGGCCGCTCGCAGCGCCCGTCCGAGCGATTCGACTCTGGATTCGTGCACGTTGACCTTGGCCTGCATTTGGGCCAGATCGGGCAGCCGCAACATGGTTTGCCGTTCGCGGACCGCCGCCCCTTCCTCGATCTGGGCCTGTTGCGACATGCCGTGGTGGTCCGTCTCGTTGGCATAGACGACCATCCCATCCGCGGGCGCCATGATGACGCATTTCAACATCTGTGCTTCCAATCGCTTGAGCCGCGATTCTTCCAGGGCAAACGAAGCCGTCTCGGAGCGGACCATGGCCTCGGCGGAATCACGCTTGCTCGACAATTCCTGCAGCGTCTTTTCCTTGGTGTACTTGACCAAGACTTCCTTGGCAGTGTTGGCGGAATCCAGCTCCAGCTGTGCTCGTTCCACGGAGAAAACCTGGCTCGCAAGATCCAACGCACTGATATAGCCCTTGCGGAACATGCGCTGCGAATGCTCGAGCGTATTCTGCGCGGAACGCAGGTTTTCGGTCGCAATCGTCATCTTGCTTTCCGCGTCCAGCAGCGACTTGACGTAGGCTCCTTCCAGGTACTCCTGGACGGCGATCTTGGCCGCCGCGAAATCCTTTTCGGCCTGGATCTTGGCCGCTTTCGCCTTCTGGAAGGCGATCTGCTGCGTGTTCACCTGTTCTTCCAGCGCCGAGGAATCCAGCTCCACCAGCTTGTCGCCCTTCTGCACTTGCTGGCCGTCCTCGACGATCGACAGAATCGCGCTGCCACCAGCCACTTCGCACTTGATGTCGATGTTCACCGCACTTTCCAGGTTGCCTTCCGCCGTCAGCAACACGGTCAGTTCGCCACGACGGGCCGGAGCGGTCTTCATGTCGCGGTTGAACACCGGACCGCGAGTGCCCGCGTACCAGACCGTCCCCCATCCGGTTGCCGTCAGCATCCCCATCAGAACCAGGCAAATGGCCAGCCGCCGGGGCCACACGCGGGATCTTGAACCGCCGCCGAGGGCTTCCCCCATCGCCCTTCGTCGATTCCGTCGATTTCCAGCGTGTGATCTGGGGGCGACATGGTACTGGCCATTGTGCGACTCCTGTCGTCAAGTCGACTCGCCGTACGAATCCAAGTACGCCAACCTCACTTCCACCTATATTAACACCGGAACCCCCGCGTTGGTTCTCCGCTCCTCACAATCTGGCTGGCATCCGCAACAAACCCCCACCAAGACACAGGGCCCACCTCGGGCGGTCGCTCGATTCATACGGCCCGACGCAGGATCTTCAGCGAGCGTGGTGGGAGCGACCACTCTTTGGTCGCCAGGGCGGAAGACTCGCTCGCGGAGACGGACACGTAGGCGTCGGCCGTGTCACCGTGGCCGCATCCGTGCCGTAGTTGGCCAACACCAGGGACAGGTGCCGATTCGCAAACACCGACACCACCATTGTCTTCGGCAGCGGACCGGCAAACAGGTCGGAGTCCGTGACCTCCAGCCACGCCCATGTTCCGTCTTCCACCAGCGGCAGGTACTGACGCAGCCAGCGGGCGTGTGTGGGTCGTGTTTCCGGGCGTTCCGGCACGGCGTCCCACCCGCCGTAGGTGTACGGCCCCGCCGGATTCGCCTGATAGTAGGTCCAGGCCTCGCGGCAGCGCCGCACCCAGAAATCCTGGTCGGAGGCGTACGGCACGCCCGGGATCATCCCGCGTTCGCCCGTAAAGGGGCGGCCCGCCTGGAGCACCGGAAACTGCATGTAGGGGATGGCGTGCAGATACGGCTCGTCGGCGTTCTCGATCTTTGCGAACGTCATGTCGATGCACGGCACGACGTACGGCGGATGGTTCTTGACCGCCTCGCGCAGCGCATCCACCTGGGTCACGCCCTCGCCGACCCACAGGTAGTCGTACACTTTCATGCCGCCGGTGCGCGGCTGATCGGCGGCGTCGACGTGCAGTTTCAGGATCCCGCCGCGCCGCTGGACCTCGGCATAGATCAGCGCCAGCAGGTCGGTGAACGCGCGCATCGTACTCGGCGGTCTCCGGAAACGCAGACACCTCGTCGGCGGCCGGGGGCTGCTGGGGCTTTGCGGAAGTTCTGGACGTATCCGCCGTCGATGTAGATGCCATCCAGTTCGTAGGTGTCGAGAATTTCGACGATCCGCGGCAGCAAGAAAGGCACGCCAGCCGGGGCTGGCCGGCGAGCACCTCGCCATGTTCCAGTAGCCCAGCACGAGATTGTCTCCTTCCCGCGACCACTCCTGGCGAAAATCCGGATCGGTGCGCTGCAGGAAGCAGGTGGAGGCGTACGTGAGTATCTTCATGCCGCGGCGGTGGACCATGTCCACAAATCGTCGAAATCCGGCCGGGTTGAGTGCTGTGTACTTGTCTCCGCCGTGCAGCCGCAGCGAGTCGTTCCATTCGTCGAAGACCTGGATGAGCTGGATTCCGTGGTCCTTCAGCCGGTCCAGTTCCTGCTCGTCGTATTCGCCGGGATCCCACGGTTGCCGACAGGGATACTCGCCCAGGTTGTAGCCGCATTGCGCTGGCAGGTAGTTCGTGATCAGGTGCTTTCGCAAGCAGGTACGGATCGCCCGGTGAGCAACGCCAATGTTCTCCAGCCGCCGCCGATGCTCGTCGGCCGTGTAGTGCTGCAGAATCGCCGGCGTGTCGGTTGACTGCGAACTGCTGACGGCAGCTACGCTGGTGCTCGCGAGTGACGAGACCGCGAGCTTGCGACGGCCGCCTGAGCGCCGGTCTTCAAGAATTCACGTCGGTGCATGAATCGTTCTCCCACCAGTACTGCTGTTTGCCGCTCGGGCGATCGTCGCATTGCGGCGGCGTGCATTATTGTCGTCCAACCAATCACCCGCGACAAGAAGGCGAGCCCAAGCGAGACGCAGACGAACGGGCGGCAATGAGTTGGCGGGACGCTACTGGTGGTGGTGGCCAGACACAGCGGCTACATTGGCGAACGGAAGACTGCGGGCAATTGCAGGAGTGAAACCGATGTTGGCACGACTCAAGCGATATTCTTCTGCGCTGTCTCAAGTCCACTGGGCACGCATTCACGGTGAGTGGCGTGCAGCGGTACTCCGCTGCCGCGGCCGGGAAGATTCTTGACGCTGCTGGCCATGACTTCGTGCGCTGTCGTGGCCGGCGTCTGGGCCAGTCCCCTTGTGCACGCTGCATCGTGGGATCTTGCGCACCGATGACACCGAGATCCGCATTGGCGTGACGGGCGACCGTCCGGTGATTGAGCGATTGGCTGCCGTCGGATCGACCCACAGTTGGATCGACGGCACCAGGTCGTGTTCCGTTGATGACGAAGGTCGTGGTGCGACGAGCCAAGAGATCGCGGTCGTGTGGCAGTTCCGCGAAGGCAGCTACGAGCCGGCGGCCGGCCAGTTGACTCTGGTGTTTTCCAGCGCCGTTCCCTCGCTCATCCTGCGGTCTGTGTGGCGAGCGCGTCCGGGTCGAGGGCCGATTGAGCATTGGATGGAGATCGAAAACGGATCGCCGTCGCGAGTGACGGTGTCGCATCAGGACAGCCTGACGCTGGCGGGATTGAATCCCGGCGCACCGGCCACGCTGTGGTGGATCAAGCGGGGCGGCAGCAACGCCAGCACGCAGGGTGGAACATGCAGCCAACCGCTGACGGCGGGGCTGGACCTGGTCCTGGCCAGCAACTGTGAAGACGGCGCCAGCCCCGTGCCCTGGTTAGCGGTGCAGGTCGGCGTGGAACGTGGCCTGTACGTTGGCTGGGAATTCTCCGGGCTGGGCCGCATCCATGCCCTGGCAACCGCCGGCGGGGATCGGCTCGACTTGGACGTGGGGAATCACCGCGAATTCAAGACGGATGTTGAGCCTGGTGAAGTGTTTCTCGTGCCACCCGCTTTCGTGGGCTGCTACGACGGTGAGCTGGACGACGGCAGCTACGGCCTGCATCGATTTGTGCTGGAGAAACTGCGCCCGCCGGTTCCGCCGGAGCTGTCCCGACCCGATCCTGGCATACAACCTGTATCTCGACGTCGGGGGCAACCAGGCCACCGAGTCCGATGTGCTGCGCAGCGCCGTACGTGTGTCGCGACTTGGGATTCGAAGCCTTCATGCCGGACGCCATGTGGTTTCCCGAAACCGGCGACTGGCGGTGGGATCCTCGCCGGTTTCCGCGCGGTGTGCAGCCCATCGAGGATTTCGTCCACGGTTCGGGAATGAAGCTGGCGCTGTGGTGCGCATGGACCAACGGCGGAATTTCCGAGCACTCCGGAGCACTGAGTGTGAGCGGACCGGCGGGGCATCCGGAGTGGTTCAATGCCGATTATCCGGCGGAGTGGAAACCGGGACCTTTCTATGGCGGACAGCTGTGCCTGGGCTGCACGGAGGCACAGCAGTGGGCTGAGCGCAAGACTCAGTGGCTGGTCAAGGAGCACCATCTTGACTATCTCAAGCACGACTGCGGCCCGATCGCGACGCAATGCAACAAGACCAACCACCGGCACCACTATGGCGTCGACGCCAGCTATTGGGCCACGCTCGGGTATTACCGCATCCAAGAGCAGTTGCGTGAGGCGTTTCCGCACCTGCTTCTGGAGAACTGTTCGGGCGGTGGGCACATCAAGGATTTCGGCGTCGATCGCTCGCACTCACTACACGGTGTCGACCGATACGCTGTCCAACCTGCCGAACCGCCAGACCATCTACGATTCGACCTGGGCTCTGCCACCGCTAGGTCCTGCAGTGCTACACCTACGACAATGTGTATCCCGTGCGCGGCGACAATCCCGGTACGTTCCTGTGGCGCAGTGCCATGATGGGCGCCTGGCAGATCGATCCGACCGACACGCCCAAGTGGACGGATCATGAAAAGGATTCGGTGCGGCGGTCTGTCGACATTTATCGACAATGGATTCGGCCCATGCTGGCCGACGTGAAAGTCCATCACGTCCTGCCGCGGCCCGACGGTGTGCACTGGGATGGCATGTTCTATTGGAGTGCGACGGGTCGGCGCGGCACGTTGTATGTGTGGCGGCCGGAATCACCCGAGGCTCGGCAGACGGTACGGCTCAAGGGCCTGCAGCCCGATGTGAAGTACTGGTTGTGGTGCTGAGGACGGCTCGATTTCCGCGGGCCTGCGAAGCGGCGACGAATTGATGCGTTCCGGCCTGGAGATCCAGCTGCCACAGGCTTATTCCAGCGACCTGATTTTTGTGCAGGAGGAGTCGCTCGGGAAAACCGGCCGGCCTGGAGACTCCCGGTGAGTTCGAGCTGCGGAAGGCGACGGTCGGAAGCGGGGTTGTTTGCCGTGTCGGCGCAGCTCTCTTGGGAACCTTCCGCCGGTGCTCATCGTTACGTGGTGTGCGTGGCGGACGAGCCGGAGTTCCGCCACGTGATCGCCACGAGCGCAGTGCTGCAGCCGCGGTGGAACTGACCAGTCTGCCACCCGAACGCACGTTGCACTGGCGCGTCGAGGCACTTCGTGGGGCGGACGCAGGCGTTCATTCCGGTGCAGCGGGAGTACTTGCCACGCCTCCGTTGGATCGACCGGCCGGACTCGTATTCCTGTCGGACATGGAGTGGGCAAGGGCAAGTGCTGGAGCTGACAACGCGGTGCGCCGTGATGTGAATTACTACGGCCAACCGCTCGCCGATCAACGGCATGGTCTATCCCAAGGGGTTATGGACGCACGCCTGTGTCGATGCCACGCCGGCCGATATCGGTCTACGACCTGGCCGGCCGCAGTTCGAGTGGTTCGCAGCCGACGTGGGATTGGACGACGCCAGCAATGGCGGGAGCGTGGTCTTTCAGGTTCTGGTCGACGGAATTGTGACAGCCGAAAGCCCGCTCCTGCGGTCGCGGCAGGTTCATTCCTTCCGAGTCGAGATTAGTCAGACGCGCATGAACTCACTTTGCGAGTGCTCAAGGCGGCGATGGATACTCCTGCGACCATGCTACCTGGGGCGCCGCAAGACTATTAGCCTCCGGTGCTGTCGATCCACTGAACTGACTCAGCAACCTACGATGCTGACAGCGTGAAATCGGGCAGTCGCACAATCGCGCCTCCTTCGAGGGCCGACTGGTGCGCGCAGATTCCCACGCACGTCCAGTTGGCGGAGGTGACCGCATTCGGCCACGGGTCGCGATCCTGAGCCAGCGCCGAGACGAATTCGTTGACCAGGTGCGGGTGCGAACCGCCGTGGCCGCCGCCTTGAATGAACGAAAGATGTTCGGAATCCTGAATCGATCGAGTGAAGGGACGAATCGGTTCGGGCAGCAGGTGCGCGAAGTCGGGCACTTCGATCGGCGCGGGAATCTCCGGCTCCGGTTGCTTGGCCGTGTGCAGCACGTGCGATTGACCTTCGACCAGCGCCCATTCGAAGCTTTTCTTGGTCCCGTACACGTCGAAACTTTCGCGATACTGGCGGGCCGTGTCGTAGAGGAATCGCCAGATGTGGGCCACAACGTCGCTGTTCTGGACCTGGATGTGACACGATTCGACGGCGAATCGATTGCCCGATTTCTGACGGATGTCATCGCGCACGGTCCCGGAACCAAAGCAGGACACGTATTCCGCGCGTCCGTCCAGCAGGCCGAGGCACGGGCTGACCACATGCGTTGCGTAGTGCATGGGAATCATCCGCTCCCAGTACTCCGGCCATCCGTCCATGTCCTGCGGGTGCGAAGCCGGCCAGGTACTGAATCTTGCCCAGTTCACCCTTTCGATACAGGTCCTTGAGGAACAGGAACTCGCGCGAATAGACGACCGTTTCCGCCATCATGTATTTCAGGCCGGTGCGATGCACCAGTTCCACGATCTGGCGGCACTCGTCGATGGTTGTCGCCATCGGCACGGTGCAGAGGACGTGTTTGCCGGCCTTCAGAGCGGCGATGGACATCGGAGCATGATCGGGGATGGGCGAGTTGATGTGCACGAAATCGACGTGGGGATCGGCCAGGACGTCCGCGTAACGCGTGTACCGCTTTTCAACGCCAAACGTATCGCCGATCTTGTTCAAGCGTTCTGAGTTGCGCTGGCAGACGGCGTACATGTTGGCACGGGGGTGCTTCTGGTAGATCGGAATGAACTCGGCACCGAAACCCAGGCCAATCATGGCCACGTTGAATTTCTTGTCGTTCATATTGGTCCATCCATTCACAAGAGTGAAGTTCGCGGAACTACAGTGTGCAACGCCAGTCGTGCCTGCTCCCCGTTCACTCCGGGGGTCTGGGCAGGTCGTTCGGCCGCCAGAGTGTCCTTGATTGTAACCAGTTGGGCGTGGCGGTCGCCACACGGCGATTCGCAGGCGGGCTTTCTTATCTTGTCGATATGTTCGTGGCCAGGCCCGACGGAAAGACGCAACGCAAGTCGTGTTGTCGGCCGTCGGGCGAGATGGCCTTCTTCCACATCGGTCCCGGCCGCGGTATCGTATTGGACGTCTATCCGCTGGCTTGGTTCCCGGCCTGTCGTTCCCGGCGTTTCGCACGATGCCCGGTCACCAATCGGTGGAGGCAATTCACCACGGCGGACATTTCCGTTCGACGGCCCCGCACCGGCCGTAGCCGCGGAGAGGACCAGCATGTCTCCAGGAAATCGCATGTCTCCAGGAAATGCAGAGCGGCCGCAGAACGGCAAGGAAGACGAGATGCCCGAGTCTTCTCAATTTCCGGTGATTTTTCTGGCCACGTTCATCGTCGTGGTAATCGGCGTCTTCGCGGTTCACCTCACCACAGGCATCATGCCGATGGCGGTCGCGGTGGTCTTTGGTAGCGTCGTGCTCACCGCGGTCCTCGGCGGCGGCGTACTGATGTACCGCCTGAAGTTCCATCCGATCCGGCCACCTGAGGATGAACCGCCTGGTATTTCGCAGGAGTGTGTCGGCGAAGCGCCAGAAGCACAACGCAAGGACGCGTCGTGAGTTCACGGTCATCGTTGCGATCGGCACGGAGCGTCACCGCCGCAGGCTTGCTTACCCGGCACGTTTACATGCTTGTGAGAGGGGGCCAATTCGATTAGGGTAGGGAACAACTGCGTTGAAATCCGGTCAGCAATCACGAGATGTCGAGCTCGTGCCGTCGAAGCGCCGCAGATTGACGAACAAGGAGCATCGGGATGATTCACGCCCCCATGGAGTCCGCAGGTTCGGCGAGCCCTGCGACGAAACCCTGGTATCGCGAATTGACGGGCTACCATTGGTTCGTGTTCATCGTCTGCACGCTCAGCTGGATGTTTGATTGCCTGGACCAGCGATTCTTCGTGTTGGCTCGGGGTCGCGCTCTGGAGGATTTGCTGGGTGGGCCGGCCGATGTGAAGTGGTACGGTTCGGTGGCTACCGCGCTGTTGCTCCTCGGTTGGGCTACGGGTGGGATCATCTTCGGAGTGATGGGTGATCGCCTGGGCCGAGCCAAGACTCTGATGGCCACCATCACGGTCTACTCCCTGTTCACCGGACTGTCGGCGCTCTCCGTGTCGTGGTGGGACTTTTGCATCTATCGCTTCCTGACCGGGCTGGGGATCGGCGGCGCCTTCGCGGCTGCCGTGACCTTGATTGCCGAAGTGATGCCGTCGCGGGCACGACCTCACTGCCTGGGTCTGCTGCAAGCGTTCTCCGCCGTGGGCAACATCGCCGGTTCACTATTGGGTGCCGTGTTTCTCTCGAAGAGCTTCGCCGTCGGCTGGTCGGTACTTTCGGATGGCCAGCTCCAGGGCTGGCGCGTCCTTTTCCTCGTGGGCACCTTTCCGGCTCTGCTGGTCGTGGTGGTCATGCTGTACATCCGTGAACCGGAGAGTTGGCTGGCGACTCGGGACGCGGCGCGCCGGGAAGCCGCGGCAGGGCGAGCAGTGAAGCTGGGAAACTGGGGCGAGCTCTTTGGCGATCGACGCTGGCGGAAGAACCTGATTGTGGGCGTGTTGTTGGTGACGGCCGGCGCGGTTGGGCTGTGGGGAATCGGCTTCTGGACCCCGGAGTTGATCCGCGACGTGATTGCCGACAGCGCCCCAGCCACACAATCGGCGGAGAGCATTCGCGTGCACCAGGACAAGGTCGCCTCGTACGCCATGGCGCTGCAGGACGTGGGAGCTTTCTTCGGCATGATCGCGTTCACGGCGCTCACCGCGCGGATCGGACGGCGGCAGGCGTTCGCCACATCACTGCTGATGTGCTTCGTGATCGTGTTTGGCGTGTTTGGTTTCATGAATCAGGAGTGGCAGATCTATTTCCTGGTCCCCTTGGTGGGATTCGCCACGCTGTCGGTGTTTGGCGGCTACGCGATCTATCTGCCCGAGTTATTTCCCACGCGGCTGCGCAGCACGGGGACGAGCTTGTGTTACAATGCCGCACGCTACTTGACGGCCATCGGCGTATTCACGCTGGGTTTCCTCACGCTGCTGTTCACCTGGCTGGGCTTCGCCGAGCCGTTTCGCTGGGCCGCCTGCACCGTGGCCTTCGTCTTCCTGGGCGGCCTTGCCGTGCTTCCGTTCGCGCCCGAGACCAAGGGCCAGCCGTTGCCCGAATGATGTCGGCACCGTCTGCAAAATTGGCTCGCACGTTTGACGAACCGTGTTCGCATTCGGTATCTTGCTGGTTCGGCAACAAGACCTCGATATGACACAGCCTGAACACTGTATTCCGGAAGGATCTGGCATGGCGAAGTTACAGAAACAGATTGAGGCTGCCGTGCGACGGAGAGCCAAGCAAGGCAGACCGCAGGCCGCCGAAACAGTCAAGCTGGAGGTGACGTGGGGGCAGCGCGATGCCTTCACGCAATCTCACGCGACGGTGTTGCTGGCGGTGGAATCGACACTGGTCCAGGTGAGTCAACAGGACCCTGAAGTGGATGATGCGGTTGTCGAACAAGCGCCGTGCGCGGCCATTCGGTCTCGCCCCGCTGCAGACCCTGCTGCGGATCGGCTGATGCAAATCCTCGCGTACTGCGGATCGACGCACGGCGTGAACGCGGAGACCTGGCAAATGGCCCTGCGAGTCATTTACACGTCGGTGAAGAACAGCAGCGACTGCCAGGCTGGCGATCGGAATTACCTGGACTATGCCGAGAACTTTGTGCGCCGTGCCCGTGGTTAGACGTCGCCCCAGCACATCTGCTCGCCAACGTCGAGGTGCTGCGCGGACAGGGTGCTGATCGTTGGCTCGTGCCGAGCGATGTTCTGGTCAGATGTCGCTCAGGTCGTCCGCCGGCGACAACAGGGGCAGTGAGCGACGAACCATGAACTGGCAAGGGTCTGTCACGGGGCGTGCCACGGCCACCGCCAGATAATGTCTCCCGTCGATCAGCGATTGCTGGAACTGCCACTGCCGCGGATCCTCCTGGGGCGTCCCGTGGCAAGTGAGAAGGGGGCGGTCGGCATCGTCAAACGCAAAGGAACAGTTCGTGAACCCCAGTGACAACCCCATCCCTCGCGCTTTGGAATAGGCTTCTTTCAGCGTCCATCGTCGCAGCAGGAACGCCGGTTGTTCGGTTGGGCCCACCTCCTGGAACCACTGCAGTTCGCCGGGTGAGAGGCAATGGCGAGCGATTTTGAGGTCGACATCGCGCTTTACCGACTCGACATCCACGCCAACCGGATGCGAGTGCGTGACGGCACAGGCCACCAGCGCATCGGCGTGGGAATGGTTGAACTGAAGATGCGGGAGACCCAATCGCGAGGCCACTGACGGCTTGCCTTTCGCAGAGTATTCGAACTCCCAGTCCTGGGGCGCGACCGGCGCATAGCGAGAGAGCACGGTGCGGACAGTGCTCGCGCCAGGAGAAACTGCCGTCGGTCTTTGTCGAACATGAAGCGGTGGTACCGGTCGCGTTCATCCGCCGACAACAACGCCAAGTAGCGCGATTGTACGTCACCCCACGGGGGATCGTCCGTCTGGCAATACCACACGTGTACCCGGTCCTGGCCCAGCGAGGCTGTCATGCCCTTGCTCCCGGCGAGTGTTCGCCGTGAATCGAGTTCACCCATCCGGCAAACCGCAAATTCCCGTCCGCGTCTCGGAATTCCAGACTATATCAGGTATATTTGAGGCTCGACACCAGAGCCCGCAAACCGTCGTTCACCGATTTCCCACCGGGAATCGCCCGGTAGTGCCGCCTGTCGAACCAACCGTTTGCAGACGGCCGTCAAGGAATCTCGAATGCAACGCACGGCACTTCGCCGCTGTTCGATCGCTGCTCACACCGGAGAAGGAGTCCTCATGAAATTGTATCCCCTCATCGCGTCCGTTCTCGTACTGCTCGCGTGTTCCGCCAGTTCGCTGGTTGCCCAGCAGTCGGCAGACCAGGGCAAGTGGATTCCCTTGTTCAACGGAAAGGACCTGACGGGTTGGAAGGTCAAGATCAAGGGCTATGAACTGAACGATAACTTCGGCGACACGTTTCGGGTGGTGGACGGAGTCATCAAGGTGGCCTACGACAAGTACGACAAGTTCGACAATCGGTTTGGCCACATGTTCTACGAGAAGCCGTTCTCGAACTACATCCTGCGCGTGGAGTATCGCTTTGTCGGCGAACAGGTTCCGGAAGGACCAGGTTGGGCTTTTCGCAATAGCGGCCTCATGCTCCACGGGCAGTCACCGGAGAGCATGCGAAAGGACCAGGACTTCCCCGTCTCGGTCGAAGTCCAGTTGCTCGGCGGCGCGGCGACCGGCGAGCGTTCGACAGGTAACGTCTGCACGCCTGGCACGCACATCGTGATGGATGGAAAACTGATCACCAGGCACTGTAACGATTCACGCTCCAAAACCTACCGCGGTGACCAATGGGTCACGATCGAGGTGGAGGTACATGGCAGCGGGGTGATCAGGCATATCGTCAACGGCGAGACGGTGCTGGAATACTCGCAACCGCAACTCGACGAGAGCGACCCCGATGCAAAAGCACTCCTGAAGAATGGCCGTAAGTCGCTCTCCGGCGGCTACATCTCGCTGCAATCCGAGAGTCATCCCGTGGAGTTCCGCAAAGTGGAAATCCAGGAACTCAAGGAGTAGGCGAACCGACGGTCAACATCGAACCAGGGCACAGGCCACTTGGACGTCGGACCCAAACCCCCAAGCACCAACGCAGCGGCCGGGCGAATTGGCAGGGCGGGCCGCTCGCAATTCCGCTGCGTGAAAAAGCCGATGGTGCTGAGCTCCTGAGTGCTAGCTCCTGAGTGCTAGATCCTGAGTGCTATCTGTCGTCAAGTGCCTCAAATCCCACGTGAGGGTCCACCCGAGCCGGTCTACTGCTGTACTCAGCTCCTTCGCCAGACACCGCCGTCGGCCTCCCGAGTCCCCTCTCCCCCAAATTGTCGCCGTCCACACACTCAACCAATTTTCGCGCGCGGACGGCAATGATCTAGGGGAGAAGGGCAACGCCGCTAAGCATTCTGTGCAGTGTGCCTCACCAGCACGAAGAGCCCTTCACCCCAACGCTCTCCCCGGCAAAGCCCGGGGAGAGGGGGCAGGAGTGCGGAAATGTACGTTCGAAAGTCCTTAGCGGCGTGGCGAGAGGGGCCAGATGACGCGGGCTCCCTATACCGGTCGTTGTCGGCTGCGGCAGGCGTCTCTGTAGTCGGATCGTGTGCGCGGCTTTTGGAAAGTTCTCTTTGCCCAGCCGCTCGATTCGGATAGATTTGCGGCTCGCGATGCGGAGTCTCTGCGCCCGTCCCAGTCGGATCCAGAGCGAGCCGGGAGAGGATGTCGCCGGAGCCCCATCGTACGCGACCCGAGAAAAACATCGCTGCGGAAACATCGCTGCGGAAGCCAAGGACGGTCACGGATGAAGAACTTCGCTCGAGCGCTACGCGAGTCGCTCTGTTACTGGAAGACGCTCGGACTGGCAACGCTTTGTTCGCTGTTCATGGCGGCCTTGTGGGGGGGCAACATCGGGGCGTTGTTTCCCGTGATTCAAGTCACGCTGGGCGAGGAGTCGTTGCAGCACTGGGTAGCCACCAAGATCGCCGATTCCGAGCGGGAGATATCGGAGCTATCGGCCGAGATCACGGTGTTGAAGCAGACGCTCGAATCGGCCGGTCCGGGTGAGCGAGAAAAGCTCCTGGCCCAAGTCGGGCAGTTAGAGAGCGAGCGGGTTAACCTGGAGGCATCGCTGCGGGAGTCGCGAAGGTTTCAGCCGCTGATCGATCGGCTGTTGCCCGAAGATCCGTTCCTGACCGTGGTGGTGGTGATTGCCGTGTTGATGATCAGCACGGTGATCAAGCATGTGTTCATGCTGTTCAACACGATGCTGATCGCCAGCGTATCGACGCAGAATGGCCCGTAAGACGCGACTGCGGATCTTTGAACGTGCGATGAACATGGACCGGGCCGGTTTCGCGAAATTCGGCACCAGCGGGTTCACGACGCAGATCACGGCCACGACCGACATGTTGGCCAATGGCGTCATGGAAGTCTATGGCGGTGCGGTCCGCGAACCGCTGAAGATCCTGGCGTGCCTGGCGGGCGCTTGTTACATTTCCTGGCGACTGCTGGTGTTGTCGCTGATCATCGCCCCAGTGGTCACCTACCTGATCGTCTGGCTCAGCAAACGCATCAAGTCGGTGTCGCGACGTGCGCTGGATCAGGCTCGCCGCTTTCAGCACGTGATGCTGGAGGCTTTCGGCAGCATCCAGACGGTGCAGGCCTACGGGATGGAGAAGACTGAGCAGCAACGCTTCGAACGTACGACGATGGACCTGGTGCGGTTGTCACTCAAGTCGGCATTCTACAACGCGTTGACGCGTCCGGTAACCGAATTGCTCGGAATCGGCATGGTGGGAACCACGGTGATCGTCGGCGCGTATCTCGTCCTGAATCACGAGACGCACCTGCTGGGAATCCGGATTACGGACACTCCGTTGAGCGTTTCGACCATGATGGTGTTCTTCGGTTTGTTGATTGGCGCCAGCGACCCGGTCCGCAAGTTGTCCACGGTGTTCACGGGCGTCAATTCGGGCATCGCGGCCGCCGACATGCTGTATCCTCTGCTCGATCGAGAACCTCTGATACAGTCGCCCCCTTGTGTCAAGTCGGTGAAGCGACCGCATCGCAAGCTGGAACTCTGCAAACTCTCGTTCGCCTACGGGGACCATGACTACGTGCTGCGGGACATCGACCTGGAAATCCCTTTCGGCTCGAAGGTGGCTTTGATCGGCGCCAACGGCAGCGGAAAATCCTCGCTGATTCACCTGATCTGTCGCTTCTACGATCCGCAACACGGAGCGGTGTTGCTCGATGGCGTTGATCTACGGGAACTGGCGTTGGAAGATGTGCGGGCACGGATTGGACTGGTCACCCAGCAGACCGAATTGTTCAACGACACGATTCACTACAACATTCGCTACGGTTCGCTGGATGCCACCGACGCTCAGGTCCAACGGGCGGCGGAAATGGCCCACGCCCACGAATTCATCATGACATTTCCCGAGAAGTACGAGACGCGCGTGGGCCAATCGGGCCAACGACTCAGCGGCGGCCAGCGCCGGCGCATCGCACTGGCCCGCGCCATCCTGCGGGATCCCGAAATCCTGATCCTGGACGAAGCCACCAGCCAGATCGACACCGAAAGTGAGAAGCTCATCAACGAAGTGCTGACGGAATTCAGCAAGAACCGCACACTCATCATGATTACCCACCGGCACGCGAACCTGTACCTTGCCGATCGCGTGTACGAACTGGATCGAGGTTGCATGGTCCAGCGCGAAGCCCGGCAGAAACAGGTGGCTTGAATCCGCGCATCGCCGGCGGCACTTCACGGCGAGTCCCACCGAGCCGCGAGCTGCCCGACGAGCGTCGCCGGACGATTCCGTCACGGCGCAGGGACGCCGCGTTGATCAGGCCGCCCTGCGATCCCGCTGACCGCTGGTGAGCAGATTCAGCGTGTCGAGCATGTTCCCCCTCTCGTCGTAGAGTTGCACCAGCCCGATATCCACCATCCACATGGCGAACAGGCCCCCGGCTCGATAGCAATGAGCGACCCGCCGGCCGTCTTCCAGACGCACGCGTTCCTGCAAGTCGCCGTCCTGTTGCACGTCCACCCCGTGATAGCCGAAGTGGTGGACCACCAGTTGGCGGACTTGGGCCGGGGAGATCGTCGGTTCCATGAGAGCTTCCTGTCTCGCTGTCTTGTCGCGTCGCGAAGGGGGCGCCTGGAGGTGATTATCGGCACTCGGCGCCAGGCGACTTGTCAGACTCGGTTTTTCCGATCCACATCTCCCAGGCGTTACATCTTGACCGATACCCGGGTCTCCGCCGGACCAAGACCGAACATCCACCGCACGGGCCCACCAGGCGTCCGCCGCCGTGCGCGGACGGTGCCCGGCGCGCGCCATGTTCGATCGTCCAGATATCGTGTTGAGTATCTGTGCATCGCCGGCAATTCGCGTAGAATGGGATTAGTTCCGGCAAGGCAGTTCACCACGGACTCGTCGGCCACCGAGCACGTGGGTCGCCACGACCAACGCTTGCGTGACTGCCTCAACGGAGATCGTGCTGGAAAAGAAGGAGCACCGTGTGACGACGATTGCCGAAGTGCAAAGTGGCAGCGAAGCACTGAGCGCGGAGCGGTGCCGCGAGATCCATCAGGTGATGGTCCGGTCGCGCATGCTGGAAGAACGCATGATTCAGATGAGCAAGTCGGGCGAGTCGTATTTCTGGATTGGCGGACCGGGAGAAGAGGCGTTCAATGCGTGCCTCGGCTTGCAGGTCAAGAAGGGATGTGGTCCGGACTACGACTATCTCCATCTGCACTATCGCAATGCCGCCACGTTGTTGGCGATGGATATGCCGATGGTGGATGCGGTCCGTCAGGCCGCCATGCGCTTGACCGATCCACACTCGATGGGACGCAACTTCGTGGGTCATTACGCGTTCCGCCCGTGGAACATCGTGCCGGTCAGCTCGGTGATCGAGGTCCAGTTCACGATGGCTCCCGGGACCGCCATGGTGCAGAAACGGCACGGTGGCGACGGCGTGACCGTCGTGGTGGGTGGCGATGCCGGATCGAGCGAGGGGGATTTCGCCACCTGTATGATCTGGAGTTCGCGTCCCGGCCACGAACTGCCCGTGCTGATGATTGTGATGAACAATCAGTGGGGAATTTCCACTCCCATGCAGTCGCAGCACAGCGAGCAGCGGATTGTCGATCGTGGCGAACCGTTCGGAATCCCTGGCGAGGCGTTCGACGGCAATGATCCGATTGCCAGCTGGCACGCCCTGCGGCGGGCGTTTCATTGGTGTCGACGCAAGCGGCGACCGTTCATGCTCGAGCCCTGCGTGTCGCGACTGCACGGCCACTCGTCGTCCGGCGGAGCGCTGCGCGTGCGCGGCGAACCGGACTGCCTCGAGCTCTTTGAACGCAAATTGGCGGAAGCGGGCTTGTTGACCGACGCCGCGATCGAGGCCATTCGCCGTGCAGCGCGAAGAAGTGGCGGCGGCCGTGGAACAGGTACTGCAAGAGCCGGAACCCGGTCCGGATGACGTCCGCACGCACACGTACGCTCCCAGTCCGGTGGACGACGTCTATCCGGATGATTACACCGGTCTGCCGCAGTGAGGATCTGGCTCGCATGGCAACACTCGTCCAAGCCGTACGCATGGCGTTGCACTATGGCGAGACCTATCTCGGGGTCACGGACATCCTGGGCGAAGATGTGGGGCCGCCCCTGGGCGGAGTCTTCACCGCTACGCAAGGTCTGGCCACGGCCTGGAACACTCCGCTGGACGAACGAGGAATCATCGGGGCCGCGATGGGCATCGCGTATGCCGGAGGGCGCCCTGTGGCCGAGATCCAGTTCTGCGACTACGGCTTCAACACGCTCGATCTGCTCAAGGTCGCGGGCAATCAACGCTGGGCCGGCGCCGGCAACTACGAATTGCCCTTGGTGGTGATGACGCCCAGCGGGTCCGGCATTCGCGGCAGCCTGTATCATTCGCACAGTTTTGAAAGTTGGGCGAGCCGCCTGGTCGGCTGGAAGGTCGTCATGCCCAGCAACGCGTTGGACGCGTACGGTCTGATGTTGTCGGCCATCATCGATCCGAATCCGGTCCTGGTGCTGTTGCCCAAGGCGCTGCTCCGCGTACACGGCGACAAGCTGATTCCCGGCGAACCGGCCGATCCGGAATATCTCCGGCAGTCGATCGATGCCCCGATCGGAGACCGCACCGGCTGGCAGGCCCGCTGGCCCGATCTGGACGAGTACCTGGTGCCGCTGGGCAAGGCGGACCTGGTGCGGGAGGGAACGGACGCGACGGTCGTCAGCTACGGGCGCCCGTTGCCGCTCTGTGTGCAATCCGCCGACCTGCTCCGCGCCGCGCACGGCTTGACGTTCGACGTGATCGACTTGCGCAGCATCTTCCCCTATGACTGGCACATGATTTCAGACAGCGTGCTGAAGACCGGTCGGGTGCTGTTCGTCAACGAGGATACGGAGGTCACGAACTTCGGCGAACACCTGTTGCGGCGTGTGGTGGATCAGCACTTCTATGACCTGCTCGTGCGTCCGCGCGTGCTGCAGGGTCAGCACGTCCCGGGGATCGGCCTGCATCAGAATTACGAACAGAACACGGTGCCGCAGTTGCCGCACATTCACGAGGCGATGCACCACTTGGCAACCGAGGAGGCCTACGCGCCGATGGACTATCGGGTTCCCGAGCTTGGTGAAGGGGTCTACGAAGCGGACTTCGTGGAGTGGCTGGTGCGCCCCGGCCAGGATGTGGCGCACGGCGAGAGTCTCGCAGAAGTGACGACCGACAAGGCGACCCTGGAACTGCCGGCCCCGTTCGCGGGCCGCATCGATGCCGTAACCGTGGAGGCGGGACAGACGATTGAAGTGGGACAAGTCATTCTGCACTACACGCCGGCGTCTGGCGAACCGGTTGCCGGACTTGGCTCCGACGCGGCTGCGCTGTGCGAGCCGGTGCGGGACAACGAGTCGGCGCCGGCGGGCGGCCCCTCCGAGCGAGCCGGCCGACGGCCAGGTCATAAACGGACATCTGGAGCGTCCCGCCGTGCGCAGGCCGCCCCCGCGGTGCGCCGACTGGCTCATGCGCTGGGGATCGATCTGGGTGAGGTGCCGGCCAGCGGGCCGGCCGGGCGGGTGTTGATCGACGACCTGAGTGCCTTCCTGCGAACCTGGCACGACCGGGCCCCCGCGTCCCGACGACCCTCGAACCGTGCGAACGCCATGGACCTCGGTACGCCGGGACAACGCATCAAGTTGCAGGGCGTCCGCCGCTCGATCGCCGAGCACATGGTGATGTCGAAGAAGACCATTCCGCATTACAGCTACATCGACGAGTGTAATGTGACCGACATGGTCGCCTTGCGCAACGAGCTGAAACGGCCGCTCTATGCCGAGGACGTCAAGTTGACGAGTCTCCCTTTCTTCGTGAAGGCGATCGTGGCAGGACTCAAACGGGTGCCGCTCATCAACTCCTCGCTCGAGGAACACTCAGGTGAGATCGTCGTGCACGACGTGTACCACATCGGCATCGCGACGGCCACGGCCAAGGGGCTGGTCGTACCCGTGATCCGCCACGCCGACCAACGGGATCTGGCCGGCATCGCGCGGGAGATCGAGCGTTTGATTCGGGCCGCCCAGGCCGGCAAGCTGTCCCGCGACGACTTGCGTGGGAGTACGTTCACGATTTCCTCCGTGGGAAATATCGGCGGACTCGTGTCCACGCCGATCATCCATCATCCTGAAGTCGGCATCGTGGCCATCGGCAAGGTGTTCCGGCGACCGGTGTATAACGACGACGGGAACATCGTGCCGGCGCAGATCGCGTACCTGTCGTTCTCCTTCGATCATCGCGTGGTGGATGGCAGCGTGGGGGCGATTTTCGGTAACGCGGTGATCGAGCATCTGGAGCACCCGCAATCGCTGCTGGATTGATGAACCCGCTCAAAGGCTATCGCTTGTACGTTCAGCTGAGCGCTTCCCAGACGCGCCGCAGGCTCAAAGGGCACGGGTTCGGGGTGCGCAAAGTGCAGACCGCCGGTCGCGGTGCAGCCGTGATCATCCACACCGCGACGGGGCAGCATCGGCGAGAGTTGGAGGCGTTGTTTCACGATGTCCTGCGATGAGATCGTCCCCTGGCCATGGCTTCGACAGGCAACGTAGAGCAAGCGTCTCGCTTGCTCAGGTCGTTGGCGGCACTGCGGCGTTTTTCGGCGGTTCTGCACAAGCGGGACGCTTATGCTGCGAACGTAAGAAACCCGGCGCGCAGGCAGCCGATGGCGCATGACGGTGCGCCCTTAGGCCCTGCGAGGAAATAAGTTACCGAATCCTTGTAGGACGGATTGCCAATCCGTCCTACAAGGATTCGGTAGGTTATTGTCTTGCAGCTGCCCTTACCGGGCCAGAAACGTCACGCAGACCGGCGCGGGGATCTTCAGTTCCTGTCCGGTCGGTGCCAGTTTTCCCGTGTCCGGATCGATGCGAAAGACGACCAGATTCCCGGTGCGCTGATTCGCGGCCAACAGACAGGTGCCCGTTGGATCGATCGCAAAATTGCGTGGCTGTTCGCCCAACGTGGAATGATGGGAGACGAGCGTCAGCTTTCCGCTCCGCTCGTCGACCGAGTAGACGACGATGCTGTGGTGTCCGCGATTGGAGCCATAAACGAACTTGCCGTGGGGTGACACCGCGATTTCCGCCGTCGAGTTCTCGCCGCGGAAATCGGCCGGCAGTGTAGAGACTTCCTGGATGGCCTTCAGTTCTCCAAGCTCGCCATCGTAGGCAAACGCGCTGACGGTCGAGTTCAGTTCATTGATCACGTAGCCGAACTTGCCCTCCGGATGGAGTGCCACATGTCGCGGGCCGGACCCGGGCGGCACGTGCGCGGCAGGCATTCGCGGATTCGGCCGGAGCGAACCCTGGGCGGAATCGTATTGATAGATCATCACCTGGTCGGTTCCCAAGTCCGCACACCATGCAAACTGCTCTGCCGCGTCGAGGTTGATGCAGTGGGCATGCGGATCCTTCTGGCGCGGGTGCACGCTCGAACCCTGGTGCTGGATGAAGGCACAGGCCAGGTCCAGTTGCCCGTCGGGCTGGATGGGCAGGACCACCACGCTGCCACCACTGTAATTGGCCGCCAGGACATGCTTCCCTGCGCGGTCCACGACCAGATGGCAGGGACCGGGACCCATCGACGATTGACTGTTCAGCGACGTGAGTTGGCCTGACTCCGGATCGATCGCAAAAGCATGGATCGATCCGGCACGCTCATCTTGATAGTCGCTGGTTTCGCTCACGCTGTAGAGGAACCGGCCGCTGGGATGCAGAGCCTGGAACGACGGATTCTTGATTCCGGAGACGGCACCAACTCGCGCCAGTTGCCCGGTCGCGAGGTCGAATCGATAGATATGGATCCCGTCGTCGGTTGCCGCAGCGTAGGTCCCGACGTACACGAGCATCTGGTCGCCGGCCCGCGTGGCAGGTAATCCTCCGCAGAGACTGCCTGCCGACCACAACATGACGGCCGCACACACAACGGTTCGGTAGTTCGCAGATCGCATCGCATTCTCTCCTGATCACCCTCATCCGCGACCTGCTCGGCCGTGTTCGCGGATCATCCGCCGGACTGCCGCCCTCACTTGTTGTTGATCGTCACGCCCGGCCAATCATCCGTCCGGAACGGTGTGACAGGCAAACCGTTCGTGCTCCGCAGATTGCACACCGGGTTGTCGGCCCAGGCATAGCGGACCGCCGCCGGAGCGGCGACCTGATCACTCCACACTTCGACCTTGGTCTTGTCGCTGTCCAGCACTTTGGCTTGAGCGACAACGAACTTCCGGTCCTCTCCGGCGATCGTGAACCCGCGGATCTCGTCCACGTCGAACGGTTTCAGCTCACCCCCCACGTAGTCGAACGAGAGGACAATCTTGTTGCCCTGCGGCTCCATCGATTTGTATTCGGGGCTGCGGCTGGCGACGTCGATGCCGTAGTCCTTGACCAGCGCCAGACGCGCCAGGCGTTCGCCAACGTCTTCCTTGTTGCGCGGATGGATGTCATTCGCTTCCCCCAGGTCGATGATCACGGCTTGACCGGTCTTCGGCAGCTGTTGGGTCATCGTCTGCGCCTCCCGCAATTCCGCCCAGTTGCTGTCGCCCGGCTGCGTCGGCTCTTTCATGAAGTCGGCCAGTTGCACCCAGTAGAACGAGAAGTCGCCTTGCTTCCACGCGTCGCGCCAAGAGCGAATCATCAGCGGAAACATCTGGCGATATTGGTACGCGCGTCCCGCGTTCGACTCGCCCTGGTACCAGATTGCACCGCGGATGCCGTAGCCAACAACCGGCTTGAGCATGCCGTTGTAGAGATTTCCTGGTCGCGCGTTGCCCTTGAGCTGATCCTTGTTCGCGTCCGGGTTCTTTTCGATTTCCCGCCAGCGGTCGATCAGCGGTTGATACTGAGCATCCGCTTCGAGCAGTTCGCGCGGAATCCAGGCTTCGCAGGCGGACCCGCCCCACGAGTCATGAATCAAGCCAACGGGAACGTCCAGCGCCTGGTGCAGGGTGAGACCGAAGAAGTACCCGACCGCCGAGAAGTTATTGACCGTCTCCGGCGTCGTGAGCTGCCAGGAGCCCTGGAAATCATCCTGCGGCTCCTGCATGCCGCGCATGGGGACCGCGATCATCCGCAACCGGGGATAATGGGCGGTCTTCCGGGCCAGATCGGCGTCCCGGGTGGCTGCCATGGGCCACTGCATATTGGACTGGCCGGAGCAGACCCACACTTCGCCCACCAGCACGTCTTCGATCGCCAGGCGATTCCTGCCTTCGATCACGATCTTGTGCGGCCCTCCGGCGGGCATGGCGTCCAGCACGACGCGCCATTTGCCGCCGGCATCGGCCGTCGCCGTCTTCTTCTGGTCACCCAACACCACCACCACTTCCTCGCCCGCGTCCGCCCAGCCCCAGACCGGGTTGGCCAGATCGCGTTGCAGAACCATGTGGTCCGCGAACAGGGCAGGCAGCTTCACGTCGGCCTGCACGTAACTCGATGCAACGACCAGCACCAGCAGTACGACGAACGGCGCTGCACAGCTGCCAACAGACTTCTGCGGTAATCTCAACATCAAAGAGCTCCTTAAGCACGGATGGTGAATCGGAGTTGACAGAACCCTTGGGAGGGCTGGATCCTTGTGCGGCCCGGCCCGCGGTAAGTCCACGGTGTGCATTTTGTCCGTGCGGGCCCCAGCTGACAAGTAACCGTGCCACCGCCTGGGCCGGGGAAACGACATTCCATGCTTTCACTACAGACGTCGCCACCGGCCGCAGACGCTCGGGCGGTAGGGTGAGGTCCGCCGGTTTGACCCGCGTCAGGGCAACCGCATCGTACACTTAAGCAGCCTCCAGGGACTGCGTACGGTCTTGCCAGACCGACTGCCACGCCACGCCCGCCCTCCACGGGGAATTCCTCGATGTTACCTGCACGGAGCCAACCCGCGATGCGAGACCTCCGACCTTGGCCCATGGCGGCCCGTGATCGCCTGCTCGAACTCCGGGCCAACCGCACAGGTTGGGGATACAACGCCGAGGGGGTTCCGTATTCGGAGCCGACCGTGCTCGCCTGCCTGGCACTGCTGGCCGCCGATGGTGATCTGCCTGCACCGGAAACACTCGAGCTTGTGGACGCCAGCGCCCAGTTCCTGGCCGGGTTGCAGCAACCGGACGGCGCGGTCGGAGTGGCGGAGGGCATTGCCACGCCGGGCTGGCCGACGGCGTTCGCCGCCTTGTTGTGGAGTCAGTTACCGCACTACCGTCGGCCGTTGGCCGATGCCCTCCGGTGGCTGCAGCAGCGTGAGTCCTGCACGGTGCCCAGGTCCGATGAGGAGCTGCTGAGTGGCGAGGCGGCGCTCCGAAGCTGGCCTGCGGTCGGTGGCATCCGCGGCCGGACGCAACCAACCGGCCTGGCCATCCTGGCGTTGTGCCGCAATCAACTGGCCGGCCACCCGCGGATCGCCGACGGCGTGCGATGGCTGCTGGCTCGATCGCTGGCCCGTGGCGGTTGGAACACGGAAGAGGCAACGTCGTCCGGTCCCGCGCCGTATGCGCATGCCGGCCCGACGGGGATCATCCTGCTGGCGCTCCGCGCCGCCGGACTAGCCAGAACCGCGGAAGTGGCGCGGGCGTGCCACTACCTGGCACGGATCCTGCCGCAGGTCGAATCGCCGGAAATCCTGAGTTGGGGTCTGCTGGGATACTCGGTCTGGCAACCGCGTCCCGCGGCGGCCCGGCATTGGCTGCATCGATCCTATACGAGCGCGCCCGGCGTGACGGATTCTCCCACGCGTCTGGCATTGTTGGTCCTGGCCGCCAGTTCGGCGACCTACCCGCTCCTGGGTGTCGCTGCGGCCCGCGCGGAAACGCGGCCAAACCAACCTGAACCGCCGTCCGAGCTGCTGCACGTCTGAGCCGCGGCCCGTCGCAGAAGACCGCGAGTTCCTTTTCGTCGAACGACCCTGGCCCGACCTTGCCGTGCGTCTACCGCGTCGCGCGGTCTTCCTTGCCGTCGTTCGGGGGAGTGGATGGCTCGTGTTCCGCGGCGTCCCCGTCCAGCGACTCGTGTTTTTCGGCGATGGCCTCGTCGGTCATGTCGCGGAGCTGGAAATGGTATTCGGGGTTGTCCGCCGCGAAATCCTTGTCGGTCAGGCCGACGTTGAGTTTAACGCCCTTGTAGAAATACTCCTCGTGTAATCGCAGCGGTTCGCCCTCTTTGGCCGGCCAGTCGAACGCGCGGTAGTAGACCGGAATTCCCAGTTCGTCGTCCACCGAAACTTCAGCCGTGCAGTAGGTCAAGTCGGGGCGACGCGTGTGGTGAGTCAGGCGAAAGTGCGTGCATTTGCGGCCGTCCACTTTAGCCTCCGGAAAAATGTCGATGACGCAGTCATCGTACTTCTGCTCGCTCTCGAGCACCTCGATCAGACGCTTCGTGAGATTCTGAAAACCAATCTCGGTCACCGGATACCGATTCCCATCCATGGCCAGTGGGCTATCGGGGGGCAGTTGCACGGTCATGTTCGGAGACCGGCGGCCGCCCCGCCGCGCGATCAGATCCCCTTGATTCTGGTTCTGAATGAAGAGCACCTCGCGTCCGATCATCCGCTCCGGCTTGAGGAAAGACAGGAACACGCTGAACGGTACGACGACGTTGTCGCCCTCTTTCCGCTCGTGGCGGATCTTGGCACGCATGTACTGATAGCTGCCGACCTGCCCCTCGACGCGTTCACGTTTGACAAGAATGCACGTGTAGTCCTTGATCTCGGTTTCGATGCGCGTGGAGGCGTGTTGCGCGAATTCCAGCACGTACTTCAACCGCGCGGCGTTGTCGCCCGCGGGAGGCACGGCTTTCGTACTTTCGTGGACCGCGACTTCGGTTGTCGGCACCTGTGGTTCCCTGACGACGTTCTTCGTGTCGGAACTCGGTTGGTCGCTGCGGATGTCCTCGCCGCCCGCCGCCAGGCCGGGCAGCGAGAGCGTGGCCACAGCCAACACCGCACGGCAGGCCGAGCGAAACGTGGAAAAACTCATGGTTCGTGGTACTTTCTGGGTTAATTCTCGCGGGCGACAGTGAATTCTAGGTGCGAAAATTGGCACAGGTGCCTCGTCCGGTAATTTCCGGTCGAAACCTATTGATTCATTGGCTCCCCAGGCCCGGATCATCTTCTCGAACTTGATGTTCCCGACCTGTCGTGACGGCCCTCCTCCTCGGCATCCACGGCCCGGCGGGACGCAGTCTCGCACAGGACGAGGCAGTGCCGCCCCCGGCGCCGGATTTTTAGCGTTAATCGGCCAATCTGGCTACAGCGGATTTTGCGATTTCCACCCCCTCAATGGGTTGGCGAGCCCTCGTCGATCGGGTCCGCCCGAAGAGCGCTGTCCTGGCGTTCGTCAATCCGGGACCGCCAGGCACGGCCTTTCCGGTCCGGACTACTGGCGGCCCGCGCCACGACATCCCGTCCGATCTGTCCTCGATGCACTCGCGGACCGCGCGTTGTTCTTGGTGGATCGGCGGGACGATGGAGCGGAGTGCGTTTCGTTCTTCCCTGGGCACATCGCCGCCGTGTGGAGTACGCGAGTCGCCGACGACCGACTATAATCGAGCAACCGAAAAAGGAATGCGCGAACAACAGGTGAAGACGATGCGGATTGGTTTGTTTGTGCCTTGCTATATTGACCAGCTGTATCCCGACGTGGCGCTGGCGACGCTGGAGCTGCTCGAAAAGGCCGGAATGCAAGTCGAATTCCCTTCCGAGCAGACATGTTGCGGGCAGCCGATGGCCAATACCGGCTGCCAACGGGAGACGCGCCCGCTCGCGTTGAAGTTCCTGAAGATCTTTCGGGATTATCCCTACGTGGTGTGTCCTTCGGGGAGCTGTGTCGCGATGGTCCGCCACCACTATCGCGAGCACCTGGCCGGCCAACCGGGATTTGAAGAATTGGTGGGCAAGACCTACGAGTTGTGCGAGTTCATGGTCGACGTTCTCCGCATGGAACCGCTGACCGGTTCGTTCCCCTACAAGGTTGGCATCCACCAGAGTTGCCATGGGCTGCGTGGCCTGCGATTAGCCAGTTCCAGCGAAGTGGTGGGACCGACATTCAGCAAGATGCGTCACTTGCTTGAGCGGCTGGACGGGATCCAGATCTCGGAGTTGGCGCGGGCGGATGAATGCTGCGGTTTCGGGGGCACGTTCTCGATCAATGAAGAAGCGGTTTCGTGCCAGATGGGGCTGGATCGCCTCGCGGACCATGCACGAGCAGGCACCGAAGTACTGACGGCGCCGGACATGTCCTGCCTGATGCATTTGTCGGGGCTGATGCGTCGGCAAGGCACGCACATGCACGTGATGCACATTGCCCAGATCATGGCCGGCCGCCAGGTTCCTGACGGGCATGCGTAGGGACGGCGAACCGCGGTACCACCGGGATTCAGAAGGACGACACGATGGCTCACGCCCGCATAGAACACGCCGACGACGCGGCGGTGTTTATCGCCAACCAGGAACGGACGCACTGGCACGATCAGGCCCTCTGGTTTGTCCGTGCCAAACGCGATAAGGCCGCGCACGCGGTGCCCGAGTGGGAACAGTTGCGTTCGTTGGCCAGTCAGATCAAGCGGCACACGCTGGCTCGGCTGGCGGACTACCTGGAGCAGTTCGAGCAGCAGGCGATCCGCCGCGGCATCCACGTCCACTGGGCCCGCACTGCGGACGAGCACAATCGAATTGTGCTGGACATTCTGTCCCGGCATCAGGTCCGCAAGGTGGTCAAGAGCAAGTCGATGCTAACTGAGGAATGCCACCTGAATCCGTTTCTGGAGCGGCATGGCATCGAGGTCGTGGACACCGACCTGGGCGAACGCATCGTGCAATTGCGCGAGGAGCCACCCAGCCACATCGTCTTGCCGGCGATTCACATCAAGAAGGCGGAGGTCGGGGAGACGTTCCACAAGCATCTGGGAACCGAGAAGGGAGCGACCGATCCCAAGTACCTGACCGAAGCGGCGCGGGGGCATCTCCGCAGCAAGTTCATGGCGGCCGATGCCGGGATCACGGGAGTGAACTTTGCCGTGGCCGAGACGGGGGGGATCGTCGTGTGCACGAACGAGGGGAACGCGGATATCGGCATCTCCCTGCCGCCGCTGCACATTGCCTGCATGGGGATCGAGAAATTGATCCCGCGATGGATCGACCTGGCCGTCTTCACGCGGTTGCTGGCCCGCAACGCCACGGGCCAGCCGATTACCACGTACACATCACACTTCCATGGTCCGGTCCCGGGCGGGGAACTGCACTTCGTACTCGTCGACAACGGCCGTTGTACGCTCTGCGCCGACGAGCATTATCGCGAGTCGCTGTGTTGCATTCGTTGTGGGGCGTGTCTCAATACGTGTCCGGTCTATCGGCGCAGCGGCGGGTACAGCTACCACGCGACCATTCCGGGCCCGATCGGCTCCGTGCTCAATGCGGCGACGGATCCCAAGACGTTTCATTCGCTCCCCTACGCGTGCAGCCTGTGCGGATCGTGTGCCGATGTGTGCCCGGTGAAGATCCCGCTCGATCAGCAATTGCTCCATCTGCGCGGCACGATGGCAGCGCGAGGCTACCTGCCGCTGTCCAAACGCCTGTTGATGAAGATGACCAGCTTTGTCATGCAACGGACCTGGTTGTACAGCTTGGCCGGCCGGATGGCTCGGTGGTGGGTGCCCAAGTTGCCTCGATTCCTCGTGTACAACCGACTCAATGACTGGGGAAAACAGCGCGAGATTCCGGAGTTTCCGCCCCAGAGTTTCCGGGAGCTCTACAGGAGCCGACCGCGTCATGAACAGTAAGCTCGAGATTCTGGCGACGTTACGGCGCGACCAGGTACCCCCCGTGGAACTGCCGTCCCTGGACGGACCCTGGCTGACATTCGACCGGCGGCGCGACCAGTTTTGCCAAGTCCTCGCGGCAGTCGGCGGGCAGACGCTGCTGGTGCCGGAAGCGGGGAACCTGGGCCAGGCTCTGGCCGAACTCCCCTTGTTTCGCGCCGCACAGCGCATCTGGTCGCTGGTCCCCTCGGTCCCGTCGACCGACCGAGACTGGTTGGCCGCGACGGACCCTCATGAACTGGAGTCGCTGGACTTCTGTGTGGCGCCTGGGGAATTCGGCGTGGCGGAGAACGGCGCCGTCTGGGTGGCTCAGCAGGCCGTGCCGCATCGGGCAGCGCTCTTCATCGCGCAGCATCTGGTGCTGGTGGTGCCCGCCCACGAAATCGTACACAACATGCGCGACGCGTACGCCCGGCTGACGCCCGGGCAGGACCCGTTCGGCGTTTTCATCTCCGGACCTTCCAAAACGGCAGACATCGAACAGTCGCTGGTCATTGGCGCCCACGGTGCGCGCTCGCTGACGGTGGCTCTGGTCGGTCCGGTGGAAGACTGACGATAAGCTCGGCGAACCATGCGATTCCGGCTCATCACCTACAACATTCACAAGGGCATTGGCGGCGTCGATCGCCGTTATCGTCCCGAGCGGATTGTGGAAAGCGTGCAGCATTACGCACCCGACGTCGTGTTGCTGCAGGAAGTGGATGACGGGTCCCCGCGATCGCACCACCATCGCCAGGTGGACGTGCTGGGAGACGCCCTGGACATGCCCCATCGAGTCTTTCAGCCCAACGTGCGGCTGAAGGAAGGTCAGTACGGCAATGCCATTCTCAGCCGACATCCCCTGACCGATATCCAGGATCTCGACCTGACGATCCCACTCAAGAAACGTCGGCGTGCACTGATCGCACATTGTCGCTTGCGATGCGGCCAGCATGTGCGGACGCTGCTGCTGTTCAACGTCCACCTCGGATTAGCCGGCTTCGAACGGACGATCCAAGTGCGGCGACTGCTGGCGAGCGGTGTTCTCCAGCACACGCGCCACGACACCGGTGTGATTGTCGCGGGGGATTACAACGATGTGTGGGGGACGCTGGGACGCCGCTTGCTGGAACCCGCTGGGTTCAAACCCGCATGCTTCCGGCGCAGAACGTTTCCCGCGGTACTCCCCATGCGGTCGCTGGACCGCGTGTACTATCGCGGGGACCTGCATGTCGACCACAGCTTTGCCTCGCGCACGGAAGTCGCTCGCCAAGCCTCCGACCACTTGCCGCTGGTGGTCGACTTTCTGTTGAGCGCACTCGGCGGACACAACGGGGCGGTCGAGAGCTCAGCGTGCCGCCACGGGTCAGTCCGGCGCACAACGCAATTCGAGCAACGTGAGTTCGGGGGCACAATTGAAACGCAGCGGGTGGACGCCCGAGAGACCTCGGCTGACGTGCATCAGCGTCGGCGGCCGTTCAAACAGGCCGCTGGCATACCAGACGCCATAACGACTCGGGCAGATGATCGGCCCGATGATCGGGAAGCGGATCTGACCGCCGTGCGTGTGGCCCGCCAACATCAAATCGAAGCCGTGCCGGCGCGCCCAGGGGAACTGATCGGGCGAGTGCGACAACAAGATCGAGAAGGGACGGGGATGACTGGCATCCGGCCTCACCGGCGGCGCCGGTGGGAACCACGGGCACTCATTGCCGGCCAACAGCACGGGAATCTCGCGAATCATCCGGAGCTCGCAGCGGCCCCCCAGGTCTTCGATACCGCTTTCGGTCACCGCTCGACGCAGTCGCGGGACATCGTCGAGCCGCTGGTCGTGGTTGCCCAGGATGGCGTACACCCCGAAACGACTTTGGAGTCGACCGAGCGTGTCGGGCAACCAGTCGATACAGCCCGGGTCGTCCACCAGATCTCCGGTGATCATCACCACGTCCGGTTGCCACTGATTGGTACAATCCACGGCCACGTCGAAGAACGGACGTGTCAGCTGCCCCGTCATATGCAGGTCCGTGACCTGAGCGATGCGCAATCCGTCCAGCTCGCAGGGAAGATTCGCCACGTGCACGATCTTGTGGTGCGCTTGCACGTGGAGGATCTGATTGCCGGGGATCGCGGCCAACGCGCGCGTCCAGCGATCGCCGATCGGTCGATAGCCCAGGATCTGTGCGACGTCCCGGTGCAACGTGTCGTTCGAGACGAGCCGTGCCGGCAGGCGATGTACCAGCAGGCGTGCGCACCAGGCCGCGATCACAAAGGCCAACATGCCCCCGCAGGCCGTCCACCATGCGATCAGGATCGGGTCAAACCACCGCGAGCCCAGGCTGGTCGCATCCGAACCAGCCCAGGTCAGGCTGGCCGCCACCAGGCCCAGCGTCACCGCAGCGGAGGCCATGACCCATTTCTCCAGACGATGGACGGTGCGCGACGGCAACCCACTGGCATGCAGTCGATTGTAGATCCAAATCCACACGGCCGAGTGCCCGAGGAGCACGGCCAGGGACAGGAGATGGAACGCGGACACCATGGTCTTCCTGTCTCCAACGCCTAGACGTGCGTCACGTTGGCGTGGACGTCCAGAATCGTCTCGACGGTTTCCAGCAGCTGTTCCAAGCGGAAGGGTTTGTAAAGAATCGCTCGCGGATGCAGTCCGGCCCGGCGTGCGTTGACAATGGAGTGACCGGGATCCCAGCCAAAACTGGACATCAGAATGAGCGGGACGCGATCCATCAGTTCCATCAACTTCAGCAGCAGCTCGTAGCCGGTCATGTCGGGTAAGCGGATGTCGGCAATGATGACGTCGAACGCCATGCGATGCCGAACCATCAACAGGGCTTCGCGACCTTCGTGGGCGGTTTCGACTTCGCATCCGTACCGGTCGAGTCGCTGGTGGGCGTCATTGCGGATCGACTCGTCGGCATCCACAACCAACACGCGACGATTGGCCAGCTTCGGGCGTTTCTCGATCTGGGCCATGGCGGGCACCGCTTCCGCCGGCGCCATCGTCTGCCCGATCTGCTGGATCACCTGCTTGATGTTGCGTGCGTGCCGCAGAATGTCCTGGAGTCGCTCCACGACCTCCGGATCGTGCCCGAGGTACCGCTCAATGACGTTGACGGCGTCGTTGAGGATCTCATCGACCGGCAATGCCACCGCACTGTGGATGGCCTCCACACTGCGTTGGGCCGCATTGGCCTTTTGAGCCACCAGCAGTTCCAGCGTGTTGAGGGCCACCGCCACATTGCGCGAGAAGATTTCCAGGAACTGCAGATCGCTCTCGGTAAACGCCCGCGGCTCCGGGCTCTCGACATTGAACGTGCCGATCACCTGATCGTTCCACAGCAGCGGGACCGTCAGCGAACTCCTGGCACCTTCAAAGGCCTCCAGATAAAGACGATCTTCACGCGTGTCTTCGCACAGGTAGCTCTTGCCGGTCGCGGCCACGAAACCGGTCACGCCGTTGTCGCGCGGACGGGCAAACAACGGACGCTGGGCCGCATCCGGTTTCATACCCACTTGCAACAGGGGACGCAGCTCCAGCGATTCCTGATCGAGCAAGCGGATTTCAATCACGTCAAATTTGAGCAGGTTCTTCGTGTAGTGCAGAATGTTGGACTTCAGCAACTCGATGCGGTCTTCCACTTCCATCTGGAAAACCTCTTCGGGTGTCAGGTTCGTCAGGTCGACTCCCGCCTTGTGAATGGCGGCGAGCTTCTGCTGCTGCAACTTCTCCTCCGTGATATCACGAATCGTCACGATCAGATTCAGCGGGGCCATGTCCAGCGAGTGCACGGGGGCGGCATGGAGTTCGTAGAACTTGTTTTCGCCGACCCGCAGTGTGGAACTGCTGGCCTTGCCCGTGGCCTGCGCCGTGGAGAACGGACAGAAGTCGGGACCGAAAATTTCGGTGTTGCCCAGCGCCGTGAAGAAACTCAGACCCACAATGTCGCGACCGCCGCACCATTGGCGAAACTGCGGGTTCCCCCACAAAACCACGTTCTCGGGATCCAGCAACACGACGCCGTCGGGCATGCCCACGAGGATCTGCTCGTTCTGCAGCAGCCGACCGACCTGCAGCGACTCGCTCAGATGAGGCGAAACCACGTACACGCCGGCGAACTTCTCCTCCGCCAGCCGCGCGAACGCCTTCAACGGGTCACGCTCGATCACGACGTCGAAACCAAGGCGCAGCGCTTCCGGTACGCACGGCGTGGCGTCGTCGCAATCGCAAACACAGAGGATTTTGGGTCTCTCAGTCAATCCCAAACTCCACCCAGACTTTGCCCCTTCCCAGGAGATTATAAGGATGGCGTCCTCCTTGAACAACTGCCACCATGCCCTGCCCTTACCGCTTACATCGGCCGACAGACCGGCACAGGTCCACTGTCCATTTCGATTGGCCCTGTTTTCCTGACTTCTCCGACCGGACTAATCGTCCAACACACCGGCTCTGCGGCCTGTATCGGTACCGGGCGTGTGGCGTGCCAATCCCGCCGTGAGCCGCCAGCCTTCGCTACAGACGTTGCAGATGGATGAACCGGAATCGGGGGGGAGTGTGGCGGTGCGGCCCGCTCGCACGCGTCGATAATATGTCCAACGGACCGTGAAATCGACCGTCAGGTGCGGGGAGGGACCAAGTGATGTGGCGATCGTTCTTCTGGCGCTGGGCATTGTTCTGTGCATTCTGGCGCCGAATGCCTGATGCTGGAGAAGGCCGTGCTCAAGGCCGATGACATGCCCGTAGCACAGTCGGCAGCAGCGTTTATGTCGAAACCGCTGCCGGAAACCAAAGACATCATTCCCCCTGAACATGCACCCTGGACGTTGCTGTGTTTTGGAGCGGTCGTCGTCCTGTATTCCTACTCGATTCCGCGCCGCAACGGTGGCTGATGCACCAGCAGTGACCAACCTGCGGTGGCTTAACGGCCCTTCCGCAGAAGTTCGAAGTACTCTTTGGTCTGTTCGCGCTCGCGGCGAGGCAGCGTCTGCTGCACGACCGGATCCGGGTCCTCACTGAAGGAACTGGCGATTTCCTTTTTAATGGTTTCCAGCGAGTTGCCGGCCACATTCGGCCCGGTGGCGTCGCCCACGCGAACCGCCTCGCCCTGCCGTGCCTCGGCTCCGACGCGCGCTCGATAGCCGCCCGTTTCGGTCTCTTCCTCGGGGCGTTCTCCCTGACCTTGCCCTTCACCCAGACCGCGCCCCGGGCGATCACCGGACGCGTTGGGGTTGCTGCCAGCCATCTCGGCCAGGGCGTTCTCACACGCCTCGCAACCTCCGCCACCGCACTTCTGGCAATTCATGGCACTCTTGGCGCCGGCGATCTCGGTCATCATCTCGTCGAGTGTCTTGAGATTCTCCATCTGCTGCTGAAGTTGTTGCAGGTTCTGCGCCAGCTGATCCAGCTGTTGGGCAGTCGCCTTGCCATCTCCGTTCTGCAGTGACTGGGCACTGTCTTTCAGCTGGTTGGCAAGTTCCTGCAAGCGGCTCAACTGGGGGTTCTGGCTATCCATCGCATCCAGTTGCTGCTGCAGTTGGTCAAGTTTGCGCTGCAGTTCTCCGGCACCCGCGAGGTCTCCCTTCTTCTTCAGCTCGTCGATCTTGTCTCGCAGTTCCCGTTGCTTGTCCGCCAGTTCCTGGCGCAGCCCGCAGCGCCTTTTCGATCTCTTTGCCGAGCTGCTGCAGCTGGTTCCTGAGTTGTTCCTTCTCGGCAGCAGACAGTTCTTCGCTGCGCAGCTTGTCACTGAGCTTGCGAAGTTCCTCCATCGCCCGCTGCATGTCGCCGTTCTGCAACGCGCTGGCAATTCGGTCCGCCGGTCCGCTCTGGATATCCTTCAGCTGCTTGAGCTGCTCGCGTGTCTTCTCGCTGCCGCCGAGGTTCTTGCGTTCGTCGGAAATCTCTTTCGACAGATTGTTCAATTTGACCAAGGCCTTCTTGCGGTCGACGTCGGTCTTCTCCAGGGACTCCACGGCTTTTTCGAACTTGGCCATCAGCTGATCGGCTTCCTGCAGTCCCGTGGCTTCCTCTTTTTTCCGCCGCTCGGCCAGCCGCTTTTTCAGTTCCTGCATCGACTTGCGAACTTGCTGATTGACTTCGGTCGCATGGGTCGCCGACGCCGTCGCGCGGTCGGAGGTAGCGTCCTGAAACAGCCAGGCGATCAGAAACACCAGCGCGGCCGTGGCCAGCGGCAAGAGCGGGTGCCACGTTCGTTCGGGGCGGAATCGCTCGCGCACATCAATCCGCTCGACACGATGACTGGCGTCGTCCACCAAGGCCTTCCCCACCTCCGTTTGCTGGTCGTCGGGCGACAGACTCATGGCGCTGGAAACACGTTCCTTCAATCCGTACCTCAGGTCAATCTCCAGTGCGACTTCCAGCTCGCCTGGCCGGGAAATGAAGGCCCAGAGGCAGCCGAGGGCGAGGCCGGCCAGCAACGATCCGCTCAACCAGGCGGCCACCCACGTTCCACCGTCGATCTCCAGGGGCCAGACCTTCGGGATCACCACGGCGATCAGCGCGACCAAGAGCGTGGCAAACAGGGTCCACGTCACTCTGTGCAGCAGCCGCATCCAGAACAATCGCCAGTAGGCCCGGCGAACCTGTCGTCGCAAGCTATCCATCGTTGAACTTCCCACGCACTCTCGTGACAACCAACACGGGACGGTCGATCAACCCGGCGCACCACGCGGCGAACCCCTGTCAGGTTATGCCCATTATACGGCGGTTGGTAAGACGACCAATGGTCTTTCTCGTCGTTAATTCACGGCTATACTTGCGGTTAGTGTGTCGATGCCCCACAGCATTCCCGTGCCTGACGCGATTGAGCGGATGATGCCCCCCAGCAAGGAACCGGTCGGTCTGGCGGATCCCGACGAACGTCCCGCGGCGGATGTCGTCATTTACGACGGACAGTGTCGGTTCTGTACCGGTCAGGTTTCGCGACTGGCCAGGTGGGATCGATCCGGTCGCCTCGCGTACCTTTCGTTGCACGATCCCCGGGTGGCCGAGCGGTACCCCGATCTGACGCGCGATCAGTTGATGGAGCAGTTGTACGTCATCAATGGCCGCGGCGAGCGACTCGGCGGGGCGGCCGCCTTTCGTTACCTCTCACGCCGTTTGCCCGCCCTGTGGGTGCTCGCCCCCTGCCTGCACATTCCTTACTCGCTCCCCTTCTGGCAGTGGTGCTATCGCCAGGTGGCGAAGCGTCGCTATCGCCTGGGAGGCACGTCCACCTGTGACGAAGGCACGTGCGACGTGCACTTTCATTGAGAGGCGGATCGGCTACGCGGAGAAGTATTGCACGGCATTGCGGAAGATCGCCAGTCCGTCACCAGGGTCTCGCGCCTCGCCGCGGGTCCACCGCGGATGGTGCGTGAGATCGATGTGACGTTCCGGATGCGGCATCAGACCCAGCACGCGTCCGGTATCGTCGCAGAGGCCGGCCACGTTGGCCATCGAGCCATTGGGGTTGACCGGAAATGGCAGGATCGCGTCGTGAGGGGCCGCATCGTCACCGCAGTACCGAATCGCCAGTTGATGTCGTGACTGGAGCTGACGAAGTACCTGCTGGTCACGCACGACAAACTTGCCTTCCGCGTGGGCGATCGGCAGATACATCCGTTCGATACCGCGCAGGAACACGCAGTGCTGTCCATCGGCGACAAGCTGGATCCAACGATCCTCGAACCTGCCGGAATCGTTCCAGGCCAACGTCGCTGCCGGTCCTGTGTGCGGATCGTCCGGCAGCAACACGCCGGACTTGATGAGGACCTGGAAGCCGTTGCAGATCCCCAGGATGAGCTTCTGGGCAGCTTTGAAGGCCTGCAGCGTATCCTGCAGGTGATGCCGAATCTGGTTGGCCAGAATTCGCCCGGCGGCAATGTCGTCACCGTAGCTGAATCCACCCGGAAGGCACAACACCTGATAGTCATCCGGCAAGCGCGGGTTATCGAGCAGGCGATTGATGTGCACCAGCTCGGGAAGTCCGCCAGCTCGTTCAAACGCAAACGCGGTTTCACGATCGCAGTTGGTACCTGGAGCACGCAGGATCAAGACGCGAGGCGTGGGCATGGGTCAATCTCTTCCGACAAATACCTGGGAACGAGTGCGTGGTTTCGACCGGGAGGTCTCAGTGCCATTGCAGGGGCTCCTGCCAGGCCCGCTTGAGCGTGGCGAGTGGCAGGTCGATCAACGTGTGTGGCGTGCCGCTCCCGTTCCGGCCGTCGATGGTCAGTCGCTTATCGGCACAGACCTTGCCGATCGCTCCGGTGGGGACCTGGTGGCCGTGCAGCAGGGTCTCGAAGGCTTGCTGATGCTCCGGCACGACTTCGCACACGAAACGCGTGTTGGATTCGGAGAACAGCTTCGCGACAACACACGCGGTGGCGTCCAGCGCCTCGAGGTTGTCCGGCACTGTGCCCAGATCGACCTGCGCACCGTGGTCGCCGGCCAACGCCATTTCGGCGACCGCCACCGCCAGCCCACCCTCGCTCAGATCGTGGCAGCTCCGCACCAGGCCCTGGCGGATGGCCTGATGCACCGCCGTGAAGGTGCGCTCGGGCCAGCAGCGGATCCACTTTGGGAACCTCGCCTCCCGCTTGGGCATGCAGCCCCGCATAGTGGGAACCGCCTAATTCGTTGCGCGTGACACCCACTTGAAACAGCACGTTTCCCGGCTGCTTCAAATCCATGGTCACGCACTGGCGCACATCGGCCACCTGCCCCAAAGCACTGATCAGCAGCGACGCAGGAATGGCGATGGTCTGCCGGTTGCCTTGCGGATCGATGTAGCTGAACTCGTTGTTCAAGCTGTCCTTGCCGCTGATAAACGGAGTGCCGAGTGCCACGGCCATGTCGTGGCACGCCAGCGCGGCACGGACGAGTGACCCGAGTGTTTCCGGCCGATCGGTGTAACCCCAGCAGAAGTTGTCGAGAATGGCCACACGCTGCGGATCGGCGCCGACCGCCACGCAGTTGCGCAGGGCTTCATCAATGGCGCTGGCGGCCATGTGGTACGGATCGAGGTCCCCGTAGCACGGATTCATGCCGCACGCGATCACGAGACCTCGGTACGAATCCAGCCTGGGTCGCAGTACCGCGGCATCGCCGGGACCGTCGTTCGCCGCGCCCACCAGCGGCTTCACGACGCTGCCGCCCTGCACCTCATGGTCGTACTGGCGGATGACGCATTCCTTGCTGGCCACGTTGAGCGATCCGAGGATCCCCAGCAAATCGGCCGCATAATCGGGGTGGTCGGTGATGCGCAGCGGCACTGTCGCCTGCGGCGTGTACTGTGCGTCGCGCACGACGGGCGGTCGCCCGCCGTGCAGGAACTGCATATCCAGGTCGGCGACCTCGTGGTCGTGGTATTTCAGTTTCAACCGTCCCGTCGGGACGAACTGGCCGATGATGACGGCCTCCACGCCCTCCGAATCGCAGAGCGCGTGGAAGGCATCCCAGTGATGCGGCGGCACCGACAGGACCATGCGTTCCTGAGCTTCCGAAATCCAGATTTCAGTGTACGACAGCCCTTCGTACTTGAGCGGGGCGGCGTCCAGCCAGACTTCCGCGCCAATGTGCTCGCCCATTTCTCCCACGGCGCTGGAGAATCCGCCGGCGCCACAATCGGTGATCGCGCTATAGAGGCCCAGGTCCCGAGCCACCAACACAATGTCCAACAACATCTTCTCGGTGATGGCGTTGCCAATCTGCACCGCGCCACCGGAGATCGCTTCACTCTCGCTGGTCAGTTCGGCCGAACTGAACGTGGCTCCATGGATTCCATCGCGCCCCGTGCGGCCGCCGATCGCCACGATATAGTCGCCCGCCTGCGCCTGCTTCCGCGACTTGTCGCGCGGCAGGATACCGACGGTTCCGCAGTAGACCAGCGGGTTCCCCAGGTATCGCGGATCGAAGTAGATGGCGCCGTTCACCGTAGGAATGCCCATCCGGTTGCCATAATCGCGAACTCCCGCGACCACCCCCTGCATGACGCGCCGAGGGTGCAGCACACCGGGCGGCAGATCTTCCAGCGGCGTGTTGGGAGGCGCGAAACAGAACACGTCGGTGTTGCACACCGGCTTGGCCCCCAAGCCCGTTCCCAGCGGATCTCGAATCACTCCGCCAATGCCCGTATTGGCACCACCGTACGGTTCCAGGGCGGAGGGATGATTGTGCGTCTCCACTTTGAAGACCACGTTGCACTCGTCGTCGAACCGGACCACGCCGGCATTGTCCTCGAACACGCTCACGCACCAATCCGCGTCACCCAGCTCGCGGCGGATCTGCTGGGTGGCGGCGAAAATGGTTTCCTTCAGCATGTTGTCGAAACGCCGTTCACCGTGCTCGTCACGATAGGCGATGCGGCCGGCCAGCGTCTTGTGACTGCAATGCTCGCTCCAGGTCTGAGCCAACGATTCCAGTTCCACATCGGTGGGATCACGATCGAGCTGGCGGTAGTACTGCTGGATCGTCTGCATCTCGACCAGCGTCAGATACAGCTGCCCGGCCCGGCTCAGGTGCTCGAGCGCACGATCGTCGAGCTCGCGAATCGGCACATGAATCAGCCGGAACGATCCGGGCTGCCCCATGTCCAGATGCTGGAAATCGAGTGGGCCAACCACGACCTGTTCGACCGAGTCGTTGGCCAGTACCTTGCCGCACAGGGCCTGCAACTGGGCAGGTTCGAGTGGCGAGAGCCAGATTTTCTTCAGCGTCCGCACACCCCGCACATGGATATCGAAGTCGGCGATCGCCTTCTCCGCACTCAATGCCACGGGGTCCATCACGCCCGGCTTGGGCAGGACGTGAACACACAAGGCCGTGCCGGCGGGGGCCGCGTTGAGCGTGGGATCGCCCATCCGGCCAATCACCGTCCGCTCGACGACCTCGTCCGACAATAACTCGCGCGCCAGACGCTGGGCCTCGGCCTCAGCCAGGTCCCCCTCCAGCAGATAACCGCGGGCCGTCGTGACGGTCAACCCGTTGGCGAGTCCCAAGTCAGCGGCACCGGCGGCAATCGATTCAGCGGCCAGGTCTCGGTGGCCGGCAGCCGAGTAGATATCAACTTCCCAGAGCGTCACGTGTTTTCTTCCCTGCATCCAAGAGTTGCACAAGTCGTGGGGCGTCTTCGCGTTGCACGGCCCCGCGAAACGCCGCCAGCACTTTCTCGAACTTACTGAGCGCCTTCAGAACCTGCTCGCGATTGCTCAGCAGGATCTGCAGCCACAGTTGCGGATCTCCGCCGGCGATCCGCGTGGTGTCCCGCCAGCCGCTGGCGGCCAACGGTAAAGCCGTCGCGGGCGTGGCTGCCGCCAGCGCCGCCGCGATCACGTGGGCGGCGTGGCTCGTCATGGCGACCGCCTGGTCGTGTTCCTGCGGCGTCAACCGAAAGACCCGCGCACCCAACGACGCCCAGAACTGCTCGATCTGCAGCGCGGCGTCGCGGCCCGTTTTCCGAGTCGGTGTCACCACCGTCACACGATTCTCGAACAGATCCGCTCTGGCATGCTCGGGGCCGGTCTTCTCGCTGCCGGCCATCGGGTGGCTGCCCACAAACAGGGGATTGCCGCGCAGACGCCGGTCCAGCTCCCGCACGATCTGAACTTTGGTGCTGCCCACGTCGGTGATCAGCGCGGTGGGCGGGCAGTGTCGGGCCACCGTACAAACCCGCTCCACGATTTCCCCCACCGGCGTACAGACGATCACCAGCTCGGCGTCGGCCACACCCCGCTCCAGCTTCGTCGTGGTCTGGGTCACCGTGCGCGCTTGCCGAGCCTTGCGCAGACTGGATTCCCGGCGCCCGATCCCCACGATGCGCCGCGCCAGCCCGCGCTGCTGCAATGCCAGCCCAATGGAGCCTCCGATCAGCCCCACTCCGACGATGGCAACGGTATCCCACTTTCTCATAAGAGTGCTTGGCCTGGTGGTGGCACTTCGACAGGAGCCCATGATTGTAGCAGATCGTCCTCATTTGGGAGTGGGGCGGGTGCGAAAGTGCTACCCACCGGCGTGACCACCGTCTAAGCTACGTGCTGGGGGGCCGGCGTGCCGACACACGACCCCGAAGGCGAGCGGAACTTCTCCAGCGGTGGTCAGCGACATGGCGCATATCAGCACGCGGCAAGCTTCCCAGATGTGTCAACGCCTCGGTACCGCACTGCACGCCGGCTTGGATATCCTGGCCACGTTACGACGCGAAGCGGGACATGGCAGCCCGGCCTACCGGCGAAATATGGCCGAGGTCGCCGAGCGCGTGCGCGGCGGGGCCACGTTGGCGGAAGCCATGCGGGAGAGCTCGCCGTATTTCCCACCATTGACGTGCGAACTGGTCGACGTCGGCGAGCAGACGGGGAATCTCGAATCGTTGTTGCTGCGATTATCGGAGCATTACCAGCATCTGCTGCGACTGCGGCGGACGTTCCTGTTCGGCATCTTGTGGCCGGTCGTGCAGCTGACCGTGGCCATTCTTGTCATCGGGCTGCTGATCTTGCTGTTGGGCGTACTTGGCACGTCCGCCACGTTTTTCGGACTGCAGGGTCCGCGCGGTCTGACGATTTACGCGACGGTCGTGATCGGCTGCATCGTGGCCTTGGCATTGCTGGCGCGCGGCCTGCTCCGCGGTTGGTTTGGGCCAGTCCCCGGCAATCTGCTGATGCGTCTGCCCGTCGTGGGGACGACACTTCAGACGATGGCCCTGGCTCGCTTGGCGTGGACGCTGTCGTTGGCCCTCAATGCCGGCATCGACGCGCGGCGGGCCATCCGCATGGCGTTGCAGAGCACGCAAAACCGCTACTACACGCAGCACACGGCCGACGTCGATGCGGTGATCGTGCGTGGCGGCCAGTTCCACGAAGCCTTGCGACGCGGCGGTGCCTTCCCCGAGGAATTCCTGACGGCGCTGGAAAACGCCGAGATTACAGGTACCGAGAGCGAGTCGCTGACGCATCTGTCGCAGGACTATCAGCAGCGGGCGGAAACCGCGACGCTGGCCCTGACGGTCGCCGCTTCCTTCGCCATCTGGGCCCTGGTCGCGGGGCTGATCATTTACGTGATCTTCCGCCTCTTCTTCAGTCTCTACATGGATCCCATTCACGAGGCGCTGGAGATGACCGCCTGGGCCGTCACCCCGCGGTAATCGTTTCACTTGCGGAATCCAAATTGCCGCGCCTGCGCGACAATGTCGACCGACACCAATTGGCTCCAGGCAGCCAGGATTTGCTGGTACACCGTACCGCGGATGCCCGGCTCGATCGACCGCCCGTTCAGACGCGTCACGGGCCATACGCAAGGGGACGTGCTGCACATCAGGATCTCGTCGGCGGCGGCCAATTCGTCCAGCCGGAAATTGCGAAATTGGAAGGCGAAGCCCAGACCCGACGCCAGTTCGGCCAGCACCGACAGGCTGACCCCGGGCAGAATCCGCTCGCGCGGCGGCGACACCAGACCTTCGCCGTGACGATAGAACAACACGTTGGCGGTCGAGGCCTCGGAGATGAATCCTTCCTGGTCGAGCAGCACGGCGCGGGAACCCGGATCCAAGCTGTCGGCCTGCCGGTCCGCCAGGTAGTAGTGCATGCGGCTGCGACACTTCAAGGCCGCCGGCCAACACGATTCGGGAACCTGCCGAACTCCGGTCTCGGTGAGTGCTTGACCACGTTCGTAATACGAAATCCACTGGCCGAACGGCAACGGATAGGCCTTGATCCCCACGGTGGGCCGCAGCTCTGCCGGGATTCCCGGCGTGATGAACAACGACACTCCGAGATCGTCCCCCGCCGTCAGCAGACGCCGGTTGCGGGAGACGAGTTCTTCGACGAGTTCGCCGATCCGCTCGATCGACAGGCCGGGATGCAGGTCCACGATGCGGAGCGATCTGGCCAGTCGTTCGAGATGGTCTTCCAACCGAAAGACCTGGCCGCCGAACGTGCGCAGCCGCTCGCTGATCGAAACACCCTGCACGAACCCCAGGTCCTCGGACGCGACGGCCAATTGCGAGGCGGGGATGAATTCGCCGTTGAGATAGGCCAGCGGTTCTGTCATAGGAGATCACGTGACCAAGGGGCTGTTCCTTGTGCGCCAGTCTGCGACTTCATTCTCGCGTCGGGCTCAGCGGGCCGTTGCGACGCGCTTTTCGGTTAGCAGTTCCTCCGCGTCGCCTCGTACGGACTGCCAGAACAGCACGGAGCGGATCTTCTGCAGCAGGCCAGGACTGTGGAGATAATCGACGGCTTCATGCGAACGCTGCACGGTGTGGCAGACATCCTGCTGTTCCACACGCTCCGCAAGTTCACCCAGGTCCCCGATGCACATCCCGGAGTAGCCCAGGGCGGTCGCATGCGAGTGTCTGTATAACGCATGATACCGTCTTAGTACAGGGTCACAGCAATTATAGAGGTTCAGCAAGTACTCAAGATGGGACATGGCCAAGCCGTGGTATTCGCCCGGCTGGAGCCAGTTATTGTGCATGGCCGCGGCGAGCATGACGACACGCGTGTTCGCGGAGGTCACCGGATGCGGCGGCAATGACCGGCCGGACAACTGCCCGCCGCCCAGCAGGTGCAACGCGCCACTGGCGATGCGGGCCCCAAAACTGTATCCCAGCAAACTGACGTGCTGGCTCTCCGGCAAGTGGGCCAGCAGCCAGGCCAGGCAGTAGCCGGACAGTTCCGTGCGCTGCGCCTTCGCGCGCACGTTGCGCAGTTGCCCGCGAATCTGTCCGCTGGGCCAGGACCAGATGACAAACCGCATGGGGGGCGCGTCGGGGAACCCTCCCGTCAGCAGGTGGTACACCTGTCGGCCTTCGGGCGCGACGTCCGCCCTGGCAACTCGGTTTCCATGTACAAAGACCACCATGATCTGATCGGGCGACGCGGGTTGATACAGGTCGCGCACGTCCGCCGCTTGCCAGCCGGCACCGGGCACATAGCGCTGCGCGGGCAGGTGGGGGTCTTCTCCCGAATTGACGCAGGCCACGTCGCGTGCCGACACGAGCCAGACTTCATCTTGCGGGCGGTCGCCGCAATCGCCGGCCCAAGCCCAACCGCCAAGCCCGCCAAGGCTGAGCACCAGGATCAGCCCGTGAAACGTCGTGAGCCAATATTTCCGCGGCCCGCCTCCCGCCGGTCCCGTGATGCCGGGCGGCGAGGGAAGGACCGGAATATGCGCAGGTCGAGGTCGCATGGGGAGAGTTGTCTCGACAGATAACCAGGGATGGCCAAGGACACTCAAATTATCGAACGTAAAAATGTAGCATTTTTTCTCGGTGGTGTGGTGAGATAAAGAAATCCAATTGAAGAAAAAAATCAACGGTTTCATTTGCACATCGTGGAAGGCGTTGTAGAGTTGAGGGACCCACAGCCTCCCCGTGGTTTATGCATGTTGCCTATCCGGAGAAGTATGCCATGAAGAGGCTACTGTTTGTTACTGCTATGACGATCCTGACGGTGGCGGCCGTCGGCGGGTGCCGAGGCGGCACGAGCTGGTTCCACCGCGGCGCGGAGTGCCAACCGTACGCGGCACCGTGCACCGACCAATGCCAGCCCGACTGCGACCCCATGTTTTCATCCAGCGTCCCAATGGGTCTGCCCACGACCACCGTTCCATCACCGATGCAATCCCTCCCCACGCAATGAACCATCTCACCCCCGCTTCGCCCTCCCGGCAAAGCAGGACCACCGACGGGGCGACGTGTAATCCTGACGCGTCGTCCCGCGGTGGTCTTTGAGGAGCATTCTTGTGCGATCTTGGCGTGCGCGATCCTGGCAGGATGGCTCCTGCTGGCAGCTTCGACCGCCGCAGCTCAATTTGGAGGAAAGGATGCCAATTCGACCGGCGGACCTGCCCTGGGTGCCGAACGCACGCAGCGCTGGCAGGTCGGCATGACCGTTGTCGCGCAGACACCCTGCATGGATATTTTCGGGACCTTGCCGGTTCCCACCAACTGGCCTGAACAGGACGTGAAGGTCATCGACGAACAAGTGTCCTACGGTGTTCAGCAGGTGCGATATCGGGACCTGGAAGGCGGCATTCGCCAAATGCTGGTGGCCGTCCCACGCCTGGACACCGGCGAGAAGGCCGAAGCCCTCGTGACGTTGGAAGTGACGCGCCGGGCGATCGACTTGCCGACCGACCCGAGCGAGTTCCGACTGCCCGAGAAAATCCCGCGCGATACGCGAAAGTACCTGGCTCCCAGTCCGCTCATCGACTGCCGCAATCGCAAGATCCGCGATCTGGCCAAGGAGATTACGACCGACCAGGCAGGGGCCTGGCAACAGGTTGAGGCGATCCACGATTGGGTGAAAGAAAACGTCAAGCACTCCAACGACAAGGTCAAGGGTGCCGTGGAGACGCTGCACGATAAGAGCGGTCATCTGGAAGACCTGACCGGGCTGTTCATTGCCCTCTGCCGGGCCGAGAAGATCCCGGCCCGCACTGTCTGGGTTCCGGACTACTGCTATGCCGAATTCTATCTGGAGGATTCCGCCGGGAAGGGGCACTGGTTTCCCTGCGAACTGAGAGAGAAAACGGTCTTCGGTACCGTCTCCAACGACCACATGATTCTGCAGAAGGGCGACAACTTCGAAGTGCCCGAGAAGAAGGAACCACAGCGGTTCGTCAAGGAATTCGTGAAGGCGAAAGGTGCGGGGCGTCCGCAGGTTTCGTTTGTCCGGAAAGTCATGCCCGCCCAGTAGTGTCGCCACGGGAGTCTCTCGGCCGTGATGCGTGTCGCGTTCATGTTGTTCGTGGTGGCGGCCGCGGTATCCCACCGTGGCTGGTCGGCGGAAGAGGATCGTGAGGACGCGGCCATTCGCCTGACGAACGCGCGCACCGAGCGGTGGCAGGTCGGCGTGGTGATCCGGGCCCGTGGCCAGACCACCGGCATCACGGCGACCCTGCCGGTGCCCATGCCCTGGCCCGAACAAGATGTGACCGTCGTGGCCGAGGACACTTCGCCGCAGGTGCGCTCGGTGCGCTTTCGCGTGCTCGATGACGGCGTCAAGCAGATGGTGGTCAGCGTTCCGCGGCTCGCGGCCGGCGAGGAAGCGACGGCCCTCCTGACACTGGAAATCGTGAAGCGCGATATCGTGGCCCCGCCGTCAACCGGCCAACTGCGCCGGCCCGCGACCCTATCGGGAAAACTGCGGACGTTTCTCGGCCCCAGCCCCTATATCGAAAGCGACGACCCCCGCATTCGTGAGGCTGCCCGGCAGGTCGTGGGCGAGAAAACACTGGCCTGGGAACAGGCCGAAGCGATCTTCGACTGGGTCCGCGACAAAGTCGAGTATCGATTCGACCGCAATATCAAAGGCGCTCGACAAGCGCTCGACGACGGATTCGGTGACTGCGAAGAACTCACCTCGCTGTTCGTCGCCATGTGCCGAGCCGCTGGAATCCCCGCCCGCGCCGTCTGGGTGCCTGGTCACTGCTATCCGGAGTTCTACCTGGAGGACGAGCAGGGCCAAGGACACTGGTATCCGTGCCAAGCGGCCGGGACCCGGATCTTCGGAGCGATGCCGGAAGCTCGCCCCATTCTGCAGAAAGGTGACAATTTCCGGGCCCCCGGCAGCCGACAGGCGCAGCGCTATGTGCAGGAGACGCTGACCGCCAGAACGCCACCGCGGATCCCGAAGTGCAGTTCGTCCAGAAATCGCTCGACGCGCCGGACAAGTCCTCGAAATGACCTGCCCTACAGGTCGCGGCGCAGGTTGACACCCGGCGCCAGCTGTCGCTGCGCGTACCAGTCTTTCCAGCCCGACTTGTCGTAGCCAAAGTTCACTCCGGCCGGAACCAGACTGGCCAGGGCGCTGAGCGCCTGCCGGTTCTGGAATTCCTTTTCGACGATCTTCACACCACCGCCGGCCTGGAGTCCGCCACCACCCTGGGGACTGAAGCTACCGCTGATCCCACCCGACCCACTACCGGTCTGCACCTTGAAACGATGTTTCGTCACGACGGCCTCGATCAGCGCCGGAACCGCCGACGGGTCCCCGAGCCGGCCGCAGGCCCAGGCCGCCTGATTCACCACGTCGTTGTTTTTGTCTTTGAGAGCACGGCTCAATGCAGCCACCGCCTGCTGTCTCCCGTACTTCTTGGTCGCGTCGATGCTCTGCTCGCGAATCTCCAGATCGGGATCCTTCATGACCCGTTCGAGCAGGGCGGCCACGGCCGCGGAGCTGTTGAACTTGGCGAGCACCTCGATGTAGAGCAGTTTCAACTGGTTCGACTCGTCCGGGTCGGACAGGAGTTCGCACAGGCCGGCGATGGCCAGCGAGCTGTCGATGGCCTGCAATTGGGCCAGGGCCTCGGCCGCGTCGTTGCGGCCGCGGACGACGGAACTGCGCCACACCTTGAGCCGCTTGCGCCATTCCTTCTCTTCAATCACTTGCCGCTCGTTGCGGGCCTCAATCTCCACCTCCTGAGCCAGCCGCCATCCGCCTTTGTAGCGCACGAATCCCTGATTCTTCAGCCATTCGTCGGCCTTCACCCACTCGCCGTCAATCTGACTGAACCCCAGTCCATGCCGCGCTTCGACATGGTTCGGGTCCAATTCGAGCACCTTGCGCAAGTGAAACTCGCGTTGCGTCTTCAGGCCCGCCTTGCGACACCGTTCGGCCATCTCCAATTGGCCTTCGATCGTGTTGGGGACTTTCGGCAGCAGTTCTTCATCGCGCCGGACGGCTTCCGACTTGACCAGCACTTCCTCGACCAGGCTGGCCGGCACCGTGAGGCGTCCGCCTGTGAGCATCTCGATTTCATAGATCTCGGGCTTGGCGTCGCCTCGATTCAGCCATTCGCCCTCAATGCGGCCGCCGTGCGTCAGCATGAACACTTCGGCCTGCAGGTCGGCGCACCACAGGCCGATCCCGAGCATCGTCAGCATGACCAGGTTTCGTCGTTTCATGCACTTCGTCTCCGGCGGATGGGCCCGGAATGGACCGTGGGGGTTCGGGGCTCCGCCTGCCACTCTCCAGTATATTAGCCCACGTAGGCCGCGGGCAAACGAAACGCGGACCACACCAGCGGCGGTGGAGAATCCTGTCGCCTGGCGCCAGATGTGCGGAATGCGACGATTCTGTCGACTTCGGCGCGGTTTCCTGCTGGTCCGTGCGCTCCGCGGGCCAGCCGATGGCCGGGGGCTGGCGCGGGGGTCGTCCAATTAATAAACAAGGCCCCGGTGTCGTCCACCGGGGCCTTGGGAGCACATGATCAGCCGGTCAGGGCTGGTTTAGTACATGTCGTTTTCGCCGCCATGTCCGGGCTTGGCTTTCTCATCCTTCGGCTTTTCGGCCACCAGCGCATCGCTGGTCAGCAGCAACGTGGCGACGCTGGCCGCATTGCCCAGCGCCGTGCGGACGACCTTGGTCGGATCGATCACGCCGGCCTTGACCAGGTCTTCGTAGACGTCGGTCAAGGCGTTGAAGCCGAAGTTGCCCTTCCCCTCGGACACCTTCTCGCACACGATGCCGCCGTCCTTGCCGGCGTTCTGGGCGATCATGCTCAGCGGTGCCCGGCAGGCACGCAGCACGATGTTGTAGCCAATCGTCTCGCCATCGGTCAGGTCGGCCGCGGGCTTGACCTGAGCGGCCGCTCGCAGCAGCGCGACGCCACCACCCGGCAGAATACCTTCCTCGACCGCCGCACGCGTGGCGTGCAAAGCGTCCTCGACGCGCGCCTTCTTCTCTTTCATCTCGCTCTCCGTGGCCGCGCCGACGTTGACCTTGGCCACGCCGCCAGCCAGCTTGGCGAGACGTTCTTCGAGCTTCTCGCGATCGTAATCGCTCGTGACGTTTTCGATCTCCCGTCGCAGTTGATCGATGCGGCCCTTGATGTCCGAACTCTTGCCGGCCCCTTCGATGATCGTTGTGTTGTCCTTGTCGACGATCACCTTCTTGGCACGACCAAGATCGCTGAGGGTCACGGAATCGAGTTTCACGCCGAGGGCTTCGAAAATCGCCGTACCGCCAGTCAGGATGGCGATGTCTTCCATCATGGCCTTCCGCCGGTCGCCGTAGCCGGGCGCCTTGATCGCACAGCACTGCATCGTGCCCCGCAGGCGGTTGATCACCAAGGTGGCCAGCGCCTCCCCTTCCACATCCTCCGCCACGATCAACAACGGCCGGCCCTGCTGAACAACCGACTCGAGCAACGGCACCATGTCCTTGATGTTGCCGATCTTCTTTTCATACACCAGCACGTAGCAGTCTTCCAGGACAACCTGCATCGTCTGCGGATCGGTGACGAAATAGGGGGACAGATAACCGCGGTCAAACTGCATGCCTTCCACCCACTCGACTTCCGTCTGCAGGCTCTTCCCCTCGTCGACCGTGATCACGCCATCTTTGCCGACCTTTTCCATCGCCGTGGCCAGCAGATCGCCGATCTCGCGGTCGTTGTTGGACGCGATCGTCGCCACGTTGGCCATGGCGGCCTTGTCCTTGACCTTGATCGACATGGCCCGCAGCTTCTCGGTAATCTGCGCCACCGCCTTCTCAATGCCCACCTTCAACTGGACCGGATTCACACCGGCCACGACCCCGCGGAGCCCTTCGTTGAAAATGGCTTCGGCCAGCACGGTCGCGGTCGTCGTGCCGTCACCCGCGACATCACTCGTCTTGCTGGCGACTTCGCGAACCATCCGGGCGCCCATGTTCTCATAGACGTCTTCCAGATCGATTTCCTTGGCCACCGTGACCCCGTCCTTCGTGACGGTCGGTGACCCAAAGCTCTTCTGCAAAATCACGTTGCGACCTTTCGGGCCCAACGTCACCTTGACGGCCCGCGCCAATTTGGTGACGCCGCGGCGAATCGCATCACGCGCTTCCTGGTCAAATGCAATCATCTTAGACATGTGGTTTCTCCCTTAGCCTTCTAGAATGGCGAGTATGTCATCTTCCCGCATCAACAGCAGTTCCTGATCGTCGATCTTGAACGCTTCGCCGGCGTAACTGCTGAAGACTACGCGATCGCCAACCTTCACCTGCAACTTGCTGCGTGTGCCGTCCTCCAACAACTTTCCGTCACCGACACTGACGATCGTGCCACGTGCCGGCTTGTCCTTGGCGGTATCGGGCAGCACGATTCCGCCGGCCGTTCGTCCCTCCGAGGCCTCACGCTCGACAACCACACGGTCACCAATGGGCTGAAGCCGGATCTTGCCCGAGGATTTTTTCTTGGTCCCAGTCGACATGTGCTGTTCACCTCCAATTGTCGATTCGTATATCAGACATATCTCGCCGTCCGGGCGCCGCGGTGCGGGGTCCCCAGGATCGGCTGCCAAATTGGTACTTAAAAACGATGGTGCGTCGGAAAGAAGGCAATTTCCGCGCCAAACCACCGCAGATTTACCGGGCGCGAAGTTTTTCACGGACTTTGGGCCGGCCCGGCACGGTTTGAAGCGACCCCAGGACCGGGCAGTCGCGGCCCGTCCGGGCTGGCGTGCAACCGACCAGCTGCCATTTTGGCAGAACCCGCCCTGCCCCGACGACGCTTGTTTCGCCCCCGCACTCGGCGCACAATAAGCAGGAGTCACACGACACCCCTGTCCGCGGACGACTGTTTGGGCCGTGGACCGGTGGCCTGCGACAGGTGCCGGCCCAGTCTCGTTGGGGGCGTAGTGGGCCGCTACGCGTGGGCGGAGCGTGAGGCACCGGGGACCGGCAATCGAGCCCGGGACCTCGCACGCCGCGTGCGGACGCGGCGTGCGCGAATCCGGCTGCCCAAGACCCGTGGTGGGACGGCCCTCAGAGCCCTTTGTGGGTAGCGAAGGACGGTTTTCACGGGGCCCAACAAGCCAACCTCAGGTGGTCCATGCCGATTAAAGTTGCCTGTCAATGTGGGCAGCAGTTTGCTGCCAAAGATGAACTCGCGGGGAAACGCGTCAAGTGCCCCAAATGTGCGGCGGTCCTGACGATACCGCCGTCGGGTTCCAAGCCGGCCGGGGTTGGCAAAGGCGTCTCGGAGTTACTGGACGACGCGGGCATGCGTTCCGGCATCGAGCGCCGCCCAGGCTGCGGCGCCGAGTTGGGCAAGTCGGCCGTGCTGTGCGTGATGTGCGGGTACGACACGCGGCTGGGACGGCGCCTGAAGACGCGCGTGGGCGGTGTCGAGGTCGCGGACAATGAAGAACTGGGGGAGCTGCCCACGCACGGAAATCCAATTCTCGATGCGGCCGAGCGCGAGCTGGCCCGCGTGAAGCTGGAGCAGAAGCGACTGGCCAAAGGCGCCCCGTGGTGGATGCTGTTGCTGGCCTTCCTGGGACTGGTTGGTTTCGCCGTGGCGATGGTCAGCATGCCGCAAGATCAAGCTCTGGACAATTCGGGGTTGGTGCTGCAGGTCGCCGGTGCGCTGGTCTTCGTGCTGTATTTCCTGAGGTTCCTGATCACGGCCTTCAAGGAATCCCTGCTGCAAGGAGTCCTGGCGGTGGTGTTACCACCCGTGTATGCCTTCATGCGGTGGGATCGCGTGTCTGGCATGTGTATCTTCATGATCATCGGGCTATGTGTCACCGGTGCGGGCTACCTGTTGATCGCCGTGGCGCCGTACGTCCGCGGGGCCGGCAAGAGTGCAGAGGGAGAGGGAACCAGCCTGTTGCGATATGAGCGTGTGCCAGCGGTCGTGCTGGTCTGTCGCGACACGTCCACGATTTAGCGCGATTGCACCAACGTACATTCACAACAAACGCTGTGGGAGTTGCCCTGCCATGCGAAGTCACGTCGTTGCTCTGTTGTCGTCCGCCTTGCTCGTGTTGGCATTGGAGACGCCTGTCATGTCTATCGATCCGGTCCGGTTGATATTCGACACCGACATCGGAAACGACGTGGACGACGTGTTGGCCTTAGGAGTCATTCACGCGCTGCAGAGCCGTGGACAGTGCCAGCTGCTGGCGGTCACGATCACGAAGGACCAGCCCTTGGCAGCCGAATTCGTGGATGCGGTCAACACGTTCTACGGTCGGGGGGATATCCCGATCGGCATGGTGCGCGACGGAGTGACCAAAGAGGAAGGAAAATTCCTGCCGCTGGCACGTGTGCAGGATCAAGGACAGCTCCGCTATCCGCATGACTTGGAGGGAGCCAAGACCCCGGAGGCGACGGCCGTGCTGCGGCACGTCCTGAGCGACCAGCCGGACGACTCGGTCAGTATCGCGCAGGTCGGGTTCTCCACCAACCTGGCTCGGCTGCTGGCCTCGCCACCCGACAACATCTGCCCGCTCGACGGCGTGGAACTCGTCCGCCGCAAAGTGCGACTGCTGTCGATCATGGCCGGCCACTTCCAGCCGGGTTCTGGCACGGAACGCTTCTTGGAGTACAACGTGAAGATGGACGTCGCAGCGTGTCAGCAACTGATGCAGAAGTGGCCGACGCCGATCGTGTTCAGTGGATTCGAAATCGGCATTGCCATACCGTATCCGGCCGTGAGTATCGAGCGAGACTACAATTACGTGCCTCATCACCCGCTGCCGGAAGCCTATCGGCTGTACGAGCCCCCGCCTCACAATCGACCCACGTGGGATCTCACCAGCGTGCTCTACGCGGTCTTCCCCGACCGGGGGTACTTCGACCTGTCGCCGCCGGGAAACGTGACCATCGAGCAGGACGGATTCACACGCTGGGAAGCCAACGACCAGGGCGCGTGCCGATACCTGCTGGTCAACAACATTCAAATCGCGCGGTACGACGGAAGCGCTTGTCCAGCTGGCAAGCCAACCGCCGCACCCGGCGGCCCCGACCCGCTAAATGGCATTGCGTGGTCCTGGGAACATGCGTCTGGGCGTGGCACTGCTTGCTTGCAAGCAGTGGAAGGGACGCACGGCCAACAACTAGGCCGTGCCACGCAGGCTTGAAGAGCTTAGCCGGTAGTGAGATTGCCTCGACATGGTCCCCATGATTCCGCAATGCCCTTTAGTTCGGGCCGTTCGTCATCATGCGGTCAGTCTGCCAATCGTGGTGACCGTGATCTGCTGCGGTCCCGCCTGGCGCGGACTTCGTCAGTCCTCCAGCGCAGAAACCCGACCTTCAGCGTGACCTGCCACTCGGCCACTTTGCCGTCGTCAATTCGGCCACGCGTTTCGACGACTTCAAACCACCGCATCTTTCGCACCGTTTTGGCGGCATGATGAATGGCATTCTCGACGGCTTCCTCCAGGGAGCTGGTGGAGGTACCGGTGATTTCAATCTTCTTGTATACTCGGTCCGGCATGTTGCTTTCTCCTTCGCTTCGAAACGTTATGATTGGCCGCGGCCTCAGGCCCCATCGCACCTTGGGTGAGGCCTGGGGGAGTCGGCTGAACGGCCCCCTATGATACTGTGGCCGACGAGCAGTGGGGAGCGGGGGCGCGGCAATTCAGGGGCGCACGAACGACGACCGGTGGCCCGGTTGCGGACGATAGATCGCTCCCGATGAATCATCACGCACAACAGGGCCCGGGCGACGCAGACGACGTTCGAACGCGACGGGTGTGTGGACGATGCAAACGAATGAATCCCTGCCTGCGCGAGTCGATTGTCTGAGATCCCCGGGGGCTGGCGGGAGTCCACGGTGGAGCTGTGCGGCGCTGCGCTGCGCCTGACGATGCCCGCCGATCCCGACAGCATCCTGGACTCGCACGTCGCCGCCCTGGCCGCCAGCGGATCTGCGGACGACGACGAGTTGCCCGATCCCTACTGGGCGACGCTGTGGTCCGCGGCCACACCGACCGCCGAAGCCGTCCTGCGCGCCACGTGGCCGTCGCACACCACGGTCTTGGAGTTGGGTTGCGGAGTCGGGCTGGCGGGATTGGCCGCGTTGGTTCGCGGCTGGCAGGTCACATTCTCCGATTGCAGTCCGCAGGCGATCGACGTGGCCTTGGAAAACGCCCGTCAAAACGGTTTTCCGCAGGCACAAGGCCGATTGCTGGACTGGCGCAATCCCCCCACCGACTCCTACGACGTGCTGCTCGCCTCGGACGTCCTGTATGAGCGTCAGTGCCACGACGGCCTGCTCCAGACGATCGATCAGCTGATGGCGCCCCGGGGGCTCTGTTGGATCGGCGATCCGGGGCGGTTGGTGGCCCGCAGGTTTCATCAGGCGGCGGCAGATCGTTTTCACGTGCAACTTCGCGATCGCGACGGCCGCGAGTTCGGTGTGCCGCACGTAGGAGAATTCCAGTTACTGGTGCTGCGCCGCCGCCCTTGATCGATCCCGTCCGGCATCCAATTTCTGATCAGCGACTTAAGGCGCTGTAAAACAATAACTAACCGAATCGGATGTAGGACGGATTGCCAATCCGTCCTTGTTTTCCTGGACGGATTGCCAATCCGTCCTACGAGGATGCGGTAACTCAATTCTTGACAGATCCTAACCGTCGGGCGTGGGAGGCGGTTGCCAATAGTCGGGTAGTCCCGGCTTCGTCTCGCGGAGGATCGCGAGAATGTCCTGGCGATCACTGGCCGAGAGATGCTGGAACTTCGCCGAAGAATCAACGCCCGTGAGGACTTCCCACAAGCGTCGCAGCAGGCGATCGCGCAGCGGGGCGGGCAGCGCGTCGCAGGCCTCGGAATAAATCAGATAACTGCACGGATAGCGAAACAGTCGCGTCTGAAGATCCAGCTGTGCGAGACTTCGCCCGTGCGAATCCAGTGGGCCTCGCCGTTGGAATTCCGCGGCATAAGAACTGGTGCCCTGGATGGGCTCGGTCAGCGCCTGCTCGCCCACGAACAGCAGCACGTCCAACACTTTCTCGGCCGCGGCATCCAGTCGTCGACGCGTGGAATCGGACTCGGAACCGTCCGCGCGGTCCAAGGCTTCGTTCATGATCCGAGCGTCGCGGGCCGTGATCCGAGCACTGAAGTTGGCTGCCGTCAGCCGATTGTGCGCGGTCGCCTGGTGTTCGAGCACCATCAGCGCCACGATGTCGCTGGAGGGAGCGAGATAGGGGGAGACATCTACGCGGTCGGCCAAGTCCACCACGTTGGCCCCCGCTTCGATATCCAATGCGCTCGGGTCGCTGCCAGCCTTCAACACGACGTTGCCCATGTGTCGCTGTTGGCCGTGCGTGCCCGTCACGTACCAGCCTCCCCACCGTTCGCGCAGCGGACTCGTGTAGTCGGTGCGAAACGTACCGGCGCTGAGCACCGGGTGCCCGAGTCGATCGGGGAAAATGGACCGGACGAAACTCCCCGGAACACCCTCGGTGTGGAACGATCCGTGACAGACCAGACAATTGTGCGTCTGACGCACGAAACGCGGCTGCTCGGCTGGCTGCTGCTCCAAGGTGTAAAAGATCGTGCCCTGCTGCGGATCGATCGCCGAAACCTCCAGTACGTCGCCCTGCTGCACCCATCCCACATAGACGTGGTCGTTGAAGTACAGGCGCGCGGGGACGCCGAGGTGAAATCTTCGCCTGCTGAAAACTCGTCTTGGAAAACACGAGGATCTGGGAAGAAACCGGCACGTCCAGGGCCTGCAATACGCTGGCCAGGTAGCCCGACTTGCCGGCGAACGGCAGCGAGACCTCCCCGCGTTCAAGACGCTCCCCCAACTGAGCGACCGGGTCGTGGACGGCAGACCCCAGATAATCGATCGGTGGCCGCTCGTAGTCCACCTGCCCGTGCGCCGGCACGACCCCCGTGATCAGGCCCAACACAGCACAACAGGCGGTCACCATGTACAGCCGCCGGCCGATGCGATTACGCTCGCTTATGCTCATGCCTATGCCCATGCCCATCCCTATGCCCGGCTCTCCACAAGACTTCGACTCGCCTCGATTATACACGGTCCCGTGGGCAGCGTGCGAAACTCCCGCAGCACCACCGTCCCGGTTGTGACCGAGCACGCGGGATGGGTGCGTTGCTGGGGTTGGGATGCTTCCTGAGCAAGCGGGACGCTTGCTCTACGAGGGCGGGACGCTTGCTCTACGGGGTGTTGGGTACTTCCTGAGCAAGCGGGACGCTTGCTCTACGGGGTGTTGGATGCTTACTGAGCAAGCGGGACGCTTGCTCTACGGGGGCGGGACGCTTGCTCTACGGGGTGTTGGGTACTTCCTGAGCAAGCGGGACGCTTGCTCTACGGGGGCGGGACGCTTGCTCTACAGCGTGTGGAGTCAAACAGGGAATCCCGCTACACTGGTCGGCACAACCACCGCCGCAGGTACCGGGAGAACCGCCGTGCTGCAAGAACACGAAACGCAGATTCGCGTCCGCTATCAGGACGCGGACCCCATGGGATTGCTGCACCACGCGCACTACTTCACGTACTTTGAGATCGGCCGCACGGAGTTGCTGCGGTCGGCAGGCGGTAACTATCGCCGCATGGAGGAACAGGGCACGTTCGCCGTCGTCGTGAAGGCGGAATGCGTGTATCACCGTCCCGCTCGGTACGACGACTTGTTGACCATTCGCACCATTATCAAGCGAATCACCTTCGCCAAGATCGAACACGAGTACCAGGTCTATCGTGACGGTGAACGCCTGGCCACGGCGCACGTGACCATGGCCCTCGTCGATCGCGACGGAGTCGTGCAGCGGGTTCCCGAATGGCTGGAACAGGCCTTTCACGAGGGCGGCAGCGTGCCCTGATTTCCGGGGACTCCTCGTGCCATCGGAAGGCCGTCGTCGTATAATGGTCTCTACGCACCCCCAAATGGCCGCCAGCCGTGCGATCGTGCCCCCCCTTTCGGAGTCGGTTCACCAGGCGGCCTGCACACACCGGAACGCGGTGCGCGTGGTGCCCAGTGACGCGTTGCCGATCGATTATCATCCCTGCTGCCAGCATTGAGAGTCGTGCGCGATAACATGGTCGAAGTCCACCGCGGTCGTCAAAGGTTGGCGGAACGTAGCGAGCAATGGGAGTTGGATGTGAGCTGGCGTTTCACCGACGCGTTGGTGCCTATCGCGGTTGCTCTGATCGGCGCCGTACTGATCGGTGTCTGGATCCGTGGCGGGGCATCGCGGGAATTGCCGCTCCGGCAACCAGGGCTGGACCAACCCCTCGGTTCGGCTGACGGGACCGCATTGCAGCGGACCGCGCCGGTGGCCGGTGCGCCGCAGGCCGGACCGGGCGTGCCGTCGGCGATATCCGGCAGCTGGCCCTGGTTCCGCGGTCCGGACCTGGATGGCATTTGCCGAGACGCGACACCTCTGGCGCGCACTTGGCCGGAGTCCGGGCCGCCGGTTCTGTGGACCGTCACACTGGGCGAAGGATATGCCGGCGCGACAATCCACGCGGGCCGCGTTTACGTGCTGGATTACGATGAGCAGGCGAAAGCGGACACTCTGCGTTGCTTGTCGCTCGATGACGGGCGTGAGATCTGGCACAACGGCTATCCCGTGGAAATCGCACGCAATCACGGCATGTCGCGGACGGTGCCAGCCGTCGTCCAGGACGCGGTGATTACGATTGGCCCCCAGTGTCACGTGGCGTGTTGGGATGCGACCACCGGCGCCTGCCGCTGGCTGATCGACCTCGTACTCGAATTCGGGACGGAAGTTCCGCGGTGGTACGCCGGCCAATGTCCACTGATCGACAACGGCCGATTAATACTCGCCCCAGCCGGACCAAAAGCCCTGTTGGTCGCCATCGACATCCAGACCGGGAAGCCGTTGTGGCAGACTCCCAACCCGCGTCGCCGCGCGATGACGCACGCGTCGATTGTGCCGATGGAGTACTTGGGACGGCGCATGTATGTTTACTGTGCGAGCAGCGCGGTGGTAGGGGTTGCCGCCGAAGACGGCACGCAGCTGTGGGAGTCCACCGAGTGGTTCGAGCAGTTTGCGACTTCTCCCTCACCGGTGATCCTGCCCGAAGGCAAGATCTTTCTGAGCAGTGGATACGGAAACAAGGTCGGCAGTCTCCTGCTGCAACTGCTGCCCGCCGCCGACGGCGTGCAGGTTCAGCGGCTGAGTGAGCTGGCACCCAAACAATTCAATTCGGAACAACAGACTCCGATCTTCCATGACGGGCACCTGTTCGGCGTCCGCAAGCAAGGGGGCGGACGATTGGTCTGTCTGGACCAGACCGGGAACGAAATCTGGAACAGCGGCAAGGACCGGTTCGGTCACGGTCCGTACTTGCTGGCCGGCGACATCCTTCTCGCCATGAGCAACGAAGGAGAACTGGTGATGGCCGAGGCCAGTTCCACGGCCTATCGCCCCTTGGCGCACTGCCAGGTGTTTGACGACGGACGTGACGCCTGGGGGCCCATGGCCTTGGCCGGAGGGCGTTTGATCGTACGGGACATGACGCGGATGACTTGCCTGAACCTCGCCGCAACGAAGGAGTAATCGGATCATTATGGCAGACACTCAGAATACCCTGCGTACGCCGGTGGAGGTGTCGTCGACCGGAGTAACCGTTGCCAAGATCGGCGGTGCGGTCGCCACGGTGGTGTTGATCGTGGCCTTGGCAGTCGGTGCCTATGCGGTGGCCCGTATCGATACGTGGGGCGAACGGAATGCCGCAGTTCCCCAACGATTCCAGCTGGAACTGGACGAGCAAGTGAACATTCCGCCGGCCCTGATCGGGTATGCGGAGCGGTTGCACTTTGACACGACGATGCAGGAACCTCACGCGCTGGCGGTCGCGGCGGACGGATCGATTTTCGTGGCCGGCGATCGCGCGGTGCTGCGGTTCCACCCGGATGGCCAGTTGCTCGGAACGATCGCGTTGGAGCAGGCTCCCACCTGCCTGGCCGTGGAGGATGGCCCACAGGGGACTCCGGAACGCGTCTACGTGGGAAGTGGTCGCCACGTGTCGGTGTTCCGTGCCACCGGGGAGCCGATTAACCAATGGCCCGACTTGGGCGACAAGTCCGTGATCACGGCCATTGCCGTGGCGCCGCACCACATATTCGTGGCGGATGCCGGCCAGCGTGTCGTGTTGAGTTTTGATCGGGAGGGACGCGAGATCGGCCGGATGGGCGCCGCCGACCCCGATCGCAAGATGCCCGGGTTCATTATTCCAAGCGCGCATTTCGATCTGGTGGCCGGGTCGGACGAGGTGCTCTGGGTGGTCAATCCCGGCATGCGGCGGATCGAGTCCTATTCGTTCTCGGGTGAGCTCCAGGGCATGTGGGGACGCGCGGGCGCAGGACTCGGCGATTTCTTTGGCTGCTGCAATCCGGCCCATTTGGCGATCATGCCGGACGGACGATTCATCACGTCGGAAAAGGGTGTTCCCCGCGTCAAAGTGTACTCCGACGCCGGTGAGTTCCAGCGGGCTGTCGCCGGACCGAGTGAATTGGGGGTGAGCGCGTCGGCGTTGGTCGATGCGCGTGGCGATCAGGCCGAGCGCGTGTTCGACGTCGCGGCCGCCCGCGACGGTTCCATCTGCGTGCTCGACACGCGGCAGCGCACGGTCCGCGTGTTCTATCCGAAACAGCCGGCGGAGGAACGAACATGACACCGGATGAACGCCCGAGTGTGGACCGCCGAGCGTGGCTGGCGAGCTGTGCCCGCCACGTGCTGCTGGGCAGCCTGGCGGCGGCGGCGGGGACGCTCGTCTGCCGCGGGCAGCTGAGCGGGTGCGCGCAGCCGTCGTTGGCGTGCGCATCGTGCCAGGAGCTGGCTCTCTGCGAATTGTCCCGGGCCGCCGTCGCACGTGCGCAACGTCGCCAGAAGGAGCGTGACTGATGTCTGCCGAACCCACGGTCGATCGACGTCGTTTTCTGCTGGATTCGGTGCGCGTGACCGGCGTGCTGACGCTCGGCACCGGCGTGGGATTTCTGGCCGGACGCAGCGGTCGGGCTGCGGAAACGCGGTGGCAGATCGACCCCGACAAGTGTATTGGCTGTGGCAACTGCGCCACCAAATGCGTGCTCGATGAATCGGCCGTCAAGTGTGTGCAGTGTTTCGAGATGTGCGGTTACTGCGACATCTGCACCGGTTACCTCGCCACGGGATACCAGCATGTCGACACGGCGGCCGAGAACCAGCTCTGTCCGACCGGCGCGATCGTGCGGCAGCTCATCGAAGAGAAAGCGGGGCAGCGGTTCTACGAATACACGATCGACGTGGCCCTGTGCATCGGCTGCGGTTTGTGCGTCAAGGGCTGTGCCTTGATGAACGGGTCGCTATACCTCCAGGTCATGCACGACCGCTGCGTGGACTGCAACGAGTGCGCGATCGCGGTGTCCTGTCCAAGTCGCGCCTTTGACCGCATCCCGATGGAGACACCGTACCGCGTCAAACGACAGGCACTGGGCTTGATTCGGCAGAGGGCCAGTGATCCCGCCAATCTGCCGGCCCGCGAACTGCTTGACCAGGTGTACCAGCCATGAAGAAGCTCGCGGGGACCCTATCGGTGTGGGTTGTGGTCGCGCTGCTGGCGACCCAGGTGCAGGGGGAACTCATTCCCACACCCTCGTTTTCCAACCACGCGATTCCGACCACCCAGGTGCCGCACACCGACGCGACGTACTGGCAACTGGTGGACGTCGTGCTGTTGGGCGTGGCCCTGATCCTGTCGTCCTGGTTCGCACTGGTAAATCGCTCGCGTCGATATCTGCTCGCGCTATCGGTTGCCTGCCTGATCTGGTTTGGTTTCATCCGTGACGGATGCATTTGCTCGGTCGGGTCCCTGCAGAATGTGACGCTCGCCCTGGCAGATGCGAGTTACCTGATACCGGTGAGCGTGGCGACGTTCTTCCTGCTGCCGCTGCTGTTCACGATCTTCTTCGGGCGCACGTTCTGTGCCAGCGTCTGCCCCTTCGGCGCCGCGCAAGAGTTGCTGGCGATTCGTTCGCTGAAGGTACCGCGATGGCTGGATCAGGCCCTGGGACTGCTCCCCTTTTTCTACCTGGGGGCGGCCGTCATCTTCGCCGCGACCGGTACGGCGTTCATCATCTGCCGTTACGATCCGTTTGTGGCGTTCTTTCGACTGGGCGGCAACGCCAACATGCTGGTCTTTGGCAGCTGCGTGCTGATTGTGTCGGTGCTTGTCGGCCGGCCATATTGCCGTTACCTCTGCCCGTATGGGGCCGTCCTGGGACTCTTGTCGCGCGTCGCGAAATGGCATTTGCGGATCGTGCCTGGCGAGTGTATCCAGTGTCGACTGTGTGAGGAGGCGTGCCCGTACGGGGCAATTCACCCGCCGACGATGGCGCAGTCGACGGAACAGCGACTGAAGGGCAAGCGGCAGCTGATGTGGATTCTGGCCGCCGCGCCGCTGGTCATTGGCGCGCTGGCCTGGCTGGGAACCACCTGGGCCGTCCCCCTGTCTCGATTCCATCCCACGGTGCGACTGGCCGAACAGGTGCAGTTGGAGGAACGGGGACTGGCCACAGATACGACCGATGCCAGCGACGCATTCCGTAACACCGGGCAACCACTGTCGAAATTGTATGGTGAGGCACTCGACTGGCAGCAGCGATTCGTGCGGATCGGCGGTTGGCTGGGAGCTTGGGCCGGATTGGTGCTGAGCATCAAGTTGGTGTCTCTTTCTTTGCACGGCGTCGCACGGACTATCATCCCCAGCAGACCGGGTGCGTGTCGTGCGGACGCTGTTTCAAGTCCTGTCCGGTCGAACTGGTGCGGCTCGGACTAATCGACGACGTTTCCGAGATGGTGGAGGAGACGTCGGCATGAAGATCCCCGTCCGTTATCCCGCGCTGGCAGGGACCGCGGTCGTCGCCGCCGTCTTTTCGCTGATCGTCAGTCTCCTGATGACCCTCGATTTCGTCGGTCGCGGCAAGTACGAACTCTTCGATTCACCGGAATACCTGCAGCTCAAACAGCAGCTGAAAGATCAGCCGGGCGATGAACAGATCCAGCAATCGGTGCGCGCGCTGGATCTCCACTTGCGGGACTCCTATTTCCGCAATCGTCGGTTTCTGTCCCAAGGCATGTACATGCTGTTGGGCGGAGTCGTCCTGACTTTGATCGCCGCGCGGTGGGCATGTTCACTCCGCCGACAGGCGTACCTTCCGCCCCCGGTGAATTCCGAGATCGACGCCGAGTCGACCAGCCAACGGTACGGCAAGTGGGCCGCGGTCAGTGTGATGACGATTGTCGCGGCCGTGTTGTGCGGGATCACGCTGTGCTCGCAGCCGATCCTGCCGGAATCGGAGGATCAGGTGGCCGCCGTGCCGCCGGCCCCAACCGTCGCTCCGGCGTCGGCGAGCGTGACTCCCGGCGATTCGCCGGCGCATCCGGCGCCGGAACCCGAGTCGAAAGGACAGCCTGAGCCCGATCCTCGTCCCGATATGGCATCACCGCCTGTCGCCGAGCTGCCCGCGTACGACGCCTACCTGCAGCAGTGGCCGCGCTTTCGTGGCCCCCTGGGTGCGGGCGTATCTCGATACTCGGACATTCCCCAGCAGTGGAGCGTGCCGGACAACGCGGGCATTGTCTGGAAGGCAGCGGTGCCGCTGCCCGGGCACAACTCACCGGTGGTCTGGGAGAATCGCGTGTTCCTGTCCGGCGCCACGGTCGACGAACAAGCGGTATTCTGTTTCGAGGCCGGCAGCGGAAATCTGCTGTGGCGCGGCGACCTGCCGCCGACGAAACCGGAGTCCGGAGAGTTGGAAGTCTCGGAATCCACCGGCTACGCCGCGCCGACGATGGCCACGGACGGCGTGCGGGCGTACGCCATCTTCGCCACAGGCGACGTGGCGGCCTGGAGCCTGGCAGGCCAGCAGCTCTGGCGCAAGAACATGGGATTTGCGAAGAACGCCTACGGCCACGCCAGTTCGTTGGCGACCTACAACGATCTGTTGATTGTGCAATTCGATCAGGGCCTGGAGGAAGATGCGTTGTCGAGACTGATGGCACTCCGCGGCGCGACGGGCGAAGTGGCGTGGGAAGTGAAACGGGCGGTTCCCACCAGCTGGTCTTCGCCGATTGTCGTGGAGCACGGCGGCAAGTGGCTGGTCATCACGTGCGCGAATCCGTGGCTGATTGCCTATTCGGCGACCGACGGCAGCGAGATCTGGCGGGCCAAAGTCCTGGGGGGCGAAGTCGGGCCCTCGCCGGTGTTCGCCCAGGGCGTGGTGTATGCTGCCAATGACGCCAGTGGCCTGGCTGCGGTGCGAGCGGACGGCACCGGAGATGTCACGAAAACGCACGTCCAATGGACCACGGAAACCGATGTCCCGGATGTCTGCAGCCCGTTGGTCACGGACAAGTACGTCTTGCTGTTGGCCCACGGTCTGCTGGCCGGCTTCGATGCGAAACCGGCGGAGGCGGGTGCCGAGGGGGGCGAGCGCGTCGAGGAACGCGAACCTCTGTGGGAAGAAGACCTCGAGCAGGAAGTCTCCTCCTCACCGAGCCAGGTGGGTGATTACGTCTACCTGTTCTCGGAAGAGGGCAAAGCCTGGATTATCCAACCGCAGGCGGACGCCTGCCAACGCATCGCCGAATGCGATATGGGCGAGCCCGTGCGATCCAGCCCCGCCTTCCTGCCCGGCTGCATCTACATCCGCGGACAGGACCATCTGTTCTGCATCGGCGCGAAATGAACGACGTGAACACGAGAAGCAAAACGATACCAACGTACGCATGATCATATCCGAACTTGACCTCAGTTGTATTGAACAGATTGTCGCGCAGTGTGGCACGCGCCGCGAGGCGGTGATCCCGATTCTGCAGGCAATTCAGCACCACTATCGCTACTTGCCGCAAACCGCCCTGCGGCGCGTGTGCGAACTGACCGACATCACGCCGGCCGACATCACGGGCGTCTCGACTTTCTACACGCACTTCCGTCATCGGCCGATTGGCAGACACATGATTCACGTCTGCCAGGGAACCGCCTGCCACGTGAAGGGGTCCGAGTTGGTGCAGGATGCCGTGGCGTTGCACTTGGGACTGCAGCCCGGGCAGGACACGGACGCGGCGGGTGAGTTCACGGTGCAATCGGTGGCGTGCCTGGGCTGCTGCACGCTCGCCCCTGTGATTCAAATCGATGACGCCACGTACGGGCGGGTCACACCCCGCAGCGTGGCACGCGTGATCGGGGATTCGTTGCGAGCGGGCAGGCAGCCACGTCGGGTGCCTCCCGCCGCAGCCAATTCCCAGCCCGGATATCACGGGGAGATCCGCATCGGACTTGGCTCGTGCTGCCAGGCGCAGGGCAGCGGCCACGTTCATGACGAGATCCTGTCGGTCCTGCACCAGTCGGGGGCGCCGGCCGATGTCAAACGCGTGGGATGCATCGGCATGTGTCACCAGACGCCCCTGATGCAACTGGTCACGCCGACCGGGGATTCCACGTTCTACGCGCACGTGCAGCCGCAGGACGTCCGCAATATCGTGCTGCGGCACTTTCGCCCGCGCGGCATCGTGCGGCGACTGAGCTACCGGCTGTCACGCTGGCTGGACGAATTCCATTCCAACGAAGAAGAGGACCCCGTGGTCGCCCACGCGTTGGACATCCGCGAACAGGCGGTCTGCTCGTTCCTCGGTCCTCAGAAGCACATTGCCACGGAATTCTGCGGCGATCTGGATCCGTTGGACCTGGACGAGTACTTGCGGCACGACGGCTTCGTGGCGCTGCGCCGCTGTTTGAGCGAATACGACCCGCCCCAGATCGTCGATGAAGTGCGCCGCAGCGGTCTGCGCGGGCGTGGCGGCGGCGGGTTCCCGACACACGTCAAGTGGCAGAAGGCGCGGGAAGCGCCCAGCGAGATAAAATACGTCATCTGCAATGGCGACGAAGGCGACCCCGGCGCGTTCATGGATCGCATGCTGCTCGAGTCGTTCCCGTACCGCGTCATCGAGGGGATGGCGATTGCCGCCCGTGCGATCGGTGCCCGGGAGGCCATCTTCTACATCCGTGCCGAGTATCCGCTGGCGGTCAAGCGGATTCGCGAAGCGATCGCGCGGTGCGAGAAACATGGGTTCGTGGGCCGCGGCATCTTGGGCAGCGACCTGCACTTGACGCTGCGCGTCATGGAAGGGGCCGGCGCGTTCATCTGTGGCGAGGAGACGGCGCTGATCAACTCGATCGAAGGGCATCGCGGCACGCCCACGCTGCGTCCACCCTATCCGGTGGAATGCGGGCTGTGGGACCGCCCCACACTGATCAACAATGTGGAAACGCTCGCCTGCCTGCCGTGGATCTTTCGGCATGGCGGCGACGAGTTTGCGAAGCTGGGGACCGGCTCGAGCAAAGGCACCAAAGTGTTCGCGCTGGCCGGCAAGGTGCAGCGCGGCGGACTGATCGAAGTCTCGATGGGCGTCACGCTGCGGCAGATCGTCGAGGACATTGGTGGCGGCGTGTTGCCGGGCCGACAGTTCAAGGCCGTGCAGGTGGGAGGCCCTTCCGGAGGCTGCGTCCCCGCCGAGTTGGCCGATACGCCGGTGGACTATGAGGCGCTGGTGAACGTCGGGGCCATCATGGGCAGCGGCGGACTGGTCGTGCTCGACAACACGGACTGCATGGTCGACATCGCGCGCTATTTTCTGCGGTTCACGCAGGACCAGTCCTGTGGCAAGTGCACGTTCTGCCGGATCGGCACCAAACGCATGCTGGAGATCATGGATCGCATGTGCACGGGCCGCGGCAAGAAGGGCGACCTCGAGGAACTCGAGCAACTGGCGCGCAGCGTCGCGGCGGGCAGTATCTGCGGACTGGGCAAGACGGCACCCAATCCGGTGCTGTCCACGCTCAAGTACTTCCGCCCTGAATATGAAGCCCATCTGCAGGGGAAGTGCCCCGCGGGAAGATGCGTGGCGCTGATTCGCTACGAGATCAACCGGTCGTGCATCGGCTGTACGCTGTGCGCAACATTGTCCCGTCGATGCGATCCCCATGACGCCGTACCGCTTACATCGCGTGAACGCCGACCTCTGCACACGCTGCGACACGTGCCGGCAAGTGTGCCCGGAGCACGCCGTGGAAGTAGTTTCCTGAACCCGACTTGCGGACGCCCCAATATGCCGAACATGACGATCGATGATCAGGCTGTGGAAGTCCCCGCCGGCTCGACCATTCTGGATGCCGCGGAGAAACTCGGTATCGAGATTCCCACGCTGTGCTTCCTCAAGGGTTATGATCCCTCGACGTCGTGCCTGGTGTGCGTGGTGCGGAACCGGCAGACCGGTCAGTACGTGCCCGCCTGTGCCACGCGAGTGGTGGAAGGTATGCAAGTGGACAACGCGACGCAGGAAGTGGGCCATATGCGGCGCATCGCGTTGGAACTGCTGCTGAGCGATCACGTCGGCGACTGCTTGGCGCCCTGCTACTTTGCCTGCCCGGCGCACATGGATATTCCGCTCATGTTGCGGCAGATTGGCGCGCAGAACGTGCGCGAGGCCATCGCCACGATCAAGCAGGATATTCCCCTGCCAGCGGTGCTGGGACGCGTGTGTCCCAAGCCGTGCGAGAAAGGCTGCCGACGCACCGGCGCCGACCACCCCGTGGCGGTCTGCGAGCTGAAGCGGTTTGTGGCCGACGCGGACCTGGCCAGCGACGCTCCCTATCTTCCGCAGTGCCTGCCCGACACCGGAAAACGCGTGGCGATCGTCGGCGCCGGGCCAACCGGCCTGGCGGCGGCGTACTACCTGCGACAACGGGGGCATGCGTGCCTGTTGATCGACAAGGAGCCCCGCGCCGGCGGACGACTCCGGTACGAACCAACACCGGAAGAACTTCCCCAGGACGTGCTGGATGCGGAGATCGCGCAGATCGTGCGCGTCGGCATCGACACGCGCTGGAACACCGACGTATCGGACAAGGCCGCCTTGGACGCCCTGTGCGAAGAGCATGATGCCGTGTTGCTCGCCTGCGGTGCCGTGGAACCCGCACAGATTGCCGCGTGGGGACTCACCGCGGCACGACGCGGCATCGAGGTCAACCGGGAGACGTATCAGACCGAGCGGCCGGGAGTATTTGCGGCCGGCAATATCTTTCGGCGCAAGGCGCTGGTGGTCCGCAGCACGGCAGATGGCAAAGAAGTCGCTCAAACGATCGACCAGTATGTATCGGATCGGGCCGTGCGTGGCCCGGCTCGGCCGTTCTCCTCGCGCATGCACAAATTGACGTCGGAGGAAATGCAGGAGTTCCTGGAAGGGGCCAACTCGGCCAGCTGCAGCACGCCGGCTGCGGGCGAGAGTTACACGGGCGGTGCAGCGGCCGAACAATCGAGTCGCTGCCTGGCGTGCGGGTGCGTCGCTCATGGGAGCTGCAAACTGGAACGGTACGCCATCATGTACCAGGCCGATTCCGCACGCTTCGAAGGACAGCGGCGGCCGTACGAAGTGATCGGCCGCCATTCGTCCGTCGTGTTCGAACCCGGCAAATGCATCAAATGCGAACTTTGCGTCAAGATCGCCGCGGCTGCTCAGGAACCGCTCGGCCTGACCTTCGTCGGCCGCGGATTCGATGTGCAGTTGCAGGTTCCGTTCGAAGGCGAGATGCACGAAGCGCTGACCAAAGTGGCCGCCGAGTGTGTGGCCGCGTGCCCCACCGCCGCGCTCCAGTTCGCCCGCCACGTCATCACGCACGTGGGCGACGGCACTTCGTAGAGCGAGCGTCTCGCTTGCTCCTGTACAACCGGGAGGGTCAACGCTGTGAAGCATTTGTTGCGGCTCACCGTAGCCTGGGGCAACGCCCCAGAAGAATGATCGAGCATGGCAGTTGGCCGAAGGCCATAATCACCGTAGCCTGGGGCAACGCCCCAGGAAATCGAAGCCATAGAACACGTTTGGCTGAAGGCCAAACTCACCTGTGGCCTGGGCTCCCACGTGTGAATATGGCGTTCGGCCAAACACCCCGTTGTGCTCCCATTCCTGGGGCGTTGCCCCAGGCTACGATGAGCTTGGCCTTCGGCCAAGACGGAACCGATGATCGGTGTTCCTGGGCGTTGCCCCAGGCTACGATGAGCTTGGCCTTCGGCCAAGACGGAACCGATGATCGGTGTTCCTGGGCGTTGCCCCAGGCTACGGTGATTTTGGCCTTCGGCCAACATGGATCAAATCGAGTACTGCACAACTCCGAGATCTCCAGAGGATTCCTTGTGGCCAATCGCGTTAAAGATTGGGGGTTCACGCGGTCTTCTCACGGTTTGATGACCGTGGCCACACCATGGACGCTGTGTTTCGCAGCCAACAATTACTTCACAGCGTTGCGGGACGGTTATGCTACCGGGACGGTTGTGCCGCGGGCCTTCATTCACGCGCAGACGACTCGCCCGGCCCAATCGCGTCTTGCATTCCACGGACTGATCAACGGCTACGGGCTGAACGTGGGCTTCACCGCGATGCCCAAGGTCAGTGAATCAGGTCCCTGCCAGCTGGCTCGGTGGTCCTGCGCCCGCATGTGCCGTGAGAACGCCGCTCGCGTGCTGCCGCTCACTCCGCCTCTTCCGGCACGTAGGCCAGCGATGTTTGCAGAGGGAATTGGCAGGTGCAGCCGGAGCTGGCCTCGGGGATCAACAGCAGGCCACCGGCGGGCACCATGTTGATGAAGCAACCTGGCCGCGTGACGTTGTTGATCCGCTGCGGCTTTCGGTCGGACTGCAAATCCCACTGCCACGGATTTCCGCCGCGCCAGAAAATGCAGTTGGCCGACGCCGAGACATTGCCGCAACCGTGACCCAGACGATCGAAGGTCCATCCCTCGCGTTGCTGACCCGTGTGCAAGTCATACGCCAGCGGATGACCGTAGACCGTGTCGCCGACGATCGTGGGATGCCGATTCTGCTCGCCGTGGTCTCCGCCCACGTCGTATCCGGAGTTGTGCGAAGCGGTCCACACCGTCTGGCCGTCGCCGGCGTCGACCACCTCGTAGAAGTACCACAGCTTGCGCTCGATGTATCGGTTGCCGCTGACAAGCAACCGATCCTGTGCGTAATTAGCGTAGATGATGTGCCGGCAATTCTCCAGGCTGAAGGGTCGTTTCCAGAGCGTCTGGCCGGAGTGCAGGTCGAGTGCCACGAGAAAGTTGGGGCCGTCCAAGAAGGTGCTCATCGGCATCCGGCCCAACGGGTTCTGCAGGGCCTGCGGTGTGTGATTCTCGAGGAAGTAAACGCGGCCGCCCCCAATCGTGATGGTCGTGTTCACGATCACCCCGGACTGGTAGGTCCAGCGTACATCGCGGTCCTGCGTGCCGAGCGCAAACAAGTAGTCGCTCGTGACCATCGACATGTTGTCGTACCAGAGCAAGTCGTCGTCGGCCCGGCTCTGCCGCGAATAAGCGGCATCCGGCTTGCGGGCACTGCCGACGAGCAGGTCATCGACCCGCGCGAGATAGCCCCAGTGCCGCGGTTGGTCGGGTGTTAGCTGCGGAATCGACAGTGGGTGGGCCGGCTCGCCGGTCGCCACATCCAGGATGTGGCAGGCGTCGCCCGCGGCCACGTACAAGGACCGTGAGTCGACCACATAGTTGCTGCAATCGAGGAACGCCCCCAGCCGCAGGGAGCCGGGAATCTCGCGCATCCACAGGTTGGTGCCGTTGTAGGCGTCGACGGCGATCACCAGGTTCTCGCCCGGCACAAACAGACGCCCGTCTTTGAAGAGCGGCGGGACGTTGCGATGATGCCGATCGGCCATCAGTCGGGGGCCGGGGTGGCCATACCATTGTATGCGCAGCGGCCCGTGCACCCGCTGATCCATCGTGCAGGCCGTATTGGCGGGATCTGCCAACCCGTGGGTCCATTCCCCCGCGCCGGCCAAGGGCCCGCGCGTGATGCGCAGCCACGACACGTCGCCGATCAACGTGGTCTGTACATCCCAGCCCGCGCCGGCCCACGCCGCTTGCCAGGCCTGCAAGCTGGACTCCTCCTGCGCGGCGAAGCCGCCGATCCAGGCGGTGCCGCCGGCGGGCCGCAGCACGCGTCGGATCTGCCGTAGCGTGGCCGCGTCCGGTTGCAGCGTGTGCGGATCGACAACCACTACGTTGGCGAAATATGGCGGGTAGGGCAGCCGAGTCAGGTCGACCTGCTGAGCGGCGACGCGCACGCCATAGAGCCGACTCTGCGACAGTGCCCGGCGGGCGGCGTCCATCGCCGGCGCGTCGTTGTCGGCTACCGCCAGTTGCAGCCGCGAATTCGCCGCGAGAGCCTCCGCCAGCTCCGCATGGCCGGCCCCGAGCAACAGGCCAAAGCCCTGCTCGACGCCCGACGCCTCGAGCAGCGACTTCGCCAGGTCATCCAGCTGCGGCGATCGGTCGTTCGCCGGTGGGAGCGGTGGCTGGAAGGATGCGGTGTTGCTTGTCGACGCCTTCGGACCGTTCGCCGGTCCTGTGGCTGATCCGCTCAGAGGCTCAAAGCAGTGGATACTCCCCAGATCCGTACTGACAATAAGTTGTCCGTCGGCAACGGCAAGTCCACAGGCGCGTCCCTGCAACGAGCCGTTCCAGAGCGGTTGGCCACTCTCGGCGCTATAGGCCGCCACCTGTCCGTTGCCGCCGACAAACAGCGTCGGCCCGGCCAGGATCAGCGATTCGACGAGTTCGCAGGGAGTGCGCCACGCCCAGCACGAGTTCATCTCGGACTTGAGTTGCCCGAGTTGCAGCTTCCATCCCGCCGCTTCGGTCTTGGCTGCCAGATCCTGGCGATTCTCCAGGTCCGCCAACTTTCGGCGGGCGGCTCCATGCCGTTTGGCCAACGGCAGGAACTTGCCACGATCGAGCGCCGAGAGTGTCGTGCGGTTCTGCACGAACAGCAGGTTGTCGTGCGCGATGATATGCAGACCGTCAAACGTCAGCAATTGTTCTCTTGTCGTGGGCTCGATCAGACCAAGCTCGCCAGTCGTATCGCCGCGTCCGGCGACCACCAGGTCTTCCGTGACGACGCAGTATGCGCCGCCCGAACCGGCGATACCGCCCAGCAATTTCCCCGTGGCGCGTTCGTAGGCGCTGGGGGACGAGCGGCCGGAGGGAAACAACAGCTGTTGGTCGGTGAGCAGCATATAACCCTGTGTCGACTGTTCGATCGGCTGCCGCAGCACCGATGCGCCGTTGGCCATGTCGAGACCGACCAACCAGGCGCCCTCACTCTGCGGAAACATCCCCGCGGCACAATACGCGATACCATCACGTATCAGCACACCCGACCGCACGGGCCAGCGGGAAATGACTCGACCATTTCCGATGCAGCGACTGTCGGCAGGCCCAACACGCGTCTTCCAATGCAATCGGCCGTCGGTCGCGGAGAGACAGTACACGCACCCGTCGTCCGATCCCACCAGCAGCTTGCCTTCCGCAATGGTGGGCGCCAGACGCACTGGTCCTTCGGTGAACTGCGACCAGCGGAGTTGGCCCGTGGCGGCATCGAGGCACACAATCTGGTCATCGGCCGACGAGCCGAAGAACAGTCGACCGCCGGACACCACGGCCTGGAACGCGTGGTCGTACGTTTCGCGCGGCTGCAGATCCTCCTTGTAGTGCCAGTAGTCGGACTTGGCGGGAGCCGGCCAGGCCGGAGCCGGCGGATGGGGTGCGGTGTAGACCCACCGTTCGACAAGCGGCAGAGCCAGGGATTCCTCGGTCGCGGCGCTGCGCCAGCCGTCGTGGGCAAATGTCGGCCAGTCGCCGCCTCGGCTCGCACACGAGGAGTCGATCCAGCAGCCGATCAGAATCGCTGCAAACGCGGCGCACTGCCAATGTCTCATGCCCAAACCAATGTTCCGTACGCTTACAAATGATAGGGGTATCGCTGAGGTTGAGCGAGCAAGCGATTGGCCTGCTCGTCACCTACGACCTGTTCTTTCTCGGCATCCCATTCGAGTTTGCGGCCGAGCATGTACGACAGATTGGCCAGGATACAGAGCGTAGCCGTCCGGTGTGCGATTTCGATATCCACCGCCGGGAGATAGTCCGGTTCACGAATCGCCTTGAACCAATCGGCCATGTGGTTCTTGTTGAAATCCGCCGGATCGGGGTACTCGTTGGTGCGATAGGGTTCCACGCCACCCGGTGGAACCTGGAAGTTCACGGCGTCCGGCTCGGCGGGCTTATACGCACCCTCCCACTCGAGAATCAGTTTCCGCCCATCCTGACCCCAGAACACGTTGCCGAATTCGAGCTGACCCAACTTGTCGCCCGGCTGACCCCACACGAGCGTCCATTGGGGATCCCGGAAATGAAACGTCGCCTCCATGTCGACCGGACAATCCCACAGGCCGTGAGTCGGCGGCGTCCCCTTGGCTTCGACGGTAAATGAGCGTGGACCATCGGCATTCATGCACCACAGAATCGTGCTGAACTGATGCGCGCCGCGATCGCGGATCTGTCCTCCGCCGGATTCCAGAAACCAGCGGAACGTGCCGGGGCAGTACGCCGGATTGTACGCACGGCCGCGCATGGGGCCCAGCCACATGTCCCAATCGAGTTCCGCCGGCGGCGCAGAGTCCGGCTGGTCGCCGCCCACCGGATTGGCGTAGTGCCAACAGGTAACCTTGTCCACCTTGCCCACGATTCCATTGCGGATAGCGCGGCACGTGTAATAGGCGCCCCAGCCGGTCCTTCCTTGAGCACCCACCTGGACCTTGCGGCCGTGGTCCCGTGCCGCGGTGACCATGGCCCGGCCTTCCTGCACCGTGACAGAGGACGGCTTCTCCACGTAGACGTGCTTTCCCGTCTCGCAGGCATGCACGGTCTGCACAGCGTGCCAGTGGTCGGGAGTGGCGATCACGACGGCGTCGATGTCGTCGCGCAGGCAGATGTAGCGGTAGTCACGATAGGGCGTGACTCCTTGGCCGGCCGTCTGCACGGCATTGGCCAGCTGGCGTTCGTCGACATCGCATACCGCGGCGATGTTCACGCGTCCTTCCGCGCGGAACTCCGTCATCCGCTGCAGATGCCCGCCACCCATTCCGCCCACACCGATATGAGCCACCGTCAGGCGATCATTCGCGCCGGGGCGACCTCGCGAGGCCAGGGCGGTGGCAGGGACGAAGTAGGGAGCTCCCAGCAGGGCGCCGGTGGTGACCAGGAACTGACGTCGGGGCATGCCCAATGCGTGATTCATCTTCTTGTGTCCTCGGTGTGTTCAGGGCGCCGGCCCGGCCCGAATGGCCGCGACCGCCATTATCAATCAGTCGGCGGGGAGCTGCAATCGACACCCGGCGGATTCGTCCGGTCATTTGACTCGTCGGTGCGGAACGGAGGTCGTGCGGGGTCGCCGTTCCGCCTGCGCCCAGGGCGACGCGCACCGGCATAGCGCAATATCAGTCCGAACAGAATCAATGTTCCACCGACGTAGGTCCACCACCGGGGCGGCTGATAGCTCGGTTCCTGGTGCCAGGCCAAAAAGACCCACACGGGGACCAGCATCGGTTCCAACAGCGCGATGCCGGAAGCTTCGTGGCCGGAAATCGATCGCACTCCCCGCGCAAACAGCAAGTAGGGCAGGCCCAACTGTAACATGCCGAACGCGGTCAAGTAGGCGAACTGCCTGCCGGTCGGCCAGCTTCCTTGGACGAGCACGATCGGCAGCAGCACTGCGGCGGTGACGGTCAGATTGAGCGTGATCAGCCAGGCGGCGTCTTCTCCGCGCAACTGCCGCACGCAGAGCACGACTCCGGCGAAAAAAACACCGCTCAACAGCCCGCAGATGACGCCCGCAAGCTGCTCGCCCCGCGCTTCATGGAACAGAATGAATCCGACTCCCAGCGCACCACACAGGACGAGCAACCAGTCGCCGCGTTGAATGTGTTCGCCAAACAGGAAGACGCCCACCAGGAACACCCACACGGGCGCCACATTCTGCAACCAGATGGCATTGGCGGCGGTGGTCCGGGTCATCGCCGTGAGGTAGGTGTAGTTCATGGCGGCAAAGCACAGGACCATGGGCACTACTCCCACGTGCCAGCGAGGTCGCCGGACCAGGGGGATCAGCAACAAGCTGGCAAACAGCGCTCGCCAGAACGCCAGGAAGATCCCCCGCTGTTCCAGCGGCCACTGGTCGAACAGCGGCGCCTTGGCAAAAAAACCGCTGGTGCTCCAGAGCACGGCAGCCGCCAGGACCAGCAGCCGGCCGCGCATCCGCTCGGACGCCGTCGGTTCCAGCGGGTGGCAGGGAGCGGGCATGGGTATCCTCGCGGTAGGCAGTTCGAAAGGACTTCCTCATACCACGGATCCACCACGCTGTGCAACAACGGCGGCCGCTCAGAACGGCTTTTCGGTGAGGCGGTTGAGTGAAATCGCAGGACAGGGGATACTCGTGAGCAGTTCGAACACCGTTCTAACGTTGCGAGGAGTCACGTGCGATGGCAGCTCACAAGGCATACGATTGCATTGTCATTGGAGGCGGACACAACGGCCTGGTGGCTGCCGCGTATCTGGCGCGGGCAGGCAAGTCGGTCTGCGTGTTGGAACGGAGGCATGTCCTGGGCGGGTGCGCCTCGAGCGAATCCCTGTGGCCAGGCTACCGCGTGTCGACGGCAGCCTACGTCATCAGTCTGCTGCTGCCGGAGATTATTCGTGATCTGCGGCTCAAGCACTACGGGCTGCAGATCTTGCCCCGCGACCCGTCCTCGTTCACCCCGCTGCTCGACGGCCGTTCGCTCTTGATGGGTCCGGACGAACAGGCCACTTGCCGCGAGATTGCCAAGTTCAGTCAGCGCGATGCGGAGCGGTATCCGCGTTACACGGCGGACCTGGAGCGGGTCGCCCAAGTGCTGGAGCCGATTCTGTCACAAACGGCTCCCGACCCGCTGCCGCTGCCCAAAGAACTGCGTCGCACCGGCATGGGCAAGCGAATGCGCGACGTGAGTCGCATGTGGGCCTTGTATCAAGCGGCTGGGGAATTGGGGGGCCAGTTACCGAGTGCCATCGAATTGTTGACGGGTGCCGCACGCCCCATCTTGGAACGGTGGTTCGAGGCGGAAGTGCTGCGCGCGACGCTGGCCACGGACGCCATCATCGGTGCGTTCGCCTCGGTTTCCGCCCCCGGCACCGCCTATGTGCTGCTGCACCACGTGATGGGCACCGCCGGTGGCGCACGAGGCGTGTGGGGATATGTGCAGGGAGGCATGGGTGGTCTGGCCGATGCGCTGGAAGCGGCGTGCCGCGAGCTCCATGTGGAAATCCGCCGCGAAACGGAAGTCACCCGCATCCTGACGCAAGACGGACGCGTCCAGGCGATCGGATTGTCCGACGGCAAGACGATCGAATCGCCCGTCGTGGCATCCAGCATCGATGCGCATTGGACGTTTGAGCGACTGCTCGAACCGGAGGTGCTCCCGCAGGAGTTTCGCCAGGCGGTCGCCAACATCGATTACTCGTCGGCCTCCGCCAAGATCAACCTGGGGCTCTCCGCCCTGCCGAATTTCACCGCGGCCCCGTCGACCGGCATTGCGCCGCATCATCGAGGGACGATCCACATCGCTCCGACACTGGACTATATCGAGCGTGCTTACGACGACGCGAAATATGGCCGGCCCAGCCAGGAGCCGGTCCTGGAAATCACACTGCCGTCGGCCGTGGATCGATCCATTGTGCCGGACGGTAAGCATCTGATGTCGATCTTCGTGCAATTCGCCCCCTATGCGATGTCTGACGGGAAGAGTTGGGACAACGTCAAGGAATCGTTCGCAGATCGCTGCATCCAGCTGCTCGCCGCGCTACGCACCGAACATGCCCGACATCGTGGAACACCGACAAGTACTCAGCCCGGTCGATCTCGAGCGTACGTTCCGCATCACGGGGGGCAACATCATGCAAGGGGCGATGCATCTGCACCAGCTCTTCTTCATGCGGCCGGTCGCCGGCTGGGCCGATCATCGCACGCCGATCAAGGGCCTGTACTTGTGCGGAGCGGCCAGCCATCCGGGCGGCGGAGTGATGGGTGCCTGCGGAAAAAATGCGGCCGCCGAGATCCTCCGCGACATTTAAGGCGCTCGGCCGGTGGCCCGTTGATAGCAGTAGTCGAACAAGATCTGCCATTCGCATTGTGCCACTTGACGGCAGAGCGCCTCTGCCGGGCCGGCGCTGCCGATCGCCGCTTCACAGGCGTCCACAAACGCAAACGGGTCCCACCGCTCCTGTTCCGCCAGGAACCGCCAGCGTTTATCGACCGCACTGATTCCCGCCAGTTCGCGGACCTCGCGACACAGCCGTGGAAACGTCGGATGGTCGCCGACGCGGCGGAACCAGTACTTCGCGTTGGAATAGTCCCGCTCGCGGCGATGCATGATGCCGTGCCAGAAGCTGCCCGACTGATTGGGAATGCCTTGGCTGATCGCGTGGGATTCGTCCAGGAAGTCGTGCAGCAACCACAGTCCTGCGAGACAGCCGGTGGCCATGTCGCGATCGACCAAGCAATTTTCCGCAACGATGTGCCGGACATCGAGGGACGCCAGTTCGTGCCGGCGGGACTCGACGGGAGTGCCTGGCCCCAGCGGGGACGGCACGTCGCGCCGCAGGAGCTCGGCACACGCGGGTCCATACGCCAAAGGATCCCAACTTGACACGCCTGCGCACCTCGTGGGGACAGCGGAAATTGTAGATACGCCAGCTCGTAATTATGATGGACGAACTAGCGGGATGTCGAGCCGTCAAGGCGGGCCGGGTAACCCTATCTTTGCGGGTTCGTCGGTGCTACACTTGACGGCTCCCTGGCCATTGGTCGACCGTCGCCGGATCTAGGATCAGATGAACACGAAACCCTCCGAGGCGTCCCCTCAAGATCAGTCGGAACTCTCTTCCCAGGCCCACCCGTCCGAGTCCCCGGTAGATGGCTCGGCGCTAGACGCTTCCGTGGCGCTGCCCAACGCATCGGCGAAGGATGTCGATGCGAGCTCGGCGGCGGCACCGCACGCTGGCTCGGCGCACACGCCGGCGCCGTCGGCGGATGCGGAGCTGGGAACGAGCACGAGCGCTCGTGAAGCGACGGAGAATCGTGAAGCGACGGAGGATGACGGCGGGTCGCCAGAATCGCGGGGCAGAATTCAGATCGGATCGCGACGGGAAAAAGCGCCGCAGGCACCGAAATCGCCCCGACCGCGCGTTGCGGGTGCGGACCGGCCGATCAAAGTGGAGCCACCGGATGTGCCTCGGACCTCCGTGCGGCCTCCCTCGGTGCGCGAGCCGTTGTCGGCCGACCTGGAGCGCGAGTTCGCCGCCGCCATGGGGGGCGCGTCACTCGACGAAATCATGTCGAGCGGGACAAGTCCCCAGCCGACGATGGCCCTGGAGTTGGAGTCGCGGCATCGGGCACCGGTGGTCCGCATCCACGGGGACAACGTGTTTTTCGCCTTGGGCGGCAATCACGAGGGGATTGCTTCGCTGCGGCAGTTCCCTCAGCCACCTGAGTTGGGCGCGGAAATGGACGTCGTCGTGCGTGGGTATCACGAAGACGACGGGTTGTATGAGCTGCTCATTCCGGGTGCGGCCGCGCACGTGGAAGACTGGTCCGACCTGACGGAAGGGTCCGTCGTGGAAGCGCGGATCACGGGGGCCAATACCGGCGGACTGGAGTGCAAGGTCGGCAACCTGCGCGGCTTCATTCCGTCCAGCCAGATTGCGGTGTTTCGCGTGGAGGATTACGCGGAGTTTCTCGAACAGAAGTTGCTGTGCATCGTCACGGAAGTGAATCCGCGGCGCAAGAACCTCGTGCTCAGTCGACGCGCGGTTCTGGAACGGGAAAAAGAAGAAGCCCGCCATGAGCTGCTGGCGAGCCTGGAAGTGGGCCAGGTGAAGGAAGGGATCGTCCGCAAGATCCTGGACTTCGGCGCGTTCGTCGACATCGGTGGCCTGGATGGCCTGCTGCACGTCAGCCAGCTGAGCTGGGATCACGTGAATCATCCCAACGAAGTGCTGAAAGATGGCCAGAAGATTCGCGTCAAGATCGAGAAGATCGATCCGCAGACCGGCAAGATCAGTCTGTCCCACCGCGATCTGCTCGAACATCCGTGGCTCCACATCGACCAGAAGTTCGCCGTGGACTCGGTGGTCGGGGGAACCGTATCGCGCATTGCGAAATTCGGCGCGTTTGTCAAACTGGCGCCGGGTATCGAGGGACTCATTCACATCTCAGAGTTGTCCCACGCGCGCGTGCCGACGGTCAGCAGCGTGGTCGCCGAAGGCCAGGAAGTGCAGGTCAAAGTCCTGTCGCTCGACGCCGAATCCCAGCGCATCGCCTTGTCGATGAAGGCCGTGCTGCCGGTGCCCGTGGCCGAAGAGCCGGAGCCGGAGGAAGAAACCACCGCAGAACCACGCGAGCCGGCGGCGGCCAAGCGGCACGTCCCGCTGCGCGGCGGCACCGACCGGGCCAGCGGCGGCGATCAGTTCGGACTCAAGTGGTGACTCTTCCCCCGGCCGTCCTCCTGCTGCAGCACGTCTTGAATCGAGCGGCACAGGTCGAGTAATTCGGTGCTGAGCGGAACAACTTCGACCAGATCCGAGTCGCTGGCGGACGACCTCAGTTGACCGGCGACTTTCGCAATCTCGTCAATGCCCTGCTTCCGTGCGATCTGCTGCAGACGATCGGCCAGTGACGACCAAAGTTGCCTTGAGTCGCGTTCTGCGTGCGGACCGTTGTTCGCGAATTCGTGATACGGGATCTCGACATCTCCGCCGACCGCGGCGCAAGTCACCTGGTCCCAGCGGACCACCTGATTCCGGCCGTACTGCTTCGCCACGTACAGACTCTTGTCCGCCTGGTCGATGAGGCCCTGCGGGGTCGTCGCGCCAAGCGACAAAGCCGACACACCCAGGCTGACCGTGACGTTCAGGTCGGGATAGTCCAGCGCCTGCACGGCGGCCCGAAAGCGCTCAGCCGCCAACATGGCGTGTTCCACGTCCATCTGTGGCAGGAGGATGCAGAACTCCTCACCGCCGTAGCGGCAGATGACGTCGCACGTGCGTGCCGCGTTGGTCAGAGCCCGCGCCGCTTTCTGCAATACGACGTCACCCCAGCTGTGACCGCACTTGTCGTTGATGGCTTTGAAGTTGTCGATGTCGACCATCAGACAGCTCAACGGCAGTCGATGGCGGTGAGCGGTTTCCCAGAGCGTCTCAAATGTCTCGAAGAAGGACCGGCGGTTGAAGCAGCCGGTCAGCGGATCGCGGGTCGCCAGCAGCGTGAGTTCTTCGTTCTTTCGCCGCACTTCGTCACGTGAGCGATGGAGTTCGTCGAGCATGTTCTCCAGTTCGGCGCGGGTCCGCTCCAACTGCGTCACATCTTCAAAGCTGGCGAGCACTCCGCGACACTTGCCGTCGTCGCCGGAGATGGGTGCCGAGTTGACCATGTAAGAATGGGTTGGGTCATCACCCACTTTCAGCTCCAGCAAGCTGCCGGTCAGCGTCTCACCGGTGCTCAAGACTCGCGACCACGGAAACTGCGCTGGCAAGCCGGAGGGTGGCACGGACCAGGGCAGATCATTGGCCTGCGAGCCCTGTAATTGGTCCGGCTCGCGCCCCACCACCGAAGCAAAGGCCCGGTTGGCCAGGACGATTCGCCCGGTGTCGTCCAGGATCACCAGTCCGGAAGCCATCGTGTCCAGAGTCGCACGCACCCGGGCAGGAACCACTCGCGAGGGATCGAGATGGCGAAGGATCTTCTTCAAGAAGAAATAGAATACGGCGCAACTGGCCAGTGCGATGAAGACGGCCTGTTGGACCAGGGGACTGCGCCACCAACCGCTCGGACGCCACTCGTGCCGACTGGAAAATCGAAGTTCGACCGAGCCCCAATTCTGACTGCCGGCCAGCACCGGAACGTGCATGTGCGTCTCGCTGGACACGCCGGCGGTCACGGGATTCCACAGGGCCTGATGATCGCCGACCGTCGCCAGGAGCCGTCCGTCCGCGCCGGACAGCGGCCGAAAGCAGGTCGGAATGCCGGACCGCCACTTGCCGCAGATTCTCCTCCAGTCCTTTCCAGTCCCCGCGGCTGGCCAGCAGCGAACTGCTGATCGCCACGGTTTCGCACAGCGCGCTGCGACGCCGCAAGACCTCTCGGTTCACGTTCGGACCGATGCCGAGCGTGGCCGTCATCAACAGTACCGCGACCGTCAACATGGCCAGGCCGGCCGCGATCCGCAGAGCAACTCGATTTCTGAACAGGGGCAACATGATTGTCTCGGATCAAGAGGTTCGGGATGATGCGGGTGTGCGGAAACCGTTCAGCAGCTCGTCGATCGAACGATCGCCTTGCACGTCGCCGCGGTCGTCGTCCTCATCGTCCTCACGCTTCTGGCTCTTATCAGCGGCCGCGAATTCCAACACCGGCAACGGATCGAACTGCGCCCAGACCGGCAACTGGGCGAGCAGACTCGCCACCAGGTACCCGCCGCGCAGCGTCCACAGGACATAGCCGACCGACAGCACCGAGGCGGCCACCATCGCCGTGCCCACGCGCAGATTCAGTTGAACCTGGTCAAGTTGGCTATCATCGAGCAGCGCGTCCAGCTTCTTCCAGAGCAATGCCGGATCCACGCCCAGGGAGTTCGCCGCGGCCGCCACGGCCGGTGACAGGGACTCCGGAAGCTCCAGCCACTCGCGGTGCCACTGGCCGGCCACATTGTGGAAGATCGCCAGTGGTACGGCGTGATCCGTGAGCCAGGCCGACACGAGCGGCTCGTCGACCAACCTTGCCGTGCCCCCGGATCGCTGCGCCTCCTGCGCGATCGTGCTCCAGCCGCCGACCCGCGCGGGCGCCGGCGCCGGCTGCTCCACAGGACTCGGCGTGTCGTCGATCGGAAGTGGATCATCCGAACCGTCCGGTGGCGGATCGTCCGGTGTCGGCGCTGGATCAGGATCCGGTGGAGGTGGACCCCAGTCCGGCAGGTCGGACACCAGGATTGTGAACGTCTCGATCGCATACGAACCATCGGTGCTGGTGGCGCGGATGGTGATCGCGTGACTCGCAGCCGTCTCGAAGTCCAGTGCTCCGGCGACCGTGATGAGGCCCGTATGAGCGTCGATCGCAAACCGACCGCCAGCGCTGTCGTCCAGCGAGTACGTGACCACATTGTTGGTTACGTCGCCATCGGAGGCCAAGGCCGTGATTCCGATCAGCGTGCCCAACTCCGCATCTTCGGCCACCGTGTTCAGAACGAGATCCGCGTCGATGACAGGCCCAACGTCCCAGTCGTCCACATCACCCAGAACGATGGTAAATGCCTGCGTCGTGAACGACCCGTCGCTGCTCGTGGCCCGAACCGTGATGTCATAGCTGGCAGCCAGCTCTCGGTCGATGGCACCGGCGACCATCACCACGCCGGTGGTGGCATCGATCGCAAATCGTCCGCCGGCGTGGGCATCGAGCGTGTAGCTGACCGTGTCCGTACCGTCCGGATCCACGGCCCAGGCCGTCAAGCCGACGCTGGTCCCAATCGCCGAGTTTTCAAGCACGAAGTCCGGGACCGGGTCCGTATCGCTGATCGCGCCAATTCCCGACTCGTTGACGTCGATCAGGTTGATCGTGAACGACCGTGTCGAGATCGAACCGTCCTGGCTGGTTGCCCGAATCGTGATCGTGTGGCTGGTCGCAGTCTCGTAGTCGAGTGCTCCGGCGACGGTCACCACGCCCGTGTTGGTATCCAATGTGAACAAGCCGCCGGCATCATCATCGAGCGTGAACGTGACATCGCTGTTGGTTGCATCGACGTCTTGGGCAAAACCTGTGATTCCGACCGTCGTGCCAATGGCGGCGTTTTCACCGAGCGCGTTGGCCGTGGGGTCGTTGTCGATGACTGCGCCCACGTCGTACTCGTCCACGTCGCGGACCTGGATGGTGAAGACCTGGTCGGTAAACGAACCGTCCACCGAAGTCGCCCGTACGGTTATGTTGCGACTCGGGCCGTCCGCTTCCCGGTCGATGGCCCCCGTGACGCTGACAACGCCGCTGGTCGCGTTGATCGCAAACCGTCCGCCGTCGCTGTTCTGCAGACTGTAGGTGATCGCATTGGTGGTGGCATCGGCATCCGTGGCCGCGGCGGTGATTCCCACCGCAGTACCCGCGGTCGCGTTCTCGTCCACCGCGTTGACCGTGGGGTCGTTGTCGCTCACCGCGCCCACGTCGAACTCGTCCACGTCGCGGACCTGGATGGTGAAGACCTGGTCGGTGGACGAACCGTCCGCCGAAGTCGCCCGTACGGTTATGTTGCGACTCGGGCCGTCCGCTTCCCGGTCGATGGCCCCCGCGACGCTGACAACGCCGCTGGTCGCGTTGATCGCAAACCGTCCGCCGTCGTTGTTCTGCAGACTGTAGGTGATCGCGTTGGAGGTGGCATCGGCATCCGTGGCCGCGGCGGTGATTCCCACCGCAGTACCCGCGGTCGCGTTTTCGTCCACCGCGTTGGCTGTGGCGTCGCTGTCGCTCACCGCGCCCACGTCGTACTCGTCCACGTCGCGGATCTGGATGGTGAAGACCTGGTCGGTGGACGAACCGTCCGCCGAAGTCGCGCGGACCGTGATGCTGCGACTCGGGCCGTCCGCTTCCCGGTCGATGGCCCCCGCGACGCTGACAACGCCGCTGGTCGCGTTGATCGCAAACCGTCCGCCGTCGTTGCTCTGCAGACTGTAGGTGATCGCATTGGTGGTGGCATCGGCATCCGTGGCCGCGGCGGTGATTCCCACCGCAGTACCCGCGGTCGCGTTCTCGTCCACCGCGTTGACCGTGGGGTCGTTGTCGCTCACCGCGCCCACGTCGAACTCGTCCACGTCGCGGACCTGGATGGTGAAGACCTGGTCGGTGGACGAACCGTCCGCCGAAGTCGCCCGTACGGTTATGTTGCGACTCGGGCCGTCCGCTTCCCGGTCGATGGCCCCCGCGACGCTGACAACGCCGCTGGTCGCGTTGATCGCAAACCGTCCGCCGTCGTTGTTCTGCAGACTGTAGGTGATCGCGTTGGAGGTGGCATCGGCATCCGTGGCCGCGGCGGTGATTCCCACCGCAGTACCCGCGGTCGCGTTTTCGTCCACCGCGTTGGCTGTGGCGTCGCTGTCGCTCACCGCGCCCACGTCGTACTCGTCCACGTCGCGGATCTGGATGGTGAAGACCTGGTCGGTGGACGAACCGTCCGCCGAAGTCGCGCGGACCGTGATGCTGCGACTCGGGCCGTCCGCTTCCCGGTCGATGGCCCCCGCGACGCTGACAACGCCGCTGGTCGCGTTGATCGCAAACCGTCCGCCGTCGTTGCTCTGCAGACTGTAGGTGATCGCGTTGGTGGTGGCATCGGCATCCATGGCCGCGGCGGTGATTCCCACCGCAGTACCCGCGGTCGCGTTTTCGTCCACCGCGTTGGCTGTGGCGTCGCTGTCGCTCACCGCGCCCACGTCGTACTCGTCCACGTCGCGCACAGTGACCACCAACGCTTGTATTGTGGACAATCCATAGCCGTCGTCTGCGGTCACTTGGATTTCGTAGACGTTGTCGAAGTTGACGTCGCTGGGTGCTTCGTAATCCGGACCGGCGACAAACTCCAGCCGGTTTCCTCCGACGATGTGGAAACGAGCTGAGTCGACACCCCCGGTAACGGCGAACGTCACAGTCTGTCCCGGAAGATCGGCGTCGGTTGCCTGCAACGTCACAACGCTTGTCGTGTTCTCGTCGAGCAGTGCGGTCGCGGAGGAGCTGAACACGGGGCTGTTGTCGTTGACCGGATTGATCGTGATCGAGACGGTGGCCAGGCCCATGCTTCCTTTGCCGTCGCTGACTTGGTATGTGAAGCTGTCCCCGCTGGTCTCACTGCCGTCGTGGGTGTACGTGAACGATCCGTCGTAGCGCAGCGAGAAGGCAGCGGCATGCGACGGACCGCTGACCAGCGTCGTCGACAGGGTATCTCCGTCCGGGTCGGCATCATTCAGCAACACACCCGCCTGACCGTACGTGATCAGCGAGTCCGTCATGGAGGCATATTCGGCAGTAGTCCAGTCGGCGGAACGCATGACGCGTGCCAGGCGCACTTCGTCCATGTTGCCCAGGAAGGTGCGCGTCGTATCGAGCGCGAAATTACCCAGCCGCAGACCTGTCGCGGCATCCGAGTCGGCGACGCCGCTCGGCGCAACCTCTTCAGCGACCGTTTGCAGGCGGCCGTTGATGTACATGACCGGATCGTTGGCGACAGAACTGTTGTTATAGACCAGGACGACGTGTTGCCACGCGCCAAGTTGGGTTGAGCCGCTGGGTGTGTACCACGCCCCGCGAGCGGCACCCGTATGGCCTTGCTCGAACCGCAACGATTGGTTCGCGCCATAGAGTTCGAACCCCCACCCGCCGTCGGCGAAGTGGTCGACGGTCTTGTCGAGAATCCGACCATAACTACCCTCACCCCAGCCCGTGGGCCGGATCCACGCCGAAACCGTTCCCCCACCCGCAAACAGGTCGTCGACAGTCGCGGCCGATCCCAGGTCCACATAGTCGTCCACACCGTCCAACCACTGCCCGTCAGCCACGCGTCCCGGGGCGTCCAGCGACCCGCTGTTCGTGCCGTGGTTCAGGTTGGCGGTGGAGTCCTGCAGCGTATCGTCCAGGTGATACACGGCGGCGTAACCGCTGTTCCAGACGGCCGCGACGTTCTGCGCGTCGGGAGCGGTCGCGTTGCCGGAGTAGAGCCAGATGTGATCCGTGCCCGAACTGCCGTCGATCTGTGGCACCTTGACCCACACGTACGACGTACCCGCTGCGTTCCACGTTTCGATCTCATGGGGCAGCAGCGTGCCGTCGCGATCGACGAAGCGGAGGTCGGCGCCGTCGTTTTGGGTCAGGCCATAGTCGATCCGCGAACTGTCGAGCTGCACGAGGACCGGGAAGTCGACCAGGTTTTCGCTGCGCCCAACATTGTCGAAGATCAGCTGCCGCGCGCCGTCCAGGCGGTGTTCCACCAGTCGGCGCCGGGAGGATCACTCACCAGCGTCTGCCCTTCGTCCACCGCGTACGCGTCGTTGGCCGGCGTCACCGGATCGTTGGTTGCGATCACCACGATGGTCTTGGTGACTGCCGCGCTGGTTCCGCCGTCCCCGTCGGTGAGCACCATGCGCGCGGTGCGGTCCGTTGTGATGGGACGGTCGGAGGTGTTCGAGTAAGTCAGGTTGCCGACCAGCGCGCGCGTGCTCACCGGGTCGGCGTTCGCATTGAGCGAGACCACGAGCGGATTGGTGCCGCTGCCACCGCCCGCAAACGATCCGATGACGACGCCACCGTACGAAACCAGGTTGCCCGAAACCCCGATCTGGCCCGCACCGTTGCCCTGATGGCGAATGCCCAGTCGATCCTCGCTGTAGCCCGTCACCAGCGACACCGTCAACGTGCCGCCCGCGAAGTTCGCCGAGTCCGGATCGACCACGGTGGCCGCGGCATCGAGCAGGACAAGAAGTGCGTTTTCCACGTAGCTGACCGATCCGCTGGGCAAACCAACAGTGGGCGCATCGTTGACGTCGGTGACCGTAATCGAGGCAGTGGCCGCGGCCGCGCTGAACGGCGAGCTGCCACCACTACTGGACACGTCGACCTTGCTGCCAGCCGTGCCGCTGGTTTGATCCCAGGCACGAAAGGTGCAGTTCGCAGTCGTGCCCGTCAGGGCGTTCGGCACGAATCGCAGCCGATCGGAAGCCCGCAGCAGCAATGCCGAGTTGTTCGACACTCCACCGATGGCATTCCAGGTCGAGCCGCCATCGAGGCTGTACTGCCAGGTGCCGTTGCCACTGTTGAGGGCGGTGACGGCGAGGCCTTCGAGTGCACCCGAGTCCACATCGGTAATCCGATCGCCACTCGCCGAGGCAATGATATCAGCCACCAGATTGCCCGCGTTGGAAGTCTGGTCTTCGGTGATCGTGCTCAGGGAAAATACGCCACTGTTGTCCAGTAGCGGCGCGTCGTTGACCGGCGCGACCGCAATCGCTCGCGTGACCGTGCTGCTGTTGGCCGTGCCATCGCTCACCGTGAAACTCACCGTGCGCACCAGCGCGCTGGGAGTTTCGCTCGTATTCGTGTACTTCACCGCCCGCAATGCGGCCTCGTAGTTGGCCACGGTGTCGGAACCGCTCAAAGTCAACGTGCCCGTGGCCGCGTTCCAATTCCCGGTAATCGTGCCGGTGTCCGTGAACGACAGCACGTCCTGACCGTTCTGGTAGTTGCCGGTGATCTGGATCGTGGCTTCCGTCAGGTGCGTGTTATCGACGTCGTCGGCCGTGAGTGTGGCCGTGATCGCCGTCGCCAAGTCGTTTTCCGTGTAAGCCAGGCTCGTGCCTTCGATTGCGGCCAGCACCGGCGCGTCGTTGGTGGCTGTCATCCCCAACGTCGTCGTGCCCACGTTGCTGTTCGCCACTCCGTCGCTGGCGACGAACGTGATCGTGCGGGCGGCAGGAGTCGGAGCCTCCGAAGAGTTGTCGTAGGTGACCGTGCGGAGGACCTGTTGATAGTGGGCCGGCGTGTCGACGCCAGAGAGGGTGAGGACGCCCGTGCCACTGTTGTAACTGGCGGTGACGCTCGTGCCGCTGGTGTCGGCGGCGAGCGACTCCGCGGCCCCGTCCAAGGGGTTGGTGATCGTGATGGTCAGCGACTGCAAGTTCGCGTTGTCGACGTCGACGAGGGTCGCATCGGCGTCGGCGACGGCCACAGGTCCGCCATTCTCAGTCCAGCTGTTGGCGAAATCGCCGCCCGACTGGCCGGCACTGTCGTCGTCGTCCAGGTCAAGAGCGGGAGCGTGATTGAGACCACTCAGTACGATGTCACCCGCCCCCAACACGGGGACCGTATGGAAGACCACACCCGTAGCGGTCAACACTCCGCCGGTACCCGTCGAAGTATCGATGGTCTGGTCGACCGTGAGGAAACCAGACGCTGTGATCGTGACTGTCCCACCGGGACCAGGACTGCCGGTTGTGACGCCAATGGTTGACCCCACAATGCCGACGGTCAGATCGTCCGCATCGGCGAAACTCACGAAGCCCGAGATGTCAGCAGCCAGGATGTCGACGTCGTTGGCCGGGAGCGCCAACGCAAACGTAGCATCCCCGAGCAATTCCAGACCGGATGCCACGATCGGTGCCGACTGGGCTACCGGCCCGCCGGAATTGAGTGTGAGAGTGTGCGAGGAGGAGTTCACCGCAGCATTGATCGCGATTCCTCCGGATCCCACTACCAAGGCAAGATTGGCACTCGAGGAGACGGCGCCGGTTACGGTCAATGCACTTGAGCCGGCCAGGATCGAGGTCGGATTGACCAGGCCCACAGCATTGACCGTTACGGCAGCAGCGCTATCGCCGCGGCCGAAGGTGATGTTGTTGAATCCCGGCTGAATGAACGCCAGTTCCGCCGGAGTCAGATCGAGGCGGTTTGCAGCGGTGGTCGCGCTGCCAATCTGCATTTGTGCGCCGGTCGTCCCAGGTCGGAGCGTCAGCGAGCCTCCACTCCCAGAGACAGTGCCGCCGACACTGATTTCATCCGCCGAAAGCAGCAGAGAACTGCTGCCGATGTCGAGGGTTGAGCTGAAGGTCGCAGTCGCCGTACCAGCGTCCACAGACACGGGCTGCCCCACGGTAGCGGCGTTGCCGAACATGACGCTGGCGTTCGCTGTGACAATGTCGCCACCGATCGCCGTCGTACCCGTCCCTGTGTACGTCTGCGAGCCGGTCGTGCGCATCACGCCGAGCAACTGGATCGAACCGCCATCGGCGCCGTTGTTCGCTGCCGTTACGGTCGTGGCGCCGCTGACACCTGCGCCCGCCCCACCCATCGCAGCCAAGCTGATGTCATTGCCGGTGACGGTTAGGGCCGACAGTGAATTGGTGGCGCCCAGCGCCCCACTGACCGTAACGTCACCGGTCCCGCCCGTGAGCGTGAGCGTGCGCGTGGCGGCCACGTTCCCGTCCGCCGTGCCGAGCAACTGGATCGGACCGCCCGCACCGGTCGTGCCACCCGTCCCGCCGACAGATGAGACGACTACGCTGGCGTTCAACGTGGCAGCGTCGCTGATCGTAATGCTGCCGGCGTTGCCACCACTGCCCGCCACATTGCCGTTGCCACCCGTCGTCGTGAGATTACCGCCCAGCGTGATGCCGCCAGCCGTCGCATCGAGAAGGATGGCACCTCCCTGTCCTCCTGGATTGCCACCCGACGTGGCGCTGGTGCCCGCGGCCGTGATGGCGGCCGCCGAAACCGTGCTGCCGGTGAGCGTCACGGATCCCGCATTGCGACCCGGGTTGCCCGCCAGGTACGTGCCGCCCGAAGTCGTAATCGTCCCGCCGACCGATACCGGGCCACTGCCCGTGACCAGGACCGCGCCGCCGTCTTGATTGCTGGCACCCGTTGTGGTGCTCGCGCCGAGCCGCACCGTTCCGCCCGCAACGCTGACGTCCCCCAAAGCCTGCGTGCCGCCGATCGCGCCCAAGCGCCGCCGCTGCCGTTGTCGATCGTGCCACTGCCGGCCACCACGGTCAGTCGCCGACGATTGGCCGCCGCGTCCGCATTGATCGTGCCGCTGATCGCCACGGCGCCGTCCTGGACTGCGCGGTCGGTGGTCAACGTCACATTGCTGTTCAGCACTACGTTGCCGGCGATGCTGATGTTGTTGCCGGCCACGTCGGCGGTGCTCACGCTGGTGGTCAGATACGTCGTGGCGGCGGTCACCGTCACACTGGCCAGTCCGGCCACGCTGCCCACCGCGGCGCCCAGAGTCGCGGTGGAAGTCCCGGCATTGATGGTCAAGCTGCGCGGAGTCGCATCCGAATCGATCGTGGCGAGACCCGCCGCCGTAAACGCCACGGCGCCACCCGCACCGGTGGACGTGCCCGTGCCGCCGAAGCTCAAGATCGTGACGTGCGCCACCGAGCGTGGTCGGATCGTTGAATGTGACGCTGCCACCAGCGCCCCCCGCCCCGCCCACACCCGTGCCGCCCTGCGCGGTGACGTTGCCGCTCAGTTGGATGGTGGGTGTGCCGTCGGTGGCATTGAGACTCACCGTCCCCGCGGCGCCCCCGACTCCGGCCACCGCATTGCTGCCCGACGTCGTGATGTTGCCCGCCACCTGAATGTCGCCGCCAAGCAGCGTGACCGCGCCGCCACCCCGACCCACGCCGCTCGTGGTGCCTCCCACCGTAGTGATGGCAGCGGTCGTCAACGTTCCGGTGGCGGTCAAGCTCACCGCACCGCCCGCCGCATTGAGTGCGCCGGTCGTGTTGATCGAATCCGTCATGATCCCATTGCCCGTCGCCGTGAGCGACAACAAGGAATTCGTGCCGCCGATCGTCCCGCCCACAACAACATTGCTGGTGCCGGCCGCGAGCGCGAGCGACCGGGTGCCGGCCACATTCCCGTCCACCGTGCCGAGCAACTGGATCGGGCCGCCCGCACCGGTCGTGCCACCCGTCCCGCCGACCGATGAAACGACTACGCTGGCGTTCAACGTGGTAGCGTCGCTGATCGTAACGCTGCCGGCGTTGCCACCACTGCCCGCCACATTGCCGTTGCCACCCGTCGTCGTGAGATTACCGCCCAGCGTGATGCCGCCAGCCGTCGCATCGAGCAGGACGGCACCTCCCTGTCCTCCTGGATTGCCACCCGACGTGGCGCTGGTGCCCGCGGCCGTGATGGCGGCCGCCGAAACCGTGCTGCCGATGAGCGTCACGGATCCCGCATTGCGACCCGGATTGCCGGCCGCGTACGTGCCGCCCGAGGTCGTGATCGTCCCGCCGACCGATACCGGGCCACTGCCCGTGACCAGGACCGCGCCGCCGTTTTGATTGGCGCCGCCGCTGGTGGTGATGGCGGCGGTCGTGATCGTGCCGCCGAGGAGGGTCAGGCTGCGCGCGGTACCTGTCAGCGCGCCGCTGATGGTGATCGTGCCGTCGTTGACCGCGTTGTCGGTGTCGATCGTGAGCGCCGTGCCCACGGCGTTATTGAGCGTGACCGCTCCAGAAATCGTGACGTTGTTCCCGGCGACGTCAGCGGTGACGATGTCGCCGCTGAGCGTGGCCGTCGTGGCGGTCAGGGCCACGGACGCGATCTCATTCCCGCTGCCGATGGCACCCACGCTGAGCGTCGTCGCGCCGGCGTTGAGCGTCACCGTCTCGAACGACGTGCCGCGCACACCGCCCGTGGCGGAAATCGCGCCACCCGCCGTGGTGACCGCCAGGTTCGAGCCGTCGGCCAGCCACAGCGTACCGGTGGTGAAGCTCACCGCGTCGGCCGTGCTGGTGAAACTGGTCGGCGCGCCGGCGGTCATGAGCAGCGTATTGCCGACCGGCGCCGTGTAGGTCTGCGCATTCGCGTTGTAGACCGTACCGGCGAACGTAATCGACCCGCTGTCCGCACCGGCGGTGGCCGCCGTCACGGCCGTCGCGCCGCTGACACCTGCACCGCCCCACCAAGATTGGCGAGGCGGATGTCGTTGCCGGTGATGGTCAGGGCCGACAGTGAATTGGTGGCGCCCAGCGCCCCACTGACCGTAACGTCACCGGTCCCGCCCGTGAGCGTGAGCGTGCGCGTGGCGGCCACGTTCCCGTCCGCCGTGCCGAGCAACTGGATCGGACCGCCCGCACCGGTCGTGCCACCCGTCCCGCCCACGGCGGAAAGGATCACGTTGGCCGTGAGCGTGGCCGCGTCGCTGACGGTGATGGCTCCGGCATTCCCACCCGCACCCCCTCCGAACCCATTGCCGCCGGTCGTGGTCACACTGCCGCCCAGGGTCATGCCGCCGGCCGTGGCGTCGAGCAGTACGGCGCCGCCGGCGCCGCCGGCGGCCACCCCCGACGTGGCGCTGGTGCCCGCGGCCGTGATGGCGGCCGCCGAAACCGTGCTGCCGGTGAGCGTCACGGATCCCGCATTGCGACCCGGGTTGCCCGCCAGGTACGTGCCGCCCGAGGTCGTAATCGTCCCGCCGACCGATACCGGGCCACTGCCCGTGACCAGGACCGCGCCGCCGTCTTGATTGCTGGCACCCGTTGTGGTGCTCGCGCCGAGCCGCACCGTTCCGCCCGCAACGCTGACGTCCCCCAAAGCCTGCGTGCCGCCGATCGCGCCCAAGCGCCGCCGCTGCCGTTGTCGATCGTGCCACTGCCGGCCACCACGGTCAGTCGCCGACGATTGGCCGCCGCGTCCGCATTGATCGTGCCGCTGATCGCCACGGCGCCGTCCTGGACTGCGCGGTCGGTGGTCAACGTCACATTGCTGTTCAGCACTACGTTGCCGGCGATGCTGATGTTGTTGCCGGCCACGTCGGCGGTGCTCACGCTGGTGGTCAGATACGTCGTGGCGGCGGTCACCGTCACACTGGCCAGTCCGGCCACGCTGCCCACCGCGGCGCCCAGAGTCGCGGTGGAAGTCCCGGCATTGATGGTCAAGCTGCGCGGAGTCGCATCCGAATCGATCGTGGCGAGACCCGCCGCCGTAAACGCCACGGCGCCACCCGCACCGGTGGACGTGCCCGTGCCGCCGAAGCTCAAGATCGTGACGTGCGCGCCGAGCGTGGTCGGATCGTTGAATGTGACGCTGCCACCAGCGCCCCCGCCCCGCCCACACCCGTGCCGCCCTGCGCGGTGACGTTGCCGCTCAGTTGGATGGTGGGTGTGCCGTCGGTGGCATTGAGACTCACCGTCCCCGCGGCGCCCCCGACTCCGGCCACCGCATTGCTGCCCGACGTCGTGATGTTGCCCGCCACCTGAATGTCGCCGCCAAGCAGCGTGACCGCGCCGCCACCCCGACCCACGCCGCTCGTGGTGCCTCCCACCGTAGTGATGGCAGCGGTCGTCAACGTTCCGGTGGCGGTCAAGCTCACCGCACCGCCCGCCGCATTGAGTGCGCCGGTCGTGTTGATCGAATCCGTCATGATCCCATTGCCCGTCGCCGTGAGCGACAACAAGGAATTCGTGCCGCCGATCGTCCCGCCCACAACAACATTGCTGGTGCCGGCCGCGAGCGCGAGCGACCGGGTGCCGGCCACATTCCCGTCCACCGTGCCGAGCAACTGGATCGGGCCGCCCGCACCGGTCGTGCCACCCGTCCCGCCGACCGATGAAACGACTACGCTGGCGTTCAACGTGGTAGCGTCGCTGATCGTAACGCTGCCGGCGTTGCCACCACTGCCCGCCACATTGCCGTTGCCACCGGTGGTCGTAAGATTGCCGCCCAGCGTGATGCCGCCCGCCGTCGCATCGAGCAGGACGGCACCTCCCTGTCCTCCTGGATTGCCACCCGAAGTCGCACTGGTGCCCACGGCCGTGATGGCGGCCACCGAAACCGTGCTGCCGGTGAGTGTCACGGCGCCGGCGCTGCGACCCGGGTTGCCGGCCAGGTACGTGCCGCCCGAAGTGGTGATCGTCCCGCCGACCGATACCGGGCCACTGCCCGTGACCAGGACCGCGCCGCCGTTTTGATTGGCGCCGCCGCTGGTGGTGATGGCGGCGGTCGTGATCGTGCCGCCGAGGAGGGTCAGGCTGCGCGGTACCTGTCAGCGCGCCGCTGATGGTGATCGTGCCGTCGTTGACCGCGTTGTCGGTGTCGATCGTCGAGCGCCGTGCCCACGGCGTTATTGAGCGTGACCGCTCCAGAAATCGTGACGTTGTTCCCGGCGACGTCAGCGGTGACGATGTCGCCGCTGAGCGTGGCCGTCGTGGCGGTCAGGGCCACGGACGCGATCTCATTCCCGCTGCCGATGGCACCCACGCTGAGCGTCGTCGCGCCGGCGTTGAGCGTCACCGTCTCGAACGACGTGCCGCGCACACCGCCCGTGGCGGAAATCGCGCCACCCGCCGTGGTGACCGCCAGGTTCGAGCCGTCGGCCAGCCACAGCGTACCGGTGGTGAAGCTCACCGCGTCGGCCGTGCTGGTGAAACTGGTCGGCGCGCCGGCGGTCATGAGCAGCGTATTGCCGACCGGCGCCGTGTAGGTCTGCGCATTCGCGCTGTAGACCGTACCGGCGAACGTAATCGACCCGCTGTCCGCACCGGCGGTGGCCGCCGTCACGGCCGTCGCGCCGCTGACACCTGCACCGCCCCACCAAGATTGGCGAGGCGGATGTCGTTGCCGGTGATGGTCAGGGCCGACAGTGAATTGGTGGCGCCCAGCGCCCCACTGACCGTCACGTCGCCGGTCCCGCCCGTGAGCGTGAGCGCCGTGTGGCGGCCACGTTCCCGTCCACCGTGCCGAGCAACTGGATCGGGCCGCCCACACCGGTCGTGCCTCCCGTCCCGCCGACCGATGAGACGACTACGCTGGCGTTCAACGTGGTAGCGTCGCTGATCGTAACGCTGCCGGCGTTGCCACCACTGCCCGCCACATTGCCGTTGCCACCGGTGGTCGTGAGATTACCGCCCAGCGTGATGCCGCCAGCCGTCGCATCGAGCAGGACGGCACCTCCCTGTCCTCCTGGATTGCCACCCGAAGTCGCACTGGTGCCCGCGGCCGTGATGGCGGCCGCCGAAACCGTGCTGCCGGTGAGCGTCACGGATCCCGCATTGCGACCCGGGTTGCCCGCCAGGTACGTGCCGCCCGAGGTCGTAATCGTCCCGCCGACCGATACCGGGCCACTGCCGGTGACGCTGACCGCGCCGCCGTTTTGATTGGCGCCGCCGCTGGTGGTGATGGCGGCGGTCGTGATCGTGCCGCCGAGGAGGGTCAGGCTGCGCGCGGTACCTGTCAGCGCGCCGGTGACGGTGATCGTGCCGTCGTGGAGTGCGTTGTCGGCGTTGATCGTGAGCGCCGTGCCCACTGCGTTGTTGAGCGTGACCGCTCCAGAAATCGTGACGTTGTTCCCGGCGACGTCAGCGGTGACGATGTCGCCGCTGAGCGTGGCCGTCGTGGCGGTCAGGGCCACGGACGCGATCTCATTCCCGCTGCCGATGGCACCCACGCTGAGCGTCGTCGCGCCGGCGTTGAGCGTCACCGTCTCGAACGACGTGCCGCGCACACCGCCCGTGGCGGAAATCGCGCCACCCGCCGTGGTGACCGCCAGGTTCGAGCCGTCGGCCAGCCACAGCGTACCGGTGGTGAAGCTCACCGCGTCGGCCGTGCTGGTGAAACTGGTCGGCGCGCCGGCGGTCATGAGCAGCGTATTGCCGACCGGCGCCGTGTAGGTCTGGCATTCGCGTTGTAGACCGTGCCAGCGAACGTAATCGACCCGCTGTCCGCACCGGCGGTGGCCGCCGTCACGGCCGTCGCGCCGCTGACACCTGCACCGCCCCACCCATCGCAGCCAAGCTGATGTCATTGCCGGTGACGGTTAGGGCCGACAGTGAATTGGTGGCGCCCAGCGCCCCACTGACCGTCACGTCACCGGTCCCGCCCGTGAGCGTGAGCGCAGCGTGTGGCGGCCACGTTCCCGTCCACCGTGCCGAGCAACTGGATCGGGCCGCCCACACCGGTCGTGCCTCCCGTCCCGCCCACGGCGGAAAGGATCACGTTGGCCGTGAGCGTGGCCGCGTCGCTGACGGTGATGGCTCCGGCATTCCCACCCGCACCCCCTCCGAACCCATTGCCGCCGGTCGTGGTCACACTGCCGCCCAGGGTCATGCCGCCGGCCGTGGCGTCGAGCAGTACGGCGCCGCCGGCGCCGCCGGCGGCCACCCCCGACGTGGCGCTGGTGCCCGCGGCCGTGATGGCGGCCGCCGAAACCGTGCTGCCGGTGAGCGTCACGGATCCCGCATTGCGACCCGGGTTGCCCGCCAGGTACGTGCCGCCCGAGGTCGTGATCATCCCGCCGACGGTCAGGACTCCGCCAGCCGTCATGTTGACGGAACCGCCATTGGCGTTGCTCCCACCGGTGGTCGTCACAGCGCCGGACACGCTCATCGTGCCAACGTCCGCGGTGAGCGTCACGGCACCGCCGGCAACGGCCGCGGCGCCGGAGGTGTTGATGGCCCCGACCGCCGACAGGCTGGCGCCGCGAATGTTCACGGCGCCACCTTGAGTGCGGATCGTGTCGCCGGTGTTCATGCTGAAGCTGCCAATGCCATCACCGTCGAAATCCGCACGGATCGTCAGCGAACCGCCAGTTGCCGCCAGACTCAACGTGTTGTCGGTGAGATCATTGATGGTGACGTTGTTGGTTGCCTGCAGGATGATGTTGGCGCCGGCGCCGAGACCTTCCAACTCGGATTCATAGATCGTTGTGGGACCCGTGTCCGTGCTGACAATGGAGCCGATGATGTTGCTCGGAGTGCCCCGGAACGTGTTCGTGCCGTCCGCAGCACTGTCAGCGGTTCCGTTGGCGATGATGATGTCCGTCGGGTCGAGTAGCAGAGTCCCGAACGTACCGTGCTCGGCAGACACGTCCACGGTCCCGTGGAATCGCAAATGCTCTTTTCCGGAGACCTCCACCAGACCGCCATCGCCGCCGGACGCACCGCCACGGGCCGTGATCGAACCGTAGAACTGCGTGGTCGCGTCCGCCCACACGATGATTTGGCCACCAGGGCCTTCGCGTTCCGCGTCGGCGCGAATCTGCGACCCGGTCCCCACCCACGTGTGCTGGGCGTTCTCGACAGCGGGGTTGTGGCCTTGATAATCGCCGCCGACAAGAACGACTCCACCGCCCAAGTCGCCCGAAGCATCGATGGTGGCGGAGTCCAGGACGGCCACACACGGCCCCAGCAGTTCTGCGCGGCCCCCCATACCGTCCGGCAGTGCCGACACGTCAAGCAAACCGGTCACGAGCGTGGCCCAGGTGCTGTGCAACGTGACGTGACCAGACGGCGCGACGATGGAGCCGACGAGTTCGATCGTCGCGGCCTCCGCCAGAAACCGCTCGGCAACACGGATCGATCCTGCCACGACAAGATCACCGTCGGTCTGGATGGTAAGACTTCCGTCGAGTGACTGGTCGCCGAGCGTCAGTGAATCCTGGCCGCCAGACCCGGACATGACGATCGAACGAAGCGTGGTCGACGATGCACCCGCCAGCGCGGGGTCATAGAACGGTGAAAGCGGTTGCGCCGAACGCGTGACTCCGTCGAGCGTGATGGTCAGGAGACCATCGGCAGTGAACGACTGGTGAACAGCGTTATCGCGCGCGTCGCCGTGAATCGTCAACTGGCCCGAAACCGCGTCGAAGTCGACCATCTCGTGAGGAGCATCCAGCAGCGCCACGTCGAGCGGTTGGTTGGGATCCTCTTGTGACAGCAGATCGGCCAGCATCTGCTGGATGTTCGCCGCGTTCGCATCGAGCACCACGAGGTCACGCTGCAACTGCGTGTCGCGAGCCTCTTCCGCCGCGGTGGGCGCCGCGGCGGGCTGCGCTTTCGTCTGCGTGTGGGTGTCAGACGTCGGCGCGGCGACGAGCGTCAACCTGCCGGCTGTACCATCGCCCGAGGAGTTCGCGGACTCGGGAGCCTCGACCTTGCCCGCCGTGACCTCCAGCGGAACGGGTGCGGCGCTGATCAAGATCCGGTCTTCCAACTCCGCCAGATCGAACACGCGCGGTGCCGGTGCGGTCGTCCCGCGGCCACCGGGTCGCGAGGCGGTTCGATGTCGGCTCAGAAGCAAGTGTTCGGACAGGTAGGTGAGGAATCGTGGCATGGAGTGCTCGGCAGCCAAGTGCTGGGTATCGGTGGGAATCGCGCAGCGGCGACGATGGTCGGGATTGCCAACTGCTGCCCCCAGCTCACTCCGAGACTTCGTCGCACCGTCTCGGGATCCACCCCACATGTGCGAATCGGCAAGGTATAGAAACTCTAGCATTGGATATGGTGTGCCCGACCGCCTCTCGAGCGACGCAGCCGGGCACAGCACGCAGGACCGCTCGTGCGGATTGTGCCGCACGAGCCGGTTATCACGCCGTCCGCGAGAACCGCCATGCCCACTCCGCCAATCCAGACATGGGACAAACTGCTGCGTGGCTGGCTGGGCCGCGTCCGCCGTCCCAATCCGCGGGAATGGCAGACGGTGCAGGAGGTGCGGCGACTCGCCGAACCGCTGCCAGGGGTTTCTCAAGAAACGTTGACTCGCCGCGTGGCGGAACTGCGCGACCGCGCTCAAGGCGGTGCTCGTTTTCCGCTCTCCGACCTCCTCGCGCCGACGTTTGCCCTGGTGTGCGAGGCGGTCCGCCGAACGCTGGCAATGAACTTCTATGACGTGCAGCTACTGGCCGGACGCGCGCTGGCCGAAGGGAACATCGTCGAGATGCAGACGGGTGAAGGGAAGACGCTCGTCGCTCTCCTTCCCGCCATACTCCACGCGCTCGCCGGCCGAGGCGTGCACATCATGACGGTCAACGACTACCTCGCGCGGCGCGATGCCGAAGGCCTCGCTCCCGTGTACGAATGCCTGGGGCTGTCCGTGGGACTCGTCGGTTCCAATTCCAGCTTGGCCGAAAAGCGGCTCGCCTATCGCTGCGACGTTACCTATGGACCGGGCTACCAATTCGGATTCGACTATCTCCAGGACCAGTTGCTGTTGGGGCAGCCCCAGCGCCAGTCGCTCGGCACGCGTCTCGGACGGAGTCTGCTCGGCGTCGACGACCACGCACAACTGCTGCAACGGGGCCTGACATGCGCCATCGTCGACGAAGCCGACAGCGTGTTGCTCGATGAGGCGACCACACCGCTGATCCTCGCAGAGCCGGGCACCGCGGACAGTCCGGCCGTCGTGCGGCAAGCGTGGGAAACGGCCAAGCTCCTGGTCGCCGGCACGGACTTCGTGCTCGAGCCTGCTGGGCGGCAAGTGTGGCTCACCGACCGGGGAGTCGCCCGCGCCAGCGCCGGACTTCCCGCTGCGCAACGCGGAGAGCTCGCACGGCCCTGGAACCAGTACGTGATCCAGGCCCTGACCGCGCGGCACTGTCTTTCTCGGGATGTGCAGTACGTGGTTCGCGACGGCAGTGTCCAACTGGTGGACACCTGCACGGGTCGCATTCTCGCCGACCGCACCTGGCAGGAGGGCTTGCACCAGGCCTTGGAGGCGAAGGAAGGACTGAGCATGAGCTCGCCGCGGCGGGCCATCGCCCGCATTTCGCGACAACGCCTGGCCGGCCTGTACACGCACCTGTGCGGCATGACCGGGACAGCCGTGGGAAGCCAACGCGAGTTCTGGCACGTGTATGGTTTGCCCGTCGTGACCATCCCGACACATCGAACTTGCCGCCGGATCACCGCCGCAACCCGTTTCTTCGCCAGTGCCGCCGCCAAGTTCGACGCCGCAGCCGACTCCGTTCAAGAGCTGCGGGCGGCGGGTCGACCGGTCCTCGTCGGTGTCCGAACCATCGCCGACTCGGAACTCCTGGCCGACCGACTGGCTTTCCGGTCCGTGCCCTTTCAGTTGCTCAACGGCAAACAGGACGCCGACGAGGCGGCGATCGTGGGCCGGGCCGGACAGCGCGGCAGCATCACGCTGGCCACGAACATGGCGGGCCGGGGCACCGATATCCGTCTGGGGCCCGGCGTCGCCCAGCAGGGCGGGCTGCATGTCATCTCGCTGGAACCCCACGAGTCGCCACGCGTCGATCGGCAGTTGGCCGGACGCGCCGCGCGCCAAGGTGACCCAGGTTCGTCACAGATGTTCGTCTCGGCCGAAGATCACCTGTTGACGACCCACGCTCCTGCGCTCGCCGAACGGATCGTCGCTGCCGCCCAAACCGCGAGCGAAACAGCACGCGACTTTGGCCGTCCGATCCGGAAGGTGCAGCAGCGTGCCGAACGATTGGCCGCGGACCAGCGACTCGTCCTGTTGACACACGACGCGTGGCGCAGTGATTTGACCGAGGCCTTGCTGGGTTGACGGGCGGATTCTCCGCTGCGACCGGTATGATCGGCAGGAACCAACTCTGGCAGCTGCCCGCCGCGTCGGTAAAACCGCGCAGATGCGCCTTCTTTATCCGAACCTCAAGGTTTCACCGTGGGGGTGCCGATCCTCCGTCGTGAAGTGGCCGCAATGGCCACCGGACGCACTGCCCATGGATCCGGGCGAGACCACCCACACACGTCATCCCATGTCGTGAGCCCAGGATCCACCATGCACGCAACCCCACTCTCGCCGAATAGTCTCCGCCACACGGGCCGGCGCCGCTTCGCGAACCGGCCGGTTCTGGTAGCAGCCTGGTTCCTGTGCGCCCTGCACTGCGCACCGGCCGTCGTGGCGCAGAACATCGACCAGGTTCCTGGCTTCACGGAACCCTATCGCCGCATTCAGGTCGCTTGTTCCGAGACCGGGATCGTGGCGAAGGTCGACGTGCGGGTCGGCGACCGACTCCAAGCCGGACAAACGTTGGCGACTCTCGAATCGACGGAGCACCAGGCTCTGTTGGAACTCGCCGAGCACCAGATGACGGCTCAGGGACGCTTGGAAGCGGCGTTGGCCGAAGCCCGCCTGCGTCAATCGCGTCTCGACAATCTGACAGGGCTGGCCGCCGATGGCTACGCCCACCAGGAGGAACTGCAGCGGGCCCGCATGGAGTCGGAGGTGGCCGAAGCGAACGTGCGGGCGATGCGTGAGGACCTGGTCGCCCGGGCGCTTGAGTTCCGCAAGATCCAGGCGCAGCTCGAGAACCGCACCATCCGCGCCCGCAGTCCGGCGTCCTGGTGGAGATTTTGAAGAAGCCCGGCGAGTTTGTGTCGTTTAACGATCCGAACGTGTTCGTATTGGTGGAGCTGGATCGATTGCTGGCCACCTTCTGCGTTCCGGAAGAGCGGACGGCGAAGATGCAGATCGGCCAGACGATGCGGATTCAATTTGCCGAGCAGTTGACGTTCGTCGAGGGGACGATGGAAGTCATCGCGCCGGTCACCGATCCGGAAAGCGGCACGGTGCGTGTGCAGCTCCGGCTGGAAAACGGGGACCGCAAACACCGCTCGGGGGAACGCTGCAGCCTGGAGTTGTCCCCCTGAGTCACGGCGGGGCACGGAGCACGTCATCGTGCGTTCCCGCCCGCCAACATCGGAGTCCGCCCGTGTCCACGACCACGACCGAGTCCGCGCTCCCCTGGGTGCTGCCTCCACTGGCGACCGAGTCCGAGTCGGGTGCAGGCGGTCGGGAGACGTTTCTCGCCGACGTTGGAGTCCGGCTGAGCCAGGCGGCGACGAATTCGGCGAACGAAGAGGAAGCCGTGCAGGCCGTGCTTCAGGCGCTGTTGGCCGGCGGTCGGGCCAGTGCCGTGTTCCGCCTGGTCCAGCGCGAGGGACAGTGGACACTCGCCGACCAATTCACCGCGACGGACTCGATTTCCCCTGCACTGCCTGCGGCCGCATTTGCAGGAGCTGCGGAGGCTGCGGTGGCGCAAAGCCGGGCCGTCCAATTTGGCCTTCGCGGCGAAGGAGGTCTGACGGTCGTGGCCGTCGCGCCGTTGGCCACTTCGGACCGAATGCCCGCCGTGGTTGGCGTGGCATGGGCTCACGCGGCGCCCGGCCCCGATGCGCGCGTGCTGGTGGCCCAACTGGCGGCGATCTGCCTCGTCCAAATCGAACTGTCGGGGGCCCAACAGTTGGCGGGCACAGCGGCGTTGCAGGCCGCTGCGCTGGTGGAACTGGTATTGCAGCTGCAGCAGGCCGCAACCTTGGAGCAGGCATCCGCGCAGCTGGTGCGGTCGTTGCAGGTGTTCCTGTCGGCCCGTCAATTGGCGATCGGCTGGTCGCCCCGCTCGGGAAAGCCGTGTCGGCTGCGGGCGCTGTCGGATCTGCAGACGTTCGACCGGCACACGGACACCTGTCGAGCCTACGCGTCGGCGCTCAACGAATCGCGGCTGCACACCGGTTGCCTCGTCTGGTCGGCGGACGATGCCACGGCGCCTCCCGCCACGAAGGCGTTGGCCCGCCTGGCCACTCTGACCGGCAGTCGGACGGTGATCGGTCTGCCCCTCGCGGCCGAAGGGCAGCCCGCCGGAGCCTTGCTCGTTCTGGACCCCGCTTCACCTCTCAGCCGCTCCGACCAGGAACGATTCCTCGCGGCGGCCTCGCCAGTCCTGGCGGGCTGCCTCACGCAGATTCACCGCGCGGAACCGGGCCGCCTGCAGCGTGCCGTGCGCGCGGTGCTGCCCCGCCGGCGCCGGTGGCGGTGCGCGATCGCGGCGGCCGTGTTGACGGTGGCGGTTGTGTTGATCCTCCCCTGGCCCCACACGGTCTCTGTCCGCTGCCGTCTCGAGCCCGTCCAGCGGCGATTTGTGGCGGTGCCGTTTGCCGGCACGCTCGAACGATCCCTGGTGCTGCCCGGCGATCAGGTCGCTCCAGGGCAAATCCTGGCGCTCCTCGACGGCCGCGAACTGCGGTGGGAACTCTCGGGGCTCGACGCCGAATACAGTCGCACCGAGAAACAGCAGGGTGTCGCCGTGGTCCGCCAGGAATCGGCCGCGGCGCAACTGGCCCAACTCGAACTCCAACGAATCGACCTGAAACGCAAACTGGTCGCCCACCGCATGGCCAATCTGGAAGTCCGCAGTCCCCTCGCGGGCATCGTGGTCAGCGGCGATCTGAGTAAGGCTCAACACGCGCCGGTGGAGACGGGGCAGACACTGTTCGAGGTCGCACCCCTGGATGCCATGGTGGCGGAACTGGCGGTGGGCGAGGCAAACGTGGCCTACGTTCAACCGGGTCAGGAGACCCGCCTGACGTTTGACGCCTGGCCGCGCGACACATGGACCGGACCCATCGCGTTGTTGCGGCCGCGCGCGGAGCAACGCGACGGCGACACGATCTTCGTCGCGGAAGTGCGGCTGGACAACCACCTCGGTCAACTGCGACCCGGCATGAGCGGCCGCGCGCGGATCGTGGCGCCCGACCGTTCGATTGGCTGGATCCTGTTCCACAAACCTGCCGAAGCGATTTGCCGGCTGGTGGGATGGTAGCCGTGGACCACTCGCCCGATTATCGCGTGCACGACCTGCTGCGGCTGCGACCCGCGTTGCGCGGCGACCTGGTCTTCACACCGTGTGGAGGCGGAATTCCTTACTACCGCGTCGAGGACCCGTTGCGCGGCAAGTTCTATCGCGTGGGCCTGGCTGAGTATGCGCTGATCTCGCTGCTCGACGGCCGGCGCACCCTGGAAGAAGTGCTGCGCGAGACCGCTGCCGTGCTGAACGAGGAAGCGTTCACCACGATGGAAACGGCAGCCGTCGTGCGCTGGCTGCACGACGCGCAACTGTTGGAGACGCGAGGTGCGACAGGCGAGGCAACACGGCCGGCGGCACAGGCCGTGACTTCCCGCCTGGCGCGGAATAATCCCCTGGTGGCCCGCATTCCCCTGGTCCATCCGCAGGACTGGTTTGTCCGTTTGGCCAGGGTCGGCCATTGGCTCTTCCATCCCTGGTTTGTCGTTTGCTGGGGGGTGCTGGTATCGGCGGCAGTGGCGAGTCTGCTCGCCCAGCACGAGCGACTGGCAGCTGGCGGACGCGAGGTCTTCTATCTGGACCGCGGACTCTGGCTGGGCGCATGCTGGCTGGCACTCAAACTCATTCACGAGACGGCACACGGCCTGGCCTGCACGCGCTATGGAGGCCGCGTTCGACAGGCGGGCGTGATCCTGGTGCTCTTTGTGCCGATGGCCTACGTCGACGTCACATCCTCGTGGCGCTTCAGTTCGACCTGGCAGCGCGTGGCAGTGGCCACGGCCGGCATGTACGTCGAGTTGATGGTAGCGGCGGTGGCCGCGTTGACGTGGAGTGTCAGCAGCCCCGGCGCGCTGAGCGACTTGTGCTTCAACGTGCTGTTCATGGCGGGCGTGAGTACGCTGCTGTTCAACGCCAACCCCTTGATGCGGTTCGACGGTTACTACATTCTCTCGGATCTCGTGGGACTTCCCAATCTGGCGGGCCTCGGCCGGATGGCCGTGGCCGATCTCGCGCGTCGCGGGCTGTTGGGTGTCCCGTCGCGCGGGCTGCACCTGACACGCCGCGCGCGACTCTTGGTGACCGCCTACGGCCTGGCGGCCTGGTGCTGGAGTCTGTTGGTGGCGGCGGGCCTGATCATGGGTGCCGCGCTGCTCTTCCACGGTGCGGGAATCGTCCTGGCCGCGGCCGGTGCGATGCTTTGGTGGGGCCTACCCCTGGGACGCACCTGCAGGGGGCTGATGCGGCGCGGCGACCTATCGGCCGAGCATCGGTGGCGCGGTGTGGGGCGGCTGGCGGCCGCGGCGATCGTGATGGCAATTCTGCTGTTCGGGCTGCCGGCACCCTGGCTGCAGCGCACACCCGCCCTCGTGGAATATGCTCCGCTGACAATCCTGCGCGCGCAAGCCCCGGGGCTGGTGGGCCGAGTGTATGTTGTGAGCGGCCAGCGTGTGGAGTCGGGACAAGTGCTGGTCGAGTTGGATAATGAGCAGCTGCACCAGGAGGTGCTTGATCTGGATCTTGCGCTCCAGCAGTCGGATGGCCGGCTGCGAACGCTCCGCAATCGCGAGCAGCTCGCGGCCTTGGAGGCCGAGCTGGCGGAACATAAAAACCTCACGGACCGCCGCGAAGAGAAGCGTCGCGAAGCCGCTCATCTGAAGGTCGTCGCCCCGTGCCCGGGACAAGTCCTCACACCTCATCCCGAACAGCTGGTTGGCACGTATGCTGACATCGGTCGGGAGCTGGTGGCACTCGGCGACGAGGACCACAAGGAGTTGGTGCTCTCGATCGACCAGGAGGACATCGCGAGTTTCCAGAATTCGCTGGCCCAGCCGGTGTCCGCCCGCGTGCGCAGGACTCGACCGGCAGTCCGGCGTGTTGTACCGCGTGGCGCCCGCGGCGAGCACCCGACCGCCCAGTGAGGCCTTCTGTGCCAGTGCGGGCGGCCCCGTACCCGTCACGACAGAAAACCGAACGGAAGACGGAGGCAAACTCTCGGTGCCCGTCTTCATCCAGCCCCGTTTCGAGGCCGCCGTGCAGCTCACCGTGGAGCAGAGCAGGCAATTGCACGCGGGACAACGTGCCACCGTCTGGCCCGCCACGCGTGGGCCGGCATTGGCAGTGAGCGCATATCGCGCGGTGCGAGGCTGGTGGCGAGCGCACGGGAAAACGTAGCCGCCTCAATTCGGAACGCTTACTTGTGACGGGGCGAACCGTGGCGGGGGTCGGCCTGGCGGTCCGTTGGCGGTTCGATTCCGAGCGTCGATGGCAGCGGCAACGGTTCCGCACTGCCCGGTTGCTCGACGGGAGGTCCCAAGAGTTCTTCGGCCGGCCCGCGCCGGCGCCATGAACGGCGAGGGCAACTTCTGCGCACGTTGGGCCACCAGCTGAGGCAGGTTGTCGCGGCAGTCGGTCGCCAGCACGACTCCTTCGTCGTGCAGCAAGGTTCCCGTCGTTCGCTGCAAACCGACCAGCGCGACGTTGTAGGTCGTTTGCGCGCGGACAAAGGCGGCCTCGGCTTCGACGAGCACATCCTGGGCGGCCAGCAGATCCTCCATCACCAGTCCGGCCGTACCTTCCTCACCCGGCAGACGCAGCCAGCGCTGTTGCAGGTAGTCGAGCCGCTCGCGCAAGGCGCGCATCACGGTGAATTGGGCACCCATCTCGCGCCAGCACGTTTCCACTTCTCGAACGGACAGCTCCACCTCCACCTTGACCCGCTCGATGGCGAATTGCATCTGGCTCTGGAGTTGTCCCAGCTCGAACTGCCGCCGCTCCAGCCGGGCCCGCGCCGCGCGGTTGCCGATGGGCACCTCGAACATCAGACCGGCCGTATAACTCGGTGCCCCGTCGCCGAACTGGCCGCCCACGGCACCCCACACGTTGTCGCTGCCGTCGAGCCCCATGACGTAGGTTTCCAGCAGCAGCTCCAGCGCGGGCAGCAACTCCTGCTGCGACATCTCCACACGGACCGCCCCCATTTTGATTTCCTGCATCACGCGGCCCAGGTCCGGCCGGTTATGAATGGCGGTTGCCACCGCCATGGGGAAGTCCACGCGGGCTGGAATCGCGTACGGCGATTCGTCCGGCACCAGTTCGTAGCTCGGTCCAAACGGCAACGCGGGGTCGTTGACGAGCAATCGCAGCCGCGCCTCACTGTCGCGGACCGCCGCGTCCGCGCGGACGATCGCCGCGCGCCGCTGCTCGTAAGCCGCCTGGGCCCGTACTAACTGACTTGTCACCACGTCCAGGCTCTGACGCTTCTGCAGAATCCGCAACCACTCGGCGACTTGCTCGACGGATCGTCGCTTCTGCAGCAGCAGGGCCCGCTCCTGGTACAGGGTCCAGTAGGCCCGCGAGACGTCAAACAAGTGTTGCTCCAGATCCGTCAGGAACTGATCGCGGGCGGCCTGCGTGTCGATGCTGGCCAGCGCAATCAAGGCTCGATTGTATTTCCGACCGCGCCGCGCAACAATGGCTGCCGGTAACTCAACGCCATCCGGCTCTGTCCCTGATTGGGAGGGACGAAGAACAGCGAGTTGCTGTGCTCGATCCCCAATTGTTGCGAGAACTCAACCTCGCCCCCCAGTTCGTTACGCCTGCGCACGCCCCCTTTGGTGACCACCTGATCCTGCAAGAGCCGAGGCGGACCGCCCGTGACCAGTGTGTTTCCCACCGGCTCGTTCAGGTCCCTCCACTTCGATTCCAGAAACGTCGCCCAATCGAAAACGCTGGACGCCTCCTCGATCATCGTCTGGCGAATGAGGACCTGCTGCGACGCGGCCTTCATTTCCAGCGAATACTGGAGCGTCCGGCCGACCAGGTCGTCCAGCAGCGTGTCGTAACCGGTCGTGCCGCGCCACAGCGGCTGTCGCACGGCCGCGTCCCACCAACCTGCCAGAGGCTCGTCGGCCAGCAGCGGAGTCGGCCAATCGCGCGCCGTCTCCCGCGTTTCCGCCGGTAACTCCCGCCGGGACTCGACAGCCCTTCCCATTTGCTCCACCTGGGCCCTGGCGAGCGGAGCTCCGACAAGCACGAACACCGCGACGGCATACCAGCGCAACCACTGCGCACCGCGGAGGACGGGCATCCCGCATGAGGAGCAACCGGGCGGCGGTGGCCGATCCAAGGCGGCAGAGCTGGCGGCGGGTGTCTTCCGTGGTGTTGACACGGATCGCGACCGCACGGCCACGAGGCAGTCCTGCGTTGGTGCCGACCAGCGACGCGGGCAACGCTGGGGCGGACTGTGGCAGCGGCGGATCATACTCGACCTCGGAGTTTACGTGGGGATGAGAACCGCGTCCGCCCCGCTTCCAAACCACGATCCCACCGAAAGAGAGAATCGGCGAATGTGCTACAGGTGGCATAGCCGTCATAGCGCCGCCGGGCGCAACCGCTGCAACTGGCACAACCGGACCACCTCACAGTCCCTACAACCGCTTTTCTCGGAATCTTTGGAGAGGGGCAGGACGCGGGTTTCACCTCAGGTCGGCGGGCGATTCCAGGCGGTCCCCCCACGCGTTCATTGACACGATCGGTCATCGGCCTATAGAATTTCGGGCCAGCGCAGTCTCTCTCTCAATGGCGCGGACGGTGGACGGTCCGCCGAGGGTCGGGTGCATGGGTTGCCCCCGCGGGCGTGTGAATTCAATTCCTGGGAGTGATCGACGATGAGTGACGTAGCCCATTTCACTGACGACAATTTCTCGGCCGAAGTATTGGAGTCGGATCAGCCAGTGCTGGTGGATTTCTGGGCCACCTGGTGTGGTCCGTGTCGTCAGATCGCTCCGATGATCGAAGAACTGGCCGCCGAATATGTGGGAACGGCCAAGATCGGCAAGTTGAATATCGACGAGAGCCCGGGCATCGCGCAGCAGTACAGCGTTTACAGTATTCCGACGCTGGTGGTCTTCAAGAATGGCCAGGATGTGCAACGATTTGTCGGGCTGCAGCCCAAGACCAAGATCCGCGAAGCGTTGGACGTGGCCGTGGGCTAAGACGGCCGGCCCGGTGACCGCCGACCCTCATTCGGAATCGAGCAGGCTCAGGTTCGGAGCGATTTTGGCCAGTTGATCGCGCATGAAGTGTTTGATGCGCGTGGTGGTCTTCATTCGCAGTGCGCGGTGGAGGATTTCGCGGGCCTGGGCGATCGTGACGTGGGATGCGAGGTCCTTCATCGAGGGCACAAAAGCCGGGCTCATGCTGAAGCTCCGCAAGCCCATCCCGAGCAGCAGGACGAACGCCCGTGGCTGGGCGGCCATCTCGCCGCACAGCGTCAGCGGTTTGTTCGCCCGCACGCAAGACTCCACGACCCGCGTCAGCACGTGCAGCACGGGCGGCGCCAGCGGTTGACACAGATGGCTGACCTTTGGGTTGTCCCGGTCTGCGGCCATCAGGTATTGCACGAGATCGTTGGAGCCGATGGAGACGAAATCGACCGCGTGCAACAGCGTGTCGATGGAGACGGCGGCGGCCGGGACTTCCAGCATCATGCCGAGTGGCGGCAGGTAGTAGTCCTTCCCTTTCGCCTCCAGTTGCGTACAGGCCCGGCGGACCATCTTGCGCACACGGTGGATTTCCTCCAGAGTCGTGATCATCGGGAACATGATCCGCACCTGACCACGCTTGGCCTGGGCAAAGGCGGCGGCACGCAGGATCGCCCGCAACTGGGTCAGAAACAGTTCCGGGTGCTCGAACGACAGGCGGATGCTGCGCCAGCCCATGAACGGATTCGCCTCCTTGTGATGATGACCCAGATAGGGGACGGTCTTGTCCCCACCGATATCGAGCGTGCGGATGGTGACCTGTTCGCGAGGCGAGGCCGCGATGATCGCTCGATATGCCTTCAGCTGTTCCTCTTCGTCCGGCACGTCCGGATGAGTCAGGTACAGGTACTCGGTGCGGAACAAACCGATTCCCACAGCGCCCATGGCCCGGGCGGCCTGGACGTCCGCCACACTGTTGATGTTGGCCTGAAACTGGAGTTCCACACCGTCGGCAGTCCGGGCCGGTTGATCACAATTGGCCGCCAGCTCGTCCTTGAGATGAAAGAACTCGCGTTCCAGCTTGCGATACGCCGAGCGCGTCTCGGCATCCGGGTTGATCGTGACGTGACCGTCGCGCCCGTCGACGATGATGGTGTCGCCCGTGTTGACCTGCCGCAAGATCCCGCTCACACCCGAAACCGCCGGAATGCCGCGACTGCGGGCGAGAATCGCGGCGTGACTCGTCTGACTGCCGGCTTGCGTGACGATCCCTTTGACCTCGATGTCACCCAATGCCACGACCTGGGAGGGGAGCAGTTCGTCGGCCACGATGATCAGGGGGCCCTGCAGAAGATTCACGCCACCCTGGCGCGGCGTGTTGGACAGTTGGGAGCTCAGCCGCACCACCACGTCACGGACGTCGTTGAGCCGTTCCCGCAGGTACTCGTCCTTGGTCCGAGCGAAGAGCGACGTGTACTCGTTGACCAGTCGATGCAGGGCGGCCTGCACCGTCAGGCGATCCTTGCTGATCCAGTTCCGGATCTTTTCGGAAAAGGAGGCGTCGCGAAGGATCGACTCGTGCACGCCGAAGATGGCCGCTTCTTCGTGCCCGACCTGGGTTTGCACTTTGGATTGCAGGCGCGCAAGTCCCACGCGGCGCGTTCGCGAGCTGCCTCGTACTGAGCCAGCTCCGCAGTCACCTCTTGGTCTTCCAGGCGTTGGGTGTCAGGATCAACGAAAATTTCATGGATACAGTAGGCGATTCCGACAGCGACGCCCGGGGATACGGGGATTCCTTTTCGCATGTTGCGCAATGTAGCAATCCACCGCTCGATTGACAAATAGGACCCAGGCCGTTCGGGGGGGGCACGAGGCGAGACTTTAAGTTGTTGGCTGTTCGTGGCTTGCGGTGACTTCATCCGCTGCGGGGGATCGGTTGTAGCCGTCGAATTGGGGAACTATACTGGGGAACTTTGTGTGGCAGCGGCGACAGCAAAACTGCGCCGTGTGAATTCCAGGGCGGGAGCGCGTGGGCCGCGGGGCGGAACGTGCTCGTACTCGTTACATAGGCAAACTGCGGTGCGATTCTGGCTGATTGACCGAATTACGGAGCTGCGGGCCGGTGAGAGCATTGTGGCCGTCAAGGCGCTGTCGTTGGCGGAGGAGTACCTGGCCGATCATTTCCCGCGTTTTCCGGTCATGCCCGGAGTGATGATGCTGGAATCGATGTTCCAGGCCTGTGCGTGGCTGGTGCGACGATCCGAGGATTTTGCCCACGCGATCGTGGTCCTCCGTGAGGCTCGCAACGTGAAGTTTTCGAACTTTGTCGAGCCTGGACAGGTGCTGGTGGTGAAGGCCACCATCGTGAAACAGGACGATACGACGACCACCCTGAAGGTGGAAGCCACCGTAGATGGAAAAACGGCGGTCAGCGCCAGGTTAGTACTGGAGCGATACAATCTGGCAGACCGATATCCCACCCGGGCGGCATCCGACGCATTTGCCACGCGCCGGCTGCGCGAACAATTCGCGCTGCTGGACCGGCCAGCGCCGGTCGAGAGCGGGGGCTGAGGAGACCGATTGCGGAGCACACGGTTCGGAGTGGCCCCGTGTGTGCAAGGTCATGGCCACTCCGCCCGTCAACCGATAAGGCATGTTCCCCAACGGTATCGTTTGGGTATCCGTGGAAACGTTGGACCAACAGGTGTTTTGGATTGGAGATGATGCGCATGGCACCCACGAATGAAGATGTGTTAGAGAAAGTCAAGGAAGCTTTGGTCGACGCCCTGGGGGTGGATGACGATGAGGTGACTCCCGAAGCGACGATGGTCGGCGACCTGGGTGCCGAGTCCATTGATTTTCTCGACATTGTGTTCCGCCTGGAAAAGGCCTTCGGGATCGAAATTCCGCGATCGGAACTGTTTCCCGAGGACATTCTGACCAACTCGGAATATGTGCGGGACGGCCGAGTGACCTCCCAAGGCATCGAAGAACTCAAGCGGCGGATGCCGTTCGCCGACCTGACAAAATTCGAAGAGAACCCGGCCGTCCAGGAATTCAGCACGCAGCTGACGGTCAACGATCTGTGTCGGTACATTCAGGGTAAGGTCGGGGCGACGGAGTAGCACGCGTGCGATGGTTCTGGATCGATCGCTTTATCGAGTTCGAAAGTGGCCGCCGCGCGACGTCGGAAAAGGCCGTCACGCTGGCGGAAGAGCAATTGGATGACTACACCCCGGGATTCCCGGTGCACCCGGCCTCGTTGATCATTGAGGGCTTCGCCCAGACGGGCGGACTACTGGTCGGGGAATGGCGGGAATATCGGGATCGCACCGTGCTGGCAAAGATCGGCAAGGCCCTGTTCTACCGCGAGGTTCGACCGGGCGACGTCATCCGTTACGAAGTGGTTGTCGACGACTTGCGGGTCGACGGAGCGATCGTGCACGGTTCGGCCACGGTCGGCGGTCAACGACAGTCCGAGGTGGAACTCGTGTTTGCCCACCTGGACCAGCGGTTCGAGGGAGTCGATCTGTTCTACCCGGCGGATTTCCTCGCCATCCTCCGCTTGTTGGGTGTCTACGACGTCGGCCGCAAACCGGATGGTACTCCACTGGAAGTTCCGCCACACTTGCTGGAGGCGGAAACCGCCGCCAATCGGGGTGGCCTGTAGGGGCGTCGGGCCGGCAATGGGGGGCATGCCCCCGAGCTGGGGCCCTCGGCTCCAGCCACGCTGTAGCAACCATGTTCGCGAGGGTGGGCAAGAAGTATGAGACGACGAGTAGTTGTCACAGGAGTCGGCTGCATCAATCCGATGGGGCACGACGTGGAAACGGTCTGGTCCGGCCTGAAAGAGAGCCAGTCCGGCGTGGGCTACACGTCGATCTTTGACGCTTCCACGTTTCCCACCCGGATCGCGGCGGAAGTTCGCAACTGGGACGTGTCGCACATCGGCGAAGACCTCCAGACCTGGAAGAACCGGGGCCGACACACCTGTTTCGCTGCCGGAGCAGCCCGACAGGCGATCGACGCGGCCGGCATCCTCGACTCGGACCTGGATCCCGAACGCTTCGGCGTCTATCTCGGCAGTGGCGAGGGCAGCCAGGATTTCTTTTCGTTCGCCGACATGATGGCCGCCGCGCTCCAGGAAGGCGATTTCGACCTGCACCGATTCATCAAGCGGGGACTGGAGACGCTCAATCCGGCCACCGAACTGGAACAGGAACCGAACATGCCGGCCGGGCACATGGCGGCCATGTTCGACGCTCGAGGTCCCAATTTCAACTGTCTAACAGCCTGCGCGGCCAGCAGTCAGGCCGTGGGCGAAGCTACCGAGATCATTCGACGCGGCGACGCCGATGTCATGCTCTCCGGCGGCACCCACAGCATGATCCATCCGCTGGGAGTGACCGGTTTCAGTCTCCTGACCGCCCTGTCCCAACGCAACGACGAACCCACGCGCGCGTCGCGACCGTTCGACCGACTCCGCGACGGCTTCGTCATCGGCGAAGGGGCCGCCATGGTGGTGCTGGAAGACCTCGAGCGGGCCAAACGGCGAGGAGCCCACATATTCGGGGAAATCGTGGGCTACGGGGCCACCGCGGACGCGTACCGCATTACCGATATTCATCCCCAAGGGCGGGGCGCCATCGCGTGCATGCGATTGGCCCTGCAGGACGCCGGGCTCGCTTCCGGCGACGTCCACTATGTCAATGCGCACGGGACCAGCACCGCGGTGAACGACCGTGTCGAATCGTTGGCCTGCCGGGAGGTGTTTGGCGAACGCGCGCTCCAAGTGCCCGTATCGAGCACCAAGAGCATGATGGGACATTTGATCGCGGCGGCCGGCGCGACAGAACTGATCGTGTGCATGATGGCCATTCGTGATCAAGTCCTGCCCCCGACGATCAACTACGAGAACCCCGATCCCGACTGTGATCTGGATTACGTGCCCAACACGGCACGCGAGGCGCGGTGCGATGTGGCTTTGAACAACAGCTTCGGTTTTGGCGGCCAGAACATCACGCTCATCGTGCGCCGCTTCGTCGGATAGACTCGCCCCGCTCAGCGGCATTCGCCGCCGAGTTTAAACCCGCAGGGGCCCATCGGCGTCGCGCGACCTTTCGGCGACGCCACCCGCGCACCGGTCGGCCGGCCTAATAGCCGATGGTGGACGGCGCGTTGAGAAAGAAATCTCGCGGTCCACGGACCGTGTAGTATGGATAAGCATAGGTACCGGTGGGCGGTCCGGCCGGTTGCATCTGCTGGGCATAGTCCTTCGGGATGTACGGCACGTAGTCAGGTGATCCCTGCTGGTTGCAGCCCGAACTGAGGCGGGAATACTGCCCGTGTCCCGCGGCGGGGCCACACGTTGGGCATCTCCGATTCGCCATCCGTGAGTGAGACTGGCAGCCAACGCTCACCAGGCAAATAAACGCCACGAAAAGCCACGCGCGTTTCATCGGATCCATCCTTCTGTTGCGATGTCTGGGTCAGGCTCGGTATTGGCCAGGCCAGTGTGCGGAAACCGACCGTGCGGCGTCTGGTTTGCAAACGGGAAGCGCAAACACAACCGATGCTGTTATGGAATTCATCGGCGGCATAACCAGGAAAATTGAACGAATCGACATGCGTTTCAGCCTCGCCAAATTGATGATGCTGGTGACGATTTTGAGCGTGACGGGCGCCGCCCTGTCGTACCTGGCACAGACCCTGCATTCGCCACAGGCCTCGGACCTGCGATTCGTCTTGTTCTGTGTGATCGCGCCTCCGGTGATGCTCGTCGTCACAAGCCTGATCTGCCTGGCACTGACGCGACTGCACACCCGGCGCCGCCGGTAGGTGCCCGGAGCGATGGCGCCGTCGCGATAAACGCTACAACCGGCGTGGCAAGAAATTCCGAACCTCCCTGGCAGCGCAAAGTCGGTCAAATATAATGTTTAGCTAAACGGGGAAAGTACCGCGGACGATACGTGTTGATGAACACAGCAAGATGGGCTTGCTGGTGTCTTTGCAGAAGCCAGCGTCGGGCCGCCGCCCAAATGTGTGCATGCGGGGCCGGCGGCCGCGCGAAGACAAGTGTCAACGTCACACGTGTTTGTGTTTATGGATCGAGGAGCCCTCCCAATGAAGAGTCGTATGATCCTTCCCGCCTTGTTGGCGGTCGGCCTGTTCTGTTCGATGAGCACTGCGAGTGCCAAGGCAGGACTGTTTGGACGAACCATGGAACCAGGTTGTGGTTGTGAAGCAGCGGTTGAGCCGGCTTGTGGCTGTGAAGCCTCGGCCTGCGATAACAGCTGTGCGCCGCGCGTCGGCCTGTTGGCTCGCCTGCGAGCCCACTGCGCCGCCAAGAACGCTTGCTGCGAGACCGCTTGCGTTGCTGAGCCCGCTTGTGGCACCGAGCCCGCTTGCGGTTGCGAACCGGCTTGCGAAGCGTCCTGCGCTCTGCGCGTTGGCCTGTTTGCTCGTTTGCGAGCCCACTGCGCTGCCAAGCGCGCCTGCTGCGAGCCCGCTTGCGGTGCCGAGCCCGCTTGTGGTGCTGAGCCCGCCTGTGGCGCCGAGCCCGCTTGCGAACCGGCTTGCGAAGAGTCCTGCTGCGCTCCGCGCGTTGGTCTGTTGGCTCGCTTGCGAGCCCACTGCGCTGCCAAGCGCGCCTGCTGCGAGCCCGCTTGCGGTGTTGAGCCCGCTTGTGGCGCCGAGCCCGCTTGCGAACCGGCTTGCGAAGCGTCTTGCTGCGCTCTGCGCGTTGGCCTGCTTGCCCGCCTGCGAGCCCGCTGCTCTGCCAAGAACGCTTGCTGCGAGCCGACTTGCGGTGTCGAGCCCAGCTGCGGTTGCAACTAGCGGATAACGGTCGGCGCCCGGCCAACAACAGACCGGGAATTGCCGCATCCGATGAGTCGATAGAGCCCCCGATCACCCAGATCGGGGGCTTTGTTCGTGCTGTTGCTTGACATCTTCCCAATGCCTATGCGATGTTGGAGCGGGAGCAGGGGCTGCTTGTCGGAGAGGGAAGAGATCTCATGCCACGATTCCTGTCGCTCGGTTGGCCGCGTGTCGCATCGTCTTTGGGGTTCAAGTTGGGAGTCATCGGTGTCGTCCTCGCGCTGTGTTCGCCTGGGGCGGCAGCCGACGATACCACGCAGCACATGGAGGATTGTCTGCGGACCGGTGAATTCGGGACGGCGTTGCAGGTAGCCCGAGGCCTCTCCGACGTCGATCTGCGGGATCGCTGGTTAGGTCGGATCGCCCAACGACAGGCGGAAGTCGGCGCGCGCCAGGCTTCGCTCAGCACGCTGTCGGACATCCACGGCGACCTGGCACGTCGCGACGCGTTGCAGACACTGGCCGACCGGCCGCTCGGTGCCCGCGGGGGGGCGGCGATGGCCGATTTCGACACGCTCATCAATCTCATCACTTCGACCGTGTCGCCCGACAGCTGGGATGAGGTGGGCGGAGCGGGGGCGATTGAGCCATTCCCGACCGGGGTCTACGTGGATGCCTCGGGCATCATGAAGCGTCTGGGGCCGCCGCGGGATTCCACCCTATTGGAAACGGCGCGGCAGGCGGCGGCAGCCGACTCGGGCAACCGCGCCGTGCGAACGGCCTCGGGCCTCCGCAAAGTCTCGCTGGTCCGCTTGGAGAAGCAGTTGCAACTGCGGCACGCATTCGGTGAACGGCCCGAGGAAGCCATGCGATGGCTGGCCGGCCTGTACGAAATCAAATACCTCTTCGTGTACCCGCAGACTGGCGACATCGTGCTGGCCGGTCCCGCCGGCGATTGGCGCACGGACTCCGAAGGTCGCATCGTCAACATCGAGACGGGCAAGCCGGTGCTGCAACTCGATGATCTGGTCGTCGTGCTGCGCAACGCCCTGGAGCAGGACGGCCAGTTTGGCTGCGCGATCAAGCCGCGCCAGGAAAATCTGGCTGCCACCAAGTCGTTTGTCGAGGCGTGGCGCGAGCGATCGGTCAAGCCGTCCCACCGCGACGAGTGGCTGGGCGAACTGCAGTCGACGCTGGGGCGCCAGGATATCGAAGTGTGGGGTCTCGATCCGCGCACGCGGACGGCCCGCGTGCTGATCGAGGCGGATTACCGCATGAAACTGGTGGGTATGGGGTTGGAGGACGGTGTCTTGGGAGTGCCCAGTTACCTGGAGGAAGTCAAACGCGCCGGAGGCGATCCGCCGTCGCTGAACGTCCTGCGGTGGTGGTTCACCTTGAACTGCACGGGTATTCGTGCCACCGCGGCCCGGGACGCCTTTCAATTGGAGGGGCCCGGTGTGAAGGTGCTCAGCGAGAACGAACTGCTGTCGGAAACGGGCGACCGCATCCATACGGGCAAGTCCGACGAGCTGACGAGCGGGTTTGCACGCAACTTCACCAAGCATTTTGACGCGTTGGCGGCCAAGTATCCGGTCTACGCCGAGTTGAAGAACATCTTCGATCTCGCCTTGGTGGCCGGCCTGATCCAGTCCCACGATGTGCCGGCTCAGGTCGGCTGGCACATGACGTTCTTGGCCGACCCGGCCGGCTACCGAGTCCCCCTCGGACCCCAGCCGAAGGAGGTGGGGAGCGTGGTGAATTCGGTGACGGTCAACAAGAGCCGGTTCTTCGCCGGGGTCAGCGGAGGCGTCTCGGTCGATACCAGGGCAGTGGTCCATGCCGGGGCCGTCCGCGTTGACGATTACGGAGTGATGGACGCCGCGCACGCTTCGGCCACTCCGCAGGCCGCCAAGTTGCCACGCGATGCCTGGTGGTGGGATTAGTCAGCCGCCTCGGCGCAACAACTCGGATCGCAGGCTGGCGACTTGGGCAGCCCGCGTTTCTCGGGCCGCATCCGGATCAAACTCGATCTCTCGGCCGCAGAGTCGAGCCAGGTGTCGGCCAGCCTGCCGCTCGGCACCGGGGCGTCTCCTGGTCCAGGAGCGCCAGCCACACCGACTGGTCATTGAGCAGCCAGGCGACGACGCGCGCCGGAGTGTCCTCGAAGTCGGCGATGATCGAGTTCTGAACGCTCTGGATTCGGAGGCGTTGCTCCGCATCGAGCCGGGTCGAATCCAACTCCTGCAGAAAGCCCAGCACGCTCCGCCCGCGCGCCGAAGTTCTCGGGCCGACCGCTGACGCACGCGAAAATCGTCGTGTGTCATCTGCTCCACGAGCAGTTCGACTTCGCGGCGCGAGGTGGTCAGCCGCGCGGCGTCGCAATCCAGCAGCAGAGACCGGATCTCGGCGACCTCGTTGTCGACCTGCCAGTTCGGCCGCAGCATCTGCAACGCATCGTTCAGGTGTGCCTGGCAGATCTCCGGGTGGGCCAGCAGCAGGTGCCACAAGCTGGACGCCCGGTATTCCTCCGGAGCTTGTCCGGCGATATGGACCGTCAAGACCACGTCGCCGTCGGACGGCTGCTGGAACAGCACGGTGGTCGTACTCGACGCGGGTTCGCGGCGCAGGGATGTAATTTCGACCTGATCCCGGCGGACGACACGCACGGTCAACTGCCGCGCTTCGCTCACCGACTCGTAGTGCAACGATACGAGTCCTCGGTCGAGAGTCACGGTCAGCGTTTCGGTGAGTCCGTTCGCGTGTTCGCGGCAGACACGCTGGCGGTCCTGCCGGGTCCGGTTGCCCGTCGCCAGCAGGCGGCCCATGGCCACCTCAAAGCTCACCCAATTCAGTTCCAGGATGAGCCGATCCGAACCGGGAATATCTTGGCCAAGAGACTGAGCGCGGGGCATCAGCGAGAGCCCCAGCGTGAGGATGATGGCAGTCCTGCGCCACATCACTGCACCTCGTTCTCGCCATGCAGCCCTCATGGCCGCTGGGGACCACCGCGTGTCAACTGCGTCACACCACGACAGGCGGCGCCCGAGAGCCCTGACGGTTCATGATCGGTGGGGAAAAGGGTCCGTAGCTGTTATCGGAATCTGCGGGCCAGGAGCAGGGCGAATTCACCAGCTTTCGCACCAAATTCGCGGCTTCCCGCACGGGACGTCGAGAAATCAGTCGTCCAGAACCACCAGCTGATCGCGCACGCCGATCGATTCCAGCGACACGGTGCCTGCCCGCGTCCCCGGCAGCACGAAAATGGCGGCCAGCTCGGGACGCGACTGGCAGTACGCCTGCGTGGCATCCACACCCAGCACAAAAAAGGCGGTGGCCAGCGCATCGGCTTCGGCCGCGTCCGGCGCCAGGACGGTGACCGACCAGACTCCCTCGACCGACACCCCGCTCCGCGGATCCAGCACGTGGCCGTAACGATGCCCCCGATGATAAAAGAACTGCTGACCCGATCCGGACGTGCCCACGCTGCGATTGCAGACTTTCAGCTCGGCCAGACGACGTTCGGGGCGCAGCGGGTGTCGCAGGGCAATCCGCCACTCCGGCACGTCGCTCTGCGCGTATCGGGAGCCGCGCGCAAGATGCTGCTGTTCCCACCGTGAATCAGGAAATCGCCCACGTTGGCCGCCGCCAGTACTTCGGCACAGCGATCCAAAGCGTAGCCTTTTCCCACGCTGCCGAGATTCAGTTCCATGCCACGGCGCAAGAACCGCAGAGTGTGCCGTTCACGGTCCAATTCCAGGTGTTGGCTCCCCACGCACTGCAACACCTCGCGGATCTGTTCCGGGGTTGGAAAACGACCGATTCGCGTGTGGAATCCCCAGAGTTTGACCAGCGGTCCCGCGGTGATGTCCAAGGCGCCGCTGGTGGCCGCGTTCCACGCCACGCACCGGGACAACAGCTCATACAATCTGGCTTCCACCACACACGCGCGCTCGAACGCATCGCGATTGATGCCGCTCACTTCACTGTGGGCCCGGTAGATCGTCATCTGGTCTTCCAGACGTTCGACGAGGTCCAGTGCTTCCGCAGCGGCCTCTACAGCCCCGGCATGCCGCCCGGCGTTGAGAAACACGTGGAAATCGCAGGCCATGGCGCGACGTCCGACCTGCAGCAGATAATCGCGAGCCGACTGCGGCTCGCCCGCAGCCGCCGACAGCGGACTCTGATCCGACCCCACGGCACTCCATTGCAGTTCGTTCAGCGCCTCGATTGCCGATTCACCTTTGAGGAACTGCCGACGGTTCGATTTGCGACGCGCATGCACGAGAATGTCCCAGTCACCCGAAAAGCTCTTGCCTTCCCACCGCCCGCGGCACCCGAGTGGAACGTGCCTGCGCACAGGTCACGGGTCCCTGGGCACAGGGGCGTGCCTTCAGTCTAGCAGACGCGCGGTGCGGCCCGTAGGCACACTGCGCTGCCCGCCTCCTCGCTTGTCGACTTCCGACATCCCGTCGATAATCAAACCGGTGCCGCGGCCCGCGGGCGAGTACAGTTCGCGACGACGAACTTCCGGCCAACGCCCTCGTAAGGAGAACCATCACCCATGTTCGTGCGCCGGTTGCTGCTACTGCTGCTACTGCTGCTGGCGGTCGTCGTCGTCGGGTGCGAGGTCCTGGTGCTGGGAGCCGCGGCCCAGACGAGCCCCGCCAAGGCCAGATTTCCCCGCGCGCAACCGCCGGTCTTCGATCGTCGGCAGGTCGCACGCGTGTTCTTTGACGATGTGTTTCGTCGCACGGTTGGCGAACGTTCGCGCAAGAAACCACCGGCGCCGTCCGCAACGGCCGACAGCGACGCCCCCCCGAAATCCAGCGATCTGGCGACCGCTTCAGCGACTCCAGGCCAGTGGTCGACAATCATTTCCGCAACGACCCTGGAGGACGAGGTCAAGTCACTGAAACTCGCCGTCGACCAAGTGGTGACCACGCCCGGCGCGTTTGCCGGAAGCGGGTACAAGGAAGCGCGCGTCCATTTTTCGCTGCTGGCCCTCCTGTTTGACATCATCGCGCATTATGACGGAGAAGTGCGTTGGAAAAGCGATGCGGCCATCGCCCGAGACGGCTTCGCACGCGCAGCCGCCAATCTGAGAGCCGGCGGGTCGATCCAGGTCTACAACGAGGCCAAGAAACGCAAACAGGATCTCGCGGAGCTGGTCGGTGGATCGCGGCTGCCCGATCCGGGCAATGCCGAACCCGGCGAACAAGTGTGGGCCGACCGCGTCCCGCTCATGCAACTGCTGGAACAACGCCTCGAAGTCAATCTCAAGAAGTGGACGGCCAGCGAGACGGAATTCCGCACCCACGCCGACGCTCTGCGGCACGAGGCCGAACTGACGGCCGTCATCGGCCGGACCCTGACGCGGCCGGGGATGGAGGACCGCGAGGAGTCCGAGTACCAGACATTTTCTCACTTGCTGGAGCAAGGCGCGCTCAACGTCGCGGCGGCCGTTTCCCGGAAGGATCCGGCGGCGGCCCGCACTGCCGCGGCAGACGTCAGCCGGTCTTGTTCGGACTGTCACGAGAACTATCGCTAGGCCGGGGAATCCGAAAGGACTCGCCTTCTTCCTGCCCGTCGATCCCCCGCACTTCCACGACGGTCTCGTCCGACACCAGTCCGAACGGCTTGCCGGTGAGCGGATTGACCGGGCTCGGCGTCACGGTGGCTCCCGCAGCAGCCGAGACGGCCAGCGAAAATGCCTCGCACCGGGCCCGGTCCAAAGCTTGCAGACGCAGTCCCCGGTCGAGGTTTACGAGCAGCACCTGCGCTGCGAATAGCGGGAAACGAGGCGTGTCGCGCAGCGGATCCAGGCGCGCGGCAAACTCGGCGATGGCCGACTGACGACGATAGTACGGTTCGCTGCAGCTCTCGATGATCGACCGCATCGACTGCAGATAGAACAGCTCGTCCTGATCCAATGACTGCATGACGGTCTGCGTGAAGAAACCGATCTCCTGCTGCTTGGCAAGTTTTCGAATCTCCTCGACCGTCAGCAGGTTGAGCAATTGCCCATCGCGGACCATTTCGTAGGCGTGCAGACCCATCGCCCGATCACCCGTCCAGGCATCCGCATCGGGTGGCCACTCTGTCAGCTGTTCGGCCACGAGCTGTTGGAGCAGGCCGAGCAATTCCAGGTTGGCCTGGGGATGTCCGGCCACCGCTTCCGCGACGCGCAGCGTCTCCCCACGTAACCGGGCGGCCGTCAGACGCGCAGCGACGTGTTTCAACTCGGCAAGGAGCGAGTCCAAGCGAAACATGGTGCGCAGGTTGAGGATCGTTTCGCCAGGTCGATCCACGAGCAGCGCCTCTGCGGCGCTGATGGCCTCCAGACGATGCATGGCAGTCGCCTGGTCGAGAAAGGAAAGATCGGCCAGCAATCCTGACGTCAGCGCGACGTGGAACCGGAAATCGTCGGCTGCGACCATGGCCCGATAACGTTCCAGCGCGGCGCTGTGTCGCGCACGCAGACGGCTGGCCTTCTCAAACTCCACGGGACCGAGCCGAAACGAGCCGGTCGGATAGACCCGATCCAGATTCGTCAGCAGCGCGGCAAGTTCCGACGGCGGGAGTAACTCGTTCGGAGAGCGGTCCCGCTGTGCCGCGACGTGGTTGGTGGGAGACGTGGCTCGTTCGGATGCTTCCAGCAAGGCAGGCGTCGCTTCTTCGGCGACCAGGCGAGCCAATTCGTCGCGCAGTTGCGGATCTTGCGATTCACGCAACCGCGGCAAACCGCCCAGCTCCGACTCTTTGGGCGGCTGCGGCCGACAGCCGAGACACCCACACGCCAGAAGACACACGGTCCATGCTACCCGCGGCACGGTCACTTCCATGGCCCACTTCCTTGACTTGTCGCCGAGTCCGGCCCTGGGGCCGTGTGCCTCCGGGCCCGCGGACGCGGATTACCTGGTTCGGCCTGTCTTAGCTGCGGGGCGCGGCGCGGCCAGATCGATCAGCTCCGCGAGCCCCGCCTTGGCAAACTCGGGCCCCGAGACGTAGCGGCCGGGCGCATCCATTCCTGCAGCTGCTCGTAGGCCACGCCCAACTGATCGGCCAACAAGCGGTCCATGTCCTTTTCGAGTTGGCCAAAATGGCGTGCCCATTCAGTGGCTTCGTCCAGCTGGACATGTTCCTCACTCTGCCATTTCATCGGGTGGAAGAGCATGACGCTGTAGGGCGTCACGCAGCGTCGCACGCAGGCGGCGAATGGCCACAGGGCCGCCGACGAGCATTCACCGGTCACCACGCCCGTCACCTGCAGGCCGCGCAGACGGATCAAGGTCATCAGGGAAATGGCCGTATAGGCACTGCCACCGGGAGAATTGATATACAAGGTACATTCGGAACCGGGAGCGACCCCCAGCAACTTGTCGTAGCAATCCGATTCGTGTTCGGTGAGATCGCCGATCAGCGCGATTTCGAGGGGCCCCTCGGACGCTTCATCACTCGCCTCACGATCCACGGCTTTCTTGCTGTTCATCGGTCTCTGGCCCACGGCTCAGGTGCGTCCATCGGCGATTTCGGGCTGTTCGCGGCCCGAATCTCGGGGGACGGTCGCGCCCCCACGGCGGTCTGCTGGTGCAGCGGTATGCTGGTATAGTCGGATTGGCGTACCGGCACAAGCACACTCCGTGCGAATGGCGGAGGTCGCCGCCGGCCGGGCCCAGGCGACAACGCGGCGAACGAACGGATCGATCAAACTTCACAAGCGATAAATCCCTTCTATAATAGACCTTGTGCGAGTTGGGTGGCACGTCGCAGGCGGACCATGCGCGGGGCAGTGGGACGCGTCATCCGGTCGTGGAGCGTGAGCGCGCCACGACGGCTCGCGGAACAGGAACAAAGAGGAATCGTCGCGGCGAGAATGCGGGTCGTGGCGATATCGCTGGCTCTTGATCGCATGCGGATCGTGTCATGGGAATCAGGTTTCGCTGCCAGGCATGTGACAAGAAACTGCACGTGAAGTCATTTCTGGCGGGCAAGCGGGGCGTATGCCCGAAGTGCGGCGCGAAGATCCGCATCCCGGCACAGAGTGATCCCGCCTTCGCGACCGAGACGGATCCCGCCGAGCAGGCGGAGCCGCCGGACGGCGCGACCGCCAACCGCTCCGCCGCTGGTCGCGAGCCGGAGCGCGAGATCCCGGCGGCGACGGCCGCGACGAAGGCGACCCGCGCGACGGCCCCGGTGGCGTCCGGTGCCCGCGTGTCGGAGAGTTCCGCCGGGGGACCGTCCCGCGCATCCGATCCGATCACCGAGGCGCCCGACGCGGTGTGGTATGTGCGTCCGCCCTCCGGTGGACAATTCGGCCCCGCCGATGGTGCGGTCATGCGGCGCTGGCTGGGAGAAGGTCGCGTCAGTGCCGATGCGCTGGTGTGGCGGGAAGGCTGGCCCGATTGGAAGACGGCGGGGCCCGTCTTTCCGTCGCTGGAAGTCTCGCAGCGGCGAACGCCGGAGTCGGCGTCGGTCTTGCCTGCCGACGCGCCCCCCAACGACCCGATCGTCTTGCCCGCGGACCGGCCGGCGGCCGCGCGCCGCGCGCCGCGCGCGCGTTCCAAACGAAGCGGCCGCCATGTCGCCATCGTTGTGGCGTTGGCCCTGATGTGCGTGGGCCTCGTGGCGGCCCTCTACATTGTCCTCAGCGGGCAGCGCTAGGACTTCCGCGACGCAGTGCACTCCACCGCGTATCTCCGCCGTACTTGCAACTTCACGGTTGCTCTGCTGAAATGCACGTGCGTCGAGTGTTTTCGTGGGCGGGCGATTTTGTCTGCAAAGGGCGTACCGTGATCGTTGGGGTCCCGAAGGAAATCAAACGTGACGAGTATCGCGTGGCGATGTTGCCGGTGGGGGTCGAGGAAATGGTGCGTGCCGGCCACAAAGTGCTGGTGGAAGCCGGCGCGGGGCTCGGTTCCGGTTTGCCGGACCATGATTACTTGACCGCGGGAGCCGAACTCGTATCCGATGCTCCGGCGATCTTCCGGCAGGCCGATTTGATCGTCAAGGTGAAGGAGCCGCAGCCGAGCGAGTGGCCACTGTTGCGCAGCGGACAGCTGCTGTTCACCTATTTTCATTTTGCGGCCAGTCGCGAGCTGACGATGGCCATGATCGCGTCGGGCGCCACGTGCATCGCGTATGAGACCTTGGAGGACAAGCACGGGCGGCTCCCCCTGTTGACGCCGATGAGCGAAGTGGCGGGGCGGATGAGCATCCAGGAGGGGGCCAAGTTCCTGGAGCGGCCGCAGATGGGCGCGGCATTCTGCTGGGCGGCGTCCCCGGCGTGGCCCCCGCGCACATCACGATCCTGGGAGGTGGTGTGGTCGGCGCGAACGCGGCCAAGATCGCTGCCGGGTTCCGAGCGAATGTGGCGATCCTCGACATCAACGTCGACCGCCTCCGCTACCTGGACGACGTGATGCCCCCCAACGTCAATGTGCTCTTCAGCGATCGACACGTGATTCGTGAAGAACTGAAATTAGCCGACCTGGTGATCGGCTCGGTATTGATCCCGGGGGCCAAGGCGCCCTGCCTGATCGGCCGCGAGGAATTGCGGCTGATGAAACCGGGCAGCGTGATCATTGACGTGGCCATTGACCAGGGAGGAAGCGTGGAGACGAGCCGGCCGACCACGCACAGCGATCCGACGTTCATCGAGGAAGAAGTGGTTCATTACTGCGTAACCAACATGCCGGGTGCGGTGGGACGCACCAGCACGTTTGCCCTGTGCAATGTAACGCTTTCCTGGGCGCTCAAGATTGCGAATCTCGGCGTGGAACAGGCCGCCCAGCAATTCTGCCCGATTGCTTCCGCCGTGAACATTTACCGCGGCCAGGTTTCAAACCGGGCGGTGGCGGAGACGTTCGGATTGAAACACTCGCCTCTGGAATGTTGAAAGGAATCGATGAGCTATGACGCACACCGTAAAGCCCTTGGTGGGAATCTTGATGGGTAGCGACAGCGACTGGCCGAAGATCAAAGCGGCGCGGGCCGCGCTGGACGAATTCGATGTGCCCTCGGAAGTGCACGTCATGAGTGCGCACCGGACGCCGGCCACGGTCCAGGCCTACGCCAGTCAGGCGCGCAGCCGTGGCATCCGCGTCCTGATTGCCGCCGCCGGCGGCTCGGCGCATCTGGCCGGAGTCGTGGCCGCGCACACGATCCTTCCGGTGATCGGTCTGCCGGTACCGACGGAGGAACTGGGCGGTCTGGATTCCCTGCTGTCGACGGTGCAAATGCCGGGGGACGTGCCGGTGGCGACGGTGGCGGTCGGCATGGGTGGTCCCCGCAACGCCGGCCTGCTGGCCGTCCAGATCCTGGCCGTCTCCGATGACTCGCTGGCGGCCCGGTTCGCGGAGTTCAAACAGGGGTTGGAGCAAAAAATTGCGGCCAAGGACGCGCGCCTGCAGGAGTGCCTCTGCGAAGATGCCAACTGACTGGGAAACCCTTCGCTGGCAGGGCGACCGACATGGTCAGCTCGTCCTGTTGGATCAGACCCGCCTGCCAACCGAACTCCGGGAAGTCACCTGCCGGGAGGTCGGCGCTGTGTGGGAGTCGATCAAGACGTTGCGAGTCCGCGGCGCTCCGGCCATCGGCATCGCGGCCGCTTACGGCATCGTGCTGGGAACGCAGCCCGCCTCTTCGGCCGACACCCACACGTTTCTGGAAGTACTGGACCAGGTCAGTCGGTACCTCGAGTCCAGCCGTCCGACGGCCGTGAATCTGTTCTGGGCCATCCGGCGGATGCGCGACCGGGCCCACCAATTGTGTCGCCAGAAGACGACGCCCGAAATTCACGCCGCCCTGCTGGACGAGGCTCGGGCGATCCACGACGAAGACCGCCAGACCTGTCGAGCGATTGGGGCACAGGGTGCGGCGCTGCTGGCCGACGGCATGGGCGTGCTGACCCACTGTAACGCGGGCTGGCTGGCCACGTCCGAATTCGGGACGGCGTTAGCGGTCATCTATACGGCCCAGGCGCAAGGCAAGCGACTGCACGTGTACGCGGATGAGACACGTCCGTTGCTCCAAGGAGCTCGCTTGACCGCCTGGGAACTCCTGCAGCGTGGGATCGAAACGACGTTGATCTGTGACGCGGTCGCCGCCCAGGTGATGCGGGAAGGGCGTGTCCAGGCCGTGATCACCGGAGCGGACCGGATCGCGGCCAACGGCGACACCGCCAACAAGATCGGCACGTACGGAGTGGCGGTGCTGGCTCAGGCACACGGCATCCCGTTCTACGTCGCCGCCCCGCGCTCGACATTCGATCTGACGCTCGACAGCGGCGAACAGATCCCGATCGAGCTGCGTGATCCTCGGGAGGTGACGCACGGCTTTGGACAACCGACGGCGCCCGCCGGCGTCCAGGTCTACAATCCCGCTTTCGATGTGACGCCCGCACAACTGATTCGCGCCATCATCACCGAACGCGGCGTGATTACTCCGGTCGACGCGGCCGGGATTGCCAGGATCGTGCGCGACTGAGAAGAGACGAGAAAGGCCGGGTTGGCAGTGGCGTACCAACCCGGCCTGCAAGAATCAAGCGGGAGGTTGCTTGATTCACACGTGTGAGACCACACCTGTCTCAGCTTGTCACCAACACCTGGTTCGATTGCGCGAACCAGCAAGCTTAAATGTCATAGTACAGGCAGAACTCGTACGGATGAGGCCGCAATCGCATGGCATCCACCTCGTTCTTCAGCTTGTAGTCGATCCAGGTCGAGATCACGTCCTCGGTGAACACGTCTCCCTTGAGCAGGAATTCGTGGTCCTTTTGCAGGGCTTCCAGCGAGGCCTCCAGGGACGCCGGAGTCTTCGGCACTTGAGCAGCTTCCTCGGGCGGCAGATCGTAGATGTCCTTATCGAGCGGTTCACCAGGATTCGTCTTGTTCTGGATTCCGTCGATGGCGGCCATCAGAATCGCCGAGAAAGCCAGGTACGGATTGCAGCTCGGGTCTGGGCAGCGGAACTCGATGCGTTTCGCCTTGGGACTCGGGCTGTACATCGGAATGCGGATGGAAGCGGAGCGGTTCCGCTGCGAGTAAGCCAGATTCACCGGCGCTTCGTAGCCTGGCACCAACCGCTTGTAGCTGTTCGTCGTGGGATTGGAGAACCCCAAAATCGCCGGGGCATGCGCCAGCAGTCCACCGATCGCATGCATCGCCATTTCGCTCATGCCGGCGTAGGAGCTGCCAGCGAATAACGGCTCGCCGTCTTTCCACAACGAAACGTGCGTGTGCATGCCCGATCCGTTGTCACCGAACAACGGCTTCGGCATGAACGTCACCGTCTTGTTGTGACGGGCGGCCACGTTCTTGATGATGTACTTGTACATCAAGAGCTTGTCCGCGATCTGCACCAGCGAGTCGAAACGCAGGTCGATCTCCGACTGGCCGGCCGTTCCCACTTCGTGGTGTTGCGCTTCGACGTCTAACCCGCAGTCAATCATCGTCTGCATCATCTCATTGCGGATATTCATGAGCTGATCGGCAGGCGGGACGGGAAAATACCCCTCTTTGTACCGCAACTTGTAGCCGAGGTTCGGATTCTCCACCCGACCACGATTCCACTGACCTTCGATACTGTCGATGTGAAAATAGGACTCGTGTTGATTCTGATCGTAGCGGATGTCGTCGAAAATGAAGAACTCCGCCTCCGGACCCATGTAGGCCGTGTCGGCAATCCCGGTGCTCTTGAGATAGTTAACCGCTTTCCGCGCAACGTTGCGCGGGTCTCGGGAGTAGTCTTCCCGCGTGATCGGATCCTGAATGTTGCAGATCATCACGAGCGTCGGCAGCTCGGTGAACGGATCGAGGAACGCCGTCTCCGGCTGGGGCACGACCAACATGTCGCTCTCGTGAATGCCCTGCCAACCGCGGATGCTCGAGCCGTCGAAACCCAGTCCGTCCTCAAATACGTCTTCATCCAGCTTTGTCACCGGGATCGTGAAGTGCTGCCACAACCCCGGAAAATCCATGAACCTCAGGTCCACCGCCTTGACATCCTTTTCGCGACATAACGCCAGAACTTCTTTTGGAGTCACTTCGTCTCCCCTTTCGAGAACAACAAGAACCAGAAGGATTGGACACGTCGACCTTCCAAAACGCCTGTCGACGCGCCACCAACACGTGCAACACTCCCGCGTACGCAATCCCAGCGCCAATTCACCACTTTTTCTGCCGGCGATCCGCGTAACACTCTATCTCACCAGTGTTTGCGATTTATTGCAGGCAGCCGACCGGTGCCGCAAACGGCCTCCGAATGCCTGTTGTCCGGGCAGTTAATGGCTAGTTTCTGAGCACTCGCCCGCGCCCCGTTCGCCAACGACACAGGATCGACAGGAACGACGGGACCAGGATCGGACGAACCACGAACGTATCGAGCAGCACACCCAGCGCCAGGGCGAAGCCCAATTCCAACATGCTCCGCACGGGCCCAGTGGATGTCCCGGCAAACCAGCTGGCCCATTCTTCGGGCAGCACGGTCGGCCAGGCGGCACTGGTCATGGAGATGAACGTGCCGGCCATGATCAGGCCGCAGCTGGTGATGATTCCTCCTGTCTGCACCACCGCTCGGCGCAGGCCCGCGAACGGCCCGATCCGTTCTTGTTCTTCGAACACCCGCGTGGCCAGATACACGTTGTAGTCCTGTCCCACCGCGACCAGGATGACAAACAGAAACAGGGGCACCTTCCAGTCCAGGCCCTGGTACGACTCGCCATAAGCGCCCAGGAACACCAGGTTAGTGACGCCCATCGTGACGTAATAACTGAAGAGCACGGTCAGCATCATATACAGGCAGACGACCGGGCGCCGCAGCAGCAGCAGGAGCACGGCGAACACCGCCAGCACAACAAGAATCTGGATCTTCACGTTGTCGCGTCGCGTCACACTGCGCAAATCGCGGATGGCGGCCGTGGTGCCGGTCAGGGCAAACTGACCCTGGTGCCAGAACGAGCCCGGAACCTGTGTCAGCTCGACGAGCGTCTTCTGGACTTGATCCACGACTTGAATGGCCGCCAGTGAGAACGGGTCGTAATCGAGGATGAGTTCGAAGCGGGCCACGTTTCCCGCCAGCTCGGGCGTCTGTGCCACGAAGATCGATTTCGTACGCGGGTGAGCTCTCAGCACTCGGAGCGTGCGTCCGCGATCGCTGAGAATTCCCGGTTTCTCGCCCGGTTCGTATTCACCCAGCGGATCCTCGGCCGATCGCACGGCCACGACTCCGGGGAGGTGCAGGCCGTCGGACAGGTCGCGAATGTGATCGCGGCCTGCGGGAGTCTCGAACTGTGCGTTGTCTCGCCGTACCAGGACCGTCACGGGTCCGCTTTCACCGACGGGAAAATGGCGACGCAAGACTTCGGCGCCCTGGCGACTAGGACACTTGCTGGGCAGGCCACTCAGGAAATCGTAGGTCACGTCGTTGCCGTGCAGAGCGCCGTAGCTGGCCAGAGGCAGCAGAGCCAAAATGGAAACCGTCAACACGAGACCGGGTCGCGTCACGACGATGCGGGCCAGGCAGTGCCAGAAGGCCGACGAAACGCGGGCGAATCCCCCCGCCGTTGATCGCGGGCCACTCGCCGCCGCCAGCTCGTCGGGACGGGCATCCCGACCGAAAGGCCAGAACAAGTAGGGACCCAGGCCGCACATCAAGGCCGGTGTCAGCGTGACACAGGTCAACAGGGTGATCGCCAGGCACAGTCCGATCACGGGTCCGCTGAAACGGAACTTGCCGAAATCGGCGAAAAACATCATGCCCAGTCCGAGAACGGTCGTAAACGCGCTGGCCGTGAGCGCTCCACCCACGTGGGTCAACGCCGCACTCACCGCCGCTCGATGATCGAGTCCGCCGCGCAGTTCCTCCTTGTAGCGGGCAATCAGAAACAGGCAGAAATCCGTGCCGGCCCCAAACAGAATGACCACGATGAAGATCTTCGTCGTGGAGAACACTTTGAGCGTCCACCAGCCGAACCCCGGAACGGACGACAATTGCGTGAGCGAGGCCACCAGGCCCGTGGAGACCAGCAGCGACACCAGGATCGTGACGAGGGGAATGGCCACCAACAGCGGCGACCGGTACACGAGTGACAGGAACAGGATCACCATCACGACGGTCACGGCCTCCGTATTCCGGATGCTCGCAGCCGCGGATCGCAGCAAGTCCGCACCCACGGCCGCCGAACCGGACTGCAGAATCGCCAGGCCCGGCTGCGTGTGTTGCAGCAAGCTCTCGCGCACCGGTCGCAGTTCGGACTCGATCGTTTCGAGAACCTGGATGTTGTCGACGGCCATGAACTCGTTGGACAGCTGCAGGACGGTCAGTCGCACATGGCGATCTTGGCTGACGAGTTTCTTTTCGAAGAAACTGTCTCGCCAGGACCAGACGTCGACGAGCGGCAACTGCGCTGCGGCCGCCGGGCGCACGGCATCCCCCGCGTTCTGCAGGCTGGGATCGAGCTGGACGGCGTTCGTGGTTTCGGTGCGAGCCGCGTCCAAGTCGCCTTGCCAGCGGGCCAGCAGGGCGCGGTTGTGGTAAATCTCCGCCAGCCGCCGCGGGCGCAGCGGTTCCAGCCCCTTGTCGGCGGCCACCCGCTCATCCCAGTAGTCCGCAAGTTTGGTGTCCAGTTCCAGCGCGTCTTGAAGTGCCTCCGCCGCCTGCTGCAGCGTGGCCAACCGGCGATCGCGAGCCTCGTCGGCCGCCGCGGCTCGTCCGGCGCGGCGCAAGGCGGATTCCGCTGCGGCCAACCGCTGCGATTCGGCCAGGCGTGCCGCGCCGAAGATATTTTTCATCCGCCGCACGAGGTCATAACCGACCTGCACGTCGTCGTTGGTCATCGGCGTCCCCTCGCGGGCGACCGCCACCACAATCTGGCTCTTGCCGCGTTGCCAGGGAAACGCCTCGGACATCCACTGCTCCCCGATCACGCTCGGCAGCCCCGGCGGCAGATAGGCGAAGTCGCCGTCGTTGATGATGTCCTGCCAGGCGGGCGCACCAAAACGCGTGACGGCGACGGCCAAGATCCACCCCAGGACGATCAGCGTCCAGTGGCGAGCTACGGTATGGGCAAGACGTGCGAACATGCGCAAAAGACTATCGCCCCGATGGCCAGCCAGCGAAGGGGACTGCCCTCGCCGTTTCGTTCAGCAAAGCCTCGATGGTAACAGCCGGTGGTAGCCCATCCAAGCGTGGCAACCGCGTCGCTCGGCCGTGCCGGGACAGGTGGCTGGGGAAACATCCCTCGCACGCCCGGGCCCCATCCGCCCTCTTAGCGGGCCGCAACTTGCCGCCGTGAGCAGGGGGCACCGTCCGACCGTCTCGGTGGATCCCCTCAGTTGGTGCGACTCACCTGATAGCTGGCGGCTCGCCGCGCGGCATCCAGACCGGCTTGCAGCGTGGGATCGGCCGCGGTCGCCGGAATCTGGCCGGTGTCCGTCACGCGAGCCGCAATCCGCTTCGCCTCGGGCTTCACAACCAGGTCGGGGGTAACTCCCTGATCACTGATCGGCTGACCGTTGGGCGAATAGAACTTGGAGGTAGTGAGGCGGATGCCGGCCTTGCAGCGGTTGAGTGGAAATATTCCCTGCACGCTCCCCTTGCCGTAGCTGCGCTGGCCGACGACCGTGCCTCGCCGGTGATCGCGCACGGCCCCGGCGAAAATTTCGCTGGCGCTGGCGGAATCGCCGTCGATCAAGACGACGAGCGGGACGCGCCAGGTGCCCGCATCATGGGCCTGGTAATCGAAATCTTCCCGCGTGCTGCGGCCTCGCGTCGAGACGAGGATACCGGACGAAACGAACTTGTCGGCCACTTCCACGGAAGCGTTGAGCAATCCGCCGGGATTCCCGCGCACGTCAATAATCAAGGACCGCATCCCCTGCCGGTGCAGCGACCAGAGAGCGGCGTCGACGTCGCGACTCGTGGTCTTCTGAAAACTGGTCAACTTCATGTAGGCCACACCGCTCTGCGTATCGAGTATCTTGATGTCCTGCAAGCTGGGCACATCGACGAGCCGTCGCTGGATACGCAGTTTTCGCGCGCTGCCGGACTGCGCTTGCAGCACGATCTCGACGTAACTGAACTCGGGACCTTTCAGCATGTCGGCGGCGGCATCGGTCGAAATCTCGTGGGTCGACCGGCCGTCCACGTTGACGATCCGTTCACCGGCCAAGACCCCGGCCTCGGCCGCCGGCCCGCCCGGGATGACGTTGACGATCAATAACGACTGCGATTCCGCTTTCAGTTCAATCCCCAGGCCGACGAAGTTCCCCTCGATCTGCGAGAACACTTCGTCCAACTGGTTGCCGGTCAGATAGGACGAGTACTGGTCCAGCGATGATACCGCGGCGCAGGTGAATTCCAGAATGGCCGCTTGCGGCGAGACGGCCAGACGCCGCGCCGCGATGCGGGCCGCTGCCGCGACCGCGTCCACGGCCTGGTCGCGATTCGCGATCGCCTCGACATCGATGGCCGATCGGATCTCGTCCACGTAGGCCTGAGTGACGTTCACCGACACCGGATGCGGGAAACGATCGACGAAGGCGGGCTCCGTCGTGGCGATCTCCAGATTGGACAGGCCGCGGTACACCAGCTGCTTCCAAGCTGGATTGTTGACATGATACGTGTCCACCTTGAGCAGAACTTCGGAGTAGAGCTCGAGCGCCTGCTGTTCGGTCAGGCGATCCAAGGACACGAGGTAGCTTTGATCGGAGTACCGCCGAGCCACATCCAGATGCGTGCGAGCAACCGTCAGCCGACCGCGCAGTTCGCCGCGTTGGGGGTGATCTTTGATCGCCTCTTCATAGTAAGTCAGCGCGTCGCCCCAGCGGCGCTCCCGCTCCAGCAACTCCCCCTGTCGGATGACGTCGTCGACGCGGTGCTGGTCGACCATCGCTTCCTGCGGGATGAGAACCTGGGCGTTGGCGGATGTCCCTGCCCATCCGGCACAAACCAGAAAGGCCAGGAGTGTCCACCCAAGCGCAAGCCGCATCGTTCTTCGCATCGTTCGGTCCATCGTAACTTGGCGGGAGGGTGCGAATCCGGGAGTCACATCAAGTTGTCGTGTACTGCGTGCGCGGCACATACCACGCGCACTACCGACTCGCACTCATAGTGAATTCAGCGGCCGACCGGACATTGGCGTAGCGTCGGCCTACAGGAATATAGGACACGATTTGCCCATGGTCAAAAAAAGCATCGCGAGTTGTCGAATGACCAGACCCTACAACCGGTACAAACCGGCGCGCCAGGTCGTGTCGCAACGATTCTCTGCAAAGTATCGTTGCCCGCTCACTCGCCTTGGTCGCGCTCTCCGCTGCGCGGGGCCCTTCTTGGGCCCAGTGTCCTCCGGGCGTCGCGGAATCATATGCAGTCGATCGGGCGCAGTCAAAAAAAACAATGGCCCGCTAGCGGGCCAGAAATGCAATGGCACGAGCACGATCCCGTAGGGGGTGTCAAGCTCGCCCACACGAAGCCTGCATCGCCGACGAACGTGACGGCGAGCGCCGGCACACCAGACCCCATGGTGTGCCGGCGCTCGCTTGCAGCGCGCACGCAGCCGCGACGATCGGCGTAGCGAGCTTGGCACCCTCTACCGGGAGATGGCAAACTGCAGCGACTGCGGCGACTCCAGCGGTTAGCACTGGCACAACCGTCCCGGTTGTGCTCGAGCAAGCGGGACGCTGGCTCTACACCTTGACCCGCTTTCTCTTGGCGACCGCTTCCGTCTGCTTGTGGGCGATGAGGATGGCATCGCGCGCCAAGTCGCCGCCCAGAATGGGTGAGGGATGGCCGGTCCGCACGGCCGCAATCACCTCCTTGATCTCCGCCGCGAACGGCGCGATCGCGTCGTGATCGCCCAGCGCTGGCGTCACCACCTGACCGCGATGGTCGAGCACGGTCAAGGGCATCAAGGTTCGCCCTTCGCCGGCCAACACGGCCGACTCGTACAGCAACGTGGCTTTCTCCAGGTGGATCTCGAAGCCGTGCGTAAACGAACGTCCCTGCTGATGGATCACCCCGGAGGTGGCACTGACCGTCAAACGCGGATTGTCGAATTCAAACATGGTGTTGCAGTACTCGACCACGTCCCCGCGCATACGTCCCTGGCTGGAGAGAAACGTCGGCATGCCGAACAGCAACCGGATGAAGTGCGCATCGTGAATGTGCAGGTCCAGCAGGGGACCGCCGCAACCCTGCGGGTCGTAGAAGTCCTTGAGCCACAGCGGGTCGGAGATCACACGTTTGAAGTGGCCGCCCAGCAGCGTGCCGTACTTGCCGCTGGAAATCAACTTGCGCGCGTACGCATATTCCGGAAACATCGGCAGGACGTGTCCGATCAGGATCTGCCGCTTGGCGCGCGCGGCGGCCTTCACCATCCGCTGGCAGTCCGCCACGGTCAGGGCCATCGGCTTTTCACACAAGACGTGCTTGCCGTGTTCCAACGCCTGGACCGCCGCCTTGGCGTGCGCCGAGGGAGGCAGGCAGATGTCGACCATATCCACCGCCGGATCGGCGAACAGATCGTCCAGCCGCTCGTAACGGTTCATCTTCGACACGTCGATCAACTCGCCGCGCGGTCCGAAGTTCCCCTGGATATCGCGCCAGTCACCCGAGAGCCGCTTCTTGTTCTGCTCGCACAGCGCTGCGACGCGCGCACCGGCGACTCGCTGGTACGCCAGGTAGTGAATCCAGCCCATGAACCCGATGCCGGCAATTCCAATCTTGATCATGTCGCACATCCGCTCAACGAGAAGGAATAAGGAATCGAGGCTGCCATATCGTGGACCCTGCGCCAGAGTGTCGCGGGAGTGACTTCATTTCACGATCTTGGTGAAGCGATCATAGGCTTCGCGCCAGGGATCCGGAGCCGTGGGAACATACTCGTGCACGGCAAAACTGTTGCGAATCACTTCGCGTGCCTCCGCGATCGACGCGACGTCGCCGTTGGAGACGGCCTGCATCATCAGATTGCCGATGGCCGTGGCTTCAATCGGGCCGGTCACCACCCGCCGGTCACAGGCGTCGGCCGCCATCTGGCACAGCAGCCGATTCTGCGTGCCACCCCCGACGATGTGAATCGTCTCGAGCGGACCGCCATTGAGTTGTTCCAGCCAGCCGATCACCATGCGATAACGCAAGGCCAGACTCTCCAGGGCGCAGCGAATGATCGCCCCATCCGTTTCGGGAACCGCCTGGCCCGTCTCCCGGCAAAATTCCCGAATCGCGGCCGGCATGTTGTCCGGCGCGACAAAGCGAGGATCGTCCGGATCGATCAGCGCCACCAGCGGCTTGGACGCCTGGGCCATCTGCGTGAGCTGGTTCCAGTCGTACTCGCGCCCTTCACGCAGCCACACCGCGCGACACTGCTGCACAAGCCACAGTCCGGCAATGTTCTTGAGCAACCGAATCGTGCCCCCCACACCCCCTTCATTGGTGAAGTTCAATTCGCGGCACCGGTCGTTGACCACCGGACCCGGCACCTCGATCCCCATCAACGACCAGGTGCCACTGCTGATGTAGCACCAGTCCGGTTTCTTGCCGGGAACGCTGCGGGCCGGCACCGCCATCACGGCGCTGGCCGTGTCGTGCGTGCCAGGCAGCACGACCTGCATGCGCGGCCCGGCAATTTCCGCCGCAACCGACGTGCGGATCGCACCCAGTCGCGTGCCCGGTGGCGACACCGGGCCGAGCAGTCGGGCGGGCAATTCGAACTGCTCCAATAAGGGAAAGGCCCAGTCGTTCTGCTGCGGGTTGAAGAACTGCGTCGTCGTCGCGTTCGTGTACTCGTTCGATTTCTCGCCGCTCAGCAGCCAGTGAAACAGGTCGGGCATCATCAGCAGCGACTGGGCGGTGTCCAGCAGCGGCGAGGCTTCTTTCCGCATGGCAAACAGCTGGAACAGGGTGTTGAACTGCATGAACTGCAGTCCTGTCTGAGCGAAGATCTCGTCCCGCGGCACCACCTGTAACGCCTGTTCGAGGATCCCCTCCGTCCGCCGATCGCGGTAATGGACCGGATTACCCAGCAAGTTCGTCGCGGGCCGCGAGCAACCCGAAGTCGACTCCCCACGTGTCGACACCCACCGACACGATCCGCTCACCATATTTCACGCCGGCCGCCCGCAACCCGTCCTTGATGTGATTCCAGAGGTTCAGCAGGTCCCAGTACAGCCGTTCGTTCGCCAGCACGCCACCGTTTTCGAAGCGGCTGACCTCCTCCAACGTGAGTCGCTTGCCCGAAAACTCGCCAGCCACGACCCGGCCGCTGGAAGCTCCCAAGTCGACCGCCAGAAAGACCTGCGTACCTTTTGCCATGACAACGGACCCTTGTGATCAGCCAGAACGGATGGCGTGGCCGACACTCAGCGCAGCCTGTCCCTCAATCGAGTGATGGTGACGCGTTGCGCGGCGCGCGTCAAGTACCAGAGTACGTCGGATGACATTCATTTTTCGATCAATCGGACGTTACGAAACTGAATCGCGTCTCCTTCGGCAGTCAAGCAGATCTTCCCTGCCACAACATCACAGTGAGTGGCTTGATTCACGGCCTGTCCGTTGACTTTCAAGGTGACGGTGCCATCCTCGGCCGTGATCTCGTACTGGTTCCATTGACCCGCGGGTTTCTCCAGGTCTTTCAGCTTCTGGACGTTTCTCAATTTTCCAAACTCGGCATGCTCCAATGCCTTGGATCGCTCGGCGGGGCCTTCGAGAACGTAACCGTCCAGTCCCCAGAAGTCACCGGCTTGTCCCGCATTCAGCTGCGCCTCCAGACTCTTCGGCCAGATCTTGTGCTTGCCCGTCATGCGGATCAGCACGCCCCCGTTGCCCGGCGCCTTGTCCGGTACCCAGCGCCATTCGAGTGTCATGACGAAGTTCTTGTAGTCCTTGCTCGTGTACAAGTAGCCCTTCGGTGTGCCTTGGCAGGTGAGCACACCGTCGTGCAGAGTCCACACATCGCCAATCTTTGTCCCGTCCTTCTCAGAATAGAACTCCCAGCCGGGAAGTTGACCCGACGCATCTTGCCCGGTCAGCAGAGAGGAATCCTGGTCGTCTTCGCCTTGGGCACAAGGTGCGATCCAGCCGGTTGCCGACGCGGCCAGCGCAATTACGAACGAGATCGTGTATCGTCGCATGTGGTTGCTCGCTATGCACAATAGGATGGAGGTAGTTACTCGCCTGTCAGTCCAGATCGTAAAGCCCGCGACGAGCGGATGCAACAACGGGCTTGTCGCGGCGTACGGCTCGCCGGCATCCGGCCAGGTTCGACCGCGGAGCCGCGTCGGGTCCGCATCGCCATGGCGGGCTGCAGACGTTAGACTGGTATCTGCCTACCGGAGCATCGTTTGCCTACTGGCGCGGTCAACTGCCAGGCGGCCGCGTTGTCGGCTGCCGGACAACGTCGGTGCTCTCTGAACCTACCTCTACCGGTCCGACGAGGAGCAAGTCCATGAACATTCTCCGCACGATCGTCATCACCGTCCTGGCCATTCTCTCCTGCCCGGCTCTGCTTGAGCCGTACGGAAGCAGCACTGCCTGGGGGGCAGAAGATGAACTGTGGCAAGGTGCGGCGCAGCGGATCGAGAAATATCGCAAGTCCGATGCGGTGCTGGTGCTGGTAAATAAAGCCGGCAAGCCGCTTCCCGACGTCCAGGTCACTGTCGAGCAGACACGGCATCAGTTCCTGTTCGGCTGCAACTTCTTCATGTACGGAAAGGCCGGCAATCAGCAGTACGAGGATGCGTACCGCACCCAATTCGCCGACCTGTTCAACTTCGCCACGTTGGCGTTCTATTGGCCCTCGTACGAATCCCGGCAGGGGCAGCCGCAACACGCGTACACGGAAGATGCGGCCAAGTGGTGCCGGGACCATGGCATCACCACCAAGGGCCATCCCTTGGCGTGGAACTACTTCGAGCCGCGCTGGCTGCCGGATGACCTGCAGGAAGTCCGGCGACTCCAGATGGAGCGGATCACCGACTGCGTCACACGGTTCCGCGGCCTGATCGACATCTGGGACGTGGTCAACGAGGCGACGCACTATGAACGCGAGGAGCTGCAAAAACGTGCTCCCAAGATGACGAAGATGTGGACCGAAGTCGGGCGCGTTCCGTTCGTCAACGAGTGTTTTGACCGCGCACGCTCGGCCCACGAACCGGGTAAGCTGCTCATCAATGACTACCGTGTGGACCCCGCCTACGTGCAACTGATCAAGGACATGACCCAGCAGGCAGGGCGCCGGCCCTACGATGTAATTGGGCTCCAGAGTCACATGCACGGCGGCGTGTGGACCAACGAGAAGATCTGGGAAGTGTGCGAACTGTTCGCGCCGTTCGATGTCCCGCTGCACTTCACCGAGCTGACGGTGCTTTCCGGCGTGCCCGGCTGGGAACTGGCCAAGGAAGGCCAGCCGTGGCCGTCGACCCCCGAAGGGGAAGCGCAACAGGCGAAAGACGTGGCCCGCATTTACACCCTGCTGTTTTCCCATCCGGCGGTGGCTGCCATCACGTGGTGGGACTTTGCTGACCGAAACGCCTGGCAGCGGGCCCCGGCGGGACTCGTGGGTCAAGACCTGCGACCCAAACCGGCTTATACTGCACTCCAGGATCTGGTCAAGCATCAATGGTGGACTCGCGCGGAGTTGACGACCGATGCCGAGGGCCGCCTGGCATTCCGCGGTTTCCGGGGAGACTACAAGCTGACCCTGCGGTTGGCCTCGGGAAAGGAAATTGAGGCCGCGTACGTGCTCAACCAAGGTCCGGGTGACGTCACCCAGATCGTCGTGGATGCGGAGAACTTGCCATGAGTCGGTTTGGATCAGCGATCTGGTTCCGGTCGGCATGCGGTGCTGTGGGGATCCTTGTCGTGTCGTGGGCCGTTGCACCAGCCGCGGATGGACAACGGGAGAGCGTCCCGCCGTCGGTCAACGTGCCGCTCCTGACGCACTGGGCGTTCGACGAAGACACGGGAGACGTCATTCACGACTCGGCGTCTGACTCCGCGCGTCACGTGACGGCTCAGGTGCCGCGGACTCGGGGTGTGCTGGGCATGGCGGCCGAACTGGCGGGTGCCCATCAACTCCAGGCGCCCCCACTTGCAGCGGCAGCGACACTGCCCGAAATCGCCTTCTCGGCGTGGGTCAAGCCGACCGAACTTTCGGGCTTCCGCGAGCTCTATCGGCAAGAGTGCGCCGAGCGGCTGCTGTTCTCGTTCCAGAACAGCGGAACGGTTCTCTCGCTGGGGCTCAACATCAACGGGTACATCGAGTGCGATGCGACGCTCGATCCAACGCAAGTTCTGGACGGCGCCTGGCATCATGCGGCCGCGACGTTCGACGGTCGGGTCATGCGTGTGTACCTGGACGGTGCAGAAATCGCCCACTTGGACCGAACCGGCCCCATCGCGACGAATGCGGAGGTTCCCGCGTTTATCGGTTCGAGTGGCGGCGCGGGCGAGCATTGGCAGGGCGGGTTGGATGATCTGCGTATCTATCAGCGGGCGCTCACGGCCGCTCAGGTGCAGCAACTGTATCAAGGTGGGATCGAATCGCTCGCGGCGCGCCTGCAACAGCTCGAACAGGCGGCCTCGCAGTTGTACCGGCCACAAGCCACGTTGGCGGCGACGCTGGTCAATTTTCGGCGAGCGTTGCGGGAGCACCGTGACGCGCCGCTCGATCGCGACCTGGTCGGCTTGTTGCTGGCCAAGATGAAAGCCGATTTTGCCCGCGACTACGCCGACTTCCTCCAGGCCACGGGGAACACGCCTTTCGAGTACCTGACGGCAGCGAACCACGACGGGCTCTCCGCCACCGTGGGCCGCCTCGTGGAACTGATGCTGGAGTACCAGCCGCTGACCGACGACCAGCGCCGCCGCATGACTCCCGAGCAGCAGGCGTACTGGGCCGAGTCGCAGCGCATTGAGGCGGAGTTTACGCAGCTGACACGTGCGGGCGCGGCGGCCGACGATTCGCCCGCCTGGATCGAGATCATGCTCGAAGCAGGGCGCCGCGTGCAGCAGCGCCCGGCGGTCTCCGAAGCGGTGGCCCCCTACCGTCGACCGGAAACACCTCCCACGCGCGACCTCCCGGCTCCGGAGGCCCGCGAAGCGCTGCAGCGTGACTGGCTGCACCAGGCCGACGGGAATCCGACCCGCGACAGGATTCTCGCCGAGATTCGCTGGACCCAGCAGTTGGCCGAACGGCTGGCCGGCAGTGGTGCCCAACTCGCCGCACTCGCCGAAGAACTCCAGGCGCTCGAGAAACTGCAGCAGCAAGCGGCACAGGTGCAGGGTCCGGATGCGGAGCTGTTCTTCCGTGTGCGCGAAGTGAAACGGCGCATCGTGTTCCGGAACCCGGCCGTCGACTTCCAACAGGTCCTGTTTGTCGACATGCCGTTCCCCGCTGGGAGCGAATGGCCCCACGAGACTCGACACCGACTCGGCTACATGGCCGTTCCCGGCGGAAGACTGCTCGTCCTGGACGGGTTGTCGCCGGACGGGCATCTGCGCCAATTGATGCCGCAAGTGCCGCTGCACGGTTCCTTCTGGCGTCCCGATCTGTCGTGGGATGCTCAGCAGGTGCTGTTCTGCTTCCAGCCCCACAACGAGAAGTCGTTCCACTTGTATGAGATCAATATCGACGGCAGCGGACTGAGGCAACTGACGGACGGACCTTACGACGATTTGGATCCGATCTACTTGCCGGACGGTCAGCATCTGATGTTCTCCACGACGCGAGGACACACGTACGTGCGATGCATGCCCCCGACCAATGCCTTCGTTCTGGCCCGTTGCGATGTGGATGGGAAGAACATTTACCTGGTATCGCAGAATAACGAACCCGATTACCTTCCTTCGGTGCTCGACGATGGCCGCGTCGTGTACACGCGGTGGGAGTATACCGACAAACCGCTGTGGCGCGCGCAGAAGTTGTGGACCGTCAATCCCGACGGAACACAGGTCAACACGTTGTGGGGAAACCAAAGCGTCTGGCCCGACTTGCTGAAAGATGCCCGCCAACTCCCGGGCAGCCGCCGAATCATGTTCACCGGCAGCGCTCACCACAACTGGTTCTCCGGCTCCGTGGGGATTATCGACCCCACCCGGGGCTTCAATTTCCCCGACGGCATCACCAAGATCACGGCCGACGTGGAGTGGCCGGAGTCGGGCAACGGGCCGGTCGACCCGATCGAATCCTCCGCCTACCATGCGAGCGGAGTCTACGGGGCGTACTACTCCCCCTTCCCGCTCAGTGAGCGGGACTTCCTGGTGTCTGCCAATCGCAATGGCAAATTCGTGCTGTACTTGATGGACGTGGACGGAAATCGCGAACTCGTGTACGAAGGGACACATCAGATCCTGCACGCCATTCCCGTGCGTCCGCGAACCAGACCACCCGTCTTGGCGGATCGTGTCGAGTGGCCCACGGTGCAGGACCAGCTGACGCCCAAGTCCGGCGTGATTTTCAGCACCAACGTGTACGAAGGCGCGCCGGACGTGTTGCGAGGCAAGGCTCGCTACCTGCGCGTGCTGCACATTGAACCCAAGACGTACACCTACTGGTACAAGCGCCCTTATCTGTCCACGGGCCCGGTGGTGTCGGTCGTGCAAAGTGAGGGCGTGAAACGCATCCTCGGCACCGTGCCGATTGAAGCCGACGGCTCGGTGATGTTTCATGCACCGCCGGGCACGGCCTTGCATTTCCAATTGCTGGACGAGCGGTATCGAGCGATGCAGACGATGCGCAGCTTCACCGGCGTGATGCCTGGCGAACGGCGGGGCTGCACCGGCTGTCATGAAAGTCACAGCCGCGTGCCGGAGTACCAGGGCAGCACGCTGGCCCAGGCGCAGCAGCCGCGCGACATCACGCCTCCGCCGTGGGGAGATGAATCGGTGAGTTACCCACGGTTCGTGCGTCCGGTGCTGGATCAGTATTGCCTCAAGTGTCACCAGGGAGACGGCGAAGGAAGCAAGGTCCTCGACCTGACCGCCCGTCCCGGGTTCTTGTCGTTCGATGAGAACTACATGCTGTTCACCGGGAATCCGAGCTGGGGAGCCCCCTACCAGAAGCCGGCCAATCCGCCTCCGGGTTTCGGCATTGCGAATATGATCATGGTCGAGGGGTACCACACGCTCGATCCGGCGGCGTATCGCACGCCGCAACCGATGACCTACCTGTCCTACAACAGCCACCTGATCGAACTCGCCGCTTCGGGCCAGCACTATGACGTGCGCGTGGATCCCGAATCGCTGCAACGGCTCATCGCCTGGGTCGACACCATGTGTCCGTACCTGGGGAGCGAAGAGGTCCGCGAACTCGATGATCCTGAGTTCCAGGGTGTCGACTGGCTGTCGATTCGACCGCGCATCAAAACGGCCCCGACGATCGTGCGTCCCGGGCCCGTGGACTGACAACAACTCGACAGTCATTTCGAGAAGGAAGCGTTTTGGGCGACCGTTGCACCATGCTCACTAGTCTGCAAATATCTGAGGCGCGTCAGCGGATTGCATCCGCTTATGATCCGGAACTGGTTCGGGGAGCCGGACACCGCTTGATCGATCAGTTGACGGATCATCTGGGCCGCGCACAGGCCAGTCGGGGCGATGTGCTTCCCTGGCGCGATCCGTTGACCAACGTGCAGGAGGCGGCAGACTGGCTGGACCGCGGTCTGCCGACCGGGTCGGAACGAGAACGGGTCCTGCAGCATTTCTCGGAGATCGTCGCCCTGATGTTGCGGCGCGGGCACAATCTGCACGATCCCCGGTACATCGGGCATCAGGTACCCGCCTCGGTGCCGCTCGCCGGCTTGTTCGACGCGGTGGGATCGACGACGAACCAGCCGATGGCGATTTACGACATGGGCCCCTGGGCGACCGCAGCCGAGTGGGCGATGGTGGATCGACTTGGGGCTTTGATCGGCTGGGAACCGGGCGAATTCGCGGGACTCGCCACGCACGGAGGATCCCTGGCGAATCTGACGGCACTGCTGGCCGCCCGCAACGTGTCGCTGAAGGACTCCTGGGAGCAAGGGCTCAGCGGCCACTGTCCGCCACCCGTGCTGGTCGTGCACGCAGATACCCACTATTCGGTCGGACGTTCTGCCGGCGTGCTGGGGCTGGGGACCGCTCAAGTGCTGCGGGTCGGAATCGATGCGCGGCGGCGGATGGATCCCGACCGGTTGGACGATTTGTTGCGGCAACTGCGGCAACAGAACCGACCGGTTGTGGCGGTCGTCGCCTGCTCGTGTTCGACGCCGGTGGGCGCGTTCGATCCTCTGCCCGCCATCGCCGACGTGTGTCAGCGGTACGGAGTGTGGCTGCACGTGGACGCGGCACACGGGGGCAGCGCCTGCGTGAGCCCGCGGTACCGTCACCTCGTGGACGGTCTGGACCGGGCGGAGAGCGTCGTGTGGGACGCCCACAAAATGCTCTTCATGCCGGCCTTGTGCGCGTTCGTCTTCTTCCGCGACAAAGCCCACCGCTTCGAGGCCTTTCGGCAAGAGGCACCCTATCTGTTCGATCCCGCTGCTCCCGGACTGGCCGAGTTCGACAGCGGGCTGCGGACGGTGGAATGCACCAAGCGGGCGGCGGCGTTTGGCCTGTGGGGCGTCTGGGCCATGTTTGGCCAGCAGCTGTTCACCGACCTGGTCGATGTCACGTTTTCGATGGGCCAGACATTCTACGAGAAACTGCGGGCAGCTCCCGACTTCGAAGCCGTCCACGAACCTCAATGCAATATCGTCGTCTTCCGCTACGTGCCGAATGAACTCATCGAGGCTCCTCGGGAGCAACTCGGACGATTCCAGCTGGAACTGCGCCGTCGCGTGATCGAATCCGGTGAATTCTACATCGTGTCAACCAAGGTCGACGGCATTGGAGCGATGCGGACGACGATCATCAACCCGCTCACGACGCCCGACCACCTGGACCAACTGCTGGACACCATTCGGCGTCACGGTCGGGCCATGCTCGCGTCCCACCCGTAACATATCCGTCTCGGTTGTGCAGGCGCCAGCGGGACGCGCGCTCTGTAGCATAACCATCTCGGTTGTGCAGGAGCCAGCGAGACGCTCGCACTGTGGCATAACCGTCTCGGTTGTGCAGGAGCCAGCGGGACGCTCGCTCTGTGGCATAACCGTCTCGGTTGTGCAGGAGCCAGCGGGACGCTCGCTCTACGACCCCGATATCCGCGCGAAGAGAAACGCGTCGGAGAAGACACCGTCGCGATTGAAGTACTTTCGCAGGCGGGCCTCATGTTGGAAGCCGTTCTTTTCCAGGACCCGCGCCGACGCCAGATTGCTGTCGAACACCAGGGCGGTGATCCGCACGAGTTTCCATTCCGAGACAGCCACTTTGCAGGCACGGGACACCACCGACGACATGATGCCTCGTCCCCAATACGGTTTGGCCAGCCAATAGCCAATCTCGGCCCGGTGCCCCTTGATCAGATTGTCGAACCCGATGCCACCAATCAGCTCGGCGTTGGCATTCCGAATGGCCCAGTGAATCGGCTCGCCATATTCTTCGCTCGCCGTCGTGACGATGTGAATCCACTTCTCGAATGCCTCGCGCGTGTACGGATAGGGCAGCCGGCATGTGAAACGCGACATGTCGGGGTCATTCAAGAACGCCAGGAACGCGGCTTCATCCGAGGGTCGGATCTCAGTCAACTGAAGCTGCTTATTGACCGTGCGATGCATCGGCGGGATCCTGCTGTTCTGGCCCGCCGACGGTGCGGCGGGCATGCGGATCGGAGTGCACAAGTTCTGTCCGGTTCCGGAGCCGCTGTAGCCGCGTCGCTCGCCCCAATCCGGCCAGCTGGGGACACCCAGATAGGCCGCACACGGGCGCCGACGAGCGGTTCGGGGTCGAAAGGTTCGATAACCCGCGAGATGGACCGGGATTCCTGTCGGCTCATGCGATCTTGGTTCCTTGTGATTCAAGCGGTGTCGGGTCGGTCCACATTATGACGAAAATCCCCGGCCGCGATAAGCCGGATTTCCTGTATAAAGGATGAGCAGTCGAATTGGAAAGGCGAGCCAAATGAACAGTCGACAACTACTCAAGCTGGGTGTGCCGGCCGATTGTATTCCCCAGGCCGTGGCAGCGATTCAGAGCGTGACGCAGGCCGGGCAATTGAAGGGCAAGGCGGTGAAGAAGCGAATTCAGCAGGTGCTGGAAGATCCGTCCGCATACCTGGCGGACGTGCACCTGGGCGATTTCGCCACCGCCCTGATCTCGGAGCGCGAGTTCGTGCCGCCCACGCCCGTCACGTACCGCACGTGGGGCGCGGATGGAATCGACGAGGCCGCCCACGCCCAGATGCGTCAGGCCTGCACGGTTCCTGTGGCTGCCGCCGCGGCACTGATGCCCGACGCCCACGTGGGATACGGGCTGCCGATCGGTGGCGTGCTGGCCTGCGAGAACGCCGTGATACCATATGCGGTCGGTGTGGACATTGCCTGCCGCATGAAGCTGTCGGTGCTGGATCTGCCACCCGCGTCGCTCGATACGCAATTCAACGCGTTCAAGGAGGCCTTGGAGGGAGGCACGCGGTTTGGTGTGGGAGCGGAGTACAAGCAACCGAAGTCGCACGCCGTGTTGGATCAGGACTGGTCCGTCACGCGGATCACGCGAGAGTCGAAGGACAAAGCTTGGCGGCAGCTGGGCACCTCCGGGTCGGGCAACCACTTCGCCGAGTTCGGCATCCTCTCGCTGGCCGCCTCGGACAGCGCCTGGGTTTGGAGGCCGGGCAGTACGTGGCCTTGTTGAGCCACAGTGGGAGCCGCGGCGTCGGGGCCGCCGTCTGCTCGACCTACAGCAACATTGCCCGCGGAAAACTGCCCGAGAAATTCGACGCATTGGGCCAGCTGGCGTGGCTCGACCTGGACACCGAGGCCGGTCAGGAGTACTGGGCGGCCATGAACCTGATGGGCGACTATGCGGCGGCGAATCACGAGATCATTCATCGTCTGGTGTCCCAGCTGCTCGGCGCGCACATCCTGGCCGGTGTCGAGAATCATCACAACTTCGCGTGGAAGGAAGTGCATGGCGGTCGCGAAGTCATCGTCCATCGCAAGGGGGCGACTCCGGCCGGGTCCGGCGTGCTGGGTGTGATCCCCGGCTCGATGGCCGACCCGGCGTTCGTCGTGCGCGGCAAGGGAAACCCGGAGTCGCTGGACTCGGCCTCGCACGGAGCCGGTCGCTGCATGTCGCGCAAGAAGGCCCGCGACACCTACAACTGGAAGGCCGTCAAGCTGGACCTGGAAAAGAAAGGCGTGCGAGTGCTGTCGGCCGGGTCCGACGAAGTCCCACACGTCTACAAGGACATTCGGGAAGTGATGCGCCAGCAGGCGGACCTCGTGACGATCGTCGCCCAGTTCGATCCGAGAATCGTCAAGATGTGCGACGATGGCAGCCGCGCCGAAGATTGATCGTGGCTCGGAATTCCTGCGGCGCACCGCTCACCGCTCCCTGTTCGGTGCTCGGCGGTCTTTCGGCCGAGTGACGGCGGCGGTTGAAGATCATTGCCACGGCCGCCACCAGGATGCAATGGCCGCCCGATTGCGGTATGCTTACGCGTGCCGGCCGTTGCCGGCTCTGGACTGACCTCGCCACTGGGTAGAAAGGCCGCCATGCACATCGTGCGTTATCTCGACAGTTCCGGACATCCACGCTACGCGGCCCAGCATCCCGACGGGTCCGCGACGCGCCTCGAGGGCGATTTGTTCGGCACGTTTCGCGACACGGGCGAACCGGTGATTGTCGGCAAGCTCCTGGCGCCGGTGGTGCCACCCGCGGTGCTGTGCGTGGGGTTGAATTATCGCCAGCACGCCACGGAAAGCGGGGCGCAGGCGCCCGAGTTTCCGGTGCTGTTCATGAAGATGCCCTCGGCGGTCCAGCACCCCGGCGAGCCGATTCTGCTGCCGCAGCATCTGCCCAGCTCGCAGGTGGACTACGAGTGCGAACTGGCAGTGGTCATCGGGAAGCCGTGCAAGAACGTGTCGCGCGACGCGGCTCTGGATTATGTGCTGGGGTACACCTGCGCCAACGACGTCAGCGCGCGGGATTGGCAGATCAAGTGGGGCGGCAGCCAATGGTGCCGGGGAAAGACCTTCGACACGTTCTGCCCGCTGGGGCCCTGCCTCGTGACGACCGATGAAATGCCCGATCCGAACCAGCTGCGGATCCAGACAGTGCTCAACGGTCAGGTCATGCAGGATTGGAACACCAATGATATGATCTTCGACGTGCCGACGCTGATCGAGTTTCTCAGCGGCAGCACGATGCTCGAGCCCGGGACGGTGATTCTGACCGGCACGCCGCACGGTGTCGGCTTCGCGCAAGCCACCGGTGTACCTGCAAGCGGGCGACACCATCACGATCGACATCGAGAAGATCGGCGCGTTGACAAATCCGGTGAGGGAGGAGGCTGCAGGCGGGAGGCCGGAGAGTAGAGAGTAGAGAGTAGAGAGTAGAGAGTAGAGAGTAGAGAAAAGTTGAACGTAGAAAGCAGAGACATGAAGCCTCCAGCCTCCAGCCTTCTCCGGAGAACACGACATGGTTCGAACGACGTTTGCTTGGCACATCCTGTTCGCCGTCTTGCTGGTAGTTACGTCACAGGTGACGGCCGAGGACTGGCCGCGATTTCGCGGTGTGAATGGCTCGGGAGTCAGCACCTCCACGGGATTGCCTGACGAGTTTGGCCCCGAGAAGAACGTGGCCTGGTCGGCCGAAGTCAAGGCCGGCACCTCCTCGCCCGTGATCGTGGGTGGAAAACTGTTTATCACATCCTTGGACGGGGACGACCGCCTCGTCCAGTGCCTGGATGCGAAGACTGGCCAGGAGTTGTGGCGTCAGTCGGTGAAGAAGGTGCGTGACGAGAACTTGAGCCCACCCAACGGACCGGCCACCTGCACGCCGGCGGCGGACGAACAGAACGTGGTGGTGTTTTTCCAGGACACCGCGTTGCTCTGCTACACACCGACCGGCGAGTTGAGGTGGCGCGCGGAAGTCGGCCCGTTCCACAGCATGCACGGAATCGCCAATTCGCCGATCCTGGTCGGAGACAAAGTGCTGCTGCTGGCCGATCAGATCCAGGGCTCGTATATCGCCGGATACGACGTGAAGTCTGGAGAGCAAGTGTGGAAAGTCGACCGCCTCAACGGAGTGACCGGCGCCTATTCGACACCCAGCATGGCGACCGGCCACGATGGCAGCCAGCTGGTGCTGGCCAGCGGACCTCAAGGGCTGTTTGCCTATCAGGTGGCCAGTGGTGAGATTGCGTTTTCCGTGCCGGGCGTGGCCAACGCTCCGGTGACCGTGCCCGTTGTCTCCGGGTCGACGGTTTACCTGTGTGAACCGCCGGGGGAAGTCGAGCCGATGGGGAAATACACGGAGGGCCTCGACAAAGACAAGGACGGCAAATTGTCTTTGGAAGAGGTCAAACGCAGCGTGGCGTTCTACCGCATGTTGGAGAGCATGGACCAGCGGTGGGGAAATGGAGACGGCGTGGTGGAGGAAGCGGAGTGGAACGCGGCCTTTGGCACGATGCTCGACAAAGGAGGACTCGTCGCCATCCAGCTGCCTGCGGCCGGGATGCAGGAGCCCAATGTGCAGTGGAACTACAAGAAGACCGTTCCCTACGTGGCATCGCCGGTGTTGTATGACGGCGTTCTGTATTTGATTCGCGACCAGGGCGTGTTCATGGCCATCAAGGCCGCGGATGGTGAAGTGTTGAAGGTTGGCCGGCTGAAAAAGGGCGGAGGGCAGTTCTATGCGTCGCCGGTCGCCGCCGACGGCAAGGTTTTCGTCGTCGACACGGCGGGTCGATTCACCGTGTTGAAGGCGGGCGCGGAATGGGAGGAACTCTCCGCAACCGAATTCGGGGAAGACGTGATCGCGACCCCGGCGATTTGCGACGGCCGTATCTATGTGCGTACGAAGTCCAAGCTCTACTGCTTCAGCCAGCCAGCGACCCCGTGAAGCAGTGCGCAGACGACGAACGGAGTATGTTGTGAGTCGAGTTTATATGGCGTAGGATGGGCGGGCGTTCGAATACGGTCGCACCGGCGGGAGTGCGGCCAAAATAGTCTCGCGGAAAGGGAATTGGGAATCATGTCCACACGATATTCACGACGCCGGTTCCTCAAAGGTGCTGCGACCTCGGCTGGCGTGGCCGCGCTGGCAACTTTCGCCCACGGGTCCTCCGCACTGGCGCAGTCGTCGCCGGGTGACAAACTGCGAGTGGCTGTGATCGGTGCCGGGGGCATGGGCGGCTACAGCGTCGGTTGCGCCCTGAGCGAGGAGCTGGTCGCGTTGGTGGATGTGGACGAGACCACCATCACCAAGATCATGAGCGAGAGTGTCAAGGACACGGCCCGGCCCAAGATATTCCATGACTATCGCAAGATGCTCGATGAATGCCACAAGGACCTGGACGTGGTCTTGATCGCAACCCCCGATCACCACCACGCCCCGGCCGCCATGCGTGCCATCAACTACGGCAAGCACGTTTTCTGCCAGAAACCGCTGGCCCACAACATCGCCGAGTGCTATGCGCTGGCCAAGGCGGCCCGCGAGAAGAAGGTCCTGACGCAGATGGGTAACCAGGGCTATTGCGGCGAGACGATGCGCCGTGTGGCCGAGTACATTGCCGCAGGGGCCATCGGCACGGTCACGGAGACTCACACGCTGCTCGACCGCAACTTCGGCGGCACGGGCGGCCGCCCCCCGGCGAAGCCCGTTCCGGCCGGACTGCACTGGGATGAATGGCTCGGTCCGGCGCCCTATCGTGACTACCATGATGGCCTGCATCCTTTCTCGTGGCGAGACTGGAAGGCTTTCGGCACGGGCACGATCGGCGACATGGCCTGCCATCGCCTGGCCTATCCCTTCATGGCGCTGAGGCTCTGGGAAGTCCAGAAGTTCACGGTGGAATGCGTGCATACCACGGGCGGCAGCGACGAGAAGTATCCCCAGGACAACGTGGTCTGTTACCACATCCCGCAGCGCGATGGCTTCCCGGCCTGCAAATGCTATGTCTACGATCACGAGGCGTTGCGTCCCGACGTGATGAAGGAGTTGGAGAAGAAGCACTCGGTGACGTGGTCGGAAGCCACGCTCTTCGTCGGAACCAAAGGCTACCTTAACAACAACGCGCACGTATCATCCCCGAGTCGGAGCACGAGAAGTTCCCGGTCCCACCGCAGACGCTGGCGCGCGCCAAAGCCGGCGGGCCTGTCGAGGACCTCTACGCCTGCATTCGCACCGGCGGGACTCCCGTATCCAATTTCATCGATCGGGCTGGCCCGCTCACCGCGATGGCCCTGGCCGGGCACCTCGCTCAGTACGCCGGCATCGGCAGCAAGATCGAGTGGGATGTCGACAGGATGCAATGCACGAACCGGCCCGAGATGAACCAGTATGTCCAGCGGGAATACCGCAGCGGCTGGGAACTGTAGCACGCTCGGCGACAACGGGCGAGCGCCGACGCGGCACCCCCTGCGCTCAGGCCGGGCGTAGCTGAGCGCCCTCGTCGGGCCGCAGGCACATCCGCGCTGGTGCGGTTGCTCCGGCGATGGACCGTCAGGGTTCTACCGTTTCACCACCGTGACCTGCAACGTGAGTCGTGCGTCACCGCGGACAACTTCGACGTTGACCGTCTGGTTCGGCGCGAGTTTCCGCAGGGCCTGTGAAAAGCTCTGCAGATCCGCGATCTGCTGGCCGTCGAGTTGCAGGATCACGTCACCCGCCTGCAATCCGGCTCGAGCAGCCGGGGAATCGGCGACGAGCGAATCGACCTTCACTCCTTCGCCACGATAGTCGAAGGCCGGCACGGTCCCAAACAACACGCCGCGGCCGCTGCCGGGACCTGCCGCTGGGACCGCCGGGGAACCGCTCGCCGTACTGGCGATGCGGACCGTCAGCGGTTCTTCGCGTTCCACCAGGTATACGAGCGATTCCTTGACGAACGTGGCAACTTTGACCAGTCCGGCCACATCGACTTTGTCGGGCGTGTCGGAGGGACGGTGGTAGTCTCCGTGTGCGCCGGTGAAAATCTGCACGGCGGGAATCCCCTTCTCAATGAAGCTCATCTGATCCGAGGCTTGGCCCCCTTCCGGCACGATCTGGTTGGGGATTCCCGTCACAAAGCCGCAGCCGCGGAAGATGTGCTGCCACTCGTCCGCGGTGGCCGCGCCGTGAATGGCAATCTTTCCGTCGAACAGGCGTCCCACGGTGTCGAGGTTCACGACGCCGCGCACGTCAGCCAGCGGGAACCGGGGATTTGCCACGTAGTGTTGGGACCCCCAGCGCCCGCACTCTTCGGCGGAGAACGCGACGAAGACGAGATTGCGCGCGCCGCCCGATTCCGTCGCCAGATTGCGGGCCAGCTCCAGCATCACCGCCACACCGCTGGCATTGTCGTCGGCGCCGGGGTGGAGTTGGCCGCGGAACGCGTCGCGGACGTCCGGCCAGCCATGACCCAGGTGATCGTAATGTGCGCCCAGAACAATGGACTGGTTGCTCCAGTCGGCGCGCTTTCCGGGCAGGAACCCGATGACATTGACGGTGGCGACCGGCTGCCCGTTCGGGCCTTGAGCGACGGTGAAGTTCTGGAACCAGGTGCCGTTATCGCCGCCCGGCTGCAGTCCGATGTCGGCCATCTGTTTGGCGATGTACTCGGCCGATTGCTGCAGTCCTGCGCTGCCCAATCCGCGTCCTTCTCGTTCGGGTGCCGACAGCCACTGCACGTGACTCGCCAGGTTGCGGCCGGAGAAGACCGGGGGCAACTCGGCCAGGGCACTGCGTTTCTCCGGCGGTAATGGCGGCAACGCGTCGCTCTTGTTCTCCCGCAGATCGACCACCAGCGGCGACCCGTCGGCGCTCCACTGGCCCTTGACCATGTTCGTGGGCTCGTCGCCTTCGAAGGCCAGATAGGAATACTTGCCGTAATGCGGGAGCTTGCGCCATGCCAGCAAACGCAGCCGCGGGTTCCACGATCAGCAGTCCCACCGCCTTGTCCAGGCTGCGCGGATGACGCCGTACCACAACGATCGAATGGTTGGCATAGGGAACGGTTTGATCACCCAGTCGAACGGCACGCAGTTCCGTGCCAGGCTGCGCCACCTCATCGGCAGCGATCAGGTCCGCGGCATGTCGGTTGTCACGTCCCAGGATCCAGACACATCGGTCGTCGGGAATCGCAGCCAATTCGCTGTCCAACGTCACTTCGACCTGATGTGTATCGCTGATCCAGGCCTTGATCAGATCGCGGTACAGCGTCTGTTGTTCGCTGCTGGCCGCCGCAGGCAGCACGGCCAAGATCCGCGGCTCACCGAAGATCTGACCGATCGATGCGGGTGTTTCACGCGGGTCCAACAGGCGGAACAGGTCGAACATGGGGTCGACGTGCAGCGACACGGGCCGCGCGCTGACGGGGATGGAGATCATCTGCTCGCGCGCCTTGGTGGACACGACCGACGTTTGAGGGCCGGCTTCGGTGACGACGGTCACCGGCACGTCCAGGTCGTAGGGGTCGGCGTCTTGCGTTTGTTGGAGGACACCGGCGACGACAAATCCGGTATCGGATTTCTGAACCTGCACGTTGTCGACAGTCAGGACGGGGGCTCCCGTGCGCGTCGTCCATTGGTGGAAGAAATCGCCCAGCTTCGTCTCGGTGATTCCTTCAAACTCGGCGCGCAGGTCATCGAAGCTGGCGTGCTGGCCGGAGAACTTGCGGTAGAAGGCGGCCAGTCCCTTTCGAAACGCCTCGTCCCCGATCCGGCGGCGCAGCATGTGGTCCATCATCAACGCCTTGCCGTAGCCGACGGCTTCGGTCGCCGCGCTGTGCCGCTCGCGGAACTCGACCAGGGGAAAATCGCGTCCTTCCTGGACGTAGTCGCGGTACTTCTGCAACGTGCTGCGCCGGTATTCACTCCCCGCCCCGCGCTGTTCCTGCACCAGGTGGTCGGCCATGTAGGCGGTCAAGCCCTCGCACCAGTTGCCCTTTTCATAATCCACGAACACGGAATTGCCCCACCAGTTGTGGAGGATCTCGTGCGGGTAGGATGAGTGCAGGATGAAGGGGAAGCGAATGACCTGCGGCCCCAGCAACGTGAAGGACGGCATGCCGTATCCGGTCTCCCAGAAATTCTCGACCAGCGCGAATTTTCCATACGGATAGGGGCCAATCAGTCCGCGGTACATTTCCAGGTACTGCGCGGTCGCGTCCAGGTACTTGCGGGCCAGCGCGTCGTCCTGCTGCCGCAAGTAGACCAGTGCTTCCACGGCTCCGGCCGCATCGCCAAAGCGAATCAGCGGGCCGCCCACCAGGTAGATTTCCTCCACCAAACCGTGCGAGTCCCATTTCGCCCGGCCCTGGTCGTCCCGCGAGGTGCCATTGCCCTGGCTGATGACGTGCCATCCGGCGGGCAACTGGACTTCCAGCGAGAATCGCATCAGCCCGTCGCTGAACCGAGGCACCCAGCCGCTGTCGCCGTCCAGGTAGACCCCTTCCTGACCAATGATCCCGCGCGTCTCGCGAAAGCCCCGTGTGTACTCTTCTTTCTGATCAGACAGTGCATGATCCATCGTCCCTTCGTAGGTCAATTCCAGCACCCCGTCGCCAGGCGCACTCGGGATGCGATAGCGGGCTTGTCCGTCCGCGGAACCTCCCGGCAGCTTGTCCACGGCCGGTCGACTCGCAGTGATGTTCAACTTGTCGCTGAGGGTGAATTCCACACCTTCCCGCCGCAGCGACTCGGGCAATTCAATCCGGTCCTGGACTCGCAGTTGCTGGGTGTCCGGCAGCAGGACGATGGAGACCGCATGTTTCAAGGGCAGGTCGCTGGCGGCGCTTGGTGTGGCAGCGAGCGGAATGTTCTGGCCACCGAGTCCCGGCAGCCACTGCAAAGTCATCTGGTTCTCCAGATCGCGCACGCTCGCCTTCAGGGAACGCATCCAGTCGGCGTGTGCAAAGAAAACGGCCGGAACGATCAGGATGTTCTTTCGCCCTTCGGTCTGCAATTTGGCCAGTACGTCGTGCAAATTGGCCTCTCCCGCACTCGTGGCAATGCGTGTGCGGTAGAAGCGACTTGTCTTGGCCAGCGGATCGTTCTCTTCGATGGCCTTCCAGGCCGCGAGGTCCTGCGGGTTCGCATCGGGCGGCAGCACGACGACCGTCGTTCCGCCAAACGGGCCGGGACACTGTGGCAGCGCACCGGCCGCAGCGAACTCCTGGGGGCGAATCGCCGTGGGGATCGCCGTGGCGGCCGCTGACTCCGCCGGCGGTTGGCTGACGACCGCCACGAGCAGGCCTGCGTCCGCGGCCAGCCGCCGAGCGTGCAGGCGGGCCCAATGTCGAGCCCGCGGCGCAGCATCGTCGACGAGAATATATCGTCGCGGTCCGTCGGCGGCCGATGGAGCGGCATCACACCCCAGCGCCGCGCAGATGGCGTTCTCCTCCTGCCGTTCGACATTCCACGGATCGTCGGACAGGGAAATCATCTCGCTGATGACGCCGACGTCGGTGTATTGCTTCAGTTCGTCACTCCACCATTGGGAGTCTTCGGCGGAGCCGATCACCTGCAGCGACTTCCGCGGTGCCGGAGTGGACCCCAACAGTTCGGGCAGCGGCAGCGAGAAATCTTTTATCTTGGCGTATTGCCTCGGCGCGATGGCGACTGCCTTGAGATCCATCGGATCGGCGAGCAGAGCCACCGCAGCCGCGACCGTCGCTCCGGTCCCCTCGCCGGCGACGCACACGCGCGCGGGATCCACGGGAAAATGCCGGGCCACGTAGGCCCAGATCGACTCCACCGACGATACGAGACTGCCCACGTCGGAAGCAAACGAGTCGGGCCAGAACCAACGGCCGCCGACACCGAAGTCCTCCTGCGTCTCGCGGTAGGGCGCGTCGACCACCGCGATCGCCACCCGCTCACCCAGCCGCTCCTTCCAGAGATCGAGTCCATCGCTGGCGGTGAAGCCGTCGTCGATCAAAAAGATCAGCAACGGAACCGGCTGATCGGGTGTGGCCTGCTTCGGCATGTGCAGCCGGTACTTGATCCGCTGTTGCCCGTACACGGAGTACATGTCCTCGTTCAGGTCCGTGGCCCGCGCTTCGACAAAGGCGATGAAATCCGCTTCCGGCTCCCCCGACACTTCTTCCACGGCCGGGTTGGATGTCGGCACAATGGCCACGGTTCGGATGCTGGCCGTCGGTTTACGGATTCTCAGCTGATGCACGGTGCCATCCCAATACGCACTGTGAAATCCGCCATTGACGTGGAGCACCGTGTGGCCGGGGTATTTGTCCAGGGCGTCGGCGCACGATTCTCCCATCGAGTTGTCCCACAGGGACTGGGTCGAGTAGAGTCGCGAGTTGGCGTCCGTGCCGCCGCTGCGCATCATGGCCAAGTGTCCGCGAATCGCATTGTCGACGCGCCGCCAATACGCGTCCGTATTGGGATGGAACTGACGCGGCACCTGAGCTGCCTGTTCGGGCTTCAGATTCTTCAGGGCATCCGACCCCTGCATCGAGACTTGCGTGCGCAAAGGACGAGGAAAATTCGAGGCAATCACGGGACCTTGTGTTTGCTTCGCTTGCTCAATCAGCGGTCGATACGCAGTCTGGTAATTGGGCCACGGCCGGCTCTGGGCAAGAAACGCCGGTTCGTCGAGACGGCCAGCCAGATAGTCATCCAGGACCTGCTGAACATCCCGCTCGAACATCTCCATGGCGAGCACGACTCGGTTGGGTTTTCGCTGCTGCAGGCCTTCGTACACGGCCAGCTCCAGGCGATGGGTCGTCTCGTCGTCGTGCGTCTCACCCAGGAACACCGCGTCGGCCTGAGCCAACTGGTCCAGCATCGCGTCGAAGGCGATCGTCTCTCCCGTGCGACCGTCGCGCACACTCACCGCACTGCGAATCGGCGGCGCTTGCCAGGCCGGGACCGCGTCCTGGCCCCCGGCCGGCACGGAACCGAAGAGACCGCCCGTGCAGAATAACAGTCCCGCGAGCAGCGCATGTCGTCGACGCATGTCCTTGAAATCTCCAGCAAGAAGGAACCACTGAACGTCCCGCGACGGCACCCCGCCCGGCAGCCCACCCAGCGTGCAAACCAGCCCAACCCCGATGAGCCTATGATTCTTGCCAAAACGAGCGGCGGCGGCAACCTGCCCACCCAGGCGACCGGTACCTACACCTTGTGAAACGCCGGGAAGTACGACTCGAGACCCGACAACAGGATGTGCACGGCAATCACGCACAGGACCATGCCCATCAGCCGTTCGGTGGCCACGACACCGCGTCGTCCCAACAGTCGGGCGAGCTGATGCCCCACCAGCAAGGTGCCCAGCGAGGCCGCCCAGGCCAAGACCACCGCCGCGGCGGCGGCGGATAATGAGATGCGATCAGGGCGGGCCGACGTAAACAGCATGACGACCGCGATGGCACTGGGGCCCGCGATCAGCGGGATCGCCAGCGGCACGACAAACGGTTCGCCTGCAAATTCCTCTTCGCCCATGATCCCGCCGCGAGTCGGAAAGATCATGCGCAAGGACATCAGGAAGATGACAACGCCTCCTGCCAGCTGCAACTCGGGACCGTGTATCCCCAGGAAATCCAGCAGGGGCCGCCCGAACAGCAGGAAGAACAACAGCACCGCCAAGGCGATCAGGTTCTCACGCACGATCACCCAAGCTCGCCGTCGCGCCGGTGTGTCCTTGAGCAACGTGATCAGCAATGGCGTGTTGCCCACGGGATCCAGGATCAGATACAGCATCAGTGTCCCGGCCCACATCGTCATGGCATGTCCTCCGCGATTTCACGCGCCCCACCGCGACCGGCACCGGCGACGTCGGCCCTCGCCACAATCCGGTACGAGTATGACCCGACCGGTCGTTCCTGTCAGCTCCCGTCCGGAATCGAGGTCAGGAACTCGTGGAACAGGTCGAACTCCGGCCACGTCCCGACCGCGTCGGCCGCCTGGTGGATCAGAGGATCGATCTTCTCGGCAGGCGTCTTCCCGTCAGCATTTTCCGACGTGTTGAACAGCACGGCCCAGCAGAGACCATCATGCCGAATCACGAGGAGTGTCGAGCTGCCTGAGAACCCACCGGCGTGCCACAAGTTGCAGCCTCCTGCGCGGCCCACGGGCCGCACCGACCAGCCCAGACCGTAGTAGCTGTCCTTCGCCGCGCCCTCCTGGTCGTGGCCCGCGACGCCCGGCGGACACGCTGCCATCGCCTCCAGCGAATCCGGCGACAGGACGCCGCTCGGTCGGGCCGACTGCAGGCGGGTCGCGAACCGTACCAGGTCAATCGCCGATGCGATCCAGCCACCGTGCGCATCCATCGCCTCGAGGTACCAGGCGCCGTAAGGTCGCGGCACCAACACTCCCAACTGCTCGCCGACGACAGCCGGGCCAGTCGCCGAGGCCGGTTCGTAGTAGCGGGCCTCACCCTCCGCCCGGCCGGAGGCGAGCGTCTTGCCGATCCGCATGCGACCGATCCCCAGCGGACCAAGCACGTCCCGGCGCACGTAGGTCTCGTAGTCCATTCCCGTTGCCGACTCGATCACGCGACCGAGCAGGCAGTAACCGAAATTCGAGTAGGCATATCGCTGGCCGGGGGCGAAGTCCAACGGCTGACTCAACATGAAACGCACAATATCGTGCGGTCCGGCGGGCGATTGTAGGCCGAGGCTGCTGGCAATCTCCACCGAACGAAACATGGGATCGAACGACAGCTCGCGATCCCAACCGCCACGATGTTGCAGAACGTGACGAATCGTCACGTCTTGCCAGCGCGAATCCACACCCCGCCGGTGGCTTCCTGAAGTGTGGACGGCAGATGGGCGAGCACGCGATCGTCCAGTGCCAAGCCGGCCGTCATCCACCAGCTGCAGGATCGCAGCGGCGGTGATCGGCTTCGAGATGCTGGCGATGCGAAACAACGTATCGGGTTGGACGGCTCTCGCGGCGATCCACATCGGCGTAGCCGAATCCACGAGCATAGACCAGACGGCCCTCTCGCGCGACGGCAACGGCCGCCCCGGGAATGCGGTTGTCACGCAGAAACGATCGCATCAGGCGATCGAAGCTGACCAACGCAGTCGCACGTCGTTCCCGTCTCGGGGAAAGCGACAGCTGCGCCCGGCTCTGAGCCCACCCGGCGGAGCTCACAACGACCGACGCGACGAGCCAAAAGCCACAGAAGCCGATCGGCCGATATTGCTGGAGCCATGCTGGCTTCACGGACTCGCTGGAAACGGTGGGAAGATGAACAGCCACGGGGCAAAACAAAACACGGGAATCAGGATCGCCAGACAACCGATCACCGTCCGCACACGCCCCAACGGAACGTCGTCATCCTTGGTGGGCGGATGGTCGGTCCCGATGTAAAATACGAGAGCGATCATCACCATCCAATTCCACTGCCGGGAGATCACCACGAAAGCCACGGCCGCCAACATAAACGCCCGCGCAATCCAATGCGCACGCCGGCCGAACAACGTGTAGATCACGTGCCCACCGTCGAGCTGACTGACCGGCAACATGTTCAGACCGGTGATCAGGAACCCCACCCAGCCCGCCATGAAGAATGGATTCAACTGACTGAATCGATCAACTTGCCCGGTCTCGTAACCCGGCGGCTGGATGTACTGCATCGCGATGCGGACAAACAGCGGCAAGTCGACCGCAAATGGTCCGTAGGCCATCTGCGTCAGGTCGAGCTGCGCGATCCCGATGCACATGATCGGAACCGCGACCAGCAACCCGGCCAGCGGGCCTGCCAGCCCGATGTCAAACATCTCGCGACGATTGGCCCGCAGGCCGTCCATGCCGATCACGGCCCCCATCGTGCCGATGGGCGAAATGGGGAACGGAATGAAGAACGGCAGACTGGCGGGAATGCGGTAGCGGACCGTGGCCAGGAAATGCCCCATTTCGTGCGTCAGCAAAATCGCCATGACGCACGCCATGTAGGTCAATCCTTCCGGCCAGTGCGCAACCAACACCTGCCGCATGATATTCGCCATGTTGCTCAGGCCTTCCGTCCAGTCGACAAACAACAACTGCCATGCATTTGTACCGAACGGAAAAGGGAGCCAGTGATTGATGCCGACCCAGAATGTCGACAAGCCGGTGGCCACAAACAGGATCACCGGCAGCTTCACGTGCCGGGCCACGCGGACGCTCCAGATCGGGACTCAATTCCAGCGAATCGGCGGCGCCATCGCCTCGCTGGGACTCTCGCTGCGTCCGTCGCCGGCCCCAGCGATCTGGGGCGCGGCTGGGGCGCCTCTAATTCGGCCGACTTAGCTGCGGGCGACGTCCCGAGTCTCACCGGCGCGGACCGTTGTTGACCATCCCCCACGTCCAGGGAAGGAGACGCTGACTCGATTTCGGGGGGGTCCGGCTGGTTCGTGGCACTCATGCCTAAAGGATAGCAGACACGGGTCTCGCCGCCCAGCGCACGGCGGTCTCGCGCTGCCGACGTGCCACCCCCCTTACGGCAACTGACCTTTCCGCGCCGCAGCGAATCTGGTATCTACGGCCACCCGAACCCCAATTTCCGGGGCGGCAATGCGCGATGGACTGAGCCAAGGATGCCAGGTCTCTCCGCGGTGTACCAACGTCTGACCGTTTACACGGCTGAAGGGATTGGCCGGGACGAGTGCCATGAATCGTTTGACTGTGCGTTTGTCGATTGTCGGTGCTGTGTTGACGTTAGGCGGTGCGACGATCGCCCACAGCATGCTGTCCCAGGGTGATGCCCCGTCTACGGAGAGCGATGCAGGCATCCAGCAAGTCGCGCAGGCACCTCCTGCCGAACCTCCCACACCGATCCGCGCCGAGGAGAGTGAGGAGCCTGCCGCGGCGCGCTTTGCCGCCGCCGTCGGCGTCCGCCTTCACGCGTCCGAAATCATTGCAGACCGTGTCGCATGAAAACACGGCCGATCCGGCGAACGAGGACGCTGAACCGACTCCGACTGCCGATCCGATTCCCACGATGAGCGATGGCGACGCGGCGCACTCGGCCTACTCCGCATACGCTTCCGCGGCGGGCGACAACCCGAAGCCAAACGAGGCCGGCAGCGCATGGGCCGGCGCTGGCGGCGACAGCAACGCAGTTTCAGCCGGAACTTCCCGCCTGCCGATCCGCTGGCCGAGTCCACGGCCGCGATCGTGCCGGAAGCACCGACGTATGGCTCGGGCCTGGACAAGCGTGATCCGCGAACGCCGGCCACGTCGGCGTCCTGGGAGCCGCCGACCGGCGGATCGACGGTGCCCACATCGCTGTCCTCGACTGGATTCCCGGTGGGAAACCGCGTCGAGTCGGCCTCCGGCAGCGAGGGGAGCGTCGCGAATTCGCCTCCGAGTGCCGGACAACCGTACGACGTGCATGAGAACGCTGCCGCGACCGCCACCGAATTCGGCCGACCTCGCCGCGGGCAGCGGGTCATCGGAAATCGTCGCGGATACAACTTCGCGCGGGAGCGGTGTGAGTAACGAACCGCGGATTCCGGGTCGACACTGAGCCCCGGGCCGGACATGACCCGCACCTCGTCGTCGGCCTTGCCCGCGGCTGTCGCGGGAGTGGCCGCGGGGGCCGCCGTCGCAGGCGCTAATGAGCTCCCGTGGGGTGCGCCGAATCGTGGCGCATCGACACCCGACACGAAAACTGCCGACCAGTATCCATCCTCGTCCGCCGCTGGCGCGGTTGGCTCCAGTCCGCCCATCGCCCCCGGCGGTCCCGGCATGTATCCGTCGACGGCCGATATAGCCGGCCGCAGCTTGGGCAATTCCGCGGTCGACGCCACCGGCCGTGGGCCCGTCTTCGGTCGACACACCCGATCTCTCGTCGAACGTTCCGGGTGATCGGGCGCTCGAAGGTCAGCAGTCGCCGGCGATCGTGATCGAAAAAACCGCCCCGGATGAAGTCCAAGTGGACCGCCAGGCGACATTCCAGATTCGCGTGCGGAATGTCGGAACAGCCACGGCGCACAACGTGGTCGTGGTGGACCAGGTCCCACGCGGCACGGAGTTCGTCAATGCCGTTCCGGATTGCGTACGCACACCCGAGAACATCCTGGTGTGGAACGTTCCGTCGTTGAAGAGCAACGAGGAAATAATCCTCTCGATCAATCTGGTGCCCAAAGTGGCGGGCGAGATCGGCAGCGTCGCCCAAGCGACTTTCCATACCCAGGCTTCTGTCCGAACCGTCTGCACGAAGCCGCAATTGTCGCTCGAATTGACCGTGCCGGAAAAAGTGCTGATCGGCACGGCCGCCACGATCGAGATTGTCGTCACCAACATCGGGTCCGGGCGCGGCAACCAACGTCGTGATGGAAGAAGACGTGCCCGAAGGGTTCTCGCACGCTGCCGGCCGGCAACTGGAACACGAAATCGGGACGCTGCGACCGCAGGAATCGCGTCGTCTCTCCCTGGTCCTCGACGCCGCCAAGCCCGGCCTGTACGACAACCGTCTGGTGGTGCGTGGCGACGGCAACCTCTTTGAGGAAGATCTGAGAAAAATCGAGGTTTCCACGCCGAAGTTGGAGATCTCCATGCAGGGACCGGCACTCCGCTACCTCGACCGCCAGGCGACCTACGTCGTGCGTCTGGCGAACGCGGGGACCGCTCCGGCACGCAACGTGGAACTCGTCACGTTTCTTCCCAAGGGCATGAAGTACGTCACCAGCGACAACCATGGGCAATACGATTCCCAGACCCATGCGGTGTACTGGAGCCTGGAGGAATTGCCCGCCGAGAAGCAAGGCGACGTGCACGTGACGGTGCTGCCCATCGAACCGGGCAATCACAAACTGAAGGCCGATGGACGTGCCGAGCTGGGACTCCAGCACATGTGCGAACACGAAGTCGTGGTGGAGGGATTGGCCGAACTGTCGTTCTCGGTAACCGATGCGGCCGACCCGATTGAAGTGGGGAGCGAAACGACGTACGAGGTGCGCGTCAACAACCGTGGATCCAAAGCCGACAGCGATGTCCGCGTCGTGGCGGAATTGCCGCCTGGCGTCACGCCCACCAACGGGGACGGCCCCGTGCCGGCGACCGTCCAGGGACGGCAGGTGATCTTCAGCCCCCTGGCACGACTGGCTCCCAATGAAGAAGCGGTCTTCAAGATCCACGCCATCGGCGAGGCCACGGGCGACCACGTGATTCGCGTGCAGTTGCAGAGCGCCGAACTGCGCGTTCCGGTCACCAAGGAAGAAATCACGCGTGTCTACACCGACCGGTGAGCGGCGCTGCGTGCAATGACGAATGACCGTGGAGCAATGACGAATGACGAATGACGAAAGGGGCGTGAGACGGTGGTCAACGGGCTGATGTATAGGGCCCCACACCTGCGGCCCTGAAGTGAAACGTCATTCGTCATTCGTCATTCGTCATTCAAAAACGCCCGCCTGTTGCCCGCCGGCCCGCGTCCACTTAGAATCACGGTCGCCTCGAGCTTCCTCCTTTGTCAACGGCGTGCCGGCGGTCCATGCCCTTCCACGTAACGTGCGTCTGCGGACTGCGAATGGTCGTATCCGAAGATCAGTCGGGTACCGTGTTACGCTGTTCGCAGTGTGATTGTCCGCTCGAGATCCCCGCGGTGCAGGTCCCGCCACCGCCACCCGATCCACCTTCAGCGTCTGCGGATGAACAGCCGGCCATCGTGGTCGATACGCGAATCGAGCGCCGCACACACGCGCCGATCGATGGCACTCGCAGGCAGCTGTGGCTCATCGCCCTCGCACTCATGGGACTGGCTCTGTTGGGCGCCGTTCCGGTCGCCATCGCGATGTGCGAGCCCAAGGAATTCGGCGCCGTGCGTTTGGAGCGCTGGGCGTGTGCCGTGCTGCTGCTCGGGTTTCTGGAACTGTGCTACGCGGTCTACCTGCTGCAGTTGCCCGACTGGAGTTCCCTGCGGGTGGTTTCGATCGTCACGCTCGGCATCGCCGCGGTATACGCTGCCGTGGCCGGCATCCGACTGCTGGCCGCACCGGGCAATCGCCTCATGGAGTTCTGGGAACTCGACGGGAACGTATTCTCTTCGAGTCAGGAAGCTCTCTGGTGTTTGATGCTCGTCCTACTGACCGGTTCGCTCAGTTACGTAGTCGGTCACTTGTGCACCCGGTGGTCCCGTCGGGCATGCACCGCGGCTACAGAGCGCTCAGCCGCTGGACGTTGAAGCAAATGCCGGGCACGGGCAGCATGCCGTAAACGCCGCGGGTGAATACCAGTTCGATGAGATCGTCCGACCGCAACAGATGGCTCTTGGGAACGACCACCAGATCGCTGTCGCGGAGCCAGATCTCATCGGCCGGGCACGGGCGTTTGCCCAACAGCGGCCCGCGCAGATCCAACTTGGTCGCGATCAACCGCCAGTCCTCGGTCCGCCGAAAGACGACGATTTGCCGCAGGTTTCCGCCGTTGTTCCAGCCTCCCGCCAGCGCGATCGACTGCATCACGCTCGTGGGAGCTTCCAGCGTGTAACGTCCAGGCTGCCGGACTTCTCCCACGACATACACGTAACGCGCTGCCCGGCGCTGCAGTCGCGGCGTCACGCCGATGCCTTCCACGATCTGCGCATAGCGTTCGTCGATCTCCAGCTTCAGCTCGTCCAATGTGAGCCCCTGAGCCGGGACCGAGCCGACGGCGGGCAACTGGATGGTCCCTTCCGGTGTCACGCGCGCTTGCTGCGACTGGCCGCCGGCCGGTCCGTGTCGGCCGTCGACCGCCGCACGCAATTCCTCCAGTCGCGAGTTGACCTGCACGGGAGTGACGCTGATCGCCGGTACCTTGTAGTACTTCGTGTACCGCTCCTCCAATTCGTCGCGGAGCTCGGCGACCGTGCGGCGCGCGGTGCGGATCTGACCCAGCACTCGCAACGTGATCATGCCGTCCGGCTGCACCAGGAGTTCACGATCCAGCGAAGCGTCGGTCATCGATTCGACCTTAAGGCGATCGCCCACATTGAGCTTGTACGGCTCGTTACTCTCGACGCCTGTCAGCCGGTAGACGAATTCCAATTCATCGCCGACGCGCAAGCGATATTCCGGCACGTCCGCATTGCGACAGATTCCCACGTACTCCCCTTGGGCGAACATTTCCCACGGGAGGGGGCGACTGGCGTCCCAGCCTTGGCGCCGCAGCCATTGCAGCCCTGGCAGTCGACACCGGCGGCACAGCGGGTCTGGCAGTGCTGCATCAGCCGGATGCGCCCCTGGGCGTCGACGATCTCCGTCCACTGCCCGTCACTGGCTGGGGAGAGTGGGCTGGTCGCAAGCAACGCCACGCGCAAGGGCGCCGGCGCAGGTGCCACCGCCGCGATGTCGCTGCCCATGGGCTCGGGACGCGTCGTGCTCGGTCGGCCGTACCAGAACAGGCAGGTCGCGAGACCGGCTGCGACCAGTGTGACGCCGGTGCGCGTCGAAGGAACGTGCCCCGCGGGCGCGGATGCCGCGGCGGCGTCGCATGCGATTTGACTCGAAGTTCCACAATCAGTTCCTTCTACGGTTCCGGCGTGGACCGCACGGTGGAGAAAGTCTGCGGATCGACCCAGTGCACGGATTGCACCGGGACGTCTGGCGTCTGCTTGCTGTGTTGAGTCGCGACGGCGGCCGCCGACTGCTCCGCCGCGCGGCGCCAGCTCCAACTCTCCCATCCGGGCTTGCACCACACTCAGGTTGTGCCATGTCTCGGGGGCCGGGAGGACGGAGATGCTGTGCAGGAACACCTGTCGCGCGTCCTCCCATTGTCCGAACCGCACCAGCAGCACGCCCAACTCATTGGCAGCGCGCCGATTCCGCGGATCGACGGCCAACGCCGCTTGATGCAGAGCCACGGCCTGCGGCAGGCACAGCATCTGCGTCTCGAGCTGCGTCTTGTCCAAGACGGTGTAGATGCGAGCCAGCACGTACAGCGCCTGGGAGGCGGCCGGCAGGTGCCCGCCGGCAAATGCCAATTGCTGCTGGGCGTATTCCAGGTACCACTGCTGCGCCGCGATGGGAGCCAGATGGTTGACGTTTTCGTTCTTCAGCACCGGCGTGCCATGTCCACTGACCACTTGCGCCAGGTCCAGATCGGACTCCAAGCGGGATCCGCGCGGTGCGAAGTCATTGGCCTCCTGGAACGCGCGCATCGCGCGGCCCAAAGCCTCACTGTGCTCACGCGTACCCTCGTTGGCATCCAGCGTCTGCGTGATCGCGCGCAACGCCTGAATCATTTCCGCTCGAGCGGCGAAATGCGCTCCGCGCGCTGCCAGGTCCTCCGCGCACCGCGTGATCGCCGTGACGTTGCGATCCAGCACGGCCAGCGTTGACTCGTCCAGCGGCAGCGAGACGTTCGCCGGCTGACCATCGAGAGGCCGTACCGGCAGCGGCGCCGGCCCGCAACCAGACGGGTCGTCCGGGCCGTCCTGGATCGAGAGCCGTTGGGGGGCTCCCGCAAACTCCTCGCGACGTGCGACGGACGTCCCGGCCGGCCGTGACGACGGATCGACTGGGATCACGACGCCCCAGGGACCTTGCGGGGCCGCTTCAACCACCGGCTTCATAGGTTCGTCCGTGATCACCAGCGGACCTTGTAAAGGCAGCGGATTCTTCGCGTCGCTGGCCGCGCTATCGAGCGTCACATCGGTGGGCCGCTCCGCTTCGGACGGTACGGGAGGCAGGTACCGGAGCAGAGGGTCCGGGGCGGGCATTGACGAGTCGCGTGACGCCGTCTCATCGGTCGAGAGCGCGGGCAGTCTGCGGACATCGAATGCCGGAGATGAACGATCGTCCGGCGGTGAACCCGCCGATGCGTCCCCCTCGGCAATCGGCGACATCCCGGACGTCGATCCTCCGTCTGCTTCGTCGGCCGCTGCGCTTTCAATCCGCATCAGCTTGTCATCCGGAAGCAAGATTCCCGGCTCCACCGGTGGCAGCCGATCGACCAGGTCGTCATCGAGTGGATCCGTTTTCGGCAGGCGGCGAATCAGGTCGAGCCCGGACTGTTCCTGAATGCCGTGCGGATCGTCGCCGGAAGAGTTCGGATCCGGGGCCAACCGGACGACGGGGCCGCGCTGTGTGTCCGTGTCCGCATCGAGTGTCCGGTCGAAACGAAGTGGATCGACCGCGGGAAGAGGTGGGGCGCGAACAGGTGTCCCGCGAGCGCGACCGAGCCCGGCCGAGTCCGCAACCCGGCGTCGGGCCGGGAAGTGGCGACAGCTGGCCTGGCACGGTCGGCTCCGCTCAGGGCACAGAGCGTGATGGAGGATGTCGAAGCCGCGGGCTGGGGGGACGCGACGTCGGAACACGCAGGGAGCATGAGCACACCGGCGGTGACCCATCCCCAAACGACGCCAGTTCTGAGGGGGAAGCGATCCATCCAAATCTTCCGTGACAAATAGGACTCCTCGAGCGCAGCACAGATCCATTCACGTCCGGCTCGGTGTAACGCCTCATCGTCGCAGCGCGAGACGACCAATCAACGAAATCGCAGGGAAGTGCCGGGAGCGCAGTGAGGCGACTTTACAGCCGTCAAAGGCCTTGTCCGCAGAACGGCACAATCGACAGGAATGTCACGGCAGGCATCGGCCCGTTGGCCGGAATCATCGTTACGCGCGGCACAGAATGCACGAGCAGTCAGGCGTGGTCGGATTCCCCCGGCAGCGGTTCGAGCTTGCCAGTCCGACCAATCCCGGCGGCTCGATACAGCGCCTCAAACCGGGCGCTGGCCTGCTGCACGATCGCGTCGCGAGTCATACCGCGGAAACGGGAGGGGTGAGGATAGAGCGTGACGGGGCCCGTGAAACCGTTCTCGACCAGCCACCGCAAAATAGCGGCGCCGTCGACGGCGCCGCCGTCACCCGGCAGCGCGCGATCCGGGTCGGTGAGTTGGCGAAGGTCCTCGGCGGGGGCAAAATCGGCGAACCGGACCGCCACGATCTGCTGAGCCCGGCATTGCCGCAGCTGGTCCAGGCTGCCACCGCCCACGAACCAGTCCCACGTGTCGAGCGTCAGACCGACGTGCTGGCTGTTGACGGTTTTGATGAGTGTCAACAGCGTTTCGGCCTGGTGAATGAACGGGATGCCGTGTCCCTCGCGCTGCGAGGTGGCAGCCTGGAACGCCAAGCCCAATCGGATGTCGTGGCCGGCCAGCAGCTCGCCAATCTCCGTGAACCGGCGGCGGTGCATCTCGAAATTCTCGTGATAGGGGACATCCCCGCTGTAAGGTCGAATGGTAGCCGTGCACGTCGTGGCGCCCAGCGCCGAGGCAATCTCCGCGATCTCCTGCAGCTCGACCAGTCCGGACCGATAGGCGACTTCCGTCGAGAGAAAGTCGATCGGCAGCGGAAACTCGCCCACCCGCACCCCGCGCTGGCCACGTACTGCCGGGCGTTGTCCAGTCCGCGCGACCGTGCCCGCTTGATGATGTCCGGCATATCGAGATCGAGCCCGCGGAACCCATAGGTCAAGGCCAGCTCAATCAGTTCGCTCTGGCGGCCGGTAATCCCCAGTGCCGCCGTGTTCAGGTTCTTGTACATCGTCGTGTCCTGCTTTTCTTCGAACGCAGTAGTATGGCAAATCAGGCGTCCTTCTTCTACGGGGGGACACGGGCAATCCCGCGGGGCCCCGCGGCGGTTGGCCAGCGGCCGGCCGGCTGCTAGAATGAGAGTGCCACACAGAATGGCTCGCTCGGGGGCGAAAAATTGGATTCGACCGGATAGCGTGAAGTGGTGGTGGCGTGTCGTGGTTGGTCAGTAGGCCACGTTAAAAGCTGACCACAATTTTACTTGCCGAGGAAAACCTCGCACTGGCTGCCTAGCAAAAGGTAGTCCCGATTGCGGGCCTTAACCGGAGAGTCCCAAAAATCGGTTGCCAAATCCGGTTCGTCGTCGGTCATGGCGAGCACGCTGGCGACTAAAAACTGTTCTCACCTAGTTCCCAGTGGACCCGGTCGGGAGGGGCCAACGGGAGCGAAAACTCAAAGACTCGACTACACACGTAGATGCCGCCATGGAAATGTCTCGGGACGCGGGTTCGATTCCCGCCGCCTCCACTGGACAATCCCTATGTGTCCACAATGGACCAAACCGGTCACGACGCGACAAAAACCGCGTTCTGACCGGTTTTTTGCGCCCGGCTATACTGCGCCACGCGTCACATCGAGCCACCCCGCGACCCACCGGGAACCCAATTGCGTGCGTCCGGGAATGAGTCGGCGCACGACGCTTGACATTCTCGAGCGACCATCCACTATGTGATTCGACAGCACGCGGTCCGCGTTATTGGCATCAGTGTGCGAGCCCTTCGTCGCCTCGCCAGAACGACCCCACGTTTCCGCTGACACACCGCATCGGACGCGGTTCCCAAGGTTCCTGCCCGACACGATTGCTTAGATAGAGCACCGCCGGTCTAGCGGCATGATTTCGAGGTGCAAGGATTGGCGGACCCCGCCATCCTTGTTCCGCTGGAAGTTTTTCATTCCCACCATTGAGGCACTCATGCAACTCCCCGACTTCAAGTTGATTGGCGAGCCTGGCCGTTTCAAGAACGGCCACGACAAACAGGCCAGGCATTTCGCCCAGCGGTTTCGCCTCTTGGGTGATACTTCCCGCAAGATACGCAGCGTTTCACTGCAGACCACCGACAAAACGGTCGCACGCCGCCGGGCCGTCTCCCGCGTCGAGGCAAAAGTGTTCGAGCTGACCATGGTCCGCAATCTGAACTTCCGAACCGAGCACGGAAGCATTCAGGCCGTCCTGGGCGAATACGTGGACGACCTGCTGGCCAACGGGAACACGGAGAAACAGGCCGAGTTGGTCCAGGGACGCATCGAACTGGTCATTGAGAAGGCCGGGTTTACCGAATACGCCCAAGTGGATGCCGTACAGGTGGTCAAGGCCATCAAGGAACTGCAGGACAAAGGCCAATTTCAGGCCACCTCGACGGCCAACAAATATCTGGAGGCGGTTCGTGCCTGGACTCGCTGGTTGTTGATGCACGAGCGGTGGGACCGCGACCCACTGGCGGCGGCCCGCCGGATCAAGGGGGATACGAGCAACACCCGTCCCCGCACGATCCTGTCGCAGGAGGCGTTTGCGAAACTGCTTCGTGTCACGCGGGGGCAGCCGAACCGTCGCAACCTGTCGGGTGAACAGCGGTACTGGCTCTATCTGATCGCTTCCCAGACCGGCCTGCGGGCCCAGGAGCTACACAGCCTCACACCGGCCAACTTCCACCTGAACGAGCAGCCACCGTACGTGGAGATTCGCAACACCATCAGCAAGAGGGGTAAGAAGACGGGGAAGAAGGATCGGCTCGAACTGCAACAAGCGTTCGTCGAGATGTTGCGACCATGGCTCAAAGGTCAACCCCCAGATGAGCGTCTATGGGGGGAGAGTCGATCGTGGTGGTACAAGGCTGCCGACATTCTGCGGGCGGATCTAGAGGCGGCCGAGATATCACACCGAGTGCAAACGAGGGACGGCTGGGCCGTGGTGGATTTCCACAGCTTTCGCGGTCTCCAGGTGACCAACGCAATGCGGACCGGGCAGCCGTCCCGCATTGTGATGAAGGTGGCCCGCCTGTCCAGTGAGCAACTCTTGGAGCGATACGTGAAAATCAGCGAGGCGGAAATCACCGCCTGTGTGGAGGCGATGCCCCTGCCCACACTTTGACCTGCTTTATCAGTCTATGCCGTTCCTCTGCCATATATGCACGCCTGCAACGCCAGGGGGCATACTGCGGCAAGCCGTAAGCAAGGTCCGCTTCCACAGCAGACTTTTTGTGACACAAACACTCTCCACTTGATTGGACAGGGACCGTCCACCATTCACTGTGGCAAATTTCTGTCGGGGAATTGTGGGGTAATGAATCTGCCCCTCCCTGCCGATTCCGGCAGCGCGTAGTGGTCAAGCAGTCAAGCCACAGCATTCAAGCAGTCGGAATAACTCCGCATGTTCTGGCGAGGTCCCCCGCTACCGACCACAGTGACTACGGCGGATATGCGTACCATTCTTACATATCCGGCAATAGCGATCATACCTCTAGCGGGTTCGCCTCAATTGGGTAGTGTTCGACGACTCGGTCTTTTTATTTGCAGGTACTCATCAGTCCTCCAATAGTCCGGGGGTCCACAGTCAATGACATTTCACGCCCAAAAGAGACTCATGCAAGCTTGTCCGAGGGGCACGTACTGATTCACGCGAAGCGATCAAGTGAACTTCGACCTTCTTCAATCTTTTCTCATCATTACCCCACGGGCGGTAACCGTAGCTCCTGTTACACGAATTCCCCGGTGATCTGTTCTCGCCGCCATACCACGATGCGGATGGCGATCTAGCGTGCTGTGAGGTGCAATCTCTTCGCGAGTTCGTGTGGCACGTAACCATGCACGCATAAATGTAGGCACAGATTCTCGCAACTTCTTCATAGGGCGGTCCTGTTACTGCGGCGATCAGATAAATTGATCCACCTGTGCTCAGATAAACTAAGCACCTCCATCAACATGACGGGCACACATCAACCATATTTCCTTGTTTGTCAGGCATTCACACTGGAAGTGATCGAATTAGTTTATGTCTCTCACAAAGTTCCACGTATGTTCCAGTGAGCGTGAAGGCGTCGAGTACCTTCGTCTTACAGTAGGCGGAGCTTCGCACTTCACGCATCGTGCAACGCCCACCGGTTGCATCAGTTCCTCAATCGCATATGTGGAAGGTCGACTCACATGAACCCAAACGAAGCCCTTACCGCAGCCCTCACTGCCGCCATTAATGAAGCCCTTGTCGCCACCCTTAACACAGCCCTTAACGCAGTCCGTAACGCAGACCCCAACGCAGCCCCGAACGCAGTTCTAACTGCAGCTCTAACTGCAGCCCTTAAAGCAATCCCGAACGCGGCCCTTGATGCTGCCCCCAATCCATCTCTTGACAACATCGTCACTAGGTTACAGGCACATTACCAACGTGCTACGTATGGTGCTGTTGGTGGTGTTGTTCACCGTCTGCCACTTTCCGTGATGACTGGTCGTCTACACAACCACATAAATTCGTGGGTTGTTAACCTCAAAACCCATCTTCCCACCGATTACTTACTTGATGAACAGCATCCACAGTTGGAGGTTAACAAACACGTCATTGAAACACTAGAGGAGCTTCTTGAATGGCTTGACGCACACCCTTGATTGCCACCACGATGGGACCAAAACCCTCGCCTTCAGGCGAATCCTTCAGGTTCTTCAGATGAAATCATCATGGAGTACCTGAAAAACCAGGACGGCACCGAACCCGACGACAGGGGTGGCAGCTTTCAAATTTAGATTTTTTCCGGGAATAGATTATCATTCTTCTTTTGTGCGACCACCTCATACTCTAACTCCTCAATCACATGTGTCGAAGGTTGAAACATTGAACATAGACGAGATCCTCATCAAGTTGCAGGAACATCACCAGCGTGCTACGGTTGGTGCTGTTGGTGGTGTCGTTGGCAGTCCGGTGCAGTTCGTGATGAATGGTCGTCCACGTACGCCCTTGAATTCGTGGGTTGTTAACTGCAACACACTTCTTCCAAATGGTTATCTAATTAATGAACAGCATCCACATTTGGAGGACAATGCATACGTCATTATGACACCAGAGGACCTTCTTGTATGGCTTGAGGCACATCCCTGATGTGTTTCGCTTTTGTCGCGAATAGGTTGGACATTGCAGTTGTGGTGTTGTGTTTTTAGAAGGGCCAGAACGTCGCCAAATGTGTCTAGGAGTATCGTCGGTTGCAACGGCCTTGACCTGTCCGGCTTCAACACACCTACTCATTCCGGCAAATCTACAGGTAGAGACCGACTGCCCTGTTCTGAGCACGCGGGGTTGAAGGGAGCGACGGCGATGACGTACGTACCTAAACACAGCAAACATCCGACAGCGATCAACGAGGGGCTGGCAGACCGTAGCACCGTCCACGGACTGCCAGCCCCGTGCTCTATCCCCAGGAGAGGATAGAGCCCCATGTCACGCACCAACGCCGCCCGCCGCAACCGGGCACTCCGCAAGATCCGGAGCCACCCACCACTCTGCTCGCAGGTCTCGACTGAGCAGAGTTATTGTGAGCGCCGCAAATAGGCAATGAGAAATCCTGGCGGACAAGGAGTGCTTGTGCTCGCTGGGAGCGAGCACAGGTCCACTCTTATTGCCACTGGCGTGGTAGCGGCTGCGCCGCCTCCACGCCACCACCAATAGTACCGGACCTTGGAGACCCTACAGGTCTCGTCAAGGAGATGGGGTTTTCTTTCAAGAGGTGGTGACCTTGGTTCCACCGTCGCTTGCCCAGGAAGGTATTCCGTGTGACTTCTCTTGAAATCGAGACGACCTTGGCGGCTCGGAGGACCTCCTGTATCTCCTGAAAGGGAAAAAGGGCAAAGGAAAAGCTCAGAGATACTACTCACTTTCGTTGCTCCGAAAATAGTCGCAGCGGACCCTGGTTGCCGTTGGCTGCATCGACCAGGAGGCGATCAGGTCACGACGTGCCCAGGAAAGTATCTTCGTTGGCTTCCCTTGAATTCAAGACTACCTGGGCGGCCCGAGGGCCTCCCCACCACCAAGGACGCGAAGAGGGCAAAGGAAAAGCTCGGAGAACACTATTCACTTTCGTTGCTCGGAAATAGTCGCAGTGGGCCCTTGCTGCCGCTGGCCGCGTGGGCCCGTTGCGATCCGCCACTTCCGCTGTGATCTGATCGAACAGCGAATCGACGGCCACTGAACAACTGCGTCGAGAAATGTTCGATGCGAGAATCGGAGTGACTCCACCACGCTCGACAGCATCACCGGGGTGAACTCCACCAAAGTCGAACACCCCTATCGTCGGCCCGCCACGCGAACTACGCATGTCTCGACAACAGCTGTAGTGTGTCTCCTTCGCATTCTCTCGGGACGTTGATTCGGGTCGTGGCGTACTGTAACTCGTCTCGGGCAGCGGGGTCCGTCTCGGTGGCGAGACGAGCTTGACAAGCCTCGAGCACCAACCGTTGCTCTTTCGGGGCGAACTTCCGGTAGTGAAGGCACACGATCCTGGCGGACTCGCAGACGAGACGGGGGTCGGAATCCTGAGAAATTATCTTGGTTACGTGACGGAACAGATTCAGTTTGTCGTGCGACGGCAGACATTGGAGAGCTGCGAGGCGATCAGAGGGGTTGGGAGAGTCGAGTTTGCGGTGAATTGTCTTGAGGTATTCCTTGTTCTTCTCCAATAACCGTTGGCGGTTGGCGTAGCGGAGTGTGATGGCTTTGGCAAAGCGGCGTTTGAATTTGTCGTTGGACAGGAGCAACCCCCAACTTCGTCCCCTCAGATTCTCGAGTTCGTCGCCTTCCAGGGCGTCCACGATGTTGCCGTCATCAACACCGGCAGGGAGATTATCGAGAAAGGCAGCCAGATCGTCGGCAATAGAACGGAGATCCTTCTTGGTCTCGCGTAGAGAGAGCGTGTTGGCTTCGACTTTTCGAATGAGGAGACGATGGCTTTCCTTCTTGAGGTGTTTCCAGATCCCGTGGATTTCATCCGCCTCGACAGCCCTAAAGAGACACCAAGACTGGGAAGCGTCTCTTGCTTCGCCCACTCCGTCGTGTCCAATAGGGAGAGCTTCGATCGCGTCTTCAAGAGGAAGCGGACGGCTTCCATCACGAGTCAAGCAAATCACTGCGGAGGTTCGCTTCTCCGCCTCCTCCTGAGTAAGCTGCGAAGCAGCCCCCCGGCTGCTGCAAGCAATTGAGGCGAGGGGGGTTTTAAAAATCGGATTCTGAGATGGGGTTTTGGGTTTGGGCTTTGAAACGGGTTTTGAAAACGTAACTTCCTCGCTGTCTTCCGCTAACTTCCTCGCTGTTCTCCGGTAACTTCCTCGCGAGGGCCTGCTAACTTCCTCGCTGTTCTTCCGCTAACTTCCTCGCTAACTTCCTCGTGGAGTCGTTTTGCACAGAATCTCGATTTTGTAAAGTACGTATCGTTTCTCCGCTAACTTCCTCGCAGAGCATCGCTGACCGGCTCGTTGCCATATTTCGAACCACCAGAAGACGGGCTTGTACCATACGCGAAACCATATCCGAAACCACTTCTTCGCGGTTCTTCTTGTGTTTTCCGATATAGCAACACCGCAGTATCGACGGCTGTTTGCGACCGAAGAGACTGCACCGGAAGAGAGCCTTACCCCCTCGCTTTTCCATGGGATCAGATTCCCCGGCAGAGGCCCCCAGATTTTCCATGGTATTGAATTCCCCGCCAGAATGGGGAACCTTACCGGCAAATTGGCTCCACACAAAGAACAGCACGTCTTTGTAGCTGTCGGGTAAGGAACTGTCCCAGACAGCTCGATAGGCTTTGACCCATCGGGCAGTAATCGGTCGTAGCACGATGATCCCCTCCTTGCGATGACGGTGCTGGATAAATGATCTGCGGCGACTCGGCCAACACGTGAGTGTGTCCAGGGACTTCTTGACTTGGTAAGCCGTCATCCCCAGATCCCCCACGATTCGGCTCTCGCTGCGGAGGGCAATGTTATCCGCATCGTGGCTGGCCGCTTCCCGCAGGTAGATCGCCAGTTTGCGGGTGGGCCAATCGAGTTTCAGCGGTCCCGGTTCCGGCCACAGGTCGCTGTCGAGCTTGAAGTAGGCGGGTTTCGCCATAGCCTTATCCTTCTTTGAGAGAAAGAAGTGTGGATAAGGCACGACCCTGGGGGGTCCACCAGAGCCAAGACCCCCCAGGGCCTATCTTCACAAATACATTGAGATTTCATGATGACGTACTCCGGTGTCTGCGTCCCGTCTCATCGTCGGTGCCTTGTTCAACAACGAGCGGACTCCATAGGTAGTTTTGCTCGGCGACGCTATCGCTGGTGATTAAGTGTCGCCAGGATGGTTCGGTGGCACGTGAAAAGCCGAGCAACACCGAACACACACCCCGACGTGGAGGAACCGCACGGCGCCGACAGAAGTGCTCCTTCCATCGCGAAGGTATCTTCCTTGTTCTCCGTTGAACTCAAGATCACCTTGGCGGCTCGACGGGCCACCCAAATCTCAAGGACGCGACGAACCGAAAGGAAAAGCTCGGAGACATTATTCCCTTTCATCGCCCGCCAGTATTCGCAGTGGGCCATTGTTGCCGCTGGCTGCATTGACCAAGCGGCGATCAGACCACGACACGCCCAGGAAAGTATCTTCTTTGTTCTCCGTTGAACTCAGACCGTCTCGGCGGCTCGACGGGCCTTCCCAGCCTCCAAGGACGAGAAGACGCCAAAGGAGAAGCTCGGAGACGCTATTACTTCCTGGCGTGCAGCGAAGGGCTAACATGGAGCCAACGACATTTACCGCATGAGTGATGCTTGCCACAACCCCGAAACAGACACAGCACTTGCCTCTCCAACACAGGTCCTCCCCACATGAAAACCGTCCAGGCCATCATCGACCTCTTTGGTGGACTCCCGCACCTTCGCAACAACCCGATCAAGCTCGAAGTCGCAGGCTTCATGCCGCTCTCCATCGAGTTCATCGGGACCGGCCCCCGAGATTTGCCGCTGGTATCGGTGATGCACTTCTACGAGCAGCACGGCGACCTAATGCGAGACCCCGACATGGAATTCGAAGTCGACGCCGACGGAAAGTGGCACCCCATCTCGTACCGTCAAGACTCGATTGGAACCATGCAGGAGGCGGTCCTCAGGGATTCCGACACGGGCAAGCTGATGGTGCGACCAAAGCTGCTGCGAGACCTCAAGCGATTTGCGAACGTGTGGAGCAAGAATCTCGACGAGCAGGGCTTCTTGGAGAAGGCACGCGAGATGGCGAGAGAAGGCCAGTCCCCAGAGTGAACGCGAGGTTGGACGGAATCGTGGAGTCTTACACAACAGTTCGATTAACGTCAGGAGCCTGTTCATGTATGAGTTCAGCGTCAAGATCCGATTGCAGGGCCGCGTCTCGGAAGTGCATGTGGTCGCACGCGATGCGGCGCACGCCAAAGCTCTCGTCCTGGCCGACTATGGGAATGCCATCACGGTCTTGCAGACGAAGAGGCTCCAACATCCCGACCGGTAGACGAGCGAGCCTCGGATGTTCCCCCTCGAGATGGACAGTGGTCCGCGAGCACCGATCGCGTGTGCCGGACCCGATGAATCCTGGGGAGCACTCCCCGTTTTCCGGGTCAACATCAATACACGAAATAGAAGGGTTCGTGCAAGAAAGAACGCGGCGAATCGACGACGAGAGGGACAGGGGGTTCCCGTACAATCCGGCGGGCATGGTGTCGAGAACCGAGCGTGTCCGCCTCTCCGCGTCAACGGTGGCTTCATCACGTTGATCAGGGGCACACTTCCGACATATACGCACCGGCGTCGACTGCCACAGTAAGGGGAACGAACTTCATCCCATCCCCTCGTGTCAGGAAGCCCATGACCAGCACCCATATGGAGCCTCGCCCGTACCAGACCCGCATCGTCCGCAAGACGCTCGACATGTTCGCGGGCACTTACCGCGACGGAAAGGGCGATCTCGTGCCCGCCGTGCGGTCCGTGATGATCGAGTCGCCCACCGGGTCGGGCAAGACCTACATGGCCCTGATGATCGCGAAGGCGTTGCAGCAACAGGCCAACGCCAGGATCGGCTGGGTCGCCATGCGGCGGAACTTGCTCGAACAGATCAGAGCCGAGAACGAGCGGCACGGGTTCGGCGTCGACCTCCAAACCATCAGCATGTTCGACAAGCATCCACCCACCGACATTGATCTGCTGGTTGTCGATGAGTGCGTCCCCGGTGATACGCTCGTGGACGTGCTCGTTGACGGTCAACCCCACCAGGCCCGCATGGACGAAGTGGTGCTTCGCGGTGTCGGCTCCGCCGTGTTGAGTCGCAGCGACGGCGGAGAACTGGAATACCAGCCGATCGTCAGTCGCACGCCCATGGGCCGCAAAGAACTGCTGGAAGTCATCATCGACACGCCGGAAGGCCAGCAGGTCCTGCTCATCACCGAGGAGGGGCGAGTCTGGACGGAGGCGGGGTACCGGCGACCGATGGAGTTGCTGGGCAGTACGGTGCTCTGTAAATCGTCGCGTTGTCAAACGTACTTGTATGGACAACGCACGACAGAAAGCCCAGGAACGGTACGCGGCGATTCAACGGAAGATGGCACCGGGTGCTCCCCTGTGTGCCTGCGGTTGTGGCCAGCAGGTTCTATGGTGCCTCTACACGAAGAAGTACAAGAAGTACCGCTTCAACCATCACCAGCGGCGGGAGTCGGTGCTGCTGACTCCGAGACAACAGCAGATTATGCTCGGGACGATGCTGGGCGACGGGTCCGCCAACTTCGTCCGCAACCGACGGACGGGCGAGCCGACCAACGCTCGCTTGCGTATCCGACATTCGACACGGCGGCAACTCGAATACGCCCAGTGGTTGCACGAGGCTCTGCAGCCGCTGAGCGGAAAATTCCGGATTCGGGAGAACAAGGGCTATGGCCAGGAAGTGGCCGAGTTCAACACGCTCTCCCACCCGTTCATTTTCGAGGCGGCTCAGCAGATTTACCGACCGCAGAAGTCCATCACGCGGAGCTTCCTGGACCGCTTGGACGAACTGGGCTTCGCGGTGTGGTGGATGGACGACGGATCGATGGCCTCGCTGGGAACGCACGCCTTCACGGTCCCCGAGAACGAGCTCATCGTCGCCTGGTTGCAGGAGCGGTGGGGAATCGCTGCCAACATCAGCATGGACCGGCGGGTGCAGAGGCCCTTCCTGTCGTTTCGCCAGCCGAACGTTGCGATGCTGCTACGCTTGGTGGCTCCGCATGTGATTCCGTCGCTGTGGTACAAGTTCGGGCGATTCCTGCCGATGCTCTTGTCCGAGGGACGGTTGTCGCCGTGCGGCGGACCGGGCGGTGCGTCGAAACCTACGACATTGGCGTAGCGAAGAATCACAACTTCTTCGCCGATGGTGTACTCATCCACAACTGCCAGCACGATGCGGCCAGTTCGTGTGCCCATTTGCACAACGTCATTCGGCCCCGCTGGATTCTGGGACTCACCGCGACGCCCTTTCGCATGGATCACGTCAAGCTCTGTTTCGACGCGGTCGTCAAGGACGCGGGCATTCATCAACTGATCCAGGACGGTTATCTGAGCCAGTTCGACCACTACACGATCCCCAAATGGGAGGTGTCGCAGCTGGCGGATTTCTACTGTGCGGAGCCGTTGCGTTGGGGTAAGTCGATTTTCTACTTTCACTCTGTCGCAGAGTGTCGGCGGCTCAACGCGATGCTGCGGGAGCGTGGCATCGCCTCTGACGTGATCACGGGGAGCACGGACCGCGAGCGACAGTTGGCCGCTTTCCGGGCGGGTGATCTGCAGGTGCTGATCAATTGCATGGTGTTGGCGGAGGGCTTTGACGATCCGACGCTGCAAACGGTATGGGTGCGACCATCGGGTCGGGGGCCGACGATTCAGATGGCGGGCCGGGTGTTGCGGAGGTGTGGCGATGCGATCAAGCAGGTGATCCAGTGCCGCCAGACCCGCCACCCGTTCGCCAAGACGGCCACGCCGCAACAGTCCTACCTGTGGCAGAGCGGCCAGTGGCGGTCGCTCACGATGAATCCCAAGCTGAACTTGTGCAATCACAACGTGCGGTTGGCCATCGCCGGGACGGTGGTGGCACTGCCCAAATTCCTGGACCGCAAGCTGATTCGTCGGCGACGCGGAAGGCGGTAGAGGCACCGGAGAATCCCGGGAATTTACCCGCACCAGGCACGTGCCACAGGAGGGTATGGTGTTCCCCACTCTCTTGAACAGGAGCCGCCCAATGGTTGCGTGTACCCAACGTTTCGATTTCTCGTTTGCCTCGGTGGGTGATCTGGAGGTTCAGACTGTCCCGGACCCCAAGACGAGGAGGCCGGTGGTATCCACGGTGATGGTGGGCGGCGAAGCGACGAAGCCGACGAATCGTTTTTGGATGAGCCTCTATGCACGGTACGGGTTCAACAAGAGCGTGTTCAAATATTTCGGGCATGCGGAGGTGTTCCGTCGAATCGCCCAGGTGGAGTCCCGCGATCGGATTCGGCTCTGTATCGAGCGTGATGAGCAGACCGGCGAGGCCCGCTTGCTCGCCGCGAGCAATCCGGCCAAGGCCATCCTGCATCCGGACGAATTGTTGGAGACGCTCCGCCGCTACGAGGGCGAGGATGTGCGGTACAGCGACGGCGTCATCGAGTCCACGCACGCTCCGCGTCTGGGCGGGAACGTCTTTGAGGTGGGGGGCGACACGTTTCGTAATCGCTTCGTCGTGTCGGTTCCGGTTGACGGTTATGGGCTGCCGAGCATCTACCTGTCGCTACTTCGCCAGGTCTGCTCGAACGGCATGGTGGGTTATTCGCCGACGTTTCGCAGCACGCTGGCTTTGGGGCGAGGCGAGGACAATGCGATTTACTCGATCATCCGGGCTCTGGACGGTTTCGGCAGCGACGAGGGGTATGCGGCGTTGCGACAACGGTTCGAGGCGGCGGCGAAATCGTGGGCGAGTGTCTACGAGGCTCAGAGCCTGTACCGCCTGCTCGTCAAGATGCTGAATCATGGTGGCATCCGGCGGCAGGCGGTGGTTGGCGGCACGCCACTGGCCGATGCGGAGGAGGTGAGTCGGGTGGAGGTGGGCGTTCCGGTGATTTCGGCGTTTCACCGGATGACGGGAGACGTGTCGGAGATTTACGGGTTGGCGAACCTGGACGCCCTGTCGGTGAAGCGGCAGCGGACGCTACCGGTGAATTGTCGCGTGTACGATCTGCTGAATTTCGTGAGCGAGCTTGCGACCCATCATGCTACGGGCCCCGGCCCTCGGATGGCTCAGGGGTGGATTGGGACGCTGATCAGCCACGAGTTCGATATGGAGAATTCGTGCGACGCCTTCGATGATTTCCAGGACTTCTTCTTGGAGCGGAGGATTAATGGTGAGGTGGCGATGGATTTACAGCGGGTCCGTGCGTAAACCCAGTGGCGACTGATCGCGATCGCTCGCCGCATTGTGTTACCATCCCCGCAATTGTGTGCACCCCATTCATACAACAGGAATGTGTCATGTTCGGAAATCGGCCACGCCACTCGTCGCTGATCGCAGAGATCACAAAGGACTGTGAGTACCTACTGGTGGAAGCGGCGATTGGTTTTGCCAAGGATCGCGAGTGGATAGTTCGCGGGTATCTTGGCACAAAGCACCGAGTCGTCCTGACCGTAAACGAGTGGACCGATTCACCCCAGATCGAAGTCCGCGATCCGGATACCGGTGAAGTCGTGAAGCTCATTGAGATCACGATCATGTGTTGGCCCAAGCCAGAACATGATCGCGGGGAACCGTTTCATAGATGACGGGAATTGCTCGAGCGGGTTGCTTGTTAGGTACACCTCTTGAGATTGAACACAACATACGCACTCCGTATGCTAAAGTTGTACTTGAGGGCCACCGCGATCCACTGTTGATGTTCGTCAAGTAAGTAAACCGCCGCGAGTGGAGTTTTGGCTGATCTCTTACCTCAGCGATGCTGTCTATTACCAGAGGCCACTATGTTCAACCCGAAAGTCTCAACGAGAAGTGCCGAAGGAAGCCTAATTTTGCTCCAACTTGAAGGGGTCGGACTCAAGACCGCGACGTGCCTGGTTCAGAGCTTCCCTTCCCTCGGCGCGGTAAAGGAGGCAGCCGACGGTCGCAGACTAGAACGGATACTTAGGCGAGTCCCCTCTTCACTCGCAGATGACAAGCACTGGGATTCTGCTTCGGATAAAGCACAACAGATACTCGAAAAGGCTGCTACTCTTGGCGTAACATTACTTGTCAGTTCCGATGAAAGCTACCCGGAGTTGTTGAGTGACATCCCAGATCGCCCGTTAGTGCTTTACACCAAAGGACACCTTCGTCCCGACAAGAGAAATGTCGCCTGCATTGGAACGCGGGAGCCCAGTCCTTTCGGCGTTCAGGCAACTCAACGAATCGTGAAGACGTTGGTTGAAGCAAACTGGAGCATCGTGAGCGGGCTTGCCAAGGGCATCGATACGGAGGCTCATCGTCAGGCTCTCGCATCGGATGGCCATACAGTTGCGGTTCTCGCGAACGGGTTAGACACAGTGTATCCGAGGGCGAACGCGAAGCTGGCGGCTGAGATTCTTGAGAAAGGCGGTGCGTTAGTGAGCGAACAGCCCTTTGATGTATCCGCCCTTTCCAGCAATCTCATTCAACGCGATCGAATCCAGAGTGGTATGTCGATCGGGACGATTGTGATGCAAACCGGCATCGAAGGTGGTTCGATGCATACGGTACGATTCACGCTGATGCAAGGACGGCGGCTATTTGTTCCAGTACCTACCGGGGACGACGCACAGCACCCGAAAAGCCATGGCACTCTTGCTTTAGTCGAAAAGACGGGACGGGAATTGTGTGACGTGATCGACGTCCGAGAACGGGAATACGAAGCACTGTTGCGACGGAGCTTCGCAAACCGATCACCCGCTACCGGTATCAGTAGTCAGGATGATTACGACAAGTTATCTGATAGACTTGCCACAACGACTCGATGACATTCCGGCTGTACGATCTGCTGAATTTCGTGAGCGAGATCGCGACGCACCATGCTACGGGCCCAGGCCCTCGCATGGCCCAAGGGTGGATTGGGACGCTGATCAGCCATGAGTTCGACCTGGAGAATTCCTGTGATGCTTTCGATGATTTCCAGGACTTCTTCTTGGAGCGGAGGCTCAATGGTGAGGTGGCGATGGATTTGCAGCGGATCGGTTCGTAGGCCGTTGCAGGGAAGTGATGACGCGGCAATGTGTCATGTTGCCGCGTTGGCTGCGATTCTCCACCTCATGCCTGCAATAGGTCTGTGTCATGTTCAACAAGGGACCACGACAATCGTCGTTGATGGCGGAAATTACGAAGGATTGTGAGTATCTGTTGGTGGAAGCTGCGATTGGTTTTGCGAAGGATCGAGAGTGGAAGGTTCGCGGTTATCTCGGAAATGAATACGAGGTGGTTCTGACGGTGGACGAGTGGACGGATTCGCCGCTGATTGAAGTTCGCGACGCGACAAGCGGTGAAGTGGTGAAGCTCGTCGAGATCGCGATCATGTGTTGGCCCAGGCGAGAACACGATCGTGGGGAACCGTTTCGTCGATAACGAGAATTGCTCGAGCGGGTTACCCGCGTATTCCTCCATCGAGGAAGTGGACGCCCAGTGTTGGGCTACCAACACGCATCGACAGGTACGATGCGATGAGGTTGGATTCGTCGACTCGACGGATGCGGGTTTTCTATCTTTCGCGCAGGTGTTAGGACCGGGCGTCTCGGTTGCCGCACATGGTGGCGTACCGGTAGAGCGTTGATTTGGAGATTTTCAGCGTCTCGCAGATATCGTCCAGGTCGATCGACTTGTCGCAGTACAGCTTGTTGGCCAGGATTACTTTGGCGTGGTCCTGGCTGATCGATGGTCGACCTCCCTTACGTCCGCGTGCGCGGGCTGCTGCCAGACCGGCTTTGGTGCGTTCTTGGATTAATCGTCGCTCGAATTGGGCCAGCGCGGAGAAGATGTTGAGGACCAATTCGCCGGAGGCGGAGGTCGTGTCGATCATGCCGTCGGAGATCGAGCGAAATCCGATGCCTCGTTCTTTCAGGTTTTCGATCATGTTTACGAGATGACACATCGACCGCCCGAGTCGGTCGAGACGCCAGACGACGAGTGTGTCTCCGGGACGCAGTGCTTCGTTGCAGGCGGCCAGCCCTGGTCGGTCTTCGCGTGTCCCGGAAAGCTTGTCGCAATAGAGGTGCTGCTTCTTGACACCGTGTGCGAGGAGAGCATCGATCTGTAAATTGAGCTCTTGCTCGACAGTGCTGACTCTGGCGTAGCCGATTAGACGCTGGTTCTGATTGCTGATCATCGGAGGCTCCCTGATGAATGGAGTACCCCCGAGGTGGATGGACGTCCCGGTGACGTCGACTTTCGATTCCACATCTGTAGTATGCACTGGGAGGTGGCGACCGTTCACCTCGCTTCTTTCTACCAACGATCCCATCGACGGGTCGGCCTGTTCGGCAGATTTCGCGGTCATTTGCGGTCAACGCGAGATAGCTGCTCGAGCAATCGCGGTTCGGCGGCACCGAAGTACATTCACTCACCTGGTTGGTCATTCCGCGTGCGATGGCCTGTGGACCCGGGATTCGATTCCCGCAAATGTCTCTGCTCCGCCGCTTGCCCAGGAAGGTATTTCCGTTTCGTTTCCGTTAACTCAAGCACGTCGGGGCGGCCCGCAGGCCGCCCAGGCGTCAGGGTTCAGAAGAGGGCAAAGAAGAGGCTCGACGATGCCATGCAGTTGTGGACGGTCGTTTGCGACCGCGAGACGCGGTCAGGAGAGTTGGTGCAGGCCATTCATCTCGACTTAAGTATTGGTCGGGCTGTAAATGGTCATGAAATCAATACCCAGGGGGACCCGCCCCAGCGGAAGCACATGTTTCCGTGTGTTGGATTGGAACACCCTACCCACCTCTAACCCCGCGTGACAGTCGATCTCCAGAAGCCCCTCCGGGGGATGTGTGGCTTGTTAAGGGCGGATATTTGCGGCGATTCGAAACAGTTACGCTTTCCTGATTATCGTTGCCCGCGCTACGATCACTTGTCGGCCTCACCCTACCCGCTGCTGACGGACCCGGCTGCGGTCCAATTCCCAGATGTGTCTCCATTGCCGCAGGCGGCCGACCAAGACATGTCTCGCCGACTCAGGCCCTGTTTCGGAGGCAAAACGGGATCAAGTTCTTAATGGTGAACCTTTCCCTTTTCCTGTCAGCGTGACACCGCCTTCTCGCCGCGTATCGTGACGTGTAACTCTCAGCTAGTTCTCGTGACCCAGCGGGCGATACTTGTGACTTCCTTACCGATTCAACCTGAGAACGATGCCCCATTTGTGCTTCCACCTGGAATGTGTAGAACCAATCTGAAATCTCGCTGAACATCATCTGCATGACTTCAGGACTGACCGCATTGGTGCGCGATATCGATTTATAGATGTCAAGTCCGTGGAATGGATGGCAGCGGTGAAATAGTACGGCCCCACTGACACTACGGATTACTGCCACTCTCAGGTCATCATTCTCCGCACCGGCAAACCACTTCGATAGGCGTTGCCCACGTTCCTCCTTAGTCTTATCGCCGGACCAAGCGACCCAGGGCAACGTACCGAGAAGCGTCAGTTGCAGGTTGGTGGGACTCTTTTCAAGCCTACCCCACCATTCTGTCTCTATTCGTTCTCCATCTGTTGGATCGTCGAATCTAAGTACCTGGATCATCACGGCCATCATTCGCAATTTCTCGAATCGTGTAGTATCGGACGACACTTCGACACACCGTCGAGCAAAGTGCAGTCCGATCGCATGCCGCTCGGCTGCGGGAGTTCGTATTAAGCTGATGCCTATCAAATCGCAAAGGATATCCGCTTGATGCTGATTGGTGGCCTCGTTGAAAGCGAGCTCAATAACCGTACTGTATTCTTCGCGAGTCAATACGCCCGCATCCTCGTGGAATACACGCTGATACAATGTCAGTAGATCTTTCGGTAACGTAGAATCCACGTCCTGGGCCGAAGCGTCGCAAGTCACGTTGAAACGACACGTCGGCAACACGAAGGGCACGACAAGCGAAACGATGGCGACCACAATCACGCTAAGGATTATTCGGCGCCGATCCATTGTTTTACGGCCCCTGAACTGGTTGTGTTGCGTTGTGTGGGCAAGGTTTATTGTCTTTGTCCGCACCCGGGTTGTTTGGTCGTCTCTTGATGCATTCGTGTAACACTCGAGCCTTCTTACAGACCAAATACGGGAGGGATCTTAATCGTTTGGAACAGCAGTCGCTTGATACGCCGATTAGCCATCAGAGTACGGCACCGGCTCCCTGCTGCAGAACCTCCGCAGCTGGGGCGCGCAAAACCGCGCCTAGTAGTAGTGGTCGATCCTGTTGTTCAACGCTGCCTACATCGGACTTTCGCGTCCACCGAGAATCGAAATCGTTACGCGTATTCGACATCGACCAGCCACCGGCCGTCAACCCGAGAACTGGAGCGTCGGCAGATCGCAGTTCGTTGGCGGCGGAATGCTGAACCAAGAATCGTTCGATTCTTGCCGGGCCCCGGACCGCCCGTTTTGCCCGCTCCCAACCCAGCGCCATCCATCGCCCTCAATATGCCCCGACCGGGCGGGCAGGTCAATTCGGAAATCGGTCCGGTGCGCCCGAGAAAACGTATGAGTAGATGAACAAGGAAAGGGCATGACCCGTCGGTACCGGGACGCCGATTCAACAGAACAGCGATCGCAATCTCAGGGCTCATCCCTGCACTTCCTTTGTTGGCTTGCTTGCGACTCAGTGGCGTGGTCTGGACTTTCCAAGACTACGCGGAAACCTTCTACGTCGTCTTCGGGTGGCGCCACCATGCCGCGATACGCGGACCGACAGTACCGAGCAGAAAGGCAATAGATTCCCCCTCTGATCACAACTGTGGGGCCACTCTCGGGTCCAGTTGGATCATCCATCGGAGAGCTCTTGTAATACTCCCATTCGTGTCGATCACTGCACAGTTCCGCCACGTTCCCCAGCATATCGTATAAGCCCCATGGATTCGGTTTCTTCTGCGCCACGGGATGAGTCGTATCGTGAGCGTTGTCCTGATACCAAGCGTATTCTCCCAATCGATCCGCATCATCACCGAAATGCCGCTTTGTCGTTGTGCCAGCTCGACAAGCATACTCCCATTCAGCTTCCGTAGGCAGACGATACTGCCTCCCCTCTTTCGCCGATAGCTTCGTGCAAAACTCCACGACATGACTCGATCTCGCGCCAACGGGATAGGTTTTGCCTTTGAAGTTCGACGGATTGAAGCCTACAACTCTTTCGAATTGGTCCTGAGTCACTTCGGTGACACCGAGGTAGAAGGCTTTTGTGATTCGAACGCGGTGTTGAGGATGTTCATCGTCCTCGGCGTCGGCGTCTGTGACCGGCGAGCCCATCAGGAACTCACCAGCTGGAATTAACCTGAACCCCATCCCGATGCTGTTGGTGAAGTCTTTCGGCGGCTCGGCTGATCTAGCGTAGTCTGCCGTTAGCATCAACACGAATACGATCAGCGTTGGGATGCCCTGCAGCATGATGTTGTCCTCGCTACCTGCAATGTCACTTCTAGTGGACCGTGTCCGATCTAACGGTGGTTAAATCGGACGCATCATCCGTGCCCGTAAAGTACCGTCATCGCCCCGCATTGGATGTGTCTGCGGCGGACAATAGGCATCAGTCGGAGCATGGGATCAAGGAGCGGTCCACTGGTCTCTTACTGCATTTCAAAGACAAAAAAATTGGGCGTGGCCTTGCCCTCGGAAACACGGACGTCCACCGGCTTCGATTCCCATCCATTGAACGAGAGAACGAATGTGTAGGTGCCGTCCAACGGTCGATACCAACGCAATGCTGATGCATCCAGTTTGGGGCCGCGTGACCTTTCTGGTCCACGGCCACCGTCAAGCGTGTACGCGGCATTATAGTGATCGACGACTTCGCCAGACGGGAGACGAATCGTCGCTGTCAAGGCAGGCAGTCGCCTTCTTGGCGGCCTCGGTCCTGGCCGCCATAAGTTGTTCCTGCATTTCAAGAAACGCCGGCCATTCGGACTCTGGTATCACCTCGTCGTCGCCGAGCAATCGCAACACCGAATGGCCGCCTTGAGGCAATTTCTGTCCATTGTGGCCGAGGCCCACTTTGTCCCAGAGAATGACAAGTCGACGATCGTCGGCAAGGGTCAGGCCCTCGATGTAATGCCAATCGCATGTGTCAGGGCCAAGGAGTTCGCTCCGCTCCAGGATCGCTTGTGCAACTTCAGCTGATTTTGTCTTTCCGCAGAGGATCTGCCCGTCCATGTCGTAGCCGCCTCGATAGAGCAAGCTCAACGATGCTTCTGGGCATCCGCCGCCACTGGGGAAATAGCCGTCGTGTTCCTCGGCATACGATCGCAGCGCCATGCCAAGCTGTTTGAGACAGCAATGGCTGAAGCCGTAGGGGAACGTATGCCAATGCCAGGCATACACGCCACCCATCCATGCGGCCAGCAATACGGCGAGACACACCACTCCAATTGCCGATCGCTTTATCAGCCTCGCAAGTCGCGGCGATAACATTGGCGGATCATTCCAAAGGGACCAGGCGACATATCAGATTCAGGCAAACAGCATCCGGGCAGCGCGCCAATCGCTTAGCTTGATTTTACCCATGGTCTGACAGAGGCTGGGCCAGAAATGCCGAAATACCTTCCATTGTTGGCGACCTACCAACGGCCCGATTCTATCCGATCCCGCGCAACCGCTCCACATCGACCTTGGGATGCCTCTGGCGGGTTAGCGGCTTTAGGGGCGACAGGTAGTCCAAGAGGATCGACGTAATCGGTCGGGGCGGTGAGATACCGACACGATTCGTTGGGCACATGGAATACGGTTCCCTTGACCTCTCCTACTGACGATTGCAGGTTGCGCAGTGTCGACAGTAAGATGGGTTCAATCGCGCCCGTTGTTTACGGCTACTGGGAGGAGCCAGACCATGGAACTCAAGCCCGTTGCACATAGCCGCCCACCCGCCTATCCCACGCGACGCGAGGTGCTCGCCGGGGCCGCGTCGTTTGCCTTCGTCAGCCTGATGAGGTGCGCTTCGTCTATGCGGAAGACTCTACCGAAGAAATATCTGTCGCACCGATCTTTGAGCATGGGGAGGGACGGGGCGCCACAGGTTGCGTGGTCATCGTTCCGCCGGTATTCCTTTCTGAGGAAGAAGCGCTGCAGATCGCGAACGAGGAGCTGGCTCAGCACAGGATTCAGCTTGTGAACGGCACCGTGGTCAAGGAGCTGAAGATCGCGCCGCGCTGCATGCAGGTGGTCGAGACGGACGAGACGACGCAGAAGACGGACGGAGATGACAAGGCTGTCGTGCCGCTTTGGATGAAATCAGAAGGCAATCGCAAGTTCGTTGAGGACGTCGAGCACGCCGCGCCCCTGCGCTTGACCGGAATGGATGGAAAGAAATCCATCGCCATCGCCTTTGTCTGCGTGGGAAATTACACGAGGCTCGGCGGCGTCGATCCCAACAATGGGGAGTTCATCGATCGCGATGGAGAATCGCTCATTCTGCATATCAACGGTCAGGGAATACGACTTTAAGGATGCGGCCAAGTACCTGGTGACGGAGATCGGCGACGCCGAAAAGTCGCGACGACGGTTGTATGTCGGGGTCCTTTACGATCCGGTGGCCCACGCCAAGCGTGAAGGACGTGACGACCTCGACGCACTGCGGAAAGCCATGCATTCCGATCCGGAAACCGCTGCTGCCGAGTCCAAGAAACTTCTCCGCCAGCAGACGCAGGAGTTCGCGGCATGGTTGAAGCAGCAGGGAGCGATCTGACCGATGCATCTTACGCTGCACCTCACCCGTGCCTGCAATCTGCGCTGTGCCTACTGCTACGCGCCACCGCAGGGCGGGCGACGAGATGACGCCGGAGACTGCCCGGCAGGCGCTATAGTTCGGTGCTCGACATCAAGCGGATTCCTGCGGCATTGTGCTTTTCGGCGGCGAACCGCTCTTGTGCAAGCCGCTCATCCACCAGATCTTGGCCGACGCGCGGGCTATGCAGCAGGCTGGACAAGGGCGATTTCACTTCAAGATGACCACGAACGGACTGCTCCTGGACGAGGAGTTCCTCCAGTTCGCAGTGGCCAACGACATGCTGATCGCCATGAGCTTGGACGGCGTACGCGAGGCCCACGACCGCTACCGCCGGATGCCGGACGGTGCACCGAGCTTCGATCGCTTGCTGCCGAAGTTGCGTCTGCTGCTCGCGGCGCGGCCCTATGCCAGCGTGCTGATGGTCGTCAACCCGGACACCGCGCCGTTGTTGACTGAGTCGGTCTCGTTCCTGCTCGACGAAGGCTGCCGCTACTTGATCATCTCGCTGAACTACGCTGGGCCGTGGGGCGAGGCGGAACTCGAGGAACTCGCTCACCAGTACGAACGGCTGGGCGACCTGTACATCGACTGGACTCGGCAGGGGCGAAAATTCTACCTCAGCCCCTTCGAGGTGAAGCTCTCGTCGCACATCCAGGGCGAAGATGTCTGCAAGGAGCATTGCGAGCTGGGCATCAGGCAGCTCTCCGTCGATCCGCAGGGGTTCCTGTTCCCGTGCGTCCAATTCACGGCGGCCGGACCTTCGAGCCGGTGGTGCATCGGCGATGTGGTGTCAGGCATCGATATTGAGATGCGTAACCGACTTCACGACGAGTCTCAGGGCGAAAAGGAACCGTGCCGTCGATGCGCGATCCGTCGTCGCTGCCACAACACGTGCGGCTGTCTGAATTGGCAGACGACAGGCAGTGTCACGCGCAGTCTCCCCGGTGCTCTGCCGCCACGAGCAGATGCTGGTGGCCGTCGCTGATCGGATCGGCGAGACGCTCTACCAGGAGCAGAACTTGCTCTTCTTGAACAAGCACTACAACCCGGCCTATCCGATGCTGTCCTGGATCGAAGATCAGAGCATCAGGGCGCGGAAGGCGATTGACGCAGAGAGCCGTGCGACATGTTCTTCAGCACGATCCCTTAAGCCAAGGAGAGGGACCACGAAAGGTTGCTTTTACAGGACGCTCCCGACGCCCCGATTCTACTCGCTTCCGCCCGGCCACTCCACATCGACCGTCGAATGCCTCTGGGGAGGCATGCGCCCGGCGGGCAACAATCGGTCAATATTTGCGGCGATTCGGAAAACGCCTGAGTTCCTACTTCGACTTCCCCACACATGGCCGTCAGCGGTCATCATAGCACCCACCACCATTACGGCGAGAGAGTTTTGAGCTTTACATTCCGAAAATGTAGCGAGCCGGCATCATCCTTGAATTGCAGATAGAGGCCGTGACTCCCGAGCTTGGTGGCGAGAACTCGCAATCGGTCATTATCCTTTGGCTGGAGCGGACTATTGAGGTCGATGTTTACAACTTTGTCGCCGTTGAGCCAGTGCTGCCTCAAGCCCCCTGCCTGCACGATTCGCCCTTCGTTCCACTGCCCGGCGGGGCGCGACGAGTTCTTGCTCGGGGTAACGGTGTAGAAAAGCGAAGTAGTAGAGCTCCCGGTTTCAAGAGGAGAGACGGTATCGGTGGATAATGCCACACAACCGCCGCCAACGCTGTAGCCATACGCAATCTCACCAGAGTAGGTCACTTTGTTTTGGCCGTGTGTCAAGTCGGTTCTAGGTATCGCACGATAGGTCAGGGAAAAGAGACCATCGGGCATGTCCTCTTGAGGCGGCTGAACCATACCTGTTTCGCTGCCCTTGGCAACCATCCACTCGAACCATAGCTCGAAATTGTCGGGCATCTTGGTGGTTAAAGTGAGATCAGCCCCTCGCTCACTGCAAATGATCTCGCCTTTCCTGACCGTCCAGTTGTCTCCGTGCCTCCAACCTGTAAGGGCACGGTTGTTGAAGACGGATTTGAAGGTCGTTTCCTTGGTGGGTTCACCACACTGCACGGCTACCTCCGAATTCGTACTCAGGCCACAACATGCCGTCAAGAACAACGTGATTCGGATGAGCTGGAGTTTCATTCTTCAATCCTTTGATACTCGCTACGTCATCGGTCATTTGGGACAGTTACTCAAGAGGCAAAGTATCTTTCCCCAGACTGCCTGCTTGCCAGGCTCCTGCACCCATTGTCCGACGCCCAACCAAGCATTGATCACGTCTATCGAATTGTTCTTCATGTGAAGCCCGGAGATCGTTCCTGAATTCATGTCCACGTTCATGCACACGCTCATTGTGACTTGCATTTGCCAGCGACGTATCCACCAGCCTGGTATATCGATCACGTATCTTCGGCAGCTCCAGCTCAAAACATGCCGTATGTTCCTAGGGTGAAGGTTACCGAGTTCGCACAAGTCTCGAAGACACCGGAGACGTTGGTCGGTGGACATGCCTTGAAAGTCCCCGAGAACGAAATGTCCGTATTCATTTCGCCCACAAGGCCCACTTTAGCACCGACGGAGCATAGCCTGCCGCCAAAGGGATCACTCCTCCCCCAAATCTTGCTCACGTCAAGCCGGGCGTTGATTACCGCGCCAACAGAAATCTTGAACTCGTTGCCGGTGACTCCGTTCGGACAGCATACGTCGCAGACGCTGCCATTGCCGTTCGTTTGCCGAAACGTGCCGACGGCTCCATTTTACCCGCTTCCACCCCGCCACCATACACCGACCTTGGGATGCCTCTGCCGGGGCATGCATCCCACTGAGCAGGAAATGGTGGTTACTTGGAATCCTCTGGATGCTCCGACCGTCGGTCGTTCATCATGCGCTGGAATTCTTCCGTCACTTCAACCTTACCGATGCGCAATTCCCCAGACGAGCGCACGTCGCCGTGATTTCCGCGTAGGGCAAAGAAGTAGAACCTGTCGCCCTTCGCAGGAAGGGACAAGACGAGATCGCGCACCGGTGAACTATTGCCATGCACACTCAATTCATCCGGCAACGAGAATATCGGATCGAGTTCTCCGGGCAATGTGAGCGATTGCAGGGTTGCTGGCAGCACGGCGATGCCATCCTTGTGCTCGACATAGAGCAGGTGACGTTCATCCCCAAACACACGGCTTTGCCAGTTGCCTGGAACGCTAACCACGATGTTCCCATCCAAGGGCTTGTACCGCCGAAAGAAAGGTGTCGAGTCCTTTCCGGCAATGCCTAACCCCAGCGACAACTCGCCCCCTGGAAAGCCTCGCCATTCAAATCTGCCTGCACTGTCGGTGACTGTCTCAAATTGAATGGGGTATTGCTCACTGGCAGCGACTAGGAGAATCGGTTCATTGCTGACAGGCTTTTCGCCGTCTTGCATGGTGACACATCCGCGCAACAAATTGCCGCGAGTTGCGCGAACGACAATCGGCCTATCTGGGGCGTTGCCCTTGCGAAACTCAGATACATCAATTCTCTGCGGGACGTATCCTTCTCCCGTGACCCACAGCCAATCGGTGATTGTGGACATTTTAACTGAAAAACCTAAGTCGTCTTCGTTCGTGTCTTGATCCGGCCAGACATAGGTACACCGCAGAACACCCCGCCAACGACCCGTGTCGTCGGTCTTCCCGAGCACATTGTCTGGAATGGTGTTGTATGAACCTGTTGTGAGAAGGACTCCTGCAATTGCCGCCTCATCTACGCGATCAACCACACGGACCGTGACAAGTGATTTGGTCTCTTCGGAGTTCGGATCGCTGACGACGGCATTAACCGGCATCGAGAGATGATGACCACACCCAGCAACTGCCAAGTTCGCAAGGGCAAGAAAGCTTATGAACCGAAACATCCGCGCCTCCATGCGACTCCATGAGCTCATTCCGACGGACAGGCCCCGCTATGGTACTGGATTGCATTGGCTGGCCCAATGTCGAGTTCCGGAATTCGTTCTTTTCTCGGGAAGATCAGACCACCCCAGTTTAGCCCATATCCTGCCCCGCCACATCGTCGACGTCTCCATCCTCCGCCGGGTCAGGTGGCAGCGTCGAAAGGATTCGGGAGACTACCAGTGATAGGACGGTTGCCGTGACAATGCCAACACAAAAGTCGCCGACCATCCCAAGCCAACTGTTGTACCCTGACACGTCCAACGTTGGCAATGCACGATCGGTCGTCAATTGAGTCTTCCACGTCCATGGAAATCCGCGCTCGTAGGCGAAGTACAGTTTGCTATCCGGCGCATTGTTATGGAATGTGTAGGTCTCGACGGGAGCAATGTTGATATGCAGTAGGACAACGCAGCAGGTGGTAAAGACGAGCATACTCGCCACAGTGATCGGTGGGCTCCGTCGCTTGTTGCTGTCTCGGCCGCTGCGCATGGTAGTCAGCTCTCCGACCAACCTAACACACCTGTTCGTCCAACCGGCTTTCAGTCGTCATTATGTCGGTAAGTCCGGCAATCAGAGCCGTTTGCGTCCAGCTCGAAGAAATCCACTGCCCTTGCCTGTGACGTTCACGGACGTGAGCGATGCCTCCGCATTGAAATCAATTCCTTTGCTACCGGACCTGGAGGGCCGCATTTCAGCCTCGCACGTCGCCGCACCATCCGTCGCCCTCAATATGCCCCGACTGGGTTAACAGGTCAATTCGGAAAATGGTCGAAATCTGCGACTGGCTTTCATCGTTGTTGTTCGTTTCCCAATGAACGAACGACAGTCATTTGCCACGATAGCCCGTTCATCGCCAGTTATTCGGATGTTGTATCGGCTTTCGCTGCCGCGCCGAGTTGAGCGGAACCCGGCCTGACCTCTGGAACGTGGCTTGCGATGATCTTATCAACGGTGTTGCGAAGAGTGCTGCGGTTGTCCCGATAGAGGACTCCATCGACGTCGAAAATCCCACAACAGGCTGTAGGTCTGGCGGAGAGAATCGGTTGCCCACCACTGTATAGCTCGATCGTGTAGCGCGCAGGCATGCATCGGTTGAACTGAGGCACTCTTATACAGTCGGCAAAACCGTCCATAATCGCTTCGAGTTCGGCAGGATCGGTGACAGCCATCTGTCGTGGCACCTTGACACACTCCTCATTCTCAAGGATCACTGCACGATCGGCACCCCGAACTCTCGTGGGTTCCAAATGACGACGACCGTCCCACCATTGATAAAAGCTAATCAACAATCCACACAGCAACAGTAATTCAAAGAGCATCCGCAAATTGAATTGCAGTGCAGGGCTATTTCGGCGTTTCGCCAGCCTATCGTTCACCGCAGAAGTCTCGCAGACACGGTGGTGTTATGACGCCCTTCGAGGATGGGTGTTTACTCAGCTTCGGGGAGTATGGGTAAAACGAGCAGCCTCCGATGGGCACATTATCATTCCCAATACTGAAACCCATTTCCACCAGCGCGGTTTCGCACGCGCAGTCGACGGGAATCGAAATACCTTCGTTTGTTACAAGGCTCGGACGCCTCCATTTTAGCCACTTCTGTCCGACCACCCAACCTCGACCGTCGGACGCCTCTGAGGAGGTGTGCGACCCGGCGAGCAAGAATCGGTGGTTTCTTGGACGGAATGGTTAGGGCGACTTGTATGTCTCAGCAGCAGGTTCGCCGCGTGCCCAGTCGAGCGGCGTCCTTCCATCTGAATCCTTGGCGTTGGGGTCGGCACCTTTTTCCAGAAGCAGTTTCGTCAGTTCTGCGGACCAATAGGCCCGATGCAACGGCGTGATACCTGCGGGTCCGTCAATGTAAATGCCGGTGCTTGTGTTGACCTTAGCGTCAAATCGCAGAAGCAACTTCGCCAGCTCCAGTTTCTTCTGGTACACCGCCTCAGCCAGGGCTGTGGTGCCGTAGCCGTCGTCAGCGTCAATACTTGCCTTATGCGAAAGCAGAATGCATGCGATGGTCAGAGCCCGCTGGTTGCGTTGCTGACGCTGCTTTTGCGGTATCTTCTGCCTTTCCTGCTCGGCCCACTCCATGTCGTGTTCAGTGTTCTCCACCTTACGTGGTGGATCGGGGTACTTCGACGCACTGGCCACGGCAATCAACGGTGTCCACGCTTTGTAGGCAACAGGCCAGCCAAGTGTCCACGCGTCCTGAAATACCTTCCAGTGGCCATTGCCAAATCGCGCGTTCACATTAGCTCCGGCCCGCACCGCGTTGATGACACCGTCCACATCCAGGCGATGGCAGGCGACGATGAGTTGTTGTTCCAGAGTCAGCTCATCAGCCTGTGCAAGGCTGGACGCGGCGATCACAGCAACTGCGGTAATCAGCGGCAAGTGGCTCATGACTCTATCCTTCGTTTGATCGGACGCTCCAAACGCATTGATTCTAACCGCGTTCGCCCGGCCACCCAACCTCGATCTCCCTATGCCTCTGCGGAGGCATGCCGGATCGACTCGTCATACGGTCGAATTCCGGTACAACGCGAACAATGTCCTCGCCCTCCTGTTGGCAGACACTACGGCGGTGCGAAATCAGACGGATGGGAACGATAGGACTGTTCAAACCGCCGGACCAGCGTTGAGTCCTCCGGTACAAGGTTCGAGTATTCCCCGTCCAGTTCACGTTCGCATCTGCCTAGGTCCACATCGTCGTGCAACAACCATCGAGCGCGCACCAAAACTTCGGCAACTGCGGAAAAACCAAAGAACCGATAGCCACTTTGGACATCGGTAAGTTCATCATCACTTAGCAGTTCCGCAGCGTGAAGAACACCGCCATTCATTGCGAGTCCGTGGACATGCAGAAGCGCAGCCAGAGCACGATCGCCACGACCGGGGTTTGTCCCACCGTTTTCCAACGCCGCGCGATTCCAGATCACGTCTGTCTCGGTCATATTTGAGACTTGCTGCCAGTGGGGAATCGTTCGTTTGCCGAAACGTGCCGACGGATTTATTCTACCCGCTCCTACCCCACCACCATACACCGACCTTCGCATGCCTCTGCCGGGGCATGCATCCCGCTAAGCAGGAAATGGTCATTTCTCGACACTCGGCGCATTCATCCTCGTCTCGGCATAGTGGTACGAAGGGAGGCCCTCACGCATAATACCCGACAAGGTGAACGAATAGACCTTCCCCACCGCCTCCTTACCGTCGACGGCAAAGAGCTTCACGGGACTGTGGATCGCCAGGATCATTCGCCCCTTCTGGGTGAACGGCGTCGCAGGCTTCTCCAGGGAGACGATGTCGATAGCCACCAGCCACCGTGGGTCGGGACCGACGGGGATGGCGGTCACCTTCCTCTTTCCCATGACCTCGATCCATTTAACGTCCGCCACGAAGCGTGCTTCAATCGGCTTGTCCTGGGACGATTCAGGCGGTATCGCCGTCTTAAATCGCTGCACCTCGTTCACATGTGCGGCGGCGTTACCGAAATTCAGGTCACGGTCAACGTCAATGGCGTAGTAGCACTCGCCATCCATGACCTCTTCGTTCTTGACCTGCCCCCTCCGCTTCCAATCCAGGTAGGTCTCGTAGTCCGATCGCATGACCTGAGTGATCGCCGTCAACGTTACGCCCGCGACCTGGTGTTCACGATGTTCGGCTTCCGACAAGCCCATGAAGACTCGCGGTTCATTCGTTTGCGCCCATCGTATCGAAAAACCGTACTGCTGGCTCAGACGCCACAGCGCCGATCGCCGCGACACGCCACGGATATCAAAGGTGATCGGCGCGTCCAAAGCTTTCGCAGGATCGACGGCGAATTGGGCTGGGCCGAAGTCGTCTGCCAAGATGCCCCTCAAGCGAACGCGGCCCCACGATTTGTCGATCTTCTCGTCCAACCACTTGCTCCACGCCTTGGACTCCACCTTCGAGAAATCGCCGGGCATCTCGGCAGGGGCCTGGGTAGCAAGCGACACGAGAAGCGACGGAATGGCAATGAACGTCAGCAGCATAGTGTCCATGTCTCGCGTAACCGGGAACTGAGGGGCGGGCTGTGTAACAGTGCCCACCGGAAAAAGGGCCGACTACCGTATTGATACCCGCTGACTCACTCGTACCGCTTCCTTTTTTGGGGAACTGTCTACAGGTCGATTCTACCGCACTCCGGTCCGACCACCTACATCTTCCATCCCATGCCCCAGCAGAGGCAGGCCAGCGCCGCGCAACAATGGGTCGATTAATGACGTTTTCGGGCCCAGGCAACAAGGAATGTCTGCTCTCCCATATCCGGTCCGTCGTCATCGCGCGCCGATGTTGCTCATTTCTTGATGCCTACGTACCAGTAGATCTGGTCGCACTTCGAGCACTTTTCAACCATGGCGTGCAGGTTGTCCAAGTCACGCTGTGAAGCCACCAAGCCTCCCGCCCGAACCCAGTCCTGCTTTTCGAGTGAAAACTCCACGGACGAATACTGCGGAAGGTCTTGCACTTTCTCGTTCAACCGCTGGACCTCCCGTTCAAGTCCCGGTCGCTGGCTGAGAGCAAACTGTTGGAACGTGAAGGTGGCGGCAAAGAATACCAGGACGGCAACTGCGTATCTCGAGCGCTCAGTCCAAGTAATATCTTGCCAGCGGTTCAGCATTTGAAATAGAAAGCCGCACGCGCAGGCGATGATCACGGCATTGGCCACGACTCCAAGGTTCCCAAGAAAGTCGTCGCCAAGAACAAGCATGCCCACCCAAATGCCGAAGCAGGTGACAAGAATGAGCAGCTGGCGAATTGGAGACCGCATGGCTCCCCTCCCTCAGCAAGACGAGAATGGCTTTGGCGGTGACCGTAACATGCTGATCTCACAGTCTCGACTGGTCCAGCATGTCACAATCCTTCGTTTGTGACCGGGCTCGGACGGTCCTGTTGTGGCCGCCCTCGCCCCGGCAACGATCACCGCCCTCAATATGCCCCGACCGGGTTGGCAGGTCAATTCGGAAATCGGTGGTTATTTGGGGCATGCTACTCAACCAGCAGCCGATTGAGCGCAACCAAGGTTGCCAGCATAATCGCTGCTCCGACGACTTCAGCAAGAAGGACGTAGGGTAAGCTTGGGCGCCTATCGGGGAGCGGCTCCCACTCGGGCTTTTTGTCTGCCATCCCATCACCCCCAATCACCCTTGGTATTGACTGTACAGTTGGGTAGCGCCTTCCGCAGTTCCTGAACGGCTTCCTTCGACATCCACCCGCCCGACACTTCCAACTGCTCCAGTTGCTTCATGCCCCGAAGCTGTTGGACGGCATTATCCGTGAGTGTGGTTCGCGGAAGTCCTCGCGGAATAGCGTTAGGTGCTTCAGGTTAGGCAAGGTCGCGAGAACGGACAAACCGGCATCGGTTACATTCGTGTTGACAAGTTTCAGCGTTTCGAGTGTCGGGTGGCCTCGGAGTTCCGCGAATCCAACGTCGTCAACACCCGGGCGACCGCCGTAGAGGACAAGATACCGGAGATTCGGAAACAATCGTACAACCTTGAGTCCTTCCCACGTTATGTCGGTGAGTTCGAACGTCAGTCCCTCCACTTCGGGTATATCGCGGAAGTGGCCGAGAAGTCCGTCCGCGTCCGCCGTGCAGTAGAAGTAGATACCCGACTGCTGCCCGGACCTGAGCCCGGTAAGCTGTTCCTGGACCCATTCGCTTCTGCACCTTGCTTCCTCGTCTCCAAGCTGTTGGAGCGCCCGCTGTCGCAGGTGACTGACGAAAACACCCAGAAGCGTGAACAAGAGGATCGCCGCGAGCACGGCGATAAGCACCACAGGGAATTGTCTTCGCGGTCGAGTATCCACGTCATGTCCGTATCGGGGAGGGAGCTAGAGTTCAATCCGCCTACCTTTTCATTCTACGATGATTACCTTTTGCCAGAGGGTACGTCCAACCACTGACAATAGGCCACCCCGTCCCTGTGGGGCAGACAACCTGCGTGGCATCCCATCAAACCTGGAGGCTCGGGACGCAGAATCCGCCCAAGCTGGGGCTTTGTCATTTAATGGTCCCTTGTTGGGACGCTTAACATCTGAGATCACGGAGCGGGGAGTTGATCCACCATTTTGTACACGCGTATTTCCGCTCCCGTGCATCCCCTTAGTTCCAGGTCTGGAGCGTCGGCAGATCGCAGTTCGTTGGCGGCGGAATGCTGAACCGAGAATCGTTCCTGTGTTGCAGGGCTCCGGACCGTCCCGTCTTGGCAGTTCCCGACTCCGCCCCATCCATCGCCCTCAATATGTCCGCCCAGGTTGGCGGGTCAATTCGTCTATCGGTCGGTTGATGACACGATTCGCAAAACTTATGACTTCTTGGTTCTCCATCCCGCCAGACCTAACAAGTTCTCAACCATCGCCCACGTTAACCAGCCACTCAGAAGTACGGATTATCCAATCCGTTCCCTTAGCGGCTGAAACGCCGAAGGTGAAAAGACACTGACGTAGAATCAACCGTTCCTGCTCGTCGCCCTTGTGCAAAATTGTCTGAGCTGCTTGAATTCCACGGTGTGACCGAGCAACAGCGAGCGCTCCCACGAAGAGAGCGCGGGTTTCGGTGCCAACTTCGTCCAACTTAGCTTCAAGATAGTCCAAGCAACCGTGGTCGTTACTCCTGATCAAGTTAAACGCGATGAACATGCGGACGTACTCTGAGCTAGATGACTCAAACATTAACCTCAGCAATTCCACGGCATCAGGATTCCCAAGATCCGCTGCTATCATAGAGGCTTCTATCTGTGAGTGTTCTTCCCCAGACTCATATAACTCAACGCACTGCCGAAGAACGCTCGAATCTCCCGAAGACGCAATTGCGCACAAGAGGTAGAACTCATTGCCACTAGCGCACTTGAGTGACCTGAGAAACTCAACACTGTCGGAGTCCCATCGTACGCCAGTAATCGCCAATCGCTGAATGGTGGCATCGCTATCAGTGGCGTAGGATTTGGCCAATTCCCTTCGTCTGTCCTCTGAAACGTCTTGCGACGCGATAACACACCAGACCGCCGCCTGTCGCTCAGCAGTGGCCATGTCGCTTCGCGTCGCGTCAGAGACATTCACGCTAATCGGCAGCAGCTTTCGTCTCTCAAGGGCAAAGAACATCTCGGGAGGATACACTTGCAACGAACTCCAATGAACCTAGCGGAACCACCGAGTTATTGGCCCAATGGATGTTCCATTGTTGCCGGGCCCCGGACCGCCCGTTGTGCCCGCTCCCAACCCAGAGCAATCCATCGCCCTCAATATGCCCCGACCGGATTAGGCCGGTTCGATTCGCCATACGGCCTATTGTTGGGACGCTTAACATCTGAGATCACGGAGTGGGGAGTTGATCCACCATTTTGTACACGCGTATTTCCGCTCCCGTGCATCCCCTTAGTTCCAGGTCTGGAGTGTCCTGTTGTGTCCACCCCAAGACCACGTCCACTGTACTCGCGGCGGCCCTCACGTAAACACGTGTATCATGTGGGGTTTGGGCCGCTTGACTCTCTCAGTACCGTAAAGGAACCATGCGTCGAACTTCTCTGGGGCTTTGATAGTATCAGTGCGCCGCACTCTGGGCAGACACAAAGCGACCCCACCCGCGTGGAACCCTCTGCGATCAGAGCCAGCGTCCGGTCTACGTCAGCTTCCGCACGGATGGCAAGTTCGTCATCGATCACTCGCTGGTAGTCTTCATCATGCACGACCGCATACGATTCGATCTCCCGACCGTCGAGCGCGGCTTGCACAAAGTTGAATCCGCATTCGCAGGTCGCCATCGCGTCTCAGTCTCCACTTCCGCTTTCTCGGTCGGCAACAATCATTCATTTGTTACCAAGCTCGGACGGCCCCGTTTTGGCCGCTCCCAACCCAGCAACAGCTATTGCCCTCAATATGCCCCGATCGGGTTGGCGGGTCAATTCGGAAATCCGTCTATTGATGAAATAGTTATTCCTTCGGGACCAAGTTCCGTGACTCATCGACCGACCCATTTTGCCGCATCCTTCGAAATGCCTCAATTCGATCCTCAATCGTCCCTTGGTTCTGTGCGGTATCCGATGCTTCAGTTGGGGAAGGCCCGAACTGGACTTCGGAGTCGTCGCTTGCCTTTTCACCGTCGCCGACAAAAAACAAAGACTTGAGACTTGCTCCGAATGACGGCTTGGGGGGATCGAAGTCCGGCTCCATTACTTCATGAAGATAAGTAAGCCGTCGTGCCATCTCAGCTCTGGCCTGAGGCGACATAGCCTGCATTCCTTTGGCGAGGTCCCGTCCACCCCTGATGACGCCCAACTCTGGGATGTACTCGCCTCCTACCTCGTGGGCAATTTGCTCTGCTGAAAGGTAGACGTCTCGATCGTAATTGCGGTCCCGTGCCCACCATCCCAGAACAAACATAGTTGGCATGGCCAGCAACGAGAACAATCCGAACCTCAGAAGAGAGGACCTCACAGCTATTCTCCGAGTTTCGAAAATCGGTGGTTTTTCGGTCACCGTCCCTTTACACTTGCACGACCTCAACCTGGAACATCGGCAGTGCATCTGATCGGGTGACGATTCAACCAGAGCCAGGGAATCGGAAGCAGCACGGCAGCGACCCACGCGGTGAGGCGAATGCAGTACTTCAACCTGGGCCGGGCTGGAATCCGCTGCAACAGCTCCTGCTCCGAGACTTGTGGGCCAGCACCGATTGTCAACACACGCTGCCATAGGCCACGCGGCAGATGATCACTCACACAATACACATGCCCGTCAACCACCGCGATATTCCGCATGTCTCCCTCATGCGATGGTTCGGCGGACTCGGCCAGTCGCATGGCGTCCGCGATCGTCAGGTCGCGCGGTTCCGTCCATCGGATGTGATGACCGGTGGCTTCGATAACCAGAATGGTCATGGGCTTCGCGTCAGGGAAATCTGCCAACTTCGTTCCAGTGGATCCTGCCCAAGCCGTGGAAGCGCCGACCACGGCGAAATACTCCGTCACATCCGTCTCTGAAACTGTCGTTGACGGACATCGCAGCGCCGGGGGCGTACGAAGGAGTAAGCTGCGGTTGTGCGGCCCATTCCACGGCTCGTGGAAGTCGTAGTGGTCGTAAAGGGTTTGTTGCTCCAGGAACGGCAGGATCAGGACACGCCAGCTGTGTTTCGGCTTGCCGTTCTCGTCAGGGACATAGGCCGGTGGGAAACACCGATAGGCGTCGTGGTAGTTATGCAGGGCCAACGCGATCTGCTTCATGTTGTTCGAACACTGCATCCGTCGAGCGGCTCCTCTCGCCTTGGGCATACTCGGAACAACTATGAAGGCGAGAAGGACAACGAGTGCGAGCGACGCCGCACAGACGCCGCTCACCCGAGGATGCCACAACCCGGCGACCAGGGCAGTGGCGATCATGACGAGAAGGAAGTGGGGCACAGGCGTGTCGCTTACCGTGAGCAGCATCAACACCATCAATAGGAGCAGCACGACGCCGGACACACGTCGCGTCTTGACAGGCACCAAGGCAGCCAGTCCCGCCAGCAGCCCCACCAGTGTCGCCAATAAGCCGGTAGCCAAGCCGTATTCCAGGTAATACAGAACCGGCACGACGACCGCAACCGCGAGGAGGTACGTCATGAACGTGAGGATCACGCCGTGTCGCTGCGTCGAGGCACGTGGCAGGTCTTGTTGTAGGGTCCCGGACATGAACTATGCCGTCAGTCGATATCTGGCGTGCCGAACACGTTCCCCGGCATGCCTCGTGATGCCAAGGCTCTCCGCCAAATGCGGGCGCACCGCATACACGGTGCTTCCTTTGTCGTAGCGAGTCCTGGGCCAGTGGACAATGTGTGTGTCCCTGCCGCACGACAACGCTCAATCACCAATCGTTCGTTTTTCGAGAGGCTCAATCGCCCTTATTCTAGTCGCCGACCTCCGAGCCGCATCCATCGTCATGCCAGCCAAGTCGTGACGCTGTGTCAGCCGTAATCGTTCAATTACATTGCCCGGACGCCGTCCGTCTACTTCTCGACTGTTTCTCTGCCGTTCTTGGGCATCAGAGATCATTGTGGAGCGTTGAGGGCACATCCCCGAAACGCCATGAGTGCAACGACGCCGATGATCAACAGGGTTTGAACAAGAAAGAACAATTCGAAGATTGGATACCCAAGGTAGCGGCGAACCATATAACTGTCTCTGTCGCGGCGTCAACCAGATCGCTCGCGGTCACGGACACGCCAAACTGAGTAGTGTACCAGACACTGAATAGCGGCGTGCGTCAATCCAAGAGCACAAAGAAACACGAGCCCCCCGAGAAGCCTCCACTGCCGCATGGCTGCCGTGCCAAGATGGGTAACGTGAATCATCGACAGACATAGCCAAAATATTGCGACCGTAGCGACATTGATCCAGCGAGTGCGCTCCATTACTCCAACACAAACAAACGACACGAGAAACGCAGCGAGAACGACTAACGTGAACGGGACGCCAGCGAATCCAGGCGGCATCAACGCGAGCAAGGCCAGAGTCACCCCAGCCGTTGCGAGCGTCCACAACACAAAACGCGTGATTGTGTGGAACTGAATTGCATTCACCAGTTAGCGCCAAGCCGTGAGATAGTCTGTACCGAACGGAGTGCTTACTGCGCAATGACTGGGCAGGTCCCAGTAGCCCATTGTTCCAGAAAGCCGTTCGGTTGCCGGGCCACCTCGACGGCCCTGGTTTGGCCGCTCCGGTGTCGCCACAATCCATCGCCATCAATATGCCCTGACCGGATTGGCGGGTCAATTCGGAATACGTTCGTTTGTGACCGGGCTCGGACGGTCCTGTTGTGGCCGCCCTCGCCCCGGCAACGATCACCGCCCTCAATATGCCCCGACCGGGTTGGCAGGTCAATTCGGAAATCGGTCCATTCTCGGAGCATCCAAATAACTACGGCCACTCCGACGACTTGATGGCACTGCCCCTCTCCCACCGCTGCCCACCGGTCACTCAGGGATCGTCTTGGCGATGCACGGGTTGCTCTGCTTGCGGCTTAGTTCCCTGTTCCTGGTGAACGTTGCTACTGTCGTAATACATGGTATTGGGCGTTTCCATCCAGACGTAGCAGATCCCGGGCGGACATCGGGCGCTGTGGGACTGTGTCTTCCTGGGAGCCCATTTGAATGAGGTACAGATTACATCGACCACAGCTGGTATCCCACGTTTCTCCTCTCGTACGTCCCAGAATCGCTACAAAGAAGTATTTATGTCCTTCAAACGTGAACGGGTAATCTAGACGAATTTTTGGTATCAACTCCTGGCAGCCTGCAACTGGACAATAACCCACGAACGTGCCTAGCAACCCTTGTGGACCGACGAAAAATAGTCTCGTTATGAAACCGGGCGGCACGGTTAGTCGCACACGATCACCAATTAGTAACATAGCAATCCGAAGACCAAACGCACTTCGTCCTTTGATCATGCACTCAAGGCGATTGGTGCCACCATCGAGTCTGTGAAGTTATACACGCCACGACACTCAGTAGCCGTCGCGTCCATGTTCCTGAGCTAAGCTGCAAACGACCTTCAGTTTGTCGACGGAAAAAACGTCGCCAACGCAGATACCACCACTTAGACGGCACTGCATTACATTATGTAGCCGCTAATAGTAGTGGCCCCTCCACTCATCAATCGTTCGTTTTCCGCAAGAAGTTCGAGAGACCCCATCATCATCAGCAGCTTCCACGGCCAGTCAAATGGTTAAAAAGGGGTAAGCCTATAATCCACGCAAGTGCTGAAATCGCGAAACCTGTTGTCGAAAACGCATAATATGAAATGCCAAGCGTGGACGCCCAGACAAGAACAAACAGGACAACTAGTAGACATCCGCGTGATCTACGTGTTTCAGCGATGGCCCGCAACTGAAGCTCCCTTGCCCAAGCTTCGGAGGCAGGAGGTTTTGGATCAATTCTCGTCATCCTAATACCACCAATTGGTGCAAACACACGTTGACGCGCTGGCCTTGATTTCGGTGTTCAAGATTCCTTCGTTTGTTACCGGCTCCGACGATCCCCTTTTGGCCGTGCCCGTCTCCGCACCATCCATCGCCCTCAATATGCCCCGATCGGGCTGGTAGGTCAATTCGGAATACGGTGGTTAGATCGGACGCATCGAGAGCGACGGTTGAGCGTCCTTAACTTCGGAAGTCATCCGATCCACCGTGTGCACGGCCATTTTTTCATGGGTCGCCGAATGCAATATAGCGTTGTCGAGCGTCACGGACGACTGGCCACAGCGGCAACATCTCGGACAGACGCGCTACGTCAATCGTCGGTGGTACGCCGATCACACGCGATCGAGCTTTCGATTTCCTTGTATAGCAGATGCGAAGACGAATTCGGTCCTTTGGGTGAAATGTCAGGTATATCGCCGTTATGACACATGACTCAATGATGGTGGCAGATTGTCCGTGTTGAATAATGATCTTGTCGGCACGAATCGTTACCGATGGTGGAATGAGTGTCAAAACAGCGAATTGGACGACCAAAATCAGGATGATCACCGAAAATGCGAAGAGCACTGGCCAGAGATTCGGTAGCACCAATTGTGGAATGGCCCATCTGACACCAACGATGAGTGCAGCGGCAACAAGTGCAGTGCCGAGCGCGATCCGAACAATCGACCCCGGATTCAAGATAAGGTGAAGCTGAGACCACAATTGCCGCGTGTACGCCCAGCGAGGAACGTGCCAAGTGAGTTTCGGTTTGACCGTGATCAGACACCTCTCGCGTTCATGTTACCCGCAGAACCATGTGATTACGCACAACACCATAGGGAGCCACATGGTTGGCGGTCCACCGGACAACGCGACGCGTCATTGTTGCCTACCACTTCATGCAAGCTCGAACATCAACCCTTCGATGGATCAGACGTTCCTGACACCCCGATTCTACCCGGCTCCGTTCGGTCATCCAACATCGACCTCTCAATACCTCACCTCTGCGGAGTTAGGTCAAGTCGATTCGTCATACGGTCGTTTCTCGACAGGCATGGCGCTCGTCCCCGCGCCAGGGCCGGTCATGTGGCATCGGCCATCAGTTCGTCGGTGGTCGCGACAAATCTCGTGACGGGGCAGTTCTTCTTCCGATTCCCCGGCCGCCTGGCTTGTCATCGACTCCACGGGCAGATTGTACTCCTCTCGGCCTGTCTCCGTCACCGTCCATGAGCCTGCATCATCATGCTGTACCAAAAAGGAGACTCGCTGCCCCTCCTTCGCGAAGTACAAGTCGAATAGCCCGCTGGCATTGACCGAGAGAATGGCACCATTCGCCCGGACCCACTTAAACAGCCGGTCCTCAGTCTCCTCGTCGCCGGGAATACTGTAGTCGTCGCGCAACGTCCGTTGCCAGATAGGCTTGCCTTTCATGTCGACCACCGCGAAATGGGTCCCCTTCAAGTAAGGCTCCGTTTCGGTGCGAAACCACTGGACCAATGTCAACGGTGTGCCGGGAATCGGTCGCGGGTCGTGAGACCAGTGAAGTCGGTCGGAATCGGTCATGTTCTGCTTGGGGCGGATTGTTCCCAGTGGTTCGCCAGTAGAAAGCCGGTATTGCTGCCAAGCCGTGTTCTGCCGATTGAGGTCAGCGTCGGCCACGAGAACAATGAGGCGGTCGTTCTCCGAGTCCACGAGGAGGCGTTGTGCTTCGGGCTGCGGATGCTGATCTGCAAAAACAAACCGGCCAACGCCACGTCTGACCGTCTCTTTCAGACGCACCTTTCCTTCGGAATCGAAGATGGCAATGACGAAGTCGCCGTAATCGTCATTTGAATTCCCGCCCCGGCCTTCCGGCCCCAGGGTATAGCCGTAGCCCGCGGCCGCTCCGTCATCCAGCACCCGAACGTCGCGAAGCGTGAAGGACCGGTTGCCGTGCCAGACTTCGCGGGTACCCTTCAGCAGGCGGTACTCAGCGCTGCCCCGACCCTGGCGGTCGCTGGGATTGACGAAGAGAGAAAACTCGCCCGAAGGTGAATGGTACGTCTCGGGATGCAACGGCGGTGCAGGACTTCGACTGGCAAAGGCTCTTTGCGATACATCGAGAGCGATGCAGAAAAGCAACGTAAAGACGCCAACCACGGCAGTCGCAGACATCGGGAAATAGATCTTCTTCATTGGTGCATCCTACTACCGAACGTTGTTGGTCCGAGCCACAGCGCGTCCGCGGCACCTTGCATCGCGGACGGTTAGGGCTTCTGCCGATTGGATCAGAAAACGTCCAGTGCGGAGCGCCGGCGGCCGCTAGGCGGCCCAGCATGCCCCGAGTTTTCAGCCAGCTGACTATGGTCGGTCGAGCCCACTGTCGTGAGGCCAAACCGGCAACTGGCCGAGACTGAAACAACCAGCACCTGAAAACACCGCAGCTATTCTCGAGTCAACCCTTAGGGGCCGTATTGGTCCAAGTCAACTAGCTGTTTTGCCGCGAGACTTAGACACCTGGTCCTTCTGTCGGCTTCGTAATTCGAATTCGGAACGGAACAACGGTCTATCTCTTTCACTTCCGACCGTGCATTATCGACACTGGCTCGCGTCCGTCAAACCTTCGTTTGTTACCGGGCTCGGACGCCTCCATTTTAGCCACTTCTGTCCGGCCACCCAACATCGACACCCGCATGCCTCTGCAGAGGCATGCGTCGCAGCGAGCAGCAATCGGTCCATTACCGGCACACCAAATTACGTCACGGTCAACACGGCTGGGAGTTTGCGTGTACGCCCGATGCGAGCCCGCCCAGCATGTTCCGGGGCGCGCTCATCCGACACCTACCAGCCCAGTATCGAGAAAAGAACCACCGGGAACGACATTCCGACTCCGTTGGCAATCAAACCTCTACGGTAACGTTGGCACCAGTATGACCATCCCGCGAACATCCAGGCAGTTCCAAATCCAAGATATAGAGTGCATCCAGCAAGCATCTCGCCAATCGTCTCGCTCGCATTTTGCGTCACGATCACATACACCATGACGGCCACGGCGAAGACCCCAAATACAAAACTTACAAAACCAAGCAAGAACGACCCTGCCGCTGGGAGCACTCGCCACCGCGTCGCCAAACGTGCTCCGTTTGACTCGAGTATCGGAGGTTCGTAGGGATTCGGATCAACGTTCGACATTGCTAACACAATAAGCTGTTTGGTAATTACCCGTTCGCCGCCTGGCTCGCGATCAGAGATTTCGTTCCGCATATCCTTCGATTGATCGGACGCTCTCGACACCCCGATTCTACCAGTCTCCGTCCCACCATCCAACATCGACACCTTGATACCTCGGCGGAGGCAAGCCAAGTCGATTCGTTATACGGTCGTTTGATGCAGGTCCCAAATAACGTATGGCTTTTCGGTTCTACTTGCTCGTTCAGCGGTCATCATAGCACTCGCCCGGCCGACGGACAATTACGCGTTCACTGACCCGCGCAACCTTCACGGAGGCGAACGGTCCCCTAATACTGACTGGTCACGAATGGCGGACTCGCTGACCATGAAGATCGTGCCACGAATTACGTCATCAAGCGTAACCCACGACGAACTCAGAATACCCTCTTCACAGGATATTGCGTTTCCGCGAGCTTTCCTGACGTACACAGCGAGCTTCTCAGTCCAAGCCTCCCATGTATCATCGAAGTGGGAGCACATCCCTTTCACGCAATAGCTATCCAATATCACGTCGCCCGGTTCCAGTTGAGTGACATGGACGCCGATCTCCTGCGCGAACACGGCTACAACTTGTTCGACGTGCTTCCATTGTTGTTCCGAAAGATCAGCATAATGCCTCTGGCACCACTCCCGGAATGTCGTGGTTGGTCGCTGAGCAAAGGTTCGCTTCCGCCGACCATGACCAATCGTCGCGCAGTACAGGAAGGCAGCCAGATATACTGCCAGTGCCAAGGTGGCCACGATGAAGATCCGCTCTGGCAACGCAGCTTGTGTCATTTCCGCCCTGCTGTGGGTTGCTAACAGCGCTAGACCGCCACTTTCAACGCACGCCGCGTTAACGGTCCCCCGCCGCGTCAGCAACTTGGGTTGGCAACTAACAGTCGGTTGCTGCCGCTTTCGGAAAAGGCATGAATTGTTGGTTCAATGCCTCCCCCGAAGCGATCTTCTGGCATCGGCGTGCCGACCTAAACGACTGCGTGAGCAGTTCTCTCACACGCTCCTTAATCGTTGCCTCATCCAGTACTTCCATGGTGTCGTCAGCACGCGCGACAGCCGCCATCGCAAAATCTTGCCCCACGGCTCCGAGACTCAGTCGAACTTGATCTTCGCAAACAGCAACTGTTTCCGCAATTCCCCGACACCGGTGCGACTGACCTGTGTCCGTCGCACGTCAATCGCGCGGAGTTGTTTGCAGTTGACCAACTCGGCCACACCCACATCACCCACCTGAGTTTTGAACAAGGACAGACGCTCGAGGTCTTTCAGCTGGGCGACATGCTCCATAGCCGCGTCGGAGACCTTCGTATCGCTGAGATCAAGTCTCTCAATTCGGACCAACTCTCGCAGAACCCTCATGCTCGCGTCGGTGACTGCGGTGCCAGAAACATCGAGCGCCGTCATTTCAGGGAAATTCGTGATCCACGCGAATGTCGCGTCGTTCAATCGTGTGCGAGCAACGCTCAAGACCTCCAGGTTGTTCAAGGTCGTCAGCTTTTCCAGTCCACTTCCGGTAATGGGCATGTCGTTCAGCAACAATTTGCGCAGATGTTTAAGGTCGGTGAAGGCGGCAACTGATTCATCAGAAATGTCGCCGTGTGACAGCCCAAGAGTCCGTAGTCCGCGCAATCCACCGATTAGCGAGAAGTCGCGCGCGGCAATCTTCGTCGAGCTCAACTCCAGCTTGCGAAGATGCGGCAACCGGCAGACCTTTGCGAGTGTTGCCTGTGTGATGGGCACATCATCAAGTGTGAGCGACTGGAGTTGCCTGAGGTTCTCGATTTCGTCGAACGCGTTGTCGGACAGATTCAGCCCAGACACGTCGAGCGTCCGCAAATTGGTAAGGTCGAGGATGCGGCGAAATCCGGCGTCAGAGATTTGGCACTTCTGCAGATGTACGGAGCGCAGATGCGACAAGTGGGCCAGGTACTCTACCGCACTGTCGTCATGCGGAAAGCTGAGATACACGGACGTGACCTGCATTCGGTAGTCGCCATATTCGAATCCTGCCCTTAACGCACGCAAGGCGGACACGCTGATCGCCTCGGATTGCGATAGTCCCGAGACATCGTCTTCGCGTTCATATTGCATCGGAGCTGCGACGAGCACGACACAGGCGATGGACACCAATTGTGTCACAGGAACCCCTCCCAACACTGTTAATCCCACCTTCGCCTTCCCTCACTTCCGATTCGCTTCGCGGTCCCAAAATCCGCAGCTTCGTCGGGGAGTCCATCCAATCGAGAATCGTTCGTTTGTTACAGGGCTCGGACGCCTACATGTTAGCCACTTCTGCCCGGCCACCCAACATCGACACCCGTATGCCTCTGCAGCGGCATGCGTCGCAGCGAGCAGCAATCGGTCCATTCCTGACCGACGTTTTGGCTGACTGGTTTCATGTTACCAGCGTGGACGACTGTCAAACAACTCCCGGCCGCACCAGGGGCACTTCCCAGTTGCCATTTCCAGGTGCGTCGCGGGACAGAGTGTCGTAACTCGCCAGCCAGTGGCCAACGCATGTAGCCTTCGTTGGGAAACGACACCAAGTTGCTGCCGCTGCACAAGGTAGGAAACCTCGGTCGTCGTCACACCGGCTGCTTTCGCGATACGGCCTTGCCGATCGCGTTCAAGTGCGAGTTCTGGGGCGTCGCGTTCCTCCTGCGACATGGCGTGGACTATGGAACATTCTCTTCGTAGCTGGTACAGCGACAGGACACAATCATCGACTGCGTTAGGGAAATCGGACGACCGCGAGAGAACGTCCAAGAGATCGTCGAATTCATGTGGGTCGATCGGCGAGTAGTGTGCCATTTTCCGGCAACCCTGTTTGGGCACGAATCAAAGTGCAGGGGACCAAATCGCTGACTCGTAGCTCATCATTGGCCGGTGCAAAAAGGGGTCCTTTGTTGACGCGGTCAACGTTTGGCATCAGCGGGCGGCGAGTGATCATGGCTGACCGAAGTGAACCAGCCGGTTCTTCCGGCTCCGCTGCATGCCGTGGTTATCCGACATTTGTGGTTTCATTTCAGAATCGCCACTACGACAATGTAGCATCCTTCGCGATCGCGGACAAAGGACTCAAGTGTGGTGCGATCCATCAATTCAACCGGAGCGTTTCCTTCCGCATACATAACATAGTCGTGGCTTTGCAGCATGGTGCCTCGCCAAGTCGCGCTGTACTCTCGCGAAAACGAGCACGTAAACGGCTCAGTCTCTCCCGAGCTGCGATAAACGTCTTGTGCGTCCAAGTTGATGTAGCGATGTGGATCATCTTCAGAGTCTATCAGCAAGATCATCACAGCTCGATCATCGAAGTCACCAGACTCAAGGGATTCAGCACGTTCGAATGCGAATGTGTCGATGCGGTGCGCTTGTCGATTCTGTATCGCAAACACTTCGAGCTGCATGACAATCTGAACATCGTTTCTCGCACCAACCACCGCGATACATTTTGCGCGGGCATTGTCGTCGATAAGCGATAGGTCAGGAACGTCTTTCTCGTCCGGCGACCGAATTCGAACCGACCTCTGCGTGAAACGGACCCACGCCGCGAGTAGAATGGCGACCAAGGTCACACCGATGAACAGCGTTCTGACCGAAAATAACGTGTGATGCATTTTCTATCACGCAACAGCTACCCGAATTCAATAATTCAATTGTAACGGATTTCAAATAACGGTCGTATGTTGCTCGATTCAGAAAACGTCCGAGTTCCTGCTTCGGCTTCCCCGAACTCAGCGATCAAATGTCATCATAGCACGTGCCCAGCCGCCGAACGAATGCACGCTCACCGCTGCGCACCATTCTCTGATGGCAAAACATCGTTAACCTCTGGAGAGTCAAGACTATCTGCGCCGCCGTCACCATAATCGCAGTGCGGCCCGTGCGAATCATCTTTCGACATGTCCCAGTTCGAACTCCCAGCGAGCATGTCCACTGGCTGCATCCAATGGATACCACTTTCTCGTTTTTCAACGAGTAAAACCTCGTTGCGTCGGGACAACAGTTCCTGGCGGCTTACTGAGCGCACCTTCCGGCCACAATGTGCCGTTCCCCACGATCGCAACGTAACTCGTCCAGTTGTGGAATCTGCCAGGATCGCTGGGACATTGGAAGAGCTTTGCGATATCGGGATGGGATTCACTTAAGGCAAGATTCTGCGGACTGTTCCACGGTTGCGAAAAATCGTAGCGGCGGTAGAAGTCGTCTTTCTCACAGTACGGGAGTATCAATACACGCCAGCTGTACAAAGGCTGTCCATCCCGACTCCTAATGCAAGCCGGTGGGAGCTCGCCGTAATCGTCGCAATAGTTCCGAAGTGCCAGGGCAAGGGACTTGAGTTGCCCCCTGCACAGACCGGCATTCATCTCCTTCAGTTGGCTCATCCATGGCCACACCGCGACCGCGAAAATAGCGAAGATAGCCGTGCCGAGCAAGGCCACGACCGGGAGCAGGATATATGTCGCAACCGATAGTCTTCTCGCGTGCATGACACAGCTTTCCACGAGCGCACGTCGTTGACAGTCTACGTATAGCTGGGCAAGCCCGAAGGCGATAACCGTCAGAGCCCCTCCACCCGCCAGTTCTGATACCACCTGTTATCTGAAAACGACCAGCCGCATGCATCGCCGGGCAATACGCCATCAATCGCGATTCCCGCTCTCTGAAGATCGAGAAGAGCCACGTGCCACATCCAAATCGAAAGCCTTCTTTCAAACCGATCCGGTCGTCGTGCGTCCGACATTTCTTCGCTTCCAGTAGCGCAATGCCTCCACGGGGGACACCCGCCCGGCGGGCAACAATCGGTCTTTTGTTGGCACTCGTATGACTACCGGCAGACCCGTGTCACGCTCAGCCAATCTAACCTATTCTGACCTACGTTCACCTGTCCTTGCTTCCTTGCCGTCTGTCATTTGTGCGTTCTGTTCGGAAGGCATTTCTTGCCTCTCAAGGAGAACAAACGAGTCGTTCGCTTGAAAGTCTCCCGGTGGCCTATTCATCACCTTTGCCACACTCGCCTTGAGTTCATCCATACACTGACTGTAGGGGCAGAGCTCTGAAGGCCCAGGATTAAGGTGTTGAACGTACCGCAGTACGATTCCATCTTCGATCCAGACCGCTGACATGGACATCATCTGTGTCTTCGAAGCGGGCATCCAGATCTCCCCATCCCTGATCAGAAAGAGAACGATCCTCTTGCAGCTGACATGACTCGGCAGCCGCTCAACTAATTCTGGACGCAGTGCTTTGTAGAAGTCCTTCATCGTACCCAGGACTTCTCTCTCCTCAACCCGCGACCAAGCTTTCATTTGGGGCACCAGGATCACATCCTGAGCCTTGAGATTCCCTTTCCAGCATTCGATTACCGTAAGTCTTCCATCGATTTCATCCCCTTCCGTAGCAACCACAATATGCGTGGCTCTGGGGGCTGCATCTTCGATACTGAATGAAGGTGCTGGGTATCCAAGTGCTGTCGATGCGATGAACGTGGCACAGGCGGACATCCCTGTCAAAAGAATTGTGTGCATTGCTCAGTCCATTTCAAGAGTCAGTGACACTTCATCATCCGCTTTCGCGGCCGTCCCGCTTTTTGGGATGCTCCCAACGCCCTGGTAGTCTTTCGTCTCATTCTGAGAAATCGGTCCATTCTCGGAGCATCCCAATAACTACGGCCACTCCGACGACTTGATGGCACTGTCCCTCTCCCACCGCTCCCCGCCGCCCGCTCAGGGCTCGTTCTGGCGCGGGGTTGGTTGCTCTGCTTGCGGCTTAGTAACCTGTTCCTGATGTGAACCGAAGGGTCAGTCTACCTGAGCACCGCTGGGTCACATTACCTGATCGCCATCAGGTTGGTGGAGTCAATCGCATAGCCCCGACAATGATACACCGCGAAAGTCGGTGGGCCCGTACACCTCACGGCCAAGAATCGTGTGTCATCGCCAATCGAGTGAGAGATAAGTGTACCAGACATTCGAGACTGGTTTCACTGCGCGTTTTGTCTTACCCTCAAGATCAAATATTTCCAAGTACCGAGAAGGCACTCGCGCATACCCGCCAAACAAAGACTTCCGATAGAGTTGCATGCCGACAGCTAAGTAATCTCCATTGGGCGACCAACACAAACACCTAGGTTCAATCAACTCCTGGTACGGCACCACTGTCCGTCGATTTGTCCCGTCCGTATTCACTACTCCAATGCTGCAATGCAGTTGACCACTTATACCTTTACCCCAATAGGCGACTCGTCGCCCGTCCGGTGAAAAACGACCCGATGGGTTACTTTCATTCTGGGGAGTCAAACAGCACTTCTCGGTTCCATCCACGCCCAATACGTGCAACTCATCTCTGAGTTCTTCGCAGGTTACAAAGTGCGATAGTGCTTTTCTATTGTACCTGCTGACAGTCAACAAACTCTTGCCATCGGCCGACCAGTCCAATACATCCTGGGTGCCTGGTACGGGCAAAGCCCTTCGTTCAGAACCGTCCAAATTCATTAACAGGGCCGCGACGAGGGTGACAGGACGATCGTCCGCGAAATGTCTATCGCGCGACATCACGTTGACAATCAGCTGCTTGCCGTCCGGTGACCAAATGACTGAAGTTGCGTCATCACAAATCTTGACTGGTTTAGCGCCCTGTTTCGCTTCGCAAGTCCAAGCTGAGTTTGATACGCCGAGGAAGGCAACCCTTCGGCCGTCAGGAGAACAGCGCACCTCGTAGACAACGTCGTCATGCGGAAAGAGCGGTGTGGTCTTGCCAGTGTTCGGGTCGATAGTGATGAGTACCGCAGGCGCAGGGTTTGCGAGATAATCTTCCGTTTTGGTCTCAATCGTTGCCGCAACAATATACCCAGCAAATCCTTCGCTGGCCTGTTCATCATCGGAGGCGATCGCGGTTTCAACGAGTGTGCTGACCACAGAAGACACCAACGCCACCCTGCAAAGGGCGTAAGTGCCGTTCGGGATGCCACCGAGGTGCGCATAATTAATAGTCGACTCCGAGGCGGCAACCCGTCTGTCGGCTCCACGCACAATTGAAGGCCTGCAGACTTCCTGAGCGCAGGCGTTCAGTTCGGGGGGAGAAGCGTTATATCGGGCCACGTTTTCCGGCGGGCAGAGCGCGTCTGCCAGTGACGTCGGCGTGATTCGGTCATTCGTGCCAGCGAACCCGTGCCTTGGACACGACACGAAGTCAATCGCAGCAAGCCACACCGATACTAATGATGAGAGAACGATCCCGCACAAGACGGCCCGAAGGCCTCGCATGCGGATAGGCCAAACCAGCGGCTGCATGCCGTTGGCTTGGCACGCCATACTGTAACGGTTCATCGTGTTGATGACCTCGTCTAATAGTAAGAGCCGAAAACAATGCCTGGCAAGTTGAAGTCCCCACATCTGAAATGGCGGCGAGAAGGCAAACCATCTCCAACTGGATCATCCCAAACCCCGGATTCGTAGAGTTTCACAGCTGATACACAAGGAAAGGTTGAGCAACCGAACGGACTCGCGTAATTTACGCCGTGCCAGACAAACAATCCCTCGCTCACTCCCCCAAACGATAGGAGCATGACAGCCTCTCCCCCACGGCACTTACAGCCTTTGCACTCCACCTCGCAGTCCCATCTGGCGAGCAAGGAAGAACATTGATGCGGACCGGCCGCATGGGCGGGCGGAACCGGTGCCGGTTTGTTATCAATCTTCACCACGGATCCCGTGCACCTAAGAGCATTTCCTCCCCACTCTCCTATTCCGAACTGTCCGAAACTCCAAGCCTTCCATCTCAGCTCGTCTTCCGCTCTCTTGTGACAGTAGCTGTTTCCAACGCCTTCGACGGTAAATGTATTGTAGTAGAGAAAACCATGCACCAAGCGTTTTGTCGGCTTGCAGCAGCCAATATCAGACCAACCAACTGCAGCAACAAAACCCTCTGGTCTTGACCGTGCCCCAGCATAGAACTGATTTGCACAAGCACCATAACACGCCGGACTGCTCACGGCGCTCAGCAGGGAGCTCACGCTTCCGCCAGTAGAAGGGCTTGTGCCGTGCGGATCAGTTTTCACGGTGGGAAGTCCAAGCACGAATTGATAGAGGCTCTCCCCGCTTCCTCGGTATCCGATTGGATCCCTACTACAGAACCTCCCCAACTGGGCCGCATAGAAGCGGGCCCATCGCTACGAACTAAGGCGCGTGGTCCACACGGATACGTTTGGCCCGGGGATTGGCCGTGTTCTTGGCTGGCGCACACGTCTGGCTGCTTTCTCGCGCGCCGCGCGCGCGGTTGATTGAGATGTCAAAGAGCTGTCGCTGATTGTAACCGATGCCGGGGCCCGTGGCGAAGAGAAGTTGCTGCCGATGGCGGTATTTTCTGCGAGGGAAGACCACCGCCACCGGCAGCCGAAGGTGTGCATCACAACGCGAGCAGAGGGTTCAAGCCACAGGTACCCACAACGCGTCACCATCCTCGTCGTCGAGGTCGCCATGCAGCGGATCGCTCTCGGGCGATGACGCGGAGGCCGCTGGGGCACCCGGGGTGCGGAAGAGTCGCGCCGGATGCGTTCGCTCGTGGACTTCCCGCAGCTTGAGGATCGACACGTGCGTGTAGATTTGCGTGGTGGCCAGGCTCGAGTGACCCAGGAACGCTTGGATGTACCGCACGTCCGCGCCTCCTTCGAGCATCAAGGTCGCCGCCGTATGGCGAAATAAATGGCACGCGCCGGGCTTGGCGATCCCTGCCTGCTCCAGGTACTTCCGCACGAGCGCCGATAAATGGTTCGGATGCATCGGACGACCGGTGGAGCTCAGGAACAACGTGGTCGTCGCGCATCGGTCAGGAACTTGGGCCGCACCTCGGCCAGGTACTTGTCGATCCAAGCCAGGGCCCGGCGGCCGATCGGCACGAAGCGATCCTTCTTGCCCTTGCCCTGCCGCACCAGCACGGTGTCCCGCTCGCGATCCAGGTCCGCAAGTTCCAGCGTCAAGACTTCCGTCCGCCGCAGACCAGTCGAGTACAGCGTTTCCAGGATCGCCCGATCGCGCAGGCCACCAGGGTTCGTCAGGTCGGCCTGCGCAGGACCGCTTCCACTTCGCTCAGGGTCAGCGCGTGACGCGGCAAGCGCGTCTCTTCTCGCGGCAACAACAGCTCCCGAGCCGGATCATCCGGCAGCCAGCGTTCGCGCTGTAACCAGCCGAACCACCGCCGCAGCGACGTGAGCGAGTAGGACTGCCGCGAGATGCTCAGCGGTCGGCCATTCCGCTTGCGATAGTAAAACAAGTGCCGCTGATAGCGTTCCAGCATCTCGCGGGTGATGCTGGCCGCCTGCGTGACGCTCCGCTCGTGGCACCAGACCAGGAACTGGCACAGCGTGAGGCGCCGCACGTTGACCGTGTGCGCGCATAGTGGTGCGTTTCCATCCAGAGCAGATAACGATCCAAGAGTGCGGTGAGGCCCTGCGGATCACTGGCGTCGCCAGGCAGCGGTTTGCGAACGAACGTACGCATGTGGAAGTCCTCCAGAGAGAGAAAGAGACAGAACACGAACGGGCGCGGCAGGACACGATCGTGCGCCGGAATTACAGCGTGAGAGCGTGAGAGAACGGAGCGGTGGCGGGATGTGCGGCGAACAGTACGACACGTCCGCTCAGGAAGAGCAGGCCAGCAACGAGGCCCTTCTTTCGCGCGCCCGGTGCCTCGTGTTGCGCGGAGTGCCGATTCGCGGCGTAAGGTGTTGGCAGCCCGCAGCTTGACGGTGATTTCGCGGACTGCCGATGCGTGCCGATTCCGCGAAAAACGGCGTGCCGATTCGTTGCCGATTCGACGTGGGGCGTGCCGAATCACCCCGACGGGGCAGGCCCTATTGCCTGCCGCGAGGGAACTGGCCGCGGACTTGTTCGGCGGCGGCCAAGTGCAGACGCGCGATCGGCGCGGCGGCGCTGGCGGCGGCTGCCCTCCCCAGTTGATACACCCGCTGATTGCCCCGGCCGCTGCGCTGCACGCTCACGTATTCCAGTTCCACCAGCCGCGCCAGGTGCGTGCGGAGCCAGCGATCGCTCCACTGAATCGCCTCCCGCAACTCACGCTGCGTGAACCGCACCGCACCCGGGGTGACGCCCTCGTGTTCGGCGCGGTGGGCCACGTAGTGACTGACCGCGGCGAGCAGACGACGCGTGTGCGGCAGCAGCGCGTTGAGCGACTCGCCCAGCAGCGCGGGAGCCAGGCGGTTGGCCAGTTCCAAATCATCCAGGGTGGCCACCACACACCTCTGCGGGCCGCCTGCGAGCGAGCGCGAGACCTGCTGACGCTGATACTGATGCAGCAGCGCGCTGGCCACGATCAGCGTGAGGTACTTAGCGTGATCGCGGCGATAACGCGGTTGATCGGTACGGAATGTGAGCTTGTCCGCCCACGGAATCACCACCCCGCACGGTTCCAGGAGCCGCTGGGCGTGCTGCTGCCGCAGGGTGATCGCCTCGGCGTCCCGGTCGTGCCCTTCCGGCAGATAGCGGGCCCGCTGCCGTTGATGAATGGCGGCCGTCTGTTCCGCTTGCTCATTGGCCGCGAGGGTCAGGCAGCGATTGACTAACTCCGGATGAGGCGTCTCGGCGGTGGTGGTCAGCAGCAGGGCCACCGGACCTTCCACTTCATACAAGCGTGTCTGCGGGCGGCCTGTATCGCGATCCCTTTGCACGCAGGCCAGGGAGAGTCGGCCTTCACTCTGCAGCAACTTGAGCGCGTAGGTCGCCTCGGCCACGCCCTCCTCTTCGGCCACCGCCAGGATTTTGTGGGTGAGTTCGCCCCGTCCCAGGTAATAGAGCGACTGGGCCGTGAGGGTCGACAGGCGGACCTGCTGTTCGCGGGGCATGAAGCGGAGCACGGCATCCTGCAGGGTCGTCTTGCCAGCCGCCGAACTACTTTGGATCAACACCGAGAGCGGCTGCGGGAGCAGGCGGGACACACAGGCCAGATAACAGACCAGCTTGTTCGTCTCTTCGCCCACCAGGCCACAGGCTTCATAGTCGGCCAGGATGCGGTCCACGAGGTGCGGATCTTGCAGCAGTTCCAGCGCCGCGCTGTGCTCGGCGGCACTCAGCACGGGCACTTCGTCAGCGTGCGGGGCGAGTCGGTCCCGCATCAGTGTGTCCTGCCGCAGCTCCAGCTCCAAGAGCAGGCGACCCAGGTCTTGTTTCAAGAGCGCTTCGTCCACGTACAGTTCGGCGGCGGCTTCTTTGAGAAACGTCCGCCGCAGGCGGGAGGCGTAGAGGTCCAGCGTGTCGACGTGCACGAGTTCCCGCCGCGTGACCAACAGATTCACTTTGAGTCGCTCGCAGCTGAGCTGTTTTTCCAAGCCGCGCACGCGCCAGTGCCGGTCGTCATAGGTGAAGGTCAGTTGGTCGTTTGGTTCGGTCGGATGTGGTGAGAGCATGTCGAGCAATCCTCGCAGTTGTGTCCGCGCGCACCGCGAGCGCGAGCGTTTCCAGGGGTGATGTTTTTGGGAATGGGAAGAACCCCACCTCGCAACCACGCTGCGTCAATACACGCCCTCGACCGCCACCGCTGCGGCTCTGGTGCGCTATTCCTGCGCGCCGAGGCGCCGTCTCGAGACCGGGACGCGGTGCACCCACGGCGGGACGGGCCCTGCGCACTGCGCACGTGGATCTTCTCGCTTCAGGAATGCGGCACCGCGCCTCCGCTGTCAAGACGCAGGACCGAAAAATTCTTGACGTCATGTGGCGCGGCGCGGTACACCTTACCCACTTTGGTAGCGCGGCTTGGTTTGAGCGTCTGACGTGACAGGACTTCCGCATGACCACGACGGGCTGGACGCCTCCCGGACCTTGTGAGGGCTCAGCACACGCCGCTGCGTCACGACCGCAACTGGCCGACGTGTTTCGCAAGTATGCGACGCGTTATCGGCGCCAGTACGGGGACCGGCTGACGCAGCAGCAGGATCGCGCGCTGCGGGAGATCGAAGTTTGTCGCACGCCTGTGCTGGGTGGGCATCTGCGGCGGTGTGACAGCTGCGGGCACGCGGAGCGGCACTACAACTCCTGCCGCAATCGGCACTGCCCGCAGTGCAGCGGCTACCAGCGGCGCAAGTGGTATCGGGACCGGCTCGACGAGCTGTTGCCCACCGAGTACCGAGCACATCATCTTTACGCTGCCCGAAACACTCTCGGAGTTAGCACTCTACAACGGGCCGCTAATTTACAACTTGCTCTTCTGCGCCGCCTCGCAAGCGATCTTGCACGTGGCCCGCACGTGGACGCAGTTGCAAGCGGACACGGGCTTCATCGCCCTGCTCCATAGTTGGGGACAACTTTTACTATTACACGTGCACCTGCACGTGCTCTGGCCCGCGGGTGGTCTCGCGTTGGATGGCACGGGTTGGCGAGCGCTGCCAGGCGGGTGCTGTCTGCCCACAGCGTGGCTGGTGGAGGAATTTCGCACACGGTTCTTGAATGGCCTGCAGAAAGCCTACGAGCAGGATAAATTGCTGCTCCGCGACCGGCACGGACAGCTGCTGGCGGCGGAGGCTTTCGCGGAGTGGCTGGAAACGCTGCGCACGTGTTACTGGAACCTGCATGCGAAGCCCGTGGACAGGGGATCCGCAGGCCTGGCGCCGGCAGCCGCAGCCGAGCGGACGCTCAAATATCTGGCCGGTTACGCCAGCGGCGTGGCGCTGAAGAAGGAGCGCTTGCTTTCGCTGGACAATGACGAGGTCACGTTCTCGTACAAGGACTACCGGGACCAGGGACGGCGGAAGATCGCGCGCGTTCCCGCGCTGGAGTTCATCGACCGGTTTCTGCTGCACGTATTGCCCAGACACTTGCGGCACATTCGCAATTATGGTTTTCTGTCGCACAACCAGCGCGGCACCAAGCTGCCGCTGATTCGCCGACTGCTGGGCCTGGAGGACGCGGCCGCCGAAGAGGACGCGGAGGAACTCGGCGGCGGCCAGCCGAAGGCCGAAGCCGTGCTCCACGCCTGTCCGTGCTGTGCAGACGGCGTGCTGGTGTTGGAGCTCGCGCTGCCGCGCCCCAGTATCGCGCAGATCATGGGGATGACCAGGGACCAGCTGCGGCAGCTACCACTCCCGTTTGGGTGACGAGGCACGCATGCTGAACATGAGCCGCAACCTGTCGCACAAGATCCGACGCCGTGTCGAGCGTCCTGACTCTGCGCCGTCCTGGCCTGTGACGCCTTGTTGTCACGTCGCAGACCCCTTCAGGATGGTCTGGAAAGCCGCTTGCCTGCCACTGCCAGGTGGTCTGCGTCACGAGAGACTGACAACATCCCGTCATTCCCACCCCACACCGCGTCACATCGCCCACTGCTGACGGACCCGGCTGCCGTCCAATCCCCTAAAGAAGATGTGTCTCCGCTGCCGCAGGCGGACGACCAAGGAATCTCTCGCCGACTCCGGCCCTGTTTCGGAGGCAAAACAGGCTCTAGTTCTTAATGGTGAACAATGTAGCCATAGTTGCTCCTGCACGGCCAAGACCGCATTGTTTCGGGGTCTAGCCTCCAGCTCCACTTAATACATGCTTCGCCTTTTTTCTTTTCGCCACACTTTGCAGTTGGAGACAACATTGGAAAATGTTCCATAACATCCTTTGTGCAGCGATCAACAAATCCTCAGTAGGAAGTGGAGAACCGGAAGAGATTGCTTCCATTGGTGGTAGAAAAGCCTTGAACATAGGCGGCGTAATCCGTCGCCCCAACCACGAGGATCATGTCTCCTGCGCAATACAAGCCCACCCAGTGGATTAGGCCCCCACCACCAATTGCTCTAGGGATGTCGCCCCACACACTCGCTTGCCACACCGGCCGGGCTGAGTCCGTGTCGAGCATGAACAGCGGGTACGCTCCGAACCCATCACCCCAGATCGCGACGAGGCGTCGGAAGCGATCCAGGAATAGCACGTTAATACCCCAAAGATCGCCAAGCTGCTCCTTGGCAGTCGCAAGCACAGTCGCCGGAATTACCATCGACTCCGAATCACGAGTAACTCGAAGGTCTGCGCCCTCGTAAACGACCCGAGTACCCGCCGGAGCAAAGATTCCTGAGTCTGTCTTTGCGTAGGGCGCACTCGCACGGGTCATATCAAGCCACAGGCTCTGACCCGAGTAATACGAGCCTCTGCGCAGAAGTTCGCTCCACCACTCCGGCACTTGGATACGAAGGCGGCCTTCGACAAAGCCAATGAAACGCTCTACTTTCAATCGATCCAAAGTACCGACGGGCCCCGGCTGAGGCGCAACCCTTTTCATGGAGCGACGGATAAGCTCCCAGCTTGCCCGCAATGCAATTCCGGCGTCGGCACCGCGCTGCCAGGATGCGACTTCACTCAGTGTGGCACCGGGAAAGACCTTCTCGTACTCCCTATGCAACTCGTCGCAGTCTTCGGCAGTGTTGCTTCGCAGGCGGCCGTCCTTGCATTGACCGCGCGCCTGTCGAATTTCAAAGGAGGTTGCGAGCACGAGTAGCATCCAACCGATTACCAGAAGGTGAAAGCCAATGTGTCTATCCAGTGGGATCTTCGACGTGTGCATAGCATCCTCAGTCTGAAAGGCGATGCCCTGCGTCCGGAGGCGCAGCCCAAGCATCCGCACGCATTCTTTTCCCGGCGCACTTACAGCAGTTCCATTCAATGCCGAACTCACGATATGCAGGGCCAGCAACTGGTTCTCCGTCCCAGAAGCCCGGCGCGGGGTCTCCCGGAATTGACGGCAAGCTCCTTGGCGTTGTCGCGCATGGATGGTTCTGAGATGGATACCACTGGCCGGGGGCCCGCCAAAGCCGCCTCAAATCGTTGGTGCCTGTGTTGTGTCCCGTCGGATCTTCAGCGCCGTTCATGCAGTAAAACCTCACCTCAGCGAATTGCTCGTAGACTCCGCACGTATTCGTTGTCGATCTGGCTTTGGCCTCGTCGCTGTAGTGATTGCTACCCGGATAGTATATTTCAGTGTCACCCTTATTGACGGGCCATGCTTCGAAATAGGAGAACGAGTGAAACGGATAGAAGGGGCACTCGCTGCCCGGAGGTATCGGGTGCTTCCGGCTCGCAGGGGGACACTGTGGCGATATGCCGCAGATGACTGTGACTTTCTGGACAACGAACCCAGCACATGGTGCGCCGGGTTTTGCTCCTGGTCGCGGACTGACCTCCAACAGGAAAAGCCATTTCGCGGATGCCTCGCTTCCACACGCTAGAATCCCCTTCTGTCCCACCGGCTCGATACGCAGTCGGCCAGATGGGTCAACTGATCCAATGGGATCATTCTTGCAGTAGCAATAGGGATCGAATTTACCCGCCCACAGTCCAATCGGATCCCTGCTGCAGAACCTCCCCAGCTGGGCCGCATAAAACCGCGCCCGGTAATAGTAGTGGCCCCCCACCCATCAATCGTTCGTTTGTTACCGGGCTCGGACGCCTCCATTTTAGCCACTTCTGTCCGGCCACCCAACATCGACACCCGCATGCCTCTGCAGGGGCATGTGTCGCAGCGAGCAGCAATCGGTCGGTTTCTGAAACGCATCAATCCCTCCTGTCGCCGCCGACACCAACTGGCCCTCTTGTGATTGGTCGGACGGAACGCTCAGCGAGAAAAGCACCCAAGATTGCCCCTGCCACGGTGCCAAGTACACCGACGAATGAGCCAATCACATATCCGCCGCAGAACGAGGTCAGAATCCGAATGCGTCCGTGCTCAATGGAGCGGAATGCCCACGCGGCGGCCACCATGCTGACCAACGAGTAGAGTACTGCGACGCTGACAAAGTACGTCCCCCAATCCGAAAGGACCAACCAAACGACAACCGCGCCCCACAGGACCAGCGGGAATAATCTCAACACCGGATGCCCGTGGGAGCCGACAACGCAGCCCAAGCCAAAGCAGATCATTCCAAACGCTAACGCGAGCAGTACTGTTACTGGGTCGGCAGGCGTACAGAAGAATGACACGCCAACAGCGATTCCGAGCCAAAGCCAGAGAGGCAGTAGTTGTGAGGTGGTCGCCGGTCGCGTCGCCACATGGACACATGCTTCGTATGGGTTCATTGACGGCGGACGAGCCATGGGTGTCAACTCGGGTTTGGGATGTGTCTGGCACGGCCCGTGGCCGCAGCGGCATCGTGTCTTCAAACGGTCGGTTCTTGCGCTTCCCAAGAATCGTACGGGTTCCTGAATCGTCCCGCAATTGCAACTCGCACCGCCGCGTCGCTGGCTCTTCTCAGCGGAACTCCTCGCCGCTTCCCCCAGGGCCGATGGAGCCACGGACCTCTCCGCTTCCGGCCGGGGCACCGCGTTGAAACCTAATCCGGAGGTCGAGAAGGTGCCGACCATCGGTCGTCGCCGAAGCATCACCGGGCTGGCGGCATTACGGCTGACCTCTGCGATCTTTAACAATGTCGGCGATCAGTCTTACCACGAGAAGGATGCTCAACAAGGCCAATGGGCTGCAATACACGACTGTGTGAGGAACACTCTGACTTCGTAATATGCCTACAAGCTCTCTTCTAATGATGTCTTCGTCGATGCCGATTTGAGGTGCCAGCTCTTCCGTAATGGCGTCTGCCTGCGCCATGTGCTCAACTAGCCCAACACCGATGAAGAACAACAGCATCACAATCGAGGCAGTCACCAGAAAAAGGTTCCATCTCATTGCCGATTCCCCACGTAGCGTAGTGACTCCTCTTACCGCGACACCGCATATAACCGCGCCCGGTATCCTGTTGTTCAACGCTGCATGCATCGGAGTTCGCGTTCGGCGAGAACTGGAGTTACCCAGGTATTCGACATCGCTCGGCCACCAGCCGTCAATCCGAAATCGAGGCGCCGCCAGATGACAGTCCGTGGCAACGGAACGCTGAACCAAGAGAATCGTTCGTTTGTTACCGGGCTCGGACGCCTCCATTTTAGCCACTTCTGTCCGGCCACCCAACATCGACACCCGCATGCCTCTGCAGGGGCATGCGTCGCAGCGAGCAGCAATCGGTGGTATTGTGACCAATCCGGCATTTGGCGATGAAACGCCTACTGCCCACCCATATGCGACGCATTGAAGGGAGTCGGACACCATCCGATCCCAATCTCTATCTTGGTTAGCCCTCTTCTTGTGCCGCTTCAAGTATCTTCTCGTACGATTGACGAATATCGTCAATCACTGGATCATCGATCCATCCGAGGACGATCAGCAACACGCGCACGGCCCTCGCAGGATCGTGAAGTCTCTTCTTATCGTTCAGGACCCAGTTCATTAAGAATCGCAACCGGACGGTTTTTGTTTCATCACCCGCAGTAACGGTAATTGTCTCCCACGCGACATCCACAACGAGATCACCGTATTCGTCATCGAGATCAAAGAATCGCTCTTCGAGGAGGCACTTGCGCAGATTCGCCAGTTGCTCCGGCGAAATGTCGAACTGACGCCGCGTCTCAGTGGGATAGGTATGGATTGTCAGCTCCGCTTTGCCCGCTGAGTTGACGCTCAAGTACCACGTGTGACCTTCAACGTTGGCCATTTTGCTAACGGCGATGGTAAGCGGGTCGCGTCTGATTTCGTAGGCTGCTTGCGCGGGCGTTATACCATTGTCAGTTCGGGCAAATTCTATTAAGTAAGCGGTGCTGTACACCGCTGCGACACCAGCAAGAGGCAGGAGCAGGAGTAGTACAGGACGCCTTGATTGAGACATTTATCCCTGTTTCCCAAGCGGGTCTACGACCCGGATCGCTCACGGGACAATACAATCTATCGTGTCCTCAGTTTATCACACAGCGATCTGTCCGACGGCTGTTGACCCGTTGTTGCCATCCACGAAACCTTCCTTTGTTACAGGGCTCGGACGGCTCCATTCTAACGCGTTCGCCCGGCCACCCAACATCGACCTCGCCGTGCCTCTGTCGGGTTAGGCGCGACCGATTCGGAATTCTGTCAACGACTGAAACCTCCCATCATGGTCCGTCGCCTACGGTTATCGGGAGCAACCCGACCAGCGTTAATCCGCCAGCAATGCAAAGTGCCGAAGCAAGGATCCAGCCGGTGAATCGTAGGATGAGGGAAGCTCCCGTTACCCCACGGGCGTGCCAAATTGCCAGTATGAAGCAACTCACCGAGCCCAATACGAGCACCATGAAGAAAAGCGGCACGGCTCCCCAAAAGCTGTAGTGAATCGCGATCCGCATGAGCAATCCGGCGATGCAAATCGCCATTGGTGGCACCACAAACGCTGCCGCAACATTCAAAGATGCGTCTGATGCCGTCAGCAATTTCACAGGCACTTTTCAGACCTCCCATTCGTTCCTGGTCGGTGGTCGGACGTTACGTGTACACTAATGCCTGTTGCCATGCCTCAAAGACGCGAGTCTGACGCATTGCGGTGTTCACATGCCGCTGCAACTCGCCGCGAAAGGTCCGTTTGTTACCGGGCTCGGACGGCCCCGTTGTGGCCGCTCCCGCCCCGGGCACGACCATCGCCCTCAATATGCCCCGATCGGGCTGGTAGGTCAATTCGGAAATCGGTCCTTTTATCCACCGACCATCAGCACCACACACACCGTCGCTACGAACGCGAGCCATTGGAATGTGCGCACCACCCACCGAGGTTCAGCCAAGTTCAACCGTGTGAGGACGACGCCGAGTACGCCAAACAGAACCACTAGACCCGATTCGACTCCCATTTCGATCGCCCTCAACCCTTCGGCGCTAGGATGAAAGGAGGTCGCAGAAGTAAGGAGCAGGGCAACGGCAAGGAGGCCGCAAAGATACCAACAGATGTGGGCTACTTTCATCGCAATCGCTTCCTGCCGTGCCAGCCGATGGGCCGAGGAACGTCACCTGCCATATCGACAACTGATTGCCTGGCTGGTGCGTCATCGCTGCACGGGCGACGTTGTTCTGGCGGGCATGGTGATTGTATGGCAAAACTAAGAGTCGATATACCTTCGATTGATCGGACGCTCTCGACACCCCGATTCTATTCGCTCCCGCCCAACCACTCCACATCGGCCGTCGTATGCCTCTAGGGAGGTATGCGCCCAGGCGAGCAGCAATCGGTCTATTTGTGGGAGCGAAGTCGACTCCATCCGCGATTCCGCGTGCAGCCGGACTCTCAGAGGAGGATTTACAGCTTACTTTCCTGTTCTGGAAGGGCTACTGGGAAGCCGCGCAGCAAAGTCGCGACTTGCCGCTCGAGTGCATAGTCCATTGCATCCCTCATGGCGGCGTTCATTCTCACTGCCCTCGGATCTGTACAATCTTCGACGATCCGGCACTGGGGAAACCCTAACCGCCGGACATAGTAATGGCTGGAGAAAACCGTAAAGAACGATTCGCCAGTGGCAGTAAAATGTCGTTCAATCGCGCCCAAATCATCGGCGACAAAACCATGGTCGGGGATGTGTTTGTCCAGCTAGTTCAGTACATCCTCTCTGAAACGAGTCAGGTCAAAAGTGCTATCTACGTCTCGATAGCCGGAGTCAAATGACACTTCGTTGCGGTCGCATACCAGCTGCCCACGGTACTCACGGTATAACCACACGATAGACACGGTCAGCATCGCTACACACGTGATAATGATGAATAGCGATCTGAGCGAATATCTTACCATGGCAGTGGGGAGATAATCTCACCGATCCGTAGCAGAAGGTTTCATTGATGGCAGCCGCCGATGGCTTCATTTTACCCGCGTTCGCCTGGCCATCCAACATCGACCTCGGGATGCGTCGGCGGCGGTGCGCGTCCGGACGAGCAGCAAAGGTTCCATTCTTGCGGCGATCGGACGGTTTCATTCTACGCCACCTACGAGTCCCAATAGTACCCCAGTATCTCATTCTGCAGAGGGGGTTCTCTTTCGCGTCAGGGTTAATTTCGCATGTTATCCAAATTGCCATCTCGTAAATCAAACTCCCATCTACCCGTGGGGCGCGAGGTTGTTGGATAACCAAATCATGCTCGCTGGCCACCTGACGTTACCTCCCAAAAGAGGTGTACTCGTCAAGTGGCTCCCTATTTCCCGCGTCATCGTCCAACACTCTCCGAGCCGGTGAAACGACGAACCGCCGGAGCAATCGGTTGCCTCGACAACCATCCCCTGCTCGTGATCACACTCACGCGGCACAAGTTATGAGAGGCATCCGGAAACGAACCAACACACATCCCGAAACCGCCAAAGCGTTTTCGTCACACGGATCGACTTCGGCAGTCAGTCACATGCACCGGGTTTGCCTTCATCCCTCGCAGCATTTCTCCCGTCCATTTGACGCGTCCCACCGGCGTGCCACAAGTAAGAGGTACTCAGCAGATTCCAGCCGCACAGCAGAAGAAAAGCGGTGCTCGGAACGCGAGCATGTCCTCGACTACCACCAGGAGAGACGCGATGACGCTCGACGAACTGATCGAACGACTGCAAGACATGCGGGATGGACTCCACGGCGGCGACGTGGAAGTCCTGGTCGTCCACCAACCTGGTTACCCGCTGCAGGAAGTCATCAGCGGTGTGTGGATGCCCGAAGACGACCAGAGCGGCAACTGTGGCAAATGTGGCCGCCTACTCGACGATGGAGAATGCCCGGCGTGTGGATGGACACCTGACGACGACAAAGACAAAGAGCACTTCGTGTACGTCGTCGCCAACGGACACCACCCCAAGGCCAGCCCCTACGGCCCGCGTCGGGCGTTCGATGAGGCGTATTGACGGAGAGGCTTTGATTATTCCGATAATCGTCGCGCGTGCATCATCGCGTCGCGTCAAGGCGAACAGGCGTGAATTTTTCGAGTGGCCGCATCTGCCACACATTCTCATCCAATAACGAATAGGAGGAGAAAGCAGATGCGAGTCGGAATCAGCCACGAGTTTTTCGAGAAGGGATTGAACGATTACGCATCCTGGTGCGACTCGTGGGTACGAGAAACGGCTCAGAATAGTTCCGACTGCGGTGCTGCGACGATCAAGTTCGCTTTCAGTCTGACGCCCGACGGAGACACGCTTGCCATCGCCGAGAACGACGGACCGCCGATGGACGAGGAGACCTTGCTCAATAAGTTTCTCTGTCTGGGAGGGACGACCAAAGACATGGACGACTCGGTGGGCGGATTCGGCGTCGCGAAAGTGGTCATCGCGCTAGCCCACAAATCGTACCACATCGACACCGGCACCTGCCGCGTCATCGGGTCGGGTGGTGAGTTCGAAGTCGAGCAGCGGGAGTTCTTCCCTGGCACGCGAACCGAAGTGGTGATGAAGGGCGACCACGTAGTCGCTCTCCGCCAGGCGGTCCGGGACTTCATCACTTACGCCCAGTTGGACTGTGAGATCCATCTCGACGGCGAACCACACCGGCCCAACCTGAAGAAGGGCACGCCTCGTCGCGACCTCGGCTTCGCCACGGTCTACACCAATCGGACGCACCCGCACACGATGGTGGTGCGGATTGGCGGTATCCCGATGTTCACGGAGTACGTCAGTGTCGACCGTGGCGTCGTCGTAGAACTCAAGGGCAAGTCAAGCGACGTGTTGACGGCCAACCGAGACGGACTGGTCCGTCCCTTCAGTAGCCAACTGTCGGCGTTCATCACGGAGTTGGCCGTCGATAAACGCTCGGCTCTCCGGAGCCGCACCCCACGCTACCACCACTATGCGGGTGAACGATTGCGGCACGGCGCCCCACGAGGCGTGAACGTCCGAGACCTGATGGACGGAGTCATCGAGTCCGAAGCGACTAAACCACCCAACTGCGACGGGACGCCCATCTCAGTCGCCGCCTTGGTTCCCTCGCAACGGTCTCCACAACGACCCACCACCGGCATCACCGAGGAGTTTATCATCAAGAATGAAACGGACCTGGAGATTCCGCGATACTTTCTACCGGACGGCGAGGAGTTCAGTGTGTACGCTCGCAAGCTGGCTCGGGCCTGGGGCCGCATCCTGTTGACGCTGCACCGCATCTTCGACGATGAGGCGGATTTTGCGATCGGTTTTGTGTTTGACACGGAAGCCGAAGCTCAGTTCGAGGAGGGGCAGTACGGCACGGTGTACTACGTCAACCCGGTGATGGTGGTGGAGCAGTGGACCAGCGCAAGCCGATCGTTCCGCAAGCGGTTCAAGCTCACGGAGCGGGACCGGCTGATCTCGATCGCTGCTCACGAGTTCGTGCACGGCGGTTGTGGCTACGAATACCATGACGAATCGTTTGCCGGAAAGCAGACGGACGTGATGGCGGTCGTGATGAAGCACCGCCGTCGATTCAACTGGTGTTTCCAGTAAGTTGGACAACCCGTCTGCGGAGGAATGTCGCGGGCGTCACTTCAATATTCCCAAAGGACCATTTGAGAATACTGCCTCACGAATCGCCGGAATATCGTCCACACCCGGTTCTCAGCGGTGTCGCCGACGAACCCTTGAGAATAGCTGACCGCCGCGAACCTTTGGGAATATCCGGCTTCCATCATGAGGAGGGAGCCGGTCAGCGATCGTTGCTCGCGGATTTCAGAATGGCTGCCAGTTCGGGCGGCCTGTAGGCGGCTCCCTTTCTGGCCTTGCCGGTGCCGTCGGCAACCAGCTCCTTGGTCATGTTGCTCGCGATGGACTTCGGCAAACAGTTCGGCGGCGGGCAACCCGGCGGCAACGGCGTCGCCCAGGAGCACGTAGGCTCGATCCGCCCAGGCGTCGGCGGCGGCAACGAGGTCGCCGTTCGCGTGGGCGAGCAGCCATTCGGCAAGTTCCTCGATTGCCATGGCCGCTCGCTGCACCAGCATGCCACCGCCAGCGGTGTCGATGCCGGACTTGAGCGATGACAACTGTCCGGCCAGCGTCTCGGCGGCCAGTCGATCACCCGGAAGAAGTCGTGGCTGCTCCGCGATGGGAGCCCCCGTTCCTCGGTGGAAATCATGTACTGCTGCAAAAGCGTCGCTGATATTCATCTCTTTCTCCGCAATAAATCGCACCAGCCGCAGACACGAGACGCCCGCGTTTCTGATTATTCCAGACAACACGAAACGGGACTGTAAGTATTGGTAGCGACCACAACAGATTCATATGCATCGACCCCTGGGGCCCCGCTCTGGCTTGACATATTTCTTCCGCGCGTTGCTCTGTCGAGAGATGTAGCACAACACGACATTTCTCCACACCCGTTGCCTGCCACATTCTGGTAAGAGACTGATTGTGCTCCAATCGCGAGGAAGTGGCGACGCCGGGAAAGCGACGACGAAGGCAACGCTGACGCGACATCCCGGTAGACAGGCAGTGATTGTGCTCGCTGGGAGCGAGCACAGGTCCACTCCTCTTGGCACTGTCGTGGCAGCGGCTGCGCCGCTACCACAGCACTACCAACAGTACCGGACCTTGGAGACCTTATGGGTCTCTTCAAGGAGGTGGACAACTTGGTTTCGCCGTCGCGTGCCCAGGAAGTGTCTCCTTTGAACTCGAAAGGATCTGGACGGCTCGAGAGGTGTCCCGAATCTCCAAGGTCAAGAGTCGGTAAGCGAAAAGCCCGAAGATACTATTCATGTCCATCGCCGAACAACTCGCCGTAGGCCGTTGTTGCCGTTGGCTGCGTGGGGAGGAGGCGGTGAATAGGACGACGTGGCAGGAAAGGATCTTCTTCACATGTCAGTTTCACTCACCTCGGCTGGAATGTACTCCTCCTTTACCCACTGATTGACGCGTCCGATACCCACGCCGAGTTCTTTGGCGATCTTGATTTGCCCCCAGCCTTGTTCGCGGAGTCGCGTTGCTTTGTCTTTGTCGAAGTGATGTTTCTTTGGCCCGATCTGGCTGCCGCGAGCTTTCGCGGCCCGCATCCCAGATCTGTGTGCGGTCCCTGATCATGGATAATTCGTACTCAGCCAGTACGGAGAAGATCCCGGCGATCAAACGACCCTGAGCTGTGGACAGATCCAGGTTTTCCCTGAAGGAGACCAGAGTCACGTTCTTCTCGACGCATGTCGTGATGATTTTGACCAAGGTGCGGCAGTGAGCGACCGAGGCGATCCAATGCGTGGACGACCAGCGTTTTGATGCGGCCTTTTTGGATCGAGTCCCAGAGTTTGTTCCAGGCGGGCCTGGAGTCCTTGCTGCCTGAAAATCCCTCGTCAACGAATTCCTCAGTGTCGGTCCAGCCGCGATTCGTGGCGAATTCGCGAAGGTCTCGCAGTTGGGCGTCTGCTGATTGCTCGTCGGTGCTGACGCGGGCGTAGATTGCTACTCGCGGTTGCCTGGTCATCGTGTCGCGTGCCTCCTGAAGTGGTTGTTTCCGGAAGTGTGGCAGCGACGACAGGCACGTATATTCCGGGTGATGACGAGGTGAGCACAGGTGGAGACCTTGGCACCGTCGTTGCTTGCCCAGGACGGAGGTGAGTCAATCCTCGTCGTCGAACAGGCGGTCCGCGTCAGCGCCGGTGCAATAGTGGTCATCGTCTTCCGTCTTCCAATCCTTACCCAAGTTGAATCGTTGGGCGATTAACTTCAGTCGCTCGATGTTCGTGGCGGGACCGTGCAGGATGATTCCGCGTTGGTTCGTGGCATCCCACAAAACGCGACCGCGCGGCACACAGAAATACTCATCCGCGATGGTACGACCGAGTTGCTTTGCCACGCGTGGCCATTCCTTCACGTGTGCCAGGTTGCTGTCGATGCGATTGCGGCCACGGGTAACGTTTGCGGTTTGTGCGTGAGCAAGCGCGACGATAGTCGAACCGTCGTCCCACCAGATTCCCACGCGTGGACGTGACATAGACGTGTCCTTTTCATGTGGCGTGTGCGAGTTGATGCGTGTGGGGGTGTGGCAGATGTGGTGTGGGTGATTAATTCTCAGCGGCATTCTTTCGTTGGCGTCGCCTGGGTCGTCCTGGTTTCTTTTCGACAGTCTTCACCGACTTCGATCTCCGGCGTCGCCGCTTCGGTCTTGCGTGTGGATGTAAGGCTGCCACTAAACACAGTTCGAGTAGCTTCGTCGATGGTAGGCCGACCGTTTCCGCCGCGTCCCTGAGCAGGCTGAGTATCGCGGATTCTTCGGAAAACGGTAGCCTAGCCACCTGCTGGTCTCCGCCATGCAGTCCAAAGCCGAGACGTTGCAGTTCTTTGACAAGATTGGGCAGGTGACTGTCGACGGCCTCGGCGAGGAAGCGGACGTTCGTCGTCTCGACCTGGTCCCGTTTCTCCCGCATCGCAGTCAGTAATGACGCGGGAAGTTTGATCACTCGGTAGATAACCGGGTCAGACATGGCGAGGTCCTCTGGCGACAGGAGGGAATAATTGGTCACGTTCCCAGGAGATGTTGCCGGAGGACTCTCGTCAATAATTCGATCGACGAACACATCACGCCCGACTACCAGCGAGAGTCGTGCCCCCTCTTTTGGACCATGCACAAGAGTGGCGTTGAGGTGATTATTTGAGTTTCGAATGGGGTGGACAGCGGAATGGACAGCAGAAATACGTCCCGAGCGTACGCCCGCCGCCTCGGTCCGGCACGCTTTGGCACAACCCTACGACTTTCGTAGACACGGCGGGGACCGTCTCAACGGCACTGACTGACCATCACTGACACAGGTATGTCGACTTTGGCAGAGGATGGTTTTTCCGGCCTCCGGAGCCGAAGGTTACAGGTTCGAATCCTGTCGGGGATACTTTTCCTTTGCGGCCCCTGCACCCGGTGCAAACCGATGCAGGGACGTGCAGTTCGATGCAAGAAGTGCCAACGGGGCTAGGGTTTACGACGATCTGTGGATCGTCTTTTTTTGTGCGCTCGTCGGCCGTTTCAGTGCAAAGCGGTGCAAACTGTAGCGTTTCCGATGCGAGGTGGACGGCACCATTTTCGGCACCTCTCGGCACCACTGTGGGCACCTCGCGAGGCGTCGTTTTCTCCTCGAAACCATCGTTTCGGGGCCCCTCCGTTCCCGTGGCCCGCAGTGCCTTGGCCTCATCCTGTGGGCCGACGCCAATTTTCGGCGGAGCGGGCAGCGACTCGATGGCCGCGGTCCGGTCGTGCACGCCCAGGTGCGTGTAGACGCCAAGTGTTAGCCGCACGTCACTGTGGCGGGCGAGCGTCTGCGCCATCTTGGGTGACAAGCCGGCCCGCTCGAGACTGGTAATGAACAGGTGCCGGTTGGAGTGGAAGTCGGCAAACAGCCCGTCCTCACTTTCGTAGGACAGGAAGTCAGTCTCCGTACGGCGCTGCTTTTCCGCGGGTGTCTTGCCATCCTCGATCCATTTGGCACGCGCAGCTTCCAGATCCAGTTTCATCATCTTGTGGGTCTTCCGTTCCGTCCCGCCCGGCACACGACCCGAAATAGGAAACAGGATATCGCCTGGCTTCAGGCCGGTCTTCGTCGCCAACCACTGGTGCAAGCGGCGAACCACCTCCGGATGCAAGATTTGGACATCTTGCCGTTTCCGCTTGCTGTAGCACGCCTCGACGGTGGCCGTGGCCGGGTTCGCATCGAGCCTCAGCGACCGCTTCATCAAGCTACCGATTTCGCCCTTGCGAAAGCCCGTCCAGCCCGCCAGCACGTACATCATCGCTCGGTCCGGTCCGGGGAGTGTTTCGATGACCTTGCCGTTGTGGGCCGTGTGGACGAGCAATGCGAACTCCTCGACCGAGAGCGCTCGCCGGTCGTGCCGTCGATCCGTGCTCACATTGAGCTTCGACAGGTGGGCCAACGGATCCACGTGCGTCCGACGGTCGCGTACCAGCCATCGCTGGACTCACTGAGCATTTGCAGGAACAGGGTTTCGTCGTCACACACGTCGACAACGGCCCCAACACGAGCCTCTTTTGGGCAAGTAGGCAGTCATGCTGAAGTCGGCCATTTGGTGGACCACGATGGCCTGCAACTTCAAGTGCAAGTACTGCTGGGAATTGCAGGCCCAAGAGCGAGGTGAATTCAAGTCGGTGCCGTTTCGGCCAGCGAAGGATTGGCTCGAGGTCTGGAACCGTGTGCGTCCGCAACTCCTGGACATCACCGGTGGCGAGCCGTTCTTGATGCCGGATTTCCTGGAATTGCTCACAGGCCTCGACCCAACCATCCGTGTGGCCAACGGCGTCGGGGCAAAACGGTCGCCAAGTGTAAGTCGTGGCGTCATTCTAGCACGGATGTACGGCTGCGGCACATATTCGGCCCACGCCGCATCGCCAATAGGTATTATGGTGGGACAGACGAATCCGAGCATCACGTTCGGCGCGAGGTGGAGCGCAGAGAGAACCCGTAGGCGTGCGGGCAGTCTATCGGTCACTGATCGCATGGCACACAACTCCCGTTAGAGCCCATGTCCGACATCACGCACATCTTGGCAAAGATCGAATCCGGCGACCCGCATGCCGCGGAGCAGCTGTTGCCGCTCGTCTACGATGAGTTGCGAAAACTGGCTGCGGCGAAGTTGGCTCGCGAAAAGCCTGGCCAGACGCTGCAAGCCACGGCCTTGGTGCACGAGGCCTACTTGCGGCTGGTGGATGCGGAGCGGGCACAGCAATGGGATAGCCGGGGGCACTTCTTCGGGGCGGCGGCCGAGGCAATGCGCAGGATCTTGATCGATCGTGCTCGCCGGAAGCAACGTCCGCGGCACGGCGGAGACAGGCAACGAGTCGACTTCGATTCCGGTTTTGCAGCTGCAGACGCGGCACCGGATACCCTGCTGGCGATGGACGAGGCCTTGCAGCGTTTTGCAGAGGAAGATCCGAGTAAGGCCGCGTTGGTCAAACTACGATATTTCGCCGGGTTGCGACTCTCCGAGGCCGCCGAAGTATTGGGTATTTCGGACGCAACTGCTAAGCGATATTGGGCTTACGCACGTGCTTGGCTTTACAACGAGTTGATGCCCTAGCGCCGGCAATTGCGAAGGAACGCTGCATTTTTTTTGTCGGCAGTGAGCTATTAGCCCGAAAAACTCGCATTGGTCCTTGGAGTCCTATGTTGCCAAGGAGTTTAACGATGAATGATTCTCGAGACGTTGATTCGATCTTTTGGGCCGCTATCGAGATTGAGCGAGAGACCGACCGCGCGGCCTACCTGGATTCTGCTTGCGGCGACGACACCCAGCTCCGTGATCGTGTGGACAAACTGCTACGTGCTCACGCCGGGGCGGGCGCCTTCATGGTGGATCAGAATGCGTCGGAGAACACCCTGGAGAAACGCCCCGTGAGCAAGGGCCCTGGCACTTGCGTCGGCCCATACAAGCTGCTGCAGGAATTGGGTGAGGGCGGCATGGGTGTGGTGTACCTCGCGGAACAAACGCATCCGATCCGTCGTCGTGTGGCGGTCAAGGTCATCAAGCAGGGCATGGACACGCGCCAGTTCATTGCCCGCTTCGAAGCCGAAAGGCAGGCTTTAGCCCTGATGGATCATCCCAATATCGCGCATGTACTGGACGCCGGGTGCACTGACACGGGACGACCCTACTTCGTGATGGAGTTAGTGAAAGGAATTCCCATTACCCGGTTCTGTGATGAGAACCAACTCACAACTGGCGAACGACTCGGACTATTCGTCTCGGTGTGCCACGCTGTGCAGCATGCCCATCAGAAGGGCATCATCCATCGCGACCTCAAGCCGTCCAACATCTTGGTGGCTCTGTACGACGATCGGCCTGTGCCCAAGATCATTGACTTTGGCGTTGCCAAAGCGACGAATCAACAGCTGACGGACAAGACCCTGTTCACGGAGGTGGGCCAAATCGTCGGCACTTGGGAATACATGAGTCCAGAACAGGCTGTGCTGAACCAGTTGGACGTTGACACACGCACCGACATCTACTCCATGGGGGTGATTCTCTACGAATTGTTAACGGGCGTGACACCGCTTGAGAGTAGTTCTTTGCGCAGGGCTGCGTTGGAGGAGACGCTGCGGCTCATTCGCGAGGAAGAACCACCAAAACCAAGCACGCGTGTGAGCAGTCTGGGGCAGTCTGCTACTGCAGCCGCGACCTATCGCGGAACAAACGCCTCGACTTTGGCCAAGACACTACGCGGCGACCTTGACTGGATTACGATGCGGGCTCTCGAAAAGAACCGCTCTCGACGATACGAAACCGCCAATGCGTTGGCGGCGGATCTGACTCGTTACCTGGCCGGCGAACCGATCGAGGCACGACCGCCTTCCACTGCCTATCGTTTGCGCAAGGCGGCCGCACGTCACCGCGTGGCACTGGTAACTACGTCCCTGATTGCCTTGACATTACTGGCGGCAACGGTGACCAGTTCATTGCTGGCTGCGTATGCGCTGAGTCAATCGCGACAGGCACGAGCTCAAGAGCAGACAGCCGAGCAGATGGCGACGGCTGCCAGACTGGAGGCGGACCGAGCGAACCGAACGACGAAGATGCTCGCGGCCGCACTGTATGAAAAGGGCATTAAAGACGTGCTGATCAACGATCCGGCGCAGGCAACGGAGACACTGCGTATGGCCAACGAGGCTGGATACTCGCCAAGCCACGTGCTCGTCCTGGAGGGACTCTTGGCGCTCAATGGCGGCGACAACGATGGTGCCGTACAGCGTGCGAAGAAGGCGCGGGACATGGACCCCGACAACGTCGCCGCCCGCGCGCTGCTCTCAGTCGCGTACGTCTGGTCCGGCCAGGACGATCTCGGAGAACTCGAGTTGCAGGATTTACGCGATCTCGAGCCCACATCCAACGCAGATCGACTCACTGATGGCATATGCGTTTATGTCCGCAGATCCACATAAGGCAAAGCAACTTCTGGATAGTTCCGAAGGGATTCGACGATCACCACTGGGACTGCTGATCGGAGGCTTCTTGAAGTTGTTTGACGCCTGGGAGCACAAAGATGCGATGTTAGCCGATCAAGCGATTCGGGATTTCGAGTACGTACAGTTCCTGTTTAACGACAATCAAGCGTCGCTTGGTTTTCGAATTCTGGCGCTCGCCGCAGGTATCCGATTTGCGCGCGCTGAGGGACAGGAAGAGGTTGCCAGAACGCTACGAACAAGACGGACGTATGGTGGCGAAGGAGCTCGCCAAGGTCGCAAACTATCCGGCGGGCGACTGGAGTCGTCAACAATTCTATCTGACGATTGGGGAAGCCGATGAGGCGTGGGAAGCCATTCGCGGTGTGGGCCGGCATCCCGGGTCCTATTCCTGGTTTCTCGCGGCGCATTGCCTTGAGCGATACGGTGCTGATGCACTCTATGAATTCGACAAGGCAATCAGCCCGAGAGCACCGAGACAGCAAATATGTACGATTGGCCCGGGCTTACCTTCTGCTGGAGTCGCCCGACAATGCCTCGCAGGTGGAAGGTCTCGTCGCGGATATGCTCGACGACAAGTCTCCGTTTCTTCGCCGCCATGCGCTACTTCCTTTGTGCATCTTTGGTGAGCATAACAAAGTCCGAGACCACGCGATGGCGGAGCCCAAGGTGGTCCAAGGACTGTGGAACGATGCAGTCTGCCTGAGCTATATGGCCGGCAAGACGAGCGAGACGCAACTGCTGGAGCAAGCGGGCGAGGACTACATTGCCCTGGCCAATGCCTATTTCACAATTGCTATGCTGCGATTGGCCGACGGCAATGAAGCAGAAGCTATCGAGTACTTCGAAAAGTGCGTCGCTACGAACGCAACTGGCTTCTTTGACTGCGAGTGGGCCCGCGCCTATCTGTCGCGCATGAAATCGGGGGCCATCGACAAGTAGGTCAAAAGCTAACGATGTGCTCCAGATTACAGACTATTTGACTCCGTCGAGCTACATCATGCGCCGTCACGTAGGGCCCCTGGCAGCCCGCGGAAAGGAAAGTCCGAGTGTCGACGAAGTGACTCACGCGTTGAATGACGCGGTTGATTACTAGACTTCCAGCGTCATTTGGCGGAGAGATGCGTCACGACGAACTTCCGCATGGTCTCATAGGCGTCTGTGATTTGCTGGGGGTCACCGCCTCCAAAGCCATGCTCTCCGTTTTCAATTCTCTTGAGCAAGTGCGAGACGCCGTGCTTTTCAAACTGCTTGACCATCATCAGCGACTCTTCGAACGGAACATCGGTGTCTTTCGTGCCATGGATCAGTAGCGTGGGAGGGTAGTCCGACGTGACATTTCGCACCGGCTCAAAGGGGACGATCTGCTCGGCGATCGCGGTGACGTCGAAGCCGCTGACTTCCTGAGGCCAGATGCCCTGTTGACGGTAGTACAGATAGATCACGCCGCCATCTCCCTTTCGCCGGGTCGAATCAGAGACGACGGTTCCGTCTGTTTGCTGCATGGCCTCCTCGCGAGTGACCTTCCGCGGGTTATGGCACGGATGGGGACTGGGTGTGGAGTACCAATCCCCGATCAAATCGCCATAACCGTACAATGCGACCAGCGCTTTCGGTCGCGGCTGGACGCGGTATCCGGTCACCAGCGTGAGGTATCCACCGGCCGACTCGCCGGCGACGACAATGCGGTCAGTATCGAGATGGAACTGCTTCGCCCCCTCGTCCGACAACCAATGAAACGCCGCCTCAATATCGCTGATCAGATCGGGAAGTTTCGTTTCGGGAGCCAGGCGATAATCGATCGACACCAGTGCATAGCCATTCTCTTGTGCCAGGGCACTCACTTGAGGGTGGATGCCCTCACGGTTCCCCATGATCAGTGCCCCGCCGTGAATCCAGACGATTACCGGTCGTACATCGTTCCCTTCAGGGCGATAGACGTCGAGCAAGATCTTGTGCCCGTCGACTTCGCGGTATGTGACCGTTGTTTTCACCGCTTGTGGCTGTGCCGGGGCTGGCTGTGCGTGCGTCATGCCGAGTGTAACGAACAGGGCGACTGTGGTTGTGTAATACAGGATTCGGTTCATGATGCACTCCAGGCCGGCCGCGATCCGTTTACTGCCACGCATTGTCGCGGCGATTGCCTATATCCGCAAGTTTGTTCCGCACTTCATACCGCAAATGCCCGAATGGAAACGTCTCCCCTCACGTTCACAGCTGGTGCATCGTACCCCTCTGTAGCGGACGAGCAGCGGAATACTGGTCGCGGATTTGGTAAGTCTAGAGCCCATGTCCGACATCACGCACATCTTGGCCAAGATCGAATCCGGCGATCCGGCGGCCACGAACCAGCTACTTCCGCTCGTGTATGACGAACTGCGTCGGACTTGCTGCCGCCAAGCTGGCGAACGAGAAACCGGGTCAGACGTTGCAGGCGCACGGCGCTCGTGCACGAGGCATATCTGCGACTGGTCGACCAGGCCCTGCCGCAGCAGTGGGACAACCACCGCCATTTCTTTGCCGCGGCGGCCGAAGCGATGCGGCGGATCCTGATCGAACGAGCGCGGCGGTACCGGAGCCTCAAGCGGGGTGGTGATCAGCAGCGGGTTGAGCTGGCGGACATCGAGCCGGCCGTGCTCCCGCTGGCCTGCGACGATCTGCTCGGGCTGGACGAAGCCCTGCAGAAACTCGAGCAGCAACATCCCCGCAAAGCCGAGCTGGTGAAGCTGCGTTTCTTCGCCGGACTGACCACCGCCCAAGCCGCCCAGTCGCTTGGAGTATCCGCCACAACTGCCGAGAATGATTGGTCTTACGCGCGAGCCTGGCTGCGCCTCGAGATGTCCGGCGGCCGGCCTCCCGATACCCCGTCGTGATTTTTCCGGATTTTGTTGGGGTCCGCAGCCATGGATTTCGCATAGTAACGCGAAGGGCAGAGTGTCACGCGTCCAGCCGAGGTGCTCCCATGCCAGACCGACGACTCAATGAGGAAGAGATCTTCCACGTCGCGCGCAAGATCACCGATCCAGAAACGCAGGCGAAATACCTGGACCAGATTTGTGCCGGCGATCAGCCGCTCCGCGAACGTGTGGAGGCGCTATTGAAGGTCCACGAGCAACCAGAAGGCTTCCTTGCGCCGGAAGCGGAACCTGGCGCGACAGCTGATCAACCGTCGATCGCCGAAATGCCGGGCCATGAAATCGGTCGGTACAAGCTGCTCCAGAAGATCGGTGAAGGGGGATTCGGCGTCGTGTACATGGCCGAACAACAACGGCCCGTTCATCGCAGGGTAGCATTGAAGATCATTAAACCAGGAATGGACACTCACGCGGTTGTCGCCCGTTTCGAAGCGGAACGCCAGGCTTTGGCGCTGATGGACCATGCCAATATTGCCCGCGTGTTTGACGGCGGCACAACGGAGACTGGCGCGCCGTACTTCGTGATGGAACTGGTGAAGGGGGTGCCTATCACCGAGTACTGCGATGAGAATCAGCTGTCCACCGACGAGCGACTCCGGCTGTTCATCACGATCTGTCAGGCTGTCCAGCACGCTCATCAGAAGGGCATCATTCACAGAGACCTCAAGCCCTCGAACATCCTGGTCACGCTGCACGACGGCCGGCCGGTCATCAAAATCATCGACTTTGGCGTTGCCAAGGCCATCAATCAGCAACTTACAGAAAAGACCCTATTCACGTCATACGGGCAAATGATCGGTACGCCGCAGTACATGAGTCCTGAGCAGGCGGAAATGAGCGGCCTGGATGTGGACACGCGCAGTGACATCTACTCGCTTGGTGTATTGTTGTACGAATTGCTCACGGGTACGACTCCGCTAGAAGCCGACCGATTGCGAGCTGCTGGCTATGCCGAAATGCAACGGATGATCAAGGAGGAGGAGCCCCCGAAGCCCAGTACGCGGCTCAGTTCGGCGGGCGACAAGCTAACCATCGTCGCGAAACATCGCAGCATTTCTCCAGAACGCCTTTCCGCGCTGGTGAAAGGCGATCTCGACTGGATCGTGATGAAGTCACTCGAAAAGGACCGGTCGCGCAGATACCTTACTCCGCACGATTTTGCGGAAGACATCACGCGCTTTCTCGAAGATCAACCGGTGCTCGCCTGCCCGCCGTCAACTGTTTATCGACTTCGAAAGGTCGCTGCCAGGCACCGACTTGCGCTGGCCGCCGCCGCCACTGTGCTAATCGTGCTGCTTGCTGGGGTCGTAACGAGCACAGTGTTTGCCATCCAGATGTACAAGGAACGCCAAGAAGCGCGCCGGCAGCGCGAGGCCGCCGTGGCTGCACAAGCGGAAGCAGATCGGCAACGTGTCTCAGCTGAAAATGCCCAAGAGCAGGCGGAGACGATAACCGGACGACTGCAGGACACGCTCCGCCAGTTCCAGCACGAACTGCTCGACCACGCCTTCAGCTTGGCGCTGGCTGGGGATGTCGCCGAAGTGGAAGCTGCCCTCAGCAAGGCCCGAGACGCTGCTGCGGACGACGACGTGATTCGCACGATCCGCGGAATCGCCTACCGGTGCAGCGGCGACCAGCAAAAGGCGATTACCCTGCTCAAAGAGGTCCTGGAGGACCATCCAGACAGCCTCGCCGCACTCTGCGCGCTGCACCTTGCAGGTATGGGCGCTTCCAGTTACGAGGAAATGAACACGTTGCACGAGCGACTTGGGCGGGCCGAGAAGACCGCGGGAATCAGTGACCACGCGCGGCTCTTGTTGGCTGAAACCAAACTCTTCGGCACGATGGATCTCCCCCGCCTGGTCCAAGATGTAGACGCGATCATCCAACGGCATCCTCGTTGGGGCATCGCTTTTGCGGTTCGCTCGATGGTCAAAGTGCAACTTGGTGCAACAGACCATGTCAATGGATCGGCTCCAAGATGCGGCCGCCGACGCCGACACAGCAAGAAGGCTGTTGCCTGATAACCCGTACCCCCTGGTGGCAAGTCTGAACGCCTACAATTACCTGTTCCAGCTGGCCACACACGAAGGATTGGACACCGCAGAACTGAAATTGCGGGCGGGCAATTTCGCCGACGAGTTGGAGAGATGGCCCAATCTTATGCCCGGCAACTTCAGCCGACTGGTGTATTTCCATCTCTCCCAGCAGGATCAGAAACTTCAGTCTGAGAGGCAGAGGCTTCTGGCTCGCGGTTACGGGTCACCGCAGCCTGAACTCGCGGATCTTCTCCAGCGCGATGATCCGTCGGAACTTCTGGCGTTTGCAGCGCGAGATCCGTCGCAGGCAACTCCGAAGATCGCTGTGGCAATTCGCCATGTCCTCGACGGCGACTCAGAGGCGGCTTTCAAAATCCTTGAAGAGCTCGAACAGGGAGAAGCTCCCACCAATACTCGCTGCCTGGCGCTCGACATTCCGAGCATCGCCCAGCGTCCAGACCTCATGAAGCGTTCCGCAGAACGCATTCTGGCGAGACTGCCAGAGCATGATCCGCCCAGCCTGTGGCGATTCGAAGTTTGGGAAGCACAGTACGTCGCCGGTTTTATGGACGAAGACGAATTGATCCGGCGTGCTGGACCGTTTCATATGGAAGGTGCCGCAGTACACTGGCTCGTGGGCATGAAAGCACTTTCGCACGGTGACACGTCGAAGGCGCGACAGCACCTGGAGATCGCCGCTGCATTCGCGGATCCAGGCGCGTGGGGAACCGTTTTCTCCCGTGCGTATCTGAATCTGATGGATAAAGGTCGCATTCCCGTTCATGCGAAAACATCACCAAGCGATAGAGATGCACCGCCCTCGCAGTAATCACGCGTGACAGTTGACACAAGAGAACACATACGTGGCGATCCGACGTGAAGTGTACGAATCAATACTCCCAACGGATTGCGGATTGTGGGTGTAACCATGGGCAGTCGCCAACCCGACGAAGAAACGATCTTCCATACGGCTCGCAAGATTGATGACGCTGAAGCGCGCAGAGAGTATCTCGGCCAAATCTGTGCCGGCGATCAACTTCTCCGCGACCGTGTGGAGGCGTTGTTGAACGTCCATGTACAGGAACAGGCTTTCCTAAACTCCGAGGCGGTTAGTCCGCCACCGACCGCTGAACCAGCGTCGCTTACGGAGCGGCCTGGCACCACGATCGGTCGCTACCGCCTGATGGAGAAAATCGGCGAAGGCGGCATGGGAATCGTGTATGTGGCGGAGCAGGAGAAGCCGCTGCGGCGAAAAGTCGCCCTGAAAGTCATCAAGCCTGGGATGGACAGCAAGGCAGTGACGGCTCGCTTTGAGGCCGAACGTCAGGCCTTGGCGATGATGGATCACCCGAATATTGCCAAGGTCTTCGACGCTGGAACTACAGACGCGGGTCATCCATTCTTCGTGATGGAGCTTGTTAAAGGGGTTCCGATCACGGACTATTGCGATCAGAACAAATTGACCATCCGCGAGCGATTGGCGTTGTTCATCCACGTTTGTCAGGCTATCCATCATGCACACCAGAAGGGCATTATCCATCGCGACATCAAGCCTTCGAATGTACTGGTTACACTGCACGACGTCGCACCAGTTCCCAAGATCATCGATTTTGGGGTGGCGAAGGCGCTCAATACCCGGCTAACCGATCGCACTATCTATACTGAGCACCTGCAGATTATCGGCACACTGCTGTACATGAGTCCTGAACAGGCCCAGCTGAGCGGTCTGGATGTAGATACTCGCAGCGACATCTACTCACTCGGCGTCCTGCTCTACGAGTTGCTGACGGGCACAACCCCGTTTCAGCAACAAGACCTGGATCGGGCCGGATTTGACGAGCAACGACGGATCATTCGCGAGCAAGAGCCGCCACGTGCGAGCGTGCGGATCAGCAGTTTGGGGGAAACAGCCACCGCGATCGCCGAACAGCGAAGAACCGACGCCAGCAGACTGCATCAGCAGATTCGAGGCGACCTGGACTGGATCGTGCTCAAAGCCCTGGAAAAGGACCGCACCAGGAGATATGAGTCGGCCGCCGGGTTTGCCACGGATGTGGCACGGTACCTCGACGATGACACTGTCGTCGCTCGTCCACCGTCTGCCCTGTACCTCCTTCAGAAGTTCGCAAAGAGGAACCGCGTCTGGCTCATTGCCGCTGCAATTACGTGCAGCTCACTCATTCTGGGAACGGTCTTTGCGGTGTCATTGGCAATTACGGCCAACAGAGCCAAAGCAGACTTGACCGTGAAAGTAAATGAACTTGAGGACGAGAGAAGAGAACGGAACGCGGTACTTGTAAAGTGGCAGCAAGAGCTATTCCAAAGGGCACTCGGAGCTGCCTTCTCGGGAGACGCACGAAAAGCGTATGAGATAGTCAGGCAGGCACGTGACGCGACAGGAGGCACTCCCCCGGACTGGGCGGACAAAGTCAGCGCGCAGCTTAGCCCTGTTCAACGGTGAGGCAGGCAAAGCTCTCGAAATTCTGAAGAAGGCTGTCACCGAAAAGCCAACAGATGCTGGTGCGGTCGCCTTACTGGCGATTGCCTACTTGGAGTCTGGGAGCTATGACAGCTACCTGGCCGCAAGAGAACAGCTCGCGCAATTGACGGCCCAGCAATCGCTTGTGAGCATTTCGGCAGAGGACCGGCTGCTCGTCGCAGAAGCGGAAATGTACGGTGATATCCCTCAAGGCGAACGGACTATACGTTCGGTGCTTAAGGAATATCCTACGCCGTTGGCCCTGGCGTTTCATAGTCAGACGCTGACGAAGCTCTATTACGACAATAATGATCCGACCACTCGCGACCAAGCGTTTGACGAGCTCAACGCTGCCAAGTTACTGATGCCGGACTGCGCTTACGTGACCCTCTTGGACTTCTGGGCGCATTTCCCAGTCTTTGCAGAGGGTGGCGCGTCGTCACTGCACGAAACGCGTGTAAAAGAGGCCGTCGCGAGGTTGGCCCAGTATGAAAGGTATCCAGTGGGACACCACAGCCGGGCCTGCTACTTCGACTTCATCGGGGAGACGGAGAACGCCCGCCGCGAATGGAAGGCCGTCGTTTCTTCGTCCACAGCTGGTTGGATGCATGGGTACTTTGCGGCATTTGAGTATCGCCATGGCAACCGAGAAGAAGCTTTGGAGTTTCTGCGGAGCCTGTCTTCTCAGTCGCTTTGGGCCGTGATGCCCTACGGTGAAGCGATGGCGCTTGAACCTGACGGTGCAGATATCGCCATGGACACGTATGAACAAGCGGCCCAACGATTCGACCAATACTCGATCGGTCCCCACGACTTCGTGGATGTTCCGGAGACGATTCTGCTCTTGCTCGGTGATCAGGCCGAAGCATCTCGCAGGCTGGCACTGCGAAATGGTTCTGCTCAGGGACCTCCCTGGCAGATGGAGATGCAGAAGTTCCTGTCAGACCCATCTGCGCAGGACGAGACGTTACTCAACTCAGCAAAGGGAGCGTACAGCCGCGTTGTAGCGCACAAGCTGATCGCGTTTCGTCATCTGAGTCGAGGCAACATCGATTTGGCGGAAGACCACCTTGCCAAGTGCGTACAAGCATTTCGCTGGCAACCGGACGCGTACTGGGCGAACGCATTTCTCAGTCGCCTCCGCACAGACACCGCATGGCGTGAGTGGCTGAAGACACGCCATGCGGTTCCCGGCAGTTGAGCACCGGTGAGACGAACAAATGTCTGACGTGACTCCCATGCTACCCAACATTGAATCCGGCAATCCACCAGCAGCTGAGCACTGGACTACTTCCCAAGCCGCTCGGTTCCCGGCGACTTCCGCCACAGATGCGGACAGCGTTTGGCCTTACGGTCAGCTTGAGCTTCAGCACGAGATGGGGGGCGGCGGGCCAAGTGACGCTATAGACTATTTTCGTTGAGTTTTCGTTGGGGTCCCAACGGATAGAGTTCGCATAGTCCTGTGAAGGGCAACAGCTCATTCATCTCCCGAAGGTTACGGCCATGACCAACCGCCAACTCGACGAAGAAGCGATTTTTCACATCGCCCGAGAGATTCCGCTTTTGCAGGTACGTGCTAGATACCTGGACCAGATCTGCGTGGGCGATCAGCCGCTCCGCGAGCGTGTGGAAGTCGCTACTGAAGGTTCACGAGCAAGAGCGGGCGTTCCTCAATCCGCGGCTCATCCGATCCGCCGCCAACCGCAGAGGCTGGCACATCTCACCGAGCGTCCTGGCGCCACGATCGGCCGTTACCGACTCATGGAGCAGATCGGCGAGGGTGGCATCGGCATCGTGTATGTTGCCGAGCAGGAGAAACCGCTTCGCCGGAAGGTGGCGCTGAAGGTCATTAAGCCCGGGATGGACATCCAAGGCGGTGATCGCTCGCTTCGAGGCCGAGCGGCAGGCGCTGGCCATGATGGACCACGCGAACATTGCCAAGGTCTTCGACGCTGGAACTACCGATACGGGCCACCCTACTTCGTGATGGAGCTTGGTGCGAGGTGTCCCGATCACGGAGTACTGCGACCAGAACAAGCTGCCAATTCGCGAGCGACTGGAGCTATTTACCCAGGTATGCCAAGCGATTCAGCACGCGCACCAGAAGGGGATCATCCATCGTGACATTAAACCGACCAACGTGCTGGTGACACTGCACGACGGTAAGCCCGTTCCCAAGGTCATCGACTTCGGTGTTGCGAAGGCGCTGCAACCAACGGCTGACCGAACGAACGATCTACACCGAGCTTCGCACAGTGATCGGGACACTCCTGTACATGAGTCCTGAGCAGGCGCAACTGAGCGGACTGGATATCGATACTCGCAGTGATATCTACTCGCTGGGGGTGCTACTCTACGAGCTGTTGACCGGTACGACACCGTTTCAGAAGCAGGATCTGGATCAGGCCGGCTTCGACGAGCAGCGACGGATCATCCGCGAGCAGGAACCACCACGAGCCAGCGTGCGGATCAGCAGTCTCGGCGAAACGGCCACATCAATTGCCCAACACCGCCGAACGGACGCCAATAAGCTGCATCAGCAAATCCGCGGTGACCTGGACTGGATTGTGCTCAAAGCACTGGAGAAGGATAGGACCAGGAGATACGAATCGGCTGCCAGTTTCTCGGCCGATATAGGCAGGTACCTGCGGGATGAAGCCGTGGTGGCCTGTCCTCCCTCGGCGACCTACCGGTTTACGAAGTTCGTTAAACGACACAAGGGGGAGATGATTGCCACTGCGCTGATCGCCCTGTCCCTTGTGGCAGGGACTGTGATTTCCACGTGGCTGGCCTATCGAGCGTACCGTGAACGTGATCGTGCACAGGCGCTGCTCGCCAAACTGCAGGATGAGATTATCGACAGGGCCTTGGTAGCAGCCCTGGGTGGCGATTTGGCAGAGGCACAAAAAGCAATCGCGGATGCCCGAGACATCCAGGCCGACACATCTCTTATCGAGACTTTAGACGGACTCGCGTCGCTATTTGGAGGGCAGGAGCAACAGGCGGTTGTCCGCTTTGAGAAGGCGGTTGATAAATCTCCAGGTGATCCGAGAGCATGGGCATTGCTGTTTTGCGCCTATCGGCATATTGGGGACCTTGATGGCTATTCGCTGGCTGAAGCCAAACTGCAACGTCTCGCGCAGGCCAGCCAAAACCTGAACGTCTATGAGCGGTTGTTCCTGGGCTACGCCGAATCGGAGACTCATGTCGCCATTGCAGACGGTGTCGCCAAGCTACGGAGTGTTGTCAAAGACCGTCCGTCATGGGGCATTGCCCGAGCCATGCTTGCCCAATCACTTGCCAATCTGGGAGACGACACACGCACTTCGCAATATCTGGACGAAGCCATTCACGAATTGTCTATAGCGAAGTCGCTGTTGCCGGAAAACCCTTTTGTTCTCGCTATTGCCCTCCACGTCCATACTGCCGCCGTGGTTCATGGCCAAGAGAACGGTCTTCCAACTGAGGCGTTGGTGTTAGATGCACGCAATTACGCTGACTTGCTTGAGTCTCAGCATCGCGATTACCTTTTCGGCCGCATTACACGAGCGAGATATTTCTGTGCTCTCAACAGGCCGGTGGAAGCTCTTGCTGAGTGGCAATCCGCTTTGGCATGCGGCGGCCGCAGCATGGTCACGTCGTGCATGCTCGGTCTCATGGCACGACTCGGGCAACTTGAGGACATTCATAAGCAATCGGAGGGTTCAGGGTGGGGGTATGCTCTTGCGGGTGATCGCAGCAAAGCTCTGGAGGCATGTGCCCAAGCGACTGCCCATGAGTCGATGTTGAATCGATTGTGGCGAGACTACCTTCGCCGCCTGTGTGGTGACGAGGAATCGGCAATGACAGATTGGATTGCGTTGAAACGCACGGCAGATGCAATCCCTAAGTGGATTGATAATCCGCTAAGACTCTTCACACAAGACGTCACCTCAGGCCTGCTGCTGCAGCAGGCCAAAGAGTCCGGTTCACGATTCTGGGAAGGACACACGTATTTTTGTGTAGCCGCTGACCACTTGGCGAAAGGCGAACGAGAAGAAGCCGCACGCTTTCTTACCCTTTGCATTCAGGCCAATTGTTGGGCTGTCGACTTCCATCAATTCGCAATTGCGCTTCAAGATAAACTACGTCAGGACCCGGCGTGGCCCGACGTATTGCGTGGCGCACCATGATTGAGAAGCAATCGCCATCGGAATGCCCGAGACACAAAGAGGACTCCACCCATGGTAGATCGCCAACTCGATGAAGAGGCCATTTTCCACGTAGCTCGAGAAATCCTCAACCTTGAGGCGCGTTCCGCGTATCTGGACCAGATCTGTTTTGGCGATGCGACTACGGGATCGTGTTCAGTCCCTGCTGACGGTACACGACATGGACCAGCGATTCTTAGAATCGAACGTCGACCCGGCGCGAACAGAAGAACGGCCTACAATTCGCGAGACACTTGGCCAACAGATCGGCCGCTATAAGCTGCTGCAGCAGATTGGAGAGGGTGGCTTCGGTATCGTCTACATGGCTGAGCAGCAGCGGCCTGTCCATCGTAAGGTGGCGCTGAAGATCATTAAACCAGGGATGGATACCCGCGCCGTCGTAGCGAGGTTCGAGGCCGAGCGGCAGGCATTGGCCCTGATGGATCATCCCAACATTGCCCGCGTATTTGACGGCGGCACAACAGAGAGTGGACGCCCGTACTTCGTCATGGAACTCGTCAAGGGTGTTGCGATTACGGAGTACTGCGACAAGAATCATCTATGCACCGAAGAACGGCTTAAGCTATTCATGACCGTCTGCCAAGCGGTGCAGCATGCGCATCAGAAAGGAATTATCCATCGCGATCTCAAACCGTCCAACATCATGGTCACGCTCCATGACGGGCAACCTGTAATCAAGGTCATCGACTTCGGCGTCGCTAAGGCGGTCAACCAGCAGCTCACCGAAAAGACCCTGTTCACGGCATATGGTCAGATGATTGGGACGCCGCAATACATGAGTCCGGAACAGGCCGAGATGAGCGGCCTGGACGTGGACACGCGTAGCGATATCTATTCGCTGGGTGTTCTGCTGTATGAGTTGCTGACCGGTACGACTCCCTTGGAGGCGGAACGACTGCGTACGGCGGGCTACGCTGAAATGCAGCGAATCATTCGTGAAGAAGACCCGCCCAAGCCCAGTACTCGGCTTAGCACCTCAGGGGAAAGACTCACCATCATTGCGAAGCATCGCAACGCGACGCCCGACCGATTGCATCGTGTCGTTCGAGGTGACCTGGATTGGATCACACTCAAGGCGCTGGAGAAAGACCGCAGTCGACGGTATGAATCAGCAGCACACCTGGCAGCTGACATCAACCACTATCTTGCTGATGAGCCGGTCCTGGCGTACTCACCGACGCCGCTATACAGACTAAGGAAGACAGCCCGACGTTACCGCGGCCCACTATACATTGCTGCCTTTGTGGTTCTCGCACTGGTCGGCGGAATTGTAGGAACCAGTCTCGGCATTCTAGAAGCAAGTCGAGCTCGCAACGAAGCTATATTGCAACGCGAACAGGCAGATCAACAGCGAGATTCCGCGCAAGCCGCACAGCAGGAGACAGTAAAGGCGCTTCAATTTGCTGAGCAAGCAAAGCAGGCGGAAGTGATTCAGCGGCGGCTAGCAGAGCAAGAACGCGATGCAAAGAGGCTTGAACAATACATTTCGGATATGAATTTGGCGGCACAGTCCTGGGAGGAGAATAACGTGTCCCGTCTGGATGAGATTTTGAGACGGTATGATGCGACGAAAGAAGACAAGGCCATGCGCAACTTTGAATGGCGTTACCTCAGAAGGCTGTCCAAGTCAGCCCTAAATCGCCCAGCCTGGCCCCTACCCTACGCGGGAAAACAGGTCCGCTTCTCGTCCGACGGTAATCGCATCCTTGTTTCAATGAGTGACAACACGCTCCTGCTATGCGGCATCGAGACATCACAGCACGGCATCACGTTGACTAGTCAGGAAAGGCTTGGAGAGCCCTTTCACCATCTGTACTTTCCGACCGACGCTGAATTCGTACCTCACCAGCTACAGCTAATTCGCCCGAGTGGAACAGGCACACAAGTATCGCTCTACGACATTTCGAGCCGCTCGGAACAAGTCCTGGAAGACCAGAGGACGCAAATTGAAGGGATCGCCGTTTCGCCAGACGGTCGACTGGTAGCCTCTGGCACACAGGACGGGAATCTCGCATTTGGGACCTTCGACATAGCACCGTCGTACTTGAGCATGCTGCGCAAGCTCGCGTGACATCGCTGGCATTCTCTCCGGATTCGCATCAGTTCATCTGCCTCGTTGGGAGCAAGAAGCTCTTGGCGTGGGATTTGTCTGAGAGCATTGACCCGCAATGTCAACCAGTCGCGGAGAAGATAGACGCGGAATGTGACGAATGCCAGTTCAGCCCAGATGGTTCAGCGGTGTTGCTCGGTTCTGAGGACGGACTTGTGCGGATCCACGAACCAACCACACTTCACGAAGTCGATCGCGTTGTCGCGCACACTGGAGGTGTTCGGGGAATCAGTTTTTCCCCTGATGGGAAACAAGTCGCGTCCTCGAGTCGCGACGGCACAATCCGTATATGGGCTTGGCCATCGTGCAAAGCAGTTGCCACTTTGAAAGGGCACTCAGCTGGCGCACGTGCCGTATTCCATCCCGGTGGCAACTACTTGGTCTCGGTGAGCTCTGATCGAACACTCAGAATCTGGGATGTGCGAAATCTCGTGTTAACGGACGAGATTGAGATTCCTGGGGCTCCTTTATGCTTGAGGAAGTCTGAACTGCCGCGCGGCTTCCGTATTGGTAGTCCGGCAGGTGTGGTACGTTGGGATCCTAGTGCGGGGGAAACCGTGCAAACATCGGCAATTCCTGAACGACCACTAACAGGAATGATTGTTGACCGATGCGGGCAAGTAGTAAGTTGTGACGCCGCGGGCACTGTGTACCAACATGAAGTCTCCTCAGCACGCCGTGAATGCAGTTTCGTAATAGCGCCAGGACAGTCTCCAATTGGACTATCTAACTCGGGCGAATTCCTGGTGCTTGGACAGTCTGGGAAGACGCCAAGCTTGTGGAACATGCGAACGCAGTCCAAAGTGTGCGACATTCCCATCACACTCGTGAATGTACATTACACATCCCCAGTCGCTGCCTTCTCGGCAGATGACCGATTGCTCGCCATTCCGGATGCCGACTTCTCGATCCACATCTACGACGTCGCGTCAATGAGCCTTGTCAAGCAACTTCGCGGGCACGAGTCAGGGGTAGTTGACCTGTCATTTTCTCCATGTGATCCTGACGTCTTCGCCTCCGCGAGTTGGGACAACACGGCGCGAATATGGAGCATTGAACGTGGACAGGTCGTCCACACCCTGAAACACTCGCTTTGGCTGTCCGCGGCCACATTTTCTCCCGACGGTACACGGCTCGCAACGGCGAGTGGCGATGGAACTCTCAAGGTATGGATCGTCAAGCTGGGTCGACAACTGGTATCGATTGATACCGGGATCGAACATCCGCGACAGGTCGAGTTTTCGCAGGACGGGACGTGCATTGCCCTTGCGTGGTTCGGTCATCTGCGTGTATACCGGGCGGACGACGAGGAGCCGGGAAACGGGGATTGGGACTTCAAGCGTTGAGCGTGCAGGTTTAGAGAGCTAAACCTCTGGCGAGGTGTCATGCGGTCACGGGCCGTCAGGCTGGCTCGACCAGATGCGGCAGTTCCCCGGATATCCGCCACGCCCTAACAGCATTCCGGAGTCCGAGTTGTCGCGGGTATAGCGCAAGGCAGGCCGACCTCGCACCGCGGCGGTGCGGTCGAAATGTCTGTCGGCCTTACAGTCGCGCAGGTACCCCGGCTGTGACTGCCTTCAAAGGGGCTGGCTGCCGGCGAACGGCAGTGGTCGCGAGCTTCCGTCGAGTTCCTGGCGACACAACGTGGTTTTTCGTGCGTTTCGCTTGACATGATGCTGAAATACGATACAAATGTACATGTTCACCTAAGCCGCACATCGCGGTGGAACCCGGACCGCCAGCGCCGTAATGCTGGTGTGTGAGGCCCGCTCGGCGACTCTCGCCAATACGATTCCCACGTAGTTGCCCGATCGCGCTGCGATTGCACGTTGGGTCGCGCCGAGTATCAACATGCGCCCACCTGGGTTCGCAAGGTGCGCCGAGCCGGCCTCTCCGCTGTTACCTGGAGGGTGAGCGTTGCATCCGAGGCGTCTTGGGCCCACTGGTAAGTTGAAGTGTTTGTCCTTTCACTTACCAGGGAGACTGAGAATGGCTCGAAAAGTCAGCAAGGAGACGGTGCAGTTGTGGCGGGAGCGGGTGGCACGGCAGGCGGCCAGCGGCGTCTCGATTCGACAGTTCTGTGATCAGGAACGGATTCCTCAAGCCACGTTTTACGCGTGGCGGCGGCGACTCCAAACTCGTGCGGCCACGCCCACGAAACAGGTAACGCCACCGCGTACCGTTTCAGGGCCAGCCGTGGCCAAGTCAGGGCGGACGGGGGACTTCATTCCACTGAGATTGCTTGACGCCCCCACAGCCTGGGAGGTCGTCCATCCACGCGGCTATCGCGTACGGGTCAGCGGCGCAATCACGGCTGCCGCACTGCAGTGCATTGTCGGCGTGCTCGACGCAGGGAGGCATGCATGATCGCGCTGACACCCCAGATCCGTGTCTTCCTGTATCGTCGTCCGACCGACATGCGCAAAAGCTTCCATGGGTTGGTGGCTCTGACTGAGTCCGAACTCAAGCAGGATCCGTTATCGGGAAGCCTGTTCGTCTTTCTCAATCGACGACGCGATCGAGTCAAGATCCTGTATTGGGGGCAATCGGGTTTCTGCATCTGGTACCAACAGTTGCAGAAAGGTACGTACCAGATCCCCAGCGCGACGACGCTGCTGGATCAAGACACGCTGGAAGTGACCCGTTCGCAGTTGTCACTGATTCTGGATGGCATCGATCTCTCTTCGGTGCGACAACGACCGCGATTTCAACTGTCGCGCGAATCGGTTCGCACGAGCTGACGAAGACGTCGCGGTGTCCAGCGCGCACCGCGACGCGCGCATGCTCCCTCGAGACGGCTCTGATAGATTCAGGGCCGTCTTTTTTTGTGTTTTTGTGCGGAGTGGACTTGCGCTTTCGCAGGACATGTGCATAATGACAACTAGTCGGCACACATACTTTACGCACGATCCACTCGCACTGGTACACACGTCACGGATGGCCGCCTTGCTTCCAGAACTTCCTCACGATCTCGCGAGCTGCCAGCTCTTGATTCGGCAACTGCAAGCCGACGCGCAACTCGCGGCGGAGCGGATCGCGACGTGCGAAGCAGTGCTCCGTGACAGCGAGGCACATGCACAACATCTGGCGGCGCAACTCACCGAGTACCAGGAGACCGTCGCGAGCCAGGAAGAGACGATCAAACGCCAGGCCGAGGACATCATTCTGCTCAGGCGTTGCTTGTTTGGTTCGCGGCGGGAACGGTATGCGGACGACCCGGGCCAGACGTTTCTCTTTCCGATTCAGGCCCAGTCCGGCGAGGCGACGAAGAATGCCACGCCGGACACTCCCGAGCCTGTCGGGCCACCGAAGAAGAAGCGGACCAGCCGGGGACGCCGGCCGCGCGTGTTTCCAGAGTTCTTGCCCCGCGAGGAAGAACGCCTGACATTGAATGAGGCGGACATTCCCCCGGAGTTGCTTCAGAATCCGAACGCGCGTCGCTTCTACAAGAAGACGAGCGAACGAATCGAGATCATTCCGGCGCAGTTCAAGGTGATTGAACAGTGGCAAGAGTGTCTGGCGGTGGACCTGCCCGATGAAACCACGAGGATGTTTTCGGCAAAGCGTCCACCCACTTTGATCCAGTCGTATGCCGGTGTCAGCCTGCTGTCCTATCTGACGGTCTGCCGCTTCGCTGATCACTTGCCGTACTACCGCCTGGAGGACATTCTCGGCCGTAGCGGACTGCATATCGATCGTAGCACGCAATGGCGCTGGATGCATCGTTTGGCGCTGGGTGTGACGCCCTTGGTCGACCTGATGTGGGACCGCGTGTTGCTGGGACAGATCATTGCCATGGACGAAACACCCGTTCGTGAACTGGGTGGGCGCGGCAAGACACTCACGGGTTACCTCTGGACGGGCGTCGGCGATGCGGAGCATCCCTACGACTGCTTCTTCTACACATCGGACCGCCGCACAATTCGACCGCGCGAGTTCCTGTCGAGGTATCACGGTTACCTGCTGACGGACGCATACATTGCCTACGAACGACTGGGCGATTTGAGATCAGACATCCTCAACGCAAGTTGTTGGGCTCATGGTCGGCGCAAATTTGAAGAGTGCCATCATCTGGGCGCTACTGCGCAAACACATACGGCATTAGCCTTCCTGCGTCAACTCTTTGATCTGGAGGACGTGTTTCGCCCCTTGAGTGACGAGCAACGACTCGCGGCGCGTCGCGAAAAGTCGCTGCCGATCGTGGAAGCGTTTCACGACTGGCTCGAGCGAGAGCGCGCACAGCAGATTCCGAAGTCCAAGTTACTGGGCGCAATCAACTACATGCTGAACCGCTGGTCGTCGTTCACGCGTTTTCTGGAGGCGGGTTGCATCCCACTGAGCAACAACGTGGCGGAGCGCGCGCTGAAGTACCCGATCCTGGGACGCAGGGCCTGGCTCTTCGTCGGCAACCATGAGGCTGGCGAGACAGCGGCGAAACTGATCACGCTGACGAAGACATGCAATCGACTGCACATCGACCCATTGGCATATCTACAAGATGTGTATGCGCGGTTGCCCATGATGACGGCGGATGAGTTACCATCGTTGCTGCCCGACCGCTGGTTGCAGGAACACCCGGAACACATTCTTCCAGAGCGTGTGCGAGAAGCGATTGAGCGCGCGCAACGAGCGGCCGAAGAACGCGCGGCGCGGCGCAGGGCCGCTTAGAGTGACAGATCCTTGTCGCAGGAGCACGACACACATGTCCAGTCACAAAATCCGCTTGCAGCTTCTCCCCGAAGAACGCGCGGTCCTGCTCAAGTGGATCTTCATTCCCGAGGTGCGCGCACAGCTCGAGGCGTGCGTCGCGAGTGACCAGGTGACGACCATCACGGTAACACCGACCGACGTCAACTGGATGGCCAGCGACCTGACTCACGCGATCGTTAAGAAGGGGTGCCGCGACTCGGTCGCGATCGACCTCTCGGAACGCCTGGAGTACATCGACCGATCGCGTGACGGCCGCTTGGAGAGTTGGTACGATTAGCCTCCGTCAGGCCACGCCGAACCAAACCGAGACGACCGCGCCCACCTGTCACCCCGTTCGTCCCCCCCGAAAAGCCGCCACGCCGTGGATGCAACGCTCACCCTGGAGGTACTCAAGATGAGTGCTCACGCTGCATCCCATCGCATTCGCCACGTGTTGATCGTGGGAGGTTTCCTGGACGGGGCCCAATTCGAACTCTCGGACGGCCTCAACTGTTTCATCGGCGCGCGGGCGCCGGCAAGACCACGGTGGTCGAACTGATCCGGTACGCGCTCGATGCCTTGCCCAACCGCGACACGTACCCGGCCGAGCGACGCCGCATCGAAACGTTGGTCGAGCGCAACTTGGCCGGAGGCCGGATCGAAGTGACGATCGAGACCAAGGATGGACTGTCGTACATTATCAGCCGGTCCGCGGGTGAAGAGCCGAACGTGCTGACCGCCGACCGGCAACCGACCGACATCACGTTCAAGGCGGGCGGCGTGTTTCGCGCCGACATCTACAGCCAGAATGAGGTCGAAAACATCGCCGACCGGACGACGTCCCAGCTCGTGCTATTCGACAACTTCGAGGCCGAGACAATTGCCGAGATGGAAACGCGCCTGGACCATATCCGCTCGTCACTCACGGCGAATGCCAATCAGATTGTGCCACTCCAGACACGGATCGCGGCGCTCTCCGAGGAGCTCGGCACGCTGGTGAGTGTCGAAGAGCGGCTCAAACAGTTCGCGGACGCGGGCGGCCAGGACGCCGTTACGATCAACGAGGCCCACAGCCTCAAGGCGATGCGAGACCGGGAACGGCGCATCGTCGCCAGTGCCACGTCGCAGCTCCGTGATCTTGCCGACGAATTCTCCCAGTTGAAAGGACGACTCGCGCAACAGGCTGCCAACCTGCAGGACAAGGACGTGGCCCAAGGCCCCAATGCGGCCATCGTGCAGGATGTTTTGAAGCAGGTCTTCCAGTGCTCCTCGGAAGTGGACCGGCTGCTGCAGGAGGCGCAGACAGCAGATCGCAGTGGCACTTGATCAGCTGGCCGGCGCCGGGAGCCGTCTGATGACGAGCCACAAACAGCAGGAGATGGAGTTCCGTAACCTGATCGAAAAACACCAGCAGGCGCAAGGGCAGGCCGCCGAGCGGGCACAGCTCGAGCGGCGCCGCAACGACCTGCTGGCCAAGAACCGCCAGCGCCAGCAGCTTATCGATCAGCTCGCCGCACTGGAGACGAGTCGCAAGAGCTTGCTGCAACGGCTCTCCGAGGTGTGGGACCAGCGATTTGCTGTGCGCGAAGCCGTCGCTCACCGCATCAACTCGCAACTGTCGCCATCGATCCGCGTCAATCTCTCCCAGTATGGCAATCCCGAACGCTACCAGAAGCTCTTGGAAGAAGGACTCAAGGGAGCCCGCCTGAAGCACTTGATTGTGGCCCAGAAGCTGGCGAACGCCTTCTGGCCGGGTGACCTGGCAACCGTCCTGCGGCGGCGCGACGCCGGCGCGTTGATTGCGAAGGCCGAGCTCAACCCCGACCAGGCCGACAAAGTCGTGGCGGCGCTGTGCGATTCGCCACGGCTGCTCGCTCTGGAAACGGTCGAGCTACTCGACCTGCCGCGGATCGAGCTCAAGGACGGCGAAACCTACAAGGACTCGCTGTCGCTCTCCACGGGCCAGAAGTGCACGGCAATTCTGCCGATCCTGTTGCTCGACAGCGACAACCCGTTGCTGGTCGATCAGCCCGAGGACAACCTCGACAATCGGTTCATCTTCGAAGCGGTCGTCGACAGCATCCGCAAGGTGAAAACGCGGCGACAGATGATCTTCGTCACGCACAACCCGAACATCCCGGTGTTAGGCGACGCCGAGCGCGTGTTTGTACTGGACTCCAACGGTGAGAGCGCTCGCAAGGCCAACGAAGGAACGGTCGACCAGTGCAAGATGGACATCGTGACGCTGCTTGAGGGTGGCGAGGACGCTTTCAAGGCTCGTAAATGCAGGTATGCCTACTGATGATTACCGACATCACCGACGGCACGTTTCACGACGCGCTGTCGCAACTCCGGGGAGGCGCGGACACAATTTCCTGGACACAGCGCCGGGAGTGGGGCCGCGCCCTGGGCGAGGCCCTCGCGTCCGCAGCGGCCACCGATGCGGCCTTGGCACTGGTGCACGAACTGGCGGCAGATCCCAAGTGGGAAGTCCGGTGCACGATCGCCGACCTGCTTCCGGTCGTGCCCGCCGACGATTTCGATTGGCTCGTCGCCCGGCTCGCCACCGATAGCAACGCCTACGTGTGCCGCACGGTCGAGCGGTGCTCTGAGCGTCGGCGCCAGCACGACCGGGCAGCCGGTCGTACCAAGCGTTCCACCGACCAGGTGGACCACCACCTACAAGCGATCGAATCCGAATATGGTAAGGCCGCGGCCAACAAGGCGCTGCGGATGTGCCACCGGTATAGCGAACTGCTCGTGGGTTCCATGGTCCACGACCTCCGCAGCATCGTGACGCACCTCAAGGTGAACTGCTATTCGTTGATCGAAGCAGTCACGAGCGAAGCGGGAGCCAAGGCACGTCGCTCCGGCGGGCGCGTGCGCAGCGACCTGGAGTTCCTGGAACAGGCGATCCGCGACATGGATACCTTCACCAAGCCAGTTCCCACCGACCGTCGACCGGAGCGATTGGCTGTCGTGGTGGCCGACGCCGTGGACCTGGCTCGCGACAACGTGCGCAAGGCCGATCTCGATCCCTCGGGAGTGACGGTCCAGGTGGCTGTCCCCGAATCGATTGTCGTCGAGATGGCCCGGCACCAGATCGTCATGGCGCTGGCCAATGTGGTGAAAAACGCCTACGAGGCGTTCCTGACGGCCGGCGGCCAGTTCCGCGAAGGATACATCTGTATTGAGGCAGCCTTGGTGGCCGATCGCGTCCAGATCATGGTGCGCGACAACGGCCGGGGAATGTCGGACGAGGATGCGCGGCGACCGTTGCGATTGACACCGGGGCGTCGTAACAAGACCAAGCGATATAGTACGGGATACGGTCTGCCGATTGCGGCCCGTAATATCGCGGCCCACGGTGGCACGTTGGCCCTGGAGAGTCAACAGAATGCCGGCACGGTGGTGACGATGACGTTGCCACTTGTCGATCCATAAGGTGAGCACCATGAAGCCCAAAGCGCTGATCGTCGAGGACGATGACCGAATCATCGTGTCCCTGGAGGACACCCTGTTCTCCATCGGCCACGAGCATGACTGGGTCACGAACCAGTACGACGCCCAGCGGAGGCTCCGGGCGAGCGACTACAGCTACGTGCTTCTTGACCTCCAGATCCCGGCCAAGCCCGGTGGCGACAGTGCGGACAAGGAGTTCGGCTGCAATCTGCTCCAGGACATCCAACAGATCAAAGGCCGCGGCCGGCTGCCGGTGATCGTGATGACCGCCTACAGTTCCGACTGCGTGGACCTGACGACGGAGTTGTTTGCCGCGGGGGCGTCGGAGTTCATTGCCAAGCCGTTCCAGAACAAGGGACGGACGTTGGCGAAGGTGATTCGGAAGGTGTTGGAGGACCGTCAGGAGTTGGTTCCGATGCCCGACACGCCTGGCGATACTGCTGACACCCCAGCCGGACGGCCGTTTACCGGTGGCGAGTTGACCTTCTTTGCGGATCGGGCCGAGTTGTGCGGCGTCAAGATCATCACCGACATGGGCGCCGGCCAGTCGTTGATGATGCTGCAAGAGTTGCGGAAGCGGGACCGCCGGGGCCATTACATCCGCATGTCCGGGGAGGAACTGGCCAAGGCCATCCAGGCTCCGGGTGGTGTAGGAGCCATCACCGGCTGCGTGCGGGCGGTGCGCCGCAACGTGATCAAGCGACTGCTCAAACACCGGAACCTGATTTGCCAGAACGACGACCTGATCCGCAGCGACGAACAGGGTTACTACCTGCGAGAATGGGTCACCACGGCCGATGGCACGGAAAAGATAACCACCGCCGATGTCACCGGTGACGTCCCGCAACGGGATGTGATTGCTTCCGGCGACACGAGCGTGGCGGATTCTGAATTGGCATTGAACGAGCGGCAGGAGTGGGCACTGTCGCAGTTGCGCCTTGGCATCCGACTGCAGAGATCCGATCTGGAACGGCAGTTTGGCACGCACGCCCGTACCGCGAAGCGCGATCTGCTGGAGTTGAACCAACTTGGCCTGTTGGAATTTGCCGGTGAAGGCCGAGCAGGATACTACAGACTCCGTGAGCGCAAGGGGCGGGGATGATCACATGTTCGACGCCGCGCACTGCGTTACTGGCCACCAAGGCTCCCAAGTTTTGTCGTCGATGGAGGTCCACAGAAACGTGACGGCCTGTCCGTCCTTGTCACCGCACCAGTTGGTGCCGTTTGTCACCGAAAATGTCACCGGTGGCGTGCTGAAGGGGGATGCGCATGTCACCGGTGACAAGATGTTTGTCACCGGTGACATGGCGGACGGTTGATCATGCTGAATCGGCTCGGTCTGATGGAGCTCATGGGCATAGGCCGAGCTGGATATTGCCGACTTCGCGAACGCATAGATCGGAGAAGGTCCTTTATGTACGCAACGGGCGCGGTGGTTTCGACACAGGGAAGAGTGGATGATCGGCCCTCAAGAGGGGTCGTTGGGCTTAAGTTGCCCGTCAGGGGTTACCGATATGGACACTAACTCCTTGGTGGCATAGACTTAGGTGGATTCCTCCGAAGGCTGAGAGTTGTGAGATAAGGGAGACCCGTGGCATTTCGATTTACGAAAGCGAGCTGCGTTGTGGTTGGTACATTCAACATGTACATCCTCCAACCGCAGTGGCTCGCCAAACGTGGAATTATCGAGCAAGGGATGGGCTTTGCGATCGAAACAAACCTCGCTCGTCCCGGGGTGCGGTTCCATTTGCGCAGCTACGACGCGATTTGGGCCGTGTCGCCGGATCGCCTTGTCATTGAGACGACGAATTCCAAGACGGATTGTGGAGAGGTGATTGCCAGGGTCTTGGAGGCTTTGCCAGAGACGCCACTTTTCGCGATCGGCAACAACACCTCCTTCGAAGGGGAGCTAAGTGAGCTAGATCGGCTCGCTGAGTCTTTCCGGAGTTGTCCGATGCTCGAGTGCCCGCCGAAGAGCGGAACGGTTGAGCAACGCACCTTTCATGTCGGAGTGAAAAGGGACGAACACGAGACCATTAATCTCCAGCTAGCTCTACTTCAGGATAAGATCGAGTTGTCATGCAATTACCACAGAAAGCTCGATAGTCGTGATGATGCAAATTCCGCCGCAATGAAAGCCGCTTCCAGTTTCTTTCAAGATCGTGAAGAAGCGACACGTCTGGCGAAGCACTTTTTTGGATCCGAATCAGCATATGACACCGACAACGATTGATAGGGATCGCGAGACGACGAATCGTGACTCTTCTGAGTTCGATGAGTGGATCATCACTGCGTATTACTCACCAGATTTTACCAAGCGAGTCGGAGCTGAACTCGACAGGCTCATGGCACTCGCGCCAAACTGGGACTCGTATGGTGCTCAGTCGCATTGACGCGCAAATCGTCCATGCAGCTCACGACTTTCTCAATCGACTTCCGGAAAACCTAGTTGCTCCTCCGCTCGTGGTGCCCATGGCAAAAGGCAATCTTCAGTTTGAATGGCACGAGGGTTCGCGCTCACTGGAGTTGGAGTTCGAATCTCCGACGACAATCCACTACCTGAAGTGGCATCCGGAAGAGGGCGTTGAAGAAGAGGGCTTCTTTGCTGCCGATGATGTCAGTCAAGCCGTCGCGTTCATTCGTTGGTTCGTGAAGGGCGTTGCGAATGTCTGATGGCGGTGCGCGGGGACCACTGGTCGACGCATCCGAGGACTTGTTCCGCTGCATCACAACTCGCGATTGGTGGGTTTCGGATGCAGGTCGTCCCTCGTCCGCAGCTTTCGACGAACCAAAATTCTCCGTGAACATCGCCTCGCTGACGACGGTCGCCGAAACCGAGGCGCAGCTCAAAGAACAGTTGGGTAAACCCAATGGTGGCATTGTGTCCTTTCGATGCGGGCGAGCACGAGAATTGGGTTTCGATGCTCGGAAAGAGATTGACGAGCAATTCCCCGACAACAAAGCGCACGCACACGTTTACTATGATGGCGGCAGGAGTAGTCGGAAGAAAAGTGCACGTCGACTGGCTGAGGAATGTGTCACGATACTCACGCCATCGTTTGGCTAAACTCACGCGGCCGCGGTCATTCTTGGGCAGAGACAATCTTCAGGACGGCCTGCCTCAATACGATCGGGAGACGGGTCCAAGCTTCGATAACTTGCGCACAGATCGGGCGGCAAATCGGCACCGAAAACGGTTTCTTGCGGGGTTGGCACCATAGTGGGCACCTCGCCATTTTCGATTTGCCCTAAGTTGTTGGTGTCTTCCGTAGTTACGGAATTGTGGCCGTGGCCTCCGGAGCCGAAGGTTACAGGTTCGAATCCTGTCGGGGATACTCTAAGTCCTTACCTTTCAATGGCTTGCGAAAAGGTCAACCTTCGGCCCAGGGGGCCAACGGTCTATCTAATTGCTTGTCGCTGCAACCCATTCCCAGTCAACGGCTTATCTTCTTTCTGTTCACAGAACTCGGACAAGCTGTCCGAAAACTCGGGGTACACAAGCGCATCCCTCTACGCGTGGACAGGGCATTGAGAATTGTGAGGAAGCTGCAGCCATGTCGCGACACGTCGGTACTGGTCACCGCCTCGACGAGTGGTCGTCGTCCGCGGTAGTAACTGCGTTCGATGCGTCAGCGGGAACTGGATCGTTTACGCGACCCGCCTGCCCACTCGCTAGCGTTTTCAACAGCTCACCTTGACAGCTACGCGAGATCCTCGCTCCGCCATGGATGCCCGTTGCGAATGTCGTTCCAACAGAACCGGACGCCCTGATGGTCGGCCGGGTTGAGTGAGAGTATTCGCTCGAACACAGCGCGTGCATTCCCTGACTGGTCGAGACGCCAGAGACAAAGCCCATATCCGTGAAGCGCACGCAGGTATGGTCGATTGTAGATGTAGCCCCAGGGCAACAACTCCGTGAAGTCAGGAGTCAGAGACAACTCGGCAATCCGGATCGCGATATCGTAGTGGGTAATGGCATCCTCTGGTCGATGGTGAAAAGCCAGGTTGCCGAGATGCGCATGGGCGTCAATGCAACGCAGATCCGCAGCCAAAGCCTTCATCAACAGTTTCCGAGCTGATGTTGGGTCACTCATTTCAGCCGCATCCGCGACAAGACATGTTTCGTTGTCGTTTGATTCGACGCCAACACCTGCGCCCCACGCGATACCGGAAAACTCGAAAGCCCGCCGCGGTTTCGAAGCGAATCGAAGCCACATCTCCCCATAGGGATCGGTTAGTTCAAACGGTTCGTGGATCTCGTTGAGATCGTATTCACCTTGGTCTTCAAGAGGTAGAGGGTCGAGCGCAAGCGCCGGCACATCGGTCCACACGCGTTGAATACGGCCGACCGAATAGACGGTTCCGCTCCAAGTCCATTGCTTGGTCAACGCGACGTCCAGGAGTTGCCCCGGGGCTACACGGTACGCGACAACGCCTCCAGTGCGCAGAGAAATCACATCTGTTCCATTCAGCTGCCGAAGGCATATCGACTGTTCCGAGCAGCTCAACGCAATCGCAGTGATGCGTTTGGGTGAGCTACCCTGGTCTACGTGTTCTGGGTCTTTTCCCCGAAGCACATGCAGGCGCACCGTTGAATAGGATTCGCCTGTTTTCGCTTGCCTCGCACGTACACGTTTCTTCAGGTCTTTCTTCGTAGTCATGAACGTCTCCCTATTGGACCGCGTGACCTTGACCCTCGCTCAAATTCGCGCAGCCAAAAGAGACGCACGATACGCTTACCGGAGGAGAGGGCTCCCCTTTGCCCCGATCGAAGGTCCTGCGAGGGAGGACCATTGGGGTTGGGCGTCGGATCCGCCAAAACTACAGATTAGCCTAGCGGATGGGAGTGCGGAATTCAACGGTTCCAAGGTCTGCTCGAATCCTATCCGGGTACAGAAGGGGAATTGCGCTGGGGGCGCCGGTTCCTGTTGCCAGAGCCGCGGAAAGCGTTGTGTATCCCACTTCGCATCACACGGTCCCTTGCCCCGGTGCCGGTGCCGATGCATCAAGGATGAGACTCAGGCCAGCTTCTTTTCAATCGCGACCAGGCGGGCGAGGTTCTTCAGATCCCGATCATGAATCTTGCAGGCTGCTTCATAAGATGCAGTGGTCTTCGTGCAAACCAATGTTTGTGGACTGCCGCGGCGCAGGGTGACATGGGTGCAATCGCAGCCGTGGCTGTCGATTACGCGATGCAGGTGCTGCCGCCGGGCCTTGGCCATTGGCAATTGGGCCTGTGGCTTTTCTGGATCGGCCAGGAATTCCGCCAAGGCCTGGCAGTCTTTGCACTTACAGGGAAGGTCTGCGGCGCGACGATAGTCCAGCGGCTTTTGCGGCGCCGCAGCCACGCGGCTTTCCACTGCGGCGCGGCAACAACTCAGCCACTTCGAAATCGCGGCACGCGGGGTCGCGAGCTTGGCCAGTTGCCGCTCTAGCCCGAAAACGGCGGCCAGGTGTGCATCGGTCAAGTCAAACTTGCCGCATGACCAAGCATGTTTGATCAGGCGGCCCAGCGGTTTCTCCGCGCCGACGGTTAGCATCGCAATGACCAGGGAACGAAGCAGCGCTGCCCGGTCAACTTCCCGCGCCCGCCAATCCGGCTTGCCAGATTCATCATCGAGCGCCTCGACCGCTTTCGCCATCCGCACACATAACCGCGAGCACACCTCAATGCGTTCGGAGTTCCTGTCGCGCAGCGTGCAGAGAATTCGCAGCATCTCCGCGTTACGGCCGATTGTCGTCGCTGTGGAAGCTTCGATCACAGTCGCAACCGGTTTCTCGAACCGCTGCCAGCCGTGCTTCTTGCAGAATTTGCCAAACGACTTGTCGAGCTGCACTATTCCATCGGTCGGCATTGCCTTGGACAGAAACCTCTCAACAAGGGCAGGATCATCCAACTCACAAAGCGACGCGGTGAAAGCGTCGCGGTCGGTACTCCTTTCTTCCCATGCATAGCCACGATCAGCTGGCTGCCAGGAATCGATGATCGCAGTGGCAAACGAGCAGTATTCCTGACGCAGCTTCTGGTGTTTTGTCTTGTTCGTCCGCTTGAGCCGCCGGACCATAACTGTGAACCCTCCTACGGAAGCGTCGGTCCCCGCGCTGCACAGCACATGAAAATGCTTTGCCCGTGGCCAGATCACCACTGCAGCCCGATGGTACCATCGCTCCAAGGTCATCCCGGCGTTTCCCGTGTAGCCTTCAAAGTCTTCGCGATTCGGTTCCGCCTCCTGTAACGGTTCGTCAGACACGATCTCGTCTTCTTTCAGCTGAATCTCACCGAGCAGTACTCTTTTCCCCTCGCGATCGGACCAGTGATCGGCTGACAGACTCCAATCGTAGATCTCACCCATGTCGTATTCACTGGTTGTCTCGTCAAAGTCCGTTTCCTCTTCGTCGTCGGACCAGTGATAGCGGCGTCCACGCCCGTAGCCGTAAGAGTAATCGTCGTAACCGCCTTCAGCTTGGCCGCTTTGCCACAGCGTGACCAATGCCAGATGAGCAATACAATCGGCTTGCTCTGCCGTCTCGAACAAGACTTCGGCTCGGGCACGATCGACGCCTTTGAGTTTGTCGATGGAGAGGCCTTCTTGGGTGTAGCGATGGTCGAGCGTGACGGCGAGCCTGAGCTCATCCGCATGCTTGCTCCAATCGCCGAGCAGTTTACCAATTGCCGCCGAAGCCGATTCATATGACGGGGCCGCAATGCCCTGCTTGCCGCGGGATCTAGCGAGCGTCAAGTTGTAAGTCAAACAGAGACGGTAGCCGCTGCGCACGGGCCGAACCTCATGCTGACAGTCGGCGTAAAACGCAGCGTAACTCAGTTGGTGCCCCGCTGCCGCACCGTCGAAGACGACTTCGTGCGAACGACCATCGTGCGATACAACCAACTCGCCTCCTTCGTGCACCGCCGGCAGCCCGATCACCAGCGTCGCCACCATCCGATCGAGTTTCTCGCCGTCACAGTGCGGCAGGAAGAAGCCACCTTTTTCGTATACCAACAATTTGTACAAATGCGCCACCAGCTTTCTCCCGCCAAGCCCCAGCGCCGCCTTTACGTCGTCAACAATCGAAGCGACAGACTCCTCCCACTTGGGATTTGTCAACTGGAACTGAGCGGGATCGAGTTCCCAAACGCGACGCACATCGGTATCGACGACCGTTTCGGTCCCCTTGCCATACGGCGCCTGCCGGCAGAGCTTGATCAGCTTGCGTGCGTGCGTTTTTGTCAGCGGCAGGCCCACCACGCCCATCCTGTCGACTTCCAAGCCCGGCATTACCAGCGGCCGATCCCCGCAGGTGCAAAAGTCCCCGGGCCGATCGACCTCACTGAGTGCTTCGAGCAATTTGTCGTGAAAGTCGACTGGCTTCGGTGTTGCAGCTCTCTTGCGGGGTGACATGGTGACTCCTTTCGAGCGAGTGGTTTCGGGTCTGTAGTTCGCGAGACGAGAGTCTCAAGGAAGGATAGGTAGAGGTGCGACAAAGGCCCAGTGATTGTGGGGCCGAGAGCATGTTCAGCGATACGTCTTAACGGGCTGTTGGCAGCCTGCCTGCTTTGGCTAGTTCTCGCCGTTCAGCCAAACGCTCAACTGAATTCAGTTGCAGAAGCCTCACGGTGGCACGTCCCACCGGAGTCTGCCCTATTATCGACGTGTCTTCAAACCGGAAATGATCTTCCCAGTGCTGCGTTCGAGGATTGAAAAGAGGCATTACGTCGTTCGTTTCAGGATCAACCGAGCTCAAGTCACTTCCCTTGCGAATGTTGCAGAGGATGCATGCCAGAGCGAGATTTGACAGAGTTGTTGGACCACCGTGCTTGTCAGCAATCACATGATCGGTTTGGTGGCTGGCGATGGCATCATCCTGGTGAATGAGGCAATACTCACATCGGTTGCCAGCTCGTCGAATGACTTGTCGGCGCAGATCGGCCGAAGGCCTGGCAGTCATGAATTCTTCTTCTGACGAAGGCGAGCTTTGAGCATTCGACCGAGATGCTCAAGACGCTCGTATTCTTCAAGTTCGCCGCGTTCGTCAGCAGACATGGATCCGTCTGCATTCTTTTTCAATAACAATTCAAGGCGATTTTGCTTTTCTGGCGGGAGACGGAATGCGGCTAATCGATCCCCGTTCGCTTCTTCTGTCAGCAGGTCAAGCAATTCGTCATACAGCGTAGATTTGTCAGTCGTCGCCATTCTCATATCTCCTCTCTCAGAATTATCGTTCATGTTGCGCAGATCGCCAATGGCTTTCTGCGGATTGCCGCCTGACCGGCAAGAGCGTGACCATTGAGAACACGGCGTCCGAGAACTGTCCGAGAATTGGTGGTACTCCATTCGGTTCCCTGTAAAATATTGAAAATGAGGTGTCCGAGAGGGCCGTTTTTCGTTTCGCCTAAACTCAGTATTGCATAGCGGTTACGCCGATTCCTTCCGACAGATTTGCTGGAGTGGTGGTTCCGTTTCTTTCCTGCGGGAAGTCCGTAATTGGGACCATCCGGGTCGAAGGGGCGGCGGCCGAACTGGAATTCGTACAGGTGTTCATCCCAGCGGTCATAAGCCTGAAAAATGGCTTCATGGAGTTGCTGAAGCGTCTGATCGCCGCGGACTTCGATCACGCGGCTGATTTCTTTGTTAGCGACCTTCTCGCTCACAGGCCCGCCCATCAGATACACCGCGAGCACGTACAGATTCGTCGGCGGGGACGCGGGAGCAGTCGGTTGGGGCTTTGTGCGTTTGCTGGCTGGCTGGGGCCGCTTGCTCTTGCCGCCGCCTTTTCGCCAAGGTGGAATTTCATCTTCGGGGACCAGTACCTGGATCGACCGGGACACGCCTGGCTGACGGAGAATCAGTCCTTTCTTCTCCAGCGTCCTGACCATTTGGTTCACCGACGGCGGCGAGACACACATCGCGGCCGCAATTTCCGATTCGGCAGGTGGACGAACGTGAAGGCTGGTGTAGGCATGAATGAACGAAAGATATCGGCCCTGCGTCGATGTGAAATCTACCATCGGGTTCCTTTCAGTTTGCGTGATCGCACGCCGTGAACGATCCTCACCCAGCGCCGTGTATTGATTCATCCGCCCCCTTTCTCTTCCGCTATGGCGATCCAGCGATCAAGTCTCTTCCGCACATATTTGCCTTCCGGATACTCTGTTCATTGCGTGTATTCATCGCTTCGCTGCGAGTCGCGTTCGCATTCCATGGCATACAGGGCGGCGTAGTCCTCGGCGAGGTATGCATCCAGTGGGGAGTCGTACGCATACCAACGATCGGATAAGCCGTCCTCCGCGCGTGCCTCGTGACGTTTCTTTCGTGAAATTGCGAGTTGCTGTTCGGCAATCTCCCGCTGCTTCAGATAATCTGGGTCCAAATGAATGCCCAATTGCTTCATTTCTATCGCGGCACATCGCCAATCGATGCCGTAATACTTGCAGTACCCGCGCAGGACATTTGTTCCGCTGTACTGCTTCAACCATGCCACCGCGGATTGCAATCGTGCAGGTCGCTTCATGCATTTGCAGCGGGGCGCAAGGTGTTTTCTCTTTCGACTGCGACCCATTTGCGTTCAACCCAACAATCCGCGTTTGCGCAGTGATGACTTCAGATGGCCTAATGTCGGATGCTGTTTGACAAGACGAGCAGCATGTTTGCGCGTCATTCTCTTTCCTTCGCCACCACCGATTGCCTCACGAAGCTCGGCAAGGAGTTCGGCCGCAGCTTTGTAGTTCGCGGTTCCCCGTTCATCAACGAGCCTCGATGCTTCCCGTAGCCAAGGTTGCGGTTTCTTGACCATTTCCTTCATTCGGTCTTGTCGCTCTCGTTCCTTTTTGGCCGCCTTGCGTTTCTCTGCGGCGGCTCGTTTCTTCTGCTGTTTTGCCTCGTGGTCAGCTCGAAGCTGCTGCGTCCTGTCAAGCAGCATTTGGAACGAGCGGCCCAACGAACTCGTCGGCCAATCAGGCGACTCGGCACGGTTCTGGATGGCTGCAAGCGTCTCGGCCTTGACGGTGTTGGGATTGTCGGCCAGAAACCGATGCAGCAAGTCCTTTGATTCTGTCTCGCTGAGTTGTTCCACCCATTCCCTGCGTTGCTGATCATCGGACGCTCGATTTGGAGCCGCAGGTGTTCCTTCCGCTGCAGCGACGAGCATGAGTGGATCGAGGCCGAAAAACTCCAACAGCGAGCCAAAGGCTTGAGCACACTGGGAAAGCCCGGCGGGTACGGGAGGTTCCACGATGTCGCGATCAACGGAATCGTCGTCCATCGCGGCACAAAGCCAAAGTGCATACAACGCGCGCAGGTCGCCCGTCACCAATTGGTTGCGAATCGGGACCAATTCTTCCATGTAATCATCGAGGTCCCAGAGTTCTTCGGTCTCGCCGGGTTCGTGATAGGGGCGGAGTACCACGATTCCGGCCTCTCCTTTTCGCTCTTTTTCCCATCGAAGTTCACCGGTACCGATGTAACGGCACCACAGACGTTTCGGAAAAGGCAATCCCGTCGGCAACCGGAACGCGACTGTCCGAATGCCGAAGTTGGCATAATGCAAGAAGACGTCGTAGCCGCTTCGGAGCAAACCGTTCACGTCGCCGCGGAAGTCGCCGTAGTGATATTCGTTCCGAAATGACCAGCGCAAATCTCCCGCGCACAGTCGATTGCTTCTGTGCGAACTTCAGTGGCGAATCCGTCAATGGCTTGTCAACGGCTCGGAATTCGACGTACTGATACTCGCTCCGCTCTGACCTCCTGTCGGAATGGGGCCTACCTGCACATTGAAGTCCCACGCATCACGTCACTCAGTCGTGCGTTGCATGAAAGA